>NZ_JBSWVK010000002.1:0-616092 GCF_056159545.1 Rossellomorea sp. ABR4_012
TTGTCCAGCTCCGGCGGCCACCCCCTCGAGGTCATAAGCTAAATGGTCCAAGAAGGCAAAAAACGCCTTCCCGGCCCATCCATCTTATGCTTGTCGGGGCTGAACGGGCCGCCTCCGCTTTTCTATCCCGATGTGGTACAATCAGTAGAGTCTCAATTAGGAATCAGAAAAGGAAGATCATTATGAGTAAAAAAGCACCTGTTCAAAAAAATGATTATATAGATGACGCTTATTTCGAGGATTTGACGCATGACGGCAACGGAGTGACAAAGGTAGACGGCTACCCGTTATTTGTTCCCAATGCGCTGCCTGGGGAAGAAGGCCGGGTGAAGGTCGTAAAACCTAGTAAAGGCTACGGCTTTGGCCGCTTGATGGAACGGACGAAGGAAAGTCCGTATCGCCAGGAGCCGCCTTGCCCGATATACAAGGAATGCGGAGGCTGCCAGATTCAGCATATGACCTACGAAGGCCAGCTGGAGGCAAAAGAAAAGAATGTCCGCGATGTGATGCAGCGCATCGGAAAACTTCATGACGTCAAGATCCATGAAGTGATGGGGATGGAAGAACCGTGGCGTTACCGAAATAAAGCACAGGTACCAGTCGGTGAAAAAGACGGGCGTTTTGTGGCGGGGTTCTATCAGAAGCGAAGCCATGAAATCATCGATATGGATAAATGCATCATTCAATATGATAAAAATGATGAAGTGATCCAGCACGTAAAGAATATTTCCCAAAACCTCGGTATCCGTCCATATGATGAAAAAAAACATAAAGGCACGCTCCGCCATATCATGACCCGCACAGCATACACAACAGGTGAGGTCATGGTCGTCCTGGTGACGAGAACAAACGAGCTTCCTCATAAGAATAAAATTGTGGAAGAACTCGTTCAGAACATTGAAGGGTTGAAGTCCATCGTCCATAATGTCAACGGTAAAAAAACCAATGTGATCATGGGTGACACGACACATATCTTATGGGGAGAAGAAGTCATTCACGATATGATCGGTGACGTGAAGTTTGCGATTTCTGCACGCTCCTTCTATCAGGTCAACCCTGAGCAGACGAAGGTATTGTATGAAAAAGCGCTTGAATACGCTGACCTGGGAGGAGAAGAAACGGTGATCGACGCCTACTGCGGAATCGGTACAATCTCGCTTTTCCTTGCCCAAAAAGCCAAAAAAGTGTACGGTGTGGAAATCGTCCCGCAGGCGATTTCGGATGCCAGGCAGAATGCAGCATTAAATAATATGACCAACGTTGAATTCAAAGCCGGCCCTGCTGAAGTTGTCATCCCAGATTGGTACGAAGAAGGAATCAGCGCGGATGTACTCGTCGTCGATCCGCCAAGGAAAGGCTGCGATGAAGCGCTTCTCAACACGATCCTGGCAATGAAACCCAAGAAGGTTGTTTATGTATCCTGCAACCCTGCAACCCTGGCGCGCGATCTTCGAATCCTCGAAGACGGCGGCTACAAAACAACGGAAATCCAGCCGGTCGACATGTTCCCGCAGACGATGCACTGTGAGGCAGTTGCGAAAATTGAACTGGTATAAATAAACATAGGTGAGGCGAAACATATGTATCTCACAATCGCTGAAACGGCAGAGTACCTATCTCTGCCCGTATCATATGTAGAAGCAATGATTCATGAAAATAAAATAAGGGCGGTTCATGACGGCCGGCAATATTTGATCTATCGAGAACAATTCAACCAGCATCTCGAACAAATGGAAAAAGCCAAAAAACAGCTGGCCGAATATCTTAGTGAACCCATTCCAGAAGATCCGGATGTGAAGGATGAGGATTGACAATCAGTGGTAATCCGATAATAGGAAAAAAGCAAATTGAAAACTAGTTTTACGGTTTGAATAAGGTGATTTCGAGTTGGATATAAGTGGAATAGGTACTTTAGAGATTGGTTCCTCTTAAAAATCTGAAGTAGGAGTTAGGAATAACAGGGTCAATTTAAGGAATTGCGCCGGAATTTAGATTATTGCGCCACAATTTAAATAATTGCGCAGTAATCTAAAAAATTGCGCAGGAATTCATAGAATTGCGCCTCTTTTTCATTTATTGCGTTAGTTTTTAAATTATTGCGCCACTTGTCGAATTTTCTTTAACGACTACAAATAGAACCCACACATAAATCAAACCAGAACAGGAGAATCCCATGAACGGACAACAACGAGCACATATTAAAGCAGGACTTCAAGTTGAAATCGTACTGAAAAAAGACCAGCGTACGGGTCGGCTGACTCAGGGAGTTGTGAAAGACATCCTGACGAACTCGGCTAACCATCCTCATGGCATCAAGGTGAGGCTCGAAGATGGTCAGGTGGGAAGAGTAAAAAATATACTATCCTAACATTCATGTTGAAGGCAGTTCTTTAGTTAAATAAAGGACTGTCCTTCTTTTTTCACTCACCGGAACGATCAATACCCAGCCCACACTCCCATCCGTCTCCACCCCATAAAAAAGCCCCAAGCTCGCTAAAGAGCCTGGGACCTCAACATAACTACTATTTAAAACAGCTTCGGTATTTCATTTATCATCGTATAAACACCCATATAAGACATCGCGGCCACGATGACGAGACCGAATATCGTCAGCCAGATCGGGTGCTTGTAGTCACCGACGATCTTTTTCTTGTGTGCTGCCAGAAGCATGACGCCAAGTGCGATCGGCAGAATCAATCCGTTCAGTGCACCGACAAGGATCATGACGGCAACAGGTTTACCGATCGATACAAATACGACTGTCGAGATGACGATAAATCCGATGATCAGCCACTTATGGTATTTTTCCAATAAAGGGCTGAATGTGCGAATGAAGGAAACGGAGGTGTAGGCTGCTCCGACTACGGATGTAACAGCAGCAGACCACATGACGATTCCGAACATTTTGTAACCGATGTTTCCGGCGGCAAGATTGAAGACAGATGCCGGTGGGTTGGAAGGATCGATTTGCAGGCCTTGCGCGACGATTCCGAGCGATGCCAGGAATAAAAAGATGCGCATGAGCGACGCGATCCCGATGGCAGAAACAGAGCTCTTCGTAATCTCGGGAAGTGCATCTTTTCCGGTGATGCCGGCTTCCAGTAACCGGTGACCGCCGGCAAATGTGATGTAGCCTCCGACCGTACCGCCTACAAGCGTGATGATGGCCATGAAGTCAATCGTATCCGGCATGAATGTCTTTGTGACGGCTTCTCCTACCGGCGGGTTTGATGTGAACATCACATAAAGCGTAAGCAGGATCATTAAAAATCCGAGAATCTGTGCAAACTTATCCATCAATCGGCCTGCTTCCTTAACGAGGAAGATCCCGACAGCGACAAGTCCGCTGAATAAAGCCCCCATCTCAGGAGATACACCGAATAAAACGTTTGTTCCGAGGCCGGCTCCAGCGATGTTCCCGATATTGAAAGCGAGGCCGCCAGCGACGATCAAGAATGCCAGTAAATATCCCAATCCGGGCAGGATATCATTGGCGATATCCTGAGCCCTTTTTTCCGATATGGCGATGATCCTCCAAATGTTAAGTTGTGCACCGATATCAATGATGATGGAAACGAGAATGACGAATCCAAAGCTTGCTGCCAATTGTTCCGTGAAGACAGTCGTCTGGGTCAGGAACCCCGGGCCGATTGCCGAAGTGGCCATTAAAAAGGCTGCGCCCAGCAGCACGCTGATATTTGATTTTTTCATACGTTTCTCTCCTTTGCTGTACGTTCTAAAGTTGTCTATTTAATTTTCAAGGCAATTCCTTGTTTCAGGTGGCGCAGCTGCTTTTCCCTGTCTATCAGTAGCTTCTGTGCTTCCTCGTGGGTGATTACTTTAAAGGAAAGCTCTTCTCCCGGTTTGGTTTGTGCAATAAGAGGGAGATCGATGGAAGCGATCTGTCCAATACGGGGATATCCTCCCGTCGTTTGCCGATCGGCTAAAAGAATGATAGGGTTGCCGTCCGAAGGCACCTGAATGCTTCCAAAGGATACTGCTTCGGAAATCAAATTGCTGTCTTGCTTCAGGGCAAGCGGAGTCCCGTCCAATCGGTAGCCCATGCGGTCGGATTGAGGGGTAACCTTGAATGGTTTCTCGAAGAACGCCTGCCTGCTTTCTTCTGTGAATAGATCGTACTCGGGCCCTTCCATCACCCTGATGGCTTTTTGGGGTTGATGAATGGAGATGAATTCGGATGAAATCGACCAGTCGATTTCTGTATAAGGCCTGTCTTCCAAATAAGGTATCAGATAGTCCACCATATCTTTGGAATCCTCAAGAAGTTCTCCGGCTTGAAGGAGATCTCCTTCTTTTAAGCTGCGGCCGTCATAGCCGCCGATTTCTGCCCGCAAATAGGTAGAACGGCTGTTCATGACAGCAGGTACATCAATCCCGCCGGCTATGGCGAGGTAAGCGCGTGCTCCAGTTTTGCATCCCCCGAATTTTAAGGTAGAGCCCTTTTTAACAAGAACGGATCGCCATAATGGAACAGGCTGTCCATCTATGGATGGAGACAGGTCTCCGCCGCAAATGGAAATGAGAGAAGTCTCCTGAAACTGGAGTGCCGGTCCAGTCAGGGTCATTTCAATAACTGCATTGTTCTCATCATTCCCCACAAGCCAGTTGGAAATTCGGTGGGCAATTGGGTCCATGCTGCCGCTGACGATGACGCCGTATCTTTGAAATCCATATCTTCCAAGATCCTGTATGGTAGAAAGGAGGCCGGGTTTTACAACTTTAATCATGCTTTTCCCTCCATTTCTTTAAACTCATCTTCTGAAATTGAAACGAATTTAATGTGGTCTCCTGCCTGAAGAAGACTTGGAATATCTTCATCCGGCTGGAATAATGAAAGAGGGGTACGGCCGATCAACTGCCACCCTCCAGGCGTTTCAATCGGGTAAACACCTGTTTGATCACCGGCGATTCCCACTGAACCGGCCGGGATTTTCAATCGTGGTGATTTTCTTCTGGGAGTGGCTAAATCGGGATCCAAACCTCCCACATAAGGGAAGCCCGGGGCAAAGCCGATCATGTACACAAGATAGTCACCGTTCATATGTTTTGATATGACCTCTTCAGGTGATAACCCATTGATGTCTGCCACTTCTTCTAAGTCGGGACCGTATTCTCCCCCGTAGCATACAGGGATTTCTATGACTCTGTGAGAAGCAGAGTCATTTTCCGATTCATCAGTGAGCAATTCTTTCAGGATGGAACAGACCCCATCGTAAGGAAGCTCCTCTTTTACTTCTTGTAAAACGGTGATCGGATCATAATAAAGGGTGACCGTCGTGAAAGCAGGGATGAGATCGACGAGCCACGTTTGAGGATTTTTATCTAATAATGATGTCACTTTCTTTACTTTTTCGTGAGTGTCAATTTCAATCGCATCTCCCAATTGAATGACTACTGCACTGTCACCTAAAGGACGCAAAGAATAGTTCAAGTTGTTTCCTCCTTATCGACAAATTAAATGTATATTTATGTTAATTTTTAAATAAAAATTCAATTGTGAATAGTAAATGCAATTTTTCTGAACTTTTGGTCATGTTGTCTATTATAGTATAAATTGAGAACTTTTCAACGCGAGTATTCTTGTAGATGAGAAATATCAGAGGGTGGAAATGAATAGTTGTAGTCAGGTGAGATGAATATAAACTAGTCGTTTTGGCAGGTTACGCGTGTAACGTAGAATAAAGCGAGATTGAATATATTGTAAGAAAATAGCAGGAATCTTTAAGTTGAAATCGTATATCTTTTACCTGGAATGTGCTATTATTTAGTAATTCGAAATAAATTCTTAAAATGGGGAAATCCCAAGAATAGATGAATAAAGAAAGGGGGATTTCCTGTGACGAAAATAAAAGAACCTCTATGGACAAGGTCTTTTATCATGTTAATGGTAGGAAATCTTTTTGTGTTTATGTCGTTTCAAATGCTGATTCCGACATTGCCTCCATATATCAAATCCCTTGGCGCGTCAGGTTTGGAAATAGGTCTGGTAACGACCTTATTTTCAATCGGAGCGGTATTGAGCAGGCCGTTCATCGGTTTTATGCTGGAGTATAAGGACCGAAAACCGTTGGTCATCATCGGGGTCGTTTCATTGCTGCTCATCACAGTGATCTATCCATTGTCCTCCATAGTCGTGATCTTTTTGCTGTTCCGATTCGTACACGGGCTTGCCTGGGGCTGGTCGACAACCGTCAATGGTACCGCTGCAGTGGATGTCGTACCGAAATCCCGCCTTGGTGAAGGGATGGGTTATTACGGTTTGTCCATCACCATCGGAATGATCATCGCTCCGAGTCTTGGAATCTATTTATTTCAAGTGACCACATTTACGAATCTGATCATCACGTCCAGTGTTCTTGGGGGCATTGCCATCATCCTATTGGCGCTGGTTCGTTATCAGACACCGGAAATCGTGAAAGAAGCAAAGAAAGAAGACCTGAAGTTCTCTTACGTGGGTTCACTGGTTGAAAAATCAAGCTGGTTTCCTGCTTTTATCACCATCATGGTCACATTTGGATACGGCTCGATCGTCACGTTCATCGTGATATTTGGGGAAGAACGGGGCATACAGCATATCTTCTTATTTTATTTGTTCAATGCAATTATGGCTTCCCTGTCAAGACCAGTCGCTGGGAAGTGGTTTGACGATCACGGACCAAAAGGGCTTGTCCTATTCTGTATCTCGATTACATTTGTCGGTATGTGGGTCTTATCCTTTGCACATTCCGATGCCCTGATCATCGTCTCGGGCATTCTGTTCGGAGTAGGATTCGGATCATTGATCCCGACGCTTCAGTCATGGACATTGTCCATGACCCCGGATAACCGCAGGGGAGTGGCGAACGGCATGTTCTTCTCTTCCATCGACCTGGGTATCGGACTGAGCGGACTCGTATTCGGAGTACTGGCCCAATTCGTAGAAATCGGAATCCTCTTCCAAATCTCAAGCTTCTTCCTGCTCCTTGCATTCATAGTGGCCGTAATGGAAGGCCGGAAGCAGCAAAAGCGGAGACGGCTTGGTCAGGCCCGACAAGCATAAGGCGAGTGGGCAAAAAAGGCGCACTTTGCCTTTTATGCCTGCTTGACTTATGACCTCGAGGGGCTAGCCGTCAGAGCTGGATGAAGCAAAAGCGGAGACGGCTTGGTCAGGCCCGACAAGCATAAGGCGAGTGGGCAAAAAAGGCGCACTTTGCCTTTTATGCCTGCTTGACTTATGACCTCGAGGGGCTAGCCGTCGGAGCTGGATGAGACAAAAGCGGAGACGGCTTGGTCAGGCCCGACAAGCATAAAAAATAAAAACAATTACTCTATAGTTTACACCTCCAAAAAAGGTGGTAAATATTTAGGACTATCTATTTTCTCTAAGGGTGTAGCCTTTTGGTAATGGATAGTCCTTTGTTGTGTAATGAATCTAAGTCGAATGAATCACGGTATAAAGAATCAATTAGAAATTGAAAACGAATTGAAATTTTATCCTTGTGAAATTCTGATAGAATGATAGCCATAGACTAGTCTGTGAGTCCTTATTCTAACAGGATTCACATATAACGGAGGACATTATGATAGAAGAAAAGTTATTGATGGAGAAGTCATTTTATGAAACTTTTTTAATAGAAAATGAGTCAACCCTTCATCCTATTGAAGTACTGGGGGAAGCGTTTGTTGAAGAGCAGCAGAATGAGCCGTATGATTTGACCTATATCCGCTATGCGCAGGGGGAGGTTTATTTTCACAGCAAAGATTATGAAGCGGCCATCTTTAAATGGGAGAGCATTCTGAATGAGCTCGAACCCTGGGCGAAGAAAAATATCGCCGATTCCTACTATGCACTCGGCATGCTTTCTTCAGCGGAGGATGTGTACACAGCAATTTCTACGGAAAATACAGTGCTGACGATGGAGATCTCCCTTCAGCTGTTCCATCTTTACATAGAGAGAAACAAGCTGAAGTCAGCGTATCGAATCATTGAGAAAGCACGGAATACCGATCCTGACTATCCACTTGTCGCTCAGCTGGCGAAATCCTTTTATGAAGAACAGCAGGACTATAAGAACGCTGTGGAGCTTGCTGTGAGTGAGTCGATCAGAACGGGTGAGCAGGCATGGTTCCGCTCCCTGCTGGAGTACGCAGAAATGGGCTATACGTCAGTATTTACGCCGAACTATTTTTACGATGTGCTGATCACCGTTTATGAGAAGGAGCGCCAGTTATTCAGAGAGCTGGTCCAGAGTCTGTGGCAATCGTACAGAGAGACTCCTGAAACTCATATTGAATGGATGTCCACGGTGAACACACTCTTTGAATATGTAGAGGTTGAACGCGGTGAACGCTGGGAGGATATTTCATCCCAATTCCAGAATGCCTATCTTCATTTCCTTGAAAAAGGCTATCTCGTGAAAGAAATTGAAGGCATCATGCCGGATCTCTTGACGAATTGGCTTAAAATCAGTAAACAGGAGCAGCCGCTCTTTGCGTCTGCAGCTGTGATGGCATGGAATGATGTATTTTCCTATTCAATTGATCCAATGGTCGCCGAGGAAGCTGAGACCCTGCTTCTTCAAGGTGAATATCCAGCTTTTAAAATGGAAGAGACTCTTCTTCTCCTGAATAAAATAATCGACTGGTCCGAAAAGAATGAGGCCCCCGTTTCCTATAAGTCCAAATGGATCGCTGAACAGCTCCTGGATACCAGCCAGCAGTATCTTGTGGTTGCAGGCAGCGAATCAAGCGGCAAATCATCCTTTGTGCAATCAGTCCTTGGTGAGAGCGTGGGAGAGGCAGAACATTCGACCGTTGTGTACAGGTATCACCGTGATCAGGTAGAAGTAACGGAGGTCCATGACCGCGGTGCAGAGAAAGTGGAAAGTATTGCTGACTTTGAAGAGTTGATGGAAAGGGAAGCGTTTGTGGAGTACAAACTGCCTTCTGAATTCCTTCAGAAAAATGGAAGTGCGTTGATCGACGTTCAAGCGAACAGCCAGGGACTTCACGACCTCACGTCATTCTATCCTGCTGCCGACGGACTTCTTTATGTCCTGAATGCAGATTCCCCTTTCAATGCTGAAGACCGCAAGACACTTAGAACACTGACCGAAATCGGCCAGCCCGTAAATGTCCATTTTCTGCTGAACAAAATGGATAAGATCGACCATGCAGGCCGTTCAGAAGAAATCATCAACTCAGTCCAGGCGAAAGCCAGAGAATGGTTCCCTGATGCTGAAGTCCTCCCGTATTCATCGCTTGAAGCGGTACACCTTCAGCAAAGAGACGTGGAAGCCTTCATGAAAAAGCATTACTTCCTTAACCCGGGTGCATTGAGATCCGAGCGAAGAGTGAAGCTTTTCTACCTGGTGAGAAAAACGTTGAAAGACTTATTCGCTAATCGAAAGAATCAGGAACACGAGTTAAAAGATACAATCGAGAAAAATAAAGATATTCTTGTCCGCTTAAACGGCTTCCATACTTACCTGGAAGATATGCAAAATGACAAGACAAAAGTAATAAAAGAATCGTTCCATAAAAAGAAAGAAGAGATGAAAAAAGAAGTCTCGAAGAAAATCCCCGAGATCCTGAGCGGGTGCTCAGAACTGATTACGGAAGAAAGTGATTTCAGACAGATTCATACTGAATTGAATGAAGCCATGAACGCAAGAATTCAGACGTACATTCAGGAAGATCTCATGCCGCGCTACATGGTTTTATTGGAAAATTGGCTTCAGTCATCCAGGCAGGAGCTGCAGGATGGGCAGGACTACTTAAATGAAATGAGTACAACCTTCAATGAATTGTTTGGAAAAGACCGTGTCGTCCTCGAGTGTGACTTCCAGGTGATCGATGACTGGAGAAGAGATGTAAGCCGGATGGGAACCAGGGCACAAATCGATAAAGAAAACATTCTTCTCAGATTTAAGCCGGGTCAATTCCTGTTGAAGAGTGCCGGTAAATTGTTCGGGGGGATCCCTCAGAACAAAAACCTGCTTTATAATCAGTACAAACGCTATTTAGAAAACGAGGATTACTCCGAAACTGCCGCATCCGTTGTAAACAAGTTCTTCGTTCAATTCGACTTGTTTGAAAAATCTTTGGGGCAGGATGTGCGATCCTTCTTTGCAGGACCGTTCAATCAGCTCGATCTTACGATTACAGAGACGGAAGCAGAGGTTGCTGCAGAAGAAGAAACATTGAAAAAAATGAAGGAACATCCGGAACGTTACTTCGATCCTATCACGCTATTTGAAGTGAAACTGCTTCACGATGAATATAGGATGAAGGCTGGTTCTAAGAGTACGAGGGCATCGTACTGATGAAAATGGGAGAAGAGCCGATTCACTTTGGGCATTGCCTTGGTGAATCGGCTCTTTTATTGTTTCATGCTCCATTAGAGAAAGAAGTTGAGTATAGCTTGATTTGGGCATTATTGGTAATTGACGGATTTAATCGTAAAACTCGAAGATTATCCCGCGGAACTCGAAGATTACTGCCCGAAACTGAAAGAAAAAGTCCAGTTTCTGAAAGATTACAACACAAAACTAAAAGATTAACCCCAAAAATGTATAAAAAACCCCCGGAGCAGCCATCGCTCCGGGGGTCCACGAAAGAAGTCATCAAGCGGACTTATTCAATAATACATTCAACTGTTTTCTCGCCCGGTGGTACCGGGTTTTGACCGTGGAAGGATTAAGATTAAGCCTTCGGGCAATTTCCTTATCGCTGAGTCCTTGAATCGCCTTTAATCGGAGGACTTCCTGCTGCGTCGCGGGAAGCATCCCGATCCCTTCTTCAATCTCTTCTTCCAAAAGGTGAAAGTCCACTTCTGATTCTACCATTCTGGCTGCACACGAGATGAACGGAGAATCATAAGTTTCCTGATCATCGACCAGTTCCTCCCTGCGCTTTGATTCCTTGCGGATAAAATCAATGGCTGTCCTGTTGGCGATGGATGAAAGCCAGGACTGGATCTTTCTGAAGTCGATCAGGGTATCCCACTTCTTATAAGCCTTCATAAAGGTTTCCTGTACGATGTCTTCTGAAAGATGAGCGTCCTTTGTCAGTTTATATGCGATATGGTAGATCAATCGGTGAAATTGAATATACACATCCTCGAATGATGGAGATTCAAGGTGTATGAGTTTGGCAGTCAATGGATATCACCTCTTCTTTCTGTTCAAATTATTCAAAGGCTTTCTTTACAAAGGAAGGAGCGTTCTTTTCGGTAAGCCCATTTACATCAATATGCGGTTGTCCTTTGTATTTAATTCCGATCAAATAAGGGTTTTCTTGTCTGTCGTAGCTGAGATTTTCTAAGACCTCATTCAGTTTATCTTTGTTCGTTATTTCCAATCCGGTTCCTTGTTCTTTAAGTTCAGGGAAGATGTCACCGGCGTACTGTGCCTTCGTCAACTCCCGGATATGATCTTTTTTATCGATGATGTAGATCCATTCAATATCTTCGGCTGTCACCTTTATCTTCTCCAGATATCCTTGGTCGCGCAGCCATTTTTCGAATTCATCATACGTGTTTCGGACACTTATGCCTGTGCGCTTATTATCTGATAAGAGAACTTCAATAGAGAAGGTGCTCAATCTGTTTTGATCTTCGAAGCTCTCATTGTAAATTTCCTTCTTTAAGATATCGATCGCTTCTTTGATTTCTCCGGGATCTACAATGGTAACGGTTTTTCCGGCAGTGTATTCCTGGTGAAGCGTCAGCTTATCGATCTTCTCTTCATCGATTTGGAAAATGTCGTTGGTCGCTTCTTTATACTCCTTGGCCTCGTATAAAGCCGAGTAATACTGATCAAGTGCACCTTGGTCCACTTCGTAGCTTCGGACGAGGGTGCTTCCGTCTTTTAGTTTGTAGTAAAAGAATGCAGGCATCCTTTCATAGCTCGTCGAAGTTTCTCCGTTTGCGATGATGCTTTTGTGTAGATTACGGATTGCTTGGATCGTTTCTTCCTCTTTCATCATAGGGTCACGCTTGAAATCGGCGATCCCATTTTCACTGGCAGTCATTAGATCACTACCGAAAAGATCATAATAGCTGTATCCAACATACGCTTCCTTGATGCTGCCTGCTTCCGGCACTTTCTTTTCATACTGAAAGAGGTCGAATTGAAACAGGAGGGAAGAGGCACCGATCACAAGCAGATAAACAACATATCCTTTCCAGTGGTGAAAGACTCTCCAGTGCTTTTGCAAAATCATCTCGGCAACATAATAACCGATCAGTGCTCCAACGACATATCCGAACCACATCCAGTATCCCTGCCCTTGCACTTCAGTAAAATACATCCCACCGACAAGCATAGCGCAGAAAGTCACGCTGTATTTAAAAATCGGCTGAAGTAGCTTGAAAGTAATCGGCTGTGATGCGGTCTCTATTTTCCTGTTTTTATAGAGTACAAGAGCAAGAAAATAGAAGATGATCGTCAGTGTCGCATAAATCAAAGCATCCCACCCTGAGATCAACTTGTTTTCAAGCATGGCAGCTTTAACAATCGGAGAATACTCTTCAATCTTTATGGTGTAATAGTAATCGGTCGGAAACCCGAACAAGATCTGCTTCAAGCTGAAGGTAACCAATAAGAACATTCCTGCAGGCAGTAACAAGATGATGTAGGTCAGCACACCTTGTACAGCTGAAAGGCCGGTAACCATTGCAATGAATGTTCCCGTCAAGAAGAAAAGGACGGACATCAGCATCGTGATTCCTGTCCAGACAAAGATGTCTGCGGCATCGATGTAAAGGTTCAGTTCAGTAACCCAATAGAGTACTAGAAGGAATAGAGTGTTAAGTAAAACCGGGATCAGCAGGATACCGATTCCTGTAAGCAAAGCATGCTGGAAAATCTTATTTCGCATGATTGGCAGACTGTGAATGAAATCCGCAGATTGTTTTACATGTAAGAAGCGGAATAGAAAGACGGCCAATAATACAGGAATGAAAAACAGCAGTCCCATTTGAATAGGGTATTGAATTTTAAAGAGATTCTCATAAATATTGTTGTAATAGTTAAGGTTCGGATTGGTCAGTTTCCCCAGGATATCAATCGGCAATGCAAACAGAAGCCCGATGAAATAAACGATCCCAAGCCACCCGACACTCCGTAAGTATTGAATGATTAGTTCTTTATTGATCCAAGATGTTCTGGATGGCATACCCAACATCCCCCATTTCATAAATAAAAATTTCTTCGAGTGTAAGTGGAAGTAAATCAAAGATGACTGGATGATAAGAGCGGATCAGGCGGTTGATTTCCGCATCATCTCCCCGGACAATGCATAATAAAACACTGCCGCGTACTTCCTTATGCAAGACATCGAGCTTTTTGAACAGCTCGTCTGGCACCTTATCTTTAAAAGCGAGCTGAATCTTATGGATGCCTGATTTGAGGTCATCAAGCTCTTTTTCCAGGAGGAACTTTCCTTGATGCAAGATGGCTATATGATCGCAGATATCCTCGACTTCCCGCAGGTTGTGGGATGAGATCAGAATCGTCATGTCCCTTTCTGCGACTTCTGTGATCAGCACATTCTTTAATTTCTTCCTGACAACGGGATCAAGTCCGTCAATCGGTTCGTCCAGTACAAGTACATCGGGCTTTGCGGACAAAGCCAGGATAAATGAGGCTTGACGCTGTACACCTTTTGAATACTTATGAAGCTTTTTATCCGGATCGATTTCAAACAATGCCGTCAACTGGTGATAATATTCCTCATCCCATCGGCTGTACGTATTCTGATAAAATTGTGCCATCTGCTTCAAAGTATAATGAGTGAAAAAGAATGGCTGGTCTGGAAGGAAGACGACTTTCTCCTTGATTCCGGTCATTTCAAAAATCGGCTGACCATTAAGTGTGATATCTCCCTGATCGGCTTTTAAAATACCGGCAATCGTCCGCAGGAGGGTTGTCTTGCCCGCCCCATTCGAACCAAGAAGGCCGTAGATGGACCCTTTCTCGATGGAAAACGATATATTATGAATGATTTCTGTTCTGTCAAATGCTTTACTAACGCCTTTAATCTCTATCATCAGCTTGATTCCCCCCAACTGATGCCTCGATTTCAGCAATCATTTCTTTTAAATCTTCAGCGGTTATTCCCAAATAAAGAGCTTCTGCTAAAAGTTTTGATAATTCTTCTTTCACTTTCATGATTTTCTCCGCATTTTGAATATGACTTGAAGGATTGACAAAGCTACCTCTCCCTTTCACTGAATAGATATATCCTTGAGATTCAAGTTCCCTATATGCTTTCTGGATCGTGTTTGGATTTATCGTCAGCTGCTGAGCCAATGTCCGTACGGAAGGCAACTGCTCATCAGGCTTCAGCACCTCATTGATCATCAGTTCTTTCAGCTTTTCCACCAACTGTTCGTAAATGGGCTTCCGACTTCTTAAATCAAGTTCAAACATATCCACCCTCCCAACTGTATACAGTGTACTATGTGTCTTAATACAGTTAAAGTATATAACATGTTCTTCCATTTTAGAAGAGTTTTTTTAAAAAAAGTTTTAGTTTCTTAATATGGCTGTTGATTTCCGAGGAAGACTTCGCTTTCCGCGGGTGAACAGTGAGCCTCCTCGTCGCTCTGCTCCCGCAGGGTCTCACTAGCTTACTATTCTCGAAGGAGTCAATCACCTTCCGCTCCAATCAACACATAGATTTGTTTGTTTTAAACTTTTAATTAACTATAAGAATGGGCGAAATCCACACCCTTTACTGAACGGCAATCGTCAAATAATACAAGTAAGGAAGATTCCAAATAAGGGAATTTATGTTAGCATTGAGTAAGATTACAGATAGGAAAGAGGGGGACAGCATGGAGGAAAATAATCAGCCGATTTTATCGATTAAAGACCTTAACAAGAGCTACGGAGCAAAAGAAGTGTTGAAGGGAATCAATTTAGATATTTATAAGGGACAAATCATCGGATATATAGGGCCGAATGGAGCAGGTAAGAGCACGACCGTTAAGATCATCCTTGGTCTTGAGGAAGGGTACTCCGGTCAGGTGCAGCTCTTTGGAAAGGATATTTCGACCCAATCAGCTGCGTATAAAAAGAGAATCGGATATGTACCTGAAATGGCCGACCTTTATGACAATCTGACAGCTGAGGAATATTTGACGTTCATAGGTGAATTGTATGGACTTGAAGCAGAAGCTGCGGGGGAGAAGGCAGAGAAATTAGTTGAACTGTTTGGTTTGACAGAAGTCTATCATTCTCGTATTGCGTCTTATTCCAAGGGGATGAAGCAGAAGATACTGATCATATCGAGTCTTCTTCATAATCCGGACATCCTCTTTTTTGACGAGCCGATCAACGGTCTCGATGCAAACTCAGTCATGATTTTTAAAGAGCTTCTTGCTCAACTGGCAGCTCAGGGGAAAACCATATTCTATTCATCCCACATCATGGATGTCGTAGAGAAGATCAGTAACCGGATCATTCTTTTGCATAATGGTTTGATTGTGGCGGATGGCAGTTTCGAAGAATTAAAGAATACAAACAGCGAAGGGACGCTTGAAGAAATCTTCAACCAATTGACCGGATTTAATGAGCATAAGGAAACGGCACAGAAGATTGTTTCGGTTGTTGAAGGGGTGTAGGGGATGAAGGAATTTCGTACACTGCTTTTCTTAGACTGGTTCCGGGTCATTTTTGAAAAAATGGGCTTTGACTATCCGGCCCTCCGCAGGATCCTGCAGGTGAAATTCACCATGGATCAGCGCAGGGTCCCTACTGTATTTCAGCAGCAGGGAAAAAAGGGGATAGAATCGAAGGATGAGAACCGCTTCATCAAATCGCTGTGGATCTATGCTCTGTTTGGATTGTTCATCATCCCATTCGTCTTGATGGGCGAGAATTATATTTTTCAAATGAGCATCGCATTTTCTGTCATCATGTTCATCGTCATGACCTCGATGATTTCGGATTTCTCGGTCGTCATATTGGACATCCGGGACAATACCATCTTATTTACAAAGCCGGTGGAGAAGAAGACCATCAGTCTGGCGAAGAGCATCCACGTGTGTGTCTACCTGTTTTTCTTAACAGGGGCTATGACGATCATTCCGCTGATTGTAGCGCTGATCAATCAGGGATTATGGTTCTTCCTGCTTTTTTTAGCGGGGATCGTATTAACTGATATCCTGATAATTGTCTTTACCGCATTACTTTATTACCTTATCTTAAAATATTTTGACGGGGAAAAATTAAAGGATATCATCAACTATGTTCAAATTGGCCTGTCGATTGGGCTGGCAGTGGGATATCAGGTGGTGGCGAGGTCATTTGAGTTTGTCGATCTGCAAGTGGCCTTCACGGCACAGTGGTGGCAGATATTCTTTCCTCCGATGTGGTTTGGTTCCATGTTTGAATGGGTTCTGAACGGTGATAACAGCACCCTGATCATCCTGTTTTCTGTGATGGCGCTTCTTTTTCCTTTTGCAGCTTTGACAGTTTACATTAAGATCCTCCCTTCTTTCGAGAGGAATCTGCAGAAACTTAATTCGCATGCGGGAAAGGCACGCAGGAAATCCAACCTGTTGGGAAAAAGCTTCATGAAACTCATGTGCTACACCAGGGAAGAACGTGCATTTTACCAATTCGCCCATTATATGATGAAAAATGAGCGTGAATTTAAATTGAAAGTCTACCCCGGACTTGGGTTCGCCATCATCCTGCCGTTTATCTTCGTCTTCAATCACCTGATGATGTCTTCGTTTGAAGACCTGTCTTCAAGCATGGTGTACTTGTCCATCTATGCGAGCTTGATCGTCATTCCGACAGTTGTGATGCAGCTGGGATATTCAGGGAAATATAAAGGGTCTTGGATTTATAAGGTGACACCTGTCGAGAGTCATGCTCCCATTCATAAAGGAACATTGAAAGCATTCCTGGCAAAACTTTTCATACCTCTATATCTGGTGATTGCCGTATGCTTCCTTTTTCTTTTTGGTTTAAAGCTGCTCCCGGGGCTAATCGTAGTGCTCGTCAGTGCATTTATTTACACAGTTGTATGCTACAAACTGCTGAATGACGGACTTCCATTTACCGAAAGCTTTGACGGGGTGAAGCAAAGCGACGGCTGGAAGGTGCTGCCGTTTTATATCATCATCGGAGCATTTATTGGTTTGCATGTTCTATCATTGAAGTTGGAATATGGAGTTTATATGTACTTAGTCATTCTCCTGGTTGTGAATTTTGCTGTTTGGAGGTTTTCGTTTAAAGATTAGGCTAGGTTAAAGATGTTTGTTAAAGGAGTCCAAGACGGGGTTTCTTATGGGAGAGAGGTATTCACGACATAGACAGAAGAGGCATGCAGCTTGTGACTGCATGCTTCTTTGTTAAGGCTTGGTGTAAAAGGTGCCCCTCCCACTACCGTTTGTCACTAGACCCGACCTTTGTAAAAGTAGAGTCGCGACTTTACGTGAAGGAAGGCAAAGAAAGTTCCTTAAATCCTGATTGGTCATCTTTTTATCAATCAGAAGGAAATAGTCGTCGATCGCTTTCATATGACTATTCGGTGACAACGTTGCACACTTTTCACAGGACCAGGAATTATTGATCCTCTTTAATGGTAAGTGACCGCAATGTTCACACAGGACCCCTGGCAGGATATTCTCTTTTGTAAGATTATAAGCTTGCAGACAATTGGAGGGGGCCTCTTCATGATTTGTAAGGAGGAGTTTTTTTATCTTTTTGAGAGCTTTGTCCGGTAGAATGCTAGTTTGATATAAATGATTTAATTCAATGATGCGATCGATTACGTTCTGGGAATGAATGATATTCAGATAGGGAGATCCGGATTCCGGGCGGGAAGTATACTCAATCGTGGTGGAGGGATTGCTGATGACGACCAGATATTCAATAGGAATAAGAGGGATCTTATAGAGTGACAGCCACTTTTGCAGGAAATGCTTTTGTCGTTTAGCTTGGGAAATGGGATCGATGAATCCTTCTGTGATATCTTTATAAATTCGAGTGCATTGTTTAATTTGGGGATCAATCCTGATGGTGCCGGAGACATTTTTCACTTCGATGACCAGGATGTAGTAAGGGGTCAGAAGGAGGGTGTCGATTTGAAAGTAGTGAGGATCGAGAGGAAGTCTGATGTCGAAAAACAGCCAGTAATGCTTACCGGTCAGAAAGCTCAGATGATAATCTACAGTTTTTTCTCCATTGAAGCCGGCCTTTCTCTTTTTTAAATCAAGCTCGATCTGGGGCCTTATTTCATGAAAAGGGACAAGCCTCGTTAATAAAGCTGCATTCTCCAGGATTTTTAATGGAATTGTTCGTTCTTTCAATATCAAAACATCACTCCTTAAACCTTGATAATGCATAATTCGCTTTTGAAGGTGAAAACTCCTTTATTTTTGTTACATTATTTGGATTAGGGTGTGAGATATGATCCTATTTTAGGATTTATGATCTTATTTCTGAAAATACGATCCCATTTCAGGATTTATGATCCTATCCCCGAATTTATGATCCTATTTCCTAAAATACGATCCTATTCAACGTTTTATGATCTTATAAGAATAATTCTAATCTGGCCCTCCGGCAAAAAACCTAATCAAGAATGCCAGCACACATCCAGCGCCGATAGCAAGAAAAGCATCTGCCAGATACCCATTAACGATCCACCACACAAAAATAATAAATCGGCCCAAACCATATTAATGAAAGATATAATAAAATAAAAAATCCAAAGGAGAAAACAATGAAAATTGGACTAATTCGCCATTTTAAAGTGAAGAGAGGTTATCCAAATAAAATTGTGTCCTCACAGGAATTAATGAACTGGGTAAAGGAATATGATGCTTCCGATGTGGAAGAGAATGACGTTGAGTTGAGCGGGATCGAGTGGAAATCCTGTTATTCCAGCAGTATGAGGAGAGCTGAAGTGACGGCGCGAAATGTGTTTAAAGGAGATATCATTTTCCTTGATGACTTAAGGGAAATTCCGTTGGCGCCAATTTTCCCGTCCGGAATGAAGCTTCCTCTGTTCATTCATCTATTTGCCATTCGCCTGGCGTGGTGGTTCGATCATCCATCTCAGTCCGGAAGCAAGAAAGAGGTGCTGGAGAAAATTAAGAGTATCGTAGACAGGATCATCTCAGAAGATCAGGATGTGCTGATTGTCGGACACGGAGGGGTGATGATGTTTGTGAGAAAGGAACTGGTCAAACGTGGTTTTTCCGGTCCGGTATTCAGGAGGCCTCAAAATGGAAAGATTTATATTTTTAAAAAAGAAAAAGGATGATTCCCGGATCATCCTTTACTTCTGAATTAGATTACATTATTTAAAGGGGAAAGGCACCTGTCAGTTCTGAACCAATAATAATATTTTTCCTTCATCCAGCTTTTCTTCGTACTGATCGGCTTCTTGTTTCGTAAAGCCCATCTCCTGTAATTGATTGCGCAGTTCGTCGCCTTTGCTGAGGATCATGTTTCCTACTGCCGTACCGATGCCCGTTTCCTTTACACCGATTTCATTCGCATTGGCATTGTCGGCCACGCGCTCTGTACGGTCATCGTCATGGGATAGTACATACAGATTCTTTTTGTCTATGCCTTGAGAAGATAACTTTTCCACTTCTGAAATTAATTCATCGTCATTATAGAATTCTTTAACAGTCGGTTTCATGTGAATCTCCTCCAATATCATTTTCGAATACAGTCGTTATTTTCCCGGTTTATGAAAAAATAAACATCTCCCGTACATGGATTCTTGGAAGGGAAAACGGGAATATATAACCTTAACAGCACTTACAGAAAGGAAGGGGATTGAACGTGAAAGAACAACATACGCTGGAAGTCATTAAAAGTACGATTGAAAACGAAAAAATGGTTCTTTTATATATCTCAAGACCAAATTGCTCTGTGTGCCATGCGTTACTGCCTCAAGTAGAGGAAGTGTTGAAGAAGTATTCTGGCATTACAGCCGTTCATGCGGATGCCGATGAAATTCCTGAAATGGCAGGGGAGTACTCGATTTTTACGGTACCTGTAGTCATTGTGTTTGTGGAAGGGAAAGAAATGATGAGGAAAGCACGATTCGTCCCGATCGATGAATTGGACAGCGGTTTGTCAAGATTGATCACGATGCTTGAGGATTAAACAAACGTTTGATTAAGAACGCCGAAGCCATATCGTAGAAGGGTTGATAGAGTTAAATGATCGTTAAATATGCTTCAGGACAACATCGATTTGGGTCCTAAACGCTGTCATTTTGGGAGCTCTTTTTTCAATGAGAAAATGATAGGTCAGAGAGAGGGAAAGGGGATTCGAAGCACCGATAATAAGGGCCGCTGCTGGAGTGCAGGAATTATACCAGGTTAATGGGAAATTTTGATAAGAACTCTTTGAAAAAAGTAGCTCTTTTGTCATGTCCTAGTGAATAAGTATATAATAGAGATAATATACGGAATATTCTGATTGAATTCCGGGAAAGGAGAGGTATTGATGCTGAGGTTGTCCAGAGCAAGTAAAGTAATCATTTCGATCGCCGCCATTATCCTATTTATTGCCGCCAATCAGATTACGATTGTTCAGCACCTTACTGCCCGCGCTTCCACCAAGCTGTATGTAGGCTGGAAGTACAACCATCTGGATCTGAAATACGAGGACGTGGAGTTCTCTCCGCAATTCGGGGATTACTCTGTTGCTTACAAAGATAAAGAAGGCAGAGTCTATGGTTTCATGGTTGCCCCCAAGTCTATGCCGGTCATCATCCTGCACGACCCGCTCAATGAAAGTCCCTGATCGTACCCTTCAATTTCATGCCCGCATTTTCTTTTATTATCTTATGTTTTCGTGTATAATACGTACTGGAATGATAATTTAATAAACGTGACCACAAGGGGAGCGATATGCTGAGAGTGAACGGCAAAATGCCTGTTCTGACCCTTTGAACCTGTTAGTTAGTACTAGCGTAGGAATGTGGAAGATAGATAGGATCACTATGCCTATTTGAATTTGCTGACTCTCCCTTATGGTTTCGTTTAGAAAAAAAGGGGAGATTTTTTTATGAAATCTTTAAGTTTAGTAGTATTGATTGAAGCTGCATTAATGGCTGCCTTTGCCATTATCCTTGATTTGCTTCCGTCGATTGATCTGTCACCGAGTATCTCGATTTCATTCTCGATGGTGCCAATTTTCATTTTGGCGTTCCGCAGAGGATTTAAAGCAAGCCTGTTGGCAGGGTTTGTATGGGGAGTGCTGCAGGTGGCGCTTGGCAATGCATGGATCGTCACTCCTGTTCAAATGATCATTGAGTACTTCATTGCATTCACTTTCATTGGGTTTGCAGGCCTTTTTGTTCGCCGCATCCAGCATTCATTACGGTCGGAGAATAAATCAAAACTGTATATGTGGATTGTCGCGGCAACGGTTGCCGGAAGTTTAGCCCGTTATTTCTGGCATTTCATTGCAGGCTTCATCTTTTTCAAAGAGTATGCTCCGGAAGGCATGTCCCCGGTTCTATTCTCGCTTTTTGCAAACGGGGTAACAATGCTCGGTTCCGCATTATTATGTTCGGTTGTTCTGATTCCTTTAATTGCGACTTCTCCGCGGTTAGTCAGGCAGGGTGTTTCAGTAGGGAATGACCAGCGGAAAGCTTCATGATTATATGAAATAAGCCGATTCCTCCGGGAGTCGGTTTTTTTTGTGGGACAAAAATGGATGCGAATTCAGTTGATGCAGATTGTCAATGAAAAAGAGGGACGATGGGAAAGCGATAATTGTCGGAATTTGAAGAATGGCAGATATACTGAGAATTTGGCGGATAAAATAAATAAACGGCAGATAAAAATAAAAAATGGACGATAAATCGAAATAACGGCAGATAAATCAAAAAAATGGAAGATAAAATAAGATCGGGGCGATTAACCATCCAGGCCCACCTTCACCAACGTACTTATCCACCCCCGCACAGGCCGGAAAATCCGCTCATATCCCCTCAACCATCCACAGATCAAAATTAATTCCCACTCCTCATTGCTTACAGGCCCGTTTTTCCTATAAACTAGACCTATTCAAAAAACGATAGCACGGAGAGATTTTTATGGAAGCTAAAATGATACGAAGGTATGACATAATGGAAGTTTGCCTGCTGGCAGGAAAGATCATGCTTCAGAGCGGGGCGGAAACGTATCGGGTGGAGGATACGATGATGAGGATAGCCGCTTCCTATGGAATTAAAGAATCGCACAGCTATGTGACGCCGACAGGAATCATCTTTTCCATTGAAACCGATGAACCGACGAAGACAAAGTTGATCCGCATCAATGAACGGTCGACAGATCTTGAAAAGGTCACCTTGGTGAACAGCATTTCCAGGAAAATCAGCCAGGGCCATTATAGCCTGGAAGAGGCTTACAGTGAGCTTGAAAAACTTGAGGAAGCGGACCATTCTTATTCCTTTTTTATTCAAGTGCTTGCTGCGTCCATTGCCAGCGGATGTTTTCTCATTATGTTTTTAGGTATCTGGGAAGATTTTATCCCTGCCTTCATAACAGGAGGGGTAGGGTATATGAGTGTGGTTTATTTACATCGCCTCGTTCCGATCAAATTTTTTGCGGAGTTCCTTGCGTCTTTCATCATTGGGATGTTAGCGTTCGGCTTTGTGCATGTTGGAGCCGGACAGGAACTGGATAAAATCATCATAGGATCTGTCATGCCGCTTGTACCCGGGCTGCTCATTACCAATGCTGTCCGCGACCTGATGGCGGGGCATTTGGTTTCAGGATTGTCTAAAGGAGCGGAAGCCTTTTTGACCGCTTTTGCGATCGGTACCGGCATCGCAGTTGTTTTTACGTTGATATAATGCTGTTTGATACATGTGTAACACTACTAAGTAATGTAAAGGAGTGAATAGGGAATGTGGATCATCGAGCATTTAATCACCAGCTTCATTGCTGCGGCTGCATTCGGCATTATTTTTAATGCACCGAAAGAGTCCCTATTCAAATGCGGGATTGTCGGAATGCTGGGCTGGATCATCTACATGATCATGTTTTTAAATGAAACGGATGCCGTACTCGCAACTCTGCTGGCATCATTTGTCGTAGCGGTCATCAGCCAGGTTTTTGCCAAAATGTACAAAACGCCAGTCATCATCTTCAGTGTAGCTGGAATCATTCCGCTTGTGCCGGGCGGACTCGCGTATGATGCCATGAGGAACTTTGTTCAAAATGATTACAATGCAGCAATCAACCTGGCAGCGAAGGCCTTCATGATTTCGGGCTCGATCGCCGTCGGACTCATCTTTTCTGAAGTCATCAATCAAATCATACGCAATGCCAGATTCAATGCCAGCGCACGAAGAATGAGATAACGAGAGAAGGACAGATCTTGGAGACAGGATCTGTTTTTTTGCGTGCAGAAGAACCTGTTGCTTTTCACGAGAAGCTGTAACTTTCTTCCACTCCGTCCGTCTAATGTAAAAATAGAACAAAAAGGTGGGTCAAACCTATGAAAAAGACGTATCTTATCATTCTTGCAGGTATCCTATTGTGTGCTGCTTTCGGACTGATTCTTTATTTGCAGAAACCTGCCGTCATGGCAGAGGGAAGTCTGGACGGCAAGCTTATCGTGATGAATGAAAATTCATGGAACCTTCAATTTTCTGAGCCGGTCAGGGAAAGCACGATCAATAACAGGAATATCGTTGTGAAAGATTCAGATGGTAAACCGGTGGAAGTCTCCTTCGAGCTTAGCGACGATCGTAAAACACTTTTTATTCATCCTCCTGCCGGCGGTTATCCGGAAGAACCCAGGCATTTTACGATTTCCATCAATTCCGGTGTCAAAACAAATTTAGGATTCTCCTATGAGGGGGATACGAACTTGACCTTTGCCGTCACAGAAGAGATCCCTTCCATTGCCTCTAAGAAAGAGCTTACCCGCTATTTTCAAACCATCTTGAAAAAACAAAAATTGGAACAGAAACATGCAGAATTCAGTCTTTTTGGGAATAGCGGCTCTGAATCATCTGAAGATAAGGCCACGTCAGGTAATGCTGAAAGTTCAGGGTCCGGCCACTCGGAAACGAATAATCAGGTCCAGGGTGTAGACGAAGGAGATATCGTCAAAACGGATGGAACCTTTATGTACCAAGTGGCAAATCAAAAGCTTATCATTTCTCAAGCAGTTCCGGCCGACAAAATGAAAATTGTCTCCCAAGTGACATTTAAAGAAAACATCCAGCCGCAGCATTTATTTTTAGAAAAAGACAAGGTAGTGGTCATCGGGAACAGCTGGTCTCATGGAGCGGTGGAAGCTGCTGAGAAAATCATGCCGCGCCCGATCAATGGCTCTACAGTCGCAATGATTTATGACATCTCTGACAAAGAAAAGCCGTCCTTAATAAGGAAGGTTGAGGTAGAAGGACATTATATGACCTCCAGAAAAATAGACGGAACCCTTTACTTTGTATCCAACTTATATCCTGATTATTGGCTTGCTGACAAAAATCCTGAGATAGACTTGCGACCAAGGGTGATGGATAGTTTGGAAGATGAAGAAGCCAAGGCGATTCCTGCCACGCGTATCAAGTATTTTCCGCAGTCTCCGCAGCCTAATTTCACTATGATCGCAGCGCTGGACATTGAAAATCCTAAAGCTGAATTTAACGTTGAGACGTATTTAGGAAGCGGTAACGGGATTTATATGTCAAAAGAGAATCTTTATATCGCCGTGGAAAAGGTGGAAGATCCAGCAAGCTGGGTCGTATCAAGTACTGAAGTGTATAAGTTTGGAGTGAAGGATTCAGCGATCACATATAAGGCATCGGGTAAAGTGCCTGGGAGGATACTCAACCAGTTTTCCATGGATGAGCATGAAGGATACTTCCGAATTGCAACGACTGATGGAGAGGTGTGGAATGACGATAAACCTTCTTCAAACGCACTCTATATTTACGATGAAAATATGAAGAAAACGGGTGAAGTCACGAACCTTGCAAAAGGGGAAAGGATCTATTCTGTAAGATTCATGGGTGATAAGGCATATATCGTCACCTTTAAACAAGTAGATCCGCTGTTTGTCATCGACACGGCGGATCCGGAGCAGCCTAAGGTACTTGGGGAATTGAAGATCCCGGGCTTCAGCACGTATCTTCATCCAATCGATGAAAACCATTTAATCGGTTTCGGGTTCGATACCAAGATCATGGATGACGGAAAATCATTTAACGAGGAACCCCGAATCATCCGGAACGGTATGAAAATATCATTATTTGATATTACGGATTTTCAGAACCCTAAGGAAGCAGACACTGAAATCATCGGGGGCAGGGGAACCCATTCTTATCTGCTGGAAGATCATAAAGCGCTTTTCCATGAACCGTCACGTAATTTATATGGATTCCCTATTTCGGTCTATCATGACAAAGAGGGAAGTGAGTATGAACAGGTATTCGACTATCAGGGGGCACTTCTTTATGAAATCTCCCCTGAAAGAGGCATTGAAAGAAAGGCGAAGCTGACACAGGTCGATAAGGGCCAAAAAGATATCTATGAAAACTGGGAGAATAATATACAGCGTCTTCTCTATATAGATGATACCGTATACACTTTATCCAATAGTAAAATCGAAGCATATTCATTGGATGATTTTAAAAAGGAAAGCTCTTTGCTCCTTCAATGACTCTTGAACAGCCTCCAATAGGTATTTTGGAGGCTGTTTCTATATTTTCTCATGATGTTTTGAAAAAAAATCTCCGGGTACATTAAGTATTAGCTTTAGAGATTTCAAAATTGGAAGGAGCTAACTGAATGAATAATAATAGAATCACGCAAGAATGGTACTCATACTTAGGGAAATTACCAGATCTTCTTCTGGCAATGCTCGTATTATTGATCGGCTGGATCGTTGCGAAGGCGGTTGAAAAAGCTGTTTACGGTCTTTTGAAGCGAGTTCACTTTGATGACAGGCTTCATTTTGGAAAGCCGAATGGAGAAAGGAAATGGACATCAGAGAAAGTCATCAGTAAAATCGTGTATTTTATCATTCTGGTCTTTGTCTTTATTGCTTTCTTTAATATGCTGGATTTAAACTTCATTGCTTCTCCGCTTGTCGGGATGCTGACCACGATGGCTGCAGCCATTCCGAATGTATTGAAAGCTGCACTCATCTTATTACTTGCCTGGGTGGTTGCGTCACTTCTGAAAATGTTAATCGAGAAAGTGGGAAATCGTCCATCAGTAAAAAATGCAATCTTAAGATCTAAACTGGCGAAAGATGAAAATGATGTACATCGTTATGTCTACACAGCAGCACGAATCGTCTTTTATCTTGTGCTGTTAGTGTTCCTGCCGGGTGTGCTCGCAGCTCTTAACATCACAGGGGTTTCAGGTCCATTCACGGAAATGCTTCACAGCTTCCTTGCATTTATTCCAAAACTGTTCGCAGCTGCCATTATCTTCATTGTCGGCTGGTTCGTTGCAAAAATCGTCCGTGACATCGTCACTAACTTCCTTGCGGCAATCGGCACGGAAAGAGCGGCTGAACGTTTTGGGATCAGTAAACTTTTCCAAGGGACAACCGTTTCTTCTGTAATCGGTACAATCGTCTTTGTACTCATTATGATTCCGGTTACGATCTCAGCTCTTGATCAACTCGACATCAGAGGGATCTCTGAACCGGCAATCAATATGCTGAACACCGTACTGGTGATGCTTCCAAATATCGCCATTGCAATCGTTCTGATCCTTGCAGGAGTCTGGGTCGGAAAATGGGCCGGCGCACTGGTATCACGCTTACTTAACAGAGTGGGCTTCAATTCCCTTCTCCGAAACATGGGAATCGGCCGCAAGTCAGCAGCTGACACGACACTGGATACACCTGCGAACTCCTACATGAACCTATCAGGTCTGGTGGGAAGAATCGTTCAAATCATAATCGTATTCTTATTTACAGTCGAAGCTCTGCAAATCGTTAAATTGGATTTCCTTGTTGCGCTTGCGACAGGCGTGCTGGCGTATTTACCGCATGTATTGGCAGCAGTCGTCATTCTTGGAGCAGGGCTGTACCTTGGTAATCTGGTGAAAAATATCATGTCCAACGTACTAAGCGACAACTTCCAGGTCCTTGCGACAATCACGAAGTATGCCATTATCGCACTAAGCTTCTTTATGGCACTCGATCAATTGAAAGTTGCCGATTCAATCGTCAACATCGCATTTATGCTTATCCTGGGAGGACTTGCCTTAGCCTTCGGACTTGCATTTGGTCTTGGAGGAAAAGAGTTTGCAGGAAAATACCTTGCAAAATTAGACCGCAAAATAGAAGAAGAGAAAAACATGCCTAAGCATAACAAACCAAACATCAATAAACCTGATTTCGGTGGAAACGACAACCTTCCTCCACATAATCAATAAAAAATAAATGCCATAAACAAAACCGCGTAATCCCCAAGTGGGACTGCGCGGTTTTCTCTTACAGGAACTTTAATACGTTAGTGAGGTGAGGGACGGGCTTTTAGCGTGCTAAAGGCCCGTCCCTCATTATGTTAAAAAAGTGTTCCACGTGAAACCTTCGACAGCTTTTCTGAGTCCTCAGTCAAAACAGCAGCACTACACACCTTATAATGACTCCCTCCTCCCCGAAATGGACTCTTCAAACTACCACCCATCATAAAAAAGCGATATCATTATACATATATACATATGATAAAGAACGACGGCGTGAGGGGTGTGTTTCTTTGAAGGTTATCGGTTTTTTAAAGCCCTATCGATGGGCGATGGGGATTGCTTGGACTTTGATGCTTGTAGAGCTCACAGTGGAGCTTTTGAATCCTTTGTTTATGGCGAAAATCATTGATCAGGGGATCATGAAGGAAGATTTGGATGTGGTGCTCTTTTGGGGCGGAATCATGGTCGGCATGTCTTTCCTTTCTTTTGTGTCCGGTGTCACGAATTCTTTTTTTGCTGCTCATACGAGTCAGGGATTCGGCTATGACGTAAGGGAAAGTCTGTATAAGAAAATCCAGTCGTTTTCGTTTGCCAGTTTCAATAAACTGCCGGCTTCTTCACTCATCACAAGGATGACGAATGATGTGAGACAGCTGCAGAATACGATTTTCATGAGCTTGAGGATCATGCTGAGGGCTCCTTTGCTTGTCATCGGATCCACGATTATGGCGTTGATTGTGAATGTGAAGCTTGCCCTGGTTTTGATCATTGTAATTCCGGTTCTGTGGATGTTTTTATTATGGGTGCTGAAGCGGGGCTGGAGTTTATTTGAAAGAGTACAGAAGCGCCTTGACCGGGTGAATGAAGTGATGAAAGAAAATCTTTCAGGCATCCGGCTGATCAAGGCATACACAAGGGGAGAGTTTGAAGAAAAGCGATTTCATGGCGCCAATGAAGATTTGAAGGATAAAACGGTGAGCGCTCTCAGGTTTATGGAAATCATCATGCCTCTGTTAATGCTCGTGATGAACCTGGCCATATTGATTGTTCTTTGGTCAGGGAGTATAGAAGTGACTGCCGGCGGTGCCCAGGTGGGTGAGGTCGTAGCGATCGTAACCTATGCTACGAGGATTTCTTCCGTGTTTTCCATCTTTTCTTTTATCATCACAAGTTTTTCAAGAGCTCGTGCATCAGCTGATCGTGTAGCAGAAGTGCTCAATACAGAGGTTGATTTAAGGGATGGAGATGAAGCTGAGCTTAAAAACAAAGTCATCAGCGGAGAAATCACGTTTGACAGAGTCTCCTTTCAATACCCTGAAATAAGGGGGAGGGTTCTGCAGGATGTGTCTTTCCACGTGAAAGCAGGGGAGACAGTGTCTGTATTAGGGGCGACCGGCTCAGGGAAGTCGACTTTATTTCAGTTAGTTCCGAGGCTCTACGACACGACGGAAGGAGAAATAAAGATAGACTCCCATTCCATCCGGTCGATCACTCTCGAGAATTTGAGGAAAGCAATCGGGTATGTTCCCCAAGAGGCGGTCCTTTTTTCTGGTTCGGTGAGAGAAAATCTGTTATGGGGAAAAGAAAATGCTTCTGAAAAGGATATGATCCAGGCGGCAAAGGATGCTCAAATCCATGACACCATTGAAAACTTGAAGGACGGGTATGACACGGTACTTGGGCAAAAGGGAGTGAACCTTTCCGGAGGACAGAAGCAAAGGCTGTCGATTGCAAGGGCATTGATTAGAAGACCGAAAATCCTGCTTCTGGACGACAGCACCAGTGCACTTGATTTGAAAACGGAAGCGAAATTGCTCGAAGCGATCAAAAAGTATGAATGCACGATCATCATCATTACACAAAAAATCAGTACAGCGATGGAATCGGATACCATCTTGTTGTTAGAAGACGGACTCTTGATCGAAAACGGCTCCCATGACAGCCTTCTTAAAGAATCACCTTTATATCAACGGATTTATGAATCTCAGTTCGGGGAGGTGCATCATGTCTAGGCATGTGAGAAAGAAACTTGGAAAGGATGATAAGGCGAGGGATACAAAAGGCACACTGGGCAGGTTATGGACGTACCTTTCAAAAATGAAAGGCTTGCTTTATCTAGTCATCGTGATGGTTCTCATCAGTTCGGCTGCATCTCTTCTCGGTCCATTTTTAGTGGGAATGGCGATTGATGAATACATTGTCACGAAAGAAGCCTCAGGAATCATCTGGCTTCTTGCCGGTTTGATCATTGTGTATATCCTTCACTCTGTGTCTGTCTGGTATCAGAACTATTGGATGATCGGAGTTGCACAGGACACCGTCTACCGTTTGAGGAAAGATTTATTCCACAGGCTGCACCTTCTGTCGATCCCTTTTTTTGATAAAAGAAAGCACGGGGAGCTGATGAGCAGGGTGACCAATGATATCGATAATGTCAGTAATACCTTGAACAGTTCGTTCATCCAAATCATCTCCAGTGTACTGACGCTCATCGGGACGGCTGGGGTCATGCTGTGGCTGAGCCCGCTCTTGACGCTGATCACACTGACGATTGTGCCGCTGATGGTGCTTGGCATGAAGTGGATCACGAAAAGGACGGGGCCGTTGTTCAAACAATATCAGCATAATATCGGCGAATTGAATGGTTATATCGAAGAAACGATATCCGGACATAGCATCATTAAAACATTCTCGCGTGAAGAGACTGCGATAGAAGAATTCCAGGGGAAAAATAAAAAACTCCGTTCGGCAGCCTATTGGGCAGATACGTATTCCGGGTTCATCCCGAAATTGATGAATATGTTGAATAATCTCAGCTTTGCAGTGATAGCCGGTGTCGGGGGGATTTTTGCACTCAATGATATGGTTACCATAGGTGTGATCGTCATCTTTGCCGAATATGCCCGGCAGTTTACACGTCCGCTCAATGAACTCGCCAATCAATATAATACATTGCTATCCGCTATTGCAGGGGCGGAGCGTGTATTTCAAATCATTGATGAAGAGGAAGAAGCGAAGGACGAAGAGAAGGCAGTAGAAATAAAGACATTGGTCGGGAAAATTGATTTTAAGCAAGTGTCCTTTTCTTATAGGAAGAGTGATTCGACTCTTCAGGATGTCTCATTTTCAATCAGCCCCGGGGAAACGGTGGCGCTTGTTGGTCCGACCGGTGCAGGGAAGACGACCATTACGAATTTATTGTCACGTTTTTATAAGCTTGACGAAGGGAGGATTATGATAGACGGACAGGATATCGAAACCATTACGCGTAAAAGTCTCCGAAGGCAGATGGGATTTGTGCTTCAGGATACTTTCCTTTTTCAGGGCACCATCCTGGAAAATATCCGTTATGGCAGACTTTCGGCGACCGATGAAGAAGTAGTGGAAGCAGCCAAGTTAGCGAATGCCCATTCCTTTATCGGGAAAATGCCTCAGGGTTATAAAACCGTTCTGAGGCAGGATGGCAGCGGAATCAGTCAGGGGCAAAAACAATTATTGTCGATTGCGCGCGCCATCCTCTCCGATCCATCAATCCTGATCCTGGATGAAGCGACTTCGAGTATCGATACAATCACTGAACTGAAGATCCAGGACGCTCTGAAAAAATTGATGAAGGACCGGACGTCCGTTGTGGTTGCCCACAGGCTCAATACGATCCGTCAGGCCGATCAAATACTTGTGCTGGATCAAGGGCAGATCATTGAAAAAGGCACTCATGAAGAGCTCCTGAGGCAAAGAGGCTTTTATCACGGGCTTTATCATAGTCAATTGAAGGAAAGCAGTTAAAAACGAAGGCCCGCCCTTCACTGCTTTAACGCAGTGAGGGACGGGCCTTCGCATTGAATGGACAAAGCCCCCAAAAGCGTCGGCGCTTCTGGGGGCTTTTAACTTGAGTGAGGGGCTGATCATCCTGTCAGTACTCCCTCTATAATGCCTTTTATCGGACAAGGCATGCTCTGTAACTTGCAACATCACAAGTAATATATTTATATCTTTAAACGTATTCAGATAATAAACAGCCGCGGGCAATTCCTTGAGTCGTTTGATGAACCTAAACGACGTAAGCCCTACCTCTCTTACATCCTAACGGCTCCGAAGCCGATCCAGTGTGAATAAGTTGCATATCAAAACAGAATAGAATTACAGATTACCTGTTCTAGTCGTTTTAATTATGTCACAAGTTAACAATGATTAAATATAACACGTGAAATCCGGTTTGTCAACTTTATAATTCAAGCGTGTGCCGCGACCCTTCATCGTCATTCATCATTCGAATGGTCTCCGGAGTAACTTTCAACACAATGTAATTGGGGTCATCTTTGCCGTCAAACCACTTCTCCATATGATCATTCCACAGTTTTTCCTTATACTCCCGGGAATCTTCTATTGATGCCTTTCCCTGTATTTCTACGTAAGTATCCCCATATCCTTCACCTTCATACCCGAGAAGGATATGGACATTTGGATTATCATCGATTTCTTCTGTTTTATGGGTTTCTTTGCTTGTAGGTGTGAATAGTGTCAGGTCGTCATTGAAAAAAGTCATGTAGCGGGAATGCGGTTTGCTTCCTTTCACCGTCGAAAGCGTCCCCACCTTGCTTTCCTCAAGAACCTTCAATATTTGCTGTTTAAGTTCTGTTTGATTCATCCTTGCCATCTCCTTATTCTGGTATATCAATACTATTCCTTAACAAAAGTAGAAATAAACATATGGATGTGTAAAGTTGAAGCATGCTTGGGTATAAAGAAAATATAAGCCAAAGGTCCGTCCTAGTCTCCATTAACGCGTCACAGCGGCGAGGGACGGGCCTTTCAAGAAGAGGATGATGAATGTGCTGCCGAAGGATTTGGTTGAACGCTGCAAGAAAAGAATGGAGCCCTATCATTGCGAAGGATTTGTCTATGGCCGCGGTCCGAAGAATCCTGAAATCATGATTGTAGGAGAAGCGCCCGGGGAAACGGAAATTCATAATGGCATTCCGTTCAGCGGACGGGCCGGGAAGGTCTTGAATGAGTTTTTTGATTACCTGGGTGTTTCAAGGGAGGATATTTACTTTACGTCGACCGTGAGAAGCAGACCTTACAAAGTCGTTCCTAAAAAAGCGGGGCCGAATGGTGAAATCATCGAAAAGAAATACAATCGGGCACCGAATATGAAGGAGCAGATTGCTCACGCGCCAATCGTCGATTATGAAATTCAGCATGTTAACCCCAAGCAGATCGTAACCGTTGGGAACATTGGCCTGCAAAGGTTATTAGGTAAAAAATATACGATATCAGAAGTTCATGGAACGCTGATCCAAGCACCTGTCAGGCAGCTGAAGGATATGGAAACCAATGAATGGACGCTTAGTGAAAAGGAATACTCCATTTTTCCGACCTTTCATCCTGCGTCCATCTTTTATAACAGGTCGCTTCTTGAGAAAGTGTATGAAGATTTGGATGAGCTGAAGAAAATATTACAGAGTAAGAAATGAAGAAATGAAGAGAGGAGGTAGAGGATGGTTTTGGGAAGCTTGTATGGAATTTACCGGATTTTGATTGTTGGGGTTCTTGCTTATGTCTCACTGGTTGCAGTGTTGAGAATTTCCGGAAAAAGAACACTGTCAAAGATGAATGCGTACGACCTTGTCGTAACCGTATCGATCGGCGCCGTGCTGGCTCAGATTCTCCTGAACAAGAAAGTGCCATTGATAGAAGGATTGGCTGCCATTTCAGTATTAATCGCTTTGCAGTTTATCGGCACTTGGATGTCAGCCCGCTCTGAAACGTTCAGTTATCTGCTGAAATCTTCCCCGGCCTTGCTTTATTACGGAGATCACTTCAATGAGGACGTGCTGAAGAAGGAGCGGATTACGAAGAGGGAAGTCCTCCAAGCTGTACGTCAATCAGGTTATGGGTCTCTTAAAGAAGTGAACATGGTCGTTCTTGAAAGTGACGGTGGGTTTTCAGTTATCGGGAGAGCTTCACAAGTAGATCCTCATATGATGGAGCATGCATTTGGATATACGAAAGAAATGGACTGAAATCGCGATAAGGATTTCAGTCCATTTTAGTGTCTAGTTATTCATTCACTTCTTATTTAAATTTTCCTGCGCCATCCGCACTAATTCCTTGACCATATTCCCGCCCATCCTTCCGCCAATCTTACCGGCTTGTTCAGATGTCAGTTTCCCATTGTACCCTTTATCCAAAGGGATTCCCTGTTCCCTGGCGGCTTCAAATTTTGCTTCTTTTGGATCATTCACTCCGGAAACCCTGGCTTTCAGCTGATCCATTGCTTCACGGGCTTCTGGTACTAAAAGTTTTCGTCTCGACATATTTAATCCTCCTTTTCATCTTAGATTGCCCAAAAATTTTTTTTATACAGGCCGGGTCTTGTCGTATAAGGGTTTTTGGGTATAACGGCTTTTTCACGGATAAAAAAAGATTGTCTAATTTGTGTCAAATAAAATATAATTCTTAATAGTTAGATAATTTTAGGAGAAAAGGGGGAAACACTGTGGAAGAATTTGTAGGCAAATTGGTGGGCATTCTGTGGTCACCTGTCATGATTTACTTTTGTTTGGGTGTAGGTCTTTTATTTTCTATTTTAACAAGGTTTTTGCAGGTGCGTCTCATTAAGGACATGGTAGTACAGATGTTCAGGGGGAGCAGCTCAAAAGCAGGGGTATCCTCATTCCAGTCTCTTGCACTTTCGCTGTCCGGTCGTGTAGGAACGGGTAATATTGCTGGTACAGCAACTGCCATCGCGTTTGGAGGACCGGGTGCGGTATTCTGGATGTGGACAATCGCATTTATCGGTGCGAGCAGTGCCTTTATCGAATCGACACTAGCTCAGATTTACAAAGTAAAACAGGATGGTGAGTACCGCGGGGGACCGGCCTACTATATTGAAAAAGGGATCGGCTGGAAATGGTACGCGGTATTATTCTCGTTGGCCACTTTACTTGCAATCGGGGTTTTAATGCCGGGAATCCAATCGAATTCCATCGCGTTGGGACTTGAGAATGCATTCGGCCTCAGTACGACAGTAACTGGATTGGCGCTTGTTGTACTTCTTGCTGTGATCATCTTTGGAGGAGTCAAGCGAATTGCCATGGTAGCTGCTTATGTCGTTCCATTCATGGCGATTGCTTACATCCTTTTAGCTTTGGTGATCGTGGGTATGAATATCACTGAGATCCCTGCGGTAATCAAGCTTATATTCAGCAGTGCCTTTGGAGCAGATGCGGCATTTGGTGGAATTATCGGTAGTGCGATTGCATGGGGAGTAAAACGTGGAGTCTATTCAAATGAAGCCGGTCAGGGTACAGGACCACACCATGCAGCGGCTGCTGAAGTTTCCCACCCAGCCAAACAAGGCTTGGTGCAGGCATCTTCTGTTTATATTGATACGTTACTTGTATGTTCTGCAACGGCATTCATGATTCTATTCACAGGTGCCTACAATGTAGAAAAACCTGATGGGACACCAATTGTCACGAACTTGGAAGGCGTTGAAGCAGGTCCTGGCTATACGCAGGCTGCGATTGAATCCGTTCTCCCTGGTTTCGGTGCATCGTTTGTAGCGATTGCCTTATTCTTCTTTGCCTTTACAACAATCATGGCATACTACTACATGGCCGAAACAAATGTAGCGTATTTATTAAGAGGTAAAAATACAAAAGTAGCCATTACCCTGCTAAAATTCGTCCTGCTTGGTGTTACGTTCTATGGAGCTGTCAAAGAGGCAGCACTTGCCTGGGCGCTTGGGGATATCGGTCTTGGAATCATGGTATGGCTGAACTTGATCGCCATTCTGATCCTTGCGAAACCTGCGCTTCGTGCCCTGAAAGATTACGAGGAACAGAAGAAACAAGGTCTTGATCCAGTCTTTAACTCCACAAAACTTGGTATCAAAAACGCTGAGTATTGGGAACAGGAATATAAAGTGGATAAAGAAGAAAGTGCTTCTTAAATAAGAAAAAGAACCTGCTGCATGTTACATCATGCAGCAGGTTTTTTTGTTTTTATTTCTGATCGGTTTAGTAGGACAAAATCTTTGAGTCGCGAAAGAAGATTGATTATCATAGAAGTAAGTTACTGTCGACCGAAGGAGGATCCAAATGGATTTATATGAACCTTATCTTCAAAATGAACGTCAGCAGAAATTGCTTGAATTAGCGGGGAAGCTTGCAGATTCTTTTGCAAAACGTGCTGAACGATATGACCGGGAAGAGGCATTTCCTTTTGAAAATTACACTGATTTAAAGAAATCCGGTTATGTATCATTGAGCGTGCCCAAGGAGTATGGGGGAGAAGAAATCAGTTTGTATGAACTGGTGATGCTTCAGGAAAGGCTTGCCACAGGAGATGCGGCGACTTCACTATCGATCGGATGGCATTTGGGAGGTTTGATGGAACTTACTGAAAATCGTCCATGGAAGGAAGAAACATTCAAAACCCTCTGTGCCAAAATCGTTGAAGACCAGGCCCTGATTAACCGCGCGGCAACAGAACCGGCTACAGGAAGCCCGACACGCGGAGGTCTCCCTGAAACAAAAGCAGTGGAAACAGAAGAAGGATGGGTATTGACCGGACGTAAAACATTCACTTCAATGGCTAAAGCGTTGGATTATTCTTTAGTATCAGCCCGGATCGGGGATTCCGAAGAAAAGGGATTCTTTCTCGTAGACCATTCCCTGGAGGGAGTAACCATAGAAGAGACCTGGGATACAATTTCCATGAGAGGGACAGGGAGTGACGATCTTGTCCTTATTGATGTTTCTCTTCCTTCAACCGCCTTGGTCGAACGTGACAGCGGCAAAAAGGATGCCGGGGAGGGACTTCCAAAAGCCTGGCTCCTGCATATTCCCGCCTGCTATATAGGTGTGGCGATTGCCGCCAGGAATGAAGCCATCCGATTTGCGAAAGAGTATTCACCTAACAGCCTGCCTGGTCCCATAAAGGATGTGCCGGAGGTTCAAAGGAAAATCGGCGAAATCGAATTGGAGCTCTTTAAAGCAAGACAGATTCTATATTCAACCGCCGATCGGTGGGTGAAAGAACCGGATAAACGCGCAGCAATGGCAGCAGAACTGGCTTCTGTAAAGCATATCGTAACGAACAGTGCTTTTCAGATTGTGGATACTGCCATGAGAATTGTCGGCGCCAGAAGCCTGTTCAGGTCAAACCCGATGCAGCGTTATTACCGGGATGTGAGAGCCGGCCTCCATAATCCGCCGATGGATGACATGGTCATATCCATGCTTGCGGGTAGAGCATTAAATGGATAAGTAATACGAAGAAAAGGATCGCTAAGGAAGAAAGATTCCGAGCGATCCTTTTAAGTTTGCAATGTCTTTTCCAAGACGTTTTCATGTTGTTTTTCAAGTACGTGCAGTTCATTTAATTCTTCCAATAAATCATGGATGGACAGCAGTTCGTAAAGTAAAACGGTCTCGCAGGAAAAATGATGCCTGATCGATCGAAAAGGCTTGCTGTGCAGCTCATCGTGATCCTCCCAGAATTCCTGCAGGAGATCTTTCATCAGGATGAAATGCCCCTCCTGCATGTCGTAAGAAGGATGATGCATGATATTCTTAAGAGAATGAATAGCCTGAAGAATCTTGTCCTTCTCTTGCTGAGTGAAGGACTCATTCTGGACCGGTAGATAAATGAGATTTCCAATGTGAAAATGGATTTGCCGTAAGAGGTTGAGCTTCTTGAACTGATAATGATGGTTCCGCAGCTCTTTACGACTTGAGCGGTGGAGCTTCATTTCCTCTTTCTCATACTCGCAGAGGATATTCGTTTTATCAATTTCACGCGTAATGTCATTAAAAATCAGCTTGGTGTCACGATGCAAAGAGTGACCTTGGAGAATTTCATTCCCTCTTTTCTCTAATAAATTCCCGGTTTTCACGTACAAGTCATGGATATTCCGGCTGATCATCGGTGAATATTTCGGAGGCAAAATCCACAGATTCACCAAGGTAGAGACAATCAGCCCCAAACTGGTTGTGGCAAGTCTAGTAAAGAATGTTGCTATGTAATGATCATGAATCGTCGGGATCATCGCAATTCCTGTCAAAGTGGCAACAAGTATCCCGGCATCCAAACGCAGCTTATGACAGGTTATAATCGTTAAAATGGCAACGAGGGCATACGTTATCGCGTGATCTCCCAGTAAAGGAGAAATGATTACAGCAAATAAGGCACCGAGTGCGGATGCAGGAAAACGTATAAACGCTTTTTTGATTGAATCAGCTGCAGTAGGCTCAATTGTCACAATCGCCGTAATGACTGCAAACATTGCCGGCCAATTTAACAGTTCACAGACAAAAGCCGTCAGAAAAACCGCAATTCCGGTCTTCGCGATTCTTCCGCCCGCGAACCTGAATCTTTTAAGGAAATTCATCATCTACTACCCTTTCTGGAAAATATCTCTTCTATCCATTATATAGAAAAACATTCGGAAAAGAAAAAAGCTTTAAAAACCAAAAAAGAACTGCTCCCAATGAACAGTTCTTTAATATGAATTATCTAAGAGGTAACGGCCGCAATGAAACACGGATCGTCCGAGGCATTAAATTGTCATTTTGAGCCTCTTTTAAATACCTGAACATTTGTTTACCGGCAACAGAGTTTGCCGAATGAATCGTGATGGATTCAGCGAACAGTTGATGTTTAACCATGTAATGCACAAGCATGAGTCCATTTCTCGTTTTGCATTCCAAGTCATGATCCAATGAAAGGTGAGAGATAGAAAACCTCTTCAGCAGGTCGATACATTCATCGATGTCTTTCGCAAGAATGTAACCTTGGGGACAGTGTCGATAATCATCCAAAAACACATTTACTGTCATAATTATTCTACTTTCGTTGATTTGACTTACCTTCACCCTAACAGACTATTAGACATTCTTATATAGGTATAAAGAACTATCGAACGTATTATGTTATTGTACAAGTATGATAAATGACTTGTATATGAAGCTTGAAAAATCTGTTGAAGTTTCAGAAAAGACAAGGATTTCTGTAGAAGACATGCACCTTCAAGCTCCATTCCCTTTTATCTATTTTCCAGGAGATCCAAAAGGAGGTCGGGACGGTCGGTTATAATACCTTCTGCACCAGCTTTAATCAGTTGTTTCATCGTTTTTTGATCATTCACTGTCCAATAATGAACATGAAGGTTTAAGCGGTGAGCATCGTGAATGAGACGCGGATCCGTTAAGTCAACTCCACCTCTTTGCAGCGGCAGCTGAAATGCATGTACTTTTGGTTTGTAAAGATTCCTCAAGAAAAGCTTGTGCAGAATAACAAATTTTTTCACCTCTTGTGTTCCTCCCTGGACAGCTACACGACCTTCGGATTGTTTAAGAAAGCGATCGATGATGTCCTGATCGAAAGATGCAACAAGGACGCTATTCTCCATACCATATTCCTCAATCAGTTCCATCAATTTTTCGTTTATTTCATCCACTCTTTCACGAGGATTGTCATCTTTTATTTCAATATTTATTTTCATATGGGAGAAACGCTGAAACACTTCTTCAAGGGTAGGGATATAAACACCCTTCCCCCGATATGGATAATTCCCACCAGCATCCTGAAAACTATAGCCGGCGTCTAACCGCTGAAGTTCTTTTAACGTGTAATCAGCCACAAAGCCCTGTCCATCTGTAGTGGCATCAACCGTGGGGTCATGAATGGTCACCAGATGTCCGTCCCTGGTGATATGTATATCTGTTTCAATCACATCGACCCCGAGCTCTTCAGCATTTTGAAAGGCCTCTATTGTATTGCCTGGTGCAAGAAGCTTGCCGCCTTGGTGGGCGATCACAAGTGGTTTGTTATGTCCGCTTTCAAAAAACGGATGGGTTTGTATCTGATCTCGCGGAAGGAAGTAGGCAATGCAGAAGAAAATTCCGGTAAAAAGGATAAGTGATATCAAAAAGATTGGTTTGCTTCGCTTTGGTTGGGAGGGGCTGGGTATAAGGTGGGTCATAGTCAGTCATCCTTTATCAGAGTAGTTCGAGTGAATTCTTCTTCCTTAATGTTTATTATGCGAGGGGGCAGGACATGAATGGTTTTTCTTATTAATTTATTGGCTCTGTTAACCGGAGGGGATCCTTTTCGCTTCATTCCGCTTTTTGCGCGTTGAAAGGACACTCGACCTAAAACAGTCCAAATAGAATGAGAAAGTAAGGGAGAATTGTGACTATTTTAAGGATTTTTTCTTTTTGGAGTAAAATAATTACTTTAAAAAGAAATTTTTATTGTATTTAAGCGTAATATATATTACTCTATAAAGTAAGGAGGCGCTTTCATATGCAGGATAATTTATCATTGAATGTTTCATTGCTTCGCCGCCGGGTCCCTAATTTGACAACTGCCGCAAAAGCAGTAGGCCTGAGACCCGCAACAGTTTCAAATCTTTGTACCGGTAAGATATCGGTCGGACGCGCAGAAGTGAGAACCTTGGTTACTTTGGCCAATCTCGCCAATTGTTCACTGGATGAATTAATTATTCAAGGAGGGAAATTAAGTATGATTGAAACGGGAATTAAATCGATTGATTTGTTTGCTCCAATTGTGAAAGGCGGTATCAACGGGTTTGTTGCAAGAGCTCAAGTCGGCCAATTAGTCGTATTGGCGGAAATCACTCAAAACTTAAAAGAAAAGGGTTTCGAAACCATCTTGCTCACACCTGATCAGGAATACATGGGGCTCAGTGACCTTGAAGGGTTTGTGGACGCGAAGGTGCATTCAATAGAGGATGCATTCGCTGAAGTTTCTTTAAGAGACGAGAAAGAGAAGGTCATTTTACAGGTGGACCGCTCATTTGTGGTTTCCGGAGCTCTCTATGAAATGAGAGAACGGTTTGAAGCGGAGGGCTACCCGGATATAACCACGATATTATTTGATCCAAGCGGAACTGCAGTAGATGAAGACGATCCTTATGGACCTCTGGATACGATGTGTTATTTCGATATCGACCTGGCGAGCCGCGGCATCTATCCCGCAATCCATCCGGTTCAATCCACCTCTTTATTAGTGGAGGAAGAAAGTCTGGAAGATCGCCATACTTCTGCAAATCGAAAGGCGAAAAAACTGTTAAGACGCTATAAAGAGATCCGGGTTCTATTAAACTCTCTTGGTAAAGATAAGATACCGGAAGCGGATCTTGAGCTTTACACCATTGGGGAAAGACTGGAAGCGTATCTAAGTCAGCCATTTCATGTTGCAGAAGAATTCACACGCATCAAAGGGGAACAGGTTTCTGTGCAGGACAGCATTAAAGATATCGAAAAAATTCTTTCAGGGGACTACAACCACCTCAAACCAGTAGAATTAAAATTTAAAGGAAAAGTAAGCTAAGAACTTAACAAGGGGGCTATTCTAATTGGTGCGACAGATAAAGAATAGTCCCTGTTCAAACACCTTATAAAGGTGTTTTTTTATCGTTTGTAAATAGGAGCAATCTCCTAGGGAAACGACTTTTTCATTTAAATGTCGACAAATAGAGGATTACCATAAGTACACGTCGTATGAGTATAGTACTGATACCAAATTTTATTCTGGGAGTTTAATCAATGATTATTGAGAAATTATTACTGCATGTGTTGATTATTATAGCTCCAATATTGATTCAGACGTCTTTATTAGAACAACATCGACTAGGGAAGTCACCTGTATTTATAGGGATTCTGCATGGTATTGCAGCTTTTACTTGTATGATTTTTGCCTATGAAAGCTTTGGTTTATTTTGGGATTTCCGCTATATTCCCTTGGTTTTATCAATGCTTTATGGCGGCAGGAAATCAGGCCTGATCGTCATTCTGTTTATATTAGCAGCAAGGATTGTAAATGGCGGGGATGCCCTCTTGTTTGGCTTTGTCAGTGTATTCTTAGCCGGAATCCTGCCTTTTTTCATATCAAATAAATTCTGGACGTATCCCCCGAAGAAAAGAATAACATTTGCTGTGCTCCTTGGATTTTGGCCAGCCTTTGTTATGCTTGTAATCCTAATTACATTTGCACTCATCCGAGGGGTTCAGATGGCGGGGAATACTGAAATGTTAACCTATGTCCTGATTTTCGGCGGGATTCAAGTCTTGGGAGTGGGACTGGCCGCACGACTGAATGAATGGATGATCGAAAAAAGTATCATGAGAGAAGAAATCATAAAATCAGAAAAGCTTAATACGATTGGAGAATTGGCTGCATCGATTGCCCATGAAGTGAGAAATCCATTAACAGTCGTGAAAGGATTCCTTCAGTTAATGAAAAAACAGGTAAAAGGCGATCACCATGAGTACCTGACCATCGTGCTTGGTGAACTGGGAAGGGCGGAAGAAATCATCAATGATTATCTCAATTTTGCCAAACCTGAATTTGAAAAAGTGGAAAAGGTTAATATACGTGAAGTGTTAGCTGATGTTACCATGTTGATGAATGCTTATGCGCTAAAAGAAGGAGTCTTCCTTGAAGGGAAATTTAAAGAAAATGGATTTATACATACCGATCGAAACAAGCTCAAGCAAGCGTTTGTAAACGTCATAAAAAACGCGATTGAAGCAACACCGGCTCAGGGCAGGGTCAGTGTGAATCTGGAAGTGAAGAGCGATCAAGGAATCATTACCATACAAGACACGGGTAAAGGGATGACCAAAGATGAACTCTCCCGTATAGGAACCCTTTTTTATACCACGAAAGCGCGGGGGACGGGTCTCGGGACAAGTGTGTTCAAAAGAATCATCGAAGCATTGGACGGAGAAGTGCACTACAAGAGTGAAGTCAATAAAGGTACTTGCGTCACCATTCATTTGCCGGTAGAGAAAGAAGAAGCGGGAGAAGAATTACAAGAGAATGTGATTTAGGGGGAAAACACTTAGAAGGGCTAAGTGTTTTTTGTATTTTGTGATGAAAATGGGCAGATTTCTAATTGATTTCCGGCAGGAGAAGCATCTGGGGCCGCCTTGATCACTGAATCGGGAGAGAATCTATGAGTTTTGAGCAGTAATCTATGACATTTGACAGTTAATCTATCATTTTTTAACTATAATCTATGAGTTTCACCAATAATCTCTCGAGAATGAAGAATAATCTATTGTTTTTCCTTTTTTACCCAATCTATTCGTGGTGAATCACTCATTATTAACCGGTTAATTCTCAGCTGCAGGCTTTCGTCAGATATCCATCCAACGCCCCACACCCAGTGGGCGGACACAGGAGTACCTTATCAAAAGTTATTAATTACTCCATTTACCGTACATATGTTCCATGATAGGATAGAAGAAATGAATGATGAATCCGAGGGTGCAGGCGACGATGACAGTTCCGATGCCGACTGCTCCATGTACGACCATGGCAAGTGTGATGGCGATTGCTTCGTTGAGCAGGCGTGCATTGCGAAGGTTGAGGCCAAAGCGCTGGTGAATCGCGATCATGAACGTATCCATCGGGCTGGAAGGAAGCTTTGCCTGCATGTAGATGGCGATGCCAATGCCGAGAATCATTATCCCGGCGATGACAAAAGAAAGCTGCTGGATGAAACTTGAAGGCTCGAGGTGTAAAAGGCCAGTTTTAATCCAAAAGTCCACCATCATTCCGATGATGAATATGGACAGGGCAGCGAGCCATTGAATCCGTTCTCTCAGTAACAGAGCGTTGATGATGATGAGTATGCAGCCATTCAGAAAGATGCATGTCCCGATACTGAGATGAAATAAGTAAGACTCCCCTACGGCCAGTGCATCCCATGGAGCTGCTCCCAGGTTTCCTTTAATGATGAGAGAGACACCGAAAGAAAGACAAATGAGTCCGATGCAGTAAAAGGCGAATCTTACTTTCATTCTATTATCCTCCGTTCGATTCAAAAATTAGTCTACTATCAACAATATGAGTTGTCCCAATAACTTAGAAGTATTTTTTTAATGAAGGCCGAGGTGAGACGTTGTGGAAAAAGTGAAGGTGTCCGTCAGGGAACTGGTGGAATTCGTTTATAAAGAAGGCAGCATCGACTTGAAATTCCAAGCCCGTTCTTCGATGACAATCGGAACGAGGCTGCATCAGCTGTTGCAAAAAGGATATAAAGATGGAGATGAAAAAGAGGTCTATCTAAAGGGTGAGATCGTATCCGACGAAATCACTTTCGTCTTGGAAGGCCGCTGCGACGGCATTTTACATGATGAAGAAAAAACAAGGATCGATGAAATCAAATCCACTGCGAAAAACCTGTCTGATATAGAAAATGGTTCGCGTGTACACTGGGCTCAGGCGGAGTGCTACGCTTACCTGCTGGCCCAAGAAAGAAGACTGGACTTCATCGATGTACAGCTGACGTATATTCAAATCGATACTGAGCAAGTAAAGATCCTGGAAAGAACGTATTCCATCACAGACCTCGAAGACATCGTCCGAAGTACACTTACTGCTTTTACGCCATTTGCAAAAGTGATCGTTAAAAATCGAAAAAAATTCCGGGACAGCATCTCTGAGGCTTCATTCCCGTACCCGACATTCAGAAAAGGACAAAAGCAGCTTGCCGGAGCGGTTTATAAGACAATCACCGAAGAAAAATCACTTTATGCGAATGCCCCGACTGGCACAGGAAAGACGATATCCACACTTTTTCCTGCAGTGAAAGGAATGAGTGGTCAAGGACCGGAGAAGTGGTTCTACTTAACGGCAAAAACGATCACGCGAACGGTGGCTGAAGAGGCATTGTTATTGCTTGAAGAACAAGGGCTGCATCAAACCTCGGTGACGATCACGGCAAAAGATAAAATCTGTTTCAAAGAAGAAACCAAATGCCAAAAAGAATATTGTGAATTTGCAGATGGCTATTACGACCGAATTAACGGGGCTCTTATCGATATCCTCAGTCACGAAACGGTTATGAGCCGCGAGGTTATCGAGCAATACGCACTGGACCATAAGGTTTGTCCCTTCGAATTTTCGATTGACCTCTCCTATTTAGTCGACGGAGTGATCTGCGATTATAATTATGTCTTTGATCCAAAAGTATCCTTGAAGAGATTAGGGGAGGAGAGCAAGAAAAAGACTGTGCTTTTGATTGATGAATCGCATAATCTGGTGAACAGGGGAAGGGAGATGTTTTCGGCTTCTTTAACCAAATCCTCTTTCCTGGAAGTGAAGCAGCTTCATCATGAACATGAAGCTCTAAAGAAGAGCATTAATACTGTAAACAAGCATTTTCTTTCTATCAAAAAAGAAATGAAAAATGAGGGAGAATGGAAAGCAGAAAAAGACCAGGAGCTTACGGCAGAAATCGAAGCTTTTGTGGAAACCGCAGAGAAATGTTTAGGGGAGCAGGGGAAAGAGTGGTCACAGAGCTTCCTGCAATTATACTTTGATTCCCTTCATTTTGTCAGGATATCCAGGCTTTACTCAGACGAACACCGCTTTGTCCTTGATTCGTCTGGAAAAGACCTGACGGTGAAACTCTTTTGCATCGATCCTTCCAGATTGATAGCAGGTGTAACAAAGCCCTATCATTCCTCCATTTTCTTTTCAGCTACCCTTTATCCATTTTCTTATTATTATCAGCAGCTGGGAGGCAGTGAACAGGATTATCGATTCCTGATCCCTTCACCTTTTGAAAAGGAACAATGGAAGGTGGAAGTCCATCCGATTTCGACTCGATACAAGGACAGAGAACGGACATTACCGCGAATCGTTCAATCGATTGCGGATGTTTTTTCAAATAATAGAGGTCATTTCCTAGTGTTCTTTTCATCGTATGCTTATATGAGGGAAGCGTATGAGAAATTAAAGGAACATTCACTGGAGGCCGATTACCTCATACAGGAAGCAAATATGGGCGAAGAAGAAAGAGAAGCATTTCTTCAACGCTTTCAGACCCATTCGGAAAAACGTGTGATTGGACTGGCCGTGCTGGGAGGGATTTTCTCTGAAGGGATCGATTTGAAAGGGGATCGATTGAATGGCGTGGTCATTGTCGGTGTGGGGTTGCCTCAACCGGGAATGGAGCAGGACATGATGAAAGAATACTATGAAGAGAACGGTAAGAATGGGTTTGATTATGTTTATGTATATCCTGGTCTAAACAAAGTGTTTCAATCAGCGGGAAGGCTGATCCGCTCAGAAGGAGATACAGGTGTTTTAAGGTTGATTGATGACCGTTATGTAACCCCGAAATATAGTAGGCTGCTGCCTGATGAATGGACGCCGTATAAAGTCATAAGATAACTCGAAATAAAAAAAGACCGCTCCGGGGCGGTCTTTTTTAAATTAGCTGAAAGAAGGGTCTTTTAAAAGACGGTCGAATTCTTCAAGGTGATGCGTTTCATCTGCAATCATATCCTCAAGCTTGATGACAAGCTCAGTCAATCCTAATTCTTCAGCCTGTTCTTTACGTTTTTTATAGCGTTCGATTGTATCTGCTTCCGCTCTGCGGCCTTCTTCAAGCATTTCCTTTACATCATCCGTCTGCTTGACTGGGGCTGGAGTCGTTGTTGGATCTCCTCCAAGAGTCTTTATTTTTTCTGCTAAGTATAAAGCGTGTCCCTGCTCATCAGGAATTTCCTCTTCGAAGAAAGGCTTTAATATTTGGCGGTATAAACCGCTGACTACTGCAGCGTAGTTAGTATACAGAATGACTGCTGCATATTCATTTGCTAAATCTTCATTTAAACCATCGATTAATTCTTTTTTCTTTGCATCCATTAAGTTACCACCCTTTTGTTTATTGATTATATAGACTATTTACCCGCGTGAGTTGGCAAGTAAACATATCCAATTTGATTTGAATCACTCTTCGTTATTTTGTCTCGAATGAGCGTTTCTAAACATGTTTTTATCATGCTTAGGCCAGCCTGCTATCACCGCTGTTGATTTCCGTGCAAGACTACGCTTTCCGCGGTGGGTTGGTGAGCCTCTGTTATTCCTAGGAAGGACTTGTCCAGTAGAGGCACATGTCATAAGCCAAACCGACCAATAAGGCAAAAAACGCCTTCGTGGCCGATTCGTCTTATGCCACACGCCTCTGGGCAAAGCCCCTCCGCTTTTCCGTTAGGAGTCTTCGTCTTGCACTCCAATCAACAGCTGGAACCGGTGAAAGCCGAATTAACAGTGTCCGTTAATTCGACATCCTAGAGCTAGAGGGCAAACTTAAAAACTTAATAAGTTTGATGAATATCTTTTTCGCGGAAGGAAAATCCTAATGTTAGAAATATGAAAGCGGAGGCGGGTGGCCGCCGGAGCTTGATAAAAATTGGAGGTATACAGATATGGCAAGAAGAATTGGTGTAGAAGAATCTTTACAAAATGTTGTGCAGGCCTTACGTGAAAAAGGGCATGATGTTGTAGAACTTAAACAGGAATCAGATGCTCAAGGCTGTGACTGCTGCGTTGTAACAGGGATCGACTCTAACGTGATGGGCATCCAGAACGCAGCAACACAAGGGTCTGTTATTGAAGCAAGCGGACTAAGCGCTGACGAAGTATGTCAGCAAGTTGAAAGCAGACTTCAATAGTTCAACGAATAATGACTATTCCAACAACAAGCAGGACCGCCGATCGGCGGTCCTGTTTTTCATTAGGATTTGTAAGAGAATTTATCCAATATGAGCCAAGGGCTGATTCCGTATATGCTCCTTCAAGAGGTCAGGGGCAGTTAAGTACAGGAGGCCGTTGCCTTCCAGTGTTTTTGGGAAGTTTAACGGTACTGTCCGTTTTATGAGCTGGGCATATAATTCTGGTTCAGATAAGTTTCGGGCAAAGGATGCCTGCTCAAACTCTTTGATAAGAGCCAGGGCACCTGACACGTGTGGTGCTGCCATCGATGTACCGCTCAGCTTGGCGAATTTGTCTCCAGGGATCGTTGATAATATTTTTTCGCCTGGTGCGACCAAGTCTACTTCATTATTAGAATTGGTAAAGTAGGAAGAATTTCTTTGAAGGTCAATCGAACCGACTGAGATGACTTCATTATAAGAGGCAGGATAAGAGAATTCGTCTGTAGAGCTGTTGGAATCTCCTTCATTTCCAGCTGCACAAACGACTAAAATGTTGGCAGCGACAGCGCGTTGGATCACTTCATGCAAAGGTTCATAGTCGGTCGGCCCTCCAAGTGACATGGAGATGATATCAGCACCCTGGTCGATTGCATACTGGATTCCGTTTACAATCCAGTCATACTTCCCGCTGCCACGGCTTCCCGCCAGCACTTTAATGACAAGCAGTTCAGCGAGCGGAGCGACGCCGATCACGCCCTGTCCATTTTCACTCGCAGCGATTGTACCTGCTACATGCGTTCCGTGACCACTATAGTCTGTCACATTATCTTCTGCACCTTCGTCATCATCCGTGAAATTCCGCCAGCCTTTTACTTTTCCTTTCAGGTCAGGATGGTTTACATCACAACCTGTATCAAGAACCGCAACCGTTATTCCATTTCCTTTATAACCATTTTTCCATAGGCTTGGAGCTTGGATTAAATCGATGCCTTTAGGAATTTCATTCGTATCAGCCACCATTTCATCCATGAAATATGGAATTAACCTGATTTCACTTTGCATAGCAATCCCTCCTGAAAATGGTATTTTACGTTGAGGAAAAATCTGAAGTTTCAGAAAATATAACATTTTTCGGACGAGATTTCCAGTGTATTTTGTAATAGGAAAATAAAGCCACTTATTTTAGGGCAGTATGTGTGGTTAACAGAGCTGAAATTTAAACAAACGTTTGATTAACTCTGAAATGGTTGATAACAAAAGGCCGGGGGCGTTTAAACAAACGTTTGAATGAATTGGCATGACCGTCTCTTCTCGTTCATAAAGTGGTTATGAGGGACACAGTGAAGGAGGAGGCATCGATGAATTATTATCAATACGGCTATCCTGCCTATTCATATTATCCTTATAGAAATCTGCCTGCGATGGCATATGCCATGATTCAGGGAGGACCACTCGCTCCCAAACTAAACGGATATGTCTTTTTTCGGGAAGTTCCGAATGGAGTTGAAGCATTCATAGAGGTAAATGGGCTGCCGCAGTATCAAAAAGGAAGCGGGGATAAAAAGCCAGTTGGGCCGCATGGCTTTCATCTTCATGAAAAAGGAGTATGTGAAGTCGGAGATAAGGAGGATCCTTTTCAATCTGCAGGAGGACATTGGAATCCGGATAATCAGCCGCACGGAAATCACGCAGGAGATTTTCCGGTGCTGTTCTCCAACGATGGCTACAGTAAAATGTCCTTCTTTACGAACAGGTTCAAAGTGGACGATGTCATCGGAAAAGGAGTGATCATCCACCAAAACCCGGATGACTATAGATCCCAGCCTTCCGGGGATGCAGGGAAGAGGCTTGGCTGCGGAGTGATCATGAAGTATGGAATGTAATAAAATAATGAAAACGCGGACCTCCATGACAGAGGTCCGCGTTTCCTTTCTATAAGATCCCAAGTACATCAAGCATGACAGCAATAATTAAAATCGGAGCGATAAAACGGATCAGGAAAAACCATGTTTCGAATAATCCTTTCTTCAATCGGCTTCCACGCTTAAGCTCTTCATACAGCGCCGTCTTTTTCATTTTGATCGGGATGAACAGGGCTATGAGCAGGGAACCGATCGGCAGCAATACATTACTCACTGTAAAGTCAGCCAGGTCGAAAATCGTCTTACCGAAAATGATGACGTCGCCAAGTACTCCATAAGATAATGCAGATGGAACTCCGAATGCGAAAATCGCAAGCCCGATGATCCATGACCATTTTTTGCGGAGTGCAGGATCCCCTTTTGAAATGACGGAAACAATGATTTCAAGCATCGAAAAGGCGGATGTCAGAGCTGCAAACAAGAATAGCACGAGAAAGGCGATAAAGAACAGCATCCCGAATGGCAGCTGATTAAAAATTGTCGGCAGTACATTAAATAATAGAACAGGCCCGGCTCCAGGCTCAAGTCCGAATGAGAACACTGCCGGGAAAACGGCAAGTCCAGCCAGAAGAACGATAAAGATGTTCATCGCTACGATGGAAGCGGCTGAGCGGGGAAGACTTTGATCCTTCGGTAAGTATGAGCTGTAAGTAACCATTACCGAAACCCCGACACTCAGTGTGAAGAAGGATTGTCCCATCGCCTCCAGTATCGTTTGTGATGTTACTTTGGAAAAATCGGGCTCCAGCAGGAAAATGATTCCTTCCATTGCCCCATCAAGCGTGACTGCACGCAGGACCAGGATGATGAATAGCACAAAAAGTGCCGGCATCATGATTTTGCTTGCACGCTCGATTCCCTTCTGAACCCCTTTGGCAACAACGATGATTGTCATCAGGATGAAGAGGAATTGAACAAATACGCTCAAGCCCGGATTTGAAATCGTTGCTCCGAAAAGCTCGCCGTATTGTTCGGAGGTGAGTCCGTTCATCCCACCTGTTATCGCTTTGAATAAATAAACGACGATCCATCCTCCGACCACACTGTAGAAAGATAAAAGGATGAAGGATGTAATCATTCCAAGTATGCCCACCCAGTGCCATTTGGTGCCGGGGGCTATTTTTTTGTACGAATCAACCGCATTGCTCTGGGCTGTGCGCCCGATTGAGAACTCTGCAAGAAGTAATGGAAGGCCGAGTAATAAAGTAAATAGAATAAAGATCAGGAAAAAAGCTCCGCCTCCATTTTGACCTGCGGTATAGGGGAACTTCCAGATTGCCCCCAGTCCGATTGCAGAACCTGCTGCTGCGAGGATAAAACCAAGCTTTGATGACCATTGTTCACGTTGACTCATGTTCAATCTCCTTTCTTGTCTTTTTTCGCTTTAAACATAAAAAATCGCCCCTACAATTGTAGGGACGATTGAATATCGCGGTACCACCCTAGTTATGAGAAAATGTTCTCACCACTCGAATAAAATAACGGCTGTGCCGTCTTTTGATCACGTCAAAAGAAGCTCCAGAATCGAAATTCGCTAAAGCATTTATGTACCGATTCGCACCAGCCACCGGCTCTCTTAAACAGGGAAATGTTCGCTACTAGTTTCCTTCAAAGCTTGTTCAATATTAGGTTATTCAATTTTTATCATGAAACGAAACAACTTGTCAATAAATTTCGAAAATACAAATATTGTATTCTTTCGTTGAAACGTTTACAAAGCACCCCATCACTTCAATTGTTTCCTGCATCTTTCTCTTGTAAAATAATAAGAATGAGCAAGAAAATATGAACGGAAAAGGTGTTAGAAATGAAACCTATCATTGTCATCGGCGCTGGCATCCTCGGCGCATCAACAGCCTATCATCTCAGCAAAAAAGGGGCACGGGTTACGCTCATAGACAGACAGGACCGCGGACAGGCAACAGAAGCGGCAGCAGGTATCGTATGTCCATGGCTGTCCCAAAGGCGAAATAAGGTGTGGTACCGCCTCGTAAAAGGCGGAGCGAAGTACTATCCTCAATTAATAGAAGAATTGGAAGCACTTGGTGAAACCGAAACCGGTTATCGGCGGGTAGGGGCCATCAGCCTTCACACCGACGACCAGAAGCTCGACAAGATGATTGAACGAGCGGTGAAGCGGCGAGGGGATGCCCCTGAAATGGGAGACATAACAAAGTTGACTGCAGCGGAAACGAAAGAACGATTTCCTCTTCTGGCAGAAGATTTTGCATCTGTACATGTCAGCGGAGCGGCAAGGGTGGACGGAAAGGCCCTGCGAAATGCTCTGATAAGCGCTGCTAAAAAAAATGGAGCCGACTTCCGATACGGAGATGCCAAAATGTTAATGGCAAACGAGTCTGTAACCGGAGTGACGATTGGTGAGGAAATCATTCAGGCTGACACAGTCATTGTCACAGCTGGGGTTTGGGCGAAGGAATTCTTCGCAGAGGCGGGCATCGATTTTCAGGTGTCGGGTCAAAAAGCACAAATCCTTCACCTGGAAGTACCGCAGGCGAACAGCAGCCAGTGGCCGGTTATCATACCGCCGGGCAGCCAATATCTTCTTGGTTTTCCAGGAGGAAAAGTGGTAGCAGGTGCCACTCATGAAGATGAGGCCGGATTTGACTGCAGGGTGACGGCCGGCGGCATGTATGAAGTGCTCCACAAAGCGATCGAAGTCGCCCCGGGCATCCAAAACAGTACGGTTGTTGAAACAAGAGTAGGCTTCCGTCCATTCACGCCAGGATTCCTGCCTGTATTCGGAGCGGTCCCCGGCCTTGATGGGGCATTCACTGCAAACGGCCTCGGGGCTTCCGGATTAACGGCAGGACCTTATCTTGGCTCCGAACTTGCCCGACTGGTGATGGGGGAAGAAACTGAACTGGACCCTGCAGACTATAATGTAGCGGATGCCATCGGATAATCACATTCGGCAAGTAACGATTTTCCTCTATCTTCTAAAGGCCGGCGCCTTTATAATAGAGGGAGTGTGTGTTTGAAAAACCATTAGTTTATATAGAAAAGGTGTAATCATATATGAGTTTATTATCTGTTAAGAACTTAACCCACGGTTTCGGTGACCGTGCAATTTTCAATGATGTCTCTTTCCGCTTGTTAAAGGGGGAGCACATCGGGTTGATCGGTGCAAATGGTGAAGGGAAATCAACCTTCATGAACATCATCACGGGTAAGCTTGAGCCTGACGAAGGAAAAGTGGAATGGGCAAAGCGCATCCGTATAGGTTATCTAGATCAGCATGCCCAGCTGAAACAAGGTATGACGATCCGTGATGTATTGAAAACAGCGTTCCAGTACCTGTTTGACATGGAAGCTGAAATGAACGAACTATTCAGCAAAATGGGGGATGCGTCGCCTGAAGAGCTTGAAGAACTGCTTGAAGAGACGGGAACCCTTCAAGACGCATTGACGAATAATGACTTCTACATCATCGATGCGAAGGTGGAAGAAATCGGACGCGGGCTGGGTCTCGATGACATCGGTCTGGACAAGGATGTCCACGACTTGAGCGGAGGACAACGAACAAAGGTCCTGCTTGCAAAGCTTTTACTCGAGAAGCCGGATATTCTGCTTCTTGATGAGCCGACCAACTATCTTGATGAGCAGCATATCGAATGGTTGAAGAGATATCTTCAGGATTATGAAAATGCATTTATCCTGATTTCGCATGATATCCCATTTTTAAATAGCGTCATCAATCTGATCTACCATATGGAAAATCAGGAATTGAACCGCTATGCAGGGGATTACCACGAATTCAAGAAAGTCCATGAAATGAAGAAGCAGCAGCTTGAAGCCGCTTATAAAAAGCAGCAGCAGGAAATGAAAGATCTGAAGGATTTCGTGGCACGCAATAAAGCCCGAGTATCCACACGTAACATGGCCATGTCCCGTCAGAAAAAACTTGATAAAATGGACGTCATCGAATTGGCAGCCGAAAAGCCGAAGCCTGAATTCAATTTCAAGTTGGCAAGAACAGCCGGCCGTGTCATCTTTGAAACGAAGGATCTTGTCATCGGATATGATACACCCCTGTCAAAACCGCTTAATTTAAAAATGGAGCGCGGCCAGAAGATTGCCCTGTCAGGTGCAAACGGAATCGGTAAGACAACGTTACTAAGAAGTATTTTAGGAGAAATCCGTCCGATCTCGGGTTCAGTTGAACTTGGGGACTACCTGCATATCGGTTACTTCGAACAGGAAATCAAAACCCAGAACTACAACACCTGTATTGAAGAGGTATGGAACGAGTTCCCATCCTTCAACCAGGCTGAAGTGCGTGCGGCACTTGCAAAATGCGGATTGACTACAAAGCACATCGAGAGCAAGGTTGAAGTGCTGAGCGGTGGGGAAAAAGCAAAAGTCCGCTTATGTAAGCTGATGAATAAAGAAAGCAACGTTCTCGTCTTTGATGAGCCGACCAACCATTTGGATGTCGAAGCGAAAGAAGAGCTGAAACGTGCGTTGAAAGAATACAAAGGCACTGTCCTATTGATCAGTCACGAACCTGAATTTTATAATGATGTGGCGACTGAAGTGTGGAACTGTGAATCTTGGACGACGAAATTGTTTTAATAATATATGTAAAGTGCTCCCTTTGAGAAGGGGGCACTTTTTGTTATGGAGAGGAAGAGGGAGGGTCGGATTTTGTCGAGAAATCAGTAGTTCGCCCTTATATTTCAGATGTCGCCCTTATATTTGGATTAGCGCCCATAAGATGATTATTTAGCCCTTATATCCTGAATATCGCCCTTAAAATCAATATATCGCCCATATATCAACAATATCCCAAGAATCAGTACAATCGACAGCATCATTTAATCCTGGTTTACTCTTAACAGGTTCAATACTCTATGTGTTTTAAATTTTCTGAAAACATATTGACAATTTTCAGTAAAGACGTTATCTTTTGAGTAGTTGAATATAACACGTATTTTAATAAACGAATAAATAACGTTATATAAATATAGATTTATATAATGACGATGTATGAGGGAGGCATAGATATTGATTTTGCATGAGATTGAAACCGCCGGTCGAGATCGAATGGAAAGCCTTCAACTAGAGCGACTCCAAAAAACAGCCAGTCTTGTTTACCACTCCGTACCATTTTACCGAAATCACTTCGAACAAAGAAACCTGCATCCAGATGATATCCGATCTTTAGAGGACATAAAATTGTTACCGCTTACAACGAAGAAGGACTTGCGTGATCACTATCCTTTCGGCATGTTCGCAGTCAAGCAGGAGGATATGGTCAGAGTCCATGCTTCTTCCGGGACGAGCGGCAAGCCGACAGTGGTCGGCTACACCCAAAATGACATTGATATGTGGGGAGATATAGTAGCCAGGGCGATCGCGATGGCCGGAGGAAGACCGGGAAGCGTGCTGCATAATGCATATGGATATGGATTGTTCACGGGCGGACTGGGCCTTCATTACGGCAGTGAAAAACTTGGGATGATTACCGTGCCGGTATCTGGCGGAAACATGGATAGACAGATCACCTTGATTGAGGATTTTAAGCCATCCGTCATTTGCGGTACTCCCTCTTATGTGCTCAACCTGGCAGAGACGATCGCAGCTCAGGGGAAAGATCCAGCATCACTTTCACTGGAGGTTGGAATATTCGGAGCGGAGCCATGGTCAAATAAGATGCGGGATACGCTTGAGGGGATCCTTGACATCAAAGCATGTGATATTTACGGACTGAGCGAAGTGATCGGTCCCGGCGTTGCCATGGAATGTCCTGCGGCGCAGCATGGCCTTCATATTGCGGAGGATCATTTCCTGGTTGAAGTCATTCACCCTGATACATTGGAACCGATGCCTGAAGGAGAAACAGGTGAGCTGGTCTTTACAAGCTTGACGAAAGAAGCGTTCCCGATCATCCGCTACAGGACGGGTGACATTGCTTCGATTCAGCATGGAACATGCTCCTGCGGCAGAACGACCGTCAAGATGTCGAGAGTGAAGGGACGGGCGGATGACATGCTGATCATCAGGGGGGTAAATGTCTTTCCTTCTGAAATGGAGCATCATCTCCTTGAGCTAAAGGAACTCGCTCCCCATTATCAGCTGCACCTAAAGAAAAAGGGAGCGCTTGATACAGTGGAGCTTCAAGTTGAAATCAGCTCGGATTTCTTCGCAGGAATCTCAGGGAATATCGAGCATGATAAAGTCCGAGAATTAACATCGAAAGTAAAAAGGGTGATGAAGAACGGCTGCCTGGTATCCATGGATGTAAACGTCAGGGCGCCTAAGGAAATACCGCGATCGGAAGGAAAGGCCATTCGAATCGTCGATCTTCGGGAAGAAGCGATTCTCCCGTAAAAAATTTTGTCCAATAAACCTATTACATGTTAGTCAATCATCGTGAAAACAGTGTGATAAAGGAGGCAGTGCAATGAGTCTGCAGATGACAGAAGAAGAGCATATGGCACGCTTTATGAAGAAAATCGAAAATGATGAAAAGATCGAGGCTGATGATTGGATGCCCGATGAATATCGAAATGCGCTGATTAAATTGATTTCGATGCACGGCATCAGCGAGATCATGGGAGCACTCCCGGAGAAGGAATGGGTACCGAAAGCCCCGTCCCTCCGCAGGAAACTCGGCATCATGGCCAAGGTTCAGGATGAAATGGGGCATGGCCAGCTCCTGCTCCGTGTAGCAGAGGATCTGATGAAGCCTTATGGAAAAACAAGGGAACATATCATGAGGGATTTATTTTCAGGAGATTTGAAGTTTCATAATGTCTTCCACATGGAAGCACCGACATGGGGAGATGCAGGGCTGATCGGCTGGCTCGTCGATGGTGCTGCCATCATCTCGCAGACAAATATGCTGGGGGCATCGTATGGTCCTTATGCACGTGCACTGAAGCGGATCTGTGCGGAAGAAGTCTTTCACGCACAGCATGGTGAAGCGATCATCATGGCACTTGCAGAAGGGACAGACGAGCAAAAAGCTCTCGTACAGGATGCAGTCAACCGCTGGTGGGAAGCACTTCTGATGTTTTTCGGGCCGGCTGATGCAAAAACAACCGGCTCTTCAAAACAGGATATCACCATTAAATATAAAATCAGAACAAAAACAAATGAACAGCTCCGTCAGGATTTCTTTACAAAGTATGTGCCAAGAATGCTGTCTTTGGGGCTTACGCTCCCTGACGACACGATGTATTACGACGAAGAGCAGGAGCTGTGGGTCTATAAGCAGCCTGACTGGAGCAGATTCAAAGAAATCATCCGCAATAATGGACCGAAATCGAAGGAACGCCTTCGCCTGCGTGAGTTATCCTATGACAACAACGCCTGGGTACGCGAAGCCCTGAGTCCAAGCGGGAGAGTCAGTTAGAAGGGAATGAGGCAGATGTCTGACAAGGGCCAGAGTTTTTATCAGGAGTTTGAAGTATTCAGCAAACGGTCGGATGGGGCGCCGATGCAGCATCAATTCAGTCTGCTTGCCCCAAATCATGAATTGGCGATGGTGATGGCACAGGAGAATTTCATGAGGAGAGAACCGGTAGCGGACATTTGGGTCGTAAAACGGTCGGATCTCAGAATGATGACACCTGAAGAAAGAGAAAGTGTAAAGCGTCTGGATAACAAGGATTACCGCAATGCAAAAGGATACGGCTATCTTAAGAAGAAGTGGCGTCAATATGAACAGGAAATGCTTGATGAGAAAGAAATCATGTCCTGGGGAGAGTTGGTGAAGAAGAAATGATCGTGAAAAGTCCGGATGAAATCCCGAATAACGAGTATAAAGAAGCCCTGTTGAGTCTGCTGTATCAGCTGGCGGATGATGACTTCATCCTTGCGTACCGCGGCTCTGAATGGCTTGGGCTCGCACCGCATATCGAGGAGGATGTTGCATTCTCATCCATTAACCAGGACACGATGGGCCACGCCACCATGTATTATCAGCTGCTTGAAGAGCTGGGCGAAGGCAGTCAGGATTCACTGGCTCATGCCCGTCCTTCAAATGAAAGAAGAAACGCGGTTCTTTTGGAGGAAGTGAACGGGCCTGGGGATTATTTGACAGAACCCAGATACGATTGGGCTTTTGCCGTGGTCAGGCACTATTTTTACAGTGTCGCGAAAAAGGTACGCATCGATTCATTGAAAAACTCTTCATACGAACCATTGGCACAGCTCGCAATCAAAATTAATACGGAACTATACTATCATCTGCTTCATTGGAAAACGTGGTTCATGCAGCTGGTGAACGCCGGCGGGGAAGCATCACTTCGTATGAAGGAAGCGATGGAAAGAGTGCTTGATGAATTCCAGGGTGTCCTTACGCTGGGGCCGGCAGGTAAAGAAATGGCCGTCATGGGACTAATCGAGGGAGAAGAAAACCTTAATAAGCTCTGGGAACTGGCCCTGCAACCTGTCTTCCAATCTGCGAATCTCGCATTTCCGCCAAAAACAGCCATGAAAAAAGGCGATGGCCGCAAAGGCGAGCATACAGCCGACCTGGATCAAGCATTGTCTACTCTCAGCGAAGTGTATAACTCAGATCCGGCAGCAACCTGGTAAAGGGTGATCAGAAATGACTGAAATGATTTGGAACGTCCTTCACACTGTGAAGGATCCAGAAATTGATTCAATAAGTATCGTAGATTTGGGAATGGTGAATAGAATTATAGAGGAAGAGGGTCGGGTAAAGATTGAATTGCTCCCTACATTCATGGGCTGCCCGGCACTCGACATCATTAAATCGAATGTGGTGAACGCCTGTAAGGAGCAGTTGGGGACAGGGTCAGTGGATGTGAAATTCGTATACAACCCGCCTTGGACCTCCAGCCGGTTAACCGAAAAAGGCCGCGAAAGCCTCAAGGAATTCGGCATCGCACCTCCGCCGAGGGACTTCACGGGAGAAGAAGACTGGCAGATTAACTGTCCGTACTGTGACTCTCCCTATACATCAATGGAGAACCTCTTCGGACCAACCGCCTGCAGGAGCATCCTCTACTGCAAGCAATGCAAAAACCCGTTCGAAGCAATGAAGCCTATCTCTACCATGGTGTAAGAAAAGCGGAGGCGGCTCGTTCAGCCCCGACAAGCATAAGATGAATGGGCCGGGAAGGCGCATTTTGCCTTCTTGGACCATTTAGCTTATGACCTCGAGGGGCTAGCCGCCGGAGCTGGACAGTAAGAAAAGCGGAGGCGGCTCGTTCAGCCCCGACAAGCATAAGATGAATGGGCCGGGAAGGCGCATTTTGCCTTCTTGGACCATTTAGCTTATGACCTCGAGGGGCTAGCTGCCGGAGCTGGACAGGAAGAAAAGCAGAGACGGCGTGTTCAGCTCATAAAAAAGATTGGTTAAGCTGAATTTTTAACCGGATCCAGCGGTTGATTGGAGTGGAAGACGAAGACTCCTGCGGGAAAGTAGCTAATGTGAGACCTGTCCAGCTATGGGGCTTAGAGGCACATGTCATAAGTCAAACCGACCAAGAAGGCAAAGAACGCCTTCGTGGCCGATTCGCCTTATGCCACCCGCCTCTGAGCAAAGCCCCTCCGCTTCTCTGCCCGCAGGAGCGCAGCGACGAGGAGGCTCACGAGCTACCCGCGGAAAGCGAAGTCTACCACGGAAATCAACTGCGGTATAAAAAGCCTCAACTAAAAAAACAGATTATAAGGAGAGATTCCAAATGGTAAAACTAATCGCATTATACAAACACCCTGAAAACAAGGAACAATTCGACGAGCACTACTTCAACACCCATGCCCCGATCACAGCGAAAATCCCGGGCCTGAAAGAAATGAAGGTTACAAGAATCACAGGTTCGCCGATGGGCGGAGAAGGCAAGTACTACTTAATGTGTGAAATGTACTATGAAAGCCATGAAGCATTGAAAGCAGGACTCAAATCCGATGAAGGAAAAGCTTCCGGAAAGGATTTGATGGGCTTCGCTGCTGAACTGGTCACTCTCATGATTGGTGAAGAAGTGAATGAGTAAGCACGAATACATTGTGGTCAGCGAAAGGGACGGGCTCGGATTCATCGAGCTGAATCGTCCCAAAGTGCTGAACGCCATCAATCGTCCCATGGTTTCAGAAATCGTGGAAGCTTTTGAGGAATTTGACCGGAATGACAATGTGAAAGTGATCATTTTATCCGGGAAAGGAAGGGCATTCGCCGCAGGTGCAGATATCGATGAAATGTCAGAAGACGGCGCCATTGATCTTGAGCTCCTCAATCAGTTCACTGAATGGGATCGCCTCGCATGGATCAAAAAGCCGATCATCGGTGCTGTTCAAGGCTTCGCGCTCGGCGGCGGCTTCGAACTGGCATTGTGCTGTGACATGTTGTTTGCAGCAGAAGATGCAAGCTTCGGGTTCCCGGAAGTGAATCTCGGGGTAATGCCCGGCGCAGGAGGAACGCAGCGTTTGACAAAGCTCATCGGGAAATCGAGGGCGATGGAATGGCTCATGTCAGGCGACCGTTTCACTGCGGCTCAGGCACTCGAATGGGGTGTCATCAATCGTGCGATCGCTCCGGAACTACTAATGGAAGAAACAGAGAAATTTGCGAAGAAACTGGCGTCGAAGCCGCCGCTCTCCATACGGTTGATCAAAGAATCCGTCCATAAAGCGGTTGATTATTCTCTTTACGAAGGAATGCAGTATGAACGGAAGAATTTCTATCTTCTTTTTGCCTCAGAAGATCAAAAAGAAGGAATGAAAGCTTTCGTAGAAAAACGCAAACCACATTTCAAAGGAAAGTAAGGAGGCTACATAATGTTCGAAACCATTAAATACGAAGTGAAAAACCATGTAGCCTGGATCACCCTGAACCGCCCGGATAAATTAAATGCGTTCATCCGCCAGCTCAACCTTGAAGTCGCGAAAGCGGTAAAAGAATCTTCCCGGAACGAGGACGTAAGGGCTATCGTAATTACTGGTGAAGGCCGTGCGTTCTGTTCAGGCCAGGATTTGAGTGAAGTGGATGATTCCATGGACCACGGGGAAGTGTTAAGAAATAATTACGGGCCGATGGTGAAGGAAATCGATGCCTGCGAGAAGCCGGTCATCGCGGCGGTGAACGGGGTGGCGGCAGGAGCAGGATTCTCCCTGGCGCTGGCATGTGATTTCAGGCTTGTATCAGAAAAAGCAAGCTTCGTTCAGGCATTCGTCCACGTCGGATTGGTTCCTGATTCAGGCAACCTCTACTATTTAACCAATCTGGTAGGCTATGCAAAAGCGCTGGAACTTGCCGTCTTTGGTGAAAAAATCACGGCAGACCAGGCTGAGAAGCTCGGATTGGTGACGAAGCTGATTCCGGTTGACAGCTGGCAGGAAGAAACAACCGCATTTGCTGAACGAATCGCTTCCATGCCTACAAAGGCAATCGGACTGATGAAAAGGCTTCTGAAGGGAAGCCATGATCTATCTTTCAATGACTATTTGGAAAAAGAAGCTTACGCCCAGCGGATCGCGGGCCAGACCGAAGACCACCGCGAAGGCGTCACCGCTTTTATGGAGAAAAGAAGACCTGCTTTTCACGGTAGATAGACTATTCTTGAATTTTAGGCTGAATCCAGCGGTTGATTGGAGTGCAAGACGAAGACTCCTGCAGCTAGACATGTGAGACCCCGCAGGAACGAAGTGACGAGGAGGCTCACGGGCTACCCGCGGAAAGCGAAGTCTTGCACGGAAATCAAATGCGGAGTTTAACACAGTAAAACGAAAAAGGAGATGGGACTATGTCTACAGTAAAAGAACAAAGCTTTGAAGTACTTGAAATGAAAAGAGAGCATTATTCATTGGTGATCAACGGACAGCGTATGGAAAGTGAATCAGGGGAGACGTTCACGACTTATAATCCTGCCACGGGTGAACCGATCGCAACAGTTTCACTTGCTTCCGTGGAAGATGCAGAAAAGGCGGTTCAGGCTGCCAGGAATGCATTTGATCATGGGAAGTGGAAGAAGTTCCCTATCAACAAACGCTCCCGCGTGTTAAACAAAATTGCCGGTATCATGCGTTCACGCTTTAACGAGTTGGTTTCGCTTGAAATCATGGACAGCGGAAAATCATTATCTGCAGCCCAGGGTCAGGTCATGCAGGCAATCGAAGACTTCGAATTCTATGCGGGTGCGATTGTCGGCCACCGCGGCACGGTAAACAATGTACCGGGTCAATTCACGAATACCGCAGAGAAAGAGCCTGTCGGTGTTTGTGCCCAGATCATCCCTTGGAATTACCCATTGATGATGGCGGCATGGAAGATCGCCCCTGCGATCGCTGCTGGCTGCTCGGTGGTCGTGAAGCCGGCAACGCTCACTCCGCTCACAGCCATTGTACTTGGTGAAATCTGTATCGAAGCGGGAGTTCCTGAAGGTGTCGTGAATATCGTCCCGGGAGCCGGTTCTTCCGTCGGAAACTATCTGGTTGAACATAGAAAAGTAGACAAAGTGGCATTCACCGGTTCAACGCCGATCGGTAAAAACATCATGGAAAAGGCCTCTCAAACATTGAAGCGTGTGACATTGGAGCTTGGAGGCAAGTCTCCGAACATCGTATTTGATGATGCTGATGTAGACGCTGCGGTAGACGGTTCCCTGTTTGGAATCTTCTATAATACGGGACAGTCCTGTGAAGCTCGCTCAAGACTTTATGTGCATGAAGATATCTACGATGAGTTCATGGAAAAATTCGTCGCAAAAACAAAGAAGCTTTCGCTTGGCGATCCCCATGATAAAGGAACCCATATCGGTGCAATCATCAACCAGGGTCAGGTGGATACAATTCACAGTTATGTTGAATCTGCCAAAGAGGACGGAGCCACGATTGTGACCGGAGGAAAACCGGCGAAAGTGGAAGGCTTTGAAAAAGGATACTGGTATGAGCCAACGATCATCACTGATGTCAATCATGATATGAAGGCTGTGAAGGAAGAAATCTTCGGACCTGTTGTCGTGGTGATGAAATTCAAGGATGAAAAAGGAGTCATCAAAATGGCGAACGACAGTGAATACGGGCTTGGCTCAGCTGTGTGGACGCAAAATCACGGCCGTGCAACAAGAGTGTCCAAGGCCATCCAGGCAGGGATTGTCATGGTCAACTGTCCATTCTCGGCATTCCCGGGAACTCCGTTCGGAGGCTACAAGCAGTCAGGTTTTGGCCGCGAATTATGTGTGGAAACACTTGACTTATATACGGAAACGAAGAGTATCATTTCTTACTTTGGAAACCGTCCGCTGAATCCATTCGGCATTTAAACATAACAGCTTGATACAGGGGTTGTCCTTTTACGGGTCAACCCCTTATTGCGATAAAGGAGGAAACGAGATGACACAGCATATTGTTGTCGTAGGTTCAGGGGTAATGGGAAGAGGCATCGCATATGTGAGCGCAGTAGGAGGGTTCAGAACAACTTTAGTGGACATTAATCAAGAACAGCTTGATCATGCCAAAGAAGATATCCAGCGCATTTTTGAAAAAGGTGTGGATAGAGGGAAAATCACGAATCAGGAGTATATGGAAGCACGCGAAAGGCTTTCTTATTCTACAAATCTATCGATTACGGTTCGTGATGCGGATGTCGTCATCGAAGCAGTCCCGGAAAAGACGGATATTAAACGCGGAGTTTTTGAAGTACTGGATGCTCATGCTCCTGATTACTGCTATCTTGCAACCAACACTTCAACGATGAGTCCGACAGAAATAGGTTCTTTCACGAAGCGTCCGGACAAAGTCATTGCGATGCATTTCTTTAATCCTGTACATAAGATGCCGCTCGTTGAAATCGTAAGAGGACTGGAAACAAGTGATGAAACAGCGGAAGTGATTGAACAGGTAGCCCGTTTAATGGGCAAAGAAACCGTCGTCATCAATGAGTTTCCCGGTTTTGTCACAAGCAGGATCAGCGCGCTCGTTGGAAACGAAGCCTTTTATATGCTGCAGGAAGGCCTCGGGACCCCGGAAGAAATCGATAAAGCCATCAAGCTCGGTTTGAATTATCCGATGGGACCTTTTGAACTTGGCGATCTGGTGGGGTTGGATACACGTCTGAATAACCTGAAATATCTACATGAAAAGCTAGGGGAGAAATACCGTCCGGCCCCTCTTTTAGAACAATACGTAAAAGCTGGAAGACTAGGAAGGAAATCCGGCAAAGGAGTGTATGATTACTCGGAAACGAAAGAAAAGGAGAGCCGGCCATGAGGGAAGTTGTCATTGTTGATGCAGTGCGTACCCCGATCGGAAGGTATAAAGGAGCATTGAAGGACGTCCGCCCGGATGACCTTGGAGCGCTTGTGATCAAGGCGCTGGTCGAACGGAACAGTGAAATGCCAGTTGAAGCGATCGAAGAGGTCGTCCTCGGGAATGCCAATGGAGCGGGAGAAGACAACCGGAATGTAGCACGTATGTCCACCCTGCTCGCGGGCCTTCCAGTCGAAGTGGGAGCAACGACGATCAATCGTTTATGCGGTTCGGGATTGGATGCGGTGAATTATGCCGCCCGTGCGATCCTTGCAGGGGAAGGTGATATTTTCATTGCAGGCGGAACGGAAAGCATGACGAGGGCTCCTTTCGTCATGGCAAAGCCTTCTAAAGACTTTCCAAGAGGCAATATGGAGATGTTTGATACGACCATCGGTTGGCGCTTCGTCAATTCCCGCCTCAAGCAGAGATACGGGACGGACTCCATGCCCGAAACAGCTGAAAATGTTGCCAAGCAATATGAAATCACCAGGGAAGAACAGGACAGGTTTGCCTTCGAGAGCCAGATGAAAGCAAAGCGTGCGATGGAAGGAGAACGTTTCAAGGAAGAAATCGTTCCGGTTGAAATTGCTGATCGAAAAGGGAATGTAACCGCCGTGACGGCCGATGAGCATCCGCGTCCGGAAACAAGCATGGAAAAGCTCGGCAAGCTGACACCGCTATTTAATGAAGGAACGGTCACAGCAGGTAACGCATCAGGCGTCAATGATGGGGCCTCCGCTCTATTGTTGATGAGCAGGGAGAAAGCGGATGAACTTGGTTTGAAGCCTCTGGCCCGTTACGTTACCTCAGCAACTGCAGGGCTGGAGCCTTCCGTCATGGGGCTTGGTCCGATCTATGCCACCCGCAAAGCATTGAAGCGCGCCGGCCTCTCCCTCGATCAAATCGGATTGGTTGAGTTGAACGAAGCATTTGCCGCCCAATCGATTGCATGTGTGAGGGACCTGGGACTGAACGAAGAAATCGTCAACGTCAACGGCGGAGCGATCGCCTTCGGTCACCCGCTGGGAGCAAGCGGTGCAAGAATCCTGACATCCCTCGTGCATGAAATGAAGAAGCGCGGTACACGGTACGGAATGTCGACGATGTGTATCGGTGTGGGGCAGGGGATTGCGACGCTTGTCGAAAATGTAGAATAATAATGAAGAAAGAGGTGCTGGGAACGGGACCTCTTTCTGTGATGTCTTCTTTTCTAGAATAATTTATTAAATATAATGGAAAGAGAGCATCCCAAATAAAATGTTGAGAGAAATTTTGTAATAATATTTAATTCTCCAATGGGTTTGTGATAAGATATTTATCAAACGTAAAATGAACGTCACAAGAAAGTTTTTTCGCAAAAGTAATTGTGCAAAAAGGAGAGGCAGCAATGAATACCAGATCAATGATCTTTACCCTTTACGGGGATTACATACGCCATTATGGAAATAAAATTTGGATTGGCAGTCTCATTCGTTTGCTGAATGAATTCGGGCACAACGACCAGGCCGTCCGGGCGGCGATTTCAAGAATGAACAAACAAGGCTGGGTCCAGGCGGAGAAGCAGGGGAATAAAAGCTATTATTCATTGACCCAACCCGGCGTCGATCGCATGGAAGAAGCGGCAAACCGTATTTTCAAGCTCAAGCCTCAGGAATGGGACGGAAAATGGAGAATCTTCATGTACAGCATACCTGAAGAAATCCGAAGCATCCGCGATGAACTTCGCAAGGAACTCGTATGGAGCGGTTTTGGCACGCTTTCTACCTCCACTTGGATTTCACCAAACAATTTGGAAAAACAGGTTCAATCTTTGATCAAGAAATATGACATTAAAGAATATGTCGATTTCTTTATTGCAGAATACCAAGGGCCGAATGAAAACCAGCGATTGGTCGAAAAGAGTTGGGATTTGAAAGAAATCAATGAACGTTACCAGGAATTCATTGCTCATTACAGCCAGCAGTATATGATTGATAAGAACAAGATTAAAAAAGGCGATATGAGCGATGCTGAATGCTTTGTAGAGCGGACTAAGCTTGTACATGAGTACCGTAAATTCCTATTCGTGGATCCAGGCCTTCCAGAAGAGCTTCTTCCTGAAAAGTGGCTCGGTGCTCACGCGGCTTCCTTGTTTGCTGAATACTATAAAGAACTTGCGGAACCGGCATCCCGATTCTTCGAAGGTGTATTCGAAGACGGAAATGAATTGAAAAACAAAGACCGCAGTTACGATATCATGACCCATCCTTTATTGCTCGATTGAGAAAACCCCTGCTGAAATGGCAGGGGTTTTTGACTGCGCAGGTGCTTTAGTGTTGTTTTAAGTCTATTACAATTGATTTCAATATCATTTTCCTGACATAACGTTAAATAGCACTTGTCTAAATTTTCTTGAAAGTATAACATAAAAATAACGGAGGGGGATTTTAATGAATAACTTAACGGAGATTCTCAAAATTAAATATCCTATTCTTCAAGGGGGAATGGGGAACATCAGCAATGCTCCCCTGACTGCTGCCGTTTCCGAAGCAGGTGCGCTGGGGACCATCGGGGTCGGGACGATGAGCGTGGAGGAAGTAGAAAGTATAATCATCGAGACGAAGAAACGTACCTCAAAACCTTTTGCATTAAATATTCCAGTTGCCATCACTCCTCATTTACAGGAGATGGTCCGCCTGGTGGTTAAACATAAGGTATCGGCCGTGTCCTTGTCGGCAGGGAATCCGACGCCGCTCATTCCATATTTCCATGAACATGGAGTGAAAGTAATCTGTGTGGTCGCTTCCAAAAAGCAAGCGGTGAAAGCGGAAGAAGCAGGAGCAGATATTATTGTAGGAGAAGGATATGAAGCAGCCGGGATTAATTCAAATCTGGAAACGACGACTCTCTCACTCATTCCGCAGCTTGTGGATGCAGTGAGCATTCCCGTGGTCGCTGCAGGAGGTATAGGTGATGGAAGGGGGTTTGCAAGCATGCTCACCCTCGGCGCAAGCGGAGTGCAGATGGGGACACGTCTTATCGCTACGCAGGAAGCACCGTTTCATGAAAACTACAAAACGGTTCTTATGGATGCGAAAGATGACAGCACGGTGATTGTCGGACGCTCTGTCGGAAAAGTAAGAAGGGTCATGAAAACACCTTACTCAGCCGAATTGATCCGTAAAGAAAGGGAAGGCGTTCAGGCTGAAGAGTTCGGGAAGCTTACATCGGAAGACTATCATAGAGTAGGTGCATTGGAAGGAAAGCTGGATCAGGGGTTTATCAACGGCGGACAGGTTTCTGGATTGGTTTCGGATATCCCGACTGTGAGAGAGTTGATTGAAAAAATGATGAGTGATGCAGAGATCATTTTTGGGAGATTGGCGAAGAGCAGGATGAAATGATAGAGAGGAGGCATGTTCCTATTAGGGGAGCGTGCTTTTTTATTGGTTAGGGGTATTTTTGAGATTTTAATAGCATGGGATGAAGGCTGAATTTTGTCAGATTGTATATGTCTACGTTAGAATCGGGTTTATGAGCGCGGAGGCTTTGTACGGCAGTTAATCCCCTGGCCGTACTATTAGGATGTCTGCCATTAAATGTTTATATCTGCCGTTTTTATGATATATCTGCCAAAAAATCTTTTTATCTGCGGTTTTTAAATTTTATCTGCCAAAATTTCAATATATCTGCCATTCTTCACAAAACGACAAATTTCGCGCACCCGCCAATTGAACACCACTACCCCTTATGGAACCCAGGTCTCACAATAATACCGATTATCCCATCATCAAAAGCTTCCACAGCCCCTATCCAAAATCAGATTTCACTCCCCAAAAACCAAAAAAACATCTAGATATTCCCACCCAAACCGTCTATACTAGTATTAATTTTTAAATTTTCGGAATATTATTGACTATTTTGTGACGGTGATGATAATATAACGTTGTGTTAACGATGACGGTAATTTTTATCATAAAAATTGGATTCTATAGTCTATAAGACTATTGATCATATTTTAAGAAGAGAAAAAGGGGGATTTCAATGAAGAAGAAGAGTTTGTTACTCGGTGTCATCACCATGCTTTTGGGTATGCTGTTTTTATCTGGGTGCGGCGGTGAAAAAAGTTCAGGAGACAAAGAATATGTAATCGGGGTCACCCAGATTGTTGAACACCCTTCTTTGGATGCAGCGTTCGAAGGCTTTAAGAAGGCTTTGGCTGAAAATGGCTTTAAGGAAGGCGAGAATGTTAAGTTTGATGTTCAATTAGCTCAAGGAGATCCAAGTAACTCTCAAACGATTGCCAAGAACCTTGTCGGTGACGGCGTCGATCTTATCTTTGCGAATTCAACCCCAAGTGCTCAGCACGCATTGAATGCAACGAAGGAAATTCCGATTGTCTTTACCTCTGTTACGGATCCTGTAGGTGCTGAGTTAGTCAAATCATTCGATGAGCCTGGTGAGAATATCACAGGTACATCTGATAACCACCCTGAAGCGACTTCTAAAACCATTTTCTTTATGACAGATGAATTAGAAGCAAAAAATATCGGTATCATTTACAACTCTGGAGAGCAGAACTCTGTTGTACAAGCTGAAGAAGTGAAAAAGCTGGTCGAAGAAAAGGGAGCAAAGCTTGTTGAGGCTTCAGTTTCTACTTCCGCAGAAGTAAAGCAGGCTGCGGAGTCGCTGGTCGGTCGTGTGGATGCCATCTACATCCCGACGGATAACACAGTTGTATCCGCTCTTGAATCTGTCATATCTGTAGCAAACGATAAGGATATTCCTTTATTCGTCGGCGAGCTTGATTCCATGAAAAAGGGAGCAGTTGCAGCCAGCGGATTCAGCTATGAGGACCTTGGATATGAAACGGGCTTGATGGCCGTGAAAATTTTAAAAGGCGAGAAAAAGCCTTCTGAAATCAATGTGGAATATCCGAAGAACTTCAAGCTTATGTTCAATAAAGCAGCAGCAGAAGCACAAGGCGTGGAAGTACAGGAAGCCTGGTCTGAAATGGGAGAGTTTTACGAAGCAAAATAAGAGAGGATGATGATTCGTGCCGACAGCAATATTCGCATCCTTTGAATCCGGAATCATTTACGCTATTATGGCCCTCGGAGTCTACTTGTCCTTTCGGATATTGGATTTTCCTGATTTAACAGTCGATGGCAGCTTCGTTACCGGAGCTGCTGTCGCTGCTACCATGATTGTCAGTGGCGTAAACCCGATCATCGCAACGATAACTGCGATCGTGATTGGATTTATAGCAGGATGTATAACAGGATTGCTTCACACATTTGGTAAAATCAATGCTTTATTATCGGGGATCTTGATGATGATTGCCCTATATTCGATAAACCTCAGGATCATGGGGCGGTCGAATGTTCCTTTACTGAGCCAGGAGACGACTTTTACTGGAGTAGAAAGTATGTGGGCTCCGCTCGGAATCGATGCAGCCCTTAATAAACTTTGGATGGCGGTCGGACTGGGTGAGCCCCTTCCAGGTACATGGAGTATTTTGTTCATCATGGTCATCATTACGCTGGCCATCAAATTTTTGACGGATGCATTTTTAAAAACAGAAATCGGTTTGGCCTTGCGTGCCACTGGGGACAATCAGCGGATGATCAGAAGTTTCTCTGCCAACACCAACTTAATGATCATATTGGGCCTTGGGATCTCCAATGGCATGGTGGCGCTGTCGGGTGCCCTGATTGCGCAGTACAGCCGGTTTGCGGATGTCGGAATGGGGATCGGGATGATCATCATCGGTCTTGCTTCCGTCATCATCGGGGAAGCATTATTCGGTACAAAAACGATTGCCCGTACCACCCTCGCTGTCATAGGCGGGGCAATCATTTACCGTTTGGTCGTCAGCATGGCACTTCGGGTCGATTTCCTTGAAACAGGTGACATGAAACTGATCACTGCAACAATCGTCATTCTGGCTCTGATCATGCCGAAAGTAATGGATCATTACAAAAATAAAAAACGAAAAGAACAAAGGATGGCTGAACGAATAGGAAAGACGTCGATTACCGAAGGAAAGGGTGATAACGGTGCTGCAATTAAATCGAATTCATAAAGTATTCAATGAAGGCACACCGGATGAAAAAATCGCCCTGGACGATATTCAGCTGACCATGAAACCAGGTGATTTCGTCACAGTCATCGGCAGTAACGGAGCTGGAAAATCGACATTGATGAATATCGTTTCCGGAGTTCTGCTGCCGGATGTAGGAAATGTGTACATTGATGATCATGAGGTTTCAAGGGTATCCGAATATAAACGTTCCAAGCTGATCGGGCGTGTATTCCAGGATCCGATGGCAGGAACGGCCCCTTCCATGACGATCGAGGAAAACCTGGCGATGGCTTTTTCGAGAAACCGGACAAGAACTTTCCGGCTTGGTGTGACGAAGAAGAGGAAAGAGTTTTTCAAAGAGGTATTGGAATCGTTGCATTTAGGGTTGGAAAACCGTCTAAATGCAAAAGTGGGACTGCTGTCGGGCGGGGAAAGGCAGGCACTTTCATTATTGATGGCAACCTTCACGGAACCATCGATCCTGCTTCTCGATGAACATACCGCAGCACTTGATCCGGCCCGCGCCGATCTGATCACGAACCTGACAAAGGAAATCGTGGAGAAATATCATCTGACAACATTGATGGTCACCCACAATATGCAGCAGGCACTCGATCTCGGCAACAGGCTGATCATGATGGACAAAGGGCAGATCATCCTCGAGGTCAATGAAGACGAAAAGAAACATCTGACCGTCGAAGGCCTCCTTAATGAATTTCAACGAATCCGCGGAAGTAAATTGGCAAGCGACCGCGCTCTATTATCCTAAAAAAAGTAACGGGACCCTGTCCCGTTACTTTTTTTAAGTTATAAGAGAGTATAACTTAAATTTGAGAATTGGCCAGCTCCAGCGCCTAGCCCCTCGAGACGTTTCGATCAGCCCAGTGAAGTCAAAAAGCGACTTCACTGGTCTGCTCTCCAACGCTTGTCGGGGCTGAACAAGGCGCTTTCGCTTTTCTATGTAAAGCACCGAGAGACGGGCCTTTTGGCAAGGTTTTGAGTTTTTAAAATTTTAACAATATATTGACTATTTATAATACCGAATGTTATTATATCGTTAAATTAACGTTATATGAATATGTATAATGCGTTGGTTTAAAGGGGGAAAGCAATGAAGTCCGGATTAGCTGAAGGGCATACCGCCACGATCATGACGGAGGTGACCCCTGAGATGCAAGCCCAGTTCGAGGGAAACGTTGTTCATCCAGTTTACTCAACCGTTTCGATGGTCTATCACATGGAATGGGCATCAAGAAAGATCATCCTTCCTTACCTCGAGGAAGACGAAGAAGGTATGGGGGCAAAAGTCGCTGTAGAGCATATGGCTCCTGCAGGCACAGGTTCCAGTCTTGAAATTAAAGCAACAGTCATAAAATATGAAAGAAACATCATTGTGACAGAAGTGACTGTAAGAGATTTCAAGAATGATAGGATCATCGGTAAGGGAGAGGTCAAACAGGTTGTCCTTCCCAAAAGGAAAATTAGAGAAAAAATAGAAAGTATATAGTAATTTGTGTTCTAATCTGAAAGCGTTTACAAAAATGTCTGGGGGAAGATGAATGGATATGTTTGAACAAATCAAAAACCATGAACAAGTTGTTTTTTGTAATGATGAAGATACAGGACTCAAAGCCATAATCGCCATACATAACACAACACTTGGCCCTGCTCTTGGCGGATGCCGGATGAGGCCATACGCATCAGTGGACGAAGCATTGAACGATGTACTGCGCCTGTCAAAGGGGATGACGTATAAGTGTGCAGCGGCAGACGTTGATTTTGGGGGAGGGAAGGCTGTTATCATCGGCGATCCCGCGAAGGATAAACACCCTGAGCTGTTCCGTGCTTTCGGTCAGTTTGTGGAATCTCTGAACGGCCGTTTCTATACAGGCACAGACATGGGGACGGAACCTGAGGATTTTGTTTATGCCCTTAAAGAGACAAATTGCATTGTCGGTGTGGATGAAGTGTACGGAGGCAGCGGAGATTCTTCGATTCCGACTGCGATGGGTGTCATTTACGGACTTCAGGCAACGAACCAGACCATTTGGGGGTCAAGGGACCTGCATGGGAGAAGCTATGCGATCCAGGGACTTGGAAAGGTCGGCTATAAAGTTGCTGAACGGCTCCTTGATGAAGGGGCGGATCTGTATGTAACGGACATCAATCAAAACTCCATCGATCAATTGGTATCGAAAGCGAAAAACATGGGGGCAGCCATCAAAGTCGTATCAGGCGATGAGATATACTCTGTCGATGCCGATGTTTTCGTACCATGTGCAATCGGCGGAATCATCAATGACGATACTCTCGATCAATTAAAAGTAAAAGCAGTCGCGGGTTCTGCCAATAACCAGCTGCTGGACCTGTCTCACGGTTTGAAGCTCCATGAAAAAGGAATCCTCTACGCACCAGATTACATCGTCAATGCCGGCGGATTGATCCAGGTAGCGGATGAATTATACGAACCGAATAAGGAGCGCGTCCTGCAAAAGACAAGTGCCATCTACAACACCCTTCAGAATATTTACCTTCAAGCAGAGAACCAAAAGATGACCACAATGGAAGCAGCGGACCGGTTCTGCGAAGAGCGCATCCACTCCCGCTCAAGACGAAACAGCTTCTTCTCACACATGAAACGCCCTAAGTGGGCGGTAAGACAATAAGAAAAGCGGAGGCGGCTTGCCCTGGGACGACAAGCATAAGGCGAGCCAGCCGGAAAGGCGTTTTTTGCCTTTTGGGCTGGATTGACTTATGACCTCGAGTCCCAAGCCGCTGCAGCTGGACAATAAGAAAAGCGGAGGCGGCTTGCCGCCCGAGCTGGAACTTGAAAAAAAACAAAATAAGCACCATACGAGGTGATGAAATGATCGAGGATTTTCCAATGATCCAGGTGATGGACAATCAGGGAGAACTTATTCAAAACGAGTATGAAAACGAGATTTCTGAAGAATTGACCCGTCATTTTTACCGGCATTTGATCAGGATCCGCACCTTTGACCGTAAGGCAGTCAGCCTTCAGCGGCAAGGCCGGATCGGGACATATGCACCATTTGAAGGACAGGAGGCATCCCAAGTTGGTACTGCCCTTGCAATCGAGGAAAAAGACTGGCTCTTCCCGACCTACCGCGACCACGGTGCCACCATGACATTCGGCCATACCTTGCTGAATATCCTCCTTTTCTGGAAAGGGAGAAATGAAGGGTGTGTACCTCCGGAAGGAAAGAATATCTTCACCCCGGGCATTCCGATAGCAACACAGCTCCCGCATGCAGTGGGGGCAGCTTATGCTGAAAAAAGAAAAGGCACAAAGAATGCTGCTATTGCTTACTTTGGCGACGGGGCGACTTCGGAAGGCGATTTTCATGAAGGCTTGAATCTTGCCAGTGTATGGGAAGCACCGGTTGTCTTTTTCAATCAGAACAACCACTATGCCATTTCAGTCCCGCTGAACAAACAAATGAAAACGAAGACCATTGCCCAGAAAGCACTTGCGTATGATATTCCAGGTGTAAGGATAGACGGCAATGATATTTTTGCTGTGTATTTTGAAACGAAAAAAGCACTAGAGCGTGCGAGGAATGGAGAAGGTCCAACCTTGATCGAGTCGGTTACATGGAGATATGGTGCGCATACGACTGCCGATGATCCGACTAAATACCGCGATCAGCTTGAAAGCGATGCGAGACGGCGGGACAATGACCCGGTAGACAGGCTCGCGAAGTTCATGAAGAAAAAAGGCTGGATCGATGAAGACTGGATGGAATCCGTTGAAAAAGAATGCGCAGAGGAAGTGGATCTTGCGGTCGAGGAGTTGGAGGCGTATCCTGCTGCAGACCCGGGTGTCATTTTTGACTATGTATTTGAAACACCGACGTGGACGATCCGGGAACAAAAAGAAAAGCTCCTGAAAAGCTTAGGAGGAGTGAGCCGATGAACACGTTAACCAAGACAAAGATGCTGACCATGGTCGGAGCGATCACGGATGGAATGAGAGTGATGCTGAAAGAACATGATGATGTGCTTCTGATGGGGGAAGATATCGGTACCAACGGCGGTGTTTTCCGGGCGACTGACGGACTTCAGGCGGAATTTGGGGAAGACAGAGTCTTGGACACCCCATTAAGTGAAGCAGGTTTTATAGGGGCAGCAATCGGAATGGCTGTGAATGGCTTCAGGCCGGTGGCGGAAATCCAGTTCATGGGATTCATTTATCCTGCCTATGAGCAGATCATGACCCATGCCTCACGCCTGCGATCCAGAACGCTTGGTCATTATACATGCCCGATCGTCATCAGGGCTCCATACGGGGCCGGAGTCAGGGCACCTGAAATTCATTCTGACAGTACAGAAGCGATCTTCACCCATATGCCGGGGATCAAGGTGGTCTGCCCATCAAGCCCGTATGATGCAAAAGGGCTCATGATTGCGGCCATTGAAGACCCCGATCCGGTTCTTTTCCTTGAGCCGATGAGGTGCTACCGTTCCTCCCGTGAAGAAGTCCCGGAAGAGAAATATATAGTCGAAATCGGGAAGGGCAAGGTGGTGCAGGAAGGAGAAGACGTCACGATCATCGCCTGGGGTGCCATGGTCAAGGTAGCGGAAGAGGCTGCAGAGGAAGCAAGAGAGCAAGGTATATCCTGTGAAGTACTTGACCTCCGGACGCTTTATCCGCTCGATAAAGATCTTATTTCAAGCTCCGTCCAGAAGACGGGCAGGACCGTAGTGGTGCATGAAGCGCATGCGACAGGCGGAGTCGGGAATGATGTGCTCGCGATTATCAACGATACCTCTTTCCTGTATCAGAAAGCACCGGTGGAACGTGTGACAGGCTTTGACACTCCTGTACCATATTTCGGTTTTGAAGATTTTTATCTGCCTGACCAGAAGCGGGTCCTTGAGGCAGTGAAGAAAGTGGCAGAATACTAGATTAGCAGAGGGGGGAGTTTATGGAAGTCAAGCTTCACGATATCGGAGAAGGCATGACGGAAGCGAACGTGAATCACTTTCTTGTGAAAGCGGGAGATACCGTCAAAGCGGATCAGCCGCTGGTGGAAGTTCAAACGGACAAAATGACTGCGGAGATCCCGGCGCCCTTCTCCGGAAGAATCAAAGAACTGACAGTCGGAGAAGGAGAAACGATTCCAGTCGGGACCACTGTGCTGCTCATGGAAAAGGAAGAAGGCATGACGGATGCAGTCACCGCCCCTAAAAAGCCGCAGGGAATCCGGGCAAGAAGGGTGCTTGCTTCCCCGTATACAAGGAAGATCGCGAGAGAAAACGGAGTCGACCTGGATGAGGTCAGCGGCAGTGGAACCGGCGGCAGGATCCTTGATGAAGACGTGTACGCCTTTATTCAAGGGGGAAGTAAACAGACATCACCTGAAAAGTCTGTAAGCGTTGAAGCTTCCGCGGAAACGATGGAGGTTCAATCTTCCGTTTCCGATCAGGATTCAAACACGATCCCATTCCGGGGAAGACGGAAACAGATCGCATCCAAGATGTCCCATTCTCTTCGTACTATCGCACACTGCACTCATTTTGAAGAGATAGACGTCACGACTCTATTAGAGTGGAAAGAAACGATGAAAAACAATCATCAATCCATTTCCATGGGCGCTTATTTTATCAAGGTCATTTCTACCTGTTTAAAAGAGTTTCCTATATTCAATTCCGTACTGGACGAAAAGAATGAATGCGTCTACCTCAAACATGAACACAACATCGGCATTGCGACAGATACAGATGAGGGGCTGATCGTACCCGTTATCAGGAATGTTGAAGCAAAGTCGATGAAAGAGATCCACCAGGAAATGAAAGAACTGACACTTAAAGCGCAGGAAAATAGGTTATCGATCAAGGATATAACTGGCGGAACATTCACGGTCAGTAATGTTGGTCCATTGAACGGTTCGATCGGTGCGACACCTATCATCAATGAACCTGAGGCCGGCCTGCTTGCCTTCCATAAAACGAAGAAACGGCCAATGGTGAATGATCATGATGAAATCGTGATACGTTCGATGATGAATGTGTCGATGTCATTCGATCACCGGGTCGTTGACGGGGGAACGGCGGTACGCTTCACCAACCGGCTCCGTGATCTCATCGAAGAGCCTCAAACCTTGCTTCTGGAGTTGATATAAATGGTAGTGGGAGAAATCACGGAAGACAAAGATGTGGTCGTCATCGGCGGAGGTCCAGGCGGCTACCATGCTGCCATCAGGGCTGCAAGTTTGGGACGGAGGGTGACACTCATCGAAAAAGAAGAGCTTGGGGGCACATGCCTGAACAAGGGGTGCATTCCTTCCAAGATCTTCACTCATTTTGCCCAGGAATATAAAAAGCTCGGACACCTGTCTGAAATGGGGATGGAGTTTACACAGACAGAGCTGAATATGGCGACCCTGCAGCAGTATAGAGAGAAAAAGATCTCACAGCTGCGAAAAGGGGTGGAAGCGCTCTGTAAAGCAAATGCAGTTGAAATAGTAAAAGGGACAGCTTCCTTTCTATCCAAATCGAGAATCGGTGTAGAAAACGGACATGACTTCTCACTGTTTAATTTTAAAGAGGCGATCATTGCGGCAGGCGGAGAATTTCATTATCCCGAGAACATTCATTTTGACTCTGAAAACATTCTCAAAGAGCGGGAGATTTTTACACTGGAAGAACTGCCTGGCGAGCTTGCTGTTTATGGAACAGACTATATCTCCCTTGAGATGGCTTCATCATTTGCGGTACTTGGAAGTAAAGTGACGCTTATCTTACCGGACGAACTGCCTTTTGATTCTTCGATTTCAAAAGAAGTCCTGAGGCTCTTTAAAAAACAAAAAATAAACGTCCTTAAAGAGTGTGTACTTCACGAGGCCTCTCGTTCCGGCGACAGGGTGTATACAGTACTGAATAAAGAAAATGGTGAAACCATTTCGATTGAAAGCAGTCACTTTGCCGTAAGCGGCAGAGTGAAGCCGAACGTGAAAGAACTCGGACTCGATCGATTGGGGATTGAATTGACCGGTGAGGGTTACATTCAAGCCGATCACCAAGGGCGAACCTCCATCCGGACACTCTGGGCAATAGGCGATCTGACGGAAGGTCCTTCCCTTGCAGTAAAAGCGATCAAACAGGGGAAGGCAGCTGCGGAAGCAATCGCCGGAATGCATCCCGAAGTCGATCTCTTGCATATTCCGACTGTCCTCCAACTGACGCCGCCCGTGGCGTTTGCAGGGTTGAGCGAGAGTGAAGCGGAAGAAGCGGGATATACGGTATCCGCGAGTGAGTTCCCTGTAAGAGGGAATGGTTATGCTGGGGTCACCGGCGCCTCAGATGGCTTAGTGAAGATTGTCAGTGACAAGGAAACAGATCTCATCCTTGGTATCCATATGATCGGTGCCGGAGCCGTCGAGTTGATCCAAACAGGAGCACTGGGACTTGAAATGGCGGCAAGGGACGAGGATTTCAGCTTTCCGCTCTATGCTCATCCAAGCTATGGGGAGAGTTTGTTGGAAGCAGTTGAAGCTTTGAAGGAGGCAGCGATTCATCTTCCTCCGCGGAAAAAAGAGGCGGCGGGAAGATAACATCCTTTATTGCAGAAAAGCGTTCCAGCTTTAACAGCCGCTCTTGAGAAGACTGCAGAAATTATTTACGATATATTCAGAAAAAATAAAAAGTTACCTGGAGGGATTAGGATGCAAGAGAATACGGCAAAGAAAAGAGAAAAAGCAGAAGAACTATTTCCGGTAAGGGACGTTGATTATTTAGAGTACTATGCAGGGAATGCAAAGCAGACAGCTCACTTCTTCTGTACGGCGTACGGCTTTAAAACAGTTGCTTATTCCGGCCTTGAAACAGGGAATCGTGATACTGTGTCCTATGTACTGCAGCAAAATAAAGTTCGGCTTGTAATCACCGGCAGTCTGCACGAAGGAAGCCGGGTATCACAATTCATCCATAAGCATGGGGACGGGATCAAAGACATCGCTCTTATGGTGGACGATGTTGAAAAGGCTTACACTGGAGCGGTTGAACGAGGAGCAATTGAAATCATGCCTCCAACCACGCTTGAAGATGATGAAGGGACATTGAAAAAAGCCGTAATCGGTACATACGGGGATACGGTTCATACCCTCATCGAGCGTAAAGACTACAAAGGGATATTCATGCCTGGCTTTGAAAAGTATGATTCTGCGTTAAGCAATGAGGATGCAGGAATCATTGCAGTCGACCACGTGGTGGGGAACGTGGAACGGATGGAAGAATGGGTGGAATATTACGAGAAAGTCATGGGCTTCAAGGAAATGCGCCACTTCACCAATGAAGATATCACGACTGAATACTCTGCGCTGATGTCGAAGGTTATGCATAACGGCGGAAGAATCAAATTCCCGATCAATGAGCCTGCTGAAGGGAAACGCAAATCCCAAATCGAAGAATACCTGGAATTCTACGGCGGACCTGGTGTTCAGCACATTGCGATCCTGACAGAAGACATCGTAAAAACGGTCAGTATTTTAAAAGAAAACGGAGTCGAGTTCTTGAATACTCCGGACTCTTACTATGAAATGCTCTCTGAACGTGTGGGGGAAATCGATGAGGAAATTTCCAAAATTAAAGAGCTTAATATCTTAGTGGACCGAGATGATGAGGGCTACCTTCTTCAAATTTTCACCAAACCGATCGTCGACCGTCCGACGCTGTTCATCGAAGTCATCCAGCGCAAAGGTGCCAGAGGTTTCGGTGAAGGAAACTTCAAAGCACTATTCGAATCAATCGAACGTGAACAGGAGCGCCGCGGGAATCTATAAAAATAAATAAAATAAAAAGAGATTAGAGAGATAGAGATAAAGAAAAAGAATATAGAGAGATATTGGGGTCAAAAGGGACCGGTCAGGGGGTTAACCCGTGAAGAGGAAAGCTATTTCCTACTGAATGCGAAATGCTGTATTCAGCAAGGAAGGGAGCTTTCACTCGAAACGGGTCAGCCCCCTTCATCCATGAGGAAGGCGAGGATCACGTATGGCACTTAAGTTTAAAACAAGAGAAGCGGTGACACATATCGCTCCCTATGTGTTGGGAAAGACATTAGCCGATCTGCAAAAGGAGTATGGATTAAGCACGATCAGGAAGCTTTCGGAAAATGAAAACATTTACGGCTGCTCACCGAATGTGAAGAAGTGGTTCAAGGAGGAGGACGGAGATCTGTTTCTTTACCCGGACGGAGCCGCCATCGAACTTTCGAACAAAGTCGCTTCCTTTTTAGGGGTGGAGAAGGAAAAGCTGGTGTTCGGAAATGGATCGGATGAAGTCATCCGGCTCCTGACAAGAGCGTACATGACCTGCGGGGACGAAGCGATTATGGCGGATGTGACGTTTCCCAGGTATCAGACGAACGTTTTTTTAGAAGGCGGCTCTCCTGTCATCGTCCCATTGGTTGACGGCACGCATGATCTGAAAGCCATGGCTGGGGCGATCACTCCAAAAACAAAGCTCATCTTCGTCTGTAATCCCAACAATCCTACAGGGACCATCGTCGGAAAGAAAGAGCTCTTGGAATTCATCGAAAGCATCCCGTCCCACATATTAGTGGTCGTGGACGAAGCATACATGGAATACGTGACAACCGATGATTATCTCGAAACTCTGCCACTATTATCACAGTTTGATAACTTGATTGTCCTGAGAACCTTTTCGAAGATTTACGGTCTTGCAGGTTTGCGTGTCGGGTTCGGTGTGATGAACGAAGAAATCGCCGAACAGCTGAGAAAAGTCAAGGACGTATTCAACGTGAACATGATCGCACAGAGATCGGCCATCATCGCACTTGAGGATCAGTCTTTCATCCGCGAATGCACCCATAAGAACCAAAAAGGCCGGGAATACTTAGAAAAAGAGTTTCATCGTCTTGGAGTAAGCCATTTTCCGTCGCAGGCGAATTTCATCATGGTGGACACGGGACTGAATGGAGATCTCGTTTCTTCTGAGCTTGTGAAAAAAGGGATCGTCGTCCGATCTGGGACACTGCTTGGATATCCGACGACAGTACGCGTCACAATCGGTACGGAGGAAGACAATAAACTGTTTGTTTCTTCATTGGAAGAGATTTTAAAAGCGAAAGGAGGAGATTGAATGGATATCAAGCCTCACACCCTTCCTTGGCAGGATGCGTATAAATTAATGATTGGCAGCATCTTGCCGCGTCCGATTGCCTTTGTCTCGACGCTGGATGACGAAGGAAGAGCGAATCTCGCCCCTTTCAGTTTTTTTACCGCTATTTCTGCAGAACCGATGCTTGTCTGTTTCTCCCCGATGAGAAAAGGAAAAGACGGCAGCAAAAAAGATACGCTTTCAAATATTGAAGAGACGAATGAGTTTGTTATCAACATTGTAAGCGAAGAGTTTGTGGAGGAAATGAATAACTGTGCGATTGAATTCGACCGGGGGATAGATGAGTTTGAACAAACAGGTTTAACGAAGAAAGAATCAATCAGCGTAAAACCTCCTGCGGTTGCTGAGAGCAAGGTCCAGCTCGAATGTACCCTGCATCAGGTGCTTCACTTCGGGGATGCACCAGGCGCAGGAAGCCTTGTGATCGGCAAAGTGGAATGCGTCAGGATCGACGACGAGCTTTATTTTGACGGGAAAATTGATTCACGGAAATTAAAGCCTGTGGGAAGACTTGCCGGTCAATCGTATACAAAACCGCTGGCAGATTCTTTTGAAATGATTCGGAAAAGGTGAGTAAAGATGAAACTCGTAAGCTACCATGATGGAAATGAAATCAGAACCGGGCTGATACAAAATGATTTTGTCATAGATTTATATGAAGCAACGGACGGGGTACTTTCCAAGGATATCCTTTCGTTGATCGGTCGCGGGGACGAAGCGCTGGAGAAAATGTCAGGACTAGGTCTGTGTTCAGAAGGAGATAAAGGAGTCCGCTTGCTGGATGATGTCACGCTGAAAGCCCCGATCCCGAGACCGGTCAGCATCCGTGACTTTTATGCATTCGAGGAGCATGTCAAAACCGCTCGTAAAAAAAGGGGCCTGGATGTCGTGCCGGAGTGGTATGACATTCCTGTCTTCTACTTCACCAATCATCTGTCGGTAAAAGGGCCTGGCGATGCAGTTCCCGGACCGGCTGACTGCGAGTGGCTTGATTATGAACTGGAAATTGCCTGTGTGATCGGAAAGGAAGGCCGGAACATCTCAAAGGAAGACGCCGAGCATCATATTTACGGCTATTTCATCATGAATGACTGGAGTGCAAGGGACATCCAGAAACATGAAATGAAAGTCGGTCTCGGTCCTGCAAAAGGAAAAGATTTCGCCACATCATTCGGACCGTATTTAGTGACGAAAGATGAATTGGAAGCCAAACGGACAGGGGACCGGTTTGACTTGAGAATGACGGCCAAAGTGAACGGGAAGCTTCTTTCTGAAGGGAATTACAAAGATATTCACTACACTTTTGCAGACATGATCGAAAGGGCCTCCAAGGACGTCACCCTCTATCCCGGGGAAGTCATCGGTTCGGGGACAGTCGGGACCGGCTGCATCCTGGAGCTTGGGACGGAAACCCACCGCTGGCTGAAAGCGGGGGATGAAGTCGAATTGGAAATAGAGGGACTTGGCGTACTGCGAAACAAGGTCGCGAGTTCAAGAGAGGAGGAAAATCATGTATTACCGCAAAATGGGGAAAATCCCTCACAAACGTCACACCATGTTTAAGAAAGGCGACGGCACACTTTTCAGGGAACAGGTGATGGGTACAAAAGGATTTTCGGGTACACAATCGATTCTTTATCATCATCATCTTCCGACAGCCGTCACGAAAACAGATTATCTTGGCAGCTATATGCCCCAATTTGAAGAGGAGGGTGCTGTGCGCCACCGCCACTTTATGACGGACGGGGTGGAAAAGAAGGGGGATGCGCTTGAAAGCAGGGAGTATCTGCTTGGGAACTCAGACCTCTTGATCGGGACTGCATTTGTCACAAAGGAAATGAATCGATTCTATCGCAATGGTGATGGAGATGAAATGCTCTATATCCATTTTGGTAAAGGGAAAGTGGAAACGATGTTCGGCACGATCACCTATGGAAAAGGTGACTATGTCGTGATTCCTATCGGCACGATTTACCGAGTCATTCCTGAAGAAGATACGAAGATGCTGATTGTGGAATCCTTCAGCCAAATCACCACGCCGCGCCGCTACCGGAATGAATACGGGCAGCTCCTGGAGCACAGTCCGTTTTGCGAACGGGATATGAGAGGACCGGAAAAACTTGAAACACATGATGAAAAAGGCGAGTTCGAAGTCATTTTGAAATCAAGGGGTGCCCTGCATTCACATGTGCTGGACCATCATCCGCTTGATGTGGTCGGCTGGGACGGCTACTTATACCCTTGGGTCTTCAACATTGAGGATTTTGAACCGATCACCGGGCGCGTCCACCAGCCGCCGCCGGTCCACCAGACATTCGAAGGCCATAATTTTGTCGTGTGCTCATTTGTGCCGAGATTATATGACTATCATCCGGAAGCAATCCCGGCCCCATACAACCACAGTAATGTAAACAGCGACGAGCTGCTGTACTACGTGGAAGGGAATTTCATGAGCCGCAAAGGAATCAAGGAAGGATCCATCACACTCCATCCGAGCGGAATCCCGCACGGTCCCCATCCCGGAACGACCGAAGCAAGCATCGGCAAAAAAGAAACATTAGAACTCGCCGTCATGATCGACACCTTCAAACCACTAAAAGTCGTCAAACAAGCAAAAGATGTCGAAGATGAGAAGTATATGTTTACCTGGGTGTAAAGAGTTTTACACCTGGGTGTAAAGACTTTTACACCTGGGTGTAAATATTTTACATCTGAACATAACATATGTTGCAATGAACCAATCTGAAGTGCTTTTGAAGCATTTTGGGTTGGTTTTTTTATTTATAGAAATTTTAATTTGAGATATACAAAATGGTTGGGGGCATGTTGAAATATCCAATCTTAAACATCCCCAGCAATGTTAAAGGTTATTATTAAAGTTAGGGATGGATTTAGCAGTTGATTGGAGTGCAAGACGAAGACTCCTAACAGAAAAGCGGAAGGGCTTTGCTCAGAGGCGGGTGGCATAAGACGAATTGGCCACGAAGGCGTTCTTTGCCTTCTTGGCCGGTTTGGCTTATGACATGTGCCTCTAAGCCCTGCAGCTGGACACTTACACCTCTCTTAAGATGGTGCGACGAGGAGGCTCACCGGCCGCCCGCGGAAAGCGAAGTCTTGCACGAAAATCAACTGCGCATTTAAGCCCGATACTCATTCGCTATTATCAATTAATCTACTGAACTGAGAATCGCCTAAATCGTTATTCACAGGACCAACTTCCTTCTACAAAAAACTGACCATCAAAACCCGTCGAATCCTCCCAAACTCACCGCCAAACGAATGAATCATGACTCATTAAAAAAATTCCAAAAAAATTTATTTCAAACAAACTCGATAAGGACAAAGATGTAAGCGGTTACCATAAGTCTGATAAATCTAAATAGTCAAAAAATTTACAAAAAGACTGTTGACCTTCCCGGTAAACGGGCGTAATATTGTCCTCAATATAAAAATTCGAGCCGGAACAAACCGGTCATCGGCTGCTCCATACACGCAGTCGAGGCTACTGAAAATAAGGCTCCCCTGCAGCTCCCAATCTGCTGCAAAACAAAAAATATCTCTTCATTTATAAAAAACTAATTCAACCGGGAAAGGAATGATTAACATGAACGAACAATGGATCTACTTGGACGGTCAATACGTTAAAAAGGAAGACGCAGTCGTATCTGTTTACGACCATGGTTTTCTTTATGGAGATGGAGTGTTCGAAGGAATTCGAATGTACGATGGGAATGTATTCCGTCTGGAAGAACATGTTGATCGCCTTTATGACTCAGCCAAAGCCATCATGCTCAATATCGAAGTGTCGAAGCAGGAAATGTGCGACATCATCGTCGATACATTGAAGAAAAACCAGCTAGAAAATGCCTACATCCGGGTGGTCATTTCACGTGGAGTAGGAAACCTCGGATTAGATCCATTTTCCTGCAAACGACCGCAGCTAATCGTCATCGCTGAGCAGTTAGCCCTTTTCCCGAAAGAATTATATGAAACAGGCATCGAAATCGTTTCCGTTGCAAGCCGCCGGAACCGTGCAGATGTTCTCTCACCGAAAGTGAAATCACTGAACTATTTAAATAATATCCTCGTAAAAATCGAAGCGAACCTTGCAGGTGTAAGTGAAGCGCTGATGATGAACGATCAGGGATATGTAGCGGAGGGATCTGCTGATAATATCTTCATCGTGAAGAACGGTAAGATCCTTACACCGCCTGGATATGTCGGTGCCCTGGAAGGAATCACACGAAATGCAATCATCGAAATTGCTGAAAACTTAGGTTTCGACATTAAAGAAGACGTCTTTACCCGTCACGATGTGTACACGGCTGATGAAGTGTTCCTGACCGGAACGGCGGCGGAAGTCATCGCAGTCGTCAAGGTCGACGGCCGGGTAATCGGTGACGGCGCACCGGGTTCTTACACAAATCAATTATTACAGGAATTCAGAAACACCGTCACGCAGGATGGAAGAAAAGTTTACAAACAAAATGCTCAAGTCGGATAAATTGGAGGTGATGATGTGCGCAGTGACATGATCAAGAAAGGAATCGACAGGGCCCCGCACCGCAGTTTGCTGTATGCGACAGGGGTAAAGCTTCAAGATCTGGAAAAACCATTCATCGGAGTGTGTAACTCCTACATCGATATCATTCCCGGCCACATGCATCTCAATGGATTCGCCCAGGTGGTGAAAGAGGCCATCCGGGAAGCCGGGGGTATCCCATTTGAATTCAACACCATCGGGGTGGATGACGGAATAGCGATGGGACATATCGGGATGAGGTATTCCCTGCCAAGCAGGGAGCTCATCGCGGATTCAGCAGAAACAGTCATCAACGCCCACTGGTTCGACGGAGTCTTTTATATTCCGAACTGTGACAAAATCACTCCCGGGATGCTGATGGCATCAGTCAGGACGAACGTACCTTCCGTGTTTGTATCGGGAGGCCCGATGGAAGCGGGAGTATCGAGTGAAGGAGATCCACTATCACTTGTATCTGTCTTTGAAGGTGTCGGAGCTCACCAGTCAGGGAGAATGACAGCAGAGCAGCTCTTGGATATCGAGCAGAATGCCTGTCCAACCTGCGGGTCATGTTCAGGAATGTTCACAGCAAATTCAATGAACTCCCTGATGGAAATGCTGGGCATGGCGCCTCCGGGGAACGGGACGATCGTAGCTACTTCTGCAGACCGCCACCGCTTAATCAAAGACGCGGCCAAGCATTTAGTTGAAATGGTCAAGAAAGATATCAAGCCCCGTGACATCATCACGGAAGATACAATCGACGACGCATTCGCACTCGACATGGCGATGGGCGGCTCCACGAACACCGTCCTTCACACATTGGCGATCGCGAATGAAGCAGAAATCGATTATGACATCAACAGGATCAATAAGGTGGCAGAACGTGTCCCTTATTTATCGAAAATTAGCCCGGCATCCGACTATTCCATGCAGGATGTCCACAATGCCGGCGGAGTCAGCGCCATCATCAAGGAATTATGTGAAATGGGCGCTGTACACAAAGACAGGATCACGGTGACAGGAAAATCCCTTTATGAAAATGTAAAAGATGCTCACATCCAAAACGACGATGTTATCAGGAGCAAGGAAAATGCCCACAGTCCGGTCGGAGGATTATCCGTCCTCTTCGGGAATATCGCTCCTGATGGAGGAGTCATCAAGGTCGGTGCGGTCGATCCTTCGATCAAAACGTTCATGGGTGAAGCGATCGTGTATGAATCCCAGGATGAAGCACTCGCCGGCATCGAAAGCGGGGAAGTGAAGGAAGGCCACGTCGTTGTCATCCGCTATGAAGGACCAAAAGGAGGTCCGGGAATGCCTGAAATGCTCGCTCCGACGGCAGCCATCGCCGGCAGGGGTCTTGAGAAGAAAGTGGCGCTCATGACAGACGGAAGGTTTTCCGGGGCATCCCGCGGTATTTCTATCGGGCATGTCTCACCGGAAGCGGCTGAAGGCGGACCGATCGGAGTCATTGAAAACGGCGACCCAATCTTCATCGACTTGACGAATCGAACCATTTCATTGATGGTCTCGGAAGAAGAACTGAAATTCAGACAGCAGGAGTGGGTGCAGCCTCCTCCGAAAATCAAAAAAGGGTATCTCGCAAGATACGCAAAGCTTGTCACATCCGCAAGCACTGGCGGCATATTGAAAACCGAATAAGGTGGAAAGCGTTGAAGAGGTAAAAGGATCGGGAATTGTATTTCCAGAGAGCTGGTGGTGCTGCAAACCAGTAATACACCCGATGCCGACATCCCCTCTGAGTATCGTTCTGAAACAACGGAGTAGGAACGATCGAGTAGTTGTTACTCGTTATAAAAACAAAGGCTGATGCTCATAAAGATCAGCCTGCTGAGGGAGACGGCCACAGGGCTGTCTCTGAACTAGGGTGGTACCGTGAAAAGCAAAGCCTTTTCACCCCTGCGAAAGATCAAATTCTGTCGTAGTGGGTGGAAAGGCTTTTTTATATGGAAATTAACTGGATGTATAATAACCGAGCTTTTTTAGGAAATAGAAGTTGAAAAGCGTAGTCAAGAAGCTGCAGAAACCGATTAAAAGGAGGAGATCAAAAATGAGAGCTAAGTTAGAGGCAGAACCGGCTTCACAGACACAGGCAGAAAAAGTCAACGGTGCTGACATGCTCATGAAGGCGTTAAGGGAGGAACAAGTTGAAATTCTGTTTGGGTATCCGGGTGGAGCAGTCCTGCCTATCTATGATGCTCTATACAAAGCCCCGATCAAACATGTTCTCGCCAGGCATGAACAGGGAGCCATCCATGCTGCTGAAGGATATGCCCGGGTATCAGGAAAACCGGGTGTCGTGATTGCCACATCGGGACCAGGCGCAACCAATCTTGTAACCGGAATCGCAGATGCGATGATGGATTCGCTGCCGCTTGTCATCTTCACCGGCCAGGTTGCTTCAGGAGTGATCGGTACGGATGCATTCCAGGAAGCGGATGTAGTAGGGATCACGATGCCGATTACGAAGCACAATTATCAGGTCCGCGATATCAAGGATTTGCCGAGAATCGTGAAAGAGGCATTCCATATTGCATCGACAGGCCGGCCTGGTCCCGTGCTTGTAGATATTCCAAAGGATTTGACTGTACAGGATGCCCCTCAGGTGAAAGATGTGGAAATGGACTTACCGGGCTATCAGCCGAATTTCTATCCGAATCCGCTGCAAATCAGGAAACTGGTGGATGCCATCAAAATTTCAAAAAGACCGGTGATCTTAGCGGGGGCAGGCGTTTTGCACGGTAAAGCGTCTGAAGAATTAAAAAACTTTTCAGAACGTTTCGATCTTCCGGTTATTCATACGCTTTTGGGATTGGGAGGATTTCCTGCAGACCACCCGTTATTTCTAGGCATGGCAGGGATGCATGGCTGTTATACGAGTAATATGGCCCTTTATGAATGTGATCTCTTAATCAATATCGGCGCGAGATTCGATGACAGGCTCACAGGGAACCTTTCTACCTTTGCTCCGAAAGCGAAAGTGGTCCACATCGATATCGATCCTGCTGAAATCGGGAAAAACGTGACGACACACATCCCGATCGTGGCTGATTCGAAGCAGGCGCTGCTGAAGATTCTTGAGCACGATGCGGTAAGAGGGGATACAGAAGACTGGCACCGCCATCTGCAGGCTTATAAGCTTGAAAATCCTTTTTGGTACACCAAAACGAATGATGTATTGTCCCCGCAGCTCCTGATCGAGCAGGTATATGAAATGACGAACGGCGAAGCGATCGTCACAACCGATGTAGGCCAGCATCAAATGTGGGCAGCTCAATATTATTCGTTTAAAAAGCCGAATAACTGGGTGACTTCCGGGGGGCTTGGCACGATGGGCTTCGGATTCCCGGCGGCAATCGGCGCACAGCTTGCCAACCCGTCCAGTAAGGTCGTTGCTTTTGTGGGAGACGGCGGCTTCCAAATGACGCTGCAGGAGCTGGTCCTGTTAAAAGAACTCAATCTTCCAGTCAAAGTCGTACTGCTGAACAACAGCACCCTTGGAATGGTAAGGCAGTGGCAGGAAACCTTCTATGAAGAGAGGTACTCGCAATCACTCTTCTCCCTGCAGCCCGATTTTGTAAAACTTGCTGAATCATACGGGATCAAGGGTTATCAAGTAAAAACACAAGAAGAAGCCGAAACGGTTTTAAAAGAAGCTTTGACGAGTGACGAACCGGTCCTCATCGACTGCCTGGTGAATCCTAAGGAAAATGTCTATCCGATGGTCGCCCCAGGTAAAGGAATTCACGAAATGTTAGGGGTGAAACCATGAAACGGATTGTAACAGCGCTGGTCCATAACCGCAGCGGCGTCCTCAATCGGGTGACGGGGTTGTTTACGAAGCGTCAGTTCAACATCGAAAGCATTTCGGTAGGTTACACCGAGGTGGAAGGAATTTCGAGGATGACCTTCGTCGTCAACGTTGAAGATGATCGTAAAATCGAACAGCTGATGAAACAGCTTCATAAACAAATTGACGTCTTGAAGGTAACAGACATCACTGATCAAGGGGTGGTCGCCCGCGAGCTTGCACTGATCAAAGTGCTGAGCACAGGCCAGACGAGGTCTGAAATCAATGGCATCGTCGAACCATTCAGGGCTTCCATCATCGATGTGGCAAGGGACAGCGTCACCGTCCAGGTAACCGGTGAAACCTCAAAGATCGAAGCCATCATCGACTTATTAAGGCCTTATGGAATCAAGGAAATCGCCCGTACCGGCATCACCGCTTTTGCAAGAGGGAATGGAAAACCTGTGACGGAGCTGAAGCAATATTCAATCGTGAATTAACGGAAACACCGCTAAACGGCGTAAATTTTATATAAAAAATGGAGAGGATGAGCGAAATGGTAAAGGTATTTTATAACGGAGATGTGAATGAAGAGGTTTTAAAAGGGAAGAAAGTAGCAGTTGTTGGATACGGTTCCCAAGGTCATGCCCATGCACAGAACTTGAAGGAAAGCGGATTTGATGTAGTCGTAGGTTTACGGAAAGGAAAGTCATGGGATCAGGCTGTAGAAGACGGATTGGACGTCTATTCTGTACGCGAAGCATGTGAACAGGCAGATGTGATCATGGTTCTTCTTCCAGATGAACATCAGCCTAAAGTGTATGAAGCAGAAATCAAGCCTGCTCTTACAGCCGGAAAAGCTTTAGCATTCGCTCACGGATTCAACATCCATTTTAGCCAGGTTGTTCCTCCGGAAGACGTCGATGTATTCCTGGTTGCCCCGAAAGGACCCGGACATCTTGTACGCAGGACATTTGAAGAGGGTGCAGGTGTACCGGCACTATTCGGAGTTTATCAGGACGTATCCGGCCAAGCTCGTGAAGTGGCACTTGCTTACGCGAAGGGAGTCGGGGCAGGACGTGCCGGAATCCTCGAAACCACATTCCAGGAAGAAACGGAAACCGATCTATTCGGAGAGCAGGCGGTACTTTGCGGAGGGCTGACTTCGCTGGTGAAGGCAGGATTCGAAACGCTTGTGGAAGCCGGATATCAGAAAGAAGTTGCATACTTTGAATGTTTGCATGAACTGAAATTGATCGTTGATTTAATGTACGAACAAGGACTTGAAGGCATGCGCTACTCGATTTCAGATACCGCGCAATGGGGAGATTTCGTTTCCGGACCGCGCGTCGTGAACGATGAAACGAAATCCCGCATGAAGGAAGTACTGACAGACATTCAAACAGGAAAATTTGCAAAAGGATGGATTCTGGAAAATCAGGCGAATCGTCCTGAATTCAACGCCATCAACCAGCGTGAAAGCAAGCATGAAATCGAAGTCGTAGGAAAAGAACTACGCAAAATGATGCCATTTGTACAACCGAAATCCTCTAAAAAAGAGAAGGAAGTGGTAACGAGTGCGAACCATTGATATTTTTGACACAACGCTTAGAGACGGAGAACAATCTGCCGGTGTAAATCTGAACACAGTCGAAAAAATAGAAGTGGCAAAGCAGCTCGAACGCCTCGGGGTCGACGTCATTGAAGCTGGGTTTCCTGCAGCTTCAAAAGGCGATTTCGATGCGGTGAAGCGAATCGGGGAAACGGTTAAAAACAGCTCCGTGACAGGATTGGCGAGAGCCCAGAAGCGTGATATCGATGCGGTTTGGGAATCACTCAAAACAACAGCAGAGCCAAGGCTTCACGTCTTTCTCGCGACTTCTCCCATCCATATGACGCACAAGCTGAAAATGTCGCCTGATCAGGTGATCGAAACAGCAGTGGAAGCCGTGAAGTACGCAAAGAAATTTTTTCCTGTCGTGCAATGGTCAGCAGAGGATGCATGCCGGACGGATCTGAATTTTCTTGTGAAAATCATGGAGCGTGTCATTGACGCAGGAGCATCCGTTATTAATCTTCCCGACACGGTTGGTTATATCACTCCTCAAAAATACGGGGAAATTTTCAGATATGTACGCGAGAATGTTCCGAACATTGATGGAGTGAAACTGTCTGCCCACTGTCATGACGACCTCGGAATGGCGACGGCGAACTCACTCGCAGCGATCGAAAATGGAGCCGATCAAATCGAAGGAACGATCAACGGAATCGGAGAGCGGGCCGGTAATGCGGCCCTTGAGGAAGTGGCAGTCGCCCTTCGGATCCGCGAAGACTTTTACGAAGCAACGACCCGGTTAAAGCTTGATGAAATCAAGAAAACGAGCGCACTTGTCAGCAAGCTGACCGGCATGAGGGTCCCTGCAAACAAAGCAGTCGTCGGCAACAACGCATTCGCCCACGAATCCGGGATTCACCAGGATGGCATGCTGAAGGAGAAAACGACTTATGAAATCATTACACCTGAACTGATTGGTGTAAACTCTACAAGACTTGTACTAGGAAAGCATTCAGGGCGTCATGCTTTTAAAAATAAAGCACTTGAACTTGGCTTCGAACTAACAGAAGAGAAGCTGAAAGAAGCATTCGATACCTTTAAAGATTTAGCAGATAAGAAGAAAGAAATCGTTGACGAAGATCTATTCAGTATCCTGACAAACAAGCAAACCGAAATCGGAGAAGGTGTCGGCTTCAATCTCGAAAGAATGCAGGTTCAATACGGCATGGATAATATCCCGACAGCAACGATCGAGCTTCGTGATGAAAACGGAGAATTGAAGCAGCTAGCCTCAACCGGATCGGGAAGCGTGGAAGCCATCTACAATACGATCGAATCGATGCTTCCTTCACCATCCAAGCTTCTTGATTACAAAATCAACTCAGTCGGCGGTGGCCGCGATGCACTGGCTGAAGTATATGTCCGCCTGGAATATGACGGAGAAAACACAAGCGGCCGCGGCACCGCACAGGATGTACTGGAAGCATCCGCCCGCGCTTATCTGAATGCAGTGAATCGTTTGCTGCAGCAGAAAGCGGCGATGAAGGAGAAAGTGGCCGTGAAGGCTGGCGTATAAATTTTTAAAAAATAAAGGGAGGCACCTGTCACGGGGCTGGCGCTTCCACTAAAACAGGAGGTAGTTCTAATGAAGAAAAAAATCGCAGTATTACCTGGAGACGGTATCGGTCAAGAGATTATGGATGGTGCATTAGAAGTACTGAAAGCGGTGGGTGACTGGTTCGGCCATGAGTTCGAGGTGGAAAAAGGCTACATCGGCGGAGCAGCCGTCGATCGGTTTGGTACACCATTACCTCCTGAAACCGTCAAGCTTTGCAGGGGAAGTGACGCCGTACTGTTAGGAGCAGTGGGAGGGCCTAAATGGGAGCACCTGCCAAAAGAACAGCGCCCTGAAAAAGGACTGCTTGCCATCCGCAAAGAGTTTGACCTGTTTGCAAACCTAAGACCTATTAAAGCATTCGAAAGCTTACTGAATACGTCTCCCCTGAAAAAAGAAATGGTCGAAGACGTTGATCTGGTAATCGTCCGTGAGTTGACGGGTGGCCTGTATTTCGGCCAGCCATCCGGACGCCAGGGGAAAAATGATGAGGTAGCGGTCGATACATTGGTATATGAACGTAGCGAAATCGAACGGATTGTCCGTAAAGCGTTTGCCCTTTCCAGGAAACGGAAGAAAAAATTAACGTCCGTAGATAAGGCAAACGTTTTGGAAACGAGCCGAATGTGGCGGGAAGTCGTGAATGAAGTAGCCGTCGAATATCCGGATGTGGAAGTCGAGCACATGCTGGTGGACGTAGCGGCCATGAAGCTGATGTATCAGCCGAAGCAATTTGATGTACTGGTAACGGAGAATATGTTCGGGGATATCCTCAGCGATGAGGCTTCCATGATCACAGGTTCCCTAGGGATGCTTCCTTCTGCAAGTTTAAGAGAAGACTCTTTCGGACTCTATGAACCGGTACACGGATCCGCACCGGACATCGCAGGGAAAGGTAAAGCCAATCCGCTTGCTATGATTCTATCGGTAGCGATGATGCTTCGTCACTCGTTCGGACTGAAAGAAGAAGCGGAAATGATCGAAATGGCCGTCCAAGAAGTATTGAACGCCGGCTACCGCACCGGTGACCTGTGGACGATGGGACGCGGAACCGTGGTCGGAACCGGGGCGATGAGCCAGCTTGTCGTGGAGCGTCTGGAAGCGGATCATGCGTTGAGTTCGATTTTGTCGGCTTATTTGTAGGATTATAAGCAGCGTTGGAGGGGTGTCGAATATCCACGGAATCGGGGTTTCGCCCTTATATTGGGGATATCGCCCTTATATCTGGAATTTCGCCCATATACACAGGATATCGCCCTTATATCTGAAATATCGCCCTTATATCCGGAATATCGCCCTTATATCCGGAATATCGCCCTTATATCCGGAATTTAGCCCATATATCGTAATAAAGCAAGATCAACAAAGCAATGAAACTACCAAACCAGGAGGGAGATCATGGCAGGGAAAAATATCATTGAAAAGATATGGAAAAAACACATTGTGCACGAAGAGAAAGGAAAGCCTGATTTACTGTATATCGATCTGCACCTTGTTCATGAGGTCACATCTCCCCAGGCCTTTGAGGGGCTTCGTCTTAAGGGAAGAAAGGTTAGGAGGCCGGATTTGACTTATGCCACGATGGATCATAATGTCCCAACCCGTGAGCGGCATATTGTCCGGGATGAAATCGCGCGGCTGCAGATGGATACGCTGAAGAAAAATTGCGAAGAGTTCAATGTGGAGCTGTCAGACATCCACCATCCGGATCAGGGAATCGTTCATGTCATCGGTCCGGAGCTTGGGCTTACACAGCCGGGTAAAACGATCGTTTGCGGTGACAGCCACACATCGACTCACGGTGCATTCGGAGCTCTCGCATTCGGTATCGGAACGAGTGAAGTGGAGCACGTACTTGCGACTCAAACGCTATGGCAGTCCAAACCGAAAACGCTGAAGGTGGAAGTAACCGGTGAGCTGGGCTTCGGGGTGTCGGCAAAAGATGTCATCCTTCATATCATTTCTGCTTACGGAGTGGGATTCGGTACCGGTTATGTCATCGAATTCACTGGTGATGTCATCCGGAACCTTACGATGGAAGAGAGGATGACGGTCTGCAATATGAGTATCGAAGCAGGGGCAAAGGCAGGATTGATCTCTCCTGATGAGGTGACATTCGATTATCTCGAAGGAAGGGAGCATCTGCCGAAACATAAAGCATATGAAGAATTGAAAACAGAATGGCGCTCACTCCAAAGCGACAGTGATGCCGTGTATGACAATCACATCACAATCAGAGGGGAAGACATCGAGCCTCATGTGACATGGGGGACGAACCCAGGCATGGGAGCCGGAATCTCAAGCTCCGTCCCTCACCCGGAAGATTTCGGGGATCCTTCAGATCAGGAAGGAACGGAGCGGGCTCTTCGTTATATGGGGCTCGAAGCCGGAATGCCGATTGAAGACATCCAGGTGGATTATATTTTCATCGGTTCATGTACAAACTCGCGATTGAGCGATTTGAGAGCGGCAGCAGAGGTCGTGAAAGGACATAAAGTCAAATCGGAAGTAACCGCACTCGTTGTACCTGGTTCTTTCAAGGTCAAACAAGCGGCTGAAGCGGAAGGACTGCACGACATTTTTAAAGAAGCGGGGTTCGAATGGAGAGAAGCGGGCTGCAGCATGTGTCTTGCCATGAATGACGATATCGTTCCACCCGGGAAAAGATGTGCATCAACGTCCAACCGGAACTTTGAAGGACGCCAGGGGAACGGGTCACGGACCCACCTTCTCAGTCCTGCAATGGCCGCTGCAGCCGCGGTTACCGGTAAGCTGACGGACGTAAGAAAACTAAAAGCGGCGACAGTATCCTAAGGAGGTGGACCCATGGCAATCAATCATTTGGAGGGAAAGGTATTCCCTCTTCATCGCGACAATGTCGATACAGATCAAATCATTCCGAAGCAATTTTTAAAAAGAATTGAACGCAAAGGGTTCGGTCAGTTCCTGTTTTATCACTGGCGCTTCCAAGACGACGGAAAAACCCTGAGAGAAGACTTCCAGCTGGATACTCCTAAATACAGTGACTCGGAAATTCTTCTCGGCGGTAAAAATTTTGGCTGCGGTTCATCAAGGGAACATGCTCCGTGGTCACTTCAGGATTTTGGTTTCAAGGTCATCATCGCCAAAAGCTTTGCGGATATTTTTTATAATAATTGTCTGAAAAATGGAATCCTCCCCATCCGATTGGCTGATGATACAGTTGATGCCCTATTTAAAAACGAACGAAAAGCGGACACCTATAAGATTGAGGTTTCACTGGAGTCTCAGATGCTTTGCGATTCTGAAGGGCTTATTGCTTCCTTCGAGGTCGATCCGTATTGGAAAACGATGCTGATGGAAGGCCTCGATGAAATAGATCTGACAATGCATTATGGTGGAAAAATCGAGCAATACGAAAAACAAAATGAGGTGAGTGTCTTGGGAATTTAATGAATAGTGCTGACGTTGTAGAAGCGATGGAAAGGATTTGTGGTCAAGTGCATCGGACACCGTTGAAGCAATCTTCGACATTGAATGCTTTCACTGGCGGAAACATTTTCATGAAAATGGAAAACATGCAGCGGACCGGCTCTTTTAAGGTAAGAGGGGCCATGAACAAAGTGATGTCATTGTCTGAGGAGGAAGCTGCAAGAGGGATCATCTGCGCTTCCGCAGGAAATCACGCCCAGGGAGTCGCGCTTGCTGCCTCACAGCGGAAAGCGGGTTCTAAAATCTTTATGCCAAAGCGTACGCCATCCACAAAAGTGGAGGCGACAAAGCATTATGGAGCAAACATCGTATTAGAAGGAGAAACCTATCAAGAAGCTTATAGTGCAGCAGTCAAAGAAATGAAAGAAAAAGGCTCGACATTCGTTCATGCATTTGATGATCCGAAAGTGATGGCGGGACAGGGAACCGTCGCGCTTGAAATGCTTCAGCAGCTCAGCGATTTGGACACAATCCTGGTCCCGGTCGGAGGCGGAGGCCTGCTTGCGGGCATGGCGCTTGCAGTAAAATCCTTTAACCCAAAGGTGAACATTATCGGAGTGCAGGCTCTGGGAGCACCTGCAACCTATAATTTTTTTACAGGGAAAAATAAAGGTTCCCTGAATCATGTGCACACAATCGCTGATGGCATCCTCGTAAAGAAACCGGGAGACCTGACTTTCCCGATCATCCGCAAATACGTGGATGATATGGTCACGGTGACCGATGAAGAAATCGCGTATGCCATGATGTTCATGCTCCAGCGTGAGAAAACACTGGTAGAAGGTGCAGGAGCAGCTTCACTAGCGGCTGCGATGTGCCATAAAGTAAAGGTCCATGGGAAGAAAGTCGGCTGTGTCGTCTCCGGTGGCAATGCGGATCCATGTAAGATCCCTGTCTACCGGGAACTATCCAAGATGGTCCGGCAGCTTCATTATATTGGATAAAGAAGGACGGCTCCTGATCTGGAATGAGATCAGGAGCGGTCCTCTGTTATTAAAATGGGGGATTTTTTGAAGGATTCTGGTTGCTTTCTATGGTAAAGCGGAGTTCTTCAGGCGGATTTCCGCTGCTTTCTATAAGGAATTCCCTGTTTAAGAACGGACGACTTAGGACTTAAGCAGGTTTATGCTGACTTTTTTCGATTTGAGCGTAAAAAATTCATTTTATGCTGACTTTTTTGCGGATATGCTGAAAAATTTCCATTTATGCTGAATTATTTGGATATATGCGGACTTTTGAAATACATGGAAAAAGTTGGGTGTTTGTTGTAGTAGGATACATCAGTGATTTGTTCCTGAAATTTGGTTAAAAACTATTATTGAAATTAGTGTATACCAGCTTTTGATTGTAGTGGAAGACGAAGACTCCTGCGGGAGAAGCGTGTTAGGTGAGACTTGTCCAGCTCCAAGGCTTAGAGGCACATGTCATAAGTCAACTCGTCCAAGAAGGCAAAGAACGCCTTCGTGGCCGATTCGCCTTATGCCACCCGCCTCTGACCAAAGCCTTTCCGCTTTTCTAACCCGCAGGAGCGCAGCGACGAGGAGGCTCACCAACCGCCCGCGGAAAGCGAAGTCTTCCACGGAAATCAAAAGCGGTATTCAACGGGCAATTTTTTTATTCCCAATCTACCAACCAAGAAAGCTCTTACATTCACAAAATACGAAAAAAGGTATTGTAATAGGAAATTATTTCTACTATAATGTCCTCTATACAAATACAAATGTACACCAGAAATAAACAATTGGAGGTTTTCGACTTATGGAATCAATTTCAATCGGACTTTTGGGACTCGGAACAGTGGGAGCCGGAGTGGTAAAGATCATTGAGAATCATCAGGATAAATTGTCGCATCAAATCGGCTGTCCTGTGAAAGTGAAAAAAGCCCTTGTTCAGGACTTGGAAAAGGATAGAGGACTTACGATTGAGGATGGGGTATTGACCCTGCATCCCGAAGACGTCCTGACCGACCCTGAAATTGATATTGTGGTCGAAGTAATGGGAGGAATCGAAGCAACGAAAGAGCATCTCCTCCAAGCGTTGTATCATAAGAAGCATGTCGTGACTGCAAACAAAGATTTGATGGCAGTCCATGGACCGGAACTCCTGAAATCTGCTTCAGCAAATGAATGTGATTTATTTTACGAGGCTAGCGTGGCAGGAGGCATCCCGATTTTAAGAGGTCTGGTAGACGGGCTTGCATCCGACCGCATCACGAAAATGATGGGGATCGTCAACGGGACGACAAACTTCATCCTCACGAAGATGACAAAAGAGGGCAGGAGCTTTGAGGATGTATTGAAGCAAGCACAGGACCTTGGGTTTGCCGAAGCTGACCCGACAGCGGATGTAGGCGGGCTTGATGCAGCCAGGAAGATGGCGATCATGTCGACGCTCGGATTTTCGATGAATGTGGATTTATCGGATGTGAAAGTGAAGGGAATCACCGATGTAACGGCTGAAGACATTGATTATGCAGGGCAGTTTGGCTACACGATGAAGCTCATCGGGTATGCGCACCGCGATGGAGAAAAGGTGGAGGTGAGCGTAGAGCCTGCATTGCTCCCGAATGACCACCCGCTTTCTTCCGTCAATGACGAGTACAACGCCGTTTATGTATACGGGGAAGCTGTCGGAGAAACGATGTTTTACGGTCCGGGGGCAGGAAGTCTTCCAACCGCAACTGCTGTCGTTTCCGATATGGTCTGCACCATGAAGAACATGAGACTTGGGGTGACGGGAAAGAGTGCCGTGAACCCGCAGTTCCAGAAGAAATTGAAGGAAAGGCACGAAATTTCATCACAATACTTTTTACGCCTTCATGTCCAGGATGAAATCGGAGTGCTGGCGAAGCTGACGTCCATCTTTTCAAATCATGGGGTGAGCTTCGAGAAGATCCTTCAAAATCCATTGAATGGAGCAGGATATTCTGAAATCGTCCTTGTCACACATAAAGCATCGCTTGATCATTATGAGGACATTTTGATGGAGCTGAAGGATTATCATGCGATTCATTCGATTGAAAGCTCTTACCGCGTGGAAGGGGGAGAGAAAGGATGAGATGGAAAGGCCTGTTAGAACAGTATGGGGAGTATTTGCCCCTCACGAAAGAGACACCTCTTTTAAGCCTGAATGAAGGGAATACACCATTGATCGAATTAAAAACACTTTCCCATGAATGGGGAATCGAGCTTTATGCCAAGGTTGAAGGAGCGAATCCGACAGGCTCTTTCAAGGATAGAGGAATGGTTCTCGCGGTTGCCAAAGCGATTGAAGACGGAAGTTCGACGGTGATCTGTGCGTCGACGGGGAACACTTCCGCCTCAGCCGCTGCCTATGCAGCAAGGGCAGGCATCAAATGCATCGTCGTGATTCCTGAAGGGAAAATCGCTCAAGGGAAGCTTGCGCAGGCTGTAATGTACGGGGCAGAGATCATCTCGATCGAGGGGAATTTTGATGAGGCACTTGAGATCGTCAGAGAATTGAGCAAGACAGAATCTATGACTCTCGTGAACTCCGTGAATCCATATCGTCTGGAGGGCCAGAAGACGGCTGCGTTTGAAGTGATTGAAGGCTTGGGCGGGGCACCCGATGTGCTAGCAATCCCAGTCGGCAATGCCGGGAATATTTCAGCGTACTGGAAAGGCTTCAAGGAATACAGCCAGCGGGAAGCATCGTCCCTCCCGCGAATGTTTGGGTTTGAAGCCTCTGGAGCTGCGGCACTTGTTCATAACAGGGTGTTTCCGCAGCCTGAAACGATTGCGACCGCAATCCGGATCGGTAATCCTGCCAGCTGGAATTATGCAGTGGATGCCTTGAAAGAATCGAACGGTCATATCGATGAAGTGACGGATGAAGAAATACTGGACGCTTACAGGCTGATTTCGAAGAAGGAAGGGATCTTTGCAGAACCTGCTTCCTGTGCATCAATTGCAGGAGTGAAAAAGAGTCTTGACAAGGGTGTGCTTGCAAAGGGAAGCAAGGTAGTAGCGATTCTGACAGGGAACGGACTGAAGGATCCTGTGACGGCCATGGAATACAGTCCTGTACAGCCGGTCAAGCTTCCGAATGATAAAGAAAAGGTAAAGGATTATATCAAAGGAACGATCGGGGTATGAAGAAGCGCGAGGCCAGGTCCTTTAAAATCTCCGTCCCGGCAAGCACGGCCAATTTAGGAGCAGGGTTTGATTCACTCGGATTGGCACTTGATCTTTATTTGACAGTGGAAGCTGAGGAGTCCCGTGCCTGGCATGTTACGGCCCTTTCAAAGGAGCTGAAGGAATTTCCGACTGATGAAACGCATTTCATTGTCAAGGTTGCCAAAGACACAGCAGAAGCTTATGGGAAAAAGCTCACACCATGCCATTTATATGTGAGCAGTGATATTCCGTTGACAAGAGGTTTGGGGTCGAGTGCAGCGGCAGTGGTCGCAGGTATTGAATTGGCGGATGTGTCTTGCGGACTGAATTTGTCTTTACAAAAGAAGCTCGAGATCGCGACGAAGTATGAAGGGCACCCTGATAATGTCGGAGCCTCGCTATATGGAGGTTTCGTCGTTAGCTGTCAGACGGAAACAGGGGTGAAGCTGCTGCCTCTGTCCCAGTTGCCGATCGAAGTGGTGACAGTGATTCCGAAGACTGAATTAAAGACGTCGGAATCGCGTAATGTGCTGCCGGAAGAGATGACCTTTCAGGAATCGGTTCTTGCTGGTGCGGTTTCCAATGTACTGGTGGCAGCGTTCATCACACAGGATTGGGAGCTTGCAGGTAAGATGATGAAACAGGATCGCTATCATCAGCCGTACCGCAAGAAGCTGCTTCCCCACTACAAAGCAGTCGAGGAGGTGGCAGGGAGATTTGGCGCCTTTGGAGTGGCGCTTAGCGGAGCTGGTCCCACCATCGCCTGCTTTGTCGAAAGGGAAGCAGGAGAATGGCTATTGAGGCAGCTTCAGCAATCATTTCCGACCATGGACGTCCGTAAACTCTCGATCAGTACAAAAGGCAGTAAAGTTGAAATAATGAAAGCTGACCAAACGGAGGCCCGTCCCTCATCGCTTTAAGCGGCGAGGGACGGGCCTTCGGCTTATTCATCTTTACAGGTAATGATGAAACATTTGTGTTCTTCATTGATGTGGAGATTGTAAGGGTCTTGAGGTGTGATTCCCATTTCTACACGAAGTTCCTTTGGGATGTGGACGGTTCCTTTCTCAGAGATGTAGCGTTTGTTATTGGTTGAATGCTTTCGGGCGGGTTTTATATAGATGGAATCGTTTTGATAAATGAGCTCCGCCATTCTGCCGGGGATGAGTCCGAACCGCTGCCTCCACTTTTTAGGCAATGTGATCATTCCGCTGTTGCTGAAGGTTTTGTTTTCATACAGTTGGCTCAAAATATCGAAACACCTTCTTTCATCTAAGCTCTTTTCAAACATTGCTGTTATACATATCATATTTTCAGTGACATGAACGAGCTTCGTTAAAGGCATGAGTTTGAAAAGAGCAAGTGTACTCTCTTCATTTAATGTTATTCATAAAATATGAAATGCAACAATCTTTTAGAAAAGAGCTTTCATCTTATATTTCTCTTTAACCCGTAATTTGGAAATGATAAACACAATCTTGAAAAAATGGGAAATAAGACAGAGGGATGACGTTTAACGCGGGAATACGAAAGGGAAAAGAGGAAAAAGAAAGTGTAGGCAGGAGGTGCTCATCATCGAACCAATCAGCATACTGATTCTGCTCATGATTGGATATACCGTATACACTATTGATAAAAAGAAGAAAACCCTGCCTGTGCCGGTGGTTTTACTGACGGTCGGGATGCTTCTTGGATTCTTTTCAAGTTTTGAAGATATGGGGCTGACGAAAGATACAATCTTTTATTGGTTTCTTCCCGCGCTATTATTCATTTCGGCTTATCAATATCCGGTACATTCATTGAAAAAGTATGGAGGGGAAATATCCATTCTAAGTACTGTCGGAATCTTCATCACTGCGCTGCTCATGAGTGTATTGGTTTATTTTACACTGCAGCCTGTGCTGTCTATTTCATATATTGAGGCGCTGTTGATTTCCACTATTTTAACCCCGACAGACCCCGTTTCGGTCGTTTCAATATTAAAGCAATCGTCTAACAAACAGGAGCTTGCCGATGTGGTGGAAGGTGAATCCATGATCAATGATGGGACAAGTATTGTGTTATTTACCGTTGCAGCAGGTATTTACTTCGGAAAAGAGTCCTATTCATTTGCTTCATTCACAGGAGAGTTCCTTTGGGTTTCGATAGGCGGGGCACTGACAGGGGCTTTACTCGGCTGGCTCGTGAGTAAAGCGATTCATTTCACTTTGGATTCCCGGTATCAAATCATGCTTTCCATCATCTTAGCTTATGGCAGCTTCTATATAGGGGAAGAAATCGGCGTTTCCGGAGTGCTTGCGACTGTCTCAAGTGGTATTATGCTTTCATTCGAATATGGCAGAACGATCAAAGAAGATCATTTCAGGAAGCATCTGGACGGATTTTGGGAAGTCATTGAACCGACCATTTTATCGTTATTATTCTTATTGATTGGAATCAAAGCCATCGACTATATTTCTTTTTCCCTTTTGGGATGGGTTTTCTTATTATTTATCATTACCTTATTGGTCCGCTATGTTATTATAATTGGTGTTGTAAAAATAAGAAAAACGTGGAGAATAGCTTACGGCTGGAAAGAAGTCTTCATCTTGACCTGGTCTGGAATCAAAGGGACCATGTCGGTGGCGTTGCTTCTTGGGATGGAAGGAAATGGAGCCGAATCGATTCAATCCATCTCGTTCGGCGTCATTATGTTTTCTTTGATCATTCAGAGTATGGCGATTTATCCATTGTCTAAAAAGCTTCTTTCAAATAAGGATTAAGAAAGAGTGCTGATAAATTGGCAGGATTTGTGAAAGTATAGAGGTAAGACTAAAGTGAATTTAGGTGAATCACCCAATATGAGAAAAGCCAAAGAGATCGCCCTGAGAGTAGCTATCGCTTATGTTCTGCTAGGTATATTGTGGATTATTCTGTCGGATTATTTTTCTGTGATCCTTGCTCATGAAAAACTTAATCTGTACATCTACTTTCAACGTTACAAGGGTTGGTTTTTTATATTTGTCACAGGTATCATCCTTTATCTGCTGGTATACCGGAGGACAAAGGATGTAATGGAATCCAATGAGCGGTTAAGAATGAAAGAACGGCAATTATTCGTTCAGCATGAGCATTATCATTCCTTGTTCAAACATAATCCTGATGGAGTATTTGAGCTTGATCTGCAGGGGAAAATCATGGCCGTCAATCCAGAAGCTGAATCACTTCTGGAAGCCTCCCAGAAAGAACTGGAGGACATTGAGCTTAGAACGTTTCTCAATGTAGATGATGCAAAAGGTGTCACAGAGCATTTTATCGAAACTCTCTCTGGAAAAGGGTCCATGTTTGAAACAAACATCCACCTGAAGGGAAATAAGAGAAAAATACTCCGATGTTCCTTTATTCCGATCATTGTCAGCGGTGAAGTGACCGGCGTCTTCGTCATTGCAAGGGATATAACCCAATTCAGAAAAAATGAAGAAATGATGATTGCGTCTGAAAAGATGTCAGTGATAGGACAGCTTGCAGCAGCGGTGGCTCATGAAATCCGAAATCCGCTCACATCCCTTAAAGGATTCATCCAGTTGATGAAAACAACCGGCAATGTAAATCATGATCATCTGGACATCATGCTCTCAGAGGTCGATCGGATCGATTTGATATCCGGGGAAATGCTGATACTAGGGAAACAACAAGATCTGCATTATCAAACTGAAAATGTAGAATCCATTCTGCAGCAAGTGATCGTATTAATGGAAGCACAGGCGAACATAGACAATGTTTCGATTGAATTTAAACCTTATGCATTAGAGCCGCTGAATGTAATGGCGGAAGCTAATCAATTAAAGCAAGTCTTTATCAACATCATCAAAAATGCCGTTGAAGCCATTCCAACCGATCGAAGAGGGAAGGTATCCATTTCTCTGAACAGAAAAGACGGCGAGGCACTTGTGATCGTGTCCGATAATGGGACAGGCATGGATCCTGAAAGAATCGAGACAATCGGCGAACCGTTCTATTCCACTAAAGAGAAAGGTACCGGGCTGGGACTGGCCATCTGCAAAAAAATCATCGAAAAACACAAAGGGAAAATTGTCTTTCACAGTGAAAAACAAAAAGGCACCGTCGTGGAAATATGTTTGCCTTTAATAGAAGGAAAATAGTTTCCGTCAGAATGCCGAAAGGGAAGGAAATATTAAAATGAATTCAATCTCTACAATGATACAAGCACCATTTTTACAAAAAAACTGGGAGGAATCGGGTTTCACTGCATTAACCCCTGTACAGGAACGTGTGCTTCCCCTCATCTTGGAAGGCAAAGACATTGTATGCGAATCACCGACAGGAACGGGGAAAACACTGGCGTATTTACTGCCGATCATTCAAGGAATTGATCCAAAGCGAAAGCAGGCACAAGCCGTCATTCTTGCCCCATCCCGCGAACTGGTGATGCAGATACACCAGGAAATTCAAAAATGGGCAAAAGGCAGCGATGTAACTAGTGCGGCATTTATCGGCGGTGCCAACATCAAGAAGCAAGTTGAGAAATTAAAGAAGAAGCCTCATATCGTCGTCGGGACGACTGGCCGCCTTATTGAACTGATGAAGCTGAAAAAGCTCAAAATGCATGAAGTCAAAACGATCGTCGTCGACGAGTTTGATTTAATGGTGGGGCAAGAGCACAAACGCGAAGTAGAAGACATTATCAAATCAACCCTTAAAGAGCGTCAGGTCCTCTTCTTCTCGGCGACTCTTTCGGACAAGACAGAGGATGTGGCAGCCGATCTGCTTCAGAACCACGAAATCGTGAAGATGGATGCAAATCTTGACAATCCGAAAGTGGATCACATCTATGTGTATACAGAACTTCGCGACAAGATTGAAGCGTTACGAAGCATTGCTTACTTTAAAGACATCAAGGCTCTCGTATTCTTCAACCAACTCGAAAAATTATCAGAAGCGGAAGAGAAGCTGAAGTATAAAGGTGTAGAGCTGGAAGTCCTTGCGGGTGAATCTAAGAAAATGGAGCGGAAGCAATCCCTGGACCGCTTCAGGGCAGGCAAGGTGTCATTGCTTCTGACAACCGATGTCGCGGCACGCGGACTGGATATTACAGACGTTTCCCACGTCATCCACTTTGATTTCCCGACAGACACGAAGCAGTACATCCACCGCTCAGGAAGAACAGGACGCATGGGAGCAGAGGGCACGGTCATTTCCCTCGTTTCCAAGCGTGAACAAAGCTTCCTTGAAAAACTGAGCAAAGAGCTTAACCTTCCATTCCAGGAAAAAACCATTCACGGTGGAGGATTGAAAGATCCACGCAGATAATAGTAACGATTATAGGCCCGTCCCTCATTGCTATAAAGCAATGAGGGACGGGCCTTGATTTTTGTATTTACTCTATGCGATGGTTGGCTTGTCTCCTTTAGCATTCAGCCCTCATAAACAATTTCTCCATCCATAACAGTCATAACTGTCGTTGCCTCAAGAATTTCTTCAGGATCAACTTCAAATAGGTTACGATCGAGTACAACGAGATCGGCTTTCTTGCCGGCTTCAATCGTGCCTAATTCATTTTCACGAAAGTTTCCATAGGCTGAACTCTTCGTATAGTGAATAAGAGCTTCACCTAGTGAAATCTTCTCTGCGGGATTCCAGCCCCCCTGGGGCGAGCCGTCTTCATGCTTACGGGTGACTGCACGGTACACGCCAAGCATCGGATTTAAATCCACTATTGGAAAGTCCGTACCGAACGCAAGCGGGGCACCATGTTTTTGGAGTGAGCCGATCGGCCATGTGTATCTGGAACGCTCACTTCCCAGGCGGTCCACATAAGCATGGGATTCCATCGAGCCCGCAGTCAAATGTTCAGGCTGGATGGAGGCGATGACCCCAAGTTCTTGAAATCGATGAAAATCGCTCGGATGGCATACTTCAATATGCTCGATCGTGTGTCGTGAATCACGGGCACCGTTTACATCAGAGGCATGCTCGAACAAATCGAGCCCCATGCGGACAGCACCATCACCGCACGCATGCAGCCTTACCCGGAATCCTTCTCGATCAGCATCTTCAATCCACTGCTTGTATTGTTCAAAATCATAAATCGTCCCGCCTTTTTCGTATGGGCGGTCTGCATAGGGTTCGAGCAGGAATCCGGTATACGTCAGGGGGACCCCGTCAAGAAATTGCTTCAAACCTGAAAACTGAAGCCGGTCCGACCGATACATTTCTTTGTATGATAAGCTTCTTTCAAGGTCGCCATCCAGTACATCCAGGAAGTGAATCCTCGTCGTCAGCCTTCCCCGTTCTTCGAAGCTTCGGTAAAAGGCAGGGTCACCGAGAGTATAACCAGGAAGAGGCAGCATATCTGCTACCGAAGTGATTCCGAAAGAGGCTGTTTTCTTCAGCATGTTCTCCATCAGCCTATTCTTCAGACTTTCGTCAAATTGAAAGGCTCTCGTCACATACTTTACGGCCGTTTCGTACAGAAACCCTGTAGGGTCTCCATTTTCATCCTTCTCTATTCTGCCGAATGGAGGTTCAGGAGTATGACGGTCGATTCCGAGTTTGTGAAGAGCTGCGGTATTCAGCCATGCACTGTGCGCTTCCTCGTTTAATAAAATCGCTGGTCTATGCGGCAGATAGCAGTCCAGTGAATGACGGCTCGGCAGCTTCTGGCCGGGCCAGCGGACATGATGCCATCCGAAGCCAAGAATCCATTCATCATCAGGGTGATTGTCTGCATAAATGGCTGCCATCTTCGCCGTTTCATCTTCGGTCACTCCATACGTCAGCTGACAGAAACTTTCAAACATCGCTCCGAGAAAAAAGTGAAGATGAAAGTCATGGAACCCTGCCATGACCAGGCGATTCCCCATATCATAAACCGCCGTCGAGGCATCAAGATAGCTTTCCAATTCCGAAGGGGATCCTGCTCCAATGATCTTGTCCCCCCGGATTGCAACAAATCCCGGAGCAGGGAGAAGGGAGGTACCGGTAAAGACCGCCTCACTTATTATGATTTTATGTGCTTTCATGTGCCTCATCCTTTACTTGTTTCGTTATTGCTATTATACAGAACGCCGAAGCGTGAAAAAACTGAAATTTGTCAGCAGTAAAGGTTTTACGACAGTTGACGTTGAATATTTCTAAAGAAAAAACGTTTAAGAGGAGATATACATTTATGAATTTCACGCAAGTGTTTCCCGTTTTAACGACTGAACGATTTCATCTGAGACAAATGAATGAAAAGGATGCAGCGCAAGTATTTGATTATTTCTCTAAAGATGAGGTAACGAAATATTATGACCTCGAATCGCTTACTCAGGAAAGCCAGGCAATTGAAATAATTAAGCGGTGGAATACCAGATTCCAGCAGAATGAAGGCATCAGGTGGGGAATCGCCGAGAAAGAGTCCGGCAAGATCATCGGAAGCTGCGGGTACCACTGCTGGGAGAAGGAACATTATAAAGCGGAAATCGGTTTTGAAGTACATCCGGACTACTGGAGACAAGGGGTCATGTCGGAAGTGCTGAAGCCGATCATTCAATTTGGCTTTGAGTCGATGGCACTCAATCGAATTGAAGCTTTCTATGATCCGGATAATACGGCATCGAAGGAATGTCTTTTTAAAGCGGGATTCATTTTTGAAGGAGTATTGAGAAAAGCCGCTTTTGAAAAAGGGGTATTCTGCGACGCTGCAGTCTGCTCGATATTAAAGGAAGAGTATGTATAAACAATTCAAGACGCTGCTTATGTATACTTCACATAAACAGCGTCTCAACTTAAGTAAACCTTATTCAATTAAACGTTCTATCCTTTCTTACTAATACACATACCAAACATTCAATTAATTTACATTAATGGTGTTGCATGTTATATAGTTTATTTTGTTCTTGCTTCTTCATCCCCACATGCCCACATGGTGCGAAGATAGTTTTCACGGGCTATCTTCTATATGCAACATGATCCTAGCATGCTTCGCTTACACTCTTCATTGGAATCATCTCCTGAAGTAAGATTTGCGCGTCCCCGCATATCCACACATCTTGAAATCAGTTTTCACGGGCCGATTTCAGTTGCAAGATGTGATGTTGACATGCTTTGCTTTCGCTACGTCATTGGAATCACGCCTTCCTTTAAAGATTGTGTAAATCTTTTGTTAAGTTTATATTAGCAAATTCCATTACTTATTTAAATGTTCAGAAAAGTCCATATATTCCGATATTGGATGATTATTGATGGTAAATAGGCTTTTATCTTCCTTTTTCGCAGTCTATCTCACTATTTGAAAACGCTCTAAAAATTACATTTCTCTTCGTTTTAAATAATATTGTTCATACCCGAGTTCCCGGTTCACAAGCAGCTCCATTTCTTCAAGGTGATGTGTTTCAACGACAGGATCAATGGAGGACCAGTGGACTTGATAAACAAAATAGAAGGTTCTGATTTTCCTGAGGATCACCAGTGAATGAGGGAAGAGGTCGAACTCAGCCTTGATTGAGTTGCGGCGGGTAAAGCCCCATTTTATTATGTTCACGTTTATCACCTATTGTTTAAATACCTTTATTTGCAATGTTTTAATCATTTGATGGAGAGTTGTGAAGTCAACATTACCTATTTAACCTGTAGACCGTTCCTTTTCGCTGCAGGCACAAGATTCCACGAGGAGGCTCACCGCCCGCCCGCGGAAAGCGAAGTCTTCCACGGAAATCAACAGCGGTGTTTAAAGTCCATACATTAACATGGTTTAAACAAACGTTTGATTAACAGTCAGAATCCTTATAGCAGCTGGCTTCAGAAAGTTAAACAACTGTTTAACTGCAAACGCGCCAAATCAATGATTTCATGAAAAAAGTTAAACAAACGTTTGATTAACTGCCAGAAACCTAATGATAACGGCATGTGGAGGATTTAAACAATTGTTTAAAGGAATTGGCAGAAATTGATTTTCATCAGAATCGATTGCGGGATGCCGGGGACGCTTGTTATGATAGAAAGGTTATCTGAAACGGAAACGAACTTTTGCTATAGAGCAAGGAGAATGTGCGTTGAATAAAGTACAGACGAACTACTCGATCTATCCATTTGAAGCAGAGAAGACGGACATCCCTTCTGCCTCATTACATAAAGGGCAAACTTCGAAGAACCTTGTGGCATCAGAAGAAGAGGATGCTTACTTTTTCAGGAAAATAGAAGAGGCGGGCATTCATTTGAATGAAGCACAAATTTCCGCGGTGCGTCACGGCAGCGGCCCGTGTCTGACCCTTGCTGGTGCAGGTACCGGGAAGACGACCGTCCTTGTATGCCGTGCCGGTTATTTGATGAAGGTGAAGAATATCCTTCCGCAAAATATTCTTCTCGTCACCTTTACGAAAAAAGCAGCAGAGGAAATGAAGCAGCGTATCAACTCTTTACCGGGTACAGAAGGACGGGGGCAGGGCGTCCAGGCGAGCACCTTTCATGCGTTATTCCTTTATTTACTGCGTTCAAGGCATTACACACAGGAAATCATCGGGAATGAGCGCTACAAGCAAATCATCCTGAAGCAGCTTCAGCGGGAAATGAATATCTATGATCCGTATGATGCCGAGACATTGCTTGCGAAGCTTTCACATTATAAATTGAATAAAATGAACATAAAAGAAATGCCCCATTCTTCAAAATCGGATAAAGAAATTCGTGATATATTGATACGTTATGAAGAATGGAAGCGCAGAAATCATAAAATGGATTTTGATGATATCCTGACCGAGGCATACGATTTGCTGGATATGAATCCGAATCTATTGAAAAGCCTGCAGCACAGGTTTCAGTACGTCATGGTGGATGAATTTCAGGATACGAATCTCATTCAATATGAATTAATAAAAATGATCGCGGCCCACGGGAACCTGTTCGTAGTCGGGGATGACGACCAGACGATTTACTCCTTCAACGGTGCCCGCAATGAGTTCATCCTTGATTTTGATGAGGAATTCCCGGAAGCGGAGATTGTAACACTGAAAGAAAACTATCGTTCCGACGCATACATCATTGGTCTCGGGAACGAGGTTATTGATCGAAATGTCCACCGGCGGAAAAAGAAATTGATTGCTACAAAGAAAGAAGAGAAGAAGCCTCTATATTCAAGGCCAGCCACGGCAGACGAAGAAGCGGTCTGGATTACAGAAGAAATTGAGAGATTGATAGAAGAAGGTTATTCCTACCGGGATATCACGATTCTACATAGGACAATGAGCAGCGGACGGGCGGTTTTTGAGCAGCTGTTGATGAAGGAGATCCCGTTTCATCCCTACAATCAAAAGGATTCCCTTTTTTATGAGAACTGGACCGTTAAACCTGTCGTCGATTATTTGAGGCTGTGCATCGTACCCCGGAATTTCGATGCAATCGGAAATATCCTCCCGACCATGTTCATCAGAAGGGAGCAGGGCATGGCCCATATTTTACAGGAGGATGGAAAGGTCAGAAAGAAATATCCGCTCATACACCTCACAACCATGAACGGACTGAAGCCTTTTCAGGTGAAAAATATTAAATCGCGGATGAAGTTCATCAAATCCCTTCAGGAGGAATCACCCGAGACGGCCATCAAGAAAATCCGCAAAGAATTCTATCATCAGTATATCGATGCCCAGGAATCCCATGTCGTGACGGAGCAGAAGGAACTGATCAAAGAAATGCTGACGGAACTTGAAGGCTCGGCGAAAAGATTCGAAACGATCTCCAGCTTCATCAGCTTTATAGATGAATTGAAAGCTAAATATGAAGATGTATATCAGAATAAGAGCCGAGAGAGCGACAGCGTCTCCCTTATGACGATCCATCGCTCGAAAGGACTTGAGTTTCCGGTTGTCTTTCTGATCGGAGCGATCGAAGGTAACCTGCCGCACAGCTCCGCTTTGAATGCAGGGAAACTTGAAGACAAGATTTACAAGGAGTCTGCCCATAAAGAAAACGGGGCTCTTGAGGAAGAAAGAAGACTTGCATACGTTGCCATCACAAGGGCGAAGGAGAAGCTCTACATATCATCTCCTGCCTATTATCAGGGGGATACGAGGAAGTGCTCCCGCTTTATCAGTGACATCTTCAGCAATGAACCCCATCAGGACGAGGAAAAAAGCGGCGGTTCCCGCGAAAAGCGGACCGGCAAGCTGAATGTGGTCAAGGCCTGGTTATGTACAAGCAAACATTGCATTGCATGGCAAAGACGGGAGGCCGGGGAGACGGCTTCGGATGAAAAGAAATGCCCGATGTGTTCGAATTTGATGGAGCTTGGAGAGAAAGAAGTATATGGATAGAGAAAAGCCCCTGCCTGGCAGGGGCTATTTATATTAATTGCTGTAGAGTCGTACCTGTCGGTGTGAAAATTTTGAAGTTGAAAATAAAAGAGGAAAAGTTGAAAACAAATTGCCTGAAGTTGAAAACAAAAGGAGTAAAGTTGAAAAAAACTACTGGCAGAACGCTTGCTTTTTAAAAAAATACTCGATGCCCCCTCATAAAAAACGTTTCCACCGGAAGATAGAAACTCCCTTCCAATGAAAACGCCCCTTTTACTGTGAAAAATGATCATGATCCTTATGCGCATCAATTCGTTTTGAATCATTCGAGTCCAAAGCTTGTCTTAAGAAATAGATGAGGACGCCTAAAATCATCCCAAGGAACACAATGAATCCCATTGTCGTCAATATACCCATTCATCTTCCTCCTTCCGCCTTACTAGTTATGACGAAATTTCCAGGAATTTAAACCTTTATACGCTAAGTCTATGAACATTTTTTGAAATTTATATCTTTTGTGGAAGATTAATATGGAGGAAGTTCAGGATGTATCTAAATCAGGTGCCTGGCACCTCCACACTTGGAGCCCAGTCACCAAACAAAAAAGAAGCAGCATCAGCTGCTTCTAACCAACTATTATTATGCCTGTCGATCAATCAAAACCGCACGCACCGGCGAGCCGTCAGCGTTCTTGAGAGGCAGCGGCATGGCATACAGTTCGTAATAACCGGGTGCCACACCTTTCAATATGATACCCTCCAGGATCAGGATATCATGATCATTCAATGCATGATGGGCGTCCATTTCTTTGCTGTCCAATGGATCGACGGAAGGGAGGTCGACCCCGATCAGATGGATTCCTTTTTCTTTTAAGAAAGGGGCAAGTTCCGGATCGATTGGAGGGATGGATTCAGGAAATTCCTTGAAATCCTCCCATGCACTTGTCTTGAAAAGTACTTTTTTTACAGAAGACAAATCAATGCTGGCAAGGTGCTCTGGACCAATGCTATCAGCCCTGTCAACCGATACGACGACCGCAGGACCAATATAACGATCCAACGGCAGATCCAATATTCGTCTTCCGTCATTATCAAAATGGTACGGGGCATCCACATGGGTCCCCGTATGGGCGCTCATGGTGAGCTGGCCGACATTGACAGAACCGGTTTCTTCTTTAGACCAATTGAGTGAAAAGGAAAAAGGGGTGTCGCCCGGCCAAACGGGTGTGCCGTCATGAAGCGGCTGCGAAATATCAATGATTTTCATAAGGTCCTCCTTTATGCTACAACGTTGCGGACGTTTTCAAATTGTTTATATTCTTCATTCTCCATGATCTTCTTCAAAATCTGGACGGTATTCCATACGTCTTCATAAGAAGAATATAGGGCAACCGGAGCCAGACGGATATTGTTCGGCGCACGGAAGTCCGGTGTCACTTTGTTGGCCTTAAGGGCTTTGCATATTCTGGCGGCTTCGTCGTGCTTGAGGCTTACATGGCCGCCGCGGCGTTCATCTTCCATCGGATTACAAATCGTGAATCCGCTGCCTGCAAGTTCCTGGTCCAACAATTCCATCATGAATCTTGTCAGAGAAAGGGATTTCTTCCGCAGTTCCTCGATGCCAGCTTCTTCAAATAATTCAAGTGAACCGAGTAATGGAGCACTGCTTAAGATATGTGGAGTCCCAATCTGGAAAGCACCCGCCGATTCTGCAGGGGTGAGCACATGCTCCATATCAAACTGCTTGTCTTTACGCGAACCGAACCATCCTGATAATCCAGGCTTTTTACCGAAATACCGTTCATGGACATATAACCCACCAACACCGCCGGGACCGCTGTTTAAGTATTTGTAGTTGCACCAGACAGCGAAATCCACTCCATCTTCATGAAGATTGTGGGGGAGGGCGCCAATCGAATGGGCAAGATCGAATCCGATGACAATCCCCCGCTTATGAGCTTCCTCCGTCAACCGTTTCATATCCAGCAGCTGACCGCTGCGGTATAAGACAGAAGGAAGGAGGATGAGGGCGATATCTTCTGTCATCGCGTCGATGATATCTTCCTCCATCAGTGTATATCCGTCCCGGCTTTTCACCTGCACGAGATGGTCTTCATGATTGTACCCCTTTAATTCGAGCTGACTTTGAATCGCATAAATGTCTGAAGGGAAGGTCAATTCATCAGCCAGGATTTTTGTCCTGTTTTCCTGCGGTTGATAGAATGTCGCAATCAGCTGATGCAGGTTTGTCGTGATCGATCCTGTCACGATGACTTCTTCCTTTTTGGCGCCGACTAAAGGAGCTGTCTTCCCACCCAGTTTTTCAGAATAATAGAACCAAGGCTCCACCCCATCCATCCAGCCGTCGATTCCGTGTTCCTTCCAGTCTTCCAGGGAAGTATGAAGCGCTTTCTCGGCGCGCTTCGATAATAATCCGAGAGAGTTGCCGTCCATATAGTAGTGACCGTCTTTTATGTAAAATTCCTCTTTGAAATGAGCGAGGGTGTCGCTCTTATCAAGCTCCCTTGCATGATCCAGTGTAAGCTTCTGTGACATCTTAATCCCGCCTTTATAGATTTATGCTCTATAAAAATCATAATCTAAATGGTTTGAATAGTAAAACATTTCAAAATGGAGTCTTGTTTTGGGCATTTATGGAAAAACATGAGATTACTTGTGAAAGCTCATAGATTATTAGCTGATATTCATAGATTATTCGTCAAACTAAAAGAATAATGGATCAAACTCATAGATTCTTTGCCAAAACTCATAGAATAGCCGCTAAAATTTATAGGTTCGGTCTAGTACTTAATGTAATCGGATCTAAAAAAGCAGATCCAGTGTATGCCTTAGAATAAAGCCACCCGGTTAGAGGGAATATGACAAACTTTCATCCGTTTGTGAAGACAAAAAAGGCGCGGACCATAATTGGTCTCACGCCTCACTGCTTAGATCCTCTTCACAGAAATCGCGCTCCGCATTTTCTTCAATGCTTCCTGTCCTGTTGCTTCACGCTTCATCATGATGTTCACATACAGCGTATCGATCAGCGTCAGCTGGGCGATACGGGAAGAAAGGGCTTCTGAACGGTAGTCCGTTTCCTCTGACACCGTATAGAGGGGTATGTCGACGTCCTGGCTCAAAGGGGATTTGGCGAAGTTCGTTATACAGATGGTCTTCGCTCCCGTTTCCTTCACGACTTCCAAGACTTGCAGGATATCTTTCGTAGATCCGCTGTGGGAAATGAAGACCGCACAATCCTTTTCGGTCATCTGTGAAGCGGTCATCAGCTGGATGTGGCTGTCTGAAGTCGCCCGGACCCGGAGTCCAGTGCGAATCAGTTTATGATACGCATCAAGTGCAATCACGCCTGAGCCGCCGCTGCCGAAGAATTCAATCGATTCGGCTCCCGTCAACGCATCGACGGCCTCCTGAAGTCTATTTTCATCAACTACCATCAGAGTGTCTTCAATCGTTTTGATGTTGGAGCGGAAGACTTTGGATGCGATGGTCTGAGGAGTATCCCCTTCATCGACTCGTTCATGAATGTCTTTCAGCCCTGTTACAATTTCTGAAGCAAGTGCTATTTTCATAGCCTGATAGCCTTTGAAGCCGATTCTTTTGCAGAAACGGAAGACAGTTGAATCCGCTACACCTAAGTCTTCGGCCATACCATTGATGGTGGAATGAATGATGTGGGTGGGGTTTTCCAGTATATAATCGGCAATTTTTCTTTCCGTCTCACTAAACTGAGGATAATGAGAGCGGATGCTTGCCAGACAATGTTGATGCTCTTTCATCATGGGCAACACTCCTGTAAGGGTTTTCATAGTTTTATTATACTAAAATAAAAGAAAAAGAAAAATATTTTTTGTAAACGGTTGCAATTAGAAAAATATTTTTTATAATAGAGATATCAAGAAAAAATAATTTTTCCGCCCGTACACTTTTTGTGAAAAATATTTTCAAAGGATAATAGATTGGAAGTGTCAGATACATAAAGGTTTAATGTAAACGCTTAAATGGTATGGGTTGGAATAAGTAAATATGTATATCCAAAAAAGAAGGGTAGGGGTCATCATGTCAGATCAAATGCTGATATTGGTTGCGTTAGCAGGAATTTTTCTTCTGTTATTTTTAGTTATTAAAACAAAGCTTCATGCCTTTGTTGCGCTGCTTCTTGTAAGTTTAATCGTTGGGATTGCAGCAGGAATGCCGCTTGGCGAGGTTGTTTCTTCGATTCAAAGCGGTATGGGAGGAACGCTCGGATTCGTCGCTGTCGTCGTTGGTTTAGGTGCGATGTTCGGGAGAATGCTTGAAGTATCCGGAGGGGCGGAGCGTCTTGCCCAGACTCTGATCAACAAATTTGGAGAAGATAAAGCACAGTGGTCTCTTGGTATCACAGGATTCCTGGTTGCGATTCCGGTATTCTTCGATGTCGGGTTCATCATTCTTGTCCCGATTGTTTATGGACTGGCAAAGAAAACAGGAAAGTCATTACTATACTATGGTATTCCACTGCTCGCGGGGCTTGCTGTCACACACAGTTTCATCCCGCCTACGCCAGGACCGATTGCGGTAGCTGACCTGATCGGGGCCGATCTTGGCTGGGTCATTCTATTCGGTGTAATTGCCGGTATCCCGTCCATGATCATCGCCGGACCGCTTTTTGCAAAATATATTTCGAAAAAAATTCATGCCGTTGTGCCTGAATATATGCAAGTCGAAGAAATCGAATATGATAAGGAACTTCCAAGCTTCGGTCTTATTGCATCATTGATTTCGATTCCATTGGTATTGATATTATTGAATACGCTGTCAGGCGTTCTATTAGAAGAAGGAAATACACTTCGTTCAGTCTTGACGTTCCTTGGTCATCCGTTTGTAGCCTTGACGATTGCGACACTGCTTACATTCGTTCTGCTTGGAACGAAACGCGGATACACAAGGGATGAAGTACAGGAAATTGCAACAAAAGCGCTTGAGCCTGCAGGGATCATCATCCTTGTTACAGGTGCCGGTGGAGTTTTCAAGCAAGTATTGATCGACTCTGGCGTTGGTGAAGTCCTGGGTGAAATGATGGCGGGATCAAGCCTTCCTCCGATCGCCCTGGCATTCTTGATTGCAATGGTGGTGCGTGTCGCGCAAGGGTCTGCGACCGTGTCGATGGTCACAGCAGCAGGTCTTATGAGTCCGTTGATTTCAACATTGGGTCTTGAGGGTCCTGTGCTCGGGCTGATGGTTATCGCGATTGCATCCGGTGCAACTGTATTCTCACATGTGAATGACAGTGGATTCTGGCTGGTGAACCGTTACTTCGGTTTGGATGTTAAAGATACACTGAAATCATGGACGATGATGGAAACGATCATCGGATTTGTCGGATTCGCCGTGGCGTTTATCCTGGGTATTTTTATAGCATAAAGGATTCATACTACTTGATAGGGAAAGGAAGGGCAGTGATGCTTCTTCCTTTTCTCTATTTCATATCATAACGGATGACTTTTACTCATCACCGTTTTATACTTGTCAAAGCAATGATTGTCTCTATTTAGGAGGAATGAACATGTCACAGATGATTGGCGTAGATATCGGAACAACCAGTACGAAAGCGGTACTTTTTAATGAAAAAGGAGAAGCCATCTGCCGTCATGGAGTGGAATATCCCTTACATACACCTGCACCGGGAACCGCAGAGCAGGACCCTGAAGAAATTTTCCGTGCGGTCATAAAAGCGATTAAGGAAGTGACGCTGCAAACGAAAGAAAAAATTTCCTTTGTATCATTCAGTTCAGCGATGCACAGCTTGATCCTGGTCGATGAGAATGACCAGCCGCTTACAGGGTCGATTACATGGGCCGATAACCGGAGTGCGGACTGGGCAGTCAAAATCAAGAAGGAACATAATGGAATGGACATATACCGCAGGACGGGAACACCGATCCATCCGATGTCCCCGCTTGTAAAATTGTCTTGGCTTAATGCAGAACATAAGGACTTATTTGATAAAGCAAAGAAATTCATTTCCATTAAAGAATTCATTTTTCACCGTTTCTTCGGTGAATATGTGGTCGATTATTCAATCGCATCTGCCACCGGTATGTTTAACTTGGAAAATCTGGATTGGGATGAAGAAGCGTTAAAAGTAGCCGGCGTTACCGGCGATCAATTATCCAAGCCCGTTTCAACGACAGAAAGCATAACAGGTTTAAAAGCAGAATATACTGACATGCTGGGATTGCCTGCTGAAACTCCTTTTATCGTTGGTGCAAGTGACGGTGTCCTCTCCAATCTTGGGGTGAACGCAATCGAACCTGGAGTCGTGGCTGTCACAATCGGGACAAGCGGAGCGATCCGTGCGGTGACCGACCGTCCGGTGACTGATCCAAAAGGGCGGATCTTCTGTTATGCGTTGACGGACAAGCATTGGGTCATCGGTGGACCGGTAAATAACGGAGGAATGATTTTCAGATGGGTGCGCGACGAGCTGGCTTCAGCAGAAGTGGAAGTGGCGAAGCGATTAGGGAAAGATCCATATGAAGTGCTGACTGACATTGCAGAAAAGGTCGAGCCCGGTTCGGAAGGCTTGATTTTCCACCCCTATATGGCGGGGGAAAGAGCTCCTTTGTGGAATGCGAAAGCACGAGGATCGTTCTTCGGTCTCGGCATGCATCATAAAAAAGAGCATATGATCCGGGCGGTGCTCGAAGGGATCGTCATGAACTTATACAGCGTCCTGCTCGCTCTGGAAGAACTGATTGGATCACCGACCCGCGTCCAGGCAACAGGAGGATTTGCCCGATCAGAGCTTTGGCGCCAGATGCTTGCCGATATTTTCGATCAGGAAGTTGAAATACCTGAAAGCTTTGAGAGCTCATGTCTTGGAGCGGTTGTACTGGGAATGTATGGACAAGGAACGTTGGACTCACTTGAAGAGGTGAAGTCGATGGTCGGTTCTGTTCACTCCCATCAGCCTGACGAGAAAGCGACAGAAGCTTACCGCAGGTTGATGCCGATATTTATTCGTCTGCCAAGGCTGTTGGAAAGTGAATATGAAGAAATCAGTGCTTATCAGGAAGAAAGCCGGCTGTAGAGCCGGTTTTTCTTTTTGGAGCGAGACTTTAATAAATCGAGAGGCATGGAGGCGAGGAGCAAGAGGCAAGGGCGGAAGGAAGTAGTTGGGGGTTAGAAGGTAGAAGGCAGAATGTTAATTAGAATAATTCTTAAAAGATCATATATTTATAAATAGGATCATAAATTGACATTTAGGATCATATTTCCCCGGAAAAGATCATAAATCGACAGACAGGATCATATTTTTCCAAATAGGATCATAAATTCACAAAATGAATCATTGAGCCGTACAATTTTGCTGCAGCGTTGCTGTTTTTACCATTCGCAAGCCGATTTACAAACCTTTTTGAACATAACACTTTCCATTTATACAGTTTTCCCAGGGAAAAAGAGCTTATTTTGAAAAAACATGACATGATCCTTAATGAAGCAATGGTTACGATGCATAGCCAACTTTCGCCCATTTCATGTATAATGAAATGGACAACCAACACGAAACAAGTGATTAATTTTATACACTGAAAGAGAGTGAAACAAAATGGGACGTAAGTGGAACAACATTAAAGAAAAGAAAGCGTCTAAAGACGCCAATACGAGTCGTATTTATGCAAAATTCGGTCGTGAAATTTATGTGGCGGCAAAATCGGGCGAACCGGATCCTGAATTGAATCAAACCCTTAAATTCGTATTGGAACGTGCAAAAACATATAGTGTTCCGAAACATATCATCGACCGTGCCATTGAAAAGGCAAAAGGCGGATCAGAAGAAAATTATGATGAGCTGCGATACGAAGGCTTCGGTCCGAATGGGTCAATGGTCATCGTGGATGCTTTGACTAACAACGTAAACCGTACAGCATCGGAAGTGCGTGCTGCTTTCGGTAAAAACGGCGGGAACATGGGCGTCAGCGGATCGGTTGCTTATATGTTTGATGCGACAGCTGTTATCGGTGTCGAGGGGAAATCTGAAGAAGAGGTCCTCGAGATCCTGATGGAGGCAGATGTAGATGCCCGCGATATCCTTGAAGAAGATGAAGCAGTCATCGTCTATGCTGAGCCGGATCAATTCCATGCCGTGCAGGAAGCATTCAAAAGTGCCGGTGTAGAAGAATTCACGGTTGCTGAATTGACGATGCTTGCACAAAATGACGTAGAGCTTCCTGAAGGTTCACAAGCGCAATTCGAAAAAATGATCGATGCCATCGAAGACCTGGAAGATGTTCAGCAGGTTTATCATAATGTTGACTTAGGCGAGTAAATTTATACAAAACCTTCGTAAAGATTATTAGGTTTAACTATATGTTAAACAGGGTCTATTCCGAAAGCGTATCCCTTATGAGGGGTACGCTTTTTTGTGTCTTGCTAAGAAATTCACCCTTCTGAATGATTTTAATAAGACAAGTCATACTAAATAATGGAGGTGGTACAGGTGGATAGAGAGAAGAAAACCCCTGAGCTTAACGTCAATACCGCACTGAATCCTGAAATCACGATGCAGAATGTTAAAGATAACGAGCTGTATACATCGGTTGAAATGAATGAAAATTCTCATGGAGAGTCCGTAGGTGAGCTTCGGGCAGTCGAAGAAGGAAATGAATATTTTGCCGCCAAAGAAATCGGGCAGCAAATCGAAAACGGATAAGGAGGATCAACATGGACAACAAAGAATATGGAGTCGCTCATTTATCAGAAGAAACCCTTGGCAAGCTGCAGCATATTGAAAACGAGCTTCGTCAGGAGACGCATGAAGAAATCATCCTGATTGCGTATAAAAAAGACGAAACAGCACATTAACAAGAGGAGGGCGACCGTGATGGAAAAAGGCAAAAAAGAATTACCGGATTTTAAACAGCTTGATGACAGGATCATTGCAGAACCGCCTCAAGGTCCTTTTTTTGAAATGAAAACGAACCTGGACACTCCGGAATCAAATGACAATCCCTATATTTCATCTGAAACAAGCAATGAGGAAGTGGAAAAGATCAAGCGTTTTTTTGATGAAGAATAGAAAGAGGCCGATTCAGCTGAATCGGCCTCTTTACCGGATGTAATCAGAAGTAAAGTGTATAAATCACAAGTACCAAAATGATCCTGTATACTGCGAATGGAATCAATTTTACTTTGTTGATCAGTTTCAAGAAGAACTTGATGGATACGAGCGCAAAGATAAACGCGCTGATAAACCCTGCCGCCATAAAAGGAAGGGCATCCACCGTGAAGTACTGCCAATTCTTTACAAGGGACAGCACGCTCGCACCAAGCATGATCGGAACTGCCATGATGAACGTAAAGTCTGCAGCCGTACGATGATTCATTCCCAGCAACACCCCGCCTGAGATAGTTGAACCGGAGCGGGAAAAGCCTGGCCACAGAGCGAGACATTGAATGAGTCCAACGATCAATGCCTGCCTATGGGTGATGCCATCTACCGATTTGATTACCAGACCTTCCTTTTTTGAGCTGATCACATCCGCAACTATCATGAAGATAGCCCCTGCGAATAGACCGATCAAAACCGTGTTTATTGAAAATAAGTTCTCGTCGATGTAATCTTCGAATAACACTCCCAGTACTCCTGCCGGAAGCAGCCCGACAATCACGTGTGTGAGTTTCAGCTTATGCCGGGCCTCCTTTTCCGATGAGCTCCATGATTTAAAGTCCAGCATTTCGATGAATCGGACCCTGAAAATCACTACAACCGCTAATATTGAACCAAGCTGTATGACTACCTTGAACGTATTGGCTGGGTACTTGCCTAAAAAATCTTTAGACTTGAGCCACAAATCGTCCACGATGATCATGTGGCCTGTCGATGATATTGGCGCGAATTCTGTCAACCCTTCGACAAGGCCTAAAATGATTGCTTTTAGTAATGTTAAAATATCCATAGTTGTCTCCCAAAAGTTAAATTAATCTATATAGTGTTAAAGATGCTTTATCCAGCTAAAGGCCCGTCCCTCGATGCTTTAACGCGGTGCTAGGATGATTTGGTGCTGAAGATTTCAGCGATTTTGTCCCAGTTCATCAGCTGCTGCCAAGGGACATTGGGAAAAGCTGGCGCAAGGCTGTCTCCCGACGTGATGGAAGATAAATAGATCACTCCCAGGAAGGCGGTCAGTCCGGCCAGGCAGGTGATAAAGCAAATGAGCGACTCTTTTTGATAACTGTTTTCTCTCAATGGAAATCTCTCCTATACTCGCATATTTAGTTTTCCGGTAAAATAGAGCAATTCAAATAAACTTCAGAAATCACTGAAGTTAAAACTGGTTTCATTTGAATAAGAGAGAGTCAGAGGGAGAGGTAGTTCGAGCAGTACATGACCATATGAATAAATCCACCGGAGTCCGGTGACAGGTCCATGGCAAAGAAGTCCACGTAAGAAGGTGAAGTGAGAATCGCCTGTTTGAAAGTCGTGGAAGACTTCTGAGGTAATAGGATGTCAGGAATCTGCGGAAGGGCAGATACTGAAGATAGAATCACATCAACTCCGGAAATATAGGAGTTGTCAGAAATACTCTGCTCATCATCAGTGATCAATACATAGTGGTCTGTATCCTGGATAGGGTTGAAAAACAAGACCGAGCTCAGCAGAAATAATAAAGCAAAGTTCTTCACCATCATTACCCCCTTTTCAATAAGACTAAATTTTATTATATCCTCTTTTCACAACGTGTCTAGAAATTCTTTCAACATTCTCTTAGAATGAAATAAACATATAAAGAAAGAAGGAAAAAGGATGGAAAATGAAAGAGTAGCGGTACTCGCAGGGGCAACAGGTCTGGTAGGCTCCCATCTATTGCAGCTACTATTGAAAAGCTCCCAATACAAAAAAGTCATTTCCTTCGTTCGGACAAGCAGCGGCATTCAACATGATAAACTCGATGAACGCGTCATTTCTTTTGATACACTGAAACTTCTCCCTCATGAAGAGGTGGATGACGTTTTCTGCTGCCTCGGAACCACGATTAAAAAAGCAGGAACAAAGGAAAAGTTTAAAAGAGTGGATTTCAATTACCCCATAGAGCTTGCCCAGGTATGCAAAAAACATGGTGCAGAACAATACCTGGTTATATCGGCGATAGGAGCCAGTGCGGACTCACGCATTTTTTACAGCAAGGTAAAAGGGGAATTGGAACAAGAACTTAAAAACCTGAATTATAAACATCTTCATATATTTCGTCCGTCATTGCTTGTCGGAAATCGGAAAGAGTTCCGTTTAGGTGAAAAAACAGGTGAAATTTTTTCACGGATGATCCGTCCCGTGATGATCGGAAAATGGAGGAAATACCGCAGTATTTCAGCTGAACAAGTAGCTTACGGTATGTACAAATCAGCGCTGAGAGTCCCGGATGGGCATGTGAACATCTATGAGTCGGATGAGATTCAACAATTATAAGGAGGGGCATGCAGGATGAAGAAAATTTTACGCGGACATCATCTTCTGTGTACTCACGGCTTCAAGGGGATGGGGTACAGTCCGGAGTTTATTGATGTTATGACCGATATTGTTGCAGGTATCCGGGATGAAAATGCGGATTTTCCTATTCAAGTTGTACAAGGGTTTGATGATGCATGCCAGGCTTGTCCTCACAGGGGCAAAACACAATGTGTCAAAAGCGCGGATTCAAATGAACATGTCCTTTCAATGGATGGAAAAGTTATCAGTCACTTAGGATTGCGACCTGGGGCGGTTTATATGAAATCCGATTTAGTACAGAGAACAGCTGAAAAAGTGAGTCCAGGAGATCTGGACTTTTTATGTGAAGGATGTTCGTGGCTTGAATATGGTGTTTGCAAGAAGGGGATTCAGGAGTTGAGGGAGAAGCATTGTGTGTGATCTCCAAGTTATTTTCGCGTCAATTGAATGAAAATTCATGAAACTTTCTCTTCCGGTTAATCGTAGGATTACTAACGATCTAAAAGGAAGAGTGAGTGTAATGAAGAAAAATTTTGTTTTGTGGGATATTTTAATCTATGTGGCACTTCCGTTGTTCGTTTGGAATATGATGCGGGATCATATCGGGGATTATTATGCAATGCTGCTGTCTTCCGTTCCTGGGATCATTTATACGATTTATCGTTTTATGGAAATGAAAAGAGTGAATGCGTTAGGTCTTTTTATCCTCATCACGTTGATAACCGGTACCTTAATTGACGTACTTGCAGGTTCTTCCCTTCAATTGCTTTGGAATAACGTATATTATGCCGGGGCATTGAGTTTATTTTTCCTCGGTACAATGGTAGCGAAAAAGCCGATTTCCCTTTTGTTTGGCCTTGATTTTGCAGAGCTGCAGGGGTATGATCGTTCCTTCAGTAAGCGGTTATTTTATAAAAAACCTCTCTTTAAGATTTTTCAATTGATCACTGCATGCTTTGCTATTAGAAGCGGCCTTCTGGCTGCGGTGAAAGCCTGGCTCATCATGAAGTATGGAGTAGAGGCGTTTGATAAAGGGGTCTTTCTATATATCAGCAAGGTCATTCGTGAATCCCCCCAGCTTGTCAGAACGGTAGAGGAAGAAATGCGTGAAGAGTGTAAGACGGTTTAGAACAGGGGGAAAACGAGTATGTGGGTACATACTCGTTTTTTGCTGCTTAAATAAAGGCTATATTTCATAAAACTCCCGAACTTTCTCAGCCAAAGAGGCAAGAGAAGAATCGCCATCTTCCAGGTTTACGAGCATCCCTTTAATCACGATCGCCCGGGTTTCATCTTTAAGTATTTCTTCTTTAATGACCTCTAGTGATATCTTGATATTTTCGTCTTCCGTTCCTTCAAGATGATCCTCGATCATCCTCACCAGCATATCCTCATTTAACGAAGCAGATTCCATCGCCTTTAAGAATGGCTCCAATTTCTCCGGGGAAAGGACCGGCTTTTCTCCGCTTTTCATGAGGCCGTGAACCACGTCATCGACACGTCTTAGGATAAAATCTGACAGATAGTTAAAATCCATTTCTAATTTATCAAGCATGATGACTTCAAGATAGGACTTTAGGATGCCCTGGATGATCAATGACAGATCCCAGAAAAACGGTTCGATCTCTTTTCCGTAAATAGCGGTCAATCTGCGTCTGTAAAACTCGTATGTGTGGACTTTCATTTCGTGAAGCAGGGCATGGATGTCCTCATTGAACGGCATCGCATTTTCCCGGATCTGCATGATGATGAATTCTTTATGCTTCCATACTTCCACAAGCTGGGACTCCAGCTGCTTCCGGAACTTTTCGTATGGCGGCAAATCTTCATGCTCTATGAGATCTACTTTCTCCCGGATCATTTCAAAGTAATATTTCATGATGGCGAGCAGCAGGGCTTCCTTCGATTTGAAGTATAAGTAAAATGCTCCTTTGGAAATGTCGCATTCATTAACGATCTCCTGGACTGAGGTGGCGTTGAATCCTTTAGTGGCAAATAATTTTATGGACGTTTCGATGATTAACTTTTCTTTTTCCTTCATACTTTTCTCTCCTCAATTGACTCCTACACCTATTATGACCGATTGGTCAGTAAAAATAAACCTTTAATTTCTAACAAGTATTGACTAATGACTGTACGGTCAGTTATATTAATCTATGTTATGACTAGTCAGTCAGAAAATAGAAGGGATGAATAGAGAGTGAACGGTATAATCAATTTTGTGCTCAAGAATAAGTTTGCTGTTTGGCTGATGACGATCATCGTCATTGTGGCAGGCTTATATTCCGGTTTTAATATGAAGCTTGAAACACTTCCGAATATCAATGTTCCGGTTGTCAGTGTGACGACTGTCTATCCAGGCGCTGCGCCTGAAGATGTGGCAGATAAAGTATCGGAACCCATTGAGAAACGTCTGGAGAACTTGGACGGTGTGAATGTGGTAAGCTCCTCATCTTTCCAAAACGCATCCTCCGTTCAAATCGAATACAAATTTTCAAAAGATATGGATGAAGCAAAAACGGAAGTAGAAGAAGCTTTATCCGAAGTTTCATTTCCGGAGGGCGTCCAAGACCCTGATGTGACAAGGATCAGTATGAACGCATTCCCGGTCATCGCATTGAGTGTGGCAAATGAGGATCAGTCACTTGCTCAATTGACTTCTACAGTTGAAGAGACCATCATTCCGGGACTCGAAGGACTTGACGGTGTAGCTTCTGTTCAGGTTTCCGGGCAGGAGATTCAAGAAGCCAATCTGGTATTCGACCAGGAAAAATTGGCGCAATACGGCCTTGATGAAGAAACAGTCAAAAATATGATTAAGGGCTCGGATGTGACGGCACCACTGGGTCTTTACACATTCGGTGACACCCAAAAATCTGTCCTGGTTGACGGGAATATTTCAACTCTGGAAGATTTAAAAGAAATAAAAATACCTGTGACGCCGTCCGTCGGAGAAAGCATGGCCCCATCCCAAGGTGCACAGGCTCAGCAAGCAGCTCCGCAGCAGAACATGCCTGCCAACGTGAAAATCCCTACGGTTGAATTAGGTGAAATCGCGAAGATCGAGGTGACAGGTAAAGCCGAATCGGTTTCAAGAACCAATGGGAAAGAGTCCATCGGCGTTCAAATCGTAAAAGCGGCAGATGCCAATACCGTCGATGTTGTAAATGCGGTAAAAGATGAAGTAAAGAAATTCGAGGGAGATATCGACAATATCGAGATCATCTCTACCTTTGATCAGGGTGAACCGATCGAACAGTCCGTCAGCACGATGCTGAATAAAGCATTGTTCGGAGCTGTGTTTGCAGTGATCATCATTCTTCTGTTTCTGCGTGATATCAAATCGACGATCATTTCCGTCATTTCGATTCCGTTATCGCTTTTAATTGCGATCTTATTACTGAATCAAATGGACATCACGCTGAATATCATGACGCTTGGTGCGATGACGGTAGCCATCGGGCGCGTCATCGATGATTCCATCGTTGTGGTGGAGAACATTTATCGAAGAATGTCCCTGAAAGGTGAATTGTTGAAAGGGAAAGAATTGATCCGCGAAGCAACGAAGGAAATGTTCGTGCCGATCATGTCTTCAACGATTGTTACTATCGCTGTGTTCCTTCCATTAGGGCTCGTTTCCGGCATGGTAGGGGAACTGTTCCTTCCGTTTGCCTTAACAATCGTATTTGCCCTGCTGGCGTCACTTCTAGTTGCAGTGACAATCGTGCCTATGCTTGCCCATTCAATGTTCAAAAAAGGTGCAGGCAAGAAGCATAAAGAGAAGCCGAGCCGATTGGCAGACTGGTATAAAGGGGTACTGAATTGGACGTTGAACCATAAGATCATCACCTCGCTCCTTGCTGTGGCGATGCTTGTGGGAAGCTTGTTCCTCGTTCCCTTCATCGGAGTGAGCTTCATCCCTTCCGATGAAGAAAAAATGATGATGGCTACGTATAAGCCGGAGCCTGGTCAGACGAAAGAAGAAGTCATGGAAATCGCTGGTGAAGCTGAAGAATACCTGCAAGGCCGAAAAGGTGCAGAAACCATCCAGTATTCAGTCGGTGGAGAAAATCCGATGAACCCCGGCAGCACAAGTGATGCCATCTTCTTTATTGAATACAATGATGACACAGAAAATTTTGCTGAAGAAAAAGAAAAAGTCATAAAAGATCTTCAAGAACAAACAGGAAAAGGCGAGTGGGCACAGCAGGATTTCTCTGCCAGTGCAGGAAGCAATGAAATCGTCGTATTTGTTTACGGTGACACGCTTGAAGATATCGAGCCTGTTGTAAATGATGTCCAGGATAAGATGAAAGACATCAAGGATGTTAAAAAAGTGGATTCAAGCATCTCTGAGTCTTATGATGAATACTCACTTGTTGCAGACCAGGAAAAGTTAAGCCAGTACGGCTTGACTGCGGGTCAGGTTGCCATGGAACTTGGCCAGACTCGCGAACGCCCTGTCCTGACAACGATTGAGAAAGACGGGGAAGACGTAAATGTCTATCTTGATGTGGAAAAAGAAGAATATGAAAACATTGAAGACTTAACCGGCAAAACGATTCAATCTCCGCTAGGCATGGAAGTGCCGATCAAGGATGTCGTAAAGGTTGAAGAAGGTGAAACATCGGATACTGTCTCAAGACGTGACGGCAAGGTGTACGCACAAGTCACCGGTGAACTGAGCTCCAGCGATGTATCCAAAGCATCCGCAGCCATCCAAAAAGACATCGAAGAACTTGACCTGCCATCCGGCATCGACGTGAATATGGGCGGTGTAACGGAGGATATCCAGGAATCATTCACGCAATTAGGTCTAGCCATGCTGGCAGCGATCGCGATCGTTTACTTGATACTTGTAATCACATTCGGCGGGGGGCTTGCGCCATTTGCCATCCTGTTCTCACTTCCATTTGCGATCACTGGTGCCCTTGTCGCTTTACTGATCGCCGGGGAAACCATCAGCATATCGTCCATGATCGGGGCTCTGATGTTGATTGGTATCGTTGTAACGAATGCGATTGTATTGATTGACCGCGTTATTCACATGGAAAACGAAGGGTTCTCCACACGCGAGGCCTTGCTTGAAGCCGGTATCACCCGTTTACGTCCGATTCTGATGACAGCAATCGCGACAATCGGAGCGCTGTTCCCGCTTGCCCTTGGACTAGAAGGCGGCGGCCTGATCTCGAAAGGATTGGGAGTGACGGTTATCGGCGGATTGACAAGTTCCACGCTGTTGACACTTATTGTCGTACCGATTGTGTATGAGGTATTGATGAAGATGAAGAGAAAACTGTCCCGTGGAAAGAGGAAGAACGTGGCAGAAGAAGTGTAAAGATTGGGCAGCTCCCGTATTGGCGGGGGCTGTTCTTTTTTGTGCCTGACACACAGGGGGTGGATTGTCCCAGGCATAAAGTGGATAGATTGAGCCTGGCACAAATCGTGTAAATCGAGCCAGGCTCAAATGTGTCAATCTGAGCCTGGCTCAAATCACCCATTCCGAGTCAGGGACCAAGTGATTGGAGATTTATCAACATTTTTGGGTAGTTATCAACGAAAATGCTTATTTATCAACAAAAAATCCCGTTTATTAACAATTTTTAAAACTTTACCGACAATTCTTCAATAATCGACAAATTTCGCAATTGGAGCCACCAAACCCTATACGACCTCCATCCCTCCGAATTACCCATCAGATCAAAACATAATCGCAGGACAACCATCATAGAATGAAACATCTCATTTGAAGGTGGTCCGGGATCTATGAGTTTGTTTTTAAGAGGCACATTGGTGCTTGTGATAACAGCTTTTTTTGGTGAACTGGTGGAATTTATGATCAATATGATTTTAGCCCGTGAGCTGGGAGAAGCGGGTCTAGGTACATATATGTCGATTTTACCAACGGTTTTTTTAGTGGTGATTCTTTCGAGTATGGAACTGCCGATCAGTTTATCGAAGTTCATTGCAGAAAAAGATGAGAAGTACCATAGCGGGATGCTTCAGTATGTTTTCAGATTCGCCTTACTGACGACGATCGTTCTTCTGATCGCGATGGTTCTCGTTTATATGTGGACACCGCTGTTTGAAGGGATCCATCCCGGCATCCGCTGGCTGATCCTGGCCGTGATTCCGATTGTTGCGTTTACCTCGATTACAAGAGGGTATTTTATGGGGATTCAGCAGATGCGGAAAATTGCTGTCGCTAATTTTTTGCGCAAAGGAATTCAACTGATGCTCTTAGTTTCCATTTATCAATTTTTGTCCTTCACCAGCGATACGTCCATCTTTATTGCCTTATGTACACTGGTCGCGAGTGAAGCGGTTGTTTTTATTTATTTGATACAGGCTTATATTCTTAATCGAAAGGGTAAGAGAAAGAAAGGGAGCGCTCACGTTCCATTAGCGAAGAGTGAGATGAGACAATCCATACTATCCGTGTCTGTCCCGACGACTGTTCTGAGGATTTTTCATGCTTTCACTCATGCCGTCCAGCCTTTTCTGATAAAACTGGCCTTGGTTCACGCAGGAATGGGGGCGGTCGAAGCGAATGAACACTTTGGGATGATGGCCGGAATTGCCCTTACCATTGGATTCTTTCCTTCCTTTATCGCTTTTTCACTATTGATTGTCTTGATTCCGACGATTTCCGAGAAAGCATCTGCAAAAGATATTGAGGGGATCCTGCAGCATTTGAAGCAGGTGATGTGGATAACACTAGGTTATGGGGTGCCGGCAGTATTGATTTATTATCTACTGGGGGATTATATCACCGTGACATTTTTCCACTCTGTCACCTCAGCTTTTTACCTCAAGCTGTTGTGGCCGTATTTTTTCTTTCATTTTCTTGTACTGCCGCTGCAGGCTTTTTTAATCGGACTCGGGCTTGTGAAGGACGCACTGATCCATACTGTATGGGCAAGTATTTTCTCGTTCAGCCTCATTTATATACTCGGGTCTGATCCTGAATTCGGGATGACGGGTGTCATCATTGGGTTGAATGCAGGTGCCGTGTTAAGTGCTCTGCTTCATTATGTGACGATTTGCAGAGAATTGGAAACGACTATTTGGTTAAAATCTTTGGTGAAAATGTAAACTAAAACAAAATAGGATTCTTATCTTTTGCAACCATCGTACATTCCAATTATCATGTTCCATAAGCAGAATGCAATTATTAAAACAAAGTACTTACTAATTATTACATCAAAGGAGAACGCGATGATTGACTCTATATTGTTTAACTTAATGCTGATCGGTCTGCTGGGCATTGCTTCACAATGGTTGGCGTGGAGATTCAGGATGCCTGCAATCGTTGTGATGTCGATTGCCGGGCTGCTTGTAGGGCCTGTATTCGGTCTGATCGATCCGAAAGCCGATTTCGGTGAAATGTTCAAACCGATTGTCTCATTGGCCGTAGCCATCATTTTATTTGAAGGAAGCTTGAATCTTGATTTCCGTGAAGTAAGGGGACTTGGAAAACCTGTTTTTCGCATCGTTACATTTGGGGCGCTGCTGGCATGGATTCTGGGCTCACTCGGTGCCCATTTTGTAGCCGGATTGTCATGGGCTGTTGCATTCGTCATCGGCGGTCTCTTTATCGTGACCGGACCAACAGTCATCCTGCCCCTTCTCAGACAGGCAAAGCTGAAGCCGAGGCCTGCTGCGATTTTAAAATGGGAAGGGATTGTGGTAGACCCATTCGGTGCATTGCTTGCCGTCTTTGCTTTTGAGATCATCAACTTCTTAATAAGCGATGATGTCACTGCAACCACGCTGCTTCTTTTCTTTGCAGCTTCTCTGTTTGCTGGTGTGTTTGGATGGCTGATGGGAAAATTCACAGCATTTATTTTTGAAAAAGGACACGTGCCTGAGTTCCTAAAATCGCCGGTCGTATTCGTATTGGTGCTGGCGAGTTTTGCGATATCCGATCAAATCATGCATGAAACCGGACTGCTTGCCGTCACGGTCATGGGGATGACCCTTGCAAATATGCATATATCCTCCATAGACGATATGCGCCATTTCAAAGAGAACATCTCAGTATTGCTGATTTCAACCATTTTCGTCATGCTGACAGCTTCATTATCGGTTGATACGTTATTGAAGATTTTCAATTGGAATATCATTTCATTTGTACTTCTTATGCTATTTGTCGTCAGACCGTTATCCATTTGGTTATCGACGATCGGGACAGATCTTTCCAATAGTGAAAAACTTCTGGTCGGATGGATCGCCCCCCGAGGGATCGTAGCCCTGACGGTGTCGAGTTACTTTGCAGCCGTACTGCTGGAAAAAGGATTCGAAGATGCCTCGATTCTTACTTCGTTGACCTTTGCACTCGTATTCTCGACAGTGGTTGCACATGGGTTCTCGATCAAGTGGCTTGCGAAGAAACTCGATCTTGCCATCGATGAGCGTCCTGGTGTCGTCATCGTCGGCGGCAGCAGCTTCAGTACGGAATTGGCGAAGACACTCCAGGACTTGAAGATAACAGTATTGATCGCTGATTCATCCTGGCAGCGTCTGATTCCTGTACGGAAAGCGGGAGTCCCTTTTTACAAAGGAGAGATTCTCTCTGAACAGACAGAGTATTATCTGGATTTGACTCCATATGAATACATGATTGCAGCCACCGAACTGGATTCGTATAATGCTCTAGTCTGTACGACGTTTGTTCCTGAAATCGGAAGGAACAACCTCTTCCAGCTTAGCTTGCGAAGCCAGGGTGAAGTTGACCTGGAGGATATGGTCCACACCATAGGCGGACGTATTCTCTTCCAGGAGAGTGTGACATGGGAAGAATTGAATAAGAGGGTCGAAAGAGGAGATGTCTTCAGGAAAACAAGCATCACCGAAAAATACAGCTTCGAGTCCTATCTCGAAGAACGTGATGAAAATACACTGCTATTATTCGCCCTTAAGCCTTCAGGCAGAATCGAATTCTTTACGGAAGGCGCTTCTCCTAAAATCGAACAGGGAGATGTTGTCGTAAGTCTTACCCAGCGATGCAAGGAAATGAAAAAAATCAATGAAAAGCTTGCAGTACAGCGTGAGAAGAACGTGGAAGGGAAAGAAAAATAACTGGATGGAAATTTTCCTCCAGTAAAAAAAGCGTCGACTTTAAGGTCGGCGCTTTATTGATTTAGACAGCTATAATTAGAAAGCAGGATAGTGCCGTCATTTTTTATTGGAGTACTGCTGGCCAAGAAGCTGCTTTACCTGATTATAGGTCAAGCCCGACTCACTATTCAGCTTCTTCACTTCATCAATGTCGGTCCCGGAAATCGTCCGATTCTTACTGCTATTTGAATCATGTCCCATACAAAAACACCCCCTCTGACTTAATGTCAGTCAGAAGGGGTGATTCTATACCTCTCCCGCAAAGGACCGTCGTCCCACCCCCTTTAACTCGCTGGGACGCGGGTCTTGCGGTAAAAGAGGGTGACAAGCAGGACGATGAGGGCAAGGGTGTAGGCTGTATAAGCGAATGCCTGATGTTCTCCTAGGTTATTCATGCCGATTCCGATAAATGCCCAGACGAAGACAAGCGGGTACAGCCAATCTTTTTGCGAGACTCTCATCAAAACAGCAAGTATAGCGGCGATCACCAAGCCTGTCAGTGACCAGTACACCCCTGCACTTCCTTCCTTAATCAGCCCGATGTCTGTAAAGTAATACAGAATATTGACGATCATCGCAATGGAGATCCACCCCAAATAAATAGAAAATGGTGCGATATCCAAGAGGGGTGACGCCGTCTGTTTAACAGCCCTATAAAGAGCCACGAGGGTCAGGAACAGCCCGATCATCACCAAGACCGAAATAAGAAAGAAATTGTAATGCCAGACAAGAATCCAGCCGGAATTCAGCAGACAGCTCAGGATGAACAGCCCGCTCGTCTTTTGATAATGCGGCAGGTCCCTGCGGCTTTTAGGAATCTGCCGCAGAATCCATACTCCCAGCAGCAGATAAATCAAGCTCCATATCGAAAATACATAACCTGCCGGTGTCAGCAGAATATCCAATCTATTGCTGATCTCCGAAGTCGATTGATCATTGAGAGGCAGCGTGACAGCAAGCGTATTCATGACAATGACCAGTGCATAGGCTAAAATATTCTGTATTAATTTTATCAATGGGAATCCTCCTTAATTGAATAGTATAGGTTAGAAAAGTCACTTCTTTAATAAGACAATTGTCTTTTTAAATGTATCCAAGCAAATAAGCAAGCTAGATAGCTTTAGTAAATATTTTTTAGAAAGAAATTAACTAACATAGTTCAAAAAACAGAGTGGATTGAAGCGGAAAGGAACGGTCAGCGTTTATACTGCAAAAAACAATTATTTGCCTTTCTCGGTACTTTTCCACCAATTAAAGGATGCTAATCTTTTCTTAGAGAGTCGAAACATCTCTAAAATTGTTGAAGGATTCAAAGGCTAAATCGAGAATTATACTAAGACAGGTATTTAGATAAAAATTAGGGGGCAATTATGAATAACACTACATATTCAGATGTATGGGATTTAGATGTATTTTTCCAAGGTGGCAGTGAATCAAAAGAATTCAGGGAACATCTTGAGACGCTGAAAAGAATGAAAACACACTTTGAAGAGAACGCGCTTGCATTTCACCCGCCGCAGTCAGGCAGCGATGCGGATCTTGTTTGGAAGCTGATTGAAGAAGCAAAAGAAGTGATGCTGTATCTGCGTCAGGCGGGAGCATTTGTAAGCTGTCTGGAAGCACAGAATATGCACGACCGGAAAACCGATGAGCTGAGAGGGGAAATCACGAGCATCAGCGCGGATTTCTCTTCCGTTTTTACAAAATTTCAACAGCAGCTCTCTGACAGCTCTGAAGAAGTATGGAATGAACTGCTTCAGCACGAACAGTTAAAAGAAATCACCTTTGTACTGAATGAGTGGAGACAAAAGGCGAAAGACAAGTTATCCAGTACGGAAGAGGCATTGATCGGCGCACTTGCGGTGGATGGCTATCACGGCTGGGGCCAGATGTATGACACGATCGTCGGCGCCATGGAGATTTCGCATGACGGCAAGAAGCTGTCAGTCGGGCAGGCGAACAATTTGCTGTCGAGCCCGGATCAGAAAATCAGGAAAGACATCTTCGATAAATTAGAAAATGCTTGGAAGCAGAATGAAGAATTATTTGCAAAAACGCTAAATTATTTAGGCGGCTTCCGTTTGAGTGTCTATAAAAAGCGCGGCTGGGAAAATATCATGAAAGAGCCCCTTGAGTACAACCGCATGAAGCAGGAAACGCTCGATGCGATGTGGGGGGCCATTACGAAAAATAAAGCTCCTTTTGTAAAATACCTTAATCGGAAAGCTAAGTTATTAGGTAAAGAAAAGCTTGATTGGTTCGATCAGGACGCACCAGTTGCCGAGTCGACGAGCACGATGTCTTACGATGAAGGAGCCCGGTTCATCTTGAAACAATTCGCCCGCTTCGGGAAGGAAATGGCCGGGTTTGCCGAAAAAGCCTTCGAGGATAAATGGATCGAAGCAGAAGACCGTTCCGGCAAACGTCCTGGTGGGTTCTGTACGTCATTTCCGATGAGTGACCAATCACGGATTTTCATGACGTATTCAGGCAGCATGTCCAATGTATCGACGCTTGCTCACGAACTCGGACACGCGTTCCACTCCTACGCACTGCGTCCGATGCACACGCTAAACCGCAATTACGCAATGAATGTCGCAGAAACGGCATCCACTTTTGCGGAAATGATCGTCGCAGATGCAGCGGTAAAGGAAGCGCAAACGAAGGAAGAAAAGATTGCCCTTGTGGAAGACAAGCTTCAGCGAAGCGTGGCATTCTTCATGAATATCCATGCCCGTTTCCTATTTGAAACCCGCTTCTATGAAGAACGTAAAAAAGGAATCGTCTCTGCTGAAAAGCTGAACGAATTGATGGTGGAGGCGCAGAAAGAAGCATTCTCCGGCTCGCTGGGAGAAGTCCATCCGCGTTTCTGGGCATCCAAGCTTCATTTTTACATTACGGGTGTACCGTTTTATAACTTCCCTTACACCTTTGGTTATCTGTTCTCTTTAAGTATTTACGCCAAGGCTCTCGAGTCTGGTGAGAATTATGAAGAAAAGTACATGTCCCTGCTTCGCGACACCGCCATCATGAATGTCGAAGACCTTGCCATGAAACACCTCGGGGAAGACATCACCCAGGAAGCATTCTGGGAAAAAGGCATCAAGCTCTGTATTGCCGACGTAGAAGAATTCCTTGAACTGACAAATTAAATCGAAGGCCCGTCCCTCACCGCTTTAAAGCGCCGGGGACGGGCTTTTTTATATGCAGTCCTACCCATGCTAAGCCTCAGGTCTTAGTTGAAAATAAAGCCAGAGCTCGTTATGGAAAATCCGGAAAATAGGTAGGATAGAGACATGAAGAAGAAAGGAGGCAACAACATATGAAAAAATTCGGTTTGCTAGTAGCAGGAGGGATCGCGGCGATTGTGCTGCTTGCCAATTTAGGACCGATCGTGGGACTCGCGATTTCCCTGGTGATCATGTATTACAGCTTCAAGGCGTTTCTAAAAACAGACTCAACGTTCAAAAAGGTCATCTGGGCCGTGATCGGGCTGGCGGCATTCAGCGCCACCGTATCCAACTTCCCGGCCATCATCGGTCTAGTCGCACTTTACGTCCTCTACGTGATCTATAAAAACTGGAAAAAAGATGACATCATCATCGAAGAAAAATCAAACGACCCATTCACCAACTTTGAAAGAGAATGGTCTCAATTGAAGAACTAGGGTTTTATCAGTAGATCTTGGTCCCTAGACAAAATGCAGTGTTGTATGTCTTGAGGATTTTAAGTTCCATCCAGCGGTTGATTGGAGTGCAAGACGGAGACTCCTGCGGGATAAGCGAGTTAGGTGAGACCCCGCAGGAGCAGAGCGACGAGGAGGCTCACCAACCGCCCGCGGAAAGCGAAGTCTTGCACGGAAATCATAAGCGGCATTCAGCAATATTTTCAAAAATAACAATCAAAAGGAGAGAAACAACCATGCCAAACTTATTCCAAAGAATTAAAAATACAGTCATGTCCGACCTGCACGAAGCATTAGATAAAAAAGAGAAGAAAAATCCAATCGCAGTACTGAACCACTACCTAAGACAATGCGAACAGGAAGTAGAAAAAGTACGAAAGCTGGTCGAAAGGCAATACATTCTAAAAGAAGAATTCGCAAAAGAATACCAGCAGGCAGTAAAACTTGCCGAAAAAAGAAAATACCAGGCAGAAGTGGCTTCAAATGCAAACGAAACAGAGCTTTATGAATTCGCCGTTCAGGAACAAAAATACTACGAAGAGCGTACAGAACGCATCGCTGACCTCAAGTTGAAAGCATCGAAAGAGCTTGATGAACTCGAGAGAAAGTACGAAGAGATGAAGCACAAGCTGAAGGATATGTATATCAAGAGAATGGAGCTCATGGGAAGAGAAAACATCGCGCGCGCCCACAATAAAGTGAACAGCGTCCTGGAAACTTCATCAGGCTACAACAACGGATCGTTCTCAAAGTTTGACGAAATCGAAACGTACTTAGACCAGCTGGAGCACGGTGTTAATTCATCATACTACCGCAATACGATCGACGCGAAGATTGCAAAATTAGAAAAAGAAATGAAAAAAGAGGAAACAGAAGCCATTCCTTCCTGAAACATGGTATTCTATTAACAGTAAAAAGGGGGAGCCCAGTACCTGGGTTCACCCTCTTTCATACTGCTAGGGGAAAGAATGGATACATAATTCACGAAAGGAGGAACCCCCTTTGTTAAATCGACTTCGTTCAGACGGAATCAGCTGGATCATATTGATCGGAACTTTACTTATTCTTTTGGAAGTCTCCTTTTATGACGGGGGGGTTCTGGTCTTTCTTTTTATCGCGGCTTTCGCCATTTATGTCGGTCGTAAGAATATTCATAAGAAATCAGGGAAGATCCTGTTCTGGTTCGGGGTCATCAGTTTGGGCATAAATATATTTAATACAGTGGCCTTCAAATTTTTGCTTTTTGCCATCTTAATTTTTATTATCATGCGCTTTGCAGATTCAAAGAAACACCCTAAATATATTGCCCCTTCCATCAAAGAAACGTTCACTCAATCTCAGGAACCGCTGATCATGAAAAAATCAGCCCTTCAAAATGAATGGTTCGGAACAAAGCGTACACCTGAGGACGTATTTGAATGGAATGATATCAACATCCAGGGGATCATTGGTGATTCGGTCATCGACATCGGCAATACCGTCCTTCCAAAAGGGACCTCAGTCGTCTCGATCCGTAACATCTTAGGGAATGTGGAAATCCTTGTCCCGTATGATGTGGAAGTAAGCATACATCACTCAGTGCTGGCGGGTTCCATTGAAATATTTGAGAGTGTGGAACCGAAAGCGATCAACCAATCCCTCTACTATCAAACCCCCGGCTACGAGACAGCCGTTCAGCGGGTGAAAATAGTCACTTCCCTCTGGATTGGAGATTTAGAGGTGAAGAGAATATGAGTACAGTCGGGAAACAGCTTGCAGCCGGATTGCTTTTTTCACTCAGCGCTTTGATTGTGGTATCTGTCTCATTCTTCTACCTGTATCCCCTTGATGACTGGTCGCTGCTGTGGGAAGTTGAAGTGATGGATATTCCGGGCATCGGATTTATCGTGCTGGTTAGCATTATTTTAGGAATGGTCTTCGGACTCAGGTCTGGCTGGATTCATAAAAAGCAGCTCCATGAAATAGAAGATGCCCTTCTGCACATGGAACAGGGTAAAACGTTCACCCCTGCAGAGTCATCCGTCACAGAACTTCAACACATATGGAAAAAGGTTGATACATTAGGAAAGCATCTTGCCGACCAGGCAAGGTATTCACAGAAGCTTGCAAATGAAAAAGCGGAAGAGCAGGAAAAAAGGATCCAGGAAATCGTCTCCCAGGAGCGTAACCGGTTGGCCAGGGAGCTCCACGATTCCGTCAGTCAGCAGCTGTTCGCAGCATCCATGCTCATGTCCGCCATCACCGAGACACCGTCATCGACACGCACGCCTCAGGAAGAAAAACAGCTCAAGATGGTCGAGCAGATGATCCATCAATCACAGCTCGAAATGAGGGCGCTCCTTCTTCATTTGCGTCCGGTTGCGCTAAAAGGGAAGAACCTTCAAGAAGGAATGAAGGAGCTTTTGGTCGAATTATCACAAAAGGTCCCTCTGGAAATTCAGTGGAAGATCGAAGACATGAAGCTCGACAAGGGAGTCGAAGACCATCTGTTCAGAATCCTGCAGGAATCTGTTTCAAATACACTCAGACATGCCAAAGCTTCGTCACTCGAAGTGCTGCTGATCAAAAGGGAATCCATCATTATTTTACGTGTAGTGGACGACGGGCAGGGCTTTGACGTCAACGAATCGAAAGCAACGAGTTCATACGGGCTTCAGAATATGAAGGAAAGAGCCATCGAAATCGGCGGCACGTGCAAAATTATCAGTATCCCAAATAAAGGTACCCGCCTTGAGGTGAAGGTGCCGGTTGTAGAGAATGTAGGTGAAGAAAATGATTAAAGTTGTATTTGTAGATGATCACGAAATGGTCAGGATCGGAGTATCGTCCTACCTGTCAGCACAGTCGGATATCGAAGTGGTCGGTGAAGCGTCCGACGGAAAAGAAGGCGTAAAGCTTGCACTCGAGCTGCGTCCTGATATCATCCTGATGGACCTTGTAATGAAGGAAATGGACGGAATTCAGGCGACGAAGGAAATTGTGCAGCAGTGGCCGGAAGCAAAGATCATCATCGTCACCAGCTTTTTGGATGACGACAAGGTATACCCGGCGCTTGAAGCAGGGGCGGTCAGCTATATGTTGAAAACCTCAAAAGCAAGTGAAATCGCCGACGCCGTCAGAAAAACCCATCACGGACAATCCATTCTCGAACCTGAAGTGACAGGAAAGATGATGACCAGAATGAGGCAGCGGACGGTTTCCGAGCCTCATGAAGAACTGACCAATCGCGAACTCGAAATCCTGCTGCTGATGACCCAGGGGAAGACGAATCAGGAAATAGCGGATGAACTGTACATCGCGTTGAAGACAGTGAAAACGCATGTGAGCAATATTCTTTCCAAGTTAGGGGTGCAGGACCGCACGCAGGCTGTGATCTATGCGTTTAAACACGATTTAGTAAAATGAAGACCCGGGAGCTGGTGCTTTTGGGTTTTTTTAATTGTTGATATTGTAAGGAAGGCTGTAACAGCCAAGACTGCCGTTTTGAGTTTGATTACGAACGAAGCAGTGCCTGCGAATGGTTGTCGATTTCTGTCATATAATCGGTAGTTCGCCCATATATTCGAGATATCGCCCATATATCCTGAAATTCGCCCATAAATTTGGAATATCGCCCTTATATTCTGGATTTCGCCCTTAAATTCGATATAACGCCCATAAAACCGACATACCTCCCATATCCTACCCTTCTCAATTCAGCAGGATTCAATATCATCTTCGTTATCATATCAACCTATAAGAGTATATTGAAAATGTCTATTTCAGTAAGGTCAAAACAGATTGAGAGTCTTTTGACCCAATAACCTTGACGGCCGGCGATATGCGATTGAGCAATTTTATCCATGAAATATAAGGAAATACCCCGGGTGGATAGTCATGTCAATTTACAAACTCAATACTCTATTTACAAAATAGTAAGAATAATAACACCCTTCTGCCTATTACTCTACAAAATAAGACAAAATATACTTGTACTGTAATCTATTTTTTATATTTGTCATTTCATTTTGAAAGGGGAAAGGGTATGAGTGTGAAAAAGGTTTCTTTGTCAGTAATCAGTACAGCGTTATTACTTGTAGGAAGTATGGTTCCACAAGGTGTCATGGATGGGAAGGAAGTGACGGCAGCTTCCAATACAGCCGTTATCAATGAAGTTGCCTGGATGGGGACGACTGCTTCCTATAACGATGAATGGATAGAATTGTATAACGCATCTTCCTCCAGCTTGTCTCTTGATGGATGGGTGCTCGAAGCTCAGGACGGGTCACCGAGTATTCCGTTAAGCGGATCGGTGGCAGCGAATGATTATTTTCTTTTAGAAAGAACGAGTGACAGCACGATTTCAGGCGTGACAGCGGACCAGATTTATACAGGCGGTCTTGGTAATTCGAATGAAATAATCTACTTGAAGGATGCTTCCGGCACGATCGTTGATGAGGTCGACAGCTGGTATGCAGGTGATAATACGACAAAAGCGACGATGGAAAGAAGTGACAGCTCATCTGTCGGTACGAGCGCAGCGAGCTGGAGTACGGCGACTGCTGCCTATGAAGGCGGATATGGGACACCGAAAGCGTCTAATTCTACTGATACGCAATCCCCTCCTCCTGCTGGCAGCGGCAGTGAATCCCTTACGAATGTAAGTGAGGCACCGGGCGCAATCAATGTCTTTTTTAACAAAAGTGCTTCGACTCAATATGCTTCTGCAGGTAATGAAGCCAACTACAATGTGAATCTGGAAAACCAGTTGATTGAACGTTTGAACGAAGCAACGACATCGATTGATTTTGCTACATATGAAATCAATTTGCCGCGTGTGATTGATACGCTGATGGAAAAAGCAGCTCAAGGTGTGGATGTGCGTATCCTTGCAGACGCAAAGGACGGGGCGGACCCTCACTATGCTGAACGCTATGAAACCATGAGACTCTATTTAGAGAAGCTTGTCCGCGGAAAAGATTCAATCGTAGGAACGGCTGATGATGCTCATATTCTATCGGATTCTCCGATGTTTGCCGTAGAAGACGCAGCGAAGCGTTCAGAGTACAATCTGCCTGCAAGCTTCACTGATTTCCCGCAGCGTACAGTGATGGTGGGGAGCACGGAGATGACAGGTCATCTTTTCGTTGAAGGAGAAGAGAAGGCAGCGGACAGTTATTACTCACCAGGCAATCAGATGCATAATAAATTTGCAGTGGTAGATGATACATGGGTGTTTACAGGCAGCTGGAACTTTACGGTGACAGGACTTTACGGTTCGGAAGAGAACATGGATCAGGGAATTCTTGACGGGAATCAGCAGCATGTTGTCGAAGTTCATTCCCCTGAGCTTGCTGCCATATATGAAACAGAGTTTGAGGAGATGTGGGGAAGCGGGACGACAACACCTGATAACAAGGTTTCGAACTTCAGCACCAGAAAAATCGATAACACTCCTCACTCAGTGACAATTGGCGGTAAAGAAGTCGAGGTCTATTTTTCATCAGGTGATGATGCAGTCGGACGCATGACCGAGCTAGTGAAGACGGAAGCGGATGAACGTGCATATTTCACGATTTTTGCCTGGAGCGATCAGGCTTTGGTTGATGAGTTGAAGAACAAATGGGAAGGAAGCTATGCCGATAATCAAGGTACATTGACTGGTTTCGATGTAAAAGGATTATTCGATGCAAGCTTCTGGAATCAATGGTGGTCTGCGAGTATCGAAATGACCGGCAGAACGGCGTCCCAGACGAGCGAAAACAACCCGAATATCCGCTGGGCGAACCCGGCTCCGGTTTATCAGGCCAATGAAAGCAGAAAGCTTCATGCCAAAACGATGATCATCGATGCGGACACGTCCAGTGATCCGACCGTCATCGTCGGTTCCACGAACTGGAGCGAAAACGGGAATAACGTAAATGATGAAAACATGCTGATCATCCATGATACTGCGATTGCAAATCAATTTGTGCAGGAATTCAACGCTCGGTATGTGAATGCCGGCGGGGTCGTTCAGTAGGTAATAAACGAGAAAAGCAGTTCGATTTTGGGGCAAGAAACCCCAGGATTGGACTGCTTTTTTGTCTTGTTTGAAAAGGTAAATGGTTATATTTTGTTGAATTATACCTATAAACAGTGATTCATAGGAAGGAGCGCGAATATGGGAGATATCGATAAAAGAAGCCGACTGGATGAATCCCCGTTTAAGTATCGGGTCACGAAAAGCGGCATGGTGTTTATAGATTATGAGGGCATGCAAGTGAAAGTACTGAAAGGGAAAGAAGCTGTCCGATTCCTGGAGAAAGTGAAAACGGCAGAAAGCGAAAAGGAACGGCAATTAGCTATGGCAAAGATTACGGGGAATTTTAAAAGAGGCAATGAACGCATTTAGAGTCAGATTGATTTCGGAGGATAGAACGATGAGAGTAGAGCACTTAACAGAAAAAACGAGGGAAGAATTTCTGGAGTATTGCCGAAAACACCGGCACGAAGTGGATGATTCTTTTCTATATGAGGACCAGTTGAAGGCTTTCAAGGTCGATGAAGAAGAGAATCCAACCTATCTGCTGATGGAAGGAGACAGGATTGCCGGTGCAGTTTCCCTGTATCGTAGTGAATATTTCCTCAAAGGAAACAGGGCGCGCTTCAGGATATTCCACAGCACCATCCTTACGTTAGCGGCTTATAAAACTCTTTGGGAAAAAATAAAAGTTCATGGGGAAGATTTAGATAAAGTCTATACATTTATCGATGAAAAGAATCCGGCTGTAAGAAAGATAATGGAGGAATTAGGATTTGATATAGAGAGAATATCATATTTGCTCGAACGGCAGGCACAGGATTTACCTCGAGTGGATATTCCACCAAAATACAGACTGGAAGACCTTGTCTTCGACCGTGATGAAAAAATATGGTGTGAGGTCAGAAATGCTGCGTTCTCTCAATTAGCAGGAGCAGAGACACCAATTACTGTCGGGCAGGTCAAGGAAATGAAGGATCAGGAGGGACATCTCCCCGGGGGAATGAAAATTCTCTTCTGCCATGATGTTCCGGCAGGGATATTGAACGTTGAAAAGGAATGGGACGAAGGGGAATGGAAAACCTTCATCGGTCTCCTGGCAGTCAAACCGGATCAGCAGGGGAATGGTATCGGAAGGATGCTGTTAAGGGAAGGGCTTCGTTTCGGAAAGGAAGCCGGCATGGAAAAAGCCTTGATTTCTGTTAACGGAGAAAATGATAAAGCAGTGAAGCTCTATACCCAAGAAGGGTTCGAGAAGAAGATTGTCATGGTTTGTTATAAATATGATATGAAATAAGAAAAAGGATGCTCCGGGGAAAGGAGCATCCTTTTTCGTGTGGGAAAGCTGATCATTCCATCCCGGGGGCCTTCTGAATTTCAAAGATAAGTACAATTGCAGTGATCGCGTGGGCAATCAATCGGATGATCGGGAAAAAGTTCAGGAATGAGGCAATGATTCCAAGAGCACTTCCTAGAATAGGCTGGTCTTCAGACTTTGATACATATAGTACACCAGCATGCCAGACAGCCACTAGACAAAGGAGAAACGGAATTGCGTCACCCGCAATATTTCCAAAAACCGGGACCGCGAGAAATAATTCAATCGAAAAGGACAACCATTTTATACGTGAAAGCACGGCACACACCTCCTGTTTACAAAGTATGCAAAGAGGGATGGGTGGTGCTTGTAAGAATGAGAGGAGCGTAAAAAATCCCTCGATTCGGGCTTCCGTTTTCCCTTTGGGGACTAATGTTTTTTTACTGAGAACATGCTGTTTTACAAAAAAGAAAGTAGATCAAATAAATCCGTTTATGATGAGTTAAACTTTTTTCAGTCGGACTGCTTCACACTAAGAACGGTGATCGTAACCAGGATGACCGCCATTCCTAAAATTTGAATGGTGGTCAAGTGATCCCCGATAACCAAAACGCCAAATAATGAAGCTGTGACCGGCTCTACCATAGCTACCATAGATGCGTTTGCAGGAGTAGTCCATCGTATTCCAATCACATACAATGTGAATGACAATCCAGCCCCCAGGATCCCCAGAAGCAAAAACAATCCTATATCACTTGATGCCAATACATCTGCTGCTTCTCTCTTATCCGTAAAGAGAAAAAGGATGAGACAAAATGAAAAAAAAGCAATGGCTAACGTGGTGGGCGGATTACCGATAGAAGACGCATTTTTAAACCCGAATATAAACAAAGCATAGGAAAGACCGGCAGCAAGCCCCGCGGCCATCCCTAAAAAACTCACTGAAATCGATTCAGTGTTGTAGGCACCTGTAAGCAGGATAATTCCCAGGAGAACACCGCTAATACAGCCCCACTTAAACCAAGTAGAAGGTTCTATCCGCATTAAAAAGGATATTAAAAGAACGAACACAGGTGCGGTGTACATTAACGTAGCGGCTATAGCAACGCTAGAGGCCTGGATGCTTAAAAAATAAAAAGTGAAATTCCCGGCAACACCCACACCTGCAATCAGAGCGCAAATGAATAAACGGGGAGAGATGACCCGATTTTGTCTGAATCGAAAGAGAAACCACACTAAAAAACATATAAAGCCAACGGCCCCCCGGTAAAGTGAAATCACAATCGGATCCCAGCCTTTGTTCATAAGAACATCGGCAATTCCCCCACTAATGCCCCAGCATATAGCGGCTAACATAACTAAACCTATACCTGCATATTTCATTGTGTACCTCCTAACCGACCATATGTTGATAGAAAATGATGTTAATGGTAATTCCTTTAATCTTTCTTCCTTAAACCAAACTAAATATGAAATGATGGTTTCTTCTAAAAAGTAGATATTGTTTACGACAATTAAATTGTAGATTCTAGGGGTATAACAATCTATGTATAATAATGATTAATATTACTGGCATGGGGTAGAGAGGATTCAACTTTGCGGAATAAGAAGTTCTAGACAGTAAAAAACCCAGAACCGCGATCAGGATCTGGGTTTTTTACTGTTCGAATGTAAAGCCTTTCCGCTTTTCTTACTTGTCCAGCTCCGGCGGCTAGAGGCTCGAGACATAAGCCATGCCATCCAAAAAGGCAAAAAACGCCTTTATGTCTGTCTTGTCTTATGCTTGTCGCCTCTGAACGAGCCGCCTCCGCTTTTATTATGCAAGCAGCTTCTCGATCACTTTATGTTCATTTTCATTCAAAAGATTTTTCTGGATTGTATCATGTACGTCTTTATTCATATTTTCAGAGAGTACCGCAGCTTCTTCTTTGTCACCGACGAGAACAATCTTTTCCCAGTTATCATCGGCGGCTTTTTTTATCGAGAATACTTCCGAGACTCTTCCACCAGCGCTGCTGGTTGGCTTTAAGCCTCTCATCATACTCATCCTGCTGGCTGGCTTTACCGCCTCCGCTGCCCATGCTGACGTCTGCATGATGCGGACCTTCATTTCTGCGCCAGTCCTCGGTATCAAGATCAAATTCCATGAACTCGGTCGATTGGAGCTGTCCAAAGGCTGAGGTGAGAATCTTGATCTGATTCTGCTGGAGCAGGACTAACCCTGTGTAAGGATACTTTTCATGCAGCGATTTTAACTGCTCGAGATTTGGCTTTTCTTCCCAATAGAAGTTCGTTTCCACCGGCACCTGCACCTCGAACGTTTCCCAGATGCCGCTATCGGCTGAAGCGAAAATGATGAAGCTTCTCGGCAGTTCCCTTTCCTGACTTAAAATGTAGTCTTCCACTTTTGGGCGGATCGCCTGAAGTCTCTCACGTTCTTCGGGGGCACTCTCCAAATACTCTTCCAAACGGTTGAATCCATTCTTCAGTGCGATTTTCCATTCGCCGCCCTGCTGATCCGGGTCACTGCGGTCTGTGTTCAAATAGACGGTCAATAGTTTATCCGGTTTCTGTAAGGATAAGTTTTCAAGCTTGTTCATCGTTTTTTGAAAAGACATCGAACTCCTCCTTTAGTATGTTGCCTATATTATTCTATAAACGGGTTTGACCTCTGTTAAACTTGAATCATAAGAAAAGGAGGAGAAACCGATGAAAATCACACAGCAATGGGTTCAGGAAGACAGCGACTACATAAGGAAAAAGTTGATTGAGTATAATATGAGCGTCATTGATGACAAAGTGAAGACACCCCTGGAGAAAATCAGTTTCGTGATTAGGAATGAAAAGAATGAAATAGTAGGAGGAGTCGTCGGGGAGACATTTTGGCACCATCTTCATATCGATTTTCTCTGGGTTGCCGAGGAATATCGGAAGGAAGGATACGGAGTTCAACTCATTGATAAAATAGAAGGCTATGCAAAGGAAAAAGGCTGCTATTTAGTGATATTGGACACTTTCAGTTTTCAGGCACCCGATTTTTACAAGAAGCTGGGTTACCATGAATTCGGGGTGTTGGAGGACTTTCCAAAGGGTGCTCGACAGCATTTTATGGAGAAACGATTATTATAAACATAAAACAACCAACCTAAGCCAAGCAAAGGTTGGTTGTTTATTAATCAATCAGTCAAGTGGTTCTATCTCCATCTCATCAGGCTTCGCATGGGTCACATATGTTCCCGCGATAAAATCATGAATCGCCCGTTTGTCTTCACGCAGGCCGACCATGAATGCACTGACGATAATTCCTATCCCTAATGTGAGACCATAAACGATCCCTGAAACGATTGTTCGCATCAGCATGTTTCCGATATGGACGTTGCTGCCATCCTTCTTCACAATCCGGATGCCGGCGATACGTTTTCCCACTACATACCCCTTCCAAAGAACTGGAGTGATCAGGACATATAGAAATGTAATTGATGAAACAAAGGCATTTTCCTCTGAAAATTCACCAGTGATCAGCCCTGTAATAATGATCAGCGGAAGATTGATGACTAACCAATCCACTAAGTTGGCTACGAATCTGACTCCGAACCCTGCCGGTTGAATCATAAACTTTCCCCCTTTATATCTCTATCTTGTAAAAATTGTAACATAATGACTACTACTATATGAAAATGTTTCCTGGAATAAGACTAACTCCCTAAAATAATGTGCATAAAGACTGAGTTTTTTTGAAAAAGTAGATTAAAAATGTTTTACAGATATATCACCGGGTATATATGTACTAAATCAAACTTGACGGGAGAGAATATAAAGTGAGCTACATTAATCGCGGAAGAGAACGTATTCAATTTGATCGTAAAGGCAGCGAAGAAGATCTACATATCTTGGAATGCAGTCACTGTGAAACTGAATTTCGTACTCCGATGAATGTGCAGAAGATTAAATGTTCCCATTGCTTGACAACCACTAATTCTAAAATTGATCTATCGGACTTCAAAGTCATTGGATTCATAGAAAATCATCAAGGGAGTGAAATGGCATGCTAAAAAATGATAAGGTGACAGAAATGAAAATGGACTTCAGTGATATTCTTTGGATGAGCTCCGGTATTATCATCATCCTTCTTCTGATCGCTATGGCTAATTTCTTTATCGTATCTTAATAAAACAAACGAACGGTTCTAAGAGTCCTGTCTGTTGATGGGGCTTTTTTTATTGCCACTTTTTAAAGGCCCGTCCCTCATTGCTTTAAAGCAACGAGGGACGGGCCTTGTGTGTTGGTATTTTGTTTATCCTTTGTAATCTTCATCGTATTCCAGGTACACTACGTGAGTTTCCAGGTATTCATTGAGACCGTGTTTGCCATCTGCCCCGCCGATGCCTGATTGGGCTCGGCCCGCATGGAAACCATTGATGGCTTCGAAGTTCTCCCGGTTGACGAAGGTTTCTCCATATCGCAATTCATTGGCCGCCCTCATGATTTCGTGCAGGTTTTCACTGAAGATCGAAGAAGAGAGGCCGTATTCTGTGTCGTTGGCAAGCTCAATCACTTCATCAAAGTCTTTATACGTCATGATTGGTAAGACGGGACCGAAGATTTCTTCTTGTATGATTTCCATGTCCTGTTTGACGTCTACGAGAATCGTAGGTTCATAGTAAAATCCGTTTTCAGCGTCGATCGGTTTTCCCCCCGTAAGGATTTTCGCCCCGTTTTCCACAGCGTTATTGACCATGTCAGTGACTGTATCCAGACGTTCTTTATTCACAAGCGGGCCAATCTCGTTGTCACGGTTGGTTGGGTCTCCCACAGCTGTATTTTTAAATGCTTCGGTGATCTTACTGATGAATTTTTCGGCTATACTTTCATGCACATAGACCCTCTCTGCATTCGTACAGGCCTGGCCGGAATTTGTGATTCTCGATGTTTTGATTTTTTCGACGGCAAGGTCGATATCCGCGTGCTTCGTCACTATGGCAGGCGCTTTGCCGCCGAGTTCCAGGTTAACCTTGGTAATCGATTTTGAAGCAGCTTCCATTACTTTTGAACCGGCAGGGTAGCTGCCTGTCATGGAAACCATACGGACTTTGGGGTGTCCTGATAAAGGATTTCCAATATCAGAACCTTTTCCTGTCACAAGATTAAAGACCCCTTTAGGAAGCTCCACTTCTTCGATGATTTTTGCAAACTCGCACGCTGTATTCGGCGTATACTGACTGGGCTTCAACACGATCGTGCAGCCGGTGACGATGGCGGGTGCGAGCTTTCTTGCCAAAATGAACATCGGAAAGTTCCAAGGAACGATTCCAGCCACAACGCCGATCGGCTTTTTATAAACAAGGATATTTTCATTGGAGCGTTCGCTTTCGAGGATTTCGCCTTCGTAACGGAGTGCCCATCCTGCCATGTAGCGGAAATACTCGATGGCAAGGTCGATTTCTGCTTCAGAGGCATCGAGTGTCTTCCCGTTTTCTTCTGTCAGCATTTGAACGAATGCATCTCTTCGTTCCTCTAACTTATCTGCTATTTTATACAGATAGGAAGCTCTTTCTTTAGAAGGCACCTTCTCCCATGAAAGAAATGCGGAGTGAGCTGCTTCAACCGCAGTGTTCACATCCTCTTCCGCTGCCTTCTGGATGGTCGAAATGACGTCTTCGGTTGCAGGATTGATCACATCTATCGTTTCACCGGATGAACCATTGGTGAATTGTCCGTTGATATATAGTTGATAATTCTTCATGTTCATTCCTCCTAGATGAATTGATTACTGATTCATTTCCCGGTGCGAGAGAGGAGGAAACATGGGGATGTGCCGAAAAAGAAAAAGGCTCCTTATTTTGATAAAGGAACCTCCTTGGATAAAATTATTTAGTCGGCTCTGCGACCTTAACGAGCTGCTTTCCGAGGTTTTTCCCTTGGAACAGCCCGAGGAAAGCGTCTGTTACGTTCTCGAAGCCTTCAGTGATGGTTTCTTCGTATTGAAGGTTTCCTTCTGCCAGCCACTGGCCGAGCTGCGTGGCTCCTTCTTTAAAGCGGTCGCTGTAGTCGTTGACAACGAATCCTTTCATAAGGGCGCTCGATTTGATCAGTTTCGTCTGTACGCGCGGTCCGAGATCTCTGTCGGTTTTATTATAGGAAGAAATAGCCCCGCAAACCGGCACGCGTCCGTGTTTATTCAGCAGGCTGATGGCAGCATCGCCGATCTCTCCGCCGACGTTTTCGAAGTAGACGTCGATACCGTTTGGGCATGCTTCTTTCAGTGCGTTGTAGATATTGGCGGTTTGTTTATAGTTGATGGCTTCATCGAATCCGAGAGTTTCTTTCAAGTAATGCACCTTTTCTTCAGATCCTGCAATTCCGACGACCCGTGCACCTTTGATTTTTGCGATTTGGCCCACAACGGATCCCACTGCTCCGGCTGCCCCTGATACGACGACGGTTTCGTCTTTCTTAGGCTGGCCGATGTCGAGCAGTCCGAAGTATGCTGTCAGCCCAGTTAATCCGAGTACACTCAGGTGGGTGGAGAGCGGAGCGATATCCGGATTGACGGAACGAACTGCTTTTTCATTGGCCAGTGAATATTCCTGCCATGGAAGCATGCCGACGACGTAATCGCCCTTTTTGAAATGTTCTGATTTAGATTCCACGATTTCACCCACGACCCCTCCGGAAAGAGCTTCATTCAGTGCGAAAGGCTCTACATAGGATTTGGCATCGGACATTCTCCCCCGCATGTATGGATCGACTGAAAGATATAGCGTTTTGATGAGAACTTCGCCTTGAGAAGGCTCAGGGACCTCGATCTCTTGGTAAAGAAAATCTCGTTCAGAGGGCATACCCTCAGGTCGGGAAACAAGTTGGATTTGCTGCTGGGTTTTTGGGAGCATATATTTTTTCCTCCTTTGATTAGTTTGGTTTATTGAAACTTATCACAATAGGACAGAGGGAACAAAGAATCGGCTTCGACAATATGTAAAAAACCGCTTTGATTCTTACGTCAAAGCGGTTTTATCATAATCATTATTTTACATTCTTCTTTATATATTTTACGGTTCTGAGAAGTTCATCCGGATGGGGACGTCCGAATGGCCCCGTTTGCTGCTGCTGATACATCAATTCTCCCTTTTCATTTACAAGGAAGTAAGCAGGCTCGCCATGCTCCCCGTGATCATCATACGGGGCATCCTTTCCATGGTAATAAACATCAAAGGCTTTAATGGCTTTGAGTTCTTTGTCTGCCATGATCGGGAATGTGATATTTTCCTTGTTTGCATACTCCTGCAGGTCTTCGAGATCATCGCTCGCGATGGCCAGGATGTGAACATCCAGCTCTTCGAATTTTTCTTTGTTGGCTTGGAATTCACGGAGCTCTTCCTGACATACCGGACACCAGGCTCCTCTGAAGAAAACAAGGAGGTGCCAGCTGTCATGTTCCTTCTGGTGCTCCCCGAATGAAAACTTTTCACCAGCGACTGAAGGGAGTGTGAAATCAGGTACAGAATCTTTTAATTGAAAGCTTGCCATATTTCATTCCTCCTAGTGAGCATCTTTCTCAGCGGGAATAAACCTTACTGAGTAGACATGCATACAATATAGTCATCAACTCTTATTTCTTACATAGAGTGTAATTCCCTTTATGTGAGAAATGAAACGTCATGAGTGTGCACCAGAGAGAAGGGAGGGAGAAGATGGGGGAGAGGTATAGACCTAAGTTTTGTATTTTCCCTGAATACAAATGGTGTGGTCCCGGCTGCAGCGGACCGGGTGAACCGATCAATGAGGTGGACGCAGCGTGCATGGAGCACGATTTGTGTTATGAAAGATACGGTCCGGCATGCCATTGTGATCGGAAATTTCTTTCACAAATAAAACCATATGCGAATTTTAATAGTAAACAAGGAAGAGACGCATTGATCTTCTATCATTATATGAAACTGCAGACCAGTATGAAATGTGGACATGAACGAAGGGGAGCCAATAGGAGATCAAATGCAATAAGGTGGATATAGAAGAAGCCCGTCCCTCGATGCGTTAAAGCGTTGAGGGACGGGCCTTTAGTGTGATAAAATGTAGCTCTGTTAATGAAAATGGTTAAATTTGGAGGGGTTTATGGAGATTTTGCTGGTTCGACATGGGGAGTCTGAAGCGGATATTTTGAATGTGCACGAGGGGAGAGCGGATTTTTCTTTGACTGAACGCGGTGTCAGGCAGGTAGAGGCGATGGCAAAGCGGGTGAAGGAAGATTTTCCCCCAGATTTGATTTGGTGCAGTACGTTGAAAAGAGCGAGGGAAACGGCTGAGAGGCTGGCCGAAGAAGTCGGCTGCGAACTGATATATCATGGGGATTTGATGGAGCATAATAATGGGATTCTCGCAGGGCTTCCTTTTAAAGAAGCAGAGAAGATTCCAAAGCCGAGGCATCTCCATGAAAGCGTGGAAAATGGAGAGTCCCATATCGAATTTCGTATGAGGATCGAAATGATTTTTTCAAAGATCATGGCAGATTCCAATGTGGATAGAATTGCGATTGTCGCTCACGGCGGGGTGATCAACAACCTGCTTCGCTCATTCCTGAGGATGCCGATTGATGCAGAAATCTATTTTCACTGCGGCGACACCACCCTTCACCTGTTAGAGGTGACAGAAAGAGGACGGGCTGTACGATTCATGAATGATACAGACCATTTGAGAGATTTATAGATTGAAGAAAAGCCAGCTCAACCTGATAAGTTGAATCTGGCTTTTTTACTTTTCTGGTTCAACTTCGACCGTACTCCGATTAAAGAGAGAACCTTTATTGCTGGCATGTCTGTGATATACAAGTCATTCAGCTGAAGAAAGTCTCTCCAGATACCATATTTATAGGGAAAATGGAAAGATCATTCCTGGGAAGCGTAGTGGAGGGAGTTACGGAAGAACTGCAGTGTTCAATACTTAGTCATACATGTCTCGTGCTATCAATGATATAATAGAGGTGTTAAAACAGATTACCAGAGAGAGGTTTTCATATATGCTTAAAACAGCGATAGGGCGTTTCCGGTTGAGTGGTTTTATTGAAGGCGCCTCTTTATTGATTCTATTATTCATTGCCATGCCGCTGAAGTACATGGCAGGATTTCCGGAAGCCGTTACGGTCGTGGGTTCCTTGCACGGTTTCTTTTTTGTTGTCTATGTGCTGGTCATCGGTTATACGACTTTAAAAATCAGATGGTCCTTCAAATGGGTGTTCAGTGCTCTTGCAGTCGCGTTCATTCCTTTTGGAAACTTGATTCTTGATCGATACATCAAGAGGTCTTTTCCGACTCAATAGGAACGGATTTTTTAAAAAGGATGTCTTATCAGTGAAGTTTATCAATCAACTATTTTCGAAGAGAAAGAATGTCACTATTGAATTTTGCGAGAAGAACCTGGACCGTTTTTTAAAAGAAGAGAATGTGTCTGAGTATAATCAGTTCTTGAGCAGGAAGAACGTCACATATAAGGAATACGAATGTCAGAGCAGGTGCAAGGAATGCAAGATGTCGCCTTATGCCCTGGTGGATGGGGAATTTACGGCTGCGGCTGATTCGCAGGCATTACTGGAAAAAATGAAAAAAGTTGCTGATGAAAAATAAAACCGCACAGGTCTTGTGCGGTTTTTATTTTTAATTATAAGAGAAAGTATAAGTATAATTCGGCGGCTAGCCCCTCGAGGTCAAAAGCTAAATGGTCCAAGAAGGCAAAAAACGCCTTCCCGGCCCATTCATCTTATGCTTGTTGGGGCTGAACGAGCCGCCTCTGCTATTCTGTTTGTCCAGCTCCAGGGCTTAGAGGCACATGTCATAAGCCAAACCGGCCAAGAAGGCAAAAAACGCCTTCGTGGCCGGTTCGTCTTATGCCACCCGCCTCTGAACGAACCCCTTCCGCTTTTCTTAGTTAAAACGGTTTAATCGACATTAATATGATAAGAATGATAGCAGCACTATGTATAATGATGTTGTAAGGTTTTAACTCGGCATTGATTTTACCATAGGAAGCAGGGACATCTTCACCTGTGTGTGCATGAATGATCTCGGCCATTTGTTTTACCTTCCGGGGCATGATGCCTGCAACGATGAATTGGACACCGATGTAGATGGCGATCGAAGCGATGTACCAGCCTGTTTTGAAAAGAAAGGGGTTCATGATCCCCATCACAAGACCTGTGACCAGAAGGACAATGCTCCCGATTTTAGCGAAGTTTTCAATCTTCTTGCTGAGGTCGAGTGAAAATCTTGCCTGATGGGCTGTTTCCGGAGTCTTCATCACGACTGGCATCGCAAAGCTTGCGCCGAGTCCCGCAACTGCCGCCACGACGTGAATTAATACGATGATACCGTAGAGTGACAAGTAATTCACCTCCAATACAGGAAATTTTATGCAGGTATTATTGTATAGGAAAAATGTCATGAGTTCCATGATTTTTTAGAAAAAATCCCAGGTTTATACATAGTAAGGAGGAGTACAGGTGAGAACAAAGGATGAAATCCGCCATAAAGTCTGGAATAACCTGACCGAAAAGAAACTGGGACGTTTCCCGTTTCCACTGGTCAATCGGATCCCGAATTTCAAAGGAGCTGAAGCGGCAGCGAAACATGTGCAGGAGATGGATTTTTATAAAAAGGCGAAAGTGGTTAAAGTAAATCCTGACGCGCCGCAGCTGCCTTTCAGAACCTCTGTTTTAAAAGATAAGAAAACGCTGCTGATTCCGACACCTAGACTGAAGGATGGGTTTGTCATGATCAAGCCTGAATGGGTGCCTCAGGGTGAGGAGCGGAAAGCTGCCAGCATCAAGCACATGAACTCTTATGGCAAGGTGGTCCCCCTGACGGATATACCTCCAATCGACCTGATTGTCGTAGGCTCGGTTGCGATTCACACAGACGGAAGAAGGCTTGGGAAAGGAGAGGGGTATGCCGATAGAGAATATGCGATTCTGCGCGAAATTGGAAATAAACCGGTTCCCGTCATCACAACGATCAATAGCGAGCAGCTGGTCGAGGATGATATTCCGAGAGACTCATTTGACCTGGCGGTTGATTGGATTTTTACCGAGAAGGGTGGAATGGAGACACATACACCTTACGAGAAGCCTGAAGGGATTGAGTGGGACCATGTCAGCGAGGATGAAATGGAAAAGATGCCTATTTTACGGGAGTTGAAGGAGTTTTCAAAGAATTAGAGGTTTTTTGTTTGGGTGAGGAGGTTTTTTTAGATTAAAGGTTGTTTTTTTAGGTAAATACCTATAAATGAATTTTTTATCTTAAATGGTATCTTACATGTCAGTTTTTCCTTAGAAATAACGTCTTTTAGCTAAAGAAGCTACAGCCAGGCGTGTCGGATAGTTCGTTTATTATCGAAAATGAAGAATTTATTATCGAAACTTAAAGATTTAATATCGAAAAACGACTTTTTATTATTGAAACCGGAAATTCTATTTTTGAAAACGGACCCATTATATTTAAATCAAAGACTTATTATCAAAAAGACGCATTTACTATCGAGAATTCCCGCTTGATTACGTGTTAGGAGAATCTATAAAGAAGAAGGACAGCCCCTCATGATAAGGGGCTGTCCTTCTTTAAAAAACTTAATAACCTTCGACCACCAAATCAAGCTTTCCTGTTTCAGGAGAGATGACAAGGCCGTGAACAGGGATGTTTTTATCCATCAACGGATGATTTCGGATCATGTCCACGCTGTGCCCAACACTTTCTTCAACAGAGCTGAAGCCCTTCAGCCAATCGTGAAGGTCGATTCCTGAGTAGTTCAGGGTATTTAAGGTATCTTCATCGATACCGCGATCCTTCATTTTGCCGATGATTTGTTCGCTGTTGATCGCACTCATGCCGCAATCGTGATGCCCGATGACCAGGACTTCGTCCGCCTGAAGCTCATACACTGCCACTAAAAGGCTTCGCATGATACTTCCGTATGGGTGAGCGACAACCGCTCCGGCATTTTTGACGATTTTCACGTCACCGTTTTTCATATTCATTGATTTAGGAAGAAGCTCGACCAAGCGGGTATCCATACACGTTAAAATAACGAGACGTTTGTCAGGAAACTTAGTCGTTTTATACTCTTCATATGATTTTTCTTCAACAAATTTCTGATTGTACTCAAGCAAATTTCCAAGTAAAGTCATATTCGATTCTCCCAACTCTGAAATGATATACTCCTCTATTGTACATTTTTCATAAGCAGAATTTCAATTTCTTTCACTCTATCCATGACTTCTTCCCTATTCCACTCACTTGTATTGGCGAGTTTCATATAGAGAGAAGAAACGCTTGCCAATACCTCTCTGTGGTTAGTATCTTTTCTGATGATATTCGATTCCCCCAGCCGGTCAAACAGGCCATTCATCTGCTGCGAAACTTTTTGATAGTCGTTGTCTTTTGAGATGACAGCCATATGAAAGCGCTGCTGAACATCTGAGAATTGATAGAAAAGGTCCACAAGTTCAAATGAAGAAGCTTTCTTTAGGTTCACTTCCATCTTTCCTGAAAGATCCTTATGGATGACGCGTGCAAACTTTGGGGAGCTTTCTTCTTCAAGGATCGATAAGAAATTTCCGCCCCGGTGTAAAAGTGAATACCCTGATTCGGATGCATCCAATACATTTAGTTTTCTATCTAATATAAGATAGGGAATCGGGCAAAAATCGAGATTTTCCACAGTATCCCTCCTTGTGGAAGGTTAACGGACTCCATTGCCTCTGAATTTCCGGGTTGATCGGAGAATTCGGGTAATTGTGAGACAAACCTTTAATTTGATATTTTTTCTTCCATAAGAGCAAGGAATTGCTCAGCATGCTCCTCTAAATAATCATTTAACTCTCTTAAATCATGGAAGGTAGTGATTGACTCCCTTTTCAAAAAATCCAGATTGTAATGGGAAATGAGCCTTCCGCCAACCAGGATCTTGACATCGGGCTGCACCTTCTCGATTTGTTCGAGGCAGTCCTTTAGCTGTGACATCGCCGTCGTCATGCCGATTGAGATTGCGATTACCTGGGGCTTCCAGGCTTTGACGAAGGTCACTGCATCCTTAACGGGAACATTCGCTCCCAGGTAGCGTGTATTCCAATGCTGTTCTTTGAAAATCTCATTTGCAAGTTCCAGTCCCAAGCTGTGCTGCTCGCCTTCGATACAGAACAAAAGTCCTTTCGGGAGGCGTTCTGACACTTCGTATGGGGTATAGACGCTTGCAAGTAAATATTTTAAGGTAGCAGTTGCTAAATGCTCATCTGCTACAGTGATTTGATTTTTCTCCCAAAGATCACCAATACGATACATTGATGGTTTAACAACCGATTCATAAAAAGTAAGCGGATCTACTTTAGATTGAATCGAAGATGAATAGAGTTCTGTTGCCGATTGAACATCACCCTTCAGTATAGCCTTGGTAAAAGCGGGGACAAGCTGTTTCATTTTTTAAAAACCCCCTAGAAAAATTGAGGAAAGACAACTACGTATATATTCCACATATACGGTTAAAATCCTTCATGAAAGCTCCTTGCAGTGTACGTTTGCAAAATGGGAAAAATTACCCCAGCCTACTCAGATAAACAACAATATTCGATGAAGGAAGCACTAAGAGAATATTGACTTTCTCTGCATTCTTATTTATTATTACGACTGTACAACTATAAGTCGCTCACATTTATTGAGAGAGGTTCATAGCATTAACCCTCTATAAAAAACTATGTTTCTATGAAGCTGATGGCTGCCGGATTCTGCAAAACCATTATCCATTAAGCGTAACAGTCGATAACAATAATTGCAAAATTAGAGATTGTTACCGTCCATCATAGGCTAATGCTATGTCCTCCTTTAGTTTGAGTACAATTAAAGGGAGGATTTTTATATGTCAGGAAGAAAAGACGAAGAATTAACAGATATTACCTTGTTGGGAAATCAAGGAACAAACTACCTGTTCGAATATGCACCGGAGATTCTCGAAGCCTTCGATAACAAGCATCCGAACCGGGACTACTTTGTAAAGTTCAATTGTCCGGAGTTCACAAGCCTCTGCCCTAAAACGGGTCAGCCTGACTTTGCGACCATTTACATCAGCTACATCCCCGATCAAAAAATGGTGGAAAGTAAATCACTGAAACTCTACCTGTTCAGCTTCCGCAATCATGGTGATTTCCATGAAGACTGCATGAACATCATCATGAATGACCTGATCGAACTGATGGATCCGCGCTACATCGAAGTATGGGGCAAATTCACGCCGAGGGGCGGAATCTCCATCGATCCGTATTGCAATTACGGAAAACCAGGTACGAAATATGAAACAATGGCGGATCACCGTCTCATGAATCATGATTTGTATCCGGAAAAGATTGATAATCGATAATCAGGCTGGAAGGCCCGTCCTTCACTGCTTTAAAGCAGCGAGGGACGGGCCTTTTATATTTGCAGCTCAGTCTAGGGTCGCAGTACATTATCATACTTGAGCTCGTGTCGGCACTACCTGCTTTTTCTTACAATATATTTAAACTCAGAATAAAAGAGAAGAAGTGATTGTATGAAAATTAAGCATGTCCTTCCTTTGATAGCACATCTGCTTCTGGCAGCATTGGTTGTCTTTCTGTTCCTCCCTTTATTGCCAGCCGTGTTTTTGAAACAAGCAATCACGTACTTGATGATCAGCATCCTGTCAATTGAATGCATCTCTTTGTGGAGAAAGAAACACACTTATTTAAAGGCAGCACGATTGGGTCTTTATAGTTTAGTATGTATAGTGCTTTTGTTCCTCATCATTCATTACATCACACAATTCACTGCATTGGTAGATGCCCAGGGGTTTGAGTCCCTTCTAATAGAATATGATTCGTCCGCTAAATTCATATTCATCATCATCTGCTTTCTTCAGCCGATTCTCCTTCCCTTGCCGGAAGCTGTTACCGTGCCGGCAGGCAGTGCCGTTTTCGGATCTTTCCCAGCAGCTTATTTAAGCTATTTCAGCACATGCTCCGGTATTGCCGTCATGTTCTTCATTGCCCGGTCCGGAGGGAAAAAACTGGCGCAGAAGCTGGTGAAAAAGAAGCATTTGGAGAAATACCAGGATTACACAGCAAAAAGCGAAACGACCGTTTTATTTTTATTATTTATATTACCGATTCTCCCTGATGAAATCATTTGTATTGGGGCAGGTCTAGGGAGTGTTTCAATAAGAAAATTCCTATTCATTGCGTCCCTCGCCAAACTAATGACCTCATTTATACTGGCTTATTCGGTTTCGGCCGCAGGCAATCTATCTTTACCGCCGGCACAATTGATCCTTTTGTGCTCAGGAATCCTTGCCATTCTTTACTCCTTGACAATGTTGATAACAAGAAAATGGAATAATGAAGGAAGCCGCTCATTGAAAAGTAAAGAATAAGCCAATATTTCTATTGCCGAAATAATCTCCCCGGTATTATACTTGCTTGAGACATAGATGAAGTGGAGGGAGCAGGATGAAACCAATCAACGCATCACTATGCGTACTTGTTGGCGCAAGCAGCTATGGCATCCATGCTTCTGTAGTGAAGCTTGGTTTCGCGGAAGGCTACACAGTCGCAGAGGTTACCGGGGTCCAGTATTTATTTGGGCTCTTGATGCTGCTTACAGCATTTCTTTTTACCAAAAAAGTGAAAGTTCCGTCTAAGCAGATACTCTCATTGTTTGGAATCGGGATATTGCTGGCGCTGACCGGCGTTTTTTATGGTCTGAGTTTGAGCAAGGTGCCGGCGACGATTGCCGTTGTCATGCTATTTCAATTTACATGGATCGGGCTTGTGGTCGAAGCCCTTTATTTAAAAAAATGGCCGTCCAACAAAAAGCTGGTTTCGGTTGTTTTCCTATGGATGGGGACACTGCTGGCAGGGGGAGTGGCTTCTTCCGGAGGCTTTAACTGGGCTGAAAATATTCTTGGGATCCTTTATGGATTTGCAGCAGCCTTCACATTTGCTCTCTTCCTTTTCTTGAGCGGAAAGGTAGCTAGAGGGGTGCCTACCATCCAAAAAAGCCTGTTGATCACGTTTGGCGGCCTATTGGTTGTAATTTTGGCACTTCAGCCTTCTTTTATAAGAGAGCCGGCGCGGTTAATTGAGATGGGTGAATTCGGATTGGTGGTGGCGGTCGTTGGAACGATTTTTCCGGTTGTGTTCCTGGCGATCGGTTCGCCGCATCTGGATTCCAGCATCACGACAATTCTCGGCGCAGCGGAACTGCCGGCAGCAATCGTGTCTGCTATGTTGATCCTTCATGAGCATGTCACTGCCATGCAGATGGTGGGGATGATCCTCATCTTGGTCGGGATTGCGATCCCGCAGATGCACTTCAAGACGATGCATTCCGGAAAGCAATATAGTTAGGTTAGAAAGGCTCTCTTCTTTGGAGGAGGGTCTTTTTTTATAAAGAAATTGCTGTGTAAGGGATGGTGAATCAGTTTGAAGCTGGGAATACGCACTGGTTTATCCTAATGAAATATTGGTCCAACTTAGAAAAAATACAATTGTCCCTATATAAAACACATTATCAAATAAACCCTCGACCCTATCAGGGAGGGATATGCAAACCCTTGCAATTGTCACAATTATTAAACCTTATTTTTTTGTCCTCATTCCCTTTACAAAGGGTGTTTATGGGCTTTATAATCCCGTTGTTCAATCATTTACGGAAAAACCAAAAATACTAAAGATAAAGGAGGTTGCGGTGATGCGACAAAGATTATTATCCTTCTTAATGATGAACCTTGGTGCGTTTCTTGTATCCATCAATGTTCACTTTTTCTTATCGCCAAATAATTTAGCGACAGGGGGAGTCAGTGGATTGTCGATCATCATGAACGACTTGTTCCCTGGTTTATCCCTGGGTTTGTTCATGATAATCATTAATGTTCTGTTGTTTATTGTCGGGATCATTTTTCTTGGATTCAATTTCGGTGCTAAAACAATCTATGCAAGCTTCGCGCTTTCATTCTATGTATGGCTGCTGGAAATTGCGGCGCCGATGAGTCAGCCGCTCAGCGATGATATCCTGATCCAGTTGATCATCGGTCAATGCATCGCCGCAACCGGCATGGCGATTGTGTTTCACCAGCAGGCGTCAACAGGCGGAACCGATATCCTTGCGTTGATCTTTAATAAATATTTCAATATAGAAGTAGGCAGAGGAGTCTTGCTGGCTGATTTATCCATTGCGCTTTCCTCTGCAATACTCTTTGGCCCGCAGGTTGGTATGTATGCGTTCTTTGGTGTCATCCTGAACGGACTCGTTATCGACTATACCCTGCAGCAGTTCAATTCAAACAAGGAAATTGTGATTATCAGCAAATACAGTGATGAAATCAAATCCTTCATCGTTCATGAACTGGGTAAAGGTGCAACGATCCATACGGCAAAAGGGGCTTTCACTTCGGATGAGAAAGAAGTGATCACCACGATCCTCGGCCGTAAAGATTTCTCCAAGTTGAGAGGATTCATCACACAGATCGATAACCGTGCATTTATCACGGTGCATACGATGAATGAGATATTAGGACAGAATTTTAAAAGATTGGCATAATGTTTGGAGCTCCGCCCTGGTCTGGGGGTGGGGCTTTTTTGTGGATTTGCCCGAAATCTTGGCAGGGGGTATATGGCAGACTGGTGGTGTCGGATAATGTCGAGTGTTTGACAGTTCGCCCATATATTTCAGATTTCGCCCATAAAAACAAATTTTCGCCCATATATGCCGGATTTCGCCCATAAACTCAACGACCTCGCTCTTAAAATAGCTTAAACACCCAATAGGGTATAACCGTTACGCTTCTTTTTAATCTGATTTCTCCTCAACTGCCCCTATTTTTTAATAAACTCACATGAATATCCTCAAACAATTAAAAACAAACTCGAAAAATATCTAAAAAAGAAAGGAAATATCTCATACCGTACTGTATAAATAACAGTAAGGAGGTGGGAGTATGGAAAGGGAAGAATTAGAACGGCTGGAAAGGCGCGTCGATTCGCTTGAGAAGGAGTTGAATTTAGTGAAGATTCAGCTTATGAAGGCGAAGCATGCAGCAGATGATCCGCCGCCGGTCAGTCAACAAAAAGAAAAGCCTCATATAAACAAGTCGCATGACAGCCCCTTGCCACAAGGAGCCGTCCCGGCCAAGTCACATCATGGCCCCTTGTCACAAGATGCCATCCCGAGCAAATCAAATACTGAAAAACCAAAAGAAGCGTTTGATTTCTCAGTGGAACGCTGGCTGCCGAAAGTGTTTTTATTTGTTCTATTGATCGGGAGTGTGTGGGGATTCATGGCGGCATCCCAGAACGGATGGCTGACGCCTGGATTCAGGGTGCTGACCGGGGCCATCGTCAGTATTGCGATGTTCATCCTGGGTGAGCGCTATATTAAAGATCAGCGCAGACTGGGCATCACCCTGTTATCGGGAAGCATTGTCCTTGCTATCATTACTCTTTTCTCTGCTAATATTTTGTACGGGTTCATTCCGGGAGTCGTGACGAACCTCTTGTTACTCCTGATCATTTTGACAGGTCTTTGGGTTTCGCATAAGCATGCATCCCAGCTGATGCTGTGTTTGATCGGTGTCGGCGCATATTTGTTCCCGTTCATCTTTGCCGGGGATGCGAGGAATGAATGGTTATTTTACGGATATCAACTCCTGATGTTCTTTGTGCTGGTCACGTTCAGTACTTGGAAAAGGTACAGGATCGCCTGGAATATTCACTATTACCTGTTGTATTTCACACTGTTTTTCTTTGCAGCATTTGGTGTAGGGGAAATCACCTTTACAATCCTGATTCCGTTTGCCATCCAGCATGCATACATTTTGCTGCTGATCGTCCTCAACAGGGATGAGCGTGTCAGTGCGGAAATGATCCCGGCAGTTGTTTCAGGTACCTTCATCCTTCTCGCATTGTTGAACGATGTATATGCTTTTACGGGAATCCCCCTTTATTATTACGCCATCTTCGCAGTGGTGTATATCGGGATTTCATTCCTGGAGCCTGCTGAGAAGAAGAAAACAAAGGATGTCCTGCTCGTCCTTGGATTCCTTCATATCCTGTTATTCATTTTTGGCTGGCTTGATTATGATTGGACATTCATCCTGGTCGCGCTTCAGGCAGCGGCATTGTTATGGCTTGCTGGAAAAAGAAAGAGCCATATCAGCCTTGCGGGGTCCATCATTCTTATCCTGTATTCGCTGCTTGGGGTGGGATTCGGGCCGTCTTACGATTTTCTGAGTGTGGAGCTTCCGATCTTCCTCATCGTTTTCGGATACTTGTATCTGCTTGACCATTTTAGGAAGACGGGCACAGCCTTTACCGGGATACCAGTGATCCTTTTAAAATCGGCGCTGACGATCATCGCGTTCTCCTTTGTGATGCGAGCGACTGATTTCATCGTCATCGGCTGGGGATACACGCCGAGAACGACGGCATTCACCGTCGCGATTGCAGTGCTTTCGATTGTGTACCTGGTGGTCGGGGAGAGCAGGAAGGATGCTTTTTACCGATGGGCGGGTATTGGCTTTCTTGCGCTGGCATTGGTAAAATTCTTCTTTGCAGATCTGGTGTTCCTTGACTTCACAATCAGGGCGATGATCCTCATTCCGATTGGTGTCGTAGGTCTGGTACTGTCGCGGATTTTGTACAAAAAACGGTAAAACAAGTTGCAAAAGCTTTCTGAATAATTATATAATGATCGTATACACTATCGTCAAAAGGAAAAGGAGGTGGAATTTGAGATGAATCGTTCTGTTGGATTGCGTGGTAAGTACTTAGACTTTATTTATATCTGCCGTGCAATTTTTCATGCATTTGCATTCAAGGGGACACGTATGCCCTTTTTTAGCAAATGAATATGAAAATCACTGAACGGTAAGAGGTCTCAGGTTCCAACCACTTTTCTATAAAAGGATCGGAAATGGAGGGCGTCCAGCTCTCTTTTTTCATGCCCTTTATTAAAAGCCGCGAGAGAAGCCTTGTCTTACTTGCGGCTTTTTTATGTATACAAATAGATGAGCAGACTCGTAAGATTGAAGACTGTTTTCCAGACGGCTGCGGGTTGGAATATTGCATGCAAGGAGTTTGTTTGGTTTTGACGAACTTTAGCAGTAATCACCAGGTTTATAGACTACGAAAAGATTTATTGAGAGAGCCTCTTACCCATAAATAAAAGAACTTGAAAGGAAGAGGAAAAATGATACTATGCAGTGCACAGGAATTAAGTAAAATGTTTGGCGGGAATTTGATATTTGAAAAATTATCGTTCGAGATCCCGGAAGGAGCCCGAATCGGGTTGGTCGGTCGGAACGGTACAGGAAAGACGACGATCTTTAAATTGTTGTCCGGGGTGGAGACGCCTGATACAGGACTCGTTCATTTGAAGAAAGGAGCCAAGGTAGGCTATCTTGCCCAGATTCCGCAATATCCGGAAGGAACGAAGGGGTTGGATGTACTGAGGTCGGCTTTTTCTGACTTGCTCCAGACCGGGGAGCGTTTGAAAGAACTTGAAAATAAAATGGGGAGAGAGGGGGATCCTGACAAGCTGAACCGAATGCTTGAGGAGTACGGGAAGCTGCAGGATTCATTCACACTCTCCGGAGGGTATGAGATTGAGTCGAATATAGCGAAAATCTCGAATGGGCTGGAAATCAATGAACTGTTGGGGAAGGACTTCAATCAATGCAGCGGCGGTGAGCAGACGAAGCTGTGTCTCGGGTTGATTTTGCTTCAGAAGCCTGATCTGCTGCTGCTTGATGAACCGACGAACCATCTCGATATCGGGGCGGTCGAGTGGCTGGAGGACTTCTTGAAAGAGTATGATGGCACGGTCATGTGTATCTCGCATGACAGGTACTTTCTCGACAATGTCATTACCAAGGTGTTTGACCTGGAAGACGGAGAGCTGACGATATATCATGCAAACTACTCCGGTTTTGTGAAAGAGAAGGAAGAGAGGCTGCTGCTGGAGTTCCAGGCGTATCAGGAACAGCAGAAGAAAATCAAGAAGATGAAGGAAGCAATCAAGAGGCTGAAAGAATGGGCCAATCAGGCAAATCCCCCGAATGAGGCGCTCCATAAGCGTGCTCGCAATATGGAAAGGGCTCTAGAGCGGATGGAGAAAATCAAGCGTCCGATTCTTGAACGCAAGAAGATGGGGTTGGAATTTGAAGAGACGGACCGAAGCGGAAAAGTGGTTTATTCCATGAAGGATGTGACGAAGTCGTTTGGTGAAAAAACGCTATTCAGCGGTGCCGATATGCTGGTCCATTACAAAGACCGTACGGCAATCGTCGGACAGAATGGGACGGGTAAATCCACCATCATCAAAATGCTCCTCAGAAATGAAAGCTGGGATTCCGGGGAAGTGAAAATCGGAAGCAACGTAAAGCTCGGGTATCTGTCCCAGCATTTTACCGTGGCAGATCCTTCAGCCCGCCTAATTGACGCATTCCGGGAAGAGGTCGCAGTGACAGAGGGTGATGCCCGCCATATCCTTGCCAAATTCCTTTTTTACGGACCGAATGTATTCAGGAAGGTTGGGCAGCTGAGCGGAGGAGAAAAGATGAGGCTTCGGCTGGCCCAGCTGATGCATCAGGACATTAATTTCCTGGTGCTTGATGAACCGACGAACCATTTGGATATCGACTCAAGGGAAGTGCTTGAAGAAGCCCTGGAAGACTTCAAAGGTACCATTCTCGCCGTTTCGCATGACCGCTACTTTTTAAATAAAATCTTTCATAAAACGTATTGGATTCATGACCGGAAACTATATTCATTCCAAGGACCTTACAGCTGGGCGAAACAGAAACTGGCCGAACTGGCTCCTTCAAATGAAGAAAAAAAAGAGATGATGAAAAAGCAAATGGCTCCTGTTCGTGAAAACGAGGAGCGCCCCGATCCGCCCATTTGCATTGAAGAGGTGGAAAAAGAGTTAGAAGAGTTGGAGGCGCAAATCTCTATGATTGAAGAAAAGCTGCTGGCTACGGTGGATTTGGAAGTCCTTCAGGAGCTGTATAGCGAAAAAGAAAAGCTGGAAAAAATCAGAGATGAAAAATACGAACTGCTGGAAGAGTGTTTGTAGGAATTAGGCAGCCGCACCTTTATTGGACGGCCGCCTTTTTTTTGTGAATTTTAAATAGTCAGAATTTACTATAGGCTATATAATAAGGTAATAAATGGATAAATACAAAGGGTGGTTCAATGTTTAAATCTTTGGAGTATCAGCCTAAAAAGAGATCCTCGTTCAGGGTATTCCTCGGAACTTGTTTTTACAGGACAAAAAGGTATATGCAGTGGTTAATGACGAATGAAACGTTCGCTAACATGAGAGAATCCGAATTGAAGCAGCATGTCATTCATTCTCATCGGACACCGTTGTATAGGAAGCTAAAGGATGTGGACATGTGGTACCAGGAAAATAAGGTGAAGAATTTAAAGATTGCTGTTCGGGAGCTGGACAAGGTTGTCATCAAGCCCGGAGAGACATTTTCTTATTGGAAGCTGCTCGGAAACACGACGAAACGTAAAGGATATGTCGATGGGATGGTTCTTTATTACGGTTCCTTTAAGCCGGGTATCGGAGGAGGTCTGTGTCAGTTATCGAACCTGATTTATTGGATGACGCTTCACACGCCCCTGACTGTCACCGAGCGACATCGCCACAGTTATGACGCATTTCCAGACAGCAACCGCAGACTTCCGTTCGGGAGCGGAGCCACCTGTGCCTACAATTATCTGGATTTGAAAATCAAAAACAATACGAGCGAAACCTTCCAGCTGCACGTGTACCTGACTGACGAAGCCCTCGTCGGTGAATGGAGATCGACCTCGCCTGCTATTACTCATTATGAAGTGTATGAAAAAGAGCATAGCATCTCACATGAATACTGGGGCGGCTACTTGAGGCATAATCAAATTTTCCGGAAGGTTTTCAATAAGGCCGGCGTACAAATCGATGAGGAATTCATAACGGAAAATCATGCACTCATGATGTATGAACCATTGCTTGAACAGAAAACAGGCAACACCTGGTGAGCCGCAGGAGAGCGGGGGAATTCGCAGAATAACCGCCACTCTTTCATCAAACACTAGTAATAAGAAAAAATTCAATGGATACGGGGAATGGGCAATGATAAAGGACATGACTTCTATAGAATTAAAAAAAGCTACAAATGAACAACTGGATGAAATCACAGCAGTTTACCTGAGAAGTAAAAAGGACCTGGATGAAAACGGCCTGCTTCAGTGGGATGAAATCTATCCAAGCAGGGAGTATTTTGAATTGCAGATCGGATATGGTGACTTGTACTGCCTATATTCGGATGGAGAGCTCTCGGGTGCGGTGACCTTGAATACGTGGCAGTCCCCGGAATGGAGCGAGATTCCCTGGGAGTATGATGGGGAGCTGGTGGTCCATGCTTTGTTCCTTGATCCATTGAAGCAGGGGAAGGGACTCGGTACGAAGTTTTTGGAAAAATGTGAGGAGTATGCAGCCGATAATGGATACCGCAGTATCCGATTGGATGCATATGCCCGTAACGAGGGGGCCAATTATCTGTATGAGAAATTGGGGTATGTATACAGAGGGTCGGTCCATTTTACCTCAAAACCTGAAGGGCATCAGGAATACCGCTGCTATGAAAAGTCATTAAGATAAGAAGGTGACCTTTGGACTGGCCTGTATAGTCTGAAATTGGTGAAGTGGGAGATGGTGCCTGACCCCCGTTCATCTTTTGTACAAATGTACCAGGTTTATAGGGATTCCGGCATGATATACTTGGGGTACAATTTATGATATGAGGAAGCGGTAGGATTGAATGAATTAGTTGCAGAGGCAAAGGCCTTTATTGAGCAATTTTATATAGAAAGTGAGAAAACCGGTGTTGATGGGCGTTTGCAGCAGGTTGAAGAGGAAATTGCTGAAAGCGGGACCTATATCCATACAAAAGAAGAGCTTGTGTTCGGAGCGAAGCTGGCGTGGCGGAATAGCAATCGCTGTATCGGCCGCTTGTTCTGGAATTCGCTGCAGGTATTTGATGAGCGGGGTGCTTCAACGGAGGAGGACGTGTTCCAAGCACTGGAACGCCACTTAGAGTTTGCCTCCAATGAAGGACGGATCCGGCCGGCAATCACGGTGTTCAGACCGTCACAGCCCGGAGAGCCGGACATCCGTTTATGGAATCACCAACTGCTTAGATATGCGGGATATAAAGAGGGCGATACCTTTATTGGAGATCCGCATTCAATTGATTTCACGAAAAAATGTGAGGAGCTTGGCTGGGAAGGGGATAAGACAGATTTTGATATCCTGCCTTTCGTCGTTCAGATCGGTGAAAACCCTCCTCAATGGAAGCCGGTCAGGAAAGATCTCGTGTTGGAAGTCGATTTAAGACACCCGGAATTTGAATGGTTCAGTGACCTCGGTCTTAAGTGGTACGGGGTGCCAATCATTTCTGATATGGAATTGAAGATTGGCGGGATTTCATATAAAGCGGCACCGTTCAACGGCTGGTATATGGAAACGGAGATCGGTGCAAGAAATCTGGCAGACGTTGAGCGGTACAATCTTCTCCCCAAAGTCGCAAGCTGTATGGGTCTTGATATATCAAGGGCCATTACGCTATGGAAAGATAAGGCGCTTATAGAATTGAATATCGCAGTGCTTCATTCCTTTAAAGAAGATGGCGTGAGCATTGTAGACCACCATACTGCTGCCCAGCAATTCCGCCTGTTTGAGGAAAATGAGCAACATGCTGGCCGCGAAGTCACCGGTGACTGGACATGGCTCATACCGCCTGTTTCACCTGCGTCGACTCATATTTTTCATAAAGCATATGATAACACATGGAAATCGACGAACTATTTTTATCAGGATAAACCATATTGAAATGGAAAGCTGTTTTCTGAGTGAAGCTCAGGGAACAGCTTTTTTCTGTGGAGGTACGATGTCGGTGTCCCGTTCGCAGTGTCAACAACTAGGACGACGGACAGCGTCTAAAAAGCCGCGTTAGCAGGAGGACAAGGTGACGGCGGTCATTGCCCCACATGCAGTGTCAACAGTAAGGTAGAACCGTCCATCCCCCCGCATACATTGTCAACAGTAAGGTGAAGAACCATCCATCCCCTTTTTTGACACCTCGAAATAACGGAACCAAAAGCGGAATTCGTCAAACAGGATGGATCGATCGAGTGTGAAGTGGTCAAAGAAATCCTCCAGATGCTCTGCCTCACTGTCATCCAGCAGACCTGTCACATAAAGGGGCGTTTTGAATCGTTTATATAAATCTTCATGGCCATAAAAGTGAAATAAATCCTCCATTTGCTGTTCGGTCATGGTTTCATCACTCCTTTTTTCTAGGATTGGTCAGTTTTGAGTGATTTATCCATGGTGAGAGGGTAGATAAGCAGGGAGCGAGGGTGTTGTGCGGAGGATCGGGGCATTCGATGAGTCGCTGTGACTGCTGCGATTCAGGTTATGAACCGTTTTCACAAATTATGATCCATTTTCACAGATTACGATCTTTTTTCAGGATTTATGATCCTATCTGTGAATATTTGATCCTAATCCGGAATTTATGATCTTATTCCGGAATTTATGATCCTATTCGTAAATATATGATCTTTTTGTCGAAAAATCTCTATATTCATCAACGAAATGGTCCACCATCCCTGAATCTCACTTCAATATGAAATTCATCACTTAAACTTCATACCTTTTGGACAACTTAAATGAAAAGGAGTGATGTGGGATGAGAAGCTTATTCATCTGTCTGTCAGTCATTTTATTGGTGCAAAGCACGACAGAAGCGAGGAATATCCTGCCGCTGCCGGCCCACCAAAAGGAACTGGCCATTGTGATCGACGACCTGGGGAATGATATGAAGGGGACAGCGGAGATCCTCCATCTGCCTGTGACACTGACCCTCGCCATCATGCCATTTTTACCGACGACGAAAGAGGATGCAGAAAAGGCACACAGGCTGGGTCATGAGGTGATCGTTCACCTCCCGATGGAGCCGGTGTCCGGAAAGGCAAGCTGGCTTGGTCCGGGAGCGATCACGACTTCACTATCAAGTAAAGAGATCCGCAGCCGGGTGGAAAAGGCGATTGAAGAAGTTCCATACGCTGTGGGCATCAATCACCATATGGGATCGAAGGCGACTGCTGATGAGCGGGTGATGAGGGTTGTGCTTGAGGTATGCAAGGAGAAAGGGCTTTTCTATCTTGACAGCAAAACGACAGGCAAGAGTGTGATTCCGACTCTTGCTAAAGAACTTGATGTGCCCTATCTTGAAAATGAATTGTTCTTCGATGATATTTACACACTTCGACATATCGGTAAGCAGGCGAAACGCCTATCACATGAGTTGGATGATGATGAAAGTACGATTGCGATCGGGCATGTGGGCGTGACGGGCATGAAGGTTGCAACGATGCTGAAGGAATTCATACCGTTATATGAAAAGAAAGCGTCGATTGTACCGCTGTCTGATTTAATTCCTGAATATCATTTGATTGATGAGAGCATGCCTTGAGGGGTGTGCTTTTTGAATTTGAAGAAAGTATAAATTTATTTCTATAACTGTCCAGCTCCGGGACTTAGAGGCACATGTCATAAGTCAAAACGACCAAAAAGGCAAAATACGCCTTTGTGGCCGATTCGCCTTATGCCGCCCGCCTCTGTTCGAAGCCCCTCCGCTTTTCGTTCTGTGCCAAAGAAGGATTTTCACTTCCATTCTCAGAATACATAGAGAAAAAGGAAGGAAAGGAGAATGGATATGAATGTTGAAAAACAAATTTTAGATTGGTTTGATCATTTCCATGCTTACCCCGAAGTGAGCTGGAAGGAGTATGAAACGACGAATAAGATTGCGGAGATCCTGGATGAGCTGAATGTGAGTTACCGGAGATTTTCTGATGTGACAGGTTTGATTGCTGAAATAGGTGAAGGGGATGAAGTGACGGCTGTACGCGCAGATATCGATGCTCTCTGGCAAGAGGTGGACGGGGTGATGCAGGCGAATCATTCATGTGGTCATGATGCCAATATGTCGATGGTTCTCGGAGCCCTTCTTTATTCCCTACAGGATCCTCCAAAAGACAAGCGAATCCGTTTCATTTTTCAACCTGCAGAGGAGAAGGGGAATGGATCGCTTACCATGATTGATAAAGGGGCACTTAAGGATGTCCGTTATTTATTCGGTGTTCATTTGAGACCGAAAGAAGAACTGGATCATGGTTACTTTTCGCCTTCGATTCATCATGGGGCGGGCATTTACATGGAAGGGAAAATAAAAGGGGTAGATGCGCATGGTGCAAGACCCCATCAAGGGAAAAACAGTATCGATGTTTTGGCGGCCATTCATTCATTTTTAAAAACGATCTATTTGTCTCCGTTTGAATCTTATTCTGCAAAATTAACAAAAATGGCTGCAGGAGGGGACAACCTGAACATCATTCCGGGAAGTGCCGAGTTTGCAATCGATGTACGGGCACAGAAGAATGAGGTGCTCGAAGTATTACAGCGCCGCCTCCAGGAGGGGGTCGATGGCATTGCCAAACTGTACGGAGTCACGATTGAGTTTGAATGGACAGACTATACACCTGGAGCGGAGGTATCGGAAGAAGCTGAGGCCATCACGAGAGAAGCGGTTCGATCCATTGCGGGTGATGAGGCATTGGCTCCGCCGGTCATTACATCGGGCAGTGATGATTTTCATTTTTATACGATCAAGCATCCCGAAGTGAAGGCAGCAATGATTGGGGTTGGTGCGGATTTGACTCCAGGTCTGCATCATCCGGACATGAAGTTTAATGTTTCTGCGCTGAATCAAGCTGCAAAAATAGTAGCTGAGACGTTAAAAAAGGTATAAATCTAACTGTAATCGGTACCAAAATCTGATTGACTACTCCAACTTCTGCCCTTATGATACTCATATAGCGACTATTTAACGACAATTAGGAATAGTCAAAAAACAAAGGGGTTTCAAGGGGGAGTTTGGATGAAAAAGGAAATGTCTTTTTGGCTGGCAATCATTCCATTGCTTGTCATGATCACCGTAATGGCCATTACAATTGTTGTTTTGGAGCAGGGGCCGCACATTCCTCTGATCATCGGTACGGTCACAGCTGCACTTGTCGCCTGGTTTACAGGATTCAAATGGAAGGATATAGAGGAGGCCATGTATAAGGGGATTCGTCTTGCTTTACCTGCCGTAGTCATCATCATGCTTGTCGGATTGACAATCGGTGCTTGGATTGGCGGAGGAATTGTGGCGACAATGATTTATTATGGCCTGAAGATGATCACTCCTTCGCTTTTCCTTTTATCGATTGCAGTTATCTGTGCGGTCGTATCTCTGGCGATTGGCAGTTCCTGGTCGACAATGGGGACAATCGGTGTTGCGGGTATGGGAATCGGGATAAGTATGGGGATACCGGCTCCGATGATTGCCGGTGCCATAATCTCGGGGGCTTATTTCGGTGATAAGATGTCGCCGCTGTCAGATACAACGAACCTTGCTTCGGGACTCACTAACACGGATCTTTTTGTACATATCCGTCATATGCTTTACACGACGATTCCAGGCTTTGTGATTGCCCTGGCTGTCTATGCTTATTTAGGAAGGAACTTTGGGAAAAATGGGGTCAATACTGCTGATATTGAAAAGACAATCGGCGTTCTTCAGGACAGTTTTGTTGTTTCGCCATTTTTACTGGTTGTCCCGCTGCTTGTCATTGTTCTCGTTGCGCGGAAAGTTCCTGCCATCCCGGCTCTTATCGTAGGGATCATTCTTGGTTTTGGTGCACAGGTATTCATTCAGCATGATTCGTTTGCGGATGCTGTTTCTGCTCTTCAAAGCGGGTACGTGATCGAGACGGGAAATACGATGGTCGATGATCTGTTTTCACGCGGCGGTCTCGATTCGATGATGTATACGGTGTCGATGACGATTGTAGCGATGACCTTCGGAGGGATCTTGGAGCACACAGGTATGCTTCGTGCCATCGTCAACCAGATCCTAAAGGTGACAAAAACAGCGAAAGGCTTGGTGGCTTCCACTGTGGTTTCATGTTTTGCGACGAATGCATCATGCTCGGAACAGTATATTTCTGTCGTGGTACCTTCACGGATGTATGCAAATGCCTATAGGGAAAAAGGGCTGCATTCAAAGAATCTGTCGCGTGCCCTCGAAGATGGAGGGACGCTGACTTCCGTTTTCATCCCTTGGAATACTTGCGGGGTCTTCATTTTAGGAACGCTAGGGGTCCATGCATTTGATTATGCTCCTTATGCTGTGTTGAATTTTATCGTGCCGATCATTTCCATCATCTATGCCTTCACTGGTTTCAGCATTACCAAGCTGAGTGAAAACGAAATGAAAGCAGCTGAGCAGGAGGATGCCACACTTTCCTCCTGACCGGGTCAATAGATGGGGAAGGTCAGTTCATAAATCGCTCGCGGTCTTCCCTGGGCATACGTCATTTCTTCCCCTATGATCTTGGCAGAACCGTTGTCGACCAGTTTCTTCAAGATCCGTTCCGTTGAGCGCCGCGTGATTTGCATGTAATCAGAAAGCTCTGCTGCAGTGAAATCACGGGACGAACGGGATTTGTAGAAATGAATGATTTTAGATAAGTTCGATGGACTCAATTTTAATTGTTTGGCAAGAGACAGCATTTCGGGATGATCATTTTTCAGATGCTGTTTCTTGTTTTTATCAGGGTATGGTCCTGACATCTCTTTCTCCTCATTTAGAATAAAGGCGCAGCCATCAGAATCAACCTTTCTGGCAAATGACAATGCGGTCTGTGCGTTTTCCTCTGCTTGTGCTGCCGTATGACCGTATCCGAACCCTGCAAGCACGGGGTGTTCAAGTTGAAACAGGGAAGGGAAGTCGGTGCTTTCCAGGAAATGTTCGATGCTTCCCCTATTGCTGTAAATCGTGTAGGAAGAACCATCCTCATTTTTTTGGAGTGTTCCCTTCATCAGGCGGGCGAGCTGATGAAGATGTTCATGTTCACCATCCCATTCTTGAACTGAAAGACGGGCAGCAGCGATCGTGGCTGCTTTTCTTTTAGATAAAAGAGATTGGGAATGAGCTTCATCGATGGCCCGTATCAACGACTTAGCAGGGTCGATCATTCTCATGCAAGGGATTTGCAATTTGACAAGCCGATCATAAACAGCATGGATGCTCGTTAAGGCAAACTCCGTTTTACCATCCTTAAATAACTGCCGGTGGAAGTCTGTATATTCGCTGATGTTAAAGTTGTGGGGCAGGCGCTCTTTATAATCCATCACATAACGGGGCGGGTTCTTGAGGTGTAGGTCTGACGCAATGTGATCGATGAATGAAAGATCCATCAAATCGATGGACACGCGGTCTGGTTTGATCTGATGATGGTGCAGGATATAAAGCAGTGATGTCACAAGGGCCGTTTCATCCTGTTCAAGGTAAAGGACCGGGACAGATAATGTTCGGCATTCTTCTTTTGAAAAAAAGTAAGGCAGTGCCCCTGAAAATAAAAGAGCATCACATGGTGTGATTTGTGTGATCAGCTTGCTTGCTTCCTGGGGTTCCGTGTAAATGTAGGGGACCAGTTCGATGCTGTTTAAATCAGGAGCAACGGAAATCTGGACCCGTTCTATAAAATCCTTGGAGCCGATCAGGGCGATTTTCGTTTTCATGACGATCTCCTTTCTTGATTAACGACTATATAACGACATTATACCAAGCGGACATAAATTTTGTTAGATTAAAGGAGTGTTTTTCATATGATCATAAAAAAAATCAATTTGTATGCCATCAGGCTGCCGCTGAAACAGCCTTTCATCATAAGTTACCATACATATGATGATATGCCCTCTATCTTTTTGGAAATGGAGACGGATGAAGGAATCATTGGGTATGGTGAAGCGGTGGCTGATGAGCATGTGACAGGCGAAACATGGGAAAGCACATTTCAGGTCCTTCAGCATACGCTCGCCCCGAAACTGATCGGGGAGAATCCTTTTCATATTGAAAGAATTCATGACCTGATGGATAAGGCTATTTACAATGCCCCGACAGCAAAGGCGGCCGTCGATATCGCTTGCTATGATGTCATGGGGAAAAAAGTGAATCAGCCTGTTTATCAGCTGCTCGGCGGCCGTTATCATGAAGAATTTCAGCTTACCCATGTCCTCAGCATAACAGAACCGGATACAATGGCAGAGGAAGCCGCCCGGATGATCGAGTATGGATTTCAATCATTTAAAATGAAAGTTGGAACCGATATCGACCTGGATATTGAAAGAATCAGGAAGGTCCGGGAACTCGTCGGAATGGAAGTGCCAATAAGGGTGGATGTGAATCAGGGGTGGAAGAACAGCAGTCAAACGCTAAAGGCACTTCGGCATCTTCAAGATTTGAACATCGATTGGCTTGAGCAGCCCGTTTTGGCAGATGATGTAGATGGGATGGTCCGGATCAAATCAAGGACAGATATACCGCTCATGATTGATGAGGGGCTGAAAGGCGTACGTGAAATGCGTGAGATCATCAGGAAGCAGGCAGCGGATAAAGTGAATATTAAGTTGATGAAAAGTGGTGGGGTCTACCCGGCAGTCAAACTTGCCCATATGGCTGAGATGGCAGGGATGGAATGCCAGGTCGGCTCGATGGTCGAGTCATCCATTGCATCAGCAGCCGGCTTCCATGTGGCCTTTTCGAAAAAAGTCATCACTAGTGTAGAATTGACGGGGCCGATTAAATTTTCAAAGGATATCGGAGACCTGCATTATGACGTCCCTTATATAAGGCTTTCTGAAAAGGCGGGCCTCGGTGTTAAAGTAGATAAAGATATTCTGGAAGAATTGACTGAGTTCAAGAGTATCGTAGAGTAAGGAGCATGAATAATGGATCATCTATTCGAGGGATTTCTTGAAAAAAACAATGAATCCTATACCGTTCGTTTATTAAGTAAAGAGCATATGAGCCAATTACAGGAGCTGCAGGAGCTTGTGGTGGATACACTGACAGAAAAAAAGAATTTACAGCCCCTGACGTATGAGGAATTGGACTATATTTTAACCGGAAACGGACTGATGATCGGAGCTTTTACAGGAAGTGGATTAGTCGCATTCCGCGCCTTGTTGATCCCGCCGATCGATGAAGAACATCTGGGACTGGATGTTGGGTTGGAAGCAGAGGAACTGCCACGGGTAATCTATCAGGAAATTTCGAATGTACACCCGGATTACAGAGGCAACCGGCTGCAGCAAACCCTGGCTTATTTGATTATGGAAGAGCTGGGGAAACTGGATCAAAGATTTACCTTTGTGGCATGCACGGTCGCTCCCTTTAATATTCCCAGTTTAAAAGATAAGTTTAAGCAGGGAATGGAGATTGCGGCCCTTAAAATCAAGTACGTAAATCAACTGCGCTATATATTCATTAAGCGCCTGGATAGTGAGGGTACAGGGGGAGAAATTTCCGAGATTGCCAGAATTCCGATGGGTGATGTCGAGGGGCAGCAGGCGTTATTGTATGCAGGCTGGCGCGGCATTTCACTGGAGGAAGAAGACGGTGAATATCAGGTATTATATGTGAAAAGATGATAGAAAGGGAAGAGCTGCAATGAATTTGGCGTCCAGAAGGGCGCTTTTTTTGTCGTTCGATCAGGGAGAACATCTTCCATTCCAAGAATGTATCGATCCAAAAAAGCCGGGTAACACGACCCGGCTTATCTCAAAAAGTTATTTCTTCCGGGTAATTTCCAGTCCCTGTTGATCAAGTGCGTACTTGATACCTTGCTGCAGGATAGTGAAGCAAGGGATGTTGGCGACAGTGTGTCCGGACTGTGTGATTTTGATGCTGAGCTCGGGTGAAATCCCCACCAGGAGGCATTTCGTTCCCAACAAGCCGGCAGATCCCACGAACTTTCGGATGAAATCAAGGGTGTAGTCGTCGAATCCGGTCAAGCTCGTCAAATCGAGAACGAGAAATTCCGCTTTGTAGTGCGGAAGGTTCAACAGAGTCCGATTCAAGAGCTCCTCGCCTCTCAATTCATCGTAAGGCCCGACTAACGGAACGACGAGAATCGAATCCATCAACGGTATGATAGGGGATGAAATTTCTTTGATTATGTCAGAAAGCACCTGGGTACGCTGTTCCGTCAGTTGCTCCAACTCAGCACGTACCTTTGTTTTCTGTTCATCAAATAAGGTTTGAACATTCAGGGTCGGTGTGATGTCCGACTCGAAGAATTCATACTGACTGTAATCTTCTCCTCCAATCTGGCTCTTTACGACCCTGTACCATACATTTGCATCGAATAAGCCAGAAAATACACCAGCCCAGTGTCCGGGCAGGAATTTCCCTTCATCTGTCTTCCCCTGAGCGAGTTTAACTTTGTGCTCCCAGCCATTTTTGACGGTGATCACGGCTTTCCTGTCTTTGATAGAGTAGTAGACAACATCTGTGATTCCCCATCCGGCTGTAACATATGTATTGGGAAGCTTCGTCAATATTTCATCCGTGCTTCCGATCGTGTCCATGTAGAATTGACTCACAATCTTACCGGTTCTGTACCCTGCTGTTTCAAGGACGAGCTCCGATTCCTTTTCTCCTGCGATTTCTTCGATTGAATCAAACAGCGTTTTAAAGGCTGTCTTCACCCAGAACATGACGACTTCATCATTTTCAAAATTAAAGTCCCCGGTTTCCAGGTTCCAGTCAAATAATGAACCATTGACATTAACATCATACCTTGTCATAAATAATAGCCTCCATAAAAACAATTAAGTTGATACTTACCTATACCCAAAAATAGGGGAGTATAAAATGGCTTATCTCTTAGTTGAAATCCTATCTTAGTTGAAGGGTGTTTTCTAAAAGAATGTTGTTTTTCGGAAATTGTCTAATAAACCTGAATGGAATGTGTGAATGTGCTCTTTTCACAATCAAACTTAGAAGTGCAGCCGATAGTCGGGTGGAAATATCTTTTTTGTCACTCATGTGTGTAAAAACTAGGGAAAGAGCTTAATTGAATTATAAGGTTATTAATTCCAAGAGTAAAACTACAGGCCTTAGCCAAATGTTAAAAAAGTGCTGTCCTCACCCGGAAAGAGCGATGTTGATAAAATAAAAAAACCCGTCCGGGGCGGGTTTCAGGATTTCAGTTCAGTGTAGATGACAAGCCGTTTGCTATAGTTCCTCGATGATTGGTCAAAGTCACCTGTGCAGGTGATCAGGTTCAATGAACTTCTGTGGGTATACCCGAAAATGGATTTCAGGGGGGCGTTATCCCATGGATATTCTTTTTTGTCTGTCACAACAAAGATTCTTGTGTCTCCGGCTTTGCTTGTGATCTTCACCTCATCGCCTACAGACAGATTGTTCAATTCGTAGAAAACGGCAGGTCCGTTCCTGCTGTCGACATGACCACCGATGACGGCATTTCCGGGTTCACCCGGATTATAGCCTTGCTCATACCAGCCTGTCGTATCAAAGCTTTCTGTGACAGCCATTTCTCCGTTTTCCTTCAGCCCGACTGATTCCACATTGGCTTTGAGATCGATCGCAGGGATTTCAAGAGAGGCGGGAACGATTCCAGTACGCTCGTCTTTTAAAATCGATTCAGCATAGGGAGAAGAGCTGGTGGTTGTGCTGGCCATATGTTGTTTCGGCTCTTCCTCCTGCAGCTGTTTAGGCTCCTCGGCAGGTTCAACGCTTGAATTCATGCCCATTTCAGCATTACATGCAGAAATAGTCATTAGTACAAGCACAAGGAAGACAACCCTCATAGTATAAAACATGTGAAGCCACTCCTTTCATCTTCACAAAAGAGGGGACAGACCTTGCAGGGGTCGTCCCTCTTTTCATTGTATATTATTTACTTCCAGCATATTTTTTTAAGGCTAAAACAGATCCCCCGGCAATAGCCATCAGAGCAGCCAGTAAGTATTCCAGCGGGAATTCCTCCGCGTCGGCTGTACCGCCCATGCCTGTGTTCGGCATTTGAGAAGGCATATCGTGAGCAAATTTATCAGGGTATTGATCGACAATGGCTGAAGATAATCCTTTGGCAGGGTTCAGCATATGCTCATAAGCCATTCGGATGTCTTCAAAAGATTGTTCATAATCTCCGGCAGCATAGCTGTCGAATGCTCCTACCAACTGATCGACGTGCATTTGAAGTCCTTCTGCCAGTGCATCAGATTTCAGGCGGCCGTCTGTAGCTGTTTCAAGGAACTTGGAGAAATCGGCACGATAGTTATCAAGGTTTTGGAGAGCCTCTTTTTTCGCAGCTTCGTCTTCAGCACCTGTTGCTTTTACATAATCAACAAAGAACCCGATATGATTCGACCACATTTCTTTAAACTGATTCCCAGCTTCCTCACCATATACAGAAGCGATCGCTGCAGATAGTGCTTCAGTGTTGGCATTCAGTGCATTGACAGAAGCATCGAAGTCTTCAGAACCATCGATACCGTTTTGCATCGCCATTGTTGCAAGTGCAGCATGCTCAGTCAATAGATGGTTAAGAGTCGCTCTTAAGTCAGCTGCCGGTGTAACGGCCATGGTGTTCTCGAATTTTTCCGGATATTGATCGGTAATGGCGCTGGATAATCCTTTTGCGACCATATGCATATGATTGATGGCTTCACGTTCGTATTCATAGGCTTTGTCGTAGTCTCCTGCTACATAGCTGTCAAATGCACCAATGAGCTGGTTCACATGCATTTGCAGCCCTTCAGCCAGGCTGTCGGATTCCAAACGTTCACCCGTAGCGGTTTCGAGGAATTTTGAGAATTCTGCCCGGTAGCCGTCAAGATTTTTGAGTGCTTCATCTTTTGCTGCCTGGTCGTTTGCCCCAGTCGCTTTGACATAATCCACGAAGAATCCGATATGGTTGGTCCACATTTCATTGAATTGGTTTCCTGCTTCTTCACCGTAAACGGAAGTGATGGCTGCCGTTAAGTCTTCCGTATTTGAATTCAAAGCATTTGCTGCCGCATCGAAGTCTTCAGAACCTTCTGCGCCTCTTCTCATCGCTTCGACTGCTAAGTATGCATGTTCACTTAAATAATGTTGAAGAGTCGTTCTTAAATCCGAGGCCGGTGTCACAGCCATCGGGGAATGATCTTCGCCGTTATGGGCAAAAGCAGTTCCTGCTGCCGGAATCATTAATGTCATGCTCAATGGGATTGCTAAATAACTTTTATTGAATTTCATAGGGTAATCTCTCCTTTTGTTTTTTATTTTCATAGAGCTAACGACAGAAGTTGACAGTTGGATCACTTTTTTTGAAAAAAGTTGTGATCATTATTTAATACGGGGAGGTTTTGAGAGGAAAATTTGTCTTTCTAAAGGGCAAATCCAAATAAAAAACCCGGCAAAAAGCTGCCGGGTTTTAGAATATTCATGATTAGATTTCAGAATTAGATTTCAGATGCAAGTACGATATCCCCCTGCGGAAGCTGACTCTTCGCATCAGGTTCCAAGGTGATGGCGACCATATCCCAATCTTCCTTAGCGAATTCTTCGTTCATTTTAAAGACGACAGAGCCTTTACCATCCTGTCCGGTAACAAATGTACCAGCGCGCTGGGGCTTTTCATCTTTGATGAGCCATACCTGGTAAACCTCTTCCTGAGACAAATCTTGAAGCTGTGAAGCTTGCACGACGAGGCTCGATTGTTCGCCCTGCTTAATGATGCTGGCGGTTCCTTTGGCATTTCCTTTCACTGCAGCTAGGTCAACATATTTTGTAACCTGATCAATCGTTGCCTGTTCAACAATTTCCTCTTCCTGCTGGATTTGCGTGAACATATAGGCGTTGCCAAGTAAGGAAAGAGCAAGTACAGCTGCTACAGAAGGGAGCATCCAGCGCTTACGCTGTTTTTCTTTTCTGAAAGGAGTGACGGTGCTTTCATTCTTTCGTTCAATTTGAGCAAAAACCCGTTCTTCCAATCCTTCAGGAGGGACGATAGGTTCTGAAGCATAAGGTAAGAATTCATTCAGCTGATCGAGCTCAATTAATGCTTCCTGACAGTCTGAACAGTTTTCCAGATGCTTCTCGAACGCTTCTTTGTCAGACTCGTTCAAATGATGATTGTAATAATCGAGTAAGTGATCACATTGATGAGTCATTCCATGGTCCCTCCTTTCCCTTTAAGACAGCTGTGCAGATGCTTCAGCGCCAGCCTTATTCTCCCTTTCACTGTTCCGAGCGGTGTATCTGTGTTCTTTGAAATTGACTGCTGTGTCAGTCCTTTGAAATAAAATAAATGGACGATCCGCTGCTGATCTTCCTTCAAAGCACGGATGCAGTCCTGGATCGCTTTTCCTTTTTCCTTCCATTCCACGATATCAGCCGGCGTTTCATAGCTGACCTGAAGTGAATCCTGTTCCATATATTCGACTGACTCATGCTTCTTGCGCTTACGAAGAGCGTCCAGGCAAGTATTCCGGGTCATCGTCAATAACCAGGAAGAAAATTTTCCTTTTGAGTGATCGTAGGGGGCGTGCTTCTTCCAAAGTTTCATGAAGACTTCCTGTATGACTTCTTCCGCAATCTCCTGATCACCCGTCATTTTGTAGGTGAATGAATAAATAAGTTTCTCATATTTTCGGTAAAGCTGCCGCAAAGCAGTCGAATCTTGATCGTCGACCACTTTCCGATATAAATCAATATCCTTGATTTCCTGTGGCATAAAACGCTCCTTAAATATGACATAAGTAAATTAAGGATACTAAACTACCTTCTTTAACTCAATTAACTTACCTCTAAATAGCTAACGAAAAAAAGAGGGATTTGGATCATTTTTGGGTTTAATTTTTTGAGATTAGGGTAAGAGAGCGTTCTCTCTCTGGGAAAGTTTCAGGAAATGAGATAGAGGAGGGGAGAGTGAGATTCCAAAGTGGAGGGAATCGGACAATTTGTAAGATTTTCGGACGAAATTTTGATAATGCGGACAATTTTTCTGAGTTACGGACAAAAAACAAAAATACGGACAATTTTTATGATTTACCGACAATTCTTCTTAAATCGACAAATTTCGCAAAACCTTGTTCAACATATCCAAAAACCAATCCACGCCAATCCAAACCAAACTCCAAAGCCCGTCCCTCACCACGTTAAAGCATAAAAAAACGAACCCCCGAAAGACCAGGGGTTCGCTTGAAAGCATATAAGTAATTATCTTACCTTTTGCAATTTATGGATGACTGTAAGTGAACGTCCTGTTCCGATTGCCACTGATTCCAATGGATTCGGTGCAAGGTGTACAGGCACGACGATTTCTTCGCTCAGCCAGTCTTGAAGTCCGTTCAACAGGGAGCCTCCGCCTGTCAGGATCACACCTCGGTCTACGATGTCTCCGCTTAGTTCAGGAGGACAGTTCTCAAGCGTCGCACGGATGGTTTCTAGAATATGAAGGAGGGATTCCCTCAATGCACTTTGGATTTCGTAAGAAGTGAGAGTGATCGTTTTCGGAAGTCCGGTCACAAGGTCACGTCCGCGGATTTCCATTGTACGTTCTTCATGGTCGATCAGCGCATGTCCGACTTCGATCTTGATGTTTTCCGCTGTTCTTTCACCGATCAGCAAGTTGTAGCGTTTGCGTACGTGCTGGATGATGTCTTCATCCATTTGGTCTCCCCCGATGCGGATTGTGTTGCAGGATACCACACCGCCGTATGAGATGATGGCTACTTCCGTTGTTCCGCCGCCGATGTCGACGATCACGTTGGCAACCGGCTCATCAACCGGCAGGTCCGCTCCGATCGCTGCAGCAACAGGCTCTTCGATGAGAGTGACTGTTTTCGCGCCGCTTCCACGGACAGCATCCTGAATCGCTCTGCGTTCTACGCTTGTTGCACCGGATGGTGTACATACGACAACATTGGGTTTACGGATAGAGAATCCTAGTTTTTTACTGGCTTTTTTCATCACTTGTTTAAGCATTTCAGTAGTGACATCAAAGTCAGCGATGACGCCGTCTTTCAATGGGCGTACGGCTACGATTTTACCGGGGGTTTTTCCGATCATACTTTTGGCTTCTACGCCGACTGCTAATACTTGTTTGTTTTCTGTGTCGATTGCGACTACAGACGGTTCGTTTAATATGATTCCTTTATTTTTACTATAAACTAGAATATTTGCGGTTCCTAAATCGATCCCGATTTCAGAGTTTGATAACATCAATATTCCTCCAACTATAAGAATTCTACACAGTATAACCTTCTATATAGTATAGGAGATTTTTGACGGTTTTGAAGGTGGAGATATTTACCACCGACATAATGTTACAAAGTATGACATGAATATTTTTCAATAAAATGCTCTTACAGAGCGTTTTTAGATACCGGGGTATGTATATAAAACCATTCATTTCATTTACCCTCGTTAAATAAATTTAAACGTCCTGTAACAATGAAGCGGGTGCAATTACGACTAGTAGAAAGGTGGTAGTTGGGTCCGAATAGTAAAAATAATGAAAAAACATATAATAAAAGTACAATAGATTGAGATAGTTTAGGTATATAATGGAAATGAATATAGAAAATTGTAAAAAAATAAGAGATCGGACATGAGCCCGATCTCTCTTTTTATAAAGTGAATTTCTCCAATTCCTTTTTCATCTTAACTGTCATTTCATTCAATTCCGATACTTGACCGGTCATCTGCTCGAAGTAGCGAAGCTGTTCTTCGGTTGAAGAGTAGATTTCTTCGGTACCTGCTGCGGTTTCTTCTGTGATCGCTGATATGTTTTCTACGGCTGCGATGACACTGTTGGTGCGTTCATTAGAAGCCGTCATACCCTGTTCCAGCTCAGATAACTTTTCATAGATCGCAGAGACATTTCCTGCAATTTCTTCAAAGGCACTTTCGGTTACGGACATCGACTCCATTTGCCGGCTCGATAAGGTACTGCCTTTCTGTGAAGCTTCCATGATTGAAAGAATGCCTTCTTTGATGCTTCCAACCATATTTCCGATCCTTTCCGTTGCAACGGAAGAGTCTTCGGCAAGCTTACGGACTTCCTGGGCCACCACGGCGAAACCTTTTCCGGCATCCCCGGCGCGTGCGGCTTCGATTGCTGCGTTAAGAGCCAGGAGGTTGGTTTGGTCGGCAATTTCTTTTACCGCCTGGGCAGCCTGTTCGATTTCCCCAGTGTATTTTGCGAAGGATTGGACTGATTGCTCGATAGAGGCTGAAGAATCTGTGATAGATTCGGCAAACTCTTTTTGTTTGATCAGCGACGTCCTTCCGTGCTCTACAGATTGGAGAGCGATTTTACTGTTGGCGGAGGATTCCTGGCTGCCGCGCACATTGCTGGCGAATTCTTCACCCATCACTGCCATCAAGGAAGCGGTCGATTGCACATCCTCTGAAATCGCCTGGCTTCCCTTAGCTAATTCTTCGGTGGAAACAGCGACCTGGCTGCTGCTTTCGGACAGGTTTGCCATTTGAGCCTGGACATCCCTGGTAAATTGCTCGACATTCAATCCAATTTCATTGACGGACTGAACCGTATTACGTAAATTCCCGACCATATGCTGGAAGGCTGTCTGAAGCTTATAGACTTCAAATTTGTTGTTCTTTTTGTTGCTATCTTCAAAAGTAATCGTGAGGTCTCCGTCAGCAATTCTTTCCGCATTATGGACCATCGCATTCAATGGTCTGACAATTCGATTCGATAGAATGGTAGAGGCCCCGACTGAGAGGGTGAAAGCCGCCAGAAAGCTGATGACTGTCGCCCACACGATGAAAGTGATTTTCTGTTCATTCTCTTTTAATAGGTTTTGATACCAGTCAGAGGTTTGCTTGTTTAATAGATGCATATCATTCAGGACGCCTGAAATCCTCAGTGATTGGCGTTTGATTTCCGCCTTGTTGTTCGCATTCAATGCTTTCCCGGAAACGGACTTCAGCTCTGAAAATTTTGATTTAATCCTTGCTAACGTTTCTTCCTGCTCTTTTACGGCAATGATTTTTCCGAGTTCATCGATTTGCGAGGAGGTATCAGTCAACAATGTCTCCGCCATCTGCTTATTTTCATCGGATGTATTGACGGAATAATTGGCGAGGGCCTGTTTTGTAACGATGAGGTGACTGCGCAGCTTCTCCGTTTCTACAAGGATTTTGACATCTTCATTTGCTGAACTTTGAAGAGAGAACAATTGAGAAACGACATATCCTATAATGATGGTCGATAGAATCAGGGGGATGAACCCCAATATCATTAATCGTTTTTTTAGTGCCATGTAAAATATACTCCTTAAGTGAGATTAGTTCATCTTAATCGTGACTTCTCCTGAGATGATCTTGTCTGTTGCTTCTTTAATCATTTTCGTTTCATCATCCGTCAATTCTGTAATGCGTACCGGGGCAAGTCCGACTCCATCTTCCTTTAACCCAAGCTCAAAGGATGCCTCAGAAATACTGCCTTCAGACACTAGTTCTTTTGTCAGATTGAAAACGGCATTATCGATCTTCTTCATCATGGAAGTCACGACCGATTTTTCCGCAATGAAATATTGATCTGAATCGACTCCTCCCGAATAAATGCCTGCCTTCTGAGCAGCCTGTATCGCACCGACCCCGGTAAATCCGGCAGCTGGGTAAATGAAGTCTGCTCCTGCTTTGATCTGTTTTTCGGCAATGGTGCTTCCGAGGGCTGAATCACCAAAGTTATTCGCATTGTCTTTCAGGATTTTGATGGAAGGATTCACATATTTCGCACCCTGCTCGAAGCCTTTTTCAAAACGATGAATGACAGGTACATCCGCACCGCCGATGAATCCGAGTGTATTCGTCTTCGACTTCATCGCTGCCACCATACCGACAAGGAAGCTTCCTTCGTGTTCCTTGAACGTGATTGATGTAATGTTATCCAGCTCCGAAACTCCATCGATCATCAAAAAATGTTGCTCCGGATGTTCCTTGGCGACTGTCTCAAGCGCTTCTTGAATGGAGAAGCCAAGCCCGATCACCAGGTCATGGTCCTGAGCCACGAGTTCCTGAAGCGCTTCTTCAAAATTCCCATCGGGTGCTTCCCTGTAATCAAACAGGATTCCCAGCTCATCCCGTGCCCGTTCAAGCCCGCGGAAAGCTGAATCATTAAACGAACCATCTCCAAGACCGGTGTCCGAGAGAAGGATCCCGATCGTACGTAAGTTATCATCATTGGGTTGATCAGCTGAAGACGACGAACATCCGGCTGCCGCCAGCATCATCACCAACAATATCATCATGAACTTTTTCAAAACAAAACCTCCACATAATAATAAAAATAAAGACATTATACTTGTCCGTACCTTTGTATTATCGGAGGTGGGTGGGAAATTGTTATAGGGATAAGAAATATGGGAGTATTCAGAAAAATACAGGGGAAAGAGTGAAAGGTAGCGGTCAAACTGAATATTGACAGTTGGCGCATAATGTATTTCTGTCTGGAAAATGGGCAATTATTATTGAGCGTTCATAATCATTAGAACTACTGCCCATGGTTTTGCAGGGAATTTAAAACTTTTGATCATCTATCTCTCAAGCATAAAACAGAATCATTTGCTGCCAATGAAAAATTTCTTCACATTTGGTAGGATTTTTAACTTTTTCATCGAATACATTTATTAACGGTATTATTAAGGAATATTTCCTTAAATAAAATAGAACGATAACTTAAGGATAAAGGAGATCTTTTATGAAGTTGGAAAAGCTTGTTCAAGAAGTAATGGAAGAGGTCATCACACTGCGCCGTCAATTGCATCAGAATCCGGAGGTGAGCGGTGAGGAGGTTGAGACATCCAAACGGATTCAGCAACAGCTCGAAGCGGCAGAGATTCCTTTCAAAACGGGTTTTGCTAAGACAGGTGTCCTTGGCATCATTCAAGGCGGTAAGCCAGGAGGGACGGTTGCCCTGCGTGCCGATATCGATGCCCTGCCGATCGAGGAGGAGAATGATCACGGGTACAAATCTACTGTTCCGGGGAAAATGCATGCGTGCGGCCATGATGCCCATACAAGTATGCTCGTTGGAGTCGGGAAGGTGCTGCAGCAAATGAAGTCCGAAATGGAGGGGACGGTTCTGCTTGTTTTTCAACCAGCCGAGGAGGATGCTCCCGTCGGGGGATCTCAGCAGATGATGGATGATGGGGTGTTTAAAGAGTTCAAGCCGGATGCCATATTTGGACAGCATGTATGGCCGGATTTACCGGCAGGCCAGGTAGGCGTCCTTCCAAATGAAGTGATGGGGGCATCGGACCGCTTCGCCATCACGATAAAAGGATCGGGTGGCCACGCAAGCATGCCCCATCAGGCAAACGATGCCATTATCGTGGCCAATCATCTCATCACTCAGTTGCAGACAATTGTCAGCCGGAATACTGACCCCCTCGATTCAGCCGTCCTCACAATCGGGAAAATCGAAGGGGGGTACCGCTATAACGTCATTGCGGATCAGGTCATTATGGAAGGGACGGTCCGTACGTTCAAATCTGCAGTCAAAGATATGGTGAAAGAACGTATTGGCCATATCCTTTCAGGTGTGGAAAAAAGCTTCGGCGCCAGCATAGAGCTAGAGTACCTGGACGGCTACCCTGCAACTGTCAATACTCCAGAATGGGCGGCACAAGTAAAAACGTCAGCGCAGAAGGTGTTGGGAAGCGAAGCCACTCCTGTTGTATCGCCATCCCTTGGCGGGGAGGACTTCTCCAGATTCCTACTCCAATACCCGGGGGCATTTTACTGGCTCGGCACGTCAGTTGAAAGTACGGAAAAGCAGTATCCGCTGCATGATCCCCGTTTCAAATTAGATGAAGAAGCGCTCGCGAAAGGCGTAGAGCTGATGACTCAGTTGGCCTTGGATACGTTGGACAAACTCAGTCAAAAGGAGGCAGCTTGTTGATTGATTCCTTTGTAAAAGATATCAAGTCTAGCTTAATGAACTGGCGAAGGGCCTTTCACAGGAAACCTGAATTGGGATTCACGGAATATCTTACAACTTATCTCATTGGAAAGGAACTGCTGAATCTTGGATTCACTATTCACATCGGTAAAGATGCTCTCGTTAGCAGTAAAAGGATGGGAGTTCCGAATCAAGAGGTTCTATTACAACAGCAAGAACGGGCGAAAGCAGAAGGAGTAGAAGAAAGCTGGCTGGAAAAAATGGAGGGTGGTCATACCGGAGTGGCAGCGAGGTTCGATACAGGCAAAGATGGACCGCATATAGCCTTCCGTTTTGATATTGATGCCCTGCCAATCAAGGAAACCAGCCAGGGCACGCATTTGCCAAACCAAAAAAATTTTCGATCACATTATGAACATATGATGCATGCCTGCGGACACGACGGTCATATCGCCATCGGCCTTGGGGTGGCAACGTTTCTATCTGCCTGTCAAGAGTATCTGTGCGGTACGTTCACCCTTCTTTTCCAGCCTGCTGAGGAAGGGGGACGCGGTGCGCTGGCAATGGTCGATAAAGGCTGGCTCGATGACGTCGATTATTTTGCAAGCGGCCATATCGGAATACGCAATTCAAAGGTAGGGACGATATCAGCGACGACGAATTCCTTTTTAGCATCGACGAAATTGAACGTGACGTACCGAGGGAAAGCAGCTCATGCGGGACTGGAACCGGAAAAAGGGAAAAATGCATTGTTGGCAGCTGCGGCTGCTACGCTTCACCTGTTCAGCATTCCCCGCCACTCGGAAGGCAAAACGAGGATCAATGTAGGAAAACTCCACGGTGGTTCCGGACGGAATATTGTTGCGGATGAGGCGAAGCTTGAAATTGAAACCAGGGGGGAGACGACGGCGATCAATCACTATATGGTGGAGGAGGCAATGCGGATCCTTCATGCATCTGGTGAACTGTATGGTGTTGAAACAGAAATCGAAACGGTTGGGAATGCGGTCGAAGCTGGTTGTGATCAGGAATGGATTCAGTGGCTGAGTGAAGCAGCGATACGTAGTTCATATATACATGAAGTAATCGAAGCGATGCCGCTGAATGCTTCGGAGGATGTCACCTATATGATCAATCGTGTTCAGGAACATGGAGGAAAAGCGACATACATGGTGTTTGGGACTCCGATTATAGAAGGACATCATCATGCTGCATTTGATTATGATGAGGACGTAATGAGTGTGGGAGTGGCAGCGTTTGCCCAAATCATTTGTAACTTTTCACAAAAAAAGGAGGAAACCGGATGAAACCGTGGTTGGAATCGACGTTAAAAGAATTAAATCTCACCAGCACGATGGATCGACCTGATGGTTTTACGAGATTGGGATATTCAGAGGGAGAAGTAAAAGCGATTGAGGCATTCAAGAAAGCGGCAGAGAGTCTCGGATTGAATTCCTATCAGGATCAAGCGGGAAATGCGTTCGCCCGCTGGGAAGGGAGGGCGGACACAGTCGTAATGACAGGTTCTCATCTGGATACAGTGGAGAACGGAGGAGGCTTTGACGGAGTCGCAGGTGTTCTTTGCGGGCTTGGTGCTGTAAAGCAGTTAAAAGAAGGTGGATATAAGCCGTATCACACCATCGAAGTGGCATGCTTTGCATCGGAGGAATCTGCGAGATTCGGAATCTCGACGATTGGGAGCAAAAGTGTGGCCGGAATACTGGATCCTTCCATCGAAGATGTCACGGACAGGCATGGCGTATCCGTCAGAGAAGCGGTAGAGGCAGTCGGCTTGGACTGGAACTCACTCCAGCAGGCTGAACGCGAGGACATCAAGAGTTTCATAGAGCTTCATATCGAGCAAGGAACACAAATCGAGGATAACGGGGCGGATGTCGGCATCGTACGTGGAGTTGCCTGCCCGATAAGGTTAAAAGTACGTGTGGAGGGAATGGCTGGACATACGGGCACGACACCGATGGGGAAACGCCAAGATGCGCTGGTCGCCGTCTCTCCTCTTATTTCGTTCGTGTCAAATGAAGCGTTAAAGTTATCTAACGCTTCGTCAAAGCCGATTGTAGCGACAGTCAGCACGATCGAACTCAAACCAAATGTAATGAACGTCATCCCAGGCACCATAGAGGTCGGAATTGATATCCGTTCCGTCGATGATGAATTAAAGCACAGAATGGCCGCCATGATCAAAGAAAAATGTGCCCTGATTGAACGTGAATTTAATGGTAAAATACAAGTAGACACTTTAGTTGATAATTCGTCGATCCTTTTGGATAAAGAGCTGATGTCCAGGATAGAGAAAGCCGGGAAATCCCTGGGGTATAAAACATTTGAAATGGACAGCGGAGCGGGACATGATGTGATGAATATGGCGGTAAAATGTCCATCGGCACTGCTCTTCATTCCGTGTGAACAGGGAATCAGCCATCATCCGAGGGAGCACAGTTCATTGGAAGATTTATCGATTGGAGTAAACATTCTCGCCAAAGTACTGAGGCAAGAAGCAGGTGAATAAAAGATGAAAATTAAAATCGGAGTCATCGGACCGGACGATTCGATCAAGCGGATCAACCACATGGCCACCTTTTTCGACCATATAGAATTACATAACTTTCCTTACACTCACGTAAAGGAAATTGATGATATTTTAACAGAACATCGTTATATCGTGGACCAATGGTTTTTCTCCGGACAATCCCCGTACCATTATGCACTTGAAAAAGGATTGATCTCACAGAACGAGGGAAGTTATCCTCCATTGCATGGATCCAGCTTCTTTGGCGCCCTTCTGGAGGCGCAATTAAAAGAACAGAAGCTGTTAAAAAACATCAGCATCGATACCATTTCAAAGAGTGAAATTGAAAATGCCGTCCAATTCCACGCCTTTGAAGGCCTCTCTATATCCAGCTATCCCTATGAAGGGTATCGTCAGGCAGACGAGCTTGTCGAATATCACCGTGAGTTGTATGAAAGAGGAGAGATCGAAGCAGCAATTACGTGTATCCAATCCGTTCAGAACCGTCTAAATGAAGAGGGCATCCCTTGTTATCGGGTCGTCCCGACGAATCTATCCATCCGGATGATCCTTCAATATCTTTCAGAACGAGCACAATCAAGTAAATATCGTAAATCCCAGATTGCCATTGTCGGAATTGAAGTTAGTTACTCTTCACATTCTCTGGACGAATCTCATTATTCATTTAAGATGAAGCATCAGGAGCTGGATTTGAAGCGTAACCTCCTGGATATTGCTCAGCAGGTAAACGGCTCCATGGTGCAGCTGGGGGATGGACTGTTTTTCGTTTATACGACTCGTGGTGAGCTTGACCTTCATGAAAAGGAGTCGATATTCACGACGCTCGCTCACGATGTCAAGCTGCACGCCGATCTGGATATCCGTGTCGGCCTGGGCTTTGGTGTGACCGTTCTGGAAGCGGAGCATCATGTGCGCCTGGCTTTCAGACATGCGAGAAAGCATGAATCCCCGATTGTCGTCAGTGTGGATGAGGATCAATCGATCACAGAAGTACTTCCCACGAATGAAACCATCACGTACTCTCTTCATAGCGGGGGAGAAGATTGGCAGGAGAAATTCAAGGATGCTTCCGTCAGTTCGGCGATGGTGTCCAAAATCCTAAGCTTGTCCCGCCATTACGGTAAGGAAGAAATGACTTCACAGGATTTGTCCCGCTGGTTAAAAAGCACCGAACGCAATGGGAGGAGAATCCTCACCGAATTGGAACGAATTGGCATCGTCCGGATCAGCGGTGAAGAACAAAGGGGCAGCAGGGGCCGGCCGCGTAAAATGTATCGGTTTCAAATATGAGTCACTTTTCCATGGAAGAGTGACTTTTTTTTATTGGAAAATAAAAATTTTTAATTTTCTTATAAATAAGGAAGGGATTTAAGGGTTTGTATCGAAATTTATATTAACGGAAGTAAAAAGGAATTATTCCTTAAAACAAATTTCTAAAGGAGTGACCTCATGACAAACCCTAATGTAGAACCTACGCCGCCTCAGAAGGAAAAAGGATATCTTCGTTTATTGAGCGGCATCGAGAAAGTCGGGAACAAACTGCCTGACCCCTTCATGTTGTTTGTATATTTATCTGTGTTCATTGTGTTTTTTTCCTGGTTGGTATCCAGTCTGGGTGTTACAGTCGAGCACCCGAAGAATGGAGAGGTTTTACCGATTAAAAGTCTCGTCTCAGGAGAGGGACTTCAATATATCCTGACATCAATGCTGGATAACTTTACCGGCTTTGCACCACTTGGGCTCGTTTTGGCGATGATGCTGGGGATTGGTCTTGCCGAAAAAGTGGGATTACTTGAAACAGCCATAAAAAAGACGGTCCTAAACGCCCCAAAAGGCTTGATCACCTATGCCGTCATCATGGTCGGAATCATGGGGAACCTTGCCTCGGATGCCGCGTTCGTCATCATCCCGCCGCTTGCCGCCATGATTTTTTACACTGTAGGGAGACATCCCCTTGCCGGTCTTACAGCAGGCTTTTCCGGAGTGGGAGCAGGATTTACAGCGAACTTCATTATCACGGGAACAGACGCACTGCTTGCCGGAATTTCCACCGAAGCAGCAAAAGCGTTTGACGTAACCGTTACCCCGGTCGACAACTGGTATTTCATGATTTCATCGGTTGTCTTGTTGACCGTTACTGGAGCTTTTGTTACCGAGAAGATCGTAGAGCCGCGATTGGGCACCTATAAAGGAAAAGTCGATAAGACATTAGAAGAAGAGAGTCCTCTTGAAGGAAAAGGACTGAGAAACGCCAGTCTTGCCGGATTAGCTTTCGTTATTCTGTTGGTTGTGGCGATCGCCTGGCCCGGTTCTGCTTTGCGTAATGAGGATGGAGGACTCATTCCTTCTACATTCTTATCCGGAATCATCCCGATCACCTTGATTTTCTTCATCATTATCGGCGTAACATACGGGGTTACCGTGGGGAAAATAAAATCGTCACGAGATGTTCCGAAATTCATGACCGAAGCGATGGGCGATATGGCCGGATACATCGTATTGATCTTTGCAGCAGCCCAGTTCATTTCCTATTTTGAATGGACGAACCTTGGAACTTGGGTAGCCGTAAGTGGTGCCGGCTTCCTTGAATCGATCAACATGACCGGTCTTGCCGGAGTGATCGGATTCGTGTTTCTAACAGCCTTGCTGAATCTCTTAATATTCAGCGGATCTGCCCAATGGGCATTGGAAGCGCCTATATTCATTCCGATGTTTGCGTATTTGGATTACCACCCTGCTTTTATCCAGGCGGCATATCGTATTGCCGATTCGTCCACAAACATCATCACTCCGATGAATCCATACATCATCGTCATCCTTGCCTTTATGCGGGAATATGACAAGAAAGCAGGACTTGGAACGCTCATTTCCCTAATGCTTCCGTACACAATCGCGTTCTTATCGGTATGGATCGTGTTATTGCTTACATTTGCATTATTGGGGATTCCGTTTGGTCCTGGTGTTGGGGTTTATTTGTAAATAGGTAGTCAGTTGAGTTGTGCCAACAAAATCGGACAGCTTCACCTCTTCGTATTGCAATCAACTTGTCCAGTGGAAATAATCAAACTTGATATGAACCTATTCTATAGCCATAAAAAAAGAGATGCCTGTCTGAGGCATCTCTTTCAATTTTATTAATAGGCATTCCTGAAAAACTCCGCCAGCTCCTGGCTGTGCTTTTTACGTGCTTTCCGGTGTTCTGCCCGGTTCTTCGCCGTTTCATTCAGCCATTTTTCCTCTTCTGTTTCTGGTACCACTTCCGGAATCACCACTGGTTTGCCGTCCTCGATTGCCACAAATGTTAAAAAGGAGATCGCTGCGACGGTCGTTTCACCTGTCAGCAGTACTTCTGACGTGACTTTGACACCGACTTCCATGGAGCTGCGTCCGGTATAGGTGACCATTGCTTCAAGTGTCACGGCATCACCTACTTTGATCGGCTGTAAAAAATCTACGGAGTCCGTGGAAGCAGTCACGACCGGTTTGCGCGCATGCCGGGTGGCAGCGATGGATGCGACGTCGTCTATATAGGCCATCAGCTTTCCACCGAACAAGGTACCGTGGTGATTGGTGTCCGGCGGAAGCACATGGGTGGTTTTGCTTGTCTTTGTGTCTTTCATGGATTTTTTCTCTCTCATATCGTTCACCTTCCGTCCAAAATAATAAACGTACACTACCTTTTACTATTCACCAAAGACGGAAATTGAAACATAAATTACCCAATTTTATAAAAATATACTGACGATTATCGCTGTGATGAAGCTAGCAAGTGTACCAGCCGCAATCGCTTTAAGGCTCAATTTTGAAACAGTCGGGCGCTGAGAAGGTTCAAGGGAACCTAAACCAACGATCAATTGGCCGATCGATGAGAGATTCGCAAAGTTACATAGCGCGACAGAAAGGATTGCGATCGTCTTCGGCGAAAGCTCGTCCATCATCCCTGACAGCTGATCAAAAGCCACGAATTCATTGACAGAAAGCTTGGTGCCGATGATGGATGCAGCCCGGAACGCTTCGTCCACCGGAACCCCCACCAGCAGGGCGAGAGGATAGAAGACATATCCGAAAATGGTGGAAAGGTCTGTATGAACTAAACCGAGGACACCATTTATGAGCGCAAGGACCCCGATGAAGGCAATCAATAACCCACCGATATTAATCGCAAGCTGCACTCCGCTGATCGCTCCTTCGGAAATGGCTTCGAATACGTTGGTGTGACCGGTCTTTCCTAACGAAATGTCCCCATTCGTATTGGATTCTTCCGTTTCAGGCTCCATGATTTTCGCCATCACGAGCGAAACGAGAGGCACACTGAAGACAGATAAAAGCAGATACTTCATGTCAATTCCCATCAAGGAATAGCCGATCAAGATCGCTCCGCTTGCAGAAGCGGTTCCCCCGACCATAACGGCGAATAGCTCCGAACGGGTCAGTTTTGCCAGATAAGGTTTGACAAGAAGGGGGGCTTCGACCAATCCGAGAAATGAATTTCCGATTGCGTTGAAGGATTCCACCTTCGTCGTGCCCAGAATTTTTCCCAATGCGATCCCGATATACTTAACGAATAGCGGGATGATGCGTAAATAGTAGAGCGCAGAAATAACAGCAGAAATGAAAATGATGGCTCCGAGCACATTGATCGCAAACACGAATGTGATATTGCTGCCTCTTTCAAAGAATCCGCCGAATACGAACATGATTCCTTCGTTGCTGTAGTCGATGACTTTCTGAACGCCGAGAGCCGTTTTTTTCAGCAGGCTCTGACCGAATGGAACTTTTAAGACGAACAGAACTAGAAGGAACTCAAGGGCAATGGCAATTCCAATTGTCTTCCATTTGATCGCTGAGCGGTTGCTGCTCCATAGCCAGCCAAGGAAGAGAACCCCGGCAAGTGATAATAAACCGAATAATAAATCTATCATGATACCTCCATTGAATTGAGTGACGAATCCTTATAGATCAGATGTCAGACCTCTCGAAAATGAACAAAATAAAAACGTGCATACAGACAATCTCTAAATAGATAAAGAAAGTCTGCATGCACTGGTAAAAGCATGTTTTCTGACTTTCCTTATAGTCCTGCAATTTACGGATGCAGGGTAGAGACTTATGGTCCATATCACCATATTTATATAAGGAATCCGTATGGAATTTTTAAAATATGTTGTCTACTCTAACATACCGGGGAATCACGTAACAACGGTTTTTTTAGAAGAAAATGTTTTCACTGAAATAGTCTTTTTATTCTATTAAATTTAGAAAATTCGTATGTATATATCCTCATATAAAAAAGACGGGTCTCCATTCCTGTGACCAAGTCATAGGAGTGGAGGCCCGTCCCTTTTAATCTATTATTTAGTACGTTCTAATAGGTTTGCCAGAACGTGCTTTTTGTAAGATTCAACTTTGCGTTCCTCGTAGCGGCGTACGCCTGCTTTTTTAAGTTCTTCCACGTACCAGCCTTTGCTTCCTCTATGCATCATAAAACATCCTTTCTGCGTAGTATTGATTGGAATCTCCAACTAACTCGGGTCGAGATTTATATTAAGATTGCTTACGGTTGTACATTGTAACATCTGAGTTTTTTCGTTTAAAGGGGTCATAAGGAATTTTTCGGATTCAGGCTTTTCTGAAAGTTTTATGAAGAAAAGTAAATATTTTTTTGAAAAAAGTGATCCGAATCTGAACTTCCTGCGTTAGCTTTATGAAACGTTGATATGGAGGGGAAATGAAATGTTTTGAGCCAGGCACAAATGAAGTGTTTTGAGCCAGGCACAAATGAAGTGTTTTGAGCCAGGCACCTTCCCCGCCACTTGATTACTCAACTTAATAAAAACTCTAAATTGAAAGGAGGTGACATGGCGCAATGCAGAAACAACTAATCGGTGCTTTGTTTTTTCTGGGGGTGCTCGGTGTTCCTACCTTTGCTTCGGCTGAGGGCGGACTGTTGACGAATGTTACGGATGAAGTGAATTCTGTGACAGATGAGGTCATGACCATCAAGTCTGAAGAGGATCGAAAGGCACCTGCTCCTGACGAGGAGGAGGACAAGCCTGGAGAGGGAAATATCCTTTCTTCAACAATCGATTCGGTGACGGACACGGTTGATCAAACGACCGGAACTGTTTCGAAGACCGTGGATACAACGGTTTCCGAAGCAGGTGATGCGGTGAACCGAACCGTAGACACGGCTGTTGAACCGGTTTCCGGATTGACAGGGGATTCAGCGGCTCCTGTAACGGATAGGGTGAAAGAAACGACGAAATCTGTTACGAATACCGTTGAACACACAACCAAAACGGTAACCGGCACAGTCGAAGATACTGCTGAGACAGTGACAGAAACGGTGGATGATACGACGAAACCTGTAACAGAATCATTATCCGATGATGAACCGTTGGTAAAAGTCGATGTCGAGGATCCCGAAGTGGAAGTTGACACCGGCATCATCGAGGCAGATGTTTCAGATGAACCGTCCGTCAATGTGGAAACTGAAGTTCCAGATGAGATTCAGGATTCACCAAATAGTAAAGAGATTCCTGAAAGTCAGGAAAGCAAAACAGATGCTCCTGATAAAGAAAATGAAGGAATGTCTGAAGTGAGTACAGAAACCAGAATGAACAAAGCCAAACGAATAGAGGAATCCATCACAGTTGAAGATACTGAGACAGCTTCACCTGAAGAAAAGCAAGTGAACACTCAGGCTGTTGGTGGACAGGCAGAAGAATCAAAAAATGATCTTCCGCCAATACCATATAAACAGATGGAACCAGTACTTACCAATTCGCCAATTAATACGGCGAATGGTCATTCAATAAGTACAAATGGAATGGGACAGACTGCCGCTGCAGGAAGTCTGCAGGTTGTCCGTGAACAGGAGGCCGACAATGTCAGTCTTGAACGGGCAGGTTTCAATGGTAAAGAAAATCTATATTACGATCAGTGGTTAAATGCGCCACCGTCGCAGCCACCTCAAGCTTCTCTTCTTTTCAAAAGTATATAAACCTAAAAACTTTTAAAAGGAGAGAATACTAAAATGAGAAAAAGCGTATTTAGAACATTAGCATTTACTGGTGGTATAGCAGCAACATTAGCATTCGGAGGTCAAACAAGTTTTGCGGCAGGTAACGATTCTTTACTGGATCGTGACAGCGGATTAGTGGAAGATATCAACATCCTCGATTCTGAAGATGGTCTATTGGAAGGGTTAAACCTTGGAGAATCGGACGATGAGTCGAATTCTGATGTCAACGCAGACGCGGACGCAGATGTCATGAGCGAAACACAAGTCGATGAAGAAAACGACACGGTTTCAACTAAAAGTGGCGCAGAAGCTGAATCTGATGTGAACGCAGCAGTTGAAGGAGAAAACGAATCAGCAGAAGTGGATGCAGATACCGAAGCTGGACTCATGAACGAAACAGTAGTGGATGAAGAAAATGACACTACTATGACTTCAACAGAGGCAGGAGCGTCTCAAGATGTGAACGCAGCAGTTGAAGGAGAGGACGAATCAGCGGAAATGAATGCAATGACGGACGCTGGCGTGAAGAATGAAACAGTAGTGGATGAAGAAAATGACACTACTTGGACTTCAACAGAAGCAGGGGCGTCTCAGGATATGAACGCGGCTGTCGAAGGAGAAGACGAATCAGCGGAAGTGAATGCAATGACGGACGCTGGCGTGAAGAATGAAACAGTAGTGGATGAAGAAAATGATACTACTTGGACTTCAACAGAAGCAGGGGCGTCTCAAGATGTGAACGCGGCTGTCGAAGGTGAAGATGAGTCAGTAGAAGTTGGTGCAATGACGGATGCTGGCGTGAAGAATGAAACAGTAGTGGATGAAGAAAATGACACTACTTGGACTTCAACAGAGGCAGGAGCGTCTCAGGATGTGAACGCGGCTGTAGAAGGTGAAGATGAGTCAGCGGAAGTTGGTGCAATGACGGATGCTGGAATTATGAATGAAACGATGGTCAACGAAGAAGACGAATATGTTTCATCAAAAACTGCCGGTAACCTTGCTTCAGGACTAAATGCTTCAGCTGCCAATGAAGACAGTGAAGTGATGGCTGATGCAATGACTGATAATACTGGGTGGGTTATGTTCGAAAGCAATGAAGAAAATGATTCTTCCAATGCAGCAATCGGTACTGAATCCATGAATGGCTTCACTCTTGGAGCAATGGACCGTGAAGACGGCGAATCTTCAAAAGTAGAAGCGATGAACGATACTTCCCTTATGACAATGGTAGAAAACAATGAAGATTCTTCTAAATTTGCTGCAGAAGCAGGCAACGATCTTATGCTTGGTGCAATGACTCAAGATGAAGATGGAGAATCTGCTGCAATGGTCATGAACAACGTTGATGCAGCACTATGGGCTGAATCGATGGAAGATGGTGAAGAAGAGGTTGGAAATGCCGGTCTTTCAGCTGGTACAGACACTGCTTTGAACTTCCTTTCTTCTGATGAAGATCGCGAATCTTCCCTTCTTTCCAACCTTGGTGTAAATGCTGATGCAAACTACACAGAGTGGGAAAACGAAGAGGATGAAGGTCGTGAATTCAACCTTGGTCTTTCAACCGATCTTGGTCTAAATGCGATGCAGTCTTCTGAGGATGGTTTTGACTTGGGACTGTAAATAGTAAAGAAAAGAAATGATTCGTAGTGAATCATTCCAAGGCTGTCGAGAACTTCTCGACAGCCTTTTTATTATGGGGTGAATATTACATTGGAAAATTCATAAAAAAAGAATTGTAACAAAAAAGAAATGATCCAAACAGAATTTTTTTTCGTTATTGTTAAGTGGAAATCTGAGTGATTTTTGAAATGATTTTCGCTCTGCATATCAGGTTATTTACAGGTGCTTTAAACAGGGCGTGGAGCCGTTTATCTTCATTCACACGTGGAAAATTTAAAAGTGTAAGACGATAAATCAACAAGGAGAGATGAAACATGTTGAAGAAAATCACAAGTACAGGATTGGCATTTGGATTAGCGTTTGGTGCAGGGGGCGCAGCTTTTGCTTCTAGTGGAGAGGAAGCGAGTGCAGACTTGACAAATACACTCAATGCACAGCTTGAAGACGGTGAATTGATGTCCAGCCAGGAATTTGAAGTAATGGCCGAACAACATGATTGGCATGCGGAAGATCTCCAGATGTGGGCAGAATCCAAAGGAATGACAGAAGCTGAAATGCAGGAGTGGGCCGAGCAGTCTGGCTGGAGTGAGGAAGATCGTGCTCAATTAAATCTGGATGTGAATGCTGATGTAGAATTGGATAACCTCCTCGATTCTTCAGATGGCGACCATGATGAAGAGGAAGAGGGAGTCCTGGGTGATTTATTAAACGACTTATTGTAAGTGTAAAATAGAAAGTGGAAAGACCGAATGAATACAAAGAAAAGGCTGTCGAGGATTTCTCGACAGCCTTTCTATTATCTACTGACTTTTACGGCCTTCTTAAGCTCCGGTTCTTCTTTTTCAAATCGTTCAAACATGACATAGAACATGCCTGCGCTGATGAGTGCAAGCAGTGCCAGGATGATGAACGTCCAGTCATATCCCACGTAGAGTGAGAGGGTGATCGACAGCGGTGCAATCGTTCTTGCAATCGTAAAACGAAGGCTTGCCGCCGCAAAGTACTGTCCTCTCATATGTTCAGGAGCAAGCTTTGACACAAAGCTCTGCTGGATCCCTGCCGTCATGAGCTCGGCGAATGTAAATACCGCCATCGCTGCAATGAAGATCCAAACGGAGCTTGACTGCCCGAACATCAGGATCGACACGGCATAAACCACGGATGACAGGATGAACACATTCCGCTCACGGAACTTGGTGATCCAGCGCGTGATGATCACAGTCAGCAGCGCCACCAGGAATCCGTTTTCCGAAAGGATCAGCCCGAAGATCTGCTCGCTCACCAGCGTCAATGACCAGTCACCGATACTAAACAGAGTAGCCTGATTCATTACATCCTTTATATACACAGGAATCAGCAGGTCGAGCTGCATAAATGTCTGTCCGACAAGAATTCCTGCAAGAATGAATAATAAGAACGTCTTATCCTTGAAAATAACACTGTAGTCTTTGAACTGTTCAGTCAATACACTATGCCAGGCTTTCTTTTTGCCTTCCGTCACAAGCAGCTTGCTGTGATCGGCCGGTGCGGTTTCCCGAATCATTTTATATAAAAGAAAAGCGAGTCCCATACAAATGATGGCCGCAGCCACCAGGAGCTGGAACCTGTAATGTACGTAGAAAATACCTCCTAAGATCGGCCCGACGACGACGGCGATATTGATGGAGGTGTAGAAAACCGCAAACACGTGGCTTCTGTCCTTCTCATCCACCACATCCGCGACCATCGCCTGACTTGCTGGCCAGTAAAATGAGCCGAATACCCCTACTAAACTGAAACAGATGAACCCTATAAGTGCAGAATCAAGCCATGGCGAACTTGCCAGGCCGAATATTAAAAAGGCAAACCCCTGTCCGAAGGCGGAAATGACCATCATCGTCTTCCGTCCGAATCGGTCTGCGCAATAACCGCCCATCAAGTTGGCAGCTACGGCAAACACTTGAGAAAGAACCAATAATAATCCTGCCGTCTGTTTCCCGAATGCTTCTGTAAAATAAATCGTCAGAAACGGAAAGAACATCCAGAACGTGATGTTGATCGCTGCTTCCCCAAACAGCCTCACCTTCAGATTGCGGTCCCAATCACGAATTCTCATCTATTTCTCCCCCCTTTTTGAAACCATAGATGAACTAGAATATCATAGCCCGATAAATCGAAATAGACAAGATGGATTTACTGGAATTTACAAATTATTTAAAGACGGTCTCGGAGACGCGGATTCTGAGGGTTTTGAATACAGTAATGTATCAGCTGGGAAAGGATGATGGGAGGTGAACGGAGAGGTTATTCTCCTGACAGGAGCTTGGATTCAGGTGCTGGGTACAGTCATTGCGGCAATCGGGGAGACCATTTTGGTAAAAGAAGAGCATGTTGGTTTTCGGCTGGTTTCGATTGGCAACGGCTTCGAAGCTGTGGGGAATTCACTGCAGGCCGCCGGAGGGGATAAAGCGTCAAATGGATCTGACGGGGAGCGACTGAGGATAACCGGAGCCTGGGTTCAAGCAGCGGGAAATGTGACAAACGTCAAGGCAGCAGAGCTTCAATTTTCAGGGGAAGAAGTCAAAGGGTTAAAACTTGACGTGATTGGTGACAGTGTACAATCAATTGGTGCAGAGCTGGAAGCTACTGGAGCCAGTATAGGAAATTACAAGTTTAAAAAGCTGTTGACGGCAGGAAATACCATTCAGTCACTGGGGGCAGCACTTGAAGCAATCGGAGAAACCTTTATTTTAAAAGGGGAAAGAGAGTTGGGTCTTCAAATCACGGCATTTGGCAGCTACGCTCAGGCGGCAGGAGCGACAATTGCGGCGGTGGCGTTGACGAAGGAGTTTGGGGGTGATGAGTGAGAGGATGTCACGTTTTTAGTTGGGTCAAATTTGGTAATTAAATGGAAAAACGAGAGAATAATGGTGAAAACTCGTAGAATAATGTACGTTTCACATAGAATAATCCTCAAAACTCATAGAATAATCCGTAAAACTCATAGATTAATCGGTAAAACTCATAGAATAGTACACACAAAACCGAAACTCATAGAAAAGCAGATGGACACACCGTATATAACACCGAAATTGTACGATCGGCCATATCAGGTGAAGGGTAAAACACTTTGAGTGTATAAATAACTCTAAAGTATACATAACCCCCTATTTAAAATAAATAATCCGGAAAGGAGCCTCAACGGGTCCTTTCCGGATTTTATCAAATATTAAATATGAAATTAAAACGCCCAGCCGCCGTCGCGGAATACAGGCTCGGTTGTGCCGTCTTCTTTGATTCCATCGATGTTCATTTTGTCAGAACCGATCATGAAATCAACGTGGGTGATACTGTTGTTCAGGCCATTCTGATCAAGCTCTTCCTGGCTCATTTTTTTACCGCCTTCGATACAGAATGCATATGCATTACCGATGGCAAGGTGGTTTGATGCGTTCTCGTCAAACAACGTGTTGTAGAAAAGGACGTTTGATTGAGAGATTGGCGATTTATGAGGAACAAGGGCGATTTCTCCAAGGTAATGAGAGCCTTCGTCGGTTTCGACAAGACGTTTCAGGATTTCTTCGCCTTCTTCCGCCTTTACATCGACGATACGGCCGTTTTCGAATGTAAGTGTGAAGTTATCGATCACGTTACCGCCGTAGCTTAATGGCTTCGTACTTGAAACCGTCCCGTTTACACCTGTTTTCAATGGAACTGTGAACACTTCTTCAGTCGGCATGTTCGCCATGAACTCGACACCCTGCTCATTGACACTGCCTGCTCCTACCCACAGGTGGCCTTTAGGAAGCTCGATTGTAAGGTCTGTGCCAGGTGCAGTGTAGTGAAGTTTTTGGTAGTTCTTTTCGTTCAGGTATTCTACTTTTTCATGCAGAGTGGCATCGTGATCCTTCCATGCTTGAACAGGATCCGCCTGGTCTGCACGTACCGCTTTAAAAATTGCATCCCATAACAAGTCCACTTGCTCGTCCTCAGAAGCATCAGGGAAAACTTTCGCAGCCCAGTCTTTGGAAGGAGCAGCCAGTACACACCAGCTTACCTTGTCGGATTGGATGAACTGACGATATTTGGACATCGCTTTACCTGCAACCTTTTGGAAGTTGGAGATGCGCTCAGGGTCCACGCCTTTAAGAAGGTCAGGGCTTGAAGATACGATGCTCATGAACGCAGCGCCGCCTTCGGCCAGCTCCTCCACTTCACGTGCTTTCCATTGCGGGAACTCCTGGAATGCTTCATCCGGTGCAAGGTCGTATTTCGTACGGTTCACCACGTCGTCGTTCCAGTTCACGTAAACATGCTTCGCTCCGACTTCGTAGGCTTTTTTAACCACTAAACGAACAAATTCAGCGGCATCGATGGACGTGTTGATCACCAATGTCTGGCCTTTTTGTACATTTACACCGACTTGAACGGCTAGACTCGCGTACTTTTCAAGATTTTGTTGAAAGTTAGACATAATATGTATTCTCCTTTTTTCAGAATGTTCTATTACAATTCAATTGTATCAGTGCTATCAAGGTTTGCAAGTGTTTTCAACCGACATAAATAGACGATGCTCGCTCCGGGGCATTCACGATAGTCGTTGCGGGAGTACACTGCTGTTAAGCTTCTTTCTGTTCGTATTGACCGCGGACAAGTACAGTAAGAGCAAAGAATGAGAAAATCCTGTTTTCCATTTTGGGGAGAAGGGCTTTTTGTCATTAAAAAGGTGCCAGGCACAAAAGGGATGAATTGTGCCTGGCACCGATTGTTTGATGGGAGATTACTGATCAAATTCCGGACTCTGCTGCTCCTGAAATAGGATGCGGTACTCCATCGGGTTTGTGACGATGTCTGCGAGTGTGAAGCCGTCAAGCACGGCAAGGTAGGCGTTCAGCGCTTTTGCCAGGACGTGTTTAAGGCCGCAGACCGGAGTGATGACACAGCTGTTATTTTTGCTGAAGCATTCGACCAGCTCAAAGTCTTCCTCCGTTTTCCGTACGAGTTTGCCGATGTTGATATCGGTTGGATCCTTGGCAAGTTTGATGCCGCCGTATCTGCCGCGGACGGTTTCGATGATCCCCATTTTACCGAGTTCATACGTAACTTTCATCAAGTGGTTTTTGGATATCTGGTAAGAATCTGCAATTTCTTTTATGGTAGAGAGTTCGGTCTTGGGCTTTGATGCCAGATAAATCAGGACTCTCAGCGAATAGTCAGTGTATAACGTCAATTTCATATGGATTCACCCTTTTTCTTTGCATGATCCCATTATACTGATCCGAGGCTTTTGTGTCTAAATAATGGATTGAATTGTGTCTAATCTGTTAAAGATGTATTTAGAATATTGCTTTAAGGGGATGGCGGGTGTAAGTTAAAGATGTATTTAAAATATATCTTTAGAGGTGAATGTATAATGCTATCTCAAAAAACAATTGATATCGTGAAATCCACTGCACCCGTTCTAGAAGTGAAAGGGACAGAAATTACTTCTGTATTTTATAAAAATATGTTCTCAAACCATCCGGAATTATTGAACGTTTTCAACCATGCCAACCAAAAGAAGGGAAGACAGCAAACAGCGTTATCGAATACGGTTTATGCCGCTGCACAAAATATCGATCGATTAGAAGTGTTACTGCCTGCTGTAAAGCAGATTGCTCACAAGCATAGAAGTTTAGGGATAAAGCCTGAACAATATCCGATTGTGGGGGAACATCTACTGGGAGCGATCAAGGAAGTGCTTGGCGATGCTGCTACGGATGAAATCATCGAGGCATGGGCGGATGCTTACGGCGTGATCGCAGGTGTATTCATTGATGTGGAGGAGCAAATGTATGTGGAAGCGGAGCAAAAAGAAGCTGGATTCCGTGACTTCAAACCATTTGTTGTCGCGAAGAAAGTGAAAGAAAGCGACGTAATCACATCCTTCTATCTGAAACCTCATGATGGAGGGAAGGTTCCGGCATACAATCCTGGTCAATACATTTCAGTCCGTGTGACGATACCGGGCCAAAAGAATACACACATCCGTCAATACAGCTTATCAAGTGCTTATAAAGAAGGATTCTTCCGTATTTCTGTTAAGAAAGAAGCGGAATTTGATCCAAATGGGATTGTAACGACATTCCTGCATGATGAAGTTAAGGAAGGAAACGTCATCGAAGTGAGTGCTCCAGCTGGTGATTTCTACTTGAATGAAGAAAATTCGGAAGGCAAGGTTGCGTTCATTTCCGGGGGTGTGGGGATCACACCGATGATGAGTATGCTTGAAACAATTGCTGAGACGAATCCGAAACGCCAAACTGCATTCATTCATGCAAGTAAAAATGAAGGCGTGCAAGCATTCAGAAATGACATTGACGGGTTGATGGATAAACTTGAAAACGGAGAGGTATGCTACATTTTAGAAAATCCGGACAATGTTTCTCAATGTACCTTCTCAGGTTACCTAAACAAAGAAATTCTATCCACTTATGTTGACCAGTACACAGAATGCTATGTCTGCGGACCTGCACCGTTCATGAAGGCCGTGATCATGACGTTAAAAGAAATCGGTCTTCCTGAAGAGAAAATCAAGTTTGAATTCTTTGGTCCTTCCATGGATTTATCCACTGTGGATGAGAGAGAAAAAGTAAGATCTTAAAAAAGTTGATAAAAGAAAAACAAGCATCAGGAAACATTCCTGATGCTTGTTTCATATTTAAAAACGATGCTCATCGTGATCGACTCTGTTTTTGAATGCCTCCTGAGTGACAATCAGTTCTTCGTCGCCTGGGGGTTTTTCAGTATGTCGTTCGGAAGTGCTGTTTTGAGGGAAATTACCCGGATGTCCTTTTTTCTTTGCTTCAAATGATTTTCCACGTGCCATATGAAACACTCCTTTCATGATGTCATAACCGTAGTTTTTCCATGAGGGGGGAAATTATGTAGGGGCGGTATGATGGTAAAGAGTGGCGATAGGTGCAGACTGAACGCTCAGTCAACGGATGTTGATTTATCGTCAAAATTTATCACGATCAAAAACAGGTTTTCGTATACACTAGTAGTAACAAGTGGTCAGCCACACGTCTTTTGAATAGTCAGCCAGTCCCACTGAATCCTTTCTTTTATAGGAAGGTAAAACTTAATTTGAGAAATGGCCAGTTCCGGCGCCAAGCCCCTCGAAAAGCTTCAGTCCGCCTGCTGCAAGGCTTCGCCGGTCGGACCAAGGGTGTTTAGCAAGGTTGAACAAGGAGCTGGCGCATTTCTTACAGGAGGGGTTTACTTGGATTTTTCAATGATTATTTCTGAACAAAGGATCAAAAAGGCTCAGGAGGACGGGGAATTCGACAATCTCCCGGGCTACGGGAAACCGCAGAATCTGGACGATGACTTATCGATACCGCCTGCTCTCCGGATGGCGCACCGAATCATGAAGAACGCCGGCTATTCCACAGAGGAAATGGATATCAAGAAAGAAATGATGAGGATCGAGGACCTTATCCGCGTCTGTGAAGATGATTTGAAAAAAGAAGAGCTGCAGAAGAGCCTCAATGAAAAAATGGTGAGATACAATTCGATGCTGTCGAAGAGAAGGGTGAAGACGAACAGCTCGATGTTTAAGAATTATGAGCAGAAAATAGAAAAAAAGCTGCTGTAACAGGAAAAATCCCGTTCTATCATAGATCGGGATTTTTGGTAGTTAGAGCTGCTATTTAATTGGTTTTGGCTTGGTTTGGAACATTGTATCTTCCAAGCCCCAAGCGATATCGTTTCCGTACGGGTCGTTTATGCTGACGATTGGAGCAACACGGGTGATTACTGGCACCATCTCTCCTTCATGGTTTATTTTAATCATTCCCATCACAAGGGCCATATTTTCGCCGTTAATCCCATAAATCTCCTGTATTTTCAGAGGTTGGAGCTTAGGGTTGAACATGACTTCTAATAAATAGCGTTTTGATGGGTCCTTTCTCGGAAGAGTGATGGAATAGTTTCCTTCCTTGTCAACTGTTCCAGTGCCTTCAGCAGTGATTTCTGTACTTGCTTCAGCCTGCCAGCGGATGATGGTACCGTATTTGCTCGAAAGGTCGCCATATTCCTTGATACTCGCATAAATCACGGAATTTTTCGGGAGGTTGGTCGTTCCTTCGATGACCAGCTCCGTTGATCTCAGGTTTACCTTCCCGTCTAGTTTCACGACTTTTCCCGTATTCTGATTGGCTTTGAGCTCCGGATCGGCAGCCCACTCGATTCGGCAGCCTGACATGAGAAGAGCAATAAGAATCATGAATGTGACGGCCATCCTATATCGTCTCATTTTGCTTCCCCCTTCCACTTCGGGTAAGAGTAAACAAGTGTTCAACTGATGCAGAGGAAGGTTCAGGCTTGGCCATTTTTTTCTTCGTTTCTTTCAATGACTTCCCTTCAAGGAACACTTCCTTTAAAACAGAATTGATTTCATTTACACAGAATATCGCAATCGCAAAGAATGCCAGTGGAGAAAGAAGCAGCCACGGATAGAGATGAATTTGATAGATATTGATGCTCATGGTTGCTGCCCAATCATTGATGAATGAGAAATATTCCGGGCGATGTTCCATGATGCCGAATTCCACCATTTTGAGTCCGCCTAGACATATATGCAGGATGCCGAGTTGAATAAGTAAATAGAGTGTCTGTGACATTTGCTCGGAAAACATCACGATGGCATGGCGGCTGAATTGGGGGCGCAGATGCTTCCGGATGATGTAATGATTTCCTGCACCGATCTGCCTGGAGACCATGATGAAATCATTCTTTAGAAACCGCCTCATTTCTTCCCCTATATACATCCCCAGCGAAGGAATGACAATAATGGAGATCACGATTATTTGAATCATGAGGAACTTCATCGAGTAGAGAGTCCCAGCTTGAAAAGCAGCCTGCAGAGGTGTTAACAGGACAAAGACAATAATCGCAAGCGGGATGAAATTAAATGTATCTCCCAATCCTTTTAAAATCTGCCTTGCCAACTTTGGCAGGAAAGCATAAATCAGCCCAAAAAGGAATCCCCCTGTCATACGAAGCAGGGCAATTGCAATAGCTGAAAGAAGTGTGTATTTGGCTCCTTCAATCAGTACGAAGAAGACGTTCCTCCCTAACTTATCACTCCCCATCGGCTCCATTTCGGATGGCGTATAAGGAGGGGATGCGGTCAATCTGCCCGTCTTTTCATCCTTTAGATAAGGCGGACCTTGTTCAAATAGTTCTGGATGTGTGAGAGGGAGGATGAAACTCCCGGCAATCAGAATCAACAGGAAACCGATCGGTATCCATAATCGTAAATTGCGTAGAATCATCAAGATTGCACCTCCTCATGTGGCAGCCATTTTTTCAATAGCAGGGCACCCAGGCTGAACACAATAAAAAATGGAACATAAATCATGAGCATCCCAATGAAAAAAGCACTCGGATTTCGCTGCGAGACGTCCAGGAGGACATTCATGAAACCGTTGATATTAAATAGGATTTCGATGATCAAGAGATTCGACAGCATCAGAAGGAAAATGGGCTTGATATGAAAATAGAAATGGATCCATACATTCCTGAACAGATGGACCCAGATCGTATAAGCTTTCGAAAATCCTTTAGAAAATGAGTATTCCACATAAGGCTTTTCTTCTTCTTCCCTGAGCTGAAATAAAAAATGTTTGGTTAAAAAGGCAATCGGCATGATTGCTAAACAAATGATAGGCACTAAGTAAACTTTTTCATCGCCCAATGTGTAAATATCAAATAATAGGATATTCGTCTTTTTAAAAAACCAGATGATAAATAGCTGAATGAAGACGATGATCAGAACATCAGGCAATGAATCAAAAAGATCCATGATCTTCACACACAGTTTAAATGCTTTTTTTGGCAGAAACATGAACAAATAACTGAGAAGTGTGGAAATCACTGCGGCTGCCAGGAATGCAAGGAATAATAGAAGAAAAGAGTAGCCGAACAGCTGAAAGAAAAGTGGGTATATGGGATATTTCTTTGGGGTCGGGGCCTCTCCGACTTCAATGATGATGGAAGAAGGGTTGAATAATTGAGTGATAATCTCCGATAGGGTGTGAACATACTTCCCCATCATGATCACCAACTCACTGTCATAAGAAAGCAGGACCCCCGCACCGCTGAAAAGAAACAAGCCCGCACATGTCAGTAAAAACTGAGCCGGCATCGTTATGTATCTAATTTGTCTCATCTTGTCCCCCCTGAAATTTATATCTCTATGAATAGATTATAAAGTTAGATGTCAAAAATTACAAAAAATTTATAAAATTATTACAATTATAACCATAAAAAACCCCCGCTCCATTCGAGAGCGGGGGTTCGTTCTGACTGTTTATTTCTTATCTTGTTCCCCATCAGGTTTGAACAGGAAATAAGAAATGATTCCCGATAATAATGTGCCGCCGAGTACAATCATGGTACGGGTGCCTTCAGGGACCTCTGTATAGGCTTTACCAAGATACGAGTTTGCAACCAGGAACACGACGAGCATGATCGGTATCGTGATGATGAGTCTTTTTTTCAAAATGCCACTTCCTTTAGTTCTGCTGCCTTAAGCTTATCATATTTGGCCTAGTGAAAAATCTACAATCCGATGACAAGTCATAGTTAAACAGGACAGTCCTATCGTTTGAGAAAGGACTGTCCCCTAGATGTTAATTATTGATGCTTTGTTCGATCCGTACGGCGCTCTCAGCGGTGTCCTGGATGTAGCGGGCGATCGTTTCATTGTCCTGATTCAATGTTTCGATCGTCGCGCTGATTTCTTCAAGGCCTGCGCTTGACTGTTCAATCACGGCAGCAAGCTCTTTGGTTGATAGTTCGACCTCACCGGTTTGCCCTTTAACAGAAGTGGCGGTTGATGATAAGCGCTGGAATTCCTTCGAGATGGCATCAAGTTTTTCGCGGAGTGTAGAGAAGTGTTCTGTTACTTCTCCGGTTGCCGTCATGTTTTCGTGCAGCTTCGTTGAACTCAAGGACATGATTTCCAAGGCTGTAGAGTTGACTTCGTTAACGGAAGAGAGATTATCATTGATCAGTGTGGCCGTGTTTCTGGTGATTTCCGCAAGTTTACGGATTTCATCAGCCACGATCGAGAAGCCTCTTCCAGCTTCCCCGGCACGCGCTGCTTCAATCGATGCGTTCAATGCGAGCAGATTTGTTTGATCGGTGATGTCCTGGATGCTTCCGATGAATGTGTTTGTTTCTTCAATTTTCTTGGTTAATTCCTTGAAGGTGCTGCTCAGTCCCTCGATGATGTTTTTAAGCTCTGTCATGTTGTCATGAAGATAGGTGACGCGTTCGTTTCCAGAGAGAGCGAGATGGTTGGCATCATCTGAATGGAGTGCAAGGTCATTGGAAAGGTGAGTGACTTCCTCCATTTTCGTCATGGTAATGGCTGCAACGGAAGCGATGTTGTTAATCTGATCACTTTGTGTCTGACTGCCCGCAGAAATTTCAGTCACAGCCGTTCTCATTTCGTTTTGTGACACGAGATGGACTTGGATCTGATCATTGATCTGCTTGATGCTAGTTGAGATGGTTGTCAGTTCTTTTGCAAAAAGAGCACGCTGTTCATCTTTTTTCCTGCCTTCATCTTCCGTTTTTTGCAGGAACTCCTGGATTTGGGCGGATTGTTTTTTGTTTAAATGAATGACGACTCCAAGCACGATCCCGACCAGCAGGTATGTAAGTAAAGCAGGAAGGAACAGCTCGCTGAACAGTACATCATCAGCAGGTGCGAAAACTTTGTTGAGCACCAGGATGGTGAGTCCGGACACATAGCCGATTGCGAAAATGACGGTTTGAAAATGGATGGCAGACAGGACTGCCATAAGCGTTAAGATTACCATATTTTTGGCGTTTGCCCCATCTGTCAGAAGCCAAAGCAGCATAATGACATAAATGGTCGGAATACTGAAGTAGACATACAGCTGAGGTTTTTTCATCATCAATTGTAAGATGACAAAATAGACCGCCAGCAGAATCAGCTGTGAGGCGAAGACCGAAATGGGTATAATGCCTGATTCGTTCAAGATGGAATAAATCAGACCGGAAAGCAGACTTACTGAATACGTGATCAGCAATAACAGGTTCTTTCGTTTCGTATCGGAAATCTTCATTTGCTCAGGTGTCACGTTATTTCTCTCCTTTTATATGTAAAATATAATCCCCTTTCCTATATATATCGGTTTGGAAAGCACAACTTTTATACTATATATGGAAATATTTTCGCAATAAGGGCAAAGGCCCGTCCCTCATCTCACTAAAGCGCTAAAAGCCCGTCCCTCGCTGCTTTAAAGCAGTGTGGGACGGGCCTTTTAAAAAAGTTAAAGGAATGGATGTTTTGTCCGATAGTAAAAGTAGACTACTACAAAGAGTAAGGTGGACAAAACGATGGATAAAACGTCAGTAATTGGAGTCATTTTAGGGTTGGTTGCTGTTGGTGTGGGGATGTTTTTCAAAGGCGTGAGCCCTGTAGCCCTGGTTAATCCTGCAGCCATTTTGATTATCCTGCTTGGAACGGCAGCAGCCGTCACCATCGCATTTCCGACACATGAAATAAAAAAAGTACCAAAATTATTCGGCATGCTTTTTAAAGAACAAACGGTACAGGATCCTAAAGAAATCATCCGATATTTCTCGGAAATTGCGGATATCGCTCGTAAAGAAGGACTTCTGGCATTGGAATCAAAATCCCAGGAAGTTGATGATCAGTTCCTGAAAAATGGTCTTTCCCTTGCTGTCGATGGACAAAGTGCAGATTACATACGAGACGTCCTTCATGAAGAAATTGATGCGATGGAAGATCGGCACAGCGCAGGGGCCTCCATCTTTTCGCAGGCCGGGACTTATGCTCCGACACTGGGGGTGCTTGGGGCCGTTATCGGATTGATCGCAGCACTTGGCAATATGGAAAATACCGAGGAGATGGGACATGCCATCGCCGGAGCCTTCATCGCAACGCTGCTGGGGATATTCACCGGTTATGTATTGTGGCATCCTTTTGCGAACAAGCTGAAACGCAAGTCGAAGCGGGAAGTGCAATTGAAAATGATGATGGTAGAAGGCATTCTTTCCATTATAGAAGGGGAAAGCCCCAGGGTCATCGAGCAGAAGCTTGCCTCTTATCTACCGGCAAGCGAGCGGCTGCTGCTGATGGAGGGGGAAGCAAATGAGACGGCATAAAAAGAAACACGATGATGAACACATGGACGAATCCTGGCTCATTCCCTATGCGGATTTGCTGACTCTTTTATTGGCACTGTTTATTGTGCTCTATGCATCGAGTTCGGTGGATGCACAGAAGTTCAAGGAGCTGTCGAAAGCCTTTAATCAAGTGTTTACAGGTGGGACGGGGATCATGGAGCACCAGAGCCCAGTGGAGCCGCCGCAGCCGAGTGAGGAAGAAGTGAAGTCTAGCGGGGCAGTGAATAATACGGAAGAAAAAGTTGACCTGGATAAAGAAGAAATCGAGCGCCAGGCGTTTCTGAAGGATCAGGAAGAACTGAAAGAGATCCAGAAGAAAGTCAATGAGTATATCAAGACAAATAATCTCGAGGTCCAGTTTGTGACGAAGCTGACGGATGAAGGACTCCTGCTGACGATTCGGGACAATGTGCTATTTGATTCGGGATCTGCGGATGTGCACAGCAATGACCTGAATGTGGCACGGGAACTGTCTGAGTTATTGGAGATGAACCCGCCGAGGAACATCATCATTTCGGGACATACCGATAACGTCCCGATTCGTAACGCGGAGTTTGATTCAAATTGGGAGCTTAGTGTTATGCGCGCCGTGAACTTCATGAAACTTATTCTCGAAAATAAGGATCTGAACCCTCAATGGTTCAGCGCGAAGGGTTTTGGAGAATTTGAACCTGTCGGGGATAATGCCACTGCTGACGGACGGGCATTGAACCGGAGAGTGGAAGTGTTGATTTTGCCGCGGGTGACGGAGTAGAAGTGAATAGTGAATGGTTTAGGACCCGGAACTGCTTGTAGAGTGGTTTCGGGTCTTTTTTATGGGGAGGGGGCTTGAGTCAGAGAATGTTGAGAGCGGGCTTGATGCAGATTGTGTCGAAATATGAAGAATTGTCGGTATTCACACTCTTCTCGTCCGCATTTTGAAATTAATGTCGGCATTTATGCGAAATTGTTCGCAAACTCGATTTTTTGTCCGTAAACCATAGCTTCTTGTCCGATTCCTGCGATAGGAAAGGTCACCCAATCACCATTTTACCTCTTGAAACTCCCCGACACTTCCCAAAAACCCAGCTGAGATGTTTCACCCACCCAATTTCAGGGAAAAGAACGAAAAGAATAATAGAATCAGTGTCTGAATTTTTAGAATCTAAGCATGGTGGAGCAACCTGCTTACATAAGTTAGTCCCCGTACATACATATATTTTGACTGAAATGACCTGGAGTTTAGACATTGAATCTATGCCATTTGAGGAGGAGTTCGATTGGAGAATTTTTTTGACATCATAGGGAAAATATCGGCTTGGTTATGGGGTCCGCCTTTAATCATCGTATTGGCAGGGACAGGTTTGTATTTGACGTTTCTGCTGAAGTTCATACAGTTCCGTTACCCTCTGTACATATTCAAGCAGACAATCGGAAGTGTGTTCAGTAAGAAGAAGCCAAAAGGGGAAGGAACGGTCACGCCGCTGCAGGCGTTAACGTCTGCTCTATCTTCTACGATCGGGGCAGCGAATATTGTCGGGGTCCCGGCAGCTATCATGTTCGGGGGACCGGGTGCGGTCTTTTGGATGTGGTTCATCGCGCTTATAGGAATGGCCCTTAAGTTCTCTGAGAGTGTACTGGCGGTACGTTATCGGGAGAAGAATGAAAAGGGTGAATTCGTTGGCGGTCCGATGTATTACATGCGAAATGGCCTGAATATGAAATGGCTTGGTGTCTGGTTTGCCTTTGCCCTCATGATCGAGTTGATTCCAAGTGTAATGGTCCAGGGCAACTCGGTTGCAGCAACTGTGGAGGAATCCTTTAATGTAAGCGGTCTGGTTACAGGCTTGATCATGGCTTTTCTCGTTGTACTCATTGTATTCGGCGGGATTAAACGGATCGGGAAGGTGACAGAGATATTTGTCCCGTTCATGGCTCTGATCTATGTAGGTGCAGCGCTTGTGATCATGTTTATGAACCTCGATGCGATTCCGGAGTTCTTCAGCCTGATTTTAGGTAACGCATTCCAGCCGATGTCGGCGATGGGTGGATTTGCCGGAGCGGCGATTGCCGAAACGATCCGCTGGGGCTTTGCACGCGGGTTGTATTCAAACGAAGCGGGGCTTGGGACAGCACCGATTGCCCACGCTGCCGCCAAGACAGATCACCCGGTAAGACAAGGTTTATGGGCGATCGTCGGAATCGTGATTGATACGCTGATTGTGTGTACTGCAACGGCGTTCGTGGTTTTATCATCAGGTGTATGGACGGCAGAAGATGCATTGGATGATCCTTCTGCCCTGACGACTGAAGCATTTACTCAATACTTCGGCTCCTTCGGAGGCATCCTTGTAACAGTTTCATTAATTTTCTTTGTTCTATCGACAATCATTGTCATCGTCTTTTACGGGGCCAAGCAAGCGGAATTCTTATTTGGATGGAAAGCAGCTCAAGGCATTAAGATTGTATACGTAGTGGCGATTGTCCTTGGTGCAGTGGGTGCGGCCAAAACAATCTGGCAGTTCCTTGACCTGGCTCTGGCCGCCATTTTGATTCCCAATATTATTGCAGTCCTGCTCTTAAGTAAAGAAGTGAAGCGGTTGACGAATGAATTTTTCACCTCTGATCAGTATTACTTAAAGGATATTGGTAAAGCGAAGAAAGACAAAAGAATCAGTTAATCTGAAAAGATAGCCTGGCTGGGTAAACCAGCAGGCTATTTTTCTTGTCCAAAATAAAACAAAAGTTTAGAATATTAACAAAAGTTATTTTTTTACATGGGGGTGGGAGACGTTGAATGAGAAAGAAAAGCTTTTGTTGACTTTGATTGAAGGAAATCCGTTTATGAGTCAGCAGGAGCTGTCTGAAAAAAGCGGGTTATCACGGTCAGCGGTTGCGGGGTACATTTCGAATCTGATAAAGGAAGGCCGGATTCTTGGAAGGGCTTATGTACTTCCGGGAAAAAAGGGTGTCACTTGCATAGGCGGTGCGAACATTGACCGAAAGCTTCAGCTTCATGATGAATTGCTCCCGGAGACATCCAATCCAGCTCAATCCAGTCAGGCAAGCGGCGGAGTGGCCCGCAATATTGCAGAGAATCTGGGGCGCCTCGGCCTTCAGTCCTGTCTTTTGACCGTGGTGGGGGATGATACCGAGGGCAGCTGGCTATTGAATCAAACGAAGAACCATGTGGATGTGTCCTCGTCCATTAGTTTACATAAAGAATCGACCGGGACCTATTCCGTCATTTTGGACAAGCAGGGAGAAATGATGTTTGCGCTTGCTGACATGGACCTTTATGAAAGCGTTGACATCGGGTTCATTGAAAAGAAGTGGGGCGCAATTGCTTCCTCTGAAATGGTGATGCTTGATACCAATTTCCCGGCAGAGGTTTTACAGTATATTATCCGAAGATGTCAGATAGAGGGGGTCCCGTTGACGATTGTCCCGGTGTCTGCCCCCAAAGTAAAGAAGCTGCCGCCATCATTGGAAGGAGTCACCTGGTTCATTTGTAACAAAGGAGAAGCAGAGGCGTACCTGGACATGACGATTGAATCTGAGGGGGACTTTTTTAAGGCGGCAAAGATGATTACCCAAAAAGGGGCGGAAAGAGTCGTCATTACGAGAGGGGATCAGGGACTGATTTATTACACGGTATACAAAGAAGCCAGTGCCATCCTCCCTCCTAAAGTGAAGGTCGTTGATGTCACCGGAGCGGGGGATGCCCTGGTTGCAGGGATCATCTATGGGTATATCAAAGGTTCTGATACTGACGGGGCCTGCAGGATCGGTGTCACCTGTTCGTCATTGACGCTGCAATCCGCCCATACAGTCAGCCCCTCACTTACAAAAGGAAAGCTTCAGAATCATTATAGTCTGTATTATTAGGCTCTTTTCACTAGCCTTTTCAGTTTTCATAAATGAAGTATCCGTATTTTTGAATTTCCAGTAAAACAGGGGAGGAAAACAATGAATATCAAACCTTATGTTGAATACTCAGAAGAAGTGGTACAGGGGAAAAAGAGCGGAAAAGCGATTGTTGCGCTGGAGTCGACGATCATTTCACACGGTATGCCTTACCCCCAAAATGTACATACGGCCCGGGAAGTGGAAGATATTATCCGTGCCGGGGGAGCGGTGCCTGCAACGATTGCCATTTTAAATGGGAAAATAAAAATCGGTTTATCACATGAAGAACTGGAATACCTGGGACAGGCCTCGGAAGTGATTAAAGCAAGCCGCCGTGACATTCCTTACATCCTGTCTGCAGGGAAAGACGGGGCGACAACGGTGGCGGCAACTATGATTCTCGCGGAGCTTTCCGATATTGCCGTGTTTGTGACAGGCGGCATCGGCGGGGTCCACCGTGGGGCAGAGGAAACGATGGATATTTCGGCAGATCTTGAAGAGCTTGCCCGGACGAATGTCGCAGTCGTCTGCGCAGGAGCAAAATCAATCCTGGACATAGGCCTCACACTTGAATACCTTGAGACAAAGGGAGTTCCCGTACTGGGATATCAAACGGAATCTCTGCCTGCTTTTTATACAAGAGAAAGTCCTTACAATGTAAACTATCAAATGGATTCATGTGAAGAGATTGCTTCTTTGTTAAGAACAAAGTGGGAGTTGGGGATGAGCGGAGGCGTGGTAGTAGCGAATCCGATTCCGGTAAAGGATGCATTGGAAGAAAACGAGATGAACAGCATCATAGAATCGGCACTTCAGGAGGCGGAGGAAAGAAACATAACCGGCAAGGAAGCTACTCCATTTTTACTGGGGAAAGTGAAGGAGCTCACTGGCGGAAAAAGCCTTGAAGCCAACATCGCCCTCGTGAAGAACAATGCGCGTGTCGGAGCGGAGCTTGCTGTAAACTATGAATCTATGAAAACAACACATGTGTAAGGGGGGACCTGGGCTGCATCGGCTCAGGTTTGTTTATTTGCTCAGTTAGGGTTTAAAGTCTGCTTTTAAATTAATCCTCTTGGTTCATGGTGACGATTGCTAAATTAGTATAAAGACAGGCATTTATATGATCATAAAGGTAGGGTAAAATGATAGTAAATCAAGTTACGAGAAGGAAGGTACTATGGCTGATATTAGACCTGTGAATGCGATAAGCATTCATTCAATTCCTGTCCCCGCTGCGTTATGGAATACTGATATACGTATGATCGAAGAAGCCAATCCGGAATGGGAAGAGCTCTCCCATATGGACTGCTTCAATATTAAAAGATTGTTAGATACAGATGGAAGCCACTTTGTGCATGCCGACCGCTCATATACTCTTAAGCGCAGAACGGTGGAACATGGCATTGATTTATTAATGATCGTTCCTGCTGAAGAGAAAAAGAACGTGAAGAACGAAGGATACAAACAGAACTCCATATCAGAAATATATCAAACGCTGATACAGAATACGCCTACAAGTGTATGTGTAATCGATAAAAATGGCGTCCTGACCGAAATGAATGAGTCATTCAAAAGCCTCTTCAAGCTGACCGATGATGCCATTGGAGAATCGCTCTGCCGGCAGCATGCCTTCAAAACCCCTGACTTTGTGAATCTTGTGCTGCAGGGGATGAAAGGAGAGAATACACAGAGTGAGGAACTCACCTTCACGACGGATGGCAATCATCAATGCACCTGTCATATCACGATTTCACCGGCGGACTACAATCCACAGGGAACTGTTGATCATGTAGGCATCATCCTTCACGATATCACAGATAAAAAGAAATACGAAAACGAGCTGATTTCTTTAAAAGTAGAGCTTGAAAATACGTTGAGGCTTCAAAAGACACTAACTTACAAGTATCAATCAATTGTGCAATACAGTCCCGATAATATTTATATGGTCGATACGGAAGGTATCATCCAGGAAGTGAACCCGGCAGCAGCGGCTCAATGGACGTTCCGATCATCCGATATGATCGGCAGGCATTACAGTGAATTCATCACTGACGACAAGGCAAAAGAGGCATCTGATTATTTTGAAGCTGCCCTTCAGGGGGAAGCCTCCAGATACATGACGACCTACGTGAACAGAGAAGGCGGCAGAACCCATATCAGTGTGACGAATATCCCGATTCGTGTAAGCGGCAAAGTCATCGGGATTTACGGAATCGGACAGGATATTACGGCCCGGATCAAAATGGAAGAGGAATTAATAGAAGCGAAAGAGCTTCTTGAAGCCTATTTCGAACATGCAGGAGATGGAATTGCCCTCCTTGATCCCACCGGAAATATTCTAAAGGTCAATCAGCATTTTGAGTCGATGTTCGGCTGGAAGGAAACTGAAATTATCGGAAAAGAAATCACGATCCTGCACCGGGAAGACCAGGTGTCACAATTCAAACAAAATTTAAAAGCAGTTAAAGCAGGGAAGAGGATAAAAGATTTTGAAACCGTTCGATACCGAAGAGACGGTTCACCGATTGAAATTGTATTTAACCTCAACCCCATTTTGAATGAGACCGGCAAGTTGATTGGAATCTCTGCGATCATTCGCGATCTATCAGAAAAGAAACGAAACGAAGATCTGTTGAAAAAATCTGAGCAGCTCGCCATGATCGGCCAACTGGCTGCCGGCGTCGCACATGAAATCCGCAACCCTTTGACGACGATTAAAGGATTCCTGCAGCTGATGAAGGAAAGTGCAGACGATGATTTCCATTTGAAGGTCATTCAAGGCGAACTCGACCGCATCGAAATTATCACAAATGAATTCCTGGCACTCGCAAAGCCCCGTGCCGTCCAATTTTCATTTACGTCCCTTACAAGCCTCCTGACCAGCTCAGTCGAATTCATCAAGATGGAATGCCTGAAGCAGGGAGTGGATGTACGCTTCTCTGTTGAAGAAGCGGAAATTCATTGCGACCCCCATCAAATCAAACAGGTTGTGCTCAATGTCATGAAAAATGCACTCGAAGCACTGCCGAATGGCGGCCTTCTGAGCGTTCAGCTTGAAAGGGAAAACGATTACGCAAAAATATCCATCCAGGATAACGGAGCCGGAATCCCGCCTGAGCGAATGAAGCATCTTGGCGAACCTTTTTACAGTACGAAGGAAAAAGGTACAGGATTGGGATTGATGATCTGCCATAAAATTATTAAGGAACATAACGGTTCGATCTCCATCCAAAGCAACGTGAACGAAGGAACGACTGTCAATATCCTGCTTCCCATTGCAGGGAAAGCTGAATAAGGTTGCTGAAGCTTCAAAACGGATTATGTTATCCGTTTTGGAGCTTTTTTTGTGTAAAGTAACGTCAGTATCAAACGACACATTTCCTAATGGAAATGACGATTGCTGCCGGGAAAATGGTGACAAATATCGCGTTTTATTTGGTAGGACTGTTTATTTTCCGGGAAATAGACGATTCTACAATTTTAGCAGGTATGTCTAAAAAGGGGGCTTTCTCTCAGCACATCGGCAAGTTTCAACATTCCACATTAAGGATAAATGTAAGGAAAGAGGTGAAACGATATGCGGACAAGCGTGTTTATCAGCGGGGGAGGAATAGGAGGACTGACGCTTGGCTTGAAGCTTGCACAATGCGGGATCGATGTGACCGTGGCAGAAAGGCTCCCGGGCCCGAGTCCCATCTATAAAGGAGAACTGCTTCAGCCAAAGAGTCTCGAAATACTCGATTCCCTTGATGTGATCGAATCGGTTTTTGAAAATGGACATAAGATTTCGGATCTGGAGTTGACTGAACTGAAGAACTTAAAGGCTGATCCGGAGCATTCTTCGATGAGCTACTCGATTCTTCCGAGTGACTATCCGTTTTCATTGATGATCCATCACGAAACCCTCAAAGGAATTCTATTGAATAAGGCGAAGGAATACCCTTATTTTCATTATCATCCTCAAACCGTGTGCAAAGAAATACAGGATCATACAGTCACGCTCGAGAACCGGAAGAAGAAAGAGTCATTTCAGATGGAGTGTGACTTTATTATCGGAGCGGAAGGCAGGAGCTCGGTTACCCGGGACCATATGGGCGTATCGGTAAACGAAAAAAAGTATAATCATCACTTCCTGACCGTCACGTTCCCAAGGCCGGAAAAGATGGTGAAAGGGAAAATCATCTCAACCTACCAGTCTTTCCTGGGATTGTTTCCGCTGCCTGACAACGAGGTGCGCTCTGTTTATCTGATTCCGGCGGGAGAATATAAATCCCTTAGAAAAAAACCGATCTCGGAGTTTCATAAACTTTATATAAAAATGTGTCCTGAACTTGACGGGTACGTCAATCAAATAAAGGACTGGAAACAGATTCAGCTGATGGTCCCCCTAAAGTATCACAGCGACACCTATGTGAAAGATCACCTGGCAATCATCGGGGACGCGGCTCATACCGTTCACCCGATGGCAGGAGAAGGGATGAATATGGCGATTCAGGATGGCGATATTCTTGGTGAATTGCTATGCGATATGTATAAGGAGGAGAAACTCAGGTCTTCCAATCTAGAATGGTATCCGAAGGTGCGGAGAAAACGGGTATCCCATCAGATGCATCTGAGCCATTTATCGGCGCTTGTTTACTCGTATCCGTACAGGCCGATCGGCTGGCTGCGAAAGAAGAGCCTGCAGAGAATGGAAAAGGACAACGTCTCCCACTACAAACAAATGCTGAATATATCGGGACTCGGACTATGGAGGGAAACCTTGTATGACCGCATGATCCAAGGGGGCATCCTCCCGATACGGGAAGTCAGGATCAGCGGAGAAGAGAAGGGCAACACAACATTCACAGAAACCCAAGACTATCCTTGGAAAGAAACGGAGGCATTACAATGATTGCAGAATTGGCGAAGGTTTGGCGGGCAAGGACCTGGATGAAGAAGAATGTCCCGTTTTTATATAGCTGGCACGCCTATGTTGGTTACGAATTGGAGCTGTTCCAAAGCTTCAGGAAGCCGGCTTCGATACAGGAAGTGGCTCTGGCAAAGAATATTGAAATGGACCTGCTGGAGCAATGGGTGGAAGTCGGGATCACGCTGAAGCACCTGAAACGTGCTTCAAAGGACCGCGTGAGAGTGAAGAACGGCTGGAAGCTGCCTTCTTCTAAAAAAGAAACATTCTCCTCGGGCGTATTGCTGAAGGAAATGATGGAGCTCCATATCCCTGCTCTGTTATCCTATCCGAGCCTTCTCAGAAACCAGACGAGACAGCATTTCAACTCTGACCTGCACGGCTCGACCGTTGCGAAGACATCGATTCTATTGGAGCGCTTTGCATTCCCGAAACTTCAAAAAGTGATGAAGAAGTTTAAGGTGAATTCCGTGCTGGATCTTGGATGCGGGGAAGGAGGCTATATCAGGAGGCTGGCGGACCGCTATCCGAAGAAAAAGATGGTCGGCATCGAAATCCATGAAGGGGTGGCAAGGGAAGCAGAGGAACAACTTCAAAACTATGATAATATCGACATCCACTGCTGTGATTTACATGATTACGAGCCCGACCAAGCCTTCGACCTGATCATGGCGAACAATCTATTCCACTATATCGATCCGTCGGAACGGCTTCAGTTTTTCGAAAAAGCCTCGGACTGGCTGGGTAAGAAAGGAATGTTCTTCGTCCTGACGCCGATGCAGAAATCAAAGCACGGCAAGCAGTTCTCCAGTGCCTTCAACAGCTTCTTCATGACCTTTCAAAATTTACATCCGATACCCTCCCAGAAAGAGATGGAGACACTTGCCAAAAAGACCGGGTTCAAGGTTGTATCCATCGAACCGATTGTAAAAGAAGGCGGGTGGTATGCCCTTTGCTTTAAGAAAAAATAAGAATGGCACAGGACTGGCTTGCCAGAGGGGCAGTCTTTTTAAAATAGTTTTTTCTTACTTAGGTAAAAATAAGCGGAAGATGTCGAGGAAATGGAGGTAATACGTTTGGAAAGAGATGAGATGTTTGACTGTATCGGGATTGGGATCGGGCCGTATAATCTGAGCCTGGCTGCGTTGATCGAGGAGAGGACGGAGTTGAAGGTGAAGTTTTTTGACAAGACACCTGAATTTCAATGGCATCCCGGGATGCTGATCGATTTGACCGATCTTCAGGTGCCGTTCATCGCTGACCTGGTCACCTTTGCGAATCCGCAGAGCAAATACAGCTATTTGAATTATTTACATACCCATAACCGGCTGTATAAGTTTTTCTTTTTTCATAAATTTGAAATGCCGAGGCAGGAGTACAATGATTATGCACGCTGGGTCGTGAAGCAGCTTCCGCATTGCCAATTTCATAGTGAAGTCATTGGGGTGAAAGATACAGGCGATCACTTTGAAGTCGAGGTTGATAACCGGCTGACGGATGAGCGGGAGGTGTATCATGCGAAGCATGTGGTGATGGGTACCGGGAGTAAACCGCTAATACTGGACGGCATGGATGGGCTTCCATCAGAAGATGTCCACCACACCAGCAGTTATTTGTTTCATAAAGATACCACCATGGAGAGTTCATCGATCACGATCATCGGTTCCGGCCAGAGTGCAGCGGAAGTGTTTTATGATTTGTTAAAAGAGCAGAGGGATCATCCGTACAAGCTGACATGGCTGACGAGATCGGAGGGGATCCTCCAACTTGAATCCTCGAAGCTCGGACAGGAGTTCTTCGCTCCGGATTATGTGGATTATTTTCACGGACTGTCATTTGATAAGAGGCTGAATGCATTGAAGACGCTCGATCAGCTCAGGAACGGGATCGATATGGATACGTTGAATAATATTTATAACATCCTCTACAACCATTCTGTCAGTGAGAATGCTCCTGACATTGTGATTCAGCCTCTGACAGAAGTCAATAAGATACGTCAGGAAGAGAACCAATATGTACTGAGCTGCCACCAATGGCAGGAGGATAAAGAGTTTTCGTATTTGTCCGGGAAGGTCATCCTGGCAACGGGGTATGTGCCGAATATCCCTTCGTGGTTCCATGAGGCTTTCGGGGACAAGATTGTGTGGGAGGATGAGAAAAGGTTCAAGGTAACACGGGATTATAAGCTGGTGTTTAACGATGAGGAGGAGCGCGGTCATCATTTTTATACGCTGACGAATCTTGAACATTCCCACGGTGCAGGGGCAACAAACCTTGGATTGGCCGTTGACCGTAATATCGCGATCATCAATGATATTGCCGGGGAGGAAGTCTATAAGGTCCAGCGAAATACAATATTCTCCCAATTTTCGATGGATGAACACTCTTAACAGCGTTTTATTTTTTGAATAAAGGGTACATTTACTATGTGAGCAAATCATTAAACTAACAATTAGGAGTGTATTCAATTTATGGCTAAAGTTGCATGCTTACTTACAGATATGTTTGAAGATGTAGAGTTTACCGATCCGGAAAAAGCACTGAAAGAAGCAGGTCACGAAGTCATCACGATTGAAAAGGAAAAAGGCAAATCCGTGAAAGGAAAGCAGGGAGACGCAACGGTATCGATCGATGAGAGCATTGATGATGTCAATCCTGAAGACTTCGACGCACTCTTGCTGCCTGGAGGATTCTCACCGGACCAGCTGCGTGCGGATGACCGTTTCGTGAAGTTCACGAAACACTTTATGGATGAAAAGAAACCTGTCTTTGCGATCTGCCACGGACCGCAGCTCCTGATTACGGCGAAGGCGCTGGAGGGCAGACACGCGACAGGCTTCACGTCCATTAAAGTGGACATGGAATATGCCGGCGCGGTTTATGAAGATAAGGAAGTCGTCGTTTGCGGAAACCAGCTTGTGACAAGCAGAACACCGGACGACCTGCCGGCGTTTAATCGTGAATCACTGGCGCTGCTTTCAAAATAGTGGATGGAATATAGGGAAAGGGGCATTCCTCGTCGGAATGCCCCTTTTTGTGGTCTTAGGTGTAGTTTTTGTGGGTGAACATGGGTGCTGTGCAGGCTGTTTTGTCTGTTTTGGATGGATTAGGGTTGAATTTGCGGGAGTAAAGAAAGGAATTAGGTGTGAGGCGGGCGCTTATGATCCATTCGACAAAAAATATGATCCTGTTTCGAGATTTATGATCCTAGTTGGCAAAATATGATCCTATCTAGAGATTTATGATCCATTCGACAAAAAATACGATCCTATTTCCCGATTTATGATCTTATAAGAATGATTCTAATTAAAGCGTCCCATTAAAGCGCACATCATCCCCGAATGAAAGACCCGACCATCATGAAGGACCAGCATGATGGCCCGTCCCTCGCTGCGTCACTGCGTTAACGCGGTCTGGGACGGGCCTTCAAAAGTGGCATGATTTATTTACGGAGTGCACCAAGTTCTTCGATGATGGCTGTCATTTCGCTTGGGCTGAAGCGGTCTTTCTTTTCGACCATAAGATAGAGGTCGTGGAGGTCTTCGTACATGTCTTCGTTGAAGTGTTCAGGCTTGATGGCGCCGACGTTTACTACGTTCAGTTTTTCCTTGATGGCGGTGATCATGAATTCGATGTTTTCGGTTGTGTTTTGTGTTAAATCCATTAATGTTCGTCCTTTCTTTCGCACATATTATTAGTATTAATCTTTCCATGATTCGCCCCCCTTGTCAACAAGCCCATGGATGAGAGTGCTGAAAGAAGGATTTTTTCCACTGAATGTTTTACACTATTAGGAATTGGGGAATTAGTAGTTAAGCAAGGAAGGTTAGGGGAAACTAAACCGGAAAATCGCTGAATGAAGGAACTCTGACCATACTTAGAGAAACAATATAATAGGTGAAGACCGGCTGCCCGTAAATGCGGCAGCAGCCGTTTATGAATGAAAATGGATTGTAGGAGGGTAATGAGATGGGAAATAGCAAATTTTTAAAAGGGGTCATGCTGGGTGCCGTTGCCGGAGGGCTTCTGTCGCTTTTGGACAAGACAACCCGCCAGGAAATGGGCACGACGCTGAAAAACAGCGGAACAACGATTTCGAACTATTCAAAGAATCCAAAGATGCTGGCAGACACGTCTAAAGATGTCTATGAAAAGCTGAGAACGACTGCCGATCAAGTCAGCAAGGATATTCAATTCATTTCAGAAAAGGTGAACGAAATCAAAGGGATGACTCCTCAAGTGAAAGAGATGATCGAGGAGACGAAAGAAACGTTTGAGGATTCCTCGGAGGCTTACAAAGAGACGTTTTCTGACCATCCTTCGAACGAATTGAACTCAGGTGAAGAAAACAGCCAGCCTGTTGCTTCATCTTTCAAAGGATACTAAAAATGCGGAACGAGCTGCACAATTAGGATTACTTAAAGAGGTGAGTTGATGTCAGAGGGAAGGACCCGCAAAGGTTGGAAAAAGGATTCGAAAAATCTATTTAAGCAAATAAGCGCCAATGATATCACCGGACTGGCGGCACAGATTGCCTATTACTTTTTATTATCACTGTTTCCACTGCTGATTTTTGTCTTCACACTGCTCCCGTATTTACCTGTGGAGCAGGCAGATATATTAGGAGTGATCAGGGATTTTGCACCAGGCGAAACGATGAAGATGATTGAAGAAAATCTGGGTGAAGTCATGAACAATCGGAATACCGGGCTGCTCTCTGTTTCCATTATCGCGACAATCTGGTCGGCGTCAAACGGCATGAATGCAATCGTGAAAAGTTTAAACCGTGCGTATGACGTAGAAGAAACAAGATCGTTCATCGTCACTCGTTTGATGTCGATCGTGCTCACTCTCGGTATGATCATCGTATTTGTGGTAGCACTGCTGCTGCCGGTTTTCGGAAAGCAAATCGGACTTTTCTTATTCTCTCAATTCGGTTTTTCAGAGCAATTCCTGACGATTTGGAATGGAATCCGCTGGGCGATTTCACCGCTGATTCTGTTCATTGTGTTCGTCGGGTTGTATTACTTTGCGCCAAGTAAGAGAATCAGATGCTTGAGTGCCATCCCGGGGGCGATTTTCGCTACAGTCGGGTGGGTGCTCGTTTCGCTGGCATTCTCCTTTTACGTCAGCAGCTTCGGTAATTATTCTGCGACTTACGGAAGTATAGGAGGGATCATCGTATTGATGATCTGGTTCTACCTGACGGGAATCATCATCATGGTCGGCGGGGAAATCAATGCGATGGCCACGGAAAAAGACGATACACCATGTTGATAAACCATATCATTTAGGGAAAGATTCTATTAAACAACCGTTTGATGGGTCTTTCTTTTTTTATGTGCAAAAGTATAATGAGATAAAAAGGGGGTGCACCTTATGCTGATAGCCGCCATGATTGAACGGCTTGGAATCATCGTGACGATTGCTTTTATCATGACGAGGCTCGGTTTTTTCCGGAAGCTGATTGAACAGCGGAGCAACGTTAAGAAATCCCAGACGCTGCTGATCATCTTGTTGTTTGGATTCTTTGGAATCATTGGTTCCTATACAGGGTTGGTTGTAAATGCAGACGTTGACGAGTATGCCAAGTGGCATTTGACGCTGCAGGAGAATGAAGCGATTGCCAACTCCAGGGTGATTGGAATTGTGGCAGCTGGCTTATTGGGCGGCCCGTGGATCGGACTCGGTGCCGGTTTGGTAGCGGGTGTGCACCGTTATTTTCTTGGGGGATTCACGGCTTTCGCCTGCGGCGTTTCCACCATCATCGCCGGGCTTCTTGCGGGTTACGTCGGGAAACGTGAGAAAAAGAACCGGCTGGTGTCTCCTCAAAAAGCGTTTTTTGTTGGATTTTTGGCTGAAGCAATGCAGATGGCCATCATCCTTCTCTTTGCAAAACCTTATCCTGCGGCATACGAGCTGGTGTCTGATATCGGCTGGCCGATGATCATCGCAAATGGGATCGGTACCGGAATTTTCCTTCTGATTATTAAAAGTGTTTTTTACGAGGAAGAGCGAATGGGAGCGGTGCAGTCCCAGAAAGCACTCCGACTAGCAGATAGAACGGTTAAATACATGCGCAAAGGCCTGAATTCATCCTCTGCCTATGCCACTTGCCAGATCCTGATGAAGGAAGTTGACGCGATCGCCGTGTCCATCACAAACAGGACACATATCCTTGCTCACGTCGGTGTCGCTTCAGATCACCACCAAAAAGATAAACCGATCCAAACAGAAGCAACAAAACGGGTGATTGAAACGGGAGAATTATTGAAGGTTGGAAAAAAAGAAATCCATTGTGACCGGGATGACTGCCCTCTTGGCGCCGCCGTCATGGCTCCTCTTTTAAAAGGGGATGAAATCGTCGGTACATTGAAATTCTATTTCCACTCGGAAAAAGTCATCTCACCGATCATGATGGAGCTGACAAAAGGAATCGCCACGCTGCTCAGCAATCAGCTGGAACTGGCGGAAATCGATACTCATAAAGAATTGGCGAAGGAATCCGAGGTCAAAGCGCTTCAGGCACAGATCAGTCCCCACTTTTTGTTCAACGCAATCAATGTCATCGTTTCACTGACGCGCATCAATCCTGATAAAGCGCGGACTCTGCTTATTTCACTGTCCCAGTTCATCAGACAGAACCTGAGCGGCAGCACGAGATCGACTTCTACCTTGAGAGAAGAATGCCAGCATGTAAAGGCGTATCTCTCAATTGAAGAAGCGAGGTTCTATGACCGCCTGCAGGTCATATACGAGCTGGATGAAGAAGCCCTGCAAGCTGTCGTTCCATCAATCACGCTTCAACCGCTTGTTGAAAATGCGATCAAGCATGGAATGAAGAATCAGGCAGAAGGCTTTATTTTAAAAATATCAATCACTTCCGAGGACGGACTTGTAAAGGTGAAAGTGGAAGATAATGGGGATGGGATGGAACCATCCCGCCTTGAAACACTGCTGATGGAGCCGGTGGAATCCTCGACTGGTACCGGGCTTGCCCTCTACAACGTCAATAAACGGTTGGAAATGATGGTCGGTGAAGATTCCCGACTGGTCATTCACTCAGAAAAAGGGGAAGGGACCACAGTTCAGTTCTCGATGAAAGGAGGGAATACAGCAGATGAAGGTCGCGATCGTTGATGACGAACCGTACAGCCGTGAAGAGATGAAACATCTTTTAAGGGCGTATGAGTGGGTAGAGATCGTAGGGGAAGCAAGCTCAGCCGAAAAAGCGATGGAGCTGTTATTGACCCGCGATCCGCAAGTCTTATTTCTCGATATTGAAATGCCAGGCATGAGTGGAGTAGATCTCGCAGAGGCGATGCAGAAAATGAAGCAAAAACCCGAAATCGTCTTTGCCACTGCCTATCCGGACTATGCCTTGAAAGCATTCCGAGTCGAAGCGGTCGACTATCTCCTTAAACCGTTCGATGAGGAGCAGCTGGCGCGGACAATGGAAAGGCTGAAAAAGATAGTCGCTGAAGAAGCCCTGGAAGAAAAAGAAGCGAAAACAAAAGGGAAGCTCGCCGTACAGGACGAAGACAAAATCATCTTCATCAAACCGGACGACATCCTCTATATCTTTCGCGAAGAGCGGGAAACATATATCTGCACCGAAAAGAAGAGGTATACATGCCGGCTTCCAATCAAGGAACTCGAGGCAAAGCTCGTCACTTACCCGTTCTTCCGTGTTCACAAAAGCTATTTAGTCCAGCTGCCTTTTGTCGAAGAACTCATTCCGTGGGGGAATGGAGTCTATCAGCTGAAGGTTCACGGGGCGATGGAGAAAATCCCTGTGAGCAGGAATTATGTGAAGGAACTTCGGGAGAGACTGGAGTTGTAGTTTAGTTATTTAGAGTGTACCAGGTGCAAGGCATGTTGTTTGTACCTGGTACATTTTTTTGTAGACGGTGGTCATGAGTATCAGGCACATCTCCCAAGTTGGCTTAGATTTGGCTTCAGGTTCGGTTTATTTGAGTTAATCGTTAAAATCGACAAATCAAAGCTTTTTTAGGAAGGTTGAAAATAAAAGGATCGAAGTTGAAAAAAATGGAGTAAGTTGAAATTAAGTCACCAAAAGTTGAAAATAAATGTCTGAAGAGCAGTTCATTATCGGCTGTTACCCTGTTTGTTGGCAAGATTCTAAACGGTTCCATAGAAAAAAGATGCGAAGTCACATTGACTTCGCATCTTTTAAGCTTAATTTAGCTTCATTTCCTTTAATACTTCTTCTAATACATCCGGATAATTCGTGAACATCCCCGTTACGCCCCATTCAAGCAATCGCTTCATATCTTCTTTTTCATTGACGGTGTACGGGTGAAGGAGGAGGTCATGTTCTCTTACTTTTTGGACATATTCTTCATTGATTTTTGTATAGCTCATGCCGAGGCCAACTGCATACTCGGAGTAGTGAGCGAGTTCTTCGTCTGTAATGGTGGCCATGATTTTGTAATCAAGCAGTTGAACCAGTGGGATAGTACCATTCAAGTTATGAACTTTTTGCAAGCTTTCTTCACTGAATGATTGGATGATGACACGGCTTGATGGTCCATTTTGTCTTGTCAGGTTGTATTCTTCAAGGATCTCAAGTAACTTTTCTTCCATACCCGGATAGACTTCCGGTGATTTCGTTTCGATGTAGTAGTTCTTGTTTTTGCCGAAGTGTTCGATTACTTCTTGCAGGGTCTGCACTTGTAAGCCAGCGAATTCTTCGTTAGCTTTTTCTGGGTACGCTTCGTTGAACCATGAACCGGCGTCGAGAGCCTTAATTTCTTCAAGGGTGTAATCCTTCACAAGGCCTGTTCCGTTTGTAGTGCGGTCAAGAGTTTCGTCATGCATGGCGATGAGCTCGCCGTCTTCTGTCATTTGAAGATCCAGCTCTATGTAGTCTCCGCCCATTTGGTCGCCGAGCTCGTAGGCTGGCAGCGTGTGTTCAGGTGCATGTCCAGAAGCCCCGCGGTGTGAGATGTTCAGGATCTGGTTGTCGTTCAGCTGAGGGTTATTGCCTGATTCAGCTGATGCAGGGGTGACAGCACCTGCCCCGATTCCGATGACGGCTGCTGATAAACAGATGGTTCTCATGAATTTATTCATTGTCATTCTCCTCTCAAATAAAGTTCTATTGGGCTCTTTTCGCAAACATTGTTGCCGATTGTTGAGAAACAATCTATTTGAAAACAACCTTCTATCTAAGAGTAGTGAAGAAAATTAAAGAGAGGATGAAGTGACTGAAAAGCTTGTGTCAATTTTCTTTTAAAGGATGATTACATGTAGGCAGATGAGACTGGGTGAAAAGGAACAACCGTAATCAATAGAAGATGCGCCGATTTGCAAAAAAATCATTGCACGTTAATCGTCTATGAAAACATGTCAGCTTGATTTTTTGACATGTTAAACAGGAATGTGACGATACTGTGACGTTGTTTGATATGATGTAAGCGTATTCATTTAGAACGAAAGGGGATCAGCATCATGGTCACATTTCTTGTTGCAATTGCATTATTAATCGTTGGTTACTTCACATATGGAAAGTTCATTGAAAAGATTTTTGGCGTGAATGAGGGACGGACGACACCTGCTTATGCGAAAGCGGACGGCGTCGATTATGTACCCATGAACACGAAGAAAAATTCGATGATCCAGCTGTTGAATATCGCTGGTGTCGGACCGATCTTCGGCCCGATCATGGGGGCGCTTTACGGACCGGTCGCGTTTTTATGGATCGTCCTCGGGGCAATTTTTGCTGGAGCGGTTCATGATTATTTGACAGGTATGATTTCAATCCGAAACGGCGGGGCGCATCTGCCGGCCCTTGCAGGAAAGTTTTTAGGAAAAACGATGAAGCACGTCGTTAATGGATTCTCAATTTTACTTTTGGTATTGGTAGGTACGGTGTTTGTTACAGCACCTGCAGCGTTGATTGCCAATTTAACTCCTGCCTGGATTACGTTAGGAGTGATTATCGCAGCGATATTTGTTTACTATATCGTGGCGACATTACTACCGATTGATAAAATCATCGGACGCGTATACCCGCTGTTCGGGGCATTGCTTTTAATCAGTGCAGTGGGAGTTGGCGCGGGACTTGTCATCACCGGAGCGGATATTCCGGAAATGACGCTTACGAATATGCACCCTGATTCAGTTGCGATCTTCCCGTTATTATTCTTGACGATTTCGTGCGGGGCACTTTCAGGGTTCCATGCGACACAATCACCGATCATCTCCAGAACGACTCAAAATGAGAAGAACGGACGCAAGATTTTCTACGGAATGATGATTTTAGAAGCAATCATCGCCATGATCTGGGCAGCGGCGGCAATGAGCTTATTCGAGCCAGGCGAGCTGAGCGCGATCCTTGCTGAAGGCGGACCTGCTGCAATCGTCAGCGAAGTGTCCATGTTAATGCTTGGTTCCATCGGTGGAACATTGGCGATCCTTGGTGTAATCGTACTTCCGATCACATCAGGCGACACATCGTTCAGAAGTGCGCGTATGATCATTGCTGATTATATCAACGTGAAGCAAGTAAAAATTTCAAGCCGCTTATGGATTGCGGTTCCATTATTCATCATTTCAATGGTACTGACTCAAATCGATTTCAACTTATTATGGAGATATTTCTCCTGGGCAAACCAATCTACTGCCATGATCGCCCTTTGGGTGGGCGCGATGTACCTTGCGCTTCAGAAAAAACCTCACTGGGTGGCGAGTGTGCCTGCAGTATTCATGACGATGGTCACGTTCACGTACATCCTGAACGCGCCAATCGGATTCGGATTATCAATGGGAGTTTCCTATGCAGGAGCGACGATTGGTACAGTCGTTGTTGTTTTAGCTTTCATCTTCAGCCTTAGAAAACGACTGAACGCGGGCGGCGTGATCGAAGTCGATGAGGATGTTCCTCAGCCGGCAGCGTAAGTGCTGGTGGTTTTCATCCGCAGTATGATCGAGATATATCTTAAAGAGTTTTCCGGTAATTACCGGGAAGCTCTTTTCTTTTTTTGCACAAAATAAGAATGGTTCATAAACCAATTGTTTTCTTGATGTACGGGCGTTTTGCCCTGTTGGCAAAACGTTCGATGTGAAGGCAGCGGGACGGAGGGACAGGAACCGTGTCCCGATGATGAACTGCCCGGCTTGTTTTTCTAAAACCAAAAACAGGAGTGATTCAGCATGACAAAGAAAACGAAAAAAGATGGCGGAACAAAGCAGAATCAAAACCACAAGCCTAAGCAGAAGACATCCGGTTCTGCAAATGGGCAGAATGGGTATCACTAGGGTTGTGTTCAGGACCAATCTCCTTTGGAGGTTGGTCTTTTTTGGTTGTCGGCGGGGCGGTAGAAGTGAAGTGTTGAGTTGAGATTGCTGAGAAATTGACGTTTACGTTAAGTGCCGGGAAGTGGATAAAGATCATTCGACAAGTTGCTTAAAAATGGGGAAAAGTGGCTTGTAAAATTGAAATGTGGAACGTAAATTTTGAAGGTGGCTTGTATTTTTTTAAAGTGGCTTGTATTTTTTAAAAGTGGTTTGTATTTTCTAAAAGTGGCATGAAAAGGGTGCAAAGTGGATTGAATGAATGGTCGAAACTGGATTTAACGCCGCGAATGGCATGGGGTATTGCAAGATGAGCTGGTTTTTTCTAATAAAAACAAGCTGTTTTCTCTTAAATGATGTATTATAATGAATAAATAACAAAGTTTTGCCTCAAAAGGAGGTCCCGTGATGACTGAAAAGAAGAAAATCAGCCTGCAGGAAGCGATGAAGCAGCAGCTGGCAAAGAAGAAAGAAGCACAGGCAAGTGGCAAGCAATCAACTAACGGCTTGGCGGCGAATCAGCGCATGCAGAGCCAGCAAACCAAGAAACCGAGTAATACTCGCCGTAAAATGGGAAGCTAATAAGTAGGAGAAGAGCGCTTAGATTTTGTAGGAGCTCTTTTTTTTATTGTTTTTTTTAGTTTCATGGCCACACAGGGTAGAAACGTGGAAAAAATCCCTCGGATAGCGTTCTGAATGATCTGATTTTACCGGAATTGGAACCAGTATAGGCATCGCATAGTCATCGCATCGGATTTATGCTGACTTATTCCGTTTTATGAGCAAAAATATTATTATATGTTGACAAATTTAAATATATGCTGACTTTTTTCATTTTATGCTGAAAAATTTTGATATATGCTGAATTTAACATAATGTGGAAATTACAGAGTTTTGTTGTATCTCCTTACTTCCTCAGATTATCAAACCTTTTTTTAAGAAAGCCTCATTTGAATAGTTTTCCAGTACAATGAAAATAAACATAAAATTTATCAAACCATCTTACATAGTTTGTCGTCAAAGGAGTAGAGAGCTGAGGTGGGAACGTGTTGAGTGCAGAATGGCTGCAGGATGCTGAAATAGATAAGGATGTACTGCTTGAAAGAGCCATGGATGAATATGGGCAGGCGGTTTTGTATATGGCGTATTCGTATGTAAAGGATCATGGGCTGGCAGAGGATATTGCACAGGAAGTGTTTGTGAAGTTTTATGGGAAGATGGATTCGTTCAGGGGTGAATCGAGTCTGAAGACGTGGCTGATGCGGATCACAATCAATCAGTGCAAGGACTATTTGAAGCGTTGGGATACGCGGAAGATTCTTTTTACGAATAAGGTGAGTGAAATCCTTCATGAGCGTGGAAATCCAGAATCGAAGGCAATTGATGGAGAGAAGCGCAGTGAGCTGCATTCGAAGCTGCTCAAGCTGCCGGTTAAGTATCGTGAGGTCTTATTTTTACATTATTATCAAGATTTAAAGGTGAATGAGATGGCGAAGGCTTTGGAGCTGAACACGAGTACGGTCAAGACAAGACTGAAGACAGGCAGGGAGCGGCTGTACCGGATGTATGGAGAAGGGAGGAGGCACGATGGATAGGGAGCTGGAGCGTAAGATAAAGAGGATGACCGATGAAGGGCTGAGGGATCTTGAATTCAGTGCTGAGTTGAAGGGCAGGGTAAGGGAAAAAGTGAAGCGTGAGAAGCCTTACCGGAGACGGTGGTATGCTCCGTTGATCAGTTTTCTGATTGTGCTCTTGCTTGTGTTCATTTTTGCGGTGGTGAAGGGGGAGAAGCTTGGATTCATCGGGAGTGAGTGGCTGAGCGGTTTTTTTGAAAACAGTTCAAACTTTGATATTGAAATCATTACGGATCATGGGCAGGCGGTCAGTACATTCAATGGGACGATCACCCGAGGGGATGAAGTGAAGCCGATCTCGTTTACAAAAGAGGAACGTGATGAAATTTATGCGAAGATTGTAGAGATTAATTTTAAGGAAGAGAAGAATCTTTATTCTGGAGAAGGTTGTACCGTTTCCCCAGATGGAAGGCATATGATAAAGGTCAGACTGAACAAGGAGTACTATCAGTATCAGTATTCCGATTGCCGAACGACTAAGGATGGCAGGGAGCTAGATGGGTTGAGAGAAATGATCATGAAGATGATTAAAGAAAAGCCGGGATATGAGGAAATGGTCAACCCCTATCTAATTATGTAAAAAATTGGTTTACATTCCGGTAAATAGATGATAGTATTGAAAAAATTATCTAAAGCGATGACGAGAAGAGTAGCCAGCAGAATTCTTCATCAGAGAGCCCCGGGAGCTGAAAAGGGGCAGGGAGGCTGCAGGTGAACCAAGACTCTGAGCTGCACATCGGAACTTTTAGGGGATGGTGTGACAGGAGCTCCTGTTATAGAGCTAGGGTATATGCAAAAAGCCGTACCCGAAAAGGTTGATATGGTGACATATTGACGAACTGGGGTGGCACCGCGATCGAATCTCGCCCCCAAGACTGAGACGTCTTGGGGGTGGGATTTTTTTATTGGTCAAATTGAAGGCCCGTCCCTCGCTGCTTTAAAGCGACGAGGGACGGGCGTTGTAGGAATCGCGGGGAGGAGTGTTGAAGATGAGATGGAAGGATCCGTTTTTGATGTTGATGGGTATAGGGTTGTCGAATGTCGGAGCATGGATATTCTTGATTGCACTTAATTTGATTGTGCTGGATGAGTCGGGTTCGGCGCTTGCGGTCGGGATTCTTTATGTGCTGAAGCCGCTGGCTGCGCTGGTTACGAATGCATGGGCGGGGAGTTTGATCGATCGGCTGAATAAACGGGGATTGATGGTGTTTCTGGATATACTCAGGGCGGTGCTGGTAGCAGTGCTGCCGTTCATTTCTTCAATCCCGCTGATGTATGCTGTTGTATTTGTCATCAATATGGGGAGTGCGGTTTTTTATCCGGCCTCGATGACATATATGACGAAATTGATTCCGAGGGAGAAGCGGCAGCGGTTCAATGCGCTCCGGAGCTTGATCGGATCTGGTGCTTTTATCATCGGACCAGCGATTGCAGGGGTGTTATTCATCATCGGTACACCGGAGATGGCGCTTTATTTGAACGCGGCCGCGTTGTTTCTTTCGGGATTGATTACCCTCCTGCTTCCGGATTTGGAGGGAGATTCGCTTGCCAGTTCGGAGAAATTCTCTTTTGAATTGATCAAGGCAGACTGGCGGGTGGTCAAGGATTTTAGCCGCCGCTCCATCTATGTGATGGTGGTGTACCTATTGTTCAGCTGCATGATCGTCATGACCGCTGCGGTCGATTCACTGGAGGCCGCTTTTTCAAAAGAAGTGCTGGAGCTTTCAAACAGCACGTATGGATATTTGGTAAGCATTGCGGGGGCAGGTTTTCTTGTCGGGGCTCTCGTGAATATTGCGATTGCAGACAAAGTTCGTGATCTCCACCTGATTGCTTTCGGCTCAGTGATGGTTTCAGCCGGGTATATTGTGTATTCATTTTCAGGAGGTTTCGTCGCTGCCGCAGTGGGCTTTTCACTACTGTCCTTCTCGCTGGCATTTGCAGAGACAGGGTTTGATACGTTCATTCAGGAGCGGGTACCGGTTGAGGTGATGGGTCGCGTGAGCAGTATGTACGGCTGGCTTGAAGGAGTGCTTGTCATTGCCGCAACAGTATCCATCGGTGCAGGGGCAGAGCTTTTATCCATCCGGGGAGTGGTGATCGCAGGCGCTGTCGTGATGCTGATAGTGACTGTTTTCCTCTGTATCTATTCATTAAACAGTGGGAGGGTTAAGCCGCTTGAAAAGAAGCCGCTCGTATCACAGTGAAAATAAAATTGACACTACATGGGAATCTCTATATAATCATCTAAAATAATCAAAAACATTGAAGAGGATCAGTAAAGTGAACCTGTCTTTTCAGAGAGGGGGCCAGAGTGGTGCGAGGCTCCTATTGACAATCATTTGAACCTGCCTCTGAGTCTGAATATTCAGCGGTTGAATACCGTTATCATGTGTGAGTGTAAAGCTTTGCTTTGAATCAGGGTGGTACCGCCAGAGATGGTCCCTGATGATGAGCGGGGCTTTTTTTATTTATCAAAAAGGTGTGGGGACAAGCTTATATTTTAAAAAAGAGGGTGCTATGTATGGCTAAGGAATTTGTAAAAGACGTTACCGGGATGGATGAGGATTTCGCCCAGTGGTATACGGATGTAGTGAAGAAGGCGGAGCTGGTCGATTATTCGAGTGTGCGCGGGTCGATGATCATCCGTCCTTACGGATATGCGATTTGGGAAAATATAAAGAATGCGCTTGATGCGAAGATCAAGGAAACGGGGCATGAGAATGTGTATATGCCGCTGTTCATTCCGGAAAGTCTTTTGCAGCGGGAGAAGGATCATATCGAAGGTTTCGCGCCAGAGGTGGCGTGGGTGACACACGGCGGTGAAGAGGAGCTTTCGGAGAGACTATGTGTACGTCCGACTTCCGAGGTGCTGTTCGGTGAGCATTATAAAAATATCATCCATTCCTACCGCGATTTGCCGAAGCTGTATAACCAGTGGGCCAATGTTGTGCGCTGGGAGAAAACGACGAGGCCGTTCCTGCGGACGCTGGAGTTCCTATGGCAGGAAGGTCATACGTGCCATGAGACGGATGAGGATGCACATGAAGAAACAGTGAGGATGCTCGAAGTGTACGCAGAGCTTTGTGAAGAGCTGCTGGCAATCCCTGTGGTGAAGGGGCAGAAGACAGAGAAAGAAAAGTTTGCCGGTGCGAAGTATACGTACACAATCGAGAGCTTGATGCACGACGGAAAAGCTTTGCAGTCCGGGACATCGCACCATTTGGGTGATGGATTTGCGAAAGCGTTCGGCATTCAGTTCACCGACCGTGAAGGGAAGCTTCAACATGTGCAGCAGACGTCCTGGGGACTGACGACGCGCATCATCGGGGCGATGATCATGGTGCACGGGGATGACCGGGGTCTAGTTGTGCCTCCTCGTATGGCGCCGACTCAATTGATGATTGTGCCGATTGCGCAGCATAAGGAAGGCGTGCTTGATTTTGCCTATGAATTGAAAGACAAGTTGTCGGCTGTAGCGCGTGTCGGGATCGATGCGAGCGACAAGAAGCCGGGATGGAAGTTCAATGAGTATGAAATGAAGGGGATTCCACTTCGCCTTGAAGTCGGGCCTCGTGATATCGAGAACGGCCAGGTGATTTTGGCCCGCCGTGATACAGGTGAGAAGGTGACGGTGCCTGTCGGGGAACTAGAAACGAAGGTGCCAGCACTGCTTGAAGAGATTCAGAAGAACCTTTTTGAAAAAGCGAGGGAGCATCGCGAGGAGATGACGAGTATCGCTTCAGGGTTTGCTGAGTTTAAAGAGGTGATTGCCGGGAAAGGCGGTTTCGTGAAGGCGATGTGGTGCGGCGAGCTTGCTTGTGAGGATAAGATCAAGGAAGAAACGGGTGCGACTTCGCGCTGTATGCCGTTTGAGCAGAAGAAAGTGGCGGACACTTGTGTGTGCTGCGGGAAAGATGCGGAGAAGATGGTTTATTGGGCGAAAGCTTATTAGAGCGTTGAGACAGCGTTTATTATCCTTGTGACGATGGATGATCTTATTGCAAGTGAGAGATGCACAATGTGTACCTGGTATGGGTTGGTGAATTTGTACCAGGTACATATTTGTTTGTGGTGTACCAGGTACAAGTGGCTGGAATTGTACCTGGTACATTTTTCTGTAGGAGGGCTTTCAGGCACGATTGTGGGTAGTTGAGCCAGGCACAATGTGCGAAATCGAGCCTGGCTCAATTACCCGGATCTGAGCCGGGCACCCGGTAGTTACAACGTCCCGTTCCTGGTGAAAAAACAGGACAACGGACTCTTCCCCAAGTCCCGAACTAATTCTTCCTTCCCTACTTTCCGAACCCCCGTCTATTTAGGGATCCTCCCTAATATAAATAGGTAAGGAGGGGATTCGACGTGTTTATGGACTTCATTGTTATTCTTATTATTTCGTTCGTGGTGATCAGTCTTTGGATGATCAATGTGAAACTTAACCGCCTCGCCAATCATTTTGATATTAGTGACGGCCACGCCCTTTCGGATGAGGAAATTGAGAAGGAGCTTGAGGAAGAGTGGGAAAAGTGGTCTCAACAAAAATAATGAAATCGGAGCGTTTCTCTTGAGGGGGAACGCTTCTTTTCGTTTATGGGAAAATTTAGAACATTTAAGATAGGCACGTTTGGGGAAATTTTTTCGTAGGCTGAATGGAGAGGATAGCTGTGAGGTGAAACTCAGTGAATAAGATGGTGAAATGGATCATTGGAACTGCCGCGTTTCTCCTGGCATGTCTGGTGCTCTATTTAAAGTTGAACCCGCCGCTCGCGAGTGAAGGGTATGGGTGGAGTGCGGCACAACCCGGACTCGTTACGGTGGAACTGCAAAATAAAGGATTTCATAAAGTTAAATTGACTGAGGTATTGGTCAATGGCAGCGAGAAGCCCCATGAAGTGGAATTGGGTGTGAGCCGCTCCAATGCGCTGATCGGTCTATTTGCAGTGAAGGATGAAATCGAGGGAATCAGTTTTCATCATATACATGAGTATGATATTGAGCCAAGGCTGAGTCGTGAAGAAGTCATACAGCTTGACGAACTGGATATCAGAAGTACGATCCGTCATTATGGATTGGCAGTTGAGCATTGTAAAGAGATTGACACCGTGATGGTAAAGTACACGTATTTTGGCTTTCCTTTTACAAAAGAAATCGAGATTGAAAGAACGGAGTAGATTCTTCTGATAAACTGGTATAATAAGAGGAAAATAGTTACAAGGGTACACATAACCTGTTCCGTATGCCCTGGAAGTGAGGTGCCTCCGTGGATAAAAGGAGTTTAAGTATAGAAACAGCGCGGTTGATTGTCCGGCCGTTCATGAAGGGTGATTATCATAACTGGCTCAGTGAAAATATGAAGAAGCTGCCTTCACAGCACAAGTATGATCTGGGTCTGCAGGATATGAGTGAATGCACGGAATTCTGGTTCCATGACATGATCGAAAAACAGAATGAGATGATGGAAAACGACGAGGTTTATATTTTCGGTGTCTTCCTGAAGCAGACAGGCGCATACATCGGCAACATCGATTTCTCTACCCTGATGAGGCTGAGCTTTCATTGGGGCCGGGTAGGCTATACGCTGAATAATACTCATTGGGGAAAGGGCTACGGGAAAGAAGCAGTGCGGGGTGCGCTGAAGATCGCCTTTGAAAAAATCAATTATCACCGGGTGGAGGCTCATATCAATCTGGATAATGTCCCTTCGATCAAGCTTGCCGAAGGGGTCGGGATGAAGTATGAGTGCACAAGGAAAGGCTTTATCCACGAAAATGGGAAGTGGACGGATAATCACGTGTTTTATATGAATGCGGAGGATTATTATTAACGCTCAGATCAAATCTGAGCGTTTTGTTTTGCAAGGGCCTGTTCAATCTGCTGTTTATGGTGAAGGTCGTGTTCGGCCAAACCTTCTGCATAATCGGACAGGCTCATTTCTTTTTTCCCAAGCTTGAACGTTTGCCTCCATCCTTCATCAGGTATTTCTTGCAGGCTGGCGATCAACTGATTTCTTGAATCGATGAATGATTGGATGACGGCCGATTGTCCGCTGGAGCGGGCTAGGGAGGCAGACTGATCGTTTAAAATCTGTGGATCAGGCGCTGATGGAAGGGGCTTGCTGCTTCCAAGATAGGGGAGGCGGCTGCTGACGACAAAATCATCCCAAGGCGCAAAATGACTGATGATCTCAGCGATACTCCACTTGTTTTCTTCAATCGGAAGGAGCCATTCTTTCTTGGAAATCGAGTGCAGCGACTCGACCCACCTGAGCATTTCTTGATGGTGAAGGATAATTTTTTCTCTTTTTTCATTCACAACAATCACTTCTTTCGTTATTGGATGTTCAATATTTTACCATATTGATAGTGGAATCGTTTACTTAAATGGCCCGTCCATCGATGCTGAAACGCGTTGAAGCATCGATGGACGGGCGTTAAAAATCTACGCAGAAAAAAGGACGAAACCCACATCAGGTTTCGTCCTCTCTTTTTACTCTAATCCTTGAATCTTCAATCCCTTAACCGGCAGGAAGCTCTCACCGGTATCCATGTATGTGACGCTGACTTTATCATTTTCTTTCAAGTAAATCGCCAGCGGACTGATTTCGGAAGATACGAGATAGTTGTTTCCGTTGTCCAGCAGGAATGAAACGGCTGTGTAATCGCCGATTTTTTCTTTGTATACCCGGACGACTGTGCCGGCTGTTTGTTTTTCTTCAGCTTTCGAGCTGCCGTCCACTGTGCCGCCGCCTTTTTGGAGGGCGGTTTTGTATTTTTTGAGTGCCTGGTTCGGCGTGTCGGCATAGGCCGAGATTTCAGGATTCGCTGCTGATACGATAAAGTAATTTTGCAGGAAGCCGTTGGCATCCAGTACCGGTGTCAGCCAGCTTGCTTCACCGAAGAAATTGTAGAGAACCGGCATTTCACCGTCCCATTTTTTCTCGATGAATTTCTTCTGGATGATTTGCAGGGCCCCTTGTGAATCCATGTAGGATTCCTCGAGGTTTCCTGTGTAGAATGTTGCTTCACCCGTACGTGAGTTGGTCAGGGAGTACCCGAGCATCGAATCGACACCTTCTTTAGGAGATGTGAAATCCGTGAAGTAGTACATCTCACCATTTTCGTTGAAAATAGGGCTTACATTCGCTTCGGTTCCTTCGTCGGAAGGCAGTTTCACGTCCGATTTACCGAAAACGCTGTTCCAGAAGCCCTGCACATAGTTTCCGAAGTAACTGTTCTGCAGGCTCACCGTTTCTGGCGATACTGCCCCGTCGATGAAAGCAGGCACTTCACTCAGCTTATAGGATTTGGTCTCACCGTTCTGCGGATCAACAACGACAATTCCTTCCACTTCAAATCCGTTACGGGCCGAGATGAAGTCACCGTACGTGCGGATATAGAACGGTTTGCCTTCGTCATCGACTTCGAGTTGAACGTCCCCGTTAAAGATATGCTTCGGATAGTTCATCCGGATATGGCGTTCGATGTTTTTATTGAAGAAAGAGGATGGGGTGTAGACCATTTCTTCCTTCATGAATTTCGGATTTGCTGTTGAATCAGTTGCGCTCAACGTGAAGTAACCAGGCGTTTGATCCCCTTTGATCCATTTGAAGAATCCGGAAAATTCAACTGGAGCGATATACACATACTTCCCGTTCACCTTTTGGATCTGTAATTCACCAAGCTCATAATAACTGGTGTTCGGCACCTGGCCGAATGCTTTTTTCATTTTGTTGCGTGCAAACTGCGGAGGCACGCTCGCAGGTGTTTTCTCCTCGTCAAATGCTTCGATCTCCGTTTTGACGTCCATTTTGGCAGATTCATATTTTTCATCTGCGTTGAAGACGAATGCTGTCAGGAAGTAAGCTCCGACTCCAAGGGCGAACAGGAAAATCCCGCTTTTGACCACTCGTTCCTTGCCCGTGGCGAATGCAGCACCGGCGCCGGCCGCGACGATGAAGAGAATCCACATGGAAGTGAAGTTGCGGTCAAGATTCGTCATGTAATAGAAGGCAAACGCACCGATGACAGCAATGATCATCGTCGCTGCGATCATGCCGATAACGGATGGGCTCGCATTACCCTCTTTCTTTTTTGTAAAAGTGACCGGGACCAGGAGCAGTGCCATGATCAAACCGACAATCACTGAAAATAATAATATGTTACCCAATTTTGTGTTCCCCTTTCAAAGGTCTAGTTCTGTGTATGATTTATATACGGATGAGGAGTGGGGGAGGTTTCAAAATGTTTGTGGGGAAGGGAATGGGGCTATTTTGGGGAACAGGCTGAGGTTGAGGTATGAATCTGCTCCTGTGTGTGTTCTGCTCAAGAAATTTCGACAAAAGGCTCAATTATTGGAAATGTTGCGCAATTATTTAGAAAGTGGCTCAAATATTGATAAAGTAGCGCAATAACTAAAAAAGTAGCTCAATAACTAAAAAAGAGGCGCAATAATCCTGAAACTGGCGCAATTATTAAATCTAGCTCGGAATTTTTCTTTAAACAGAGTCAAGTCCTCAATACTGTGTAAAATTCCTTAATGCTGTTTACAACTCTCCATTCCATTTCATACTAATAAACACCCAAACTCATAAAATTTAGAAAAAAGGGTTTATCAAATCAGGTACTTAACTCAAAAAAAGTCCCGCCTACTAAATAGACGGGACTAGCAAAAGAACTTTCCTGCAAACTAAATCGACAAATCCTCAATGACCACTTCAACCCCATAATGATCCGAAACCACAGGTTTATTTTCACCATTAAATATCACCTGCGAAGAAGCAACCTCAAATTTCTCACTGGCCAAAACCAAATCAATCCGCAGATCGACTTTGTTCTCATCCCAGCCGGCAATCTTGCCTTCGACGGTCACGCCGTCATCCTTCTGAACAGCCAGATCATACGTATCGATAAGTCCCTTGGATAAGAGATAATCATAGCCTTCATCGCGGACATACGCGTTGTTGTTGAAGTCACCCATCAAAAATGACGGCGACTCGGCCGTGATCTGCTCCATCAGGGAATCGACCTGGTACTTGAACGGTTCTTCTTCGTCCTGCCACCAGCCGAGGTGACAGGAGTAGAAGGTGAGGGGACGACCTTTAAAAGAGATCGTGGCCCCGACGATTTTACGGGTTTTCCAGTAGGACTGGTCATGGCTTTTCGAAATGAAGAAGCGGTGTTCTTCCACGATGTCATGCTTGGTCAGCAGCGCGATGCCTTCTTCGTATACATCATAGCCGATATGGGCGAAATCCCACACGAGCTTATATTCGGTGATACCCAGCCGCTCTAGCTCCTCAAGCAAAACCAGGGCGAAATTGTCTTTTTTAACAAGACCGGTGACGGTTTCGCTCTCGATGAGCTGGCTGACTTCCTGGAGCGCGATGACGTCATAGGATTTCTCCACGATGTCGCGCGCCAGGATCGAGATTTTCTCTAGCTGGTTCTCTTCTTGCCACGAGTGGCAATTCAGTGTCAGCAGTTTCATGGATTATGCTCCAAGCAAGTCTTGGATATCAGATTTGATGACGTCTGCTTTCGGACCGTAGATGGCTTGGACGCCTTTATCTTTCAGGATCAGGCCAAGTGCGCCGTTCTTTTTCCATTCGGCTTCCGTGCCGACAAGGCTGGTGTCTTTAACTGTAACACGAAGGCGTGTCATACAGGCGTCCACGTCCACGATGTTTTCTTTTCCTCCAAGAAGGGCAACCACTTTTGGTGCAAGTGAATCTTTTTTAACAGAAGCATTTCCGGCTGCAGCTGCATCGTCTTCGATGTAGTTACCGTTGCGCCCCGGTGTCGGGAAGTTGAACTTCTTGATCAGGAAGTTGGCAACCGCGAAGTTCAGGAAGAAGAATACGAGACATGCAATCACAAAGTTTACAAGGTCCATCCAAAGTCCGGCTTTGACGATCATAGGGACACGCGTCAACAACTCGATGGAACCGAATGAGTGAACACGGATGTTGATGATATCAACGATCGCGAACGCCATACCCGTCATGATTGCGTACACGACATATAGAAGTGGTGCAGCGAACATGAACATGAATTCGATCGGCTCGGTCACTCCTGTCAAGAAGACAGCAAGACCAGCTGAGAAGAACATGGATTTATACTTTTTCTTCTTGTCTTTATCAACGTTTCTGTACATCGCGAATGCGATACCGATAAGGGCCGCTGAAGATAGAATCATCTGACCCACTTTGAATCGTGCAGGTGTTACGTCGTTCAATAATTGTTTGTAGCTTTCAGTGTCCCCTGCCTTCAGGAAGTTGTTCAAGTCGGCAATCCATGCCAGCCAAAGCGGATCTTGTCCGGCAACCGTTGAACCGGCGCCTGATCCAGTCAGGATCTTGTACGTTCCGCCAAGCTCCGTGTAGTTGATCGGAACCGTCAGCATATGGTGCAGTCCAAAAGGAAGTAATAGACGTTCCATGGCACCGAAAATGAATGGCGCGATGATTGGTGCGGTGTTGCGGGATGTTGCGATCCATTGACCGAAATCGTTCAGTGCTCCCTGGATGAATGGCCACACGATTGACAACGCGATAGCGGATACAATCGAGCCGACGATCACGACGAATGGTACGAAACGCTTACCGTTAAAGAACGAAAGAGCGTCTGGTAATTTATCATAGTTGTAATATTTGTTGAAAAGATTAGCTCCAAGGAAACCGGAGATGATACCGACGAATACTCCCATGTTCAAAGCAGGTGCACCTAGAACGGATGTGAAGTAATCAGATACAATCAGCGTTTGTCCAAAAAGGGAAGAGACGGTTGCTTCCGGGTCGGCAAGCATATCTCCGTTCACTCCGAAAATGGCGCCTGTGATACGGTTGATCAGGATGAATGCGATAAGTGCTGCAAATGCACCGCCTGCACGTTCCTTGGCCCATGATCCCCCGATGGCGACGGCGAAGAGAATATGTAAATTCGTGATGATTCCCCAACCGATATCTTCCATTACTCTTGCAATCGTTTGCACTAAGACGATGTCTCCGCCTGTCATTCCGATCAATTTACCGATTGAAATCATGATCCCTGCAGCTGGCATAACAGCGACAACGACCAATAATGCCTTACCGAATTTCTGCCAGAAATCAAATGACAATAAATTCTTCATAATCCTGTTTCCTCCTTTAATACCAATATCTATTGTGTATTCGTTTTCAAAAATGATTGTGTGCGTTTTCATTTTAAGTTTTAAAAAATGAGAAATCGACCAGCATCTCATTTTGTAATGAGTAATGAATGAAATGAGATGCAACCGTTTGCACTGTAAAATCATTTTAAAGCAACCCAACCTATAAATCAACACAAATATATTATGTTAGGAAAATATTATTATATGACTTTAACGCGGTGAGGGACGGGCATTAAAAAGCGGCGGTGTATGGGGAAGGTATGTGAGTAAATAGAACTAAGTGAGAGGGAATGGGGGAGTACTTCCCGCATGTGCTTATAAATTTGCGAGGATCTTAATTAAGCAAGTGATTTGAAAGGGAAACGCAGCGTGATTTTTCAAAAACAGAAATAATTTTTCAAAACCGGGTCGCTTTTTTTCAAAACACAAATAATTTTTCAAAACAGGTATTCTTTTTTTCAAAATCGATGTTATTTTTTCAAAATCAAAAATTTCTACCCCCTCGCAAGTGAAAATCCACAAACAAACAAAAAACACCCGCTTATATAAGTCGGGTGCTCCAACTGCTAAACGGCCATCAATAAGAAACGTACCAGTGTGACAGCCCCTCGCGTACCGCTATCTAGCCGTCACTTGGACCGGCCTCCACTCAACCTTTTGGGCCATCCTTAAAATATTCCACTGTCTTCTCCAACCCTGCAATCAAATCATACTTCGGTTCCCATTTCAAAATGTCAAGCGCTTTCATGTTCGGCAGATGGCTGTGCTTGATGTCCCCTTCACGGGCACCCTGGTAGACAGGTGTGCCGGTTTTATCAAGCTGGCTGGACAGCAGTGTATAAAGCAGATTGATGGATGTTTGGGTGTTTGTGCCGATATTGATGATTTCATTTTCTGCGTTGTCGATGGCAAGAAGATTGGCACGGGCGACGTCTTCAACATAGACAAAGTCGCGGGTCTGGGTGCCGTCTCCGTATATGACGGGTGTTTCGTCGTTTAAGAGCTGTTCGATAAAGATGCTGATGACGCCGCCTTCACCGTCGGATCTCTGTCTCGGTCCATACACATTGGCGTAGCGCAGGATGGTGTAAGGGAGGCCGTAGCTTGTTCCGAACAGTTTGATGTAGGATTCGGATACTAATTTGGACGTGCCGTAAAAGGATATCGGACTTGTAGCCGCTTCTTCGGTCAGGACTTCATCTGTCGTTCCGTAGACCGCACTGGAAGAAGAGAAGATGAATTTCTTGACCCCGTATTTAACAGAGTATCCCAACAGTTTGACGGTGCCGAGCACATTGACCGCAGCATCTTCTGCAGGGTTTTCCAGGGATTTCGCGACACTGACCTGTGCGGCAAGATGCATGACGATATCAGGCTTTTCTTTTTTGAAAATCTTTTCGACTTTGTCGGATAATAGATTTCGGCGGTAGCATGTAACGCCGTCAGGCAGGTTTTCTTCACGCCCATTCGAGAAGTTATCGAGAATGATCGGCGTGTGCCCTGCGGCGAGAAGGGTTTCAACAAGCTGGGAGCCGATGAAACCACCGCCGCCCGTGACTAGAATTTTCATAATCGATCATGAATCTGATTGTTCTCCCTCATGATGAGTCTCCTTTCAATCTGCGTACGTTTGATAAATCTTTTCGATTTTGCTCGTCATTACCTTGCTTGTTAAGTGCTGCCGGGCAAATGTTTCTGCCGCTCTTCCAAAAGCATCCCGTTCTTCTTTATTGATGATGAATCGTTTAATCGCTTGTGCGAGCTCTTTTACATTCCCGGGTTCACAAAGGATGCCGGTTTCCCCGTGCCGGACCATTTCAGGTAAGCCGCCGCATGTGGTCGAGATGACCGCCTGCCGTGAAAACATTGCCTCCATGACGGAAAGGGGAAAGTTGTCATTGACGGTCGCGAGCACATAGATGTCGGACATCGACAGGATCTCAGGTATGTCATGCCGCTTTCCGAAGAAGATCACATTGTACAGATTCAATTCTTCAGCTTGCTTCATGAGTGTTTCCTTCATGACCCCATCACCGACAATCCACACTTCTACATTGGTAAGATGTTCACGGATCATGGCCAATGCCTCTAACAGAATCCCGTGTCCTTTCCTAGGGGAAAGCCGGGAGACGCTGGTGAGGATGATATTTTCATGGGTTCTCGGAGGAATCGGTGTAAAGTCGATTCCCGTATGAACGGTGGTCATTTGTTCATCCTTTGCGCCAAAATCCTTCAAATTCGGCCGGAAAGAATCGGCGATCATTACGATTTCGGTACTTGCCCGTATGCCGTCTTTTTCAAGTTGAGTAAAATAAGCCTCTTCTATAGACCCTTTTTGCATCTTATTGAATTTAAGCCTGCTTTTTGTAAAGAAGCCGTGCGGTGTAAAGAGCAGCGGTTTTTGGAGTGTTTGGTTGAGGTGTCCTAGTATGAAGATGGCAAACAGGTCTTGGGCATGGATGATATCGTACGTGTCGAGATCTTTTTCTTTTAAGAACAGTTCGAATACATGAAGGAAGCTAAGGTTTTTGACGATTTTCTCATTCACGATGCCGTAGCGGCTGCGCATAAAGCTTCTCGCTTCATAGGCTGCCTGCGGAACCCATTTTTCAAGTTGAAGGGAAGACATCTGGTTTGGTGCGAAGACATCGACTTCATGTCCGAGCTGTTCAAATCCTTTTTGGATGGAGGTGATGTAATGAGACAAACCGCCTGTGTGAGGGTATTGAAAGAAAGTGACAAATAAGATCTTCATTTTTTTCTTTCCACCAACTTTTGATTTCTGACCGAATGCCTGAAGTGGGACCGGGTCCTCCATTACCCGGTCGACTCCATAAAAATCATCCATGGCGGCCAGAAGAGACGGATGTATGTTGAGAGGGGGCATTCTGCTCAAATCGTTTCATCCTTTCAGGCGGCTACTTGTAAATTCCGAGTTCGGTTCCCCAAGTGGCTATTTTTTCTAAATGATACGGAAGAAGTTCACCGCCGCGGTTTTCAAAGTATCGTCTGAACTGAGTGTGCAGGCCTTTTTCCAATGTGCGTTGAAGATAGGCCATTTTGTACAGGTCCATCGGATTCGTTTTGAATGTAATTCCATGTTTCTTCATTTCATTTGTATACACTTCGACGGCATGTGTGCGGATTTCTTCGGCATTACCCTGCCAATCCTTGCGAAAGGCCAGCAGGATTTCCACCAGGACTATCATGTCAAACCAGACCGGGGAGTATTTGGCGGACTCCCAATCGATGAATTGGATTTCCCACGCCTCATTTCTGCTCACGTCTTTTGAGCAGATGTTCTGCATATGAAGGTCTCCATGGGTGATGGAAGAGCCGCTTTGCATCAATTCAGGGAAAAAGTCGGGACCTTTGCTGTAAATGGTCTTCAATGCTTTGTAATGCGGCTTGATGAGGTCTTTCAATTGTTTATCCTTCTTGGCCTGATCCAGAAAGCTCATGGTGTTAGTGGTGAATTTTTCCCTGTCCTCTTTCATTTTGACCGAGCTGTATAGCGGGAACCAGGATTTGAAGGTGTCCTTTTCGTTCCTGAACCGGTCTTCAAAGGTGTGGGCATGGAGTTTTGCAAGGGTGGGGATGATGTAATCAAAGTGCTTTGGTGTAAAGGTCAGCTGCCCCCGGATTTGACGGACGAACTCCATGAATACCCATGTATCACTTCCGTGTTTCGCCATCAGATAGATTTCTGGAAGGAATTCCTTCAAAAAAGGGTAGGCTTTGCCGTATACATTGATTTCGACTTCGTTTTTATATTTGGTTGAATGGTAGATTTTAAAGATGATGGGGAAGGAGGTTGATAGGTTTTCAAGCTGCATCTGATAGATGCTGCTCCGTTTCGTTGATTTCAGGTTTTGAATGGATGCTTCATCGATCGTTACCTTTTTTCCGAGAGAAGCAGAGAGCTTCCCTTCGATATCAGTTTTTTGAAAAAGGGAATATAGTTCCTTTGGTGTGTGCAAACACAATCACTCCTTTCGTTTTCTTTTCCATGCATTCAATAAATGCGATGTGGTGCTCCTGATAAAGGGCATCGGGTCGTCTAAAGCGAGGAGGGCGAATACTTTCTTTCCTTTGAATCCACTGAGAAAGTCCCTCCATGTCATTTCCCCATTCCTGCGCTTTTCCAAAAAAGTAAGGAAATAGCGCACGAGGTAGATCCATTGGACGCCATCGATCTGCTCCAGCTGAGGGTCGGGGTTTTCTCCGGTGAGGTAGAGATAGTACGTATAGGCAAAATCGACTCCGGAATGACCTGTCAAACTATGAGTGAGCCAGAAGCGGGGATTGATTTCGATGAGCTTATACTGACCGTCGCGGGGATCCTTTTTATATTCAATCATGTTGACGCCCTTTAGTCCGAGCTCTTTCAAAAGAGGCACACCAAGTTCTACAAGCTCCGGGATCCGCTTGCTTACGATGTGTGCGCCCGTTCCGAATTCCGCTGGGAACTGGTGATTCTTCTGAAGCGTGAAGAGGGCCAGCAGATTCATATCGTCGTCGAAAAAGGTGGCAACTTTATAAAAGCTTTGGTTATCGCCCGGGATAAGCTCCTGGATGATCAATTCCCCATATTTGCTGTAAACGGGAAAGACTTTCTTTAATTGATTGGCGTCCCGGATTTTGATGGCTTTCTTATTGATGTGTTTTCTGAATTCATGGCCGAAAACCGGCTTTAGTATGCAAGGGAATTCCAGCTGGGAGATGGCTTCATCAAGCTGGGCATCCGTTTCAACGAAAAAGGTCTTAGCAGTTGGGATCGAATATTTCATGGCAAGGTCATAGGTTTTCTTTTTATCCAACAAATCTTCAATCATAGAATGTTCAGGATAAAGAAACAGGTAATACTCTGATAATTCTTCCCGGTATGTCGAAATGAACACGACGTAATCATCAGCCCCTGCATAAAGCACGGGCTTTTGGTCAAACTTCACCGCCACTCCCTTTAAAAAAGTGAGCAGCGCTTTTGGCTGCGTCAATGGACTGGGACATACCGCGCAAGCAGCGAGTCTTGATTTCCCTTTTGAGTATGGCCCTGCTGTGTCATATGCATATACCTCGATCCCTTTCCTGGCAAGGGCATGGATGATGCCCACTCCATTGGCACTTAAATCGAGTACAACGGCTGGGTGTGCTGGCATATCATTGTCCTCCCGGGGTTAACAAATGTTGATAGATGTGTTCGATCTTTTGCACCATCGCTTCACGTGTAAGATGGCTCTTGGCATATCGGGAAGCATTCTCTCCAAGCTGGCTTCTTAAGGTACCGTTTACAATTAATTGTTTCAGCTGTGTCGCCAGTTGGACGACATTGCCTGGCTGAACGATGAGGCCGGTTTCGTTATGATGGACGATTTCAGTGATCCCGCCGCAATCGGTCGTCAGTACTGCCGTGCCGCTGTGCATGGCTTCAATGATTGAAATCGGGAGGTTATCATTGACGGTCGGCATGACAAAGATATCTGTCTTGCTTAAAATGGCCGGTACATCATCCCGTTTCCCCAGGAACGTCACGTTTGTGAGGCGCAGTTCCTTCACCTGTGCTTCAAGTGCTTCACGCATTTCTCCATCACCCACGATTTGCACTTCCACATACTGGTTCAAAGATCTTAATTTTGATAGAGCCAGGAATAAATCGGAATGACCTTTCCTCGGCCCCAGTCTGGCAACACAGGATATGATGATTTTTTCATTCTTGCCCTTGCGTGGAACGTGAGTGAAATCGATTCCTGTATTCACCGTTGTCAGCTTAGAGGAGACCGCACCAAGCTGGCTGAGCGGTTCCCGGAATGAATCGCTCAGGATCACCATGTGTGTTGCATATTCAATGGCTTTTTTCTCAATTTCCTTATAGTAGGTTTCTTCTTCGGAGCCTTTCGCGATCCGGTTGAAGTTAACCCGGCTGAAGGTGAACATCCCGTGCGGAGTAAATAATAGCGGCTTCCCGAGACCTTCATTGAACCTTCCCAATATATTGGCAGTGAACAGATCCTGGGCATGCAGGATGTCATACTTTTCGAGCTTTACCGACTCCAGCATCTGTTCGTAAATATAGAGGAGACGGCAGCTTTGGATGATTTTGCTGGTGTAGGAGCCGTACCGGTTCTGGAACAGTGTCTTCAATTGCGGTACGACAGCTTCCCGCAGTGCTTCCGCTTTAGCAGCTGAAAACTGATTTGGGGAGATGACGTCTACTTTGTGTCCTAAAGCCTTTAATCCTGTTTTCAAAGTAGTGATGTAGTTTGATAGGCCGCCAGTGTGGGGGTAATCCCAGAACGTAGCGATGAGAATCGATAGTTTTTTTCCTGATTTACTTTTTCCTTTTTTTGATTTTGACTTTTTGTCTTTCTTTTTTCGCTTAGAATCCTTGTCCTTAGCTTTACCCGCACCCGTCTTTTTCAGAGTGACCGGTTTTGCCTTGACTCTATAATGTTTGTCTAAGGCAGTAATGACGTAAGGATAAGGAAAGTGCATTTCATTCATATCCAGACCCTCCTGATGACTTCGAATGCTTCGGCATACGGCACCCCGACCGTCATGCCCCTGACGCTTGCCAAATGTCTGACTCCCTCATAGGAACGCGGATGCGGAAAGTCTCTCATTTCCACATCATAGTGTTTTAAGGAAGCAATTTTTTCTTCAATCGTTGATGAGATATCAACAAAATAGTTCGGTTTAAATTGTTTATCATTTGTTTGAGTATTCCATTCACTTGAGGATACCGTTTCAAACGTGATCAATTCGATCGGCTGCGCATTCGGTACAGGACGGACAGCTGTCAGTACGGCTTGAAACGTAATTTGGTGGTCGCGGTTCACATCCCCGTAATGATGGGTAAAAATTTTAGCAGGCTGATAGATATTGATTAGTTTCTCGATTTCTTTGGTGAAAAGATGAAGCGGCATCATCTCAAGCTCAAGGTTCGGATGCTCTAGAAAAATCACTTCTTTGATGCCTATTTCTTTGTTTGCTTTTCGGGCAAGCTTCTGAATATGATGGGCTTCTTCTTTTCGTCCGTTCGCTGTAATGATCGAGATGACTCTATTACCTTGGTCTACTAGTCTTTTAAGTGTGCCTGCCGTACCTAGTAGTTCGTCATCCGGATGTGCGGCTATGACCAATACAGTTTCTTTCATTTCCCTTCACCCCATTCTTATCTCTATTACCTTAGTATATGTAGCTTGTAATATAGTCGAAACAGACATTAGCACAGGGCAAATGTCTGTTTCTCCAATCTATTTTTTCCTTTTCTTCTGACCGATGGTGATTCCACCGCTGATGACTTGCAGCCTTACATATCCATCCCCGTCGATCCAGATGAAGAAATCACGTCCAGCCGTTAAAAACGTCCCCTGTTTATCAAGCAGTTTGCTGCCCGCATACACATTGATCTTGTCACCGAGTGTGAAATATTTATTCAAGATCGTGGTATAAGACTCCTCAACAACCTGGTCCTGGGTGGAAGGTGGAGTGGTTTCTCCTGCAGATTCCTTTTCTTCTGCTTCGGAGCTTTGGTTCGATCCGCTGTTTATGTTCTTATCGTTGTTTGATTTGGCTGGTGCCGCTTCTTGAGTTTCCGACGATTCAACTGGTGTGATGGAGTGGACGTCTGTATCTTGTGCTGGTGAAACATCCGATCCTTCTTCAGTGATTTCTTCATTCTGTTCTTCATGAACAACGGATGGACTGTCACTGTCTAAGCCAGCGTAATCGTTTTCAACGATTGTTTCTTCTTGCTGCAGTTGATCCGTCGAGTCATCAACTGTTTCTTCCGGCTGAACGGATGGAGCATCCCCGATTCGACTATTGGATTCGTCTTCATAGATTGGTTGTTCATCCGGGATTTCTACATCAGTTACATCGGATTCTTCTTCAATGACAGTTTTTTTCTCTGAGATATCTACAAGCGGTGAATCAGTTTCTCCCTCTTCATCAGGTGTGATGATGTCTGATGAGAAGTCTTGCTCGAAATCAATGGTCGTGTCCGTTTCGGTTTCAAAGGGTTGGTGATCCTCCGTCTCTTCCAATTCAGCTGATGTGTCAGGATAAACGAATTCCAAGTCTGATTCCTGGGTGGAATCTGTTTTTTCCTGTGTGTGTTGATCAACAGGTTCGTCTTCGACTGCTTCTTCATGCTGGACGGATGGAGCATCCTCCATTTGGTTATCAGATTCATCTTCCTTGATGATATCTTCATGCGTGTTTTCAAATTCTTCCTCTTCATCCGGAGTGATGTTGTCTGATAAGAGCTCTTGGTCGAATTCAGTGGTCGCGTCCGTTCCTTCTTCAACGGAGTGGTCATACTCGGATTCTTCCATTTCATCCGATGTTTCAGAATCGATGAGGTCCAAGTAAGGTCCCTGGCTACTGTCTGTTTCTTCTGGTATATGGTGATCCGCTGAGTCTTCAACTATTTCTTCCGTCTGTACGGGTATAGTATCTTCCTTTTGGATATCGGATTCCTCTTCAATGATCGTTTTTTCCTCTGAGATATCTTCAAGCATCGTATCAGATTCTTCCTCTTCATCAAGCGTGGTGTTGTCTGATAAGAGGTCTTGATCGAATTCAGTGGTCGCGTCCGTTTCTTCTTCAACGGGGTGTTCATCCTCTGATTCTTCCATTTCATCCGATGTTTCAGAATGGATGAGGTCCAAGTCAGATTCCTGGCTGCTGTCTGTTTCTTTTGGTATATGGTGATCCGCTGAGTCTTCAACAATTTCTTCCTTCTGAACGGATGGAGTAGCTTCCGTTCCGTTATCGGATTCGTACTCAGGAATTGTTATTTCTTTTGAGGATTCTTCAAACACTGGTTCAGATGCTTCATCTTTTTCAGCTGTGATACTGTCTGTTAGAAGATCTTGCTCAACTTCAATTACGTTTATTTCGGTTTCAGTAGTGTCATCATCGAATGAATCTTCATGATCCTGAATTGTGCCGGAAGCGTGGATGTCGAAGTTCGCTTCTTGACTGACGAGTGTTTCTTCCGAAAAATCATCACCACTAAGCTCTGTTTCTTCCATTTCGATGGATGGCGTGTCGCTGTTTAGACTTGCGGATTCCATTTCAAAAGAATCATCTGATTCTTCCTTGAAAGAGTGGTCAGTTAATTCCTCCGTGTCAATGGTTGCTGTTTCACTGTTTAGGCTTGCAGATTCTTTATCAAAAGGAGCATCTGATTCTTCAATTGTTCCCTCCTCGATTGAGTGGGCATCTGCTATTTCAGTATCATTGGCAGCTGTGTCACTGTTTAGACTGTTGAATTGATCTTCAACTGGACCATTTAATTCTTCGACCGTTCCTTCCTCGATAGGGTCATAGTCCAATTCTTCTGTTTCATCGGTAAGGCTTTCGTATTCATTGGCCGCTTCTGATTCTTCAAAAGTGACTTCACTGATAGGGGTTTCATCTGTTTCCTCGGTGTCAGCGGTTGAATTGTCTTCAAGTAGTCCTTTTTCATAAATCACTGGGTCATCCTGTGAGATTTTGTCAGAAGTCTCAATAAGCTCTTGAACTTCACCATCTAAAATGTCATCTGAAGTGATGTCATCCTCATATTCATGGATATTATCCGATTCAGTAGCTAAAGAATGGTGATCGATGGATTCTTCAACATGTTCAGCTGCGGTAGAAGGTTCGACGGAACCGTGATCGATTTCTATCGTGAGTTCTGATTCCACTGCCTCAAAATCCTGTTCTGAGTCATCGGTTCCCTTATAGTGTGGTTCATCATTCAACATGTCGTCATAATCTGCATCCATTTTCGTATCTAGTGAAAAATGGTCTGAAGTTACTCCTTCATCGTTTTCCGTAATGTCTTCCTCAAGTGAGACAAAGGTTTCTTCGTCTCCCATTTCCTTAAGCTGGTCATCAGATAGACCATTCACATCTACTGTTGAAGACGGGGCAGGAAGGTCTTTCATTTCTTCATGCCCATGATTCAACAAGCTTGGATCAGGGGTTTGAACAGAATCCCCTGCTTGATGACGATCTGGAATGTACTCCGTTTCACTCAGATGATTGAATGGCTCCGTATGGTCGACTGTTTCCTTCGTCTTCTCGACTTTAGCTCCTTTTTGAGATGCAGACGGTTTTTTTGGCCTGTGTATTGGTTTAACGGCAGAATAGTTTAATTGGTGCAGACTTTTGCTGCGGTCTATATAGTTGATTCGTTTGAACGGTCCATCATCCCGTGGTGCAAGCCGCGGGCATTTTCCACGTCTTTTAGGGCGTTTATGCTTGGGGATTTTAGAAAGGATCACGCTTGGCTCTGCATCATTATCCAGTGTGATATCGAAGGCAGGCCTATCTGATCTTGGATGATGAGCAGCTGTTTGGTTAAGGCTGTTCACCATGCTGTGTATCAATTCAGAAACGTGGGCGTGGTCCATAAACGCATTCTGCTGCTGGAGCGGCGGAGGAAAGATGTACGGTTCTTTATCTTCCTTTAGGTAACGGATGAATATGGATTGATTGTGGCACGGAACGAGTAAGTCTTTGTAATAATACAAGGAAAAAATCCTTGGTAATAGGTGTTCATTTATAAAAAGAAAATTTTTGGGCATGGTTTTCTCACCTCCATGTCTCTCTATCTTCTTATAAATTATTCAAGAGCCCGATTTGAGTGAGTGGAATTTGCGATTCTACTGCAAAATAGGCTATACATTCTGATTTTTCATACATATATTGATTATGAATTGCAGACTAAAAAGCAAAGGAGTGTAAACGAATATGTCGAAGGAAATCAATGAGTCCTCTGGCGACAGAGGCCGCCTTGACAATCAAGGTCATTCAGAGCAATCACCTGCTGAGCAGGGAGCTGCTGAGCAGACTGGGGAGAACAGGAAGGAGAAATCCTCATCCGGTGGGGATTTCAATCAAATTCCAACCAAAACTCTTGCAGAAGTGCTTAATTCCATTTTCAGCTTAGGAGATCATCTTGAAATTTTATACGAAGATGACCAAATTGACGATAATGGAACATTTGTAGGTGCTTTCAACAAGACCCTCTTGTGGGCCGACCACGATGGCAATTTCAATGTGACCGATCTAAACGGTCCGCTTTCTGTAAAGAAGGTACCTTCAAAGAGGAGAAGGAAGAAGAAACGTAAAGAGAATAAGGATCCAAAGTCCGTGATGGAAGAAGCTTTGAACAATCTGGACAATGATAATGCAGAGGAAGAGACAGAAGAAAATGTGATTCTTAGAGTCATGCAAGAAGACAGTGAGAACGAAGAAACGTCTGAAATCACATTCGAAGTAATCGACGATTCCTCAGAAGATCCAGTGGATCAGGAGGAGACCTCGATCGAGGAAGAAAATCATGAGGAATCTGATTCTGATGAAGAAGAAATCATCATGGTTGTGGATGCAGAGGAAGAGGAAGAGGAAGATCACTCTGGTACAGATCCTGAATTATCTGTAGATGAGCTGGATACGGAAGTTGAAGAAGCAGAAGAAATCACTCTTCAAGAAATCATTGAAGATGAAATCGAAGAAGAAACGGAAGAAGCCGAAGAAGAAGCCTCAGAAGAACTGATTCTTGATGATGAAGTCCAATCTGAACCGGAAGAAGAGCTGGCCATTTCATTAGTAGAGGACGAACCAGAAAAAGACCAGGCTGTTTCACTAGTAGACGAATCACTAGAGACATCCGACACGGGGGAAGAGGAAATGATTACAGCCTCCGAGGAAGGGCCGGATACTACTGATAACACGCTTCCTGAAGATTCATCCCCAGAGGAAAAGAGAGATTAGTCTAGTAAAATCTTTTAAAAAAGCAGAAATTTTTTTGAAATCTAGTTATCTGCCTTTACGCATCAACGAATCCGGCATAAATATAGAGTAAACACCGAAAGGAGGAAACATAATGGGAAACTTATTTGGTAAGTGTGGAAATATGGCTGATTTCCTAAACAAAATTTTATCTATGGGTGACAAAATCGAAGTGTTGTCCGGTGACGACGAAATCGAAGAGGGTTCATTCATCGGTGCAAGCGATAACTTCGTGGTTTGGGTTGACGAAAACGGGGACATGAACACGTCTGACCTTGGCAGTGTGACTGTTCGTAAGGTATAGTCATCATCAATCTGACTTTAAAAATGACTGGAAACCATTCCAGTCATTTTTTTTTCTGAAAAAAATAAAATGATAGGTAAGAGCCCTATCAAATTTCGAATTATCTAATATAAATATATAGACTGATTGATTAAAGGAAGAAGGGAGGAGTCGCAATGGGACTTTCTGAAAAGTTGAATAGTGTACTGAAGCTTGGTGACAAAATAGAGGTATTATCAGGTTCTGATAAAATCGACTGCGATGGAACATTCATCAACGCAGAAGATCACTATCTGGTATGGTCTAATGGAGATGGAGACATTTTATTTACTCAGCTTGATAATGTAACGGTAAAAAAGGTGTAATGATATAGAAGGATCACTTGAAGGTGCAGTACTTTTGTGGCGAAAGTACTGCACTATTTTTATGGAGCGGGCGTTCTTGTTGACGGTTGAATCTTAATGAGAAAACGATCGGGTCTCTTCTTACGTAAATGAGCTGGAAGTCAAGATTCATTGCCGGCTTGTCCTGTTTTTAAGTATCATGCAAGATCCGCTTTCCTTCCCAAATTCTTATGAAAACAGGAATAGCAGCAATTTCCGGATATGTGAGCTATACTTGTCCCATTTTGAGACTCTTGGAAAACGGTCTTTCCCTTATATGTCACAGGAAAGACAGTCTTCTCAGGAAGCCGTCGTCTATTTATGTTTTTTCCAGGCCTCAAATAGCTTTGGGTTCACATTCTTCACATGTACAAGGAACTCTTTTGTTAATCCGAATTTATCCATCCCTTTTAACAGCTTCGTCGGAACCGGGGAATCAGAGGTGAATGCGCGTTTATGATCAATGACCTTGAAATCGCCATTCTCATCCATCAGCATATGGCGAACCTCCGTATCCCATCTTGTGAAGCCTAATTTCTTGAATTCATCCAGTACAAATAAAATTTTCTTGGTCATGTCTTCATCGATTGTCCCATGCCGCTTCATATGGCGGGCAAGGGAGATGCCTTTGATGAACTCCATCACGATATAATTGTCGCCGTATTCATACAGCCGGGGCATAATGGATGATGCCTGCCCAATTTGCATTGCCTCCAATTCCCTTTGATGCGTTTCTTCTTTAAAGAAGTATTTTACGACTTTATCGTCGGCTACTTTATAAATTTCCCCGTCTTTCCCATCACCAATCATATCAAAGGCTGCAAGATCCTTTTTCGTGATTTTCTTGCTTCCGTTAAAAAGATTCTCCACCGGTCTTCACTCCTTTGCATAGAATTCTTACACTTTTTCTATATTGTATGGAGATAGAAACGTTTTTGTAACCGAGCCAAACGTTGAAATTTACTAGAAAGGCTGCCAAGCTATCCTTCATCTGCCTCATAAAAGCCATTGTTTGAAATCTATCACTTTCGCTCTGTTAGGCAGGTTTGATTTCTTTACTGTGGGGATACTGAACGATTCATGGGGGAGGGCGATTGAGCTGCCGCAGAAAACAGCATCCGTCCGACCTTAAAGGGTGGGTACTTTTGGGGTTCGGGGGCATATATAAAAGGGTCCAAGAAGGAAATAGCCTTCTTGGACCTTTTGGGGCCGGTACCGGGGAAGCCGGGGCTTTCCTCAGCTTCCTCCGTTCATTTTTTTGTCAGTTTAAAGGTGTATCGTGTACCTGAGAGTTATCGTTCTACCTTATTTCCGTCGAATATCTGCACATTGATCGGGGCAGCCATATATTCGGGAGCTCTGCCTGCAAATGATGTGAAGTGTGCGCTTGTGTTGTGGGCTTCGACAGCGGCTGCGTCTTTCCAAATTTCCACCATGGTATAAGCCTGTTCGGTCTCTGTATCTTTCATGAGCTGATAAGAAATATTTCCTTCTTCAGCCCGGGAAGCCGCAACGAGTGAGTGCATTTCCTTAAGGAATGGCTGTTCTTTTTCAGGGTTGATTTGAAAATGTGCGTGTATGATGATCATGTTCTTACCTCATTTCTTAATCAATTAGGATAATGGGGATGAAAACCCTGGTACACTTCTGTTGTCTCTTTGAACGACTATTGGTGTATGTCAGGGAACATCCCCTTGCGAAATTTATTTCCATTCAGTGATTTTTTCGACTGGAAGCCTGACGGATTTATACCCTTCATCGGCTGCTTTTCCGATCGAAATCAGCATAACAGGATAATAGCGTTCTTTATCCATTCCGTATGCCCCTGCGATCTGGTCTTTTTCATAACCCCCGATTGGATTCGTGTCGTATCCATGAGCGCGGGCTGCCAGCATCAGCTGCATGGAGACAAGTCCGGCGTCAATCAGGTTCATTTCTTTGAATTGTTCTTTCGGCATCACTTCAAGAAGTCCTTTGATGGAAGGAAGCTGCCTGTCTCTCACATCTGCCGGCATATAGCCTTTTCTTACGGCTTCATCGTAGATTTCATCGGCAAAGTCGAGGCTGTTCATGTCAACAAATACAGCAATGACGGCTGCAGAAGTTTTGACCTGTGTCTGATTGAACTTTGCCAGCGGCGCAAGAGTTTCCTTGCCTTCCGGGCTGTCGATAACAAGGAAGCGCCACGGCTGAAGATTGACAGAAGAAGGGGCAAGCGTCGCTTCTTTTAGGATCTCCGTCATTTCTTCCTTGCTGATTTTGACGGTTGGATCATAGTTACGGATGGAACGGCGGCCTGTGATGATTTCCTGAAAGTCATTGATTCGTGTTGTATTCATGTTGAAAAACTCCTTTGTGTTTAGTATTGAATGTCTTTAACATTCTGCTGGATCCGCATGAGTAAATTTGAAAGCTGCACTTGTTCATCGGAACTGAAGTCCTTCAGCACCTGGGCGACGAACTCTTTTTTCTCTTGGCATGATGCCTTGATTCGTTCCCGTCCTTCATTCGTTAATCGAACAAACGTGATCCGGTTGTCGTCCGGATTCTTCCGGCGGGATACCATCCCTTTCACTTCCAGCTGCTTCAAGTGCCTGGTCACAGCCGCATGGTCTATATTCACTTCCCTCTGAAGGGCACGCTGGCTGATTTCCTCTACCTCCATCAGCTTGTGAAGAAGATCAAGTCTCGACTGGCTGATTCCAGTGCAGCGTTCAAACTTAGGGCTCAACTGCTTATAAATATCATTTATATGACGTAAAATCTTTTCCTCGTTGGACAAAGCATCTTCCTCCTTGAAAACTGTTAATTGAGGGGTCAATCATTGATATGTCAATTAATATAATATATTTGTATTTGTAAGTCAAAGAATTGAATTCAGTCCTGGTGACGAGGGACTCGCATTGGAAAAAGAAAAACACCCTGAGCCAATGGCACGGGGTGTTTTTAGCTTGTTTGGATTAGTCATTTTCTCCGGAAATGACGACCACATCTTCGCCTTCAGAGACCGTTTTTTCGATGTGCTGCTCTCCCCAAGTACAGAGCATCTGCAGGGCAGGGGCGAGTGAGGTACCGTATTCAGTCAGTTCGTATTCCACTTTCGGGGGCACCTGGTTATAAATAATCCGATTTACGACGCCATCCGCTTCGAGCTCCCTGAGCTGCTGAGTGAGCATTTTCTGCGTGATGTTCGGCATCATTCGTTTTAGCTGGCTGGTTCGAAGCGTGCCGTTGTCGATGAGGTGGCAGAGGATGACGACTTTCCATTTGCCCCCGATGACCTCAAGTGCCGCTTCTACTGGGATGTTGTATTTTTTCATTGGGGAACCCTCCTTGCTCGTATCTTTTCATGCGATCTATCTTGAAGTGCTGCTTTGATTAATTTATTTACAGATGAATATAACATAACCATTCTGCATTCGCCTAACAGCTGGACTGCTGGCTGTATGGTTACCCAGGGTTACCTATGCCACTTGAAAGTGCGTTCTTCCCATATATTCAGGAAGGATGCATAATCGACACTGTACCTTGATGGTACGACAAATTTCCGGATCATCCTATACGGTACTTTGAAGTGCCTATGGTACTTCAGGGTTCCTACAGCACTTTAAAGTGCGTAATTCCATTATGGATTCATACCCTTCATAATGTTGGGTACACGGGAAAGCGAAAGGCGCCTTCGTGATTACCGGCAGTTATGTTTTGAAGTTTAGATGATGGCAGATGAGCTGTATGGCAGTGAGTTTGATGCTTTTTGATAATAAAATTGGATTTTTGATAATAAACTACCCGTTTTTGATAATAAAATCTTATTTTTGATAATATAACGCCATTTTTTGATAATAAGTCCTTCTGGCGGGTTTCTAAGAGACACACATTATCTTGTAAAACAATCTCTTCAGCTATTTATAGCAAAAATCTGCTTTTAGAATCAGCAAACTGCCCTGTTATGGTTCGAAACATGTTTATTTTTTACTACTAAGGAGGAATTCTCTCATGAGTTCTCATGCACATACAATGAATCACTCAAAAACAAAAGGAGGCACGCCGGCATTATTGGCGCTCGCGATCTCCGCTTTTGGAATCGGGACGACGGAATTTGTCCCGGTCGGATTGCTGTCATCGATTGCGGATGACCTGTCGATATCAATCACCCTTGCCGGATTATTGATATCCGGATATGCAGTCGGAGTGGCGATCGGTGCTCCGATCCTTACCGCTTTGACTAGTAAAATGAATCGTAAGACGCTGCTTATGTCGCTGATGATTTTATTTATCGCCGGGAACTCGGTTTCTGCGATGTCATCGAGTTTCGGGCTGCTTCTTACGGCCCGGTTCATCACGGCCTTTTCACATGGTATCTTCTTTTCCATCGGTTCGACGATTGCTGCGGATTTAGTTCCTGCCCATAAACGGGCGAGTGCGATCGCGTTCATGTTTACCGGATTGACGGTCGCAACCGTTACTGGTGTACCGCTTGGAACGTTCATCGGACAAGCGTTTGGCTGGAGAGCGACGTTCTGGGGAGTGGCACTTCTCGGAGTCATCGGGATCATTGCAAGCTCCATCCTCGTACCGAAGGACTTAAAAGAATCTCCACCTGCGAAATTCGGTGAACAACTGAAGATTTTAAGCAATGGGAAATTATTATTGGCGTTCGCCATCACTGCACTTGGATATGGCGGGACGTTCGTTGCGTTTACGTATCTGACTCCGCTCTTGGAAAATGTCACAGGATTCAGTTCAAAATGGGTAAGCATCATCCTGTTGGTTTATGGAATTGCAGTTGCAATCGGGAACGTGGTCGGAGGGAAAGCCTCTGATAAAAATCCCCTTAAGGCATTATTCTGGATGTTCATCCTGCAGGCGGTCATTCTTGTTGCATTGACGTTTGCGGCACCATTCAAGATTGCCGGATTGATTGCGATCTTCCTGATGGGAATGTTTGCGTTCATGAACGTTCCGGGTCTTCAGGTCCTTGTTGTGAATCTGGCTGAAAAATATGTACCGTCAGCCGTTAACGTAGCTTCAGCCCTGAATATTGCGGCATTCAACGTCGGGATTGCCATCGGATCCTTTGTCGGAGGCATCATCGTGGATGGTATCGGACTGATCCATACACCTTGGATCGGGGCCCTGATGGTCAGTGGGGCTGTCCTCTTGACGGCATGGCTGCGCAGATTGGAGAGCGTTTCAGAGTAAAGGAGTCTAGAAAAGTGTAAAAGCGCCCCGTGTAATGGCACGTGGCGCTTTTTTGTCGCAAGAAATATCCTCCTAATAGTGTATGTTATGGTAAAATAAGGATAAACACATTAGCCGCGTTACCGATGAATTTATGGAAGGGGAGAGTTCCGGGAGAATACCCATACCATAAGATCCGGTAATGGTGATTCTTTTAAAATCAGTAATAACGGAAGCAGGAAGGAACTATTGAATATCTTAGATTGATAGATATACCGGCGTCTATTAAAAAATGGAGGCAAACAGATGAACCGTTTAGTCATCTTAACCGTCGGCAAAACCCATAGCGGGAAGTCGACATTTGCGAAAAGGCTCGAAGAAGAGCTGCAAAACTCCGTGGTCATCGACCAGGATAACCATGCTGAATTCATCAATACTTTTTATAGAAATCTGCTGCCTGAAAAGGGGCCGAACACGTTCAAGTACACCATCACTAAAACAATCGTGGATTATGCGGTGAATGAGACGGACTGTCATCTGATTATCTGCAACTCGAATCGAAGCCGGATTGGGCGCTTGAAACTGCTGGAATCTTTTCACCACAAGGGCTTTGCCAGTATCCTGATCTATTTCGATCTGCCTGAACAGGTTCTTGAGGAGCGTGTTGTGAATAGCTCGCGAAGTACAAATATACTCAGGAGTGCTTCTACTTTTGAAGAAGTACTGGTACGGCAAAATACAGAGTCTGACGTGACCGCTCCGGTGGAAGGGGAAGCGGATTATTTATTTACGGTTAGGGATGAAGATGATGTAGAGTCGGTGATTGATAAAATCATAGCCATTTCTCATGGTATGGGAAAGGTGAACGGATAGGATAAGGAAGGCGGAATACAAATGATTAGTGTTAATAAAAGAGAAACAGTTGAAAAGTGGTTTGCAGAATACTTCACTAAAGGGAATCTAGAGGTTTTGGACCAGCTGACAACAGACGATTTTGTTTATCATTCCCGTAATGGCGACAATACAAGAGAGAAGATGAAAGAGTTTATGGAATGGTACCGAACCGTTTTTCATGACGATGAATGGGAGATTGAAGATTTAATTGAACAAGAGAATAAGTTAGTAGTTCGTTATACGGGCTACATGACCTATAAGGGAGGATGGTTCGACATTCCTTCCAGCAATCAGAGAGTGAAAGAAACAGGTATCATGATTTTTTATTTTGAAAAGGGAAAAGTGAAAGAGATGTGGTGTGAAAACAGTGACGCTGGTATCCTTTACGAGTTAAATGCACTACAACAAAATACCCATCAGGTTTTTTAGTGCTTCGATATCCCATTTTGACAGGAGGAAGTAATTTGGGAAAGAAAGAGATGACCTACATTATTGGAGGTACACTGGGGTTGGTGCTTGGTTTCATCCTGGCAAAAGTTTATCAAATATGGGCTATTTTATATGAAACAGAAGGGCTCTCCTTACAAGGGGTTACCAGTTGGGAAGGAAAACCGCTTTGGAAATCCGTCAGTGAAAATCCTGGAATGGCAACATTTGTTATATCTTTTTCTCTGTTTCTCATCGGGTTATTCTTTTCATTTCTACTGACAAGAGGGGAAAAGCAAACACAGAAATTGAATATTAGTTAGTGGATGTAATCTAAATAGTTTGATACCTATAAAAGAATGATGATCAGTGAGGTGGGAAAGTGTGAATATTGGATCCGAATATTTAAAAATTGTCATGGAACGATTCAAAAGCGTAAAGAGTCTGGGAGATAAAACGATCGACCAATTATCTGAAGAGGACATCTTTTGGGCTTATAACAGCGAGTCAAATAGTGCAGCGATTATCGTGAAGCACATGAGTGGCAATATGATTTCAAGATGGACGGACTTTTTGACTTCGGACGGAGAGAAGGATTTTCGAAATCGAGAAGAAGAATTCATAAATGATCTATTTTCAAAATCAGAAGTGATGACCGTATGGGAAAAGGGCTGGCAAACACTTATGGAAACATTGACGGGATTGACTGAGCAAGATTTATTAAAAACAGTAACCATCCGGGGAGAACGTCACTTGGTGATGGAGGCCATCGAGAGGCAAATGGCTCATTATGCGTATCATGTGGGACAGCTCGTATATATCGGGAAACAGGTGAAAAATGATCGATGGGAAAGCCTCAGTATTCCGAAGGGAAAATCGGAGGAGTTTTTAAAAGAAATGCTCGATAAGCATCATGGCAGCTAAGCCAGGGAATTTCGGATCAGTTTCTCCAGGCTAAACCGATAAAATGAAAAGAAAAACTCGCCCCAGCAAGAGGCGAGTTTTTAAGTGCGATAAATTAAATTCAAGACTTCAACAAACGCAATCCATTCAATATAACCAATATCGTACTTCCTTCATGCCCGATGACTCCATATGGAAGGTCGAGGATCTGCAGGAAGTTGGAAGCGATCAGGATCATGATGACGCCGATGGAGAAGATGACGTTCTGCTGGACGATACGCTTCATTTTTTTCGATAGTTTGATAGCTTCAGCGATACGGGTGAGGTCGTTTTTCATCAGAACGACGTCCGCGGTTTCAAGGGCAACGTCTGTTCCTTCACCCATCGCGATGCCGACGTTTGCCGTTGCGAGAGCAGGGGCGTCGTTGATTCCGTCACCCACCATGGCGACCGTTCCGAAATGGTTCTTCAGTTTCTTCAATTCTTCCACTTTCGTCTCAGGAAGACATTCAGCAATAAAGGAAGTCACGCCTGCTTCCCCAGCGACGGCGTGTGCCGTCTTGTGGTTATCACCGGTGAGCATGATCGTTTCGACACCTTCTTTTTTCAGCAGTTCGAGGGCTTCGATCGTTTCCTTGCGAACAACGTCTTTCAATGCGATCAACGCAGTGATTTCACCATCTTTAGCGGCGAAAACCGTGGTTTTACCTTCTGATGCGAGTCCGCTGTATGCTCCGTTCATATAGCTTCCAGCCAAATCTTTTCCGACAAACTCTGCTTTCCCGATCTTCCATTCAGAACCGTTGACCACGGCTTTGACACCCCAGCCTGACACATCTTCTAAGGAATCCGGTTGGAAGAGACTGACCTTCAATTCCCTGCGGACGTGTCCGACGATTGCCTGAGCAAGAGGGTGATTCGATTGATTCTCAATGGAAGCAACAACGGTCATGATTTCGTCCTCGTCAAATTCTTCTCCAACAAGAACATCCGTCACGACAGGTTTTCCTTTCGTCAATGTTCCCGTTTTATCAAATGCAATGGCTTTCAGGTTGCTCAGATTCTCAAGGTGTGCGCCTCCTTTAAAAAGGATCCCGTGGCGGGCGCCGTTTGAGATGGCGGACAAGCTTGCCGGCATGATCGATGCTACAAGTGCGCAAGGGGAAGCGACAACGAGCATTACCATCGCACGGTAGAAGGTCTCCGTCCAGCTCCATCCGAGCAGGAAGTTAGGGATGAACATCATCAGGAAGACCACGGCAAGGACCACCTTGACATACGTACCTTCGAAGCGTTCGATGAACAACTGTGAAGGTGATTTCTCACTCTGGGCGGATTGCACAAGGTCGATGATTTTCTGGAATAATGTTTCGCTGCTCGGCTTTGTCATTTCGACGGTGATGGCACCGTTGATATTGACAGTGCCGGCGAATACTTCATCGTTTGCAGCTTTTGTGACCGGCACCGCTTCACCGGAAATCGCGGCTTCGTCAATGGTAGTCGTTCCTTTTACGACCATTCCGTCAGTCGGTACGCGCTCACCAGGCTTAATCAGAATGTGGTCACCGATATCAAGGGTCGATACATGGACTTTCTTTTCGCCAGAGGAAGTCACAAGCCAGGCTTCCTCTGGCTGCATTTCCATCAGCGCGGAGATTTCTTTCTGACTCTTGTTCATTGTGTACGTTTCAAGCGCTCCACTGACTGCGAAGATGAAGATGAGGATAGCGCCTTCCGTCCAATAACCGATGATGGCAGAGCCTACCGCTGCAAAGATCATCAGCATTTCGACATTGAGTTCCTTGTTCTCGATCGTTTCTTCGATTCCTTCCTTGGCTTTTGCGAATCCGCCTATGACGAATGCAAGCAGATAGAAGATGACACTAAGGGTGTCCGTGTCGCCATTTGAGTATATCCACCCGAGTAATATGAACACACCGCTTATTAGTGCTGCAATCAATTCAGCATGGGGCTTTATTTTTTCAAGAAAGTTGATTTGTTCTTTTGGTTTTCCGAGTGACAAGGCTTTGGATTGTGAGCTCATATGGTACTCCTCCTTTTGTGTAACTGAAAATAAGGATTTCTAATTGAGAATAATAATCAACGTCATTATCCCTATAAAACGACGAAAGCTGCCACCTGTTAAGGATGACAGCAAATCTATGTGTGTTTGGGTTGGACTTTTTAAATAATCTCTTAGTTTATAATTATTATAATCTGATAGTACCATATCTATATGAGAAAGAAAAGGATTTTGTGCAGATTAATTTTGTGTGACTTCCCGGCGCCTGCTTTGCAGGGAAAAGGTGAGCAGGCTCACAAAGATCATGAGCATCATCAAGCTGATCAGATAGAAAAAGCTTGGTCCGCTAAACCATTCGATCACGATTCCGCCGATGAACGGGCCCATCATGCTTCCGAAGCTGAAGAAGATGCCGCACATGATATTCCCGGCAGGAAGCAATTCCTTCGGAAGGAGATCGGTCATATAACTGATTCCGAGAGAGAAAGTCGATCCGACCGCCATGCCGGCAAGTGTGAAGCAGGTGAATAAACCGATCGTCGATTCAGAGACGAATCCAGCTGCGGTAAAGCATAGGAATCCAATCATCATGACGACGAGAAGGACGTTCTGCCTGCCGTATTTGTCACTCATTACACCGAGCGGTACTTGCGAAATGATACTTCCGACAGCGAATGCGGGAAGCAGGATCGAGACGGCTTCGACCGAAATTCCGTTTCGAAGGGCGAATACAGGGAAATTTCCGTTAAGCGATGCTTCAAGGAAGCCATAGCCGAGCGGAGGAAGAAGCGCGACCCAAGCAAATTTAAAGACTTTCCCGAAACGCTGGAATGATCCCAGGAACGAAGCACTCCCTATATTTTGCTGTTCGGGGAATTCGTTCTTCAGTTTAAAGACGAAGCTCCAGACGAGCAGGCTCAAGAATGATGAAATCATGAACGGCAGCGCCTGGCTGATTTCGATCAGCTGTGCCATCAGCGGACCGACTGCAAATCCGATTCCGAATGAAACCCCATAGATCGAAATGTTTCTTCCGCGATGTTCTTTCGGGGAAAAAGACGTGATCCATGTTTGGGTGGCGAAGTGCAGCATGTGGTCGCCGACCCCGATGAATAAACGAAGCGCAAACCAGAACCAGAATGATTTCCAAAATGGAAAAAGAAAGAGTGACAGTGCGACGACGATTCCGCCGATGATGATCATCGGTTTGTAGCCGATTTTATGCAGCGGTTTTTCCATAAGCGGTGAAGCAAGTAAAATCCCTATATAGAGGGCGGTGGCGTTCAGGCCGTTCAAGGAGGAGGAGAGGCCGTCCTGCTCAAAGATGATTGCGATCAGCGGCAGGAGCATCCCTTGAGAGAAGCCTGAAATCGCTACGATGGCCACCAGTACCCAGAAGCGGAATGATAACGATTGATTCATATGCAAAAACTCCTAAATTAGTAAATTTCCTTATTAGATGTTACCCCGGAATCGATTGTTTGGCAATGGGGATCGGATAGAGTAAAATTTAGAGAAATCACGGTTTGAAGAGAAAGGATGAGGTTAATGGAATTCAAGATGCAAGAAGGCGGATTTTATTCTGATCTGGGATTTGGGAAGCTTGAGGTGTCCGGTAACGAAGAGTATGGATTCCGTCCATTCCAGCTGCTCGTTTCGTCTGTGGCTGTCTGCAGCGGCGGTGTCCTGCGAAAGGTGCTCGAGAAAATGCGTATCGAATTCGATGATATCCATATTAAAGCGGATGTTGTCCGAAACGAAGACGAAGCGAACCGGGTGGAAGAAATTTCACTGCATTTCACGATCAAGGGTGAGAATCTGGATGAGAAGAAAATCGAAAAAGCCATGAAGCTTACACGCAAGAACTGCTCCATGGTCCAATCCGTTCAGGACTCCATCAAAATCGAAGAAAGCTTCGAGCTCATCGGGCAATAACGCATTGACGCCGACGAGGAACGGGCCTTCAGGAGGGAATTATCCCCTGAAGGCCCGTCTTTTTTAGGTTTCATTTATTGAGAAATATGGGAATAAGGTGGTAATAGCTGGTAAATCAAAGGCCCGTCCCAGACTGCGTTAATGCGCTAAAAGCCCGTCCCAGACCGCGTTAATGAGCTAAAGGTCCGTCCCAGACTGCATTAAAGTGTTAAAAGCCCGTCCTTCACTGTGTTAAAGTGTCAATTCCTGTGGTTCTTTGCCTGGTTTTTCGTAGTAGAGGATGGTGACCGGGCTTAGTTTCAGCAGCATGTATTCAGGGTCCTCGGGACTTACGATCCAGTGCTTGAGCTGTTCCGACCAGAATCTTTGCTTAAGTTCGGCCGATTCCTCGACGGTTGCCTTCGCCTCTATCTCTACATAATGCTCATGATCGGAGTCGCGGTCGTAGCCGAGCAGGATATGGACATTTGGATTCTGTGCGATGTCCTCCGCTTTGTGGGCGTGCTCATTTGTGGCTGTATAAAGCGTAAGATCGTCATTGTTGAACATCATGAAGCGTGAATACGGCTTGTTGTCGCGAATTGTAGCGAGTGTTCCTACTTTGTGATGGGAAAACAGCTCGGTTACTTTGTCTTTCAGCGTGTTTGTCATGAAAAGTACCTCCTGAAAATGTTCTATCTATTAATGTGTCTTTTCTGGGTGGATTCATGAGTTTCTTGGCAAAAAAAATTTCCCCCTCCATAGACTAGTAAGGGACCTTACAAATATTCTTAGGAAAAGAGGACTGCTCTGTGAATAAAATCTTCTTGATTCTCGTAATGGCCGGCGTTCCGTTATCGGTTATCGGAAGTCTGCTTCACTGGCCGACCGTCATGATGTTTGGCGTGTACTGCGTGACAATCATTGCACTCGCAGGATATATGGGAAGGGCGACGGAAAGCCTGGCCGTGATTTCAGGCCCCCGAATCGGCGGATTATTGAATGCGACCTTCGGAAATGCAGTTGAACTTATCATTTCTATCTTTGCGTTAAAAGCAGGTCTGATCGGCGTCGTGCTGGCGTCACTGACCGGGTCTGTCCTAGGAAATCTCCTGCTGGTGGCGGGACTTTCCTTCTTCGTCGGGGGAATCAAATTCAAACGCCAGAAATTCAATGTATTCGATGCCCGTCATAATTCCGGCCTCCTGATGTTCGCGGTCATCGTCGCGTTCGTGATTCCGGAAGTGTTTGCACAGGATATGGGCGAAGCGGCAACGATGACAATGAGTCTTGGAGTATCAGGTATTCTGATTGCACTTTATTTATTCGCGCTTTTCTTCAAGCTCGTCACGCATCGCGGGGTATATCAGCATGAAGAGGGTCATGGAGAACATGCTCATGAAGAAGAGCCTGAATGGGGCAAAGGGAAGGCACTTCTCATTCTAGCGGCTTCCACGGCAGCCGTTGCGTATGTATCAGAAAGCCTTGTGCACACATTTGAAGAGGTCGGGACTGCATTCGGCTGGAGTGAGCTGTTCATCGGTGTCATCATCGTCGCAATCGTCGGGAATGCCGCGGAGCATGCATCCGCCATCATCATGGCATATAAAAACAAGATGGACATCGCTGTCGAAATTGCAATCGGTTCCACCCTGCAGATTGCCATGTTCGTGGCACCGGTGCTCGTATTCATTTCATTGTTCTTCGATACGAACATGCCGCTCGTCTTTACCCTGCCCGAGCTTGTTGCAATGGTATCGGCCGTTCTTGTCACGATCGTCATTTCGAATGACGGGGAAACGAACTGGTTTGAAGGGCTCACATTGCTGGCAGCTTACTTTATCATGGGGATCGGGTTTTATCTATTGTAGGGAAGGATTGTTCATGAGGTCTTTTTGAGATTTATTTTAAAGGCTGAAAATATGTGCAATGCGAGGTTGCCATCGCGTGCAGCGGCAAGAATATAGATATCCGCTCCTAAGCAAAAAAACAGCGGTGTCCCGGAATGGGACCCGCTGCCTTTTTGGGAAATAGGAATTACTTATGAAAAACTGTCAGCATTCCAAGGTGTCTGACAACCCTCCAGGTACATTCATTATAAAATATTTATCGAATTTTGTAAATATTCTTTCAGTTAAGAGATTTTATTTTTTCGTGGATAAGCTCCTGCAACTAGGAAAAAACTAAGGGCAAACCCTTAAGTTAAAGTTGAAAGGAGTCTATCTAAATGAAATTAATGCGTACTGTTCTTATGTTCATTCTCGCATTTTTTGTGGCCGCTTCCGGCACACATGCTGAAAAAAGTCCCGCTCCGAAAAAAGAAGCGGATTCTGCAAAAGTATCCATTCCTAATTCCGTCCTGAACATTGCGAAGGAAAACACATACCCGAATTCCACGCAGGATCAGCCTTATCTGCAGCCGAGCGAATTCACTCAGGAGCTCTTGGATACCTCCAATGTGAAAATCGAAAACCCGAACCTGATCCGCATTCTAAATGAATCTTCCATTAACAAGGCGCCGACAATCGGATTACGTGCAACTATCTATTTAGGGGATTGGCCGTTGAATTACTCTTCAACCGAAACATCCCCGAACTGGGAATACCAGAAAATCAATACGAATTACTATGATAACCGCGGTGGTAAAGGAAACTACCAGATCCACTATGTTCAAGAAGCACAAAAAGTCGTCAAAGGCGGTCTGACGGCAAAAGTCCCTCACGCTGATGACGTCGAAAAAATGATGATGATCAGAGCGATGGACAACTCGCAGCTGCCGCTCGCCTTCCAGACGATCGTTGGGGCAGGCACAAAAAAGAACCAGGTGTATAACATCTCACCAAAACGCCTGGGCTATCTATACGCCTACGCACCTGCCATCAACGAAAAAGGGAAAGTGACGTACGGGGAAGTGTACCTGCAAATGAAGGGCACCAAGCGTTCGATTGTCGTTAAGAACGTTACATCCCAAGGAGTAGGGGCATGGATCCCGATTCAGGATCACGTGCACTTTGGATTCATGGCAAGCGAAGTACCGAGATAATGGATGAAAGTCAGGCCCGTACTTCGACGCTTTAACGTGTCGAGGGACGGGCCTTTACTAAATGTTTTCGAAAAATGTTTAGAGTGTGTCGAATGGTGGAATATAAATATCTCGCCAGTTATCTTTTAATTTTACTAGGCATATGTTATAATATTCAGAATACTCTAAACAAAGGAGGATATTTACATGGATTATTTGTTAATATTTGGAGCTGTTTTGGTTTTGGCGACAGGATTGAGAATCTGGTTCGGTTCAAGGAGAGCAAAGTATTATGCTGAAAGAATTACACGCTACGGATTAGGAGAACAGCCATTTGAGAAATCGGCCCGTGAAACTGCACAGATCAACAACAAAACGTCTACTAAATAAAACACTTCGGATTTCCTGTTCCGGGGTGTTTTTTTTGTTGCTTTAAATAAAGGGAATGAAGAGGGCTGCAGATGAGGTCTGTTGTTGGATAAAGGTTTCTTTCAAATGCTGATATATTCCTTTTAAAACAAAGAGCCCAGCTTCAAACGAAGCTGAGCCATATGATCAACGATGGATGAGGGCTTTCCTTTTAGAAAAATCGACATCTTTATAATACATGGATTTCACCAATACGTTAGGACCTAAACATCGTGCTGCCGGGCAGTGGCAGTTCAATTCCTGCGCAAGCTCCTGTTCCTGCCATTTATCAAAGATGTCAGGGAGGGAATCATTCGTGATATTGCCGAGCGGCGGTGTATCGCCGAAGTCGGTCACGATCACGTCGCCTGTAAAGATATTGACGTTCAATCGGGAGCGGCCGTCCGGGTCGTTGCGGACACTTACGTTTTTGGCAGCATACAGCTGCTTTAACAATTCACGGTCTTCCTCGGATGAACTGCAAGGATAGAATGGCAGCGTACCGAATAGCATCCACACATTTTCATCGCGGAACTCAAGGATATTTTTAATGGCCACACGAGTTTCATCCAATGATAATGTTTCGAGACTTGAAGCGAAATCTGAAGGATACATAGGATGAATCTCATGACGTCCGCACTTCATCTCATCGATGACCTGGCGATGGATCTTTTCCAGGTAAGGCAGTGTGTTCTTGTTCAGCATCGTTTCGGCAGATACGAGTACACCTGCTTCAGACAGTGCCCGGCTGTTTTCAATCATCCGGTCAAACAGCTTCTGACGCTGTTCGCGTGTCGGCTTTCTTTCCATATTGGCAAATCCGACATCGATAAACTCATCCGTCGTTCCCCAGTTATGGGAAATGTGTAATACATCCAAATACGGGGCAATTAATAAGTAGCGGTCAAGGTCGAGTGTCAGATTTGAATTGATCTGTGTATGTACACCTCTTGAATGTGCGTATTTCAATAGAGGAAGTACGACATGTTCCACTGATTTTTTTGAAAGCATAGGCTCGCCGCCGGTTATACTAAGTGAACGGAGCGTCGTAATTTCATCAAGTCGCTGAAAGACTGTATCCATAGGCAGGGTATCGGGATCCTTCGGCGTCAGCGTGTATCCTACAGCACAATGTTCACACCGCATATTGCAAAGGGTCGTCGTCGTGAATTCGATGTTGGAAAGCGTGATACCACCGTGCTCCTCAACATCCAGGTAAGCCTCCCAAGGGTCATGGTCAATCGACATTTTCTTGGAGAGAGTAGTTGGTTTCATATAATAAAAAAACTCCTTTTTAAATAAGTCACTACCTCATTATTGAATTCTGAGTACCCCTTGTCAATCCGTAAGTTATTGGTTACCATAAGATAGGTATGAAAGGAGAGATTCCGTTGGGCAAAGCAGTGAACGATAAGAACTCGCAGGTTGATTACCTAAAACAGCGTTTGAATCTGTTTGTCGATGTGTTAGATTCCATCGACCCTGAGCAGGCTGATGTAGAAGATATCGATCGTTTGATTTCAATGATCGATGATATAGAGACGAAGTGCGAACAGTTTAAGAAGAGTGAATGAGAGTCCTGGTGAAGGGCTCTTTTTTTGTTTTGTTGGTTTTGAGAATTTGAGCCAGGCTCGGTTTGGGGTTATTGAGCCAGGCTCGGTTATGGTGGTGGTCGGTGCCTGGCACGTTTTCAGTGAATTGTGCCAGGAACAATCCATCCACCCTATGCCTGGAACAATCCAGGCGATTTGTTCCAGGCACCGCAACGTAAAAGGCATACCATCGATATTTCCCGGAAAATGATGAATCCTGTCGCAAAATACCCTGCAGCTTGAAGGATTTTCTCAGTTTTAGTCAAATTCTTAACAGTGGTTCATATAAAAGGGAGAGATTCATATGCAAATCCAAGCAATCAGGAGAGAGCAGTGCGCCGAAGCGAAGGAGGTCATCCTTGCAGGTTTCCTCGAGCGATTCGGTTTCATCGATCACAGCCTGAACCCAGATATCCAGGATATTTGGACTGAGTACATGCAGGGTGATGCTTTATTTTATGTCGGTATGGACGGAGATAAAATGATCGGTACGGGGGCGATCAGAAGAGAGTCGGAAGCTACATTTCAGGTTGTGAGGATGTCGATGTTGAAACCTTATCGAAAGCACGGTCTCGGACGTCAGATGCTGGTCCATTTGGAAAATGAGGCACAGGCCCTCGGGGCACGCAGGCTCATTCTTGAAACGAATAAGCACTGGGCGGATGCCATCCATTTTTACAAGAAGAATGGGTATTCAGTCACTCATGAGGATGAGGTGTCCTGTTATTTCCAAAAGGAATTTCCTTTGTGAAATCCCTTTCAATCGGAATCTTATAGGAGTATAATGATGGGTGAAAATCATGAATCGTTTGATCAATTCGATTGTTAGAGGGGAAAGGGGAAGAACGATGAATAAAGAGACATTGCAGCAAAGTATGTATGACTTGATTGTGGAGACATCTACGAATTTACCAAAGGATGTGCGCCGGGCGATTCGTTCTGCAAAAGAGCGTGAGAACGCGGGGACGAGAGCGGCGATGAGTCTTGATACGATTTCGAACAACGTGAAAATGGCGGATGACAATGTATCTCCGATTTGTCAGGATACGGGTCTTCCTACATTTAAAATAAAAACTCCTGTCGGTGTGAATCAGCTGGAGATCAAAGAAGCGATCTATGCGGCGATGGTTCAGGCGACGAAGGACGGTAAGCTGCGTCCGAACTCTGTAGACTCCTTGACTGGGGCGAACTCAGGTGACAATCTCGGTTTAGGTACGCCTGTCATCAAGTTCGAGCAGTGGGAAAAAGAGTATGTAGACGCTCGTCTGATTTTGAAAGGCGGGGGCTGTGAAAATAAGAACATCCAGTACAGCCTTCCTTGTGAGCTTGAAGGGCTTGGCCGTGCCGGCCGCGACCTTGACGGGATCCGCAAGTGCGTGATGCATTCCGTGTACCAGGCACAGGGGCAGGGATGTAGCGCAGGTTTCATCGGAGTCGGTATCGGGGGAGACCGCTCTTCAGGGTACGACTTGGCGAAGGAACAGCTTTTCCGTTCCGTGGACGATGTGAATCCGAATGAAGATCTTCGTAAATTAGAAGAATATGTGATGGATAATGCGAACGAGCTTGGCATCGGTACAATGGGCTTCGGCGGGGAAACGACGCTCCTTGGCTGTAAGGTCGGCGTGATGAACCGCATCCCGGCTAGTTTCTTCGTATCGGTTGCGTATAACTGCTGGGCATTCAGACGCCTTGGTGTGAAGCTTGCTGCAGATGGAGGCATCGACGAGTGGTTCTATCAGGAAGGTGACAAGATCGATTTGACACAAGGTTCCGAGGCTGAACTTGAAACTGCAGCTGCCGATTCCGGTGAAAAGCCTAATGTGGTGACGCTTCAAGCACCGATCACGGAAGATCAGATCCGCGAGTTGAAAGTGGGAGACGTCGTTCAAATCAACGGCCGCATGTACACTGGCCGCGACGCGATCCACAAGCATTTGAGTGATAATGATGCACCGGTGGATTTAAATGGGCAGGTCATCTATCACTGCGGTCCGGTCATGCTGAAGGACGACGAAGGCAACTGGCACGTGAAAGCGGCAGGTCCTACGACGTCAATTCGTGAGGAGCCTTATCAAGGCGACATCATGAAGCGCTTCGGTATCCGCGCGGTCATCGGTAAAGGCGGAATGGGTCCTAAGACGCTTGCTGCACTGAAGGAGCACGGCGGTGTTTACTTGAATGCGATCGGCGGAGCGGCTCAGTATTATGCTGACTGCATCAAAGGTGTAGACGGTGTTGATTTGATGCAGTTTGGTATTCCTGAAGCAATGTGGCACTTGAATGTTGAAGGGTTTACTGCGGTCGTGACGATGGATTCTCATGGCAATTCCCTTCATGAAGAAGTGGATAAGTCATCATTGGAGAAGTTGGCACAGTTCAAGGAGCCGGTTTTTAAATAATTCAATAGCCATCTGTAAAGAGTGGTATCCAGGAAACGTCTCGTTTGTATGCACGAGGCGTTTTTTTATATGAATTTTCGGACAATTACTTTTGGTTGTATGGTAAAATAAGGGTGTTAGGTTTTCTAATACATATAGGATGGGGAATGTCGAAATGGGTTTAAATAAAAATACGAAACAAACATATACACCGCCAAAACACATTGTCTCTGCTGCCACGATTGTCATCAATGATCAAGGGGAGATGCTGTTGATTAAGGGGCCACGAATGGGATGGGAAATGCCCGGCGGACAAGTGGAAGAAGGAGAATCGCTGAAGGAGGCGGCAATCAGGGAGACCATTGAGGAATCCGGAATAGAAGTTGAAATCACTAAGTTCTGCGGTATTTTTCAAAATGTGAAACAGTCAATCTGTAACACGCTATTTTTGGCCAAACCGGTCGGCGGGACGTTGACCACTTCTGATGAGAGCCTGGAGGTTGGATATTTTCCTATTGAGCAAGCACTGGAAATGGTGACTTTTCCGAATTTCAGGGAGAGGATCAGATACTGTCTTGATGAAGGGACTCATCCGTTTTATGTAGAGTTTTAAGGGTCGCCGGGTTGTCATAGGATATGAAAAGGAGGCGATGGCCATGTGGTGGTTCTGGATCATGATCGCAGGGGTTTTGATATTTGCTTATTTCATCGATGTACGCAGGAAGAAAAGGAATAACGATAATCACCTGCCTGGGATCAATCCAGGTGCGAAGCCTGGGGAGGATCAGAATTATTCGATGGGGAGTCACAGGGATTCAGGCGGCAGCTCTGGACAGTGACTTTGAGTGGAGAAGGTGAACCATATGTTCGTTGATTACATTTTTATCATGCTGCTGGCAGCTTTTGTGGTGATTGCAGCTCTGGGCTTTTTAGCTGACCGCTGGCTGAGGAAAAAGCTGAAGATCCCCAAGAGGGAAGGGATATTGTATAAACCGGTGCACCCTGTTCAAGGTTGGATCGAAGCTTTCATCGTAATCGGGTCAATCATCATTTTATTTAATATCGAGTTTAAAAGCATTGGACCTGGGGTGCTGATGCCGTTTATTTTTTTCCTGTTGTTCAGCTTTAGAGCTTTTATGGAGTGGAAATTTGATCGGGAGAGAAGAGAGTATATTTTAACCGCTCTTTCTGTTTTGTTCCTGATTATAGTAATGCCTGTAATGATGTTTATTTATTTTTGATAGCGAAGGTCAGAACGCAGCGGGTTTTTCATCCGCTGCGTTTTTTAAAGGTGGGAGTGGTATAAATACCCCAGCAATCATGGAACGATAAGACCAAAGGAACTTTCCAAAAAACGCCATATCCATTATACTACGGGGGAGTGGAGGGATTGTATGAAACGGATTAAATCAATCATCATGATGATGGCCGCGGCGGCACTGGTAATGGCTGGATGCGGTGAACCTGCCAACAAGGTGAAGATCAAGACCATCGACAATGTAAATATAGAGAAATTGCAGGAAAAGACCGGTACATATGTCGGGGACAATACTGCAGTGTACAGCATCGTTCAAGATCTTGCCGGTGGTGAAACCGTGAAGGAGCTTGATTTGTCCCGTGAGTGGATCAAGGTTACATACGGATTTGAAGAGGGTTCCGAGATTTCTGAGGAACAATTGAACGAATACTGGTTCAATGGAAAAAATGTTGATAAACAGAACTTTTATTATAATGCTATTTATCTTGCGCTATTAGTGCCGAATGCAAAAGGGTTTGAGTTCACGATCGACGGAACCACTGTGGCTGTCACGAGACAGCAGGTGGAGAAGGAACTAAAAGAGGAATTCAAGGATTATCCTGATGTGAATGATGAGGAAGCGGTGAAGAAGTTCATTGAGAAGAATAAATCGAAGCTGAAGGAATTGGCGTCTGAGGAGTATCAGGCGTTTCAGTAGATGATGTGAAACAGACTGGTAGATCACAGTAAATAGCTTCTGAAATCATATGAAGATTTGAAGGGAGTTCGACACATCGAGCATAAAATCCTGATTTCGAGCAAAAAACAATTTATATCGAGCATATATTCAGGATTTCGAGCAAAAGATGGGAATTTCGCACGTGTCCCGCGCGCGCTGATTAAAATTTGGATACTTTTAGTAAGCATGAAACCATCAACTTCTCAAAAACTAAAGAAAACGAAGGAGAAGGAAGGTTATTATGGCCAAGTTACTGAAGATCCTATTGATTGCGTCCTTGTTTGTGTTGATCCTGCCGGCTAATGCGAAAGCCGTGTCCAATAATCCGATCGGCTGGGGATTCAAGAAGAGCCGCAATGAAGTGCCTGCTGAAGCGGGATCTGCCCACGACGCACTTCTTGAGAAATACGGGGCGTTTTATAAAGGTTCCACTGATAAAAAAGATATCTACCTCACATTTGATAACGGCTACGAAAATGGTTTCACAGAAAAGGTACTTGATGTCCTTAAAAAAGAAAAAGTCCCGGCGACGTTCTTCGTCACAGGGCACTATCTTCTCAGCGCTGAGGATCTCGTGAAAAGAATGGTGAAAGAAGGGCATATTGTCGGGAACCATTCCTGGCATCACCCTGATTTCACAGCCACGACCGACCAGCGGGTGCGGGAGGAACTTGAAAAGGTCAAAGTGAAAACAGCCGAACTGACAGGGCAAAAAGAAATGAAGTACCTCCGCCCTCCAAGAGGCGTATTCAGCGAGCGTACCCTCCAAATCGCCCAGCAGGAAGGATACCGCCACGTCTTCTGGTCACTCGCATTCGTCGACTGGAAAACAAACCAACAGCGTGGTTGGAAATACTCATACGACAACATCATGGCGCAAATCCATCCGGGAGCCATCATCCTGCTGCATACGGTCTCTAAAGACAATGCAGATGCTTTGGAAAAAGCAATCCAAGACCTGAAAAAACGCGGATACACATTCAAAAGCCTCGATGAACATCCAGCAATGAAATAGGAGGGACGGGCCTTTAGTTGACTAAAGGCCCGTCCCTCGGTGCGTTAATGGATTAAAGTATGTTTATTTTAGTACCAGAGTATAATTTCTTCAGGACGCTCATTATTGCAATCTGTAAGTTTGTACACATGGTCAGCCATATTACTATTTGTGGTGTATTCGATACCATTACAGGTCAAATTTTGAACGCTTCCTTTCCCGAACTTATCTCTCCTCGTATCGGTTCTGGATTTGAAAGATGTTCCATCAAAATTAATGTCCTGCAGAATGGGGTCACCTTCTTCTGTATAATAAACAACTCGAATATTGTCTTTCTTTCCATTCTGCGCATGTTCATAAAATGATTCGAATCGTTCAAGATTTTCTACATTCCCATGTGTATTCACAATATCCGTTTCTTTCGGTTCATAGTCCTCGACTGCTCTCCCCACTTCCACCTCAACTTGATCTCCCGGTTCATCACAACCGCCAGCCAGCATCAGCAGCAATAAGGCTGCCATCCACTTTTTCAAATCCATCAGCCCCTTTTACCTGATTCTACCATAATAGACGTGCAGCAACATTGAAGTGTTACACCCGCCATATGCTATAATACACATACGAGTTTTGACGCGAAGGGATGAGGACGATGGTAACGAGGAATGTTAGGATTGAAGGGCCGTATGATTTCGACAGGGTGCTGGAGAGGCTGTCGCTGGATCCGTTGAATGCAGTCGACAAGGAAGACCGCAGCGTGAAGGTTCCATATTATCTCCCACATGGAGAAGGAGAGGTCATCAAAGTACAGGCCACTGGCACTACGGACGATCCCGAGTTCACGATGACGTTTGAAAACGAAGATAATCTTGAACAGAAGCACAACCGGATCGCAGAGATTTTTCAGTGGCATATCGGTCTTCATGACGTGCACGATCACTTCCTGCAAACGGAGCTGAAGCCGATCTTCGAAGAGCATATCGGCACGCCGATCATCCTGGAATTCGATCCGTTTGCCACGATTGTGAAAAGCATTATCCATCAGCAGCTCAACCTGAAGTTCGCATTCACGCTGACCCATCGGTTTGTCACGACATATGGCTGGCAAAAGGACGGCGCCTGGTTTTATCCGTCGCCTGAAAAAGTCGCAGGACTGACAGTTGAGGAATTACGGGAGCTTCAATTTTCACAAAGAAAGGCGGAGTACGTCATCGGACTCGGACAGAAGGTTGCAAGCGGTGAGCTGAACCTGGACGCCCTTGCTCACGAAACGGACGAAGCCATCATCAAAGAGCTGACAAAAATCCGCGGCATCGGTCCATGGACGGCACAGAGCTATCTGCTATTTGGACTCGGCCGCCCGAACCTGTTCCCGACAGCGGACATCGGCATTCAGAACGCCATCAAAATCTTATTTAACATGGACCGGAAGCCCACCCAGGAAGAGCTTGAAAAATTCAGCTCGCAGTGGCATCCTTATTTAAGCTATGCATCCCTGTATTTATGGAGAAGTATCGAATAGAACGGACGTGAACCAATGAAAAAGCAATACCAGAAAAACCGCAGTGCTAATAAAAATGAAGTGAAAATAGAGCTGAAACAGCAGTTTCCTCTTACGATAAAAAAGATAGGAATCAACGGTGAGGGCATCGGTTTCTTTAAACGGAAAATTGTCTTCGTGCCCGGTGCGTTGACTGGCGAAGAAGTCGTCGTCGAAGTCACCAAGGTGCACCCGAAATTCACCGAAGCACGCATCAAGAAGATCCGCAAGAAGTCACCTCAGCGTACAAAGGCACCTTGCCTCGTCTACGAAGAATGTGGAGGCTGCCAGCTTCAGCACCTTACATACGAAGGTCAGCTAGAAGCAAAGCGTGATATCGTCCTGCAGTCACTTGAACGTCATACGAAATTGAATCTGAAAGAACTTGATGTCCGACCGACAATTGGCATGGAGAACCCTTGGCATTACCGAAACAAGAGCCAATTCCAAGTGGAATCCCATAAAGGAAAAGCATTCGCAGGCCTCTACAGCATGAACTCCAACAAGCTGATCAACATCGATGAATGCATCGTGCAGCACTCGGCAACGAACAAAGTCACAACCGAAATCAAGCGGATCATCAACGATTTCAACATCCCGGTTTTTGATGAGAAAAAGAAGAAGCCGATCCTGAGAACGATCGTGACACGTGTCGGTTTCGAAACGGGACAGGTTCAAGTGGTACTTGTTACGACAGAGAAAAAGATTCCGCGCAAGGATTTACTGATTTCAGAGATTGAAAAACGTCTTCCAGAAGTCGTTTCAATCGCACAGAACATCAATCCGAAGAAAACGGGAATCATTTTTGGTGACGAAACCATTCATCTTTCCGGAAAAGAAAGCATCGAAGAACGCCTCGATGAGTTCACTTATGAGCTTTCTGCACGGGCATTCTTCCAGCTGAACCCGATTCAGACTTCGAAGCTTTATAACGAAGCGAAGAAAGCAGCGGGGCTGACGGGTGAAGAGAAGGTAGTCGATGCATATTGCGGTGTCGGTACCATCGGGCTTTGGCTTGCAGATGGAGCGAAAGAAATCCGTGGAATGGACGTCGTTAAAGAAGGAGTCGATGACGCCAAGAAAAACGCAAAGCGATTCGGAGTCGATCATGCCGAGTACTTCGTCGGCAGTGCAGAAGAACTCATGCCGATGTGGAAGAAGGAAGGCTGGAGACCTGATGTGGTCGTTGTCGATCCGCCGAGAACAGGCTGTGATCAGAAGTTCCTTGATACGATCAAGGAAGTGAAGCCGAAGAAGTTTGTGTATGTGAGCTGTAATCCTTCTACTTTGGCGAAGGATATTGAGTATTTGAAGAAGCAGTATACGGTTGAGTATTTGCAGCCGGTGGATATGTTTCCGCAGACGGCGCATGTGGAGTGCGTGGCGAAACTGGTTTTAAAATAAGCAGAAACCTATTACGGTTTCTGTTTTTTTTTGGACTCTTCATTTAATTTGCATATTATTTTTTTGTAGAAATCCATAACTTTTGAAACTTTTCTTCATTGTAGTTGCCACTAATTAGTAAAGGAGGTTAAATAGATGAAAGCAGAGAGCCATCGGCTAGTTAAAAAAGCAATCAAAGGTAATAAGGTTGCGTTTGAAAAGTTAGCTCAAGAGCATTATGAGAGAATCTATCGAACGGCATATCTCTATGTACATAATGAAGAAGATGCGTTGGATGTTGTCCAGGAGGCAACATACCAGGCCTATACATCCATACATTCGTTGAAACATCCAGAGTATTTTATGACCTGGCTTACAAGGATTGTCATTCGATGTTCTAGCCAAGTACTTAAGAGGAAAAGCAATATTGTTCCCTTGAATGATGAAATATTGTCAAACCTGCCGGGTCAATCAAATCCAAACATTGAAGAATCCTTGCAACTCCTAACTGCCATTCAGCAGTTGAGAGAAAATTACCGTACTGTCATTATTCTATTTTACTATTATGATTACTCAATAAAAGCGATAAGCAGTGTTATGGAAATACCAGAAAACACAGTAAAGACGTATTTAAGCAGAGGGAAAATAGAACTAAAAAAGTACTTTAAAAGTGAGGAGGATAAATGCCATGGATAAAAAGGAATTCAATACAGCAATCGAACAAATACCTGTACCAAAAGAAAAAGTTTTTAGTGCCATCTCCAAAGGTATAAATAAGGATATGAAAGGTGGTCACAAAAAGAAAAAGAAGCTTCTTGCCGGTGTTGCGGCTGGAGCTGCTCTACTTGGGATCACTGTTGTCTCAGGGTTTGTTAATCCTGCAATGAATAACGTATTGGCTAATACCCCTTTGATAGGAGGGATTTTTCAAGAGTTCAATGATTCCATGGGAGTGGAATTAGCCAATCAGAATGCAGTCACAGAACTTAATAAATCAATGACGAAAAATCAGATAACTGTAAAACTGACCAGTGCCTATTTTGATGGCAATGTGGTATCAATAACAGGATTTGTAGATGAAGGTGTAGAAAACGGCAAGAACGAAACTGGGGAAGTAAGCTTTGATGTGAATTTTGAACACTATGAAGGGGATCACGATCCCTGGTTAAATGGAATGTCAAAAGACATTAAAAAAGTGAAAAATGGATATAACTTTCAATGGAAAATGAAATATCCCTACAAATCATTTAAAGAAAGCTCTACCCTTCCTATAATGATTCATAATATCAACGGGATAAAAGGGGAATGGAATTTTAATATTCCCATTCTGCAAGAAGAAAACAGTACCCTTGCAATTGATCATGAGCAGAGATACCGGGAAGATGAGGTCGCCATTTTTACAAAAGAAATTCTTTCTGCCAAGGCATCCTCTTCGCTTATCTATGAGACAGTGCAGAAATACAAGGGTGATGATATTCGTCTGACAAAAGCCATTGATGATAAAGGAAACGTATATAGATTTGGGAATGGAACATCACTTGAGAAATCTGAACAAGAAGATGGTTATCATACTACTACCCGAATAGAAATGAAAAAGTTAAAGCTGCCTGTAAAATCACTTACCTTTTATCCTCAGATGCATGTCGCAGATCCTAAAGTCGAACAACTACTGGACAAAAAATCGTTCACATTAGAAAGCGAGCGGCTTAAATTGGGACTGCAGGTAAACGACATAGTCCAAAAGGATAACAAGCTTATAGTCGATTATCAAATTAAGGGAATATCCGAGGGCTTAAGCAAGCATCAGCTTGAATTGATTGAAAATAATTTGCAATATGGATTCTTGCTGGTGGATAAAGAGTATATTGACAGTATCGATCCTGAAAATCCTGTACCACCTAAAAATCACAGCATCCGAATGAATGAAGTGAAAACTATCGATAAAAAGAAAGTGCACTTCCAATCTACATTTGACTTAAGCGGTGAAGAAAGAATAACAAACTATAAGCTAGAGAATACAGTTTTGCAATTTAATTTTTCAAAACTTGTCCCAGCTAAGGAATTAACACCTTTTACAATAGTAATGCCAGGGAATGACGAATAACTCACCAGGCAACTCTAGAGCTACTACATTGACTAGGAACTTTTAGAGAGTGTAGCATAATTGGCTTTAAAATAATTGTAAGGTGTCTGTCCCCAGAGTGTATTTTTATGCGTTGAGTGGCAGGCACCTTTTTTGATTGCATTGTAGTTACGGCACCATTTATTACGGTATTGACTGATTTGTTGTTCTAGGCCATATATTTTTCGGTTCAACTTCCAATCTATGAACTCAATAACTAAATTTAATGCTTCCCCATTCAATTTTCATATTATTCGGATTCGCCAATGTAAAGTAAAATGAGGAGTAGGTAATGGGAAAATGTGCTGGATGCATAGAGGGAGTGTAGATAATGAAGGCTGTCATTCAAAATGAATTTGGAAACGCCGGGGTACTGCATTTCACTGATGTCGAGATTCCAAAAATCAGTGAAAATGAAGTGCTGATAAAAACGGCATTTACGAGTGTGAATTATGCAGATATCAAGTCACGCAAAGGGGCTAAAGGTTCAGGGGATTTCCCGCTCATTCTTGGGTTGGATGCTGCCGGAACGATCGAAAAGGCAGGGAGCGATACCTCTTTTTCAGCGGGAGATCGGGTCATAGCCTTCCCGGCCGGTGGTTCATACGCAGAATATGTAAAGGCCAATGAAAAGTTGGTATTCAAAATCTCGGACAGCCTATTGTTTGAACAGGCTGCAGCGATGCCTACCGTATCTATCTTGTCATATATTCTCTACCATGAAATCGGCCAGGTGAAAAAGACCGATTCGATCGTCATTCATAGTGCGGCCGGTGGTGTGGGTTCGATGTTGATCCAATTAGCTAAACTGGCTGGCGTAGAATCAATTATCGCAACGGTTGGGAATCTGAATAAAGAAGTGTACGTGAAGAATTTAGGGGCGGATCTCGTTTACACGTATGATACATTCACAGAAGAAGTCCTGAAAAAAACCAATGGACAAGGAGCGAATGTCATTTTCGATTCAGTCGCGGGCGACGTCACTTCAAGGAGCATGGAGTGTTTAGCCTTATATGGCACCCTTGTTCAGTTCGGAAACAGCAGCGGGAAGGCGGGCAGCTTCAAAACGAGCGATGTCCATAGCTCCTGCAGGAATGTAAGAGGCTTCAGCTTGGGAACGACAAGGAAACATAGGCCTGAACTTTTAGCGCCTGTTGCTGATAAGGTGTTAGAATTATTTGTTTCTGAGGAAATCAGCCTGCCGATTGCACGAATTTTTGATTTAAGTGATGCGGCAAAAGCACATGAGTTGATTGAGAGCCGCCAGTATGAAGGGAAAGTGTTGTTAAAGATCTAAAAAGGATGTTTTCTGGGAGTCAGGGGTGGTTTTATGCTTATAAAAGTCATAACGTGTAAGGTGAAAAAAGAGTGCAGGCAAGCTTTTTATGAAGCGCAAAAAATATGGAGTGCAATTAGTCCGGTGAACGGTTTCCTGGGTCAAGTCGGCGGTTGGAGCATAAAGGATCCATTGACTGCCTATATATTTGCTTTCTGGGAAGATCAAGAGGCATATCAACATTTTATGGATCATGGTCATGATGACATTTTGATGGGCTCAAATCAGGGGAGTACGTATCAATCGATCGCTATTACTTTATATAAAGAGTACGTAAAGATTCCTGGTTCTGAAAAGAATATGATCCAGGCATTAGCAAAGGGTGAGTATGTACGTGCAGCCTTTTCTCAAGTGGAACCTGGGTGTGTGGATCGTTTTATTCAAATGCAGGAGACGGTTTGGAATCCAGGGATGGGGGAAGCGAAAGGGATGCTTGGTGGAATATTTGCTGTTTCTGAAAAAAAGGAGTCACATTTCTTAGTGCTTTCATGCTGGAAAGATGAGAGCTTTCATCGAGCGTATAGAGAAGAACTTTTTCCTGGATTAATCGCATCTGCTGAACCGCAAAATGATGTGGAGGAACTTGTTGGAGAAGAGATTAAGGTTGAAGAAGATTGGAGAGTTCTTCCTATGCAGAAAAGGGTGTCAAAGTAAAAACAAGCAGGAGTCCATTTCCTGCTTGTTTTTTAGCATCAAAATACGATGAAATGAGCAATCAGCACAATGACCGGCAGCGTTATGATCGTTCGTTGGATGAAGATGATAAAGAGATCCAGGAAGCTCAATGGGATGTTGGAACGCAGGATCAGGATCCCGATTTCAGACATGTAAACAAGTTGTGTTAAGGATAGGGCAGCCACGACAAAGCGTGTGAGTTCGCTTTCAATGCCGCTTCCAATGACAGGAGGCAGGAACATGTCGGCGAATCCGATGAGCATCGTTTTGGATGCTGCGGCTGCTTCCGGAAGCTGCATCCATTCCAGTACCGGTATGAACGGATACGAAATGATCTGGAACAAAGACGTGTATTCTGCGATGATCAAGGCAGCTGCTCCGAGGCTCATGACGAGCGGGATCAGGCCGAGCCAGATATCAAGTACGGTATGGACGCCATTCATAAGCAGTTTCTTTGGTGAAGGGGCATGCTGTGCTTTTTCAGCCGCTTTTTCCAGTCCCCACTTAAATTTCGACACGCCTTCAGGGATCGTTTCATCAATTTGCTGGCCGACGGGTTCATAATAAGTGTTCGGTTTTCTTGAAAGTGGCGGAATTCTTGGCATGATGACCGCTGCAACCACACAGGCGAGTGCGACCGTTAAGTAAAACGGTATGAAGAGATGACCAAGACCGACAATATTGGCCACAACCAGGCTGAACGCAACGGAGGCAATGGAGAACGTCGTGGCGATGACCGCTGCTTCTCTTTTTGTATAATATCCTTCGTCATATTGTTTCGTTGTGACGAGCACGCCGACGGTCCCGGCACCCATCCATGATGCCATGCAGTCGATGGAAGAGCGTCCCGGCAGGGTGAACATCGGCCTCATGAATTTATGGACGAGCGCACCGATGAATTCCATCAGGCCAAACTCGACTAATAGCGGCAGCAGGATCCCGGCAAACAGGAACCATGTGAGCAGCACCGGAGCTAAATCATAAAGGACGACTCCCCCTGTATTTCGGGACCAGATGAATTCAGGTCCGATTTCAAGAATGGTCATGAGACCAACGGCGAAGCCGAGGGTTCTTGCCGTGATCCCGATGACACCGATATCGAATAAGCCTTTTAAAAACTTGTTCGACAGGATAAAATTTGGTTTCAGTACTTTCGTGAAAATGGAGACGCTTGCGGATAAACCAAGGATGATGATGATGAGTGCAGGTATGAATTCACTGATCAGTCCGTTTAAAAGTGAAGCAAAGATGCCGACGCCGATGGTGACTTGCCCGTCAAATTTAATCGGTACGAGAAATAATAGGGCCCCGAGCAGGGAAGGAAGAATGAACTTCCAATATGCCCCCGTCATGACTTGTTCTTTTACTCTGACTTCCGTCTTCATTTGTGTTCCCCCTTTTTATATGGTTTGTTCCGCTTTTAGCGGCTCAAGCTTCCGCTCATACTCTGTCAACGCTTCATCAAGCATGGAGATGCCGGTGTCGAGATGTTCCTGGTCGATCGTGAGCGGCGGCATCATGCGGATGACTTCACCTTGGTTGCCGCTTAAGTAGAAGATGACGCCTTTTTCCAAACACTTTTCGAGGATGTTCATCAAGCCTTCACCATTCGGCTTTCCTGTGAATGGGTGGATGATTTCGATCCCCAGCATCAACCCGATGCCACGGACTTGTCCAATGGAAGGATGTTTGTCTTTCAGTTCAAGAAGCCGGGATAAAGCATAGTCGCCCATAAGCCTTGCATTTTCGATTAACCCTTCGTCCTGCATCACATCAATCGTGGCACACGCAGCTGCACAGGCGACAGGATTTCCGCCGAATGTTGTACTGTGGCTGCCGACGGTCCATTGTTCCATCAGCTCTCGAGAAGAAACGGTGGCACTGAGCGGTAATCCGCTCGCAATCCCTTTGGCGATCGCCATGATGTCTGGTGTCACGCCAAATCGGTTGGCGGCGAACCAGTCTCCGGTCCGGCCGAAGCCTGTCTGGACTTCATCAAAGATGAGCAGGATACCGTGGCGGTCACAGATTTCTCGGATTTTTTGAAGCCAGGCCCGAGGCGGGATGACATATCCGCCTTCACCGAGTACCGGTTCAAGAATGACGGCTGCGACTTCATCCGGTGCGACCTGGTGGTTGAATAATCGTTCGAAATCTTTCTCAACATGCTCAGACCAATACTCATCATGGTCTAGCCCATGGGGTGTTTCCGTCATTTGGGCATAGGGCAGTTGATAGGTCATGTTGGCCCCGACCGGCAAATGTCTGCGGTATTTGCTTTTCGAGGTGGTCAGGCTGAGAGCGCCCATCGTTCTTCCGTGAAACCCGCCAAGAAAGGAAACGACATACTGCCTTTTGGTCACATGTCTCGCTAACTTAACGGCTCCTTCAATCGCCTCAGCACCGCTGTTCCCGAAGAAAAAGCAATCCAGGGGCTCTGGTAAAAGCGCTTTCAATTTCTTAGCCAACTGAATGATCGACTCGTAATTGATGATCCCAATCGGACCATGAACCAAGTGGTCGACTTGATCTTTGATGGCGGCGATCACTTTCGGATGTCGGTGACCTGTGTTTTCCGTCGCGATGCCGGAGGTGAAATCGAGGTACTTTCGGCCATCGGCACCTATATAGAAATAACCGTCCGATTTTACGACAGGAAGGTTAGGGAAATCCTTGGCCATCGTAGGAGCCAGCAGCCCTTCTTCATTAATTGTTTTCCAATCTATCATACCATCAACCCCAATCTAGAAAATAATTAATGATTGAATTTTCCTACAATTCTTAAAAGTGGTCAAATCGCATCTATTAAAATTTTTAATAGTTAAAATAAGGAAGATTGGTATCGTAAGAGCCGTAAAAGGGAGGAAACGGTTGAAAACCTTGACCATTTGACAGAATCGGACGCTCAAGTGCTCCATCTTGTTGTATAGTAAGGGAAAGGGGTAAATAGAAGTATTTAAAAGATTTATAGATTTTTAGGCTATTTTTCATAAGGGGATTCCTTAAAGGGGCAATACCGAATAGATCTTATTGATAAGCGGTGATGGGGATGGAAATAAGAAAATTAAAGACGTTTCAAGTCGTGGCGGAAGAGTTGAATATGACAAAGGCAGCCAAGAGGCTTACCTATTCGCAGCCCACGATCACACTTCAGATACAATCTCTTGAAAAAGAACTGAATCATACCCTTTTCACGAGGGTAGGCAAGAAGACGATGTTGACGACGGCAGGGATCAAACTGAAAGGCCATGTGGATCAGTTAATTACATTGATGGACAAGATGGAAAAAGAGATGGAAGAATTGCGGGGGCCATCCGGTGTCCTCACGATTGCGGCGTCAGAATACTATTGTCAAAGGCATCTGGCAAAAGTGGTGAGGGAATATACCGATGTATACCCGGAAGTGAAGGTCAGCCTGCTCCCGCTGAACAGCATCCATGCCATTCAGAGTGTGAAAGATGAAGTGGCCGACATCGCAATCATTGCCAGTGAATGCGACGATATCCATATGAGAAAAACGTTTCTGGAAGAGGAACAGGCGTATGTAGTCGTATCGTCCGGGATTGGAGAACATCGAAGCTTCCAGGACATCCTGGGGGATTATGCCTTTATTTCGTATAATGAGGATTGCAGCTTCAGTACGATCATTGACCACTATTTCAAGAGAAGCGGTCAGCACCCTCGATCAACGATAACCGTCGGGGGGAGTGATGAGATGATCAAGCGGGCCGTCCTCAATGGAACGGGGTACGCAATCCTGGGGGAGAATGTGATCAAACAGGAGATAGTGAATGGATCCATCACCATCCTCGATCAAATATCCGAACCGATCATCACGTCAGCAATCAACTTGAAAGTCCGTTCAGAGGAACCGAATATCATGACGTTCTGTGAGTTTTTGCGGAACAGGTGGGACGCAGGGACAGGTTTGGTGTCCCGTCATTCATAAGGCTGTTTGTCCCGGAAAAGAAACTGACTATAATTGATTTGATAACTATAGGTTAAATTGAGCCAAGGGTTCTGATCCTTGGTTATTTTGTTGTGATTTCTTATCTTTACTGTACAAGTGCCTGGCTCATGGAGCTGGGTTTTGGTCGTGAAGGGCACAATTATTTAAATGAAAGGCACAATTAATTTGGCCAAGGGCACAATAAAAATATATAAGGCACAATTATTAAATGAAGGGCACAATTAGTCAAACATAAGGCACAATTAATCTCATCAAGGGGACAATCATCCGGCACTGCCCCCACCATTGCCGCTTGATCAGCGGATGGAGACCATTTTAAAGCCATAGTTCCCCATTGCGTACGTAATTCTCACGCTTTACGTTCAAAAAGCTTTCACCGCACCCCCGACAACCCCCGATTAATAAAATTATGCAAAATCCCCGCCATCTCCCCAGGCGTCTTTTCCATTCCATTCTCAATCCAATTTTTGATCACATGAATACTTCCACTCACTAAGAATATATTGATATATTCATACGTTTCCTGATCGATTTCGCTGTCGGTGATCCAATTTTTGAAGATGAATTCGTGGGTGATCCTCATCCCTTTTTTCAGAAAATACATATCGGTGTTTTCCCCCAGGAGGGTGTGGCAGATGCCGCTTTTTTCGGTGAGGTATTCGAATAATTTTTGGGTCATTTGCAGGGCTTCTTCTTCTTTTGAGAAGTTATATTGGCTCAGTGTTACGGTCAGGTCTTCGATAAATTCTTCTTCGATTGCTTCGAGCAGTTCGTATTGGTTTGAGTAATGGGCATAGAAGGTGGAGCGGTTGATGTCCGCCGTTTCGCAGATTTCTTTGATGGTGATGCTTGAGATCGATTTATCCTGCAGCAGTTTCAACAGGCTTTCTTTTAAAACCATTCGTGTATATTGTTTGCGTCTGTCCATTTTTGAGGTCACATTCCATGTTCCTTTCTTTCCATTTTTAGCCGCCCGGCAAGTTATCCAACATACTCAAATGAAGTGTTGTGTATAGAACATTCCCTACACAACTGTCCGTTGAATATCCAACACGGTGTTTATTATAATGATAAAGTGAAAATGTGATAGATACAAGTGAGGTTGAGAGATGATAAATATTGCATCGTGGATCATTAAGCATAAGAAGGCTGTGTTGATTGCATTCGTGCTGGTGACGATCCTGTCGACAGTGGCTCAGTTTTTTGTGAAGGTCAATTATAATATGGTCGATTATTTGCCGGATGATGCCCAGGCGACGAGGGCGATGGACATCATGGAGGAGGAGTTTACGGGTGCGGTGCCGGATACGCGGGTCATGGTGACCGATGTGTCGATACAGGAGGCACTTGCCTATAAGGAAAAATTAGAGGCCATTGACGGGGTTTCGGATGTCATGTGGCTGGATGATATGGTCGATTTGAAGACGCCGCTTGAAGTGGCGGATCAAGAGACGGTTGAGAATTACTATAAGGAGCGGAATGCTCTGTTTTCTATCAGTGTACGGACCGGGGATGAAGTCCGGATCACGGATGAGGTGTATGAGCTGATAGGAGAGGATGGTGCGATTGCCGGGGAGGCGGCCAATACGGCGAATTCCCAGAAGATGGCGGGGAACGAATCGATGTATGCGGGGATGCTTCTTGTTCCGCTGATCATTTTGATTCTTGTCATTTCGACGACTTCCTGGGTCGAGCCGCTGTTTTTCCTGACGGCGATCGGGGTGTCGGTTCTGATCAACCTGGGGACGAACATTTTCTTAGGTGAGGTGTCGTTCGTCACCCAGTCGGTGGCTCCTATTCTGCAGCTGGCGGTGTCGCTCGATTATGCAGTGTTCCTGCTTCACAGTTTTTCCGATTACCGGAAAGAGACGGATGATCCCGAGGAAGCGATGAAGCTTGCAATGAAGAAGTCGTTCCCGGCAATCACAGCGAGTGCAGCTACGACGTTCTTTGGGTTCATCGCGCTGACGTTCATGGAGTTCCAGATCGGTTCGGATCTCGGGGTGAACCTGGTGAAGGGGATCGTGCTGAGCTTCATCAGCGTGATGGTGTTCCTGCCGGCGCTGACTTTAGTTTTCTATAAATGGATGGATAAAACGAAGCATAGGAGCTTTGTACCGAGCTTCAAAGGGATCGGGAATAAGGTGCTGAAACTGAAGATCCCAAGCCTGGTACTGGTATTCGCTATCCTTGTTCCGGCTTTTCTTGGGCAGACGAATACGAAGTTCATCTACGGGTCGGGTGAAGCACCTGAGGATACGCGTGTAGGAAGTGACTTCAAGAAGGTTGAAGAGTCGTTCGGGGAGACGACGCCGATCGTGCTGCTTGTGCCTAAAGGGGATATGGCGAAAGAGAAAGAGTTGGTCGAGGATATTGAGAGTCTCGACTATGTGACTGGCGTTATGGCCTATGTAAATCAGGTAGGGACCGAAATCCCGCCTGACTATCTCGACAAGTCGATCACGGAAGAATTCTACTCTGAAAATTACAGCCGGATCGTCATTAACACGAATCAGGGAACGGAAGGCAAGGTCCCTTTTTCAATCGTAGAAAAGGTGAAAAAAGCAGCTTCAGATTATTACGGGGATGAAGCACTGGCACTCGGGGAAAGCGTGACGCTGTATGATATTAAAAATACGGTCACGAAGGATAATGTCGTCGTGAATGTGCTGACGGTCGTGACGATTGCGCTTGTACTGCTGTTCAGCTTCCGGTCGATTTCAATTCCTGTGGTGCTGCTCATTACAATCGAATCAGCCGTCTGGATCAACCTGTCGATTCCATACTTTACGAATACGTCACTCGTGTTCGTCGGGTATCTGATCATCAGTACGGTACAGCTGGCGGCGACGGTCGATTACGGAATTCTCTTTACGGAAGCGTATACCCATTATCGCAAGGAGATGCCTGCCAAAGAAGCGATGGTGAGGACACTTGATGAAAAGACGTTCTCGATTTCGATTTCGGCCGCGATCCTGTCCAGTGTCGGTTTTATTTTATGGATCACATCTTCCAATCCGATCGTTGGATCCATCGGATTGTTGATGGGAAGAGGGGCTCTGCTGGCCTTTGTGATGGTATTATTTGTCCTGCCGGCGATGCTCTTGGTATTTGATAAAGTCATTAAGAAAACAACCTATAAAGCAAATTATTATGAGGAGAAATGATATGGAAAAAAAACAACTGACGTATAGTGCAATCGCATTGCTGCTGTTCTTGCCTTCATTTCTAAGTGTGCCTGCCCAGGCGGCGACGGAAGGGAAGGTCTCGTCAAAGGATGAAGTGGTGTATGCGACATTGGACTCGGACGGAGGTCTTGATCATATCTACGTCGTGAACACGTTCGACGTGGCGCGTGCCGGGAGGATCCTCGATTACGGTCAGTACAGCAGCGTGAAGAACCTGACCGATTTGAAGGAGCTTGAGCAGGAAGGGCAGAAGATTGAGATGGAAGCCGCTGAAGGAAAGTTCACGTATCAAGGGAATATGAACGAGAATACAAAATTACCGTGGGATGTGAAGGTTTCGTATGTGCTTGATGGGCAGAAGATGGATCCTTCCGGGCTTGCCGGAAAGAGCGGGCATCTTGAAATCCACATTGATACGGCTGAGAATACGAACGGCGATTCTGTTTTCTATGAAAACTATTTATTGCAGGTGTCAATGAGCCTTCCGAATACGTATGAGAACATCGAAGCGGCTGACGGCATGGTGGCGAATGCGGGTAAGAATAAGCAAATCACGTTCACAGTCATGCCTGGAAAAGAGAAGAAGTTGAGTGTTGAGGCGGATGTGAAGGATTTTGAGTACAAGGGAGTCGAGATCGCAGCGGTTCCGTCAACACTCCCGATCGATACGACGGGGACTGAAGGAATGACCGGTGATATGTCGGAACTATCGAATGCCATCGGTCAGCTGAATGATGGCGTTGTAGAACTGGAGGACGGTGTGTCTAAGTTGAACAACGGGGCTGCCGGACTTCGTGACGGTTCTGCTCAATATAAAAATGGTGTGGCTGAATTAAACGGCTCTTCATCTCAGCTTGTCGGTGCGTCGGCCTCCATCCGAGATGCGCTGGGGTCCATCAATCAATCCCTTTCAGGGCAGTCTGCTGAAACGGACCTTTCCAGCCTGAATGAATTGCCTGCGGGGCTGAATCAGCTTGCAGGCGGTCTGAATGAAACGGCAGCAGGATTGACGAAGCTGAAGGAGAATTATTCACAAGCCTATGCGGCACTAAACGGGGCGATCAAGGAAATCCCGGCGAGTCAGGTGACGAAGGAGGAGATCGCTGCACTCCGTGAGAGTGCTGCTAATCCGGAAGTCGTGGATAAGCTGGCTGCATCACATGCTGCCGCGCAGAAGGTGAAAGGGACGTATGACAGTGTGAACTCTGCGTTCGCAGCAGTGGAACCGTCGTTGAACCAGATGAGCGGTGCAGTGACCGAGATCAGCGGACAGTTGACGTCGATTTCGAACAATCTATCTGCTTCACTGAAGGAAACGGATATGAGCGGACTGGCAGAGCTTCAAAAAGGCCTGAGTGAACTGTCAGCTAAATACGGTGAGTTCCACAGTGGAATGGTGAGCTATACTGAAGGTGTCGGTCAGCTATCCTCTTCTTACGGAAAATTGCATTCCGGAATCGTTGAGCTTGCCGGCGGAACAAGCAAATTAGCAGGCGGTGTCAGCGAGCTTCACGATGGAACGTCAGAGTTGCATCAGGAAACGAAAGACCTGCCTGATCAGATGCAGCAGGAAATCAATAAAATGATGGATGAGTATGATAAGTCTGATTTCGAACCTGTGTCGTTTGTTTCTGAGAAGAATGAAAAGGTTTCTTCCGTGCAGTTCGTGATCAAGACGAAGAGCATCGAGAAGGAAGAAGTGGAAGAGAAGAAGGCGGAACCTGAGAAGGAGAAAGGGTTCTGGGAGTTGTTTTTGGATTTGTTTAGGTAAGTTGGAGTGTTTAGGACGTGAATGATTCTGCCGGTTGAAGTGGTGTCATTGGCATGTGCCAGGAACAAACCGCGTGTTTTGTGCCTGGCACAATTAGCAGGAATGGTGCCAGACACAAATCGGTGTTTTTGTTCCAGGCACAATTCACAGGTATTGAGCCTGGCACCGCTAAAAGTGACCATTAACTTTGAAAAGGACAGGGATCACGGTTTCAAATGAAACCGTGATCCCTGTCCTTTTTGCATTATTATCTATGAAAGCCCTTTTAAATCTGATTTTGACACACATATTAGAAATTGCTAATATGATAGCTGTACGTATTAGAAATTCCTAATATGATGGAGGGGCATAAATTGGCCAACACGTTTGATTTAGATACAAAGGTAAAGTTCCTGCAAGGGTTCGCACATAAAATAAGAATTCAAATTTTGGAGTGTATTAGAGAAGAAGAAAAGACGGTTTCGCAGATCGTCGAGGACCTGGATGGGAATCAGTCGAGTATATCCCAGCATCTGGCATGCTTGAGGGGCTGCGGTCTGATTGTCGGACGGCAGGAAGGGAAGTATACGTTTTATAGCTTGAGTAATCAGCATGTCCGGGACCTGTTAAAGATGTTCGATGTGGTGCTGGACGAAGTGCAAAATGACGTTGCATGCTGCAAGAATCATATTGTTCAGGGGGTGGAATAATTGGCAGATTCATGCTGCAGTTCAAATAAAGGAGAACAACATGAGGATATAGTTAAAACAAACAGCTGCAGCGGGAATGAAGTTTCGCCTGTAACTGGCGAATCCAAGAGCTGTTGCAGTAGTCAGGAAGCAGTTGATGAGAAAGAAACAGATGAAGATTCATGCTGCAGTTCTAAAGTAGAACAAAAGGATAATGAGAAAACAAGTTCAATAGAAATTGAACAACAAAAGGGTATAGCGAAATCATCCTGCTGTAGTGGGAATGCGGAAGTAGATGCATCCCCTGAAGCTGGGAAATCAACAGGGTGCTGCGGCAGTCAGGAAGTCGCTGAAGCGAAAGAAGCAGCTGCTACATCCTGTTGCAGCAGTGAATCAGAATCTCCAAAAGGGGAGAAGGCTGTATATCGGATATACGGAATGGACTGCCCTTCTTGTGCTTTATCCATCGAAAAAGGGCTGAGCAAGTTAGCGAAGATAGAGGAAGCGAAGGTAAATTATAATTCTGCAAAGCTGCAAGTAGTGGGGATCGATTTTGAACAGGTAGAGTCTGAGGTTCAAAAGCTTGGATTTAAAATTGAACCCTTGAATCAAAACAAGAATATGAGGGTGTATACTGTCGAAGGAATGGATTGCGGCAGCTGTGCGAAAAGTATCGAGAACCATTTTAATACGATCCCGGCAGTCCAAAGTGTAAGTGTCAATTTTTCAACTGGGAAAATGAAAGTGGACCATGAGAACAGTGTGGAAGAAATCGTGTCCGAAGTGTCTAAAATCGGTTTCAAAGCGTCGCTGTTTTCAAAGAATACACCTTCATCAGAAGATGCATCAAAAGAAGGATACGGTGGTATCATCACTTCAGGGATCCTGATTGCATTAGGTTTCATCGGCTCTTTTACTGGTGTTACGACTTTTATTACCACGCTATTGTACGCAGCGGCCATGGTCATCAGCGGATATAAGCCGGTTAAGAGCGCGTATTATTCTGTTAAAAGCCGTTCATTGGACATGAATGTATTGATGTCCGCGGCGGCGATTGGTGCTGCCTTGATCGGTGAGTGGCTGGAAGGGGCTACGGTGGTCTGGCTGTTTGCTCTTGGAACCGCACTTCAAACAATGTCGATCGAAAAGACGAGAAGTTCCATCAGGAACCTGATGAATCTTGCTCCATCAGAAGCATGGATCAAAGTGGGATCTCAATTAACGAAAAAGCCTGTTGAAGAAGTGGCCGTAGGTGACATTTTAGTGGTGAAACCTGGAGACAGGATTCCGCTGGATGGAGAAATCACAAAGGGTGAATCGAGTATCAATCAAGCGCCGATTACAGGTGAATCCATCCCAGTGGATAAGGAAGCCGGGGATTCTGTCTATGCGGGAACGATCAACGAGAATGGGTCTCTTGAAATAAAAGTCACGAAATTAGCCGAAGATACAACCATCGCCAAGATCATTCACCTGGTGGAGGAAGCCCAGGACCAGAAGGCCCCTACCCAGGCGTTCATTGATAAGTTCGCGGCTGTTTATACGCCGATCGTATTCGTGCTGGCACTGGTTGTCATGGTGCTCCCGCCTCTAATAGGCTTTGGACCATGGGGAGAATGGTTTTATAAAGGGCTTGAATTGTTAGTCGTTGCATGCCCTTGTGCGCTGGTCATTTCCACTCCTGTTGCGATCGTTTCTGCAATTGGAAATGCTGCAAAGAACGGAGTCTTGATCAAAGGTGGTACGTTCCTTGAAAAAGCAGGGGCGATCACGGCCATAGCGTTTGATAAAACGGGCACCTTGACCGAAGGGAAGCCGAAGGTCTCTGAAATCAAGTCTTTCAACACGTCCGAAGATGAATTGTTATCCATCGCCCTTACATTGGAGGATTATTCGACGCACCCGATCGCACAAACGATTGTGGGGTTTGCAAATGAAAAAGGGATTGAATCTAAAGAAGGCGAGTTATATAAAAGCATAGTGGGGAAAGGCGTTCAGGCCACCATCGATGGAGTCATCCACTATGCAGGGAATGCAAGGCTATTTGAAGAGATGAACATCCCTTTAGGCGAGGCTGAAGCAGTTGTTCAAGACCTTCAAAGCACTGGGAAGACTGTTGTGATCATCGGTACAACACAAGAGATCATCGGAGTCATTTCTGTTGCTGACTCGATCCGGACAACGACTGTAACCGCATTGGATGGATTGAAAAATGTCGGTGTCGGCCAGGTCGTGATGCTGACAGGTGATAATGAAGGCACAGCCCGAATGATTTCTAAGGAAGCAAATGTGAATCGCTATTTTGCTGACCTTTTACCGGAAGATAAAGTGGATGCAATCAAGAAATTACAAAGCGAAGGCCATAAAGTGGCCATGGTGGGGGACGGCATAAATGATGCCCCTGCACTTGCGACAGCTGATTTGGGTATCGCGATGGGCGGGGCAGGAACTGACACCGCGATGGAAACGGCGGATGTCGTGTTAATGGCAGATAACCTTGAAAAGCTGCCGCACACGATCAATTTAAGCAGAAGAGCCCTGGGAATCATCAAACAGAACATCTGGTTCTCATTGATCGTAAAATTCGCGGCATTAGCCTTGATTTTTCCGGGTTGGCTCACGCTATGGCTGGCAGTACTGAGTGATACGGGAGCTGCTATCATCGTGATTTTGAATGCTCTGCGCCTTTTAAAAGTAGATCGATAATGAGAATATAAAAGGGCCTGGAACCGATATACTAATGATTAGTGTATCAAGGTCCAGGCCTTTATTTTATTGGAGGCTGCCTATCAATTCCCGCTGCTTTCATGTAGACTGTCAAAATGTGTTCTTGTGCTCAGGAAGTGACAGATCAAGTAAATCACTAAATAGATCGGGAAAGAATAAATGTATTCCCAATTCGTGTAAACAACAAAACCGCTCCAGACGAAAGCGGGCTCAGCAATGAATGCGATGAAAGCCGAATAGATGATTCCTTTGATTAAAGGATTGGCCGCAGGTTTAATTTGAATGAAAACGATGGTTAAGACAGGAATCAGGGTAATGTCCCAAGGTTTATAGGACGGTGAGAAGGGCAGAACCTCATAGTTGTAATGCCAGAGGTCCAACTGCACCCCAAGACTGTCGAGCCAAATCGCGATGACCATTACGAAAAAAGCGATATATAATAGGCGGTGGGTGCTTTGTCTTGGATGGAATTTTGCCCATATGACCCATGGGAGTAGCGTTAGCAATACCCCAAACCACCATTGCCATCCGAATACAATTTCTTGCTGCCATAATTCAAACTTTTCTAAGTAGGCGTGATGCATGTCCTCATAAATTTTTTGCATCTTTTGCTCTAACATCATGTTTTCCTCCTGATTTCTAACCATTTTGCCATCTGCTTGATCTGTGCATATTTTTACTGTATTTAGATTTGTACCACCGAACAGGTTTATCTTTTTAGTTTAAGAAAAAAATGGGATATTATTCATTCACATGTTTATTACCTTCTTATATAGAATTCAGATATAGATCCGGATTGTAGCAGGAAATGTTTAAAGCCGATATTGAACAGTGTATTTTGTTCCATGCAATGGGGATAAACTATCTTATACTGACATCGAGGAGTGAAATCATGTTCTTGCAGGGATCCATTATCACAGGCGAATTTGATTCATCGGTGAATGAATTTTCATTACAGAAAGTGAAGAGTTTTGATACAGAATCGGTCCTCAATAAAAACCAGATTGATCATATCTATCACTATTTAAAAAAACATCAGCATGAAGAGGAAGGACAGATCATTACGTTATATGATCAAATGCCTTTGCGATTATCTCATGCTGAAATTGATCAATTGATTTGTGATGTAGAGAAAGTAATGTCCATGTATCACTAGATAGGTGCACGTCTGTGCAAGTAGTCAGGCAGTTGAAATAGGTTTGGTGATAGGGTCTGACCCCTGGTGTGCTTTCGGACCGGGGGTCAGACCCTTTTAGTTAAATCGAAGTGACGAGCAGGCTCACGGGTTACCGGCGGAAAACGAAGTCTTGCACGGAAATCAAAGCGGAATTTAACAGCAAAATGAATAATTCAGGACATCAACGCATTCTTTTTTCATACACTTATTTTGAGGTGAAGAAAATGCCAAGAATTAAATACAAGGATTCAGATATTGCCCTGATGGCAAGGATGATGCGGGCGGAAGCCGAAGGTGAAGGAAAACAGGGAATGTTATATGTGGGAAACGTCATCGTAAATCGTGCGATAGCGGATTGTCTGGACTTTAAAAAAGTAAGGACCATTAATGATGTCATTTTTCAAGTGCAAGGTGGTAACTATTCGTTTGAAGCGGTTCAAAAGGGGAATCTCTTTTATAACAGAGCAAGATCGGTTGAAAAAAACTTAGCTAAAAAGAATTTGGATTATTGGAGACAGCACCCGGCGAAATATGCTCTTTGGTACTTTAATCCCTATGCTCCATGTCCTCCAACATGGTACAATCAGCCATTCTCCGGACAATTTAAAAATCATTGTTATTACGAACCAGCAGCTGGATCATGTGACAGTGTTTATATCGGTTAATAAAAAGGGAACTTCCTGGTCTTTAGCAGGTGTTCCCTTTTTGTATTTTCATACATAATCCATTGACTTAAACGAATGGGTGGCTGCTGACTACGTTAAATAGTTCTATGTGAGAATTTTTATAGAAATGTTAAGCCTATGTAAAGTTTAACGGCTGACCTTGATTCAAGAATGAGCTTGTTTTAAAATTATAATCGAAATTCGATATCGATATTAGATAATGTGATCGAGGAGGGTTCGTTTGGAAAATAAAGTGCTGCGAAAATTGTTTCTGGGCTTTATCCATATTCATATTCTCCATCATGCCAAAGAGGAGCCGATCTATGGATCATGGATGGTTGAGGAACTGCATGAACATGGATATGATATCAGCTCCGGAACGCTCTACCCGATTCTTCACGGTATGGAGAAAGATGGGCTCTTGAGCAGGGAAGAGGTCAATGTGGATGGGAAGATTCGAAAATATTATCGAACCACTGATAGAGGAGACGCCGTTCTGCAAGAAGCAAGAGCGAAGGCGTATGAGCTTTTTAAAGAGATTAAATAGAAGGAAGGTGTTTGAAGTTGAACCAACAGCTTAAACATAAAAGTCGTTTGGCAATATTACTAGAAATATTATTAACATCGACCAAACTGGGATTGACTTCGTTTGGGGGGCCGGTAGCACACTTGGCTTACTTTAAAGATGAATATGTGGACAGGAGAAAATGGTTGACGGATAAAACCTATGCAGACTTGATTGCTTTATGCCAGTTCCTTCCCGGACCTGCGAGCAGTCAGGTAGGGATATCGATCGGCATGCTTCGCGGGGGGATATTGGGAGGGGTCATCTCTTTCTTAGGGTTTACGCTTCCTTCTGTCATTGTCCTTGTGATTTTTGCTTTACTCTACCAGACCTTCACGCTTGGGGATGCCGGGTTTATCCACAGTCTGAAGGTCGTCGCAGCTGCCGTTGTCCTGCATGCCTTGATTGGACTCGGACAAAAGCTGACTCCGGATAAAAGCAGGATGGCGATCGCCCTTGGTGCAGCGTTGATCATGTTGTTGTATCCGTCGGCTTGGGTACAGATCTTGATTATCATTGCTGCCGGACTGCTTGGATGGAAGTTGTTCAAGGATAAAGCAGAATCAAAAATTGAACCGTTCCACGTCAGTATATCGAAAAAGACAGGTGTGGCATCTTTATCTGTTTTGATTGGGACGCTCATCTTATTGCCACTCTTGAATAATACATTCAACAGTTCACTGCTCAACATCTTTGATATCTTCTTCAGAGTCGGGTCGCTCGTATTCGGCGGCGGCCATGTGGTCCTGCCGATGATCGAGAGGGAACTGGTCCCGCAAGGCTTGCTGTCAGCCGATGAATTCCTGGCGGGATATGGAATGGCTCAAGCCGTCCCTGGTCCATTGTTCACCTTCTCCAGTTACCTGGGAACCATGATGGAAGGGATCACGGGAGCTGTAGTGGCAACGATCGCAATTTTCTTACCTTCATTCCTGCTTATTGTGGCTGCCTTGCCTTTCCTGAGTGAACTGCGAAAACGCGCCGCATTCCAAGGGATCCTTATGGGAGTGAACGCGAGTGTGGTCGGCATTCTGTTAGCGGCTTTCTATGATCCTGTGATTAAAAGCTCGATCCTTGATGGGTCTGATTTTGCACTGGGCGTAATTTTATTCGCTTTGCTGAATGTTTGGAAAGTACCTGCATGGCTGATTGTGATCATCGGAGTTGCGGGAGGATATGTTTTGCAATTTTTAGGATTTTAATTTTGGTGAACCCCTCATTTGGTTGAGGGGTTTATTTTTATTTTGGCCCTGTTGAAGCTCAGTACAAGCCCGATTTCAATAAAAATAGTATACGGCCATTGACAACTGTAAATAGATGATATATTATTATCTCATATTCAAGATATTTAAATTAAAGATAATTTTACAGGAGGCGATTGAGTGACAGCTAGGATGCGATTAGTCGGTAATAATCTGTTTTGTTCAAGTAAGGTATAAAGAAACTTTATTGAATAAAACAGTTCATAGATTTTTTTTGAATAAATATCTCGAATTCGAGATAAAAAATTAATTAGGAGGAATTTTAGGTGATAGATCTTGGTTTATTAATCATTCGTTTAGTCATTGGTGTGTTGTTCATTGGTCATGGGGCGCAGAAATTGTTTGGATGGTTCGGCGGTCATGGATTGAAAGGTACTGGAGGCTGGTTTGAGTCCATCGGGATGAAGCCTGGTGTGACGATGGCACTTGTGGCGGGACTCTCAGAGCTTGTCGGAGGAATCTTATTTGCACTAGGGCTTTTGACTCCGCTTGCGGCCATCCTGATTGCAGCGACAATGTTCATGGCGATCGTCAAGGTACACGGCCAGAATGGATTATGGGCGACATCCAATGGGTATGAATACAACTTGACGCTGCTTGCGGTGGCGATCGGGATTGCGTTGATCGGTCCAGGTCAATACGCAGTGGATGCATTTTTATTTTAAAAAACAAAAGGGTAAATACTAGTAGAAGCAGATAAAAGGAGTGATGAACATGAAAAAAAAGACAGCGGGTATCCACCATATAACAGCGATCGTCGGCCACCCCCAGGAAAATGTGGATTTCTACGCAGGGGTGCTCGGCTTAAGGCTGGTGAAGAAAACGGTGAATTTTGATGACCCTGGAACGTATCATCTTTATTTCGGCGATGAAGGCGGCAAACCGGGTACCATCATCACTTTCTTTCCGTGGGCAGGTGCCCAGCAAGGCGTCATCGGCGACGGCCAGGCAGGCGTGACTTCATATGTTGTTCCGAAGGGGGCGCTTCTGTTTTGGGAAAAGAGATTAGAGGCGTTCGATGTTCCTTTTACAAAAGTGGAGCGGTTTGGTGAAACGTATTTGGAATTCGATGATCCCCATGGCCTTCACTTGGAAATTGTGGAGCGGGAAGAAGGGGAACCCAGCATGTGGAGCTTCGGCGGGGTGACCCCCGAGGTTGCGATCAAAGGATTCGATGGAGCCACATTATTGTCAGCACAGCCTGACAAAACCGCTGGATTATTGGAAGACGTAATGGGACTTGAGTTTGTCGGAAGAGAAGGAGATATTGCCCGTTATCGTTCCGCTTCTGACATCGGAAACGTCATCGATTTGAAGATGACTCCGACCGGACGGGGCCGGATGGGTGCCGGTACCGTTCACCACATTGCATGGCGGGCCCAAGATGACAAGGATCAGCTGGAGTGGCAAAAGCTTGTTTCCGATAATGGATACGGGGTCACACCTGTCATCGACCGGAATTATTTTAATGCGATTTACTTCCGGGAGCAGGGCGAAATACTCTTTGAAATCGCGACGGATCCACCGGGGTTCGCTCATGATGAGTCACAGGAGAAGATGGGCGAGAAATTGATGCTGCCAGAGCAGTATGAAGCTCATCGTGAACAGTTGGAGCGGACGTTGATTCCGATTGAGGTTAGGGAATTGGGTTGATTTATGTATGGAAGGGGGATCGGATAGGTGTCGGGTCCTTCTTAGGTTGATCGGAGTTTTTTGTTGAAAATGGGCAAAAAAGAGGGGAAATCCAATGATTTTAGAGCGGTGAACATACTTAATACGATACACTGTGAGGATTTAACCGTTTTAGCTTGTCAAAAGCTTTTAAATTTTTGTTGATTGTCAAACGGACGTTAATCTTATTATCGATATTGAAAGATTTATTATCGAAAAAAGCCGTTCTTTTATCGAAAATGAACGTTTTATTATTGAAGTGAGCATGCCGGAAAAATATATGATCAAAAGAAACAGGACAAAATTGATTTCATGGTTTTTTAATCGATATGTCCTTCTTGTTATCAATTTACTTCAGGGGCAATTTAGATAAGTGATCAAAGAACATTCTATAAGCAGATAAATAGTCAAACACATTTTCATCTACTATGATAGCCCTTGAACACCGAGAAGGAGGCAGAATCATGAACGAACAATACAAGGAACTATTATCTCCATATACATTTAAAAACGGAGTCGAGCTGAAAAACCGGATTATCATGGCACCGATGACCAATTTTTCGTCTGATGAAAACGGGAACGTGACGGATGCTGAGGTGGAATACTATGCGCGTCGTTCGAACGATGTAAGTATGGTCATCACCGCGTGTACGTATGTGACACCAAACGGGAAAGGGTTCCCTGGAGAGTTCGGCGGAGATTCAGATGAGATGATCCCGAGCCTTGAGAGACTTGCAAAGGCGATCAAGGATCAGGGTGCAAAAGCTGTACTGCAGATTTTCCATGGCGGTGTGCAGTGCCCGCCGGATCTTGTTCCTGGCGGAGACGTTGTGAGTGCGAGCGATGTAAAAGGAGAAAACGGAGAAAAGAAAGCAAGGGAGCTGTCCGAAGCGGAGGTGGAGGAAATCATCGAAGCGTTCGGAGAGACGACCCGCCGTGCAATAGAGGCAGGGTATGACGGCGTCGAGATCCACGGAGCGAATGGGTACCTCATCCACCAATTCTTTTCTCCGATGACGAATCAGCGGGAAGACCGTTTTGGCGGAAGTCTTGAAAAACGCATGGGGTTTCCGATGGCGATTGTCGACAAAGTGAAGAGTGTGGTTGAAGAACATGCAGATTCTTCTTTCCTTGTCGGATACCGTTTTTCACCTGAAGAGCCTGAGGAGGAAGGGTTCTCTATGGGAGATACGCTGGCACTTGTGGATGCATTGGCAGACAAGGAACTCCATTATCTGCATGTATCCCTGTTCGATTTCTTCTCAACTCCAAGAAGAGGAGTGGAGGATACAGATAAGCCGAGAATGGAGTACCTGCTCGAAACAATCGGTGACCGTACACCTCTGATCGGGGTAGGTTCGATTTATTCTGCAGAGGACGCGCGTAAAGCATTCGAGACGGATGTCCCATTATTGGCACTCGGCCGCGAGCTCATCATCGATCCGGACTGGGTTAAGAAGATTGCTGAAGGAAGAGAAGATGAGATTGTGACGGAAATTGATAAAGAGAAGCAGGAGGAGCTTGTAGTTCCTGACCCGCTGTGGAAGGCGATCCTCAATACGCCGGGATGGTTTCCGGGGGTATAGCTGAGATGGGCTGAACTGCTTGAAGATACAAGGTGCAAAACGCCCTGTGCATTAGCGCGGGGCGTTTTTATAGTTGGGTGCGGAGATAGTTACCTTCATATAAACCATTGATGAACTTCCAGTCAAAGTAATATAATGGAAATATCATGAGGGGAAATGGGGTTATAAGATGAATAAATACGGTTTGATATCGGTTGTTTTCTTTGCCATAGCTGCTTTGCTATATTTTTTTACCATGTTTTCGGTTTCAGGGAATGAACTGCTGCCAGGCAGAGTGATGATTCTCTTCGTCATTATCCTCCCTTTGGCGGGGCTTTTGATGGCTTTCAAATCCAGGGGAGGGTTAAAAGCGGCCGGCATCATAGGTAATTCTTTGATTCTGGTGTTTTCGGCAGTGATCCCTCTTGCTTCCCTTCTTTTTTGGAACCAGCCATAACTGGCGTATAAAAAATGACTTCATTTTGGGAAGTCGTTTTTTTATTTATAAAATGATTTGGATTTATTAAATCTGTGCCCATAGAACGATTCGTTGCTCAATTATAAAAAGTTTCTGTCTGGAAGCACGGAGGCAAGGCGTTATAAAAAGAAGAAGTGCCTGTCCCAAACATGGGGCAGGCACATTTTTTGTGATTTACATCAGTTCTTTATCAGGTGTTCTCTTGTTGCTTGGCGCAAACCACCCAAGTAAAGCAATCGCCACCAGGACGCCATAGAAAATCAGGGTCCAGAGGGTGCTGTGCGGGAAATCGTGGGCTAGTATGTGAATGTCTTCATGAGCGAGTGTGATGACAGCAAGCTTCACTCCGACCCAGGCAACGATTGCATAAGCAGTCGTTTCTAATGCCGGACGTGTATCAAGCAGCTTCACAAACCAGGTTGCCGCATACTTGATCAAGATCAGTCCTGCGATTCCGCCGAGGACGACGATCAAGAATTTTCCTCCGTCCATACCGCCGAAATCCGGCAGCGGGGAATCCGGAAGACCAAGGGCAAGGGCCACTGCAGCTAGGATCGAATCAATCGCAAATGCAAGGTCGGCTAAAGCGATCTTGCTGACTGTCGGCCAGAAACCTTTTCCGGCAGCTTCTTCTTCTGTTTCTTCCCGTATATTTTCATTTTTCTTACCAAAGCGGGCCTTGATGACATGCTTCAATCCTAAGTAAAGGAGGTAAGCTGCACCGATCGCCTGAATCTGCCAGACGTTAGCGATGAAGGAAATGGCAAACAGTGCACCAAAACGGAAGGCAAAAGCCATTAGTATTCCGTAGCTGATGGCCTTTCTCTTTTGATCTTCAGGCAAGTGTTTCGCAATGACGGCAAGGACAAGTGCGTTATCAGCTGATAATAGTCCTTCAAGGCCGATAAGGACCAATAATGTCCATCCGTATTCTAACCAAATTGAATCCAAAATAACTCTCCTCTCAAATGAATATGCAGTCAGAAATGTGGGTCCCTTCTTACAAAAAGCCAGAGAAAGAAGTGAATAAAACGAGTGTCGTTTTACATCACACACAGTCATCCGACCAAGAATGGTCCCGTCTTTTCTGTACGTGTACTTATTCATCCCATAGGTTTTAAATACTAAACTTTTTGTAGGCAAGTCTCCAGTGTCTATCTTACCACTTATTGTGCGTCAAATCCTTTTTGAACATTACCTTTTTTGATTGGATAAAAAAATAGTGGAGCAGAGTGACATTCGGCAATTGAGAGGGAAGCCGTGGGAACAATGGGCTTTCTCTTTTGGGGAAACCGTGGTATAGTGAAATTACTAATAAATGACAGGAGTGATGGGTGGACGATGATTAACTAATCTTATTTTCCGTGTTTTGAAATGAATGATTTCAACTCAACCAAAATAGGATTAGTCTGCCCATTTTTATATGGCTGTTTTCTTGAAGCTTGTTGTTTTCCCAACGTTGACTTCTGACAGGAGTGTGTGCATGTGCTTTTTTCAGATAATCAATCATACTGACAACAAAGCTTGTGAAAAGAGCCAGAGCTATTGATAACCAATAGCTTTGTTTGCGTGCGCAGCAGGTACGGCTAATCCTTCCAGATATTCTGGGAGGATTTTTTTGTCCTCCTTTTTCGATAAAAGAGAGAATTAATTGCACTTCGAGAATCGTCCAGCTCCAGCGCCTAGCCCCTCGAGACGTTTAGGTCCGTCCAATGAATTCCAAAAGCGACTTCACCGGTCGGCCCTCCAACGCTTTTCGGGTCTGAACAAGGCGCTTGCGCTTTTCTAGGAAAGGGGAAGATTGTATGAGGGAACTATTGAAATTATTGAATTTGGAATATGAGTTTTTGGATCAGAAGATATTTGAAGAGGTGAATGGGAGTGTACAGGAAGGGGATGTCATCGGGATCATCGGCCGGAATGGTGCCGGGAAGTCGACTCTTCTGAATTTGATTCATGGCGATATCAAGCCTACAGAAGGAAGGGTTCAGTGGCTGCAGAGCGGGTTGAGCGTGGATATGGTCGTGCAGGAAACGGAGAAGTATTCTTCAGGAAGTGTGACGCCTGCTGAGGCTAAGCTTCTGGAAAAGTGGCAGGTGCCGTCGCATGAATTTTCGCAGCTGAGTGGCGGAGAAAAGCTGAAGGCGAGGCTTGCGAAGGGGTTTGCCCGGAATGCAGACCTGCTTCTCTTGGATGAACCGACGAACCATCTGGATCAGGAAAGTTTGGAACTTTTGACAGAACAGATCAAGGAATATAGAGGGACGATCATTCTCGTATCCCATGACCGGTATTTCTTAGATGAAGCAGTCACGAAGATTTGGTCGCTCGAACATGGCAGTCTGATCGAGCATAAGGGGAATTATTCTAGCTACATGGAAGCTCGGGAGAAGAAGCGGCTGACACAGCAGCGGGAATACGAGAAGCAGCAAAAAATGGTGAAGCGGATCGAAAGCCAAATGAAGGAGCTTGCTTCATGGTCGGAAAAAGCGCATGCCGAGTCTACGAAGCAGGATGGTTACAAAGAATATTACCGCGTACAGGCGAAACGGACGGACAGCCAGGTGAAATCGAAGCAAAAGCGGCTTGAAAAAGAGCTTGAGAAGGCGAAAATCGAGCGGGTGGAAGAGGATCATCAGGTAAAGTTCTCGATCAATTCCGCGCACAAAACGGGGAAGCGGTTCCTCGAAGTGAAGGATTTGGCGAAGACCTTTGACGGGCGGACATTATTCAGTGAAACCAATTTCACGATTCAGCATGGTGAAAAGGTATCGATTCTCGGTCCGAATGGGAGCGGTAAGACGACATTGTTGAAGGTGATCTTGGAAGAGGAAACGGCGGATGGAAAAGTATGGGTGTCGCCTTCTGCCGAAATCGGCTATCTGACGCAAGAGGTGTTCGACCTCCCTCTGGATGAGACACCGGAGGAGCTTTTCTATAAGGAAACGTTCGAGGAGAGGGGCAGAGTGCAAACGCTCATGAAGCACCTGGGGTTCATGGCTTCCCAGTGGCGGGAACCGATCCGGGATATGAGCATGGGCGAGCGTGTGAAGTGCAAGCTGATGAAGTATATATTAGAGGAAAGGGATGTGCTGATCCTCGATGAGCCGACGAACCACCTTGATCTGCCGTCGCGTGAACAGCTGGAGAAGACGCTGGCTCAATATAACGGTACATTGATCGTTGTGTCGCATGACCAGTATTTTGTGAATAAGACGACGGGTGTGAAGCTGGTGATTGAGCATGGGCAGGTTCGAAAGCAGCTGAGTGAGCAGGCTCCGGAGCGGGATGATATGGAAGAGCTGAGGATGAAGCTTGAGACGGAAAGGCAGGAAGTACTGGGCCGGCTTAGTTTCATGGTGCCGGGGGATGAGGCGTATGCGGACTTGGACAGGAAGTTTTTGGAGTTGACGAAGAGGATTAATGGGTTGAAGTAGTTTGCTTGTTTTGATGGATTAGTGTAGTCAGGATATATGTAATTGAATTCGACAGGAAAGTGCAATTAATCGGATGAAGGGCACAATTATATAATTGAAAGGTGTAATTGAGATTGGGAAAGGCACTAATAATAGAGTTTAGGGTGTAATCTTAAGGCACAATTCATTTTATGAGGCCATTATTTTTTCAAAAAAGACCACGTAACGTTACCCGGAAGTGCCTATCGCACAATAAAGTGCCTACTTCCCAATACCTCCTGCAGGGTTCATACTGATAAACAGGGTCGGCTGAGCCGAACCATCCACTTGAACTTTAAGGAGGAATGAATGATGAGTGTACCATCACTTACTTTAAATAATGGCATTGAGATGCCGCAGCTTGGATACGGTGTTTTCCGTGTAGAGGAAGGAAAAGAACTGGAGAAAGCGGTCGAGACGGCGATCCGTCTTGGATATAGAAGCATTGATACCGCAGCGATCTATGGGAATGAGAAGAGCGTGGGTAACGGTGTCCGCAGCGCGATCGAAGCGGGGCTTGTCACGAGGGAAGAACTGTTTATCACGTCCAAAGTGTGGAATGACGGCCTTTCTTATGACGAGACGATTGCAGCATACGAAGAAACCCTGGAGAAAATGGGGCTCGATTACCTTGATCTCTACCTGATTCACTGGCCAGGGAAAGATAAATATTTGGAATCCTGGAAGGCGCTCGAAGCTCTGTACAAAGAGGGACGGATCAAGGCGATCGGAGTGAGCAACTTCCAAGTTCACCATCTTGAAACATTGCTTGCCGAAGCTGAAATCAAACCGGTGGTGAATCAGGTTGAATTTCATCCTAAGCTGATCCAGGAGGAAGTGAGCGCGTTATGCGAACAGCATAATATCAAAGTTGAGGCTTGGTCACCGCTGATGAATGCGGAACTTCTTTCAAATGAGACGATCCAGGAGATTGCAAAGGTGGTTGACAGATCAGCAGCCCAAGTAATCCTGCGCTGGGATATTCAGCACGGGATCATCACGATTCCGAAATCGATGACCGAATCGCGGATGGTAGAAAACATCAGTCTATTTGACTTCAAATTGTCCCAAGATCAGATGATGCAGCTTGATGCTCTGAATGAAAACAAGCGCAGCGGTCCGGATCCGGATGAGTTTGACTTTAAGATGTAATGTAAAAAACACCTCCGATTTATATTAAGGGGTTCCGTTTAAGGAGAGAAAACCTAAAATCACACCCTAATTAGCAGCAGAAATAACAGTGCAAATAACACTATATTTAACAGCAAAAAACCCAGACCTAATGTTTCTGGGTTTTTACGATTCTTTAAACTTGTTATTCCGTTAAAGCCCCCTATAATGGAAGATAGTCTTCTACATCCTTTTCAAATGAGAGTTATTCGATATGACCACTATGTAATTATAACTTTACCCCAAATAGGGTTTTGTCTTTAAAGTATTTTTCGTAAATTGTTTTAGGTGTCATCCCCCATAAAATACCCAGAATCATAGGTATAAATATTAAATCCCAAGCATAAAGAAATCCAATCAATATCAAAATGGATATCGGTATTTCCCCATATAGAGTTATTACTAAACCCAAATCTACGAAATCTGCCAATCGATGGTTTCAGTTTGACTGTTTCTAATAAGAATCCTGTTCCCACTATTATAAAAGCAATTATATATGATACCAACATCAACCCCTCCTGAAATGTGCTTACTCGCTTATCTGTTCATTTCCAACTCTTTATTCAACTAAACTGCTCCTTAACTTGAACAAGTGGTGGCTGCCTGTTCAGCAAACGTGCCCGTTAGCTAAAATATAGGTAACCATAAGTAGCTATTCCAGAAATGTTCAACAAAATAAGTGCAGTACTTTTTCTAAAACCGGTCTTTCCTTTTTTCCAGCTTACGATACTTGTAGTTAGCCAACTAATAAACACCATAATTGCACCAATATGCTGAATCCATTCAATTGCTAGGATAATACCAAAAAAGGATAACAATAAGCCGATGATTATTAACCCCACACCAAAAAGTGCTAAAGGTTGTTTAAGCTCATTTTTAAATTTCTGTTGTTCTTCCTTATCCATTTTTAAAAAAGCATTTGTAAGAAAGAAAGTCGGCAAAATCCATATTAAAATTACCAATAAAACCTGTACCATATCCTATAACCCCTTTCAAACCTGTTTTTCAATCTACATCTTTTGGGGTGTTATTTACCACTTTGCTTCTTCCATTTGTATGGTATTTCAGTCCAATTAAAAAATAAATCAAACAAGAAAAAGAAAGATGTAATGCCAATAATATCAATCCATTTAACCTGTTTGTTAAAGATTAGTTGCCATATAGTGATTAGTACCAAAAATAATATCGATTTAGTTAAACTCTTTTTAAGCATATATCCCCCTTTAAGGTTTTGACGAAAGGCAACCCATTAAGGTTTCTTAATCTTCCGTTAACCTGCCCTTTACTTGAACAAAGGGCGGCTGATTGCTCAGCAACCGCCCCCTTTAGTGCAACAATTCAACTAATCTATTGGGAGAGTTGTATCAACGGTATACATAATTTCATTATCAATATCCATAAAACGACCTTCATTTTCAGTTTGGAATAACCCTAGTTCCATCAATATTTCAGTCTTGTTTTTAAATGTTATTTTGTATGGTGGTGCTGCAATATCAGAAGTATCTGATATTTCTTCACCTTTTGCATTATTTAATTTAGTAACGAGTGAGTCAATGAAGGCAGTATCTTCAAAGGATTTTATTAACTCTTCATTTTCCCAATTATATACTTCAACTTTGGTAACATCTTCATCTAGATTAAGGCTTTTATTCTGGCATCCTAATAGGATGAAGAATATAAGAGCAACTGAGACTATTCTGATTTTCACCATCACCCCCCCTTTTTTATAAAAGCAGACGTGAAAAATTAAACAAAATATTCAAGCCTCCTTCTTCAACTAAACTGCCCGTTAATGGAATATCCATTATTTACAATTGTATCACACAATTCCTTACAAGAGCTCATATCGGCAAGAACAGGGTGATAATTGACAAGTCATTTAACACCCTAATTAGCATCTCTTTTTTTAGCTTCACAATAATTATTGTCCGCTTGTTAATTAAGGTGCCATTCGAAGTGCTAATTCACCCTAGTATCGAACGAAAACATTGTTATAACAACAAATAAAGCAGGTCTAATTCCTATGCGAATTAGCCTGCTATTTATAATGTTATTTGTAATTTTCTCTCCCAAAACGGAACCCCTTTGATTTATATTCGGGGGTGTTTTTTTCTAGGAGGGTCAGCAGATACAAGTCTTCCTCTTCTTTCCGACACGATCTTTGTCCGCGATTTTCTTAATGTATGTTTTAGCAAGGGGCACCTTGCATGCGGTATTTCCTACATCCACATGAACTTTTCCAATCGATTCCGCAATATACATTGCCTCTTCATGCAGTGCCGGGATATAGCTTCCGACTGAAATGACAAACCCGTTCATCACATAGCGCACGCGGTTCCGTTCATCATGGACAGAATTCCTTACCCGTTTCAGCAGCCCGCTGATCTCATCCAGATCAAGCTCCTCATCAGGGGTAATCGATAAAAAATTCGCATATGTACTCCAGCCGCACACTGCAATCATCTCTTCATCCGAATCGATCCATTCGCGCGCAAGCTCCAGTGCATACTCACTCTCCGCCGCAACCCCGGCCACGGTATACTCTGCAGGCATATACCAATACGCCTTCCCTACCCAATCCATCAGCGTTTCCTTCGACATCAACTTAGGATTGATCGACAGACCCGCCAAGTACATTGCATCATGATTACCTGAATCATACAGCCGGAGAGCTAATTCATGATCCTTCTTCACATACTTTACAAGTTTTTTCATATCCCCGATCTTCACACCGAAAAACGGTTCCCTCACACCATGATTCATATAGACCCGCTTCGTCTGCTCTGTCCCTAGCTCCTCAAGCCTTTGCATAATTTCTTCGTACGTCATTTCACTCGCTCCTTTATTGGGTCTGGTATTTCTATTATAAAGGATACGGTAAAAATCCAGTAACTTTATTTGTCCACATACTTGGATATAGAGATCATTTATATAACGTGGTGTTTAAAGTTGGATGTAAAAAAGGTCATCACATAATAGCGATGCCTTTTGAAAATCTTTCTTTCATTAAAAGTCACTTCACCAAACGGGAGGGTTTTACCGGCCGCCCGTCCAGAACTTCAAATGTTTGCACTCCCCGGGGCAAACGGCGTCGTATTTTTCGCTTTTGTGAGTGTGGTAGCAGTCGCCGGAGAGGTAGCCCTGGGTGAAGAAGTCTTTGATGCTGCCGATGATGACGACTCCGGCCATGAAGGAAAGGGGAATCAGAACGAAACCAAACCATTGTGAAGACCCCCTTTCTTAAACCGATTTAGGTAAAAGCAGGTGTATGTCCAGTCGTGTGGGTAGCGCTTCTACTGTTATCATATCACTAAGAATGTGGGGCGATATAAATAATATTTCCAGTTTTTGTTGAGAGACTTCCCTGGTTCGTTAAATTGCTCATTTAAATTAGGTTAAGTAGCAGGCTCTCCTCCTTGAGGGTGTACATGGAGGTGGAGAACGAGGAAATTCGACAATTTGGCACAATAATTTAGGTTTCGGCACATTAAATTTGAAATTGGCACAATTATCCTGAAGCCGGCACAATTATTTGGGAATTGGCACAATAAAATGGATTTCGGCACAATTATTCGAGATGTGGCACAATCCCTATCGAAGTTCTGCCATCCAGCCAATGGAACAGCCCCCTGTTCGTGTGGGAAATAGGAAAATGGGTCTTTTCAATTAGCTGAAGGGGAAATTACCGATATTTTTAAACAAAACCTTCAAGCTTTCTTCCATTGTAGAGCTCGGGCACGGTGAAAACCCAAATCCATCTATTTCTCACCCCTGTAAAAAGCCACAGTCCTTCCTGCCATTTCAATGATTTTCCCACGCAGACCTTCAGGTTCGATGACTTTTATTTCGTCCGCGAAACCAAGGATGTAAGCTGCTGCTTCGTCCTCTGTATCGAACGAAAGCGTAACAGGTACCCAGCCTTCATTGTTTTCAGTTCCGACGTCAATCACCCGTGCAAAACGGCTGGTGAAGGTGAGTCTTGAAACGACGGCTCCAGCTGCCTCCACTTTCACTTCGTAGCTGGGCAGGTTCTTGATGAAGGCTTTGGTGGAAGAGCTCCAGTATTCAGCCAGATCAAAGTTTTCCGGTCGTTCAAATACTTCATTGAGTGGTTCGGCATGTTGAATGCGTGAAGCCCGGTAATTCCGGATATCGCCATTTTCTTTGACGGCGATCATGTACCAGAGATCTCCTTTGGCTACGAGGCCGAGCGGAGCCACGATGCGGTCGTCTGTTTGCCCGTCTGCACGCTGATAGGTGATGTTAAGTTTGTGTTCTTTCCAAATAGCTTGTTTAAGCACTTCGAACGATGCCGTTTTTTCTTTTTGCCTGCGCCATGATCGCGTGTCGATGTGGATGCGGTTCCAGACATCTTTGGCATTTTCGCGATAGGTGGAGGGGAGGGATGCGATCAGTTTGTTTCTGGCTTCTTCGGAGGTTCGGGTCAGCCCCAGATCTTCAAGCAAGTGCGCAGAGGGAGAAAGGAACAGAGCCCGTATCTCGGACTCCTTCAATCCGGTCAAGTCGGTCTTGTAGTCTTCCAATAGCGACCACCCTCCGTTTTTTCCGCGCTCTGCAACAACAGGGATGCCTGTGCCGCTTAAGGCTTCCATGTCCCTGTAGATGGTCCTTTCTGATACTTCGAGTTTCTCTGCCAATTCTTTAGCAGTCATTTGTCCGTGTGATTGCAATAATAGAAGGATGGAAATCAGCCGGTCGCCTCTCATTGATATCACCTTTTCATAAATTTATTAGTTTTATTTAATTAAATATGACACTTGATGTCAAGAATACAATCGTATAATGAGAGTATCTTGAACATGGGAGGAATGAACGGCATGAAATCATTAGCTGGAAAAGTTGCACTTGTCACCGGAGCAAGCAGAGGAGCGGGGCGCGGTATTGCAATTGAACTGGGAAAGGCAGGCGCGACCGTGTATGTGACAGGACGGAGTACGAGAGGGAACGCAACGAATAACTGGCCGGGAACGGTCGATGATACGGTTTCTGAGATTGAGGAGGCCGGCGGCAAAGGGGTTGCGGTGAGGTGTGATCATACGATTGATGCTGAAACGGATGCTGTCATCAAGCAGATTCGTGATGAACAGGGAAAGCTTGATATTCTAGTCAATAATGTGTGGGGAGCGCATGATATCAGGGTCGAACCGGGTGCTTTTGAGGAGCAGCCGCTTGCAAATTGGGACACGATGTTCACTGCTGGGGTGCGTGCGCAATTGGCGACGAATCATTTTGCCATGCCGCTGCTTCGTGAGAACCGTGAAGCTTTGATCGTTCACACGACATTTTGGGACGAAGGGAAGTATTCCGGGCAGTTTTATTATGACCTGGCCAAGAATGCACTCGTCCGCATGGCGTATGGTCTTTCGGAAGAAGTAAGAGATGGCGGCATTGCTGTCCTTGCGGTTTCGCCAGGATTTATGAGGACCGAACTTGTGTTGAAACATTTTGGAGCAGACGAGGAGAATTGGATGGAGTATGAGGACTTGAAGCAAACCGAGACGCCTCATTATATCGGTCGTGCCATCACGGCACTTGCAATGGATCCTGATGTGATGGAGAAAAGCGGAAAGGTGTTAAAAGCAGGGGATTTGGCAAAGGAATACGGATTCACGGATATTGACGGACGGTATATTCCGCCATTTACGGTGTAGAGCCGGCAGTGATTTAACTAAGAAACAGGGGCTCGTATAGAAGTATAAAGGTCTGTCTTTTATCATATTTCATGTGATAAAGGACAGGCCTTTTATTGATGAGATTGCAGTTGTGGAATTTTCGACAATATGCGCAATTATTTGGGGAAGTGGCGCAAATAGCAGGAAACCGGAGCAATAAATTCTGTATTGGCGCAATTATCTCCGAAGTGGCGCAATAATGTGGATTCCGGCGCAATTATTAATAATTGATGTTAATGCCTGTCCGAATCCACCTGTGAATTCAGGATCCATAGATGGATTCATCATGGTTTATCCATATTTTCATAAAAAACGAACCCGAATGGCCGCTTTATCAGAGATTTTGAACCGAACCAGTGTGTTCTTTTTTTGTCACATTTCTCCAAGCGCCGGTCAAGTAGTATATAATGAAACTATCACCTTCAGGGAGGTACATATGAAACAACAAACTTATGAAAATCATAGTAAGATCGACCCGGTCTATCATTATGGAATGGCCCTGTTAACAGTGGTCACGTTGATTTTGTCGATTACGTTTTTTGTGAAGAATGTCGGTACGGAGACGCTGCTCAGCTTCATCGTGCTGATCGCTGCGGTTACAATCCTATTAATCGTGGCTAAACTGAGATTATATGCGCTGCAGGTGCAGGACCGGATCATCCGGAATGAAGAGAATTTTCGTTATTATCGATTGACGGGGAAAGCGCTGGATCCTGGCCTTACCGTGAAGCAGGTGATTGCGCTGCGTTTTGCACCGGATGAAGAGTTTCCAGGCTTGGCGGAACGCACAGTATCAGAGAACTTATCACCGAAAGACATTAAGAAAGCTGTACAGAATTGGCGTGCTGATCATCATCGCGTATAAACAACTGAGAATGGACCGCTCAACGCCTGGGCGGTTACTTTTTTCATATTCCAGCTTAAGCGACGTTTAGGTTCGACCGATGAAGATAAAGAGGTTGGCCCAGAAGTTAGTGCCGGGGCTGATCGAGGCGCTTGCGCATTTTTTAAAAGGAGGCTCGTTATGCCTGTAGAAATAATGGTTGATGTAAAAAATCTAGTGAAAAAATACGGCACCTTTACGGCGGTGAATGGAGTCGCATTTCAAGTGGAAAAAGGAGAAATCTTCGGTTTGCTTGGCCCGAATGGTGCCGGGAAGACAACGACGATCGAGATGCTGGTCGGCCTCCGGAAGCCTGACGAGGGGACGGCAAGCCTGTCGGGACATGATGTCCGGAAAGACGTGAATAAGGTGAAAGAAGTGATTGGGGTTCAGCTTCAGTCGACCTCGTTGTTTGAGTTGTTGAAGGTGGAGGAGATCCTTCATTTATATGCGAGCTTTTATCCAAGCCATGTGGACATAGAAGGGCTGATCGGGGACATGCTTTTGACCGAGAAGCGGAAGGACCGCATCAAGGGGCTTTCGGGCGGCCAGAAGCAACGGCTCGCGATTGCGCTCGCGCTGATTCATGATCCTGCGATTGTGTTTCTCGATGAACCTACGACGGGACTAGATCCGCAGGCAAGGCGGACGCTGTGGGACATCGTGCTTCGCTTGAAGGAGCGGGGGAAGACGGTGATCCTCTCCACGCATTATATGGATGAAGCCCACGTACTCTGCGACCGCATCGGCATCATGGATCAGGGGGAGCTGATCGCGCTCGACACGCCGTCGAATCTGGTAAAAACCCTGCAGTCGGCGAGCACTGTAGAGTTTTATCTGAATGATCCCCCTGAACAGGAATGGTTCATGAAAATGGACGGGGTCAAAGAAGCGGCGGTCAAGGATACGTTCGTCCAGCTGTATACAGATGATTTACAGATGGCGCTGACGTCACTCATCGAAGTGTCTTCCGAGCATGGCCTGGAAATCAGGGATCTGCAAACCCGCCAGGCAACCCTGGAGGATGTATTCATCCATATGACAGGAAGGAGGCTGCGTGAATCATGAGAGCTTACTGGCAATTGACGCTGGCACAATTACGTATTTTTGCCCGGAACAAGCAGGTGCTGTTCTTCACGCTGCTCTTCCCGGTCATCCTGATGGTGGCGCTCGGGTCCTTCGTAGGCGGAGGGAATTCCCTTTCGCTGACGGCAGGGCTGGTCGACAAGGACAGAACAGATGCATCGAAAGAATTGAAAGACTTATTTTATGAAAATGAGGGTATCGAAACGGCTGACTACGACTCTGTTAAAGAGGGGAAAGAAGCTGTAGAAAACGGTGATATACAGCTTCTGATCGAGATTCCGCAAGGCTATGGTGAGAGCCTCGAGGATCGGGATGGCGCTTTCTCCGTCCCTGTCTATTATAACGAGAAAAATCTGACCACTGCCGAGCTCGGACTCACGGTGGTGAACGGGGTCATCGATCAATACAGCAAGGACCTTGTGGATTACAAGCCACTGGTGACGATTGAAAAAGTGGGGATCGAAGCGCTGAACATCCGCTACATCGACTTCCTTGTCCCGGGCATCGTCGCGATGATGATCATGAGCAACAACATGAATGGTGTCGCGGGTCAGATCTCGGCGTGGCGTGAGCGCGGAATCCTCCGCCGGATGCAGGGGACGAGATTGAAAGCTTCGACGTTCATCGCAGCCCAGATTTCGGCGCGCCTCTTGCTGAACGGAACACAGGCTTTATTGGTCGTACTCATCGCGAATCTCATTTTTGATATAAATGTCGCCGGCTCCTGGCTCGCATTGATTTTCTTTATTGTACTAGGGACGCTTGCGTTCATGGCGCTCGGCTTCATCATTGCCGGTATGGCGAAGAATCCGGAAAGTGCCGGGCCGATTGCAGGCTTTGTATCGTTTCCGCTCCTATTCCTCGGAGGAGTCTTTTTCCCGATCAACAATATGCCGGAACTCATCCAGCCGATCGTGAAAGTGCTGCCGATCGCTCATCTGACTTCTGCACTTAGGGAGACGATGAATATCGGTACCTCGATTTTCGCGCTGGGGACGGAGACTCTTATTTTAGGAGTATGGTTAATTGGCGGATTTGCGATTGCGAGCTGGGTGTTTAAGTGGGAGTAGAGATGTGTTTGCTTCCCTGAGCCAAGGGGACAGGTCCCTCGACCCAATCAACCAGTGGACCTGTCCCCATGGTTCACTCATAGTTCAGAAATAAAGAGTAGTAGATAAGATGAAAAGGAGCTATGTTATGAATTCTACCAAACCTGTTACTGAAAAATTGAATTTTAGCAAATATCCAGAGAAACTCATTCTTAACCTTCCGGAAGACATCGATGACTTTCGCTCAATTGAATATGACGCTTCTATTAAAAAAGAACGATATGATCTCGTCTTTATTTTTATCTTCAATCTAGAAGATTTTGCAGCTCAGTTGAAGGAAGTTGCTGAAAAGGAATTAGTGAAGGACAACGGGTATTTGTACTTCGCCTATCCTAAGAAAAATAATCCGAAATATGATGAATATATAGACCGCGACAGCATTTACAATGAGAAATATTATAATGAAGAAGGATTTGTTCATGGAAGCAACCTGAAGTTTTCGAGAATGATCAGCCTGAATGATGTGTTCACAGTGGTGGGCATGAAGGCAGCGCCGAAGAAAGCGAAAAAAGCAGCCAGTACAAAAAAGAGTCAGTGTGTGGATGACTACATTGTTCATATCGAGGACATCGAAAAATATTTGAGCGGAAATGATGAGATTTTATCACTTTATACGGGATTGACGCCAGGATACCGAAAGGATTGGGCACGATACGTCTATAGTGCGAAACGAAAAGAAACGCAGGAAAAACGATTAAAGGAAATGGAGACTGTCCTGGCTGAAGGCTATAAGTCGATGGATTTGTATAGAAGGAAGAATAAATAATAGAGCATGTGCCTGATACCGGTGGTTTTCGGAATCAGGCACTAGTTATATTCCAGAACGGGTTGGCTAGCTGCCATGTACCTATAAAGATAATTGGATATATGTGGTATATTTTAGAAAAGAGGAGAAGGAGGAGAGGTCATGAACGCTTATAAAAAATGTCAAAGCTGCGCAATGCCATTGAAAAAGGATGAGGACCGCGGAACTGAAAAGAATCTTGAAAAGAGTCCGATGTATTGTAAACACTGTTATCAAGAAGGAGAGTTTACACAGCAAGACATTTCCGTAGATGAGATGAAGCAGTTCGTGAAAGGGAAGTGTATTGAAATGGGAGTTCCGAAGTTTATGTCGGGGATGTTTGTGAGGAATTTACATAAGCTGGAGAGATGGAGATAGCAGGTGAGAATGGGTCGGGGGACTGTCCCCTTGGCTCACTTCATACTGGTTAGCCGCTCTGCTAGTTATACCGTCGATCCCCTCCGCATAGTAGTGGTAAAGGAGAGCATGCAGTTTGCTTCTCTCACTTCCCGAGGTTATTGGAGGTCATGATATGAAGAAGGAACGATCGGAGCAGAAGGAAAGCCGCCCATTTCATAAAAAGCCCAATTTCCTGATTCTCATGGTAGATCAAGAACGTTATCCGGTTGTCTATGAAAATGAAGAATTGAAAGAGTGGCAGAGAACCAACCTGGTTGCCCAGGAGTTATTGAAAAAGAACGGATTTGAGTTCACCAAACATTATGCTGGAAGTACGGCGTGTTCACCGAGCCGGGCCACGTTTTATACAGGGCAGTATCCTTCGCTTCATGGTGTCACTCAGACAAGCGGTGCTGCCAAAACAGCCTTTGACCCGGATATGTTTTGGCTTGACCCGAATACGGTTCCGACGTTTGGTGATTATTTCAGGACGGCAGGGTACCGTACGTATTGGAAGGGAAAATGGCATGCATCGGATGAGGACATCATCATTCCCGGTACCAATGATGCGTTTCCGAGCTACACGTCTACAGGCGTGCCGGAGCATGAAAGTGTAAAGAAGTATCAAGATGCCGACCGTTTGGGTGGTTACGGCTTTTCCGGATGGATCGGACCTGAGCCCCACGGTTCGTCCCCGCGGAATTCCGGCTCTTCGGCAGCGATCGGTGTGAGCGGGCGTGATGTCATTTACGCCGATGAAGCGGTTGATCTCCTCCGTTCTCTTGAAAAAGAGGCGGAAAGCTCAGACCCATCACCGTGGCTGATGATGTGTTCGTTTGTCAATCCGCATGATATCGCATTGTTCGGGGCTTTTTCAGAGCTGAGTCCGTTGTATCATTTTAAAGTCGATCCATCCGTCCCCGAGATCCCGCCAGCACCTACGGCCAAAGAGTCCCTCCATACGAAACCATCTGCCCAGGAAAGTTATCGGATTACCTACCAACAAGCGCTGCAGCCATTACGGGACAGCCTGTTTTACAGGCAATTGTATTACTCTCTGCAAAAGCAGGCCGACCAAGACATGCTGAAGGTATTCCAGGCTCTGCAGAATTCCTCTTTCTATGAAGACACCATCGTGATTTTTTTATCCGATCATGGTGAACTGTTGGGCGCACACGGCGGATTGTTCCAGAAATGGTACAACACCTATGAGGAATCCATTCATGTCCCCCTTATCATCCATAATCCAAAACTGTTCCCGGAAAGCCGTCAGACCGAGATGATCACGAGTCACGTCGACATCCTGCCAACGATGCTGGGCCTGGCAGAGATCGATCCGCATAGGGCACAAAGGAAAATGCGGAAGGACCACACCGAAGTGCATCATCTGGTCGGAAGGGATCTAACTCCTTTATTACGTGGGAAGGAAGCCTTCTTCCGGTCGGACGAACCGATTTATTTCATGAGTGATGATGACTTCACACGCGGGCTGAATCAAGTCAGTGCCACTGGAAGACCATACACATCAGTTGTCCAGCCGAACCATACAGAAGCGATCATCACGAATCTTTCAACAGGGAAAGGCGGAGCGTCAGAGATGTGGAAGCTTACCCGCTATTTTGATAACCCTCAATTTTGGAGTGATCCAGGCTGTGAGGATGTGACGACCACCCAAGTCTCCGGAGCAAGCGCCTCATCCGATACAGAATGCTCTTTATGCATTACCAAAACAAAGAAAATCCCTGTCGCTGAACAGTATGAGCTCTATAACTTATCGGCCGATCCTCTCGAAGAAAAAAACCTGGCGTATCCGGAATTCGAAACACCGGAATCTATTGCCGTTAAAAACTTATTGATTTCTGCGCTTGAAGAGCAGTGCCGCCAAAAACGGATCTATCCTTCGAGCGGGGATGTGCCGGGGAAGCCTTCTTGTGATTGTAAATAGGGGAGGGGTATAGTTCAGTAGTCAGAAGGTGTGGGATCTCAGCCCATGGTTCCTAGGAGGAATGGGACGAGTGACCTGTCCCTGTGGCTCACTTGTGGTTAACCAAGTGCATCAGATGAAAATGGGACAAGGGACCTGTCCCCATGACCCGCAAAAAAATCCGCAATCCTGCATCATTGCAGAATAGCGGATTTTTACATTAATTCCGAATGAGATAGTCAAACGCGCCTAAAGCGGCTGTTGCTCCCGATCCCATTGAAATGATGATTTGGTTGTATGCACTGTCTGTACAGTCTCCGGCTGCAAATACGCCTGGAAGGCTTGTAGAGCCGTGCTTATCGACTACAATTTCACCGAAGCGTGTGCGTTCGATGGTTTCGTCAAGCCAGTCTGTGTTTGGAACAAGACCGATTTGGACAAATACACCTTGCAGCTCGACATGGTGTTCTTCGTGTGTGTCACGATCAGTATAGGTGATCCCGTTCACTTTGTCGGTTCCGGTGATCTCCTGTGTCTGTGCGTTTGTGATGACCGTTACATTCGGCAGGCTGTGAAGACGTTTTTGCAGGACGTCGTCGGCTTTCAGTTCAGAGTTGAACTCGAGAACAGTTACATGGTTGACGATACCGGCAAGGTCGATCGCTGCTTCGATACCGGAGTTTCCGCCACCGATGACCGCCACGTCTTTTCCTTCGAATAATGGACCGTCACAGTGAGGGCAGTATGCCACACCTTTGTTCTTGAATTCCTGCTCGCCAGGGACGCCGATGTTTCTCCAGCGGGCACCTGTGGAGATGATCAGGCTTTTACTCTTAAGGACTGCGCCGTTTTCAAGTTCAAGTTCGATCAGGTCTTTCTTTTCCAGGCGCTTGGCACGCTGAAGGTTCATGACATCGATGCCGTAGTCCTTCACGTGTTCTTCAAGGCTAGCGACAAGCTTAGGGCCTTCTGTCTGCTTCACACTGATGAAGTTCTCGATGCTCATCGTGTCAAGGACCTGGCCGCCGAAGCGTTCGGCTACGATTCCCGTACGGATTCCTTTACGCGCTGCATAAATTGCCGCACTGGAACCGGCCGGTCCGCCTCCGACAACAAGGACGTCGTATGGATCCTTGCCGGAAAGTTCTTCAGCATCAGGGCCTTCAACGATTTTCGAAAGGATTTCTTCAAGCGTCGTACGTCCTCCGCTGAAGAATTCAGCATTCAGGTGTACGGATGGAACGGCCATGATGTTCTTGTATTCTGCTTCTTCTTTGTACGCGGCACCGTCAATCATCGTGTGAGTGATGTTCGGGTTGAGCACACTCATGATGTTCAGGGCTTGTACGACGTCAGGACAGTTGTGGCAGCTCAGGCTGACATACGTTTCAAAGTGATGTTCGCCTTTGATGCTCTTGATCTGATCGATGACGCTTTGGTCAACTTTCGGCGGTCTGCCGCTGACTTGAAGAAGGGCAAGCACCAATGATGTGAATTCGTGTCCGAGCGGGATACCGGCGAAATGGACCCCGGTATCTTCCTCTCCGGCACGATTCACGCTGAAGCTTGGCGTTCTTGGAAGTTCAGATTTTTCGACTGATATCTTAGAGGACATAGAAGCCAGCTCTTCTACGAGAGCCAGCATGTCCTTTGAAGTTTCATCTTCACCTGCTGAGACTTTCAGGACGATATCGCCTTCCATCATTTGCAGGTACTGTTCTAATTGTGCCTTAATATCTGCTTCGAGCATGATTTACTGCACTCCTTATAATTTACCAACTAAGTCAAGGCTTGGCTTAAGTGTTTCAGAACCTTCCTGCCATTTAGCCGGGCAAACTTCGCCTGGGTTTGTGCGCACATATTGTGCAGCCTTGATTTTGCTGATTAGGATATCTGCGTCACGGCCGATGCCGCCTGCATTGATTTCAACTGTTTGGATGACACCATCCGGATCGATGATGAATGTACCGCGGTCAGCAAGACCTTCTTCTTCGTTAAGTACTTCGAAGTTGCGAGTGATTGTTTGAGATGGATCCCCGATCATCGCATACTTGATTTTACCGATTTTTTCAGAGCTGTCGTGCCAGCCTTTATGTGTAAAGTGAGTATCTGTAGAAACGGAATATACTTCTACGCCAAGCTCTTTAAGAGCGTCGTAGTTATTTTGAAGGTCTTCAAGTTCTGTAGGGCATACGAATGTGAAGTCTGCAGGGTAGAAGCAGAAAATGCTCCATTGACCTTTCAGGCTTTCGTCAGTGACAGTGATGAACTCACCATCTTTGTATGCTTGTGCTGTGAATGGTTTTACTTCTGATCCGATTAAAGACATAATGTAAATTCCTCCTAAAAGTAGTATGTGGGATTGAGAATTATTAATAGTTTATAATAATTCTAATTCGATATTCATTATTATATAAGCTGGGGGAAATGTCAAGGAAGAAGATTTGATTATTTATATAAATAGACTATCGGTGTGGCTGGGGGAGGGACATCTTCCATTTTCGCTCTATATCGTTGTGGGGGAAAGTTTATCCGGATTGGAAGGTTGAATCTACGATATTGCGGACTTGGCGCAATTATATGGAATCCGGCTCAATTATTTTGAAAGTGGCGCAATTATATGGAATCCGGCGCAATAATTTTGAAAGTGGCGCAATTATATGGAAACCGGCGCAATTATTTTGAAAGTGGCACAATTATATGGAATCCGGCGCAATTATTTTGAAAGTGGCGCAATTATTTGGATTTCGGGGCAATTATTTTGAAAGTGGCACAATTATTTGGATTTCGGGGCAAATATTTTGAAAGTGGCGCAATTATATGGAATCCGGAGCAAATATTTTGAAAGTGGCGCAATTATATGGAAACCGGCGCAATTATTTTAAAAGTGGCGCAATTATATGGAAACCGGCGCAATTATTTTGAAAGTGGCGCAATTATTTGGATTTCGGCGCAATACCTGCAGAGAGAGTGGCTATGTTTCTCGTCTCAATAACTTATTTCTCAAAAAAGGCTAAACCTATTCTATAAATGAAGAATATGGTTTGTATCTTTACACTTAATTTATAGTATTCAACATAGTAAAAGGAATGTCCCTGCTATTACAAGTTTAAGAAGGGTTCTAATTAGTAGTGCTGAATATATTCTAGTATTCCTAATTGAGGGGCTGAGGTCGATATGAAATATGAACAAAATGATTTTGATGAAGAACTCAAAGTGAAAATAAAACGTATTGAATGGGCATTAATGGATTACTCTAAAGATTGGCGGATCAGTACATACCTGTTTTTGAAGAAAAGGATCTAGACTTTGAAGCTCGGTTCAATCAAGAGGGGGAGGACCATTTTAAGCCTGGATACAGTTCGTTGCTTTCAGTCGGCATTGCTGAAAAGGGAGGAGAGCTCATTGATTTGCATGTGATAAAAATATGGGTGTGTGAACGTTCTGTATTTGGTGTGCCGATATCAAAAGCGTTGCCGGGAAGTAAAATTACGGGTGAATTGTTAGATGAATCGATTGAAGAAGTGAAAGAGGAAATAATGGAATATGTGAAGGAAGCGCTCCTTGGATGAATGTATGAGTTACGGTCGAAGGGGTGGCCGCCTGAATGAAAGTAAGAATATAGCTTTAATAGATTGACAATTTTTCCACCATAGTGGTATAGTTGCCATACAAAACTATAAACATACTCTCTGATAATAGAGGCGCGAGAATGAGGAGTAGCTACCTTGAGGATGATGGATCCTGGGATGGGAAGTGAAAGGCAGATCGCCGAAACGGGAAACAGCCAATCGGTTTCCTGTTGGGCTGGCATTGAATAAGTGTCAGACTGTCACAATGGTCACGTTGTGGAGAACTATTGAAGAGATGTTAATACAGAATTCTTCAGAACGTTCTTCGTTTTGATCAGGAAACCGTATGAGCATCGCTTCATACGGTTTTTTTGTGTGGTTTTTTCGGAGGGATTTCAGGAGGAGATTCGATATGACAGCAATGGAAACGAATGTACAGGGACAGTTGGAGATCGGCGGGATGAGTACGGGCGAGCTTACCGCAGCGTACGGCACGCCGCTGATGGTATATGATGAGGAAATGATCCGGGGGAAGGCGCGCTCGTTCCGCGAGGCGTTCATCGAGAGCGGACTCGGGTTCCAGGTCGCGTATGCGAGCAAGGCGTTTTTGTGCAAGGAAATGGTAAGGCTTGCCGAAGAGGAGGACCTGTCGCTGGATGTCGTGTCCGGAGGGGAATTGTACACGGCGCTTAAAGCCGGGTTCCCGGCAGAGCGGATTCATTTTCACGGGAATAATAAGTCCGAGGAAGAGCTAATGATGGCGCTTGATGCGGAGATCGGCTGCTTTGTGGTTGACAGTTTCCTTGAGCTTGAACTCTTGCATGAGCTGGCGAAAGAGCGCGAGCAGCAGGTGAACATCCTGCTTCGTGTGACGCCGGGCGTTGAAGCACACACCCATGATTACATCATGACGGGGCAGGATGATTCGAAGTTCGGCTTCGGGATTTCGACCGGACAGGCTGACCGCGCGATGCAGATTGCCCTTTGCAAGCCGAATTATACGGTGCTCGGGATCCATTCCCATATCGGTTCGCAGATCTTTGAACTGGACGGATTCCAGCAGGCAATCACGGTGCTGTCTGATTTCCTTCAAGGGTTGAGACTGGAGTGCGACGTCACGCTGCCTGTCCTGAATATCGGCGGAGGATTCGGGGTCCGCTATACGGAAGAAGACAAGCCGCTTCCGATTTCCGAGTATGTCAGAGCAATCACGGACAGCGTGAAGGAAAGCTTCGGTGAGAACGGTTATCCGCTGCCGGAAGTATGGATCGAGCCGGGCCGCAGCATCGTGGCGGAAGCGGGTACCACTCTGTACAAGGTCGGATCGAAGAAAATCATTCCTGATGTGCGCACCTATGTGTCGGTGGATGGCGGCATGACCGATAATCTGCGCCCGGCTCTTTACGGAGCAAAATATCATGCAGTGCTGGCGAATCGTCCGAATGAAGAGTGCACGGAGCTTGTCAGCATCGCTGGTAAATGCTGCGAGTCCGGCGACATGCTCATCTGGGATCTGAAGCTGCCTCCGGTGAATTTCGGTGACACACTCGCTGTGTTCAGTACGGGTGCTTACGGGTATTCGATGGCGAACAATTATAACCGGATTCCGCGCCCTGCCGTTGTGTTTGTTAAGGACGGGGAGTCGCGTGTGGTGATTGAGCGTGAGAGTTATGCGGATTTGGTGAGGCTGGATCGGTAGGTAAATGGATTATTGCTGGTCAGCACCTCGGATGAAGCTGGATAGACCCTTATTTAAATAATAAAAAACGATCAGTGGCCATCTGATCGTTTTTTTGCATGGTCAGTTTGATGATTCAAACAATCCTGTCGACTTTGTGATCTTGATAGCCCCATTATTGGATTCTTTTACAGATGCCAGAAAATCAATAAACGATGATAATGTGTCATCGACCAGGGATTTATTTAACCCTGTGTTTGAAGAAAGCAGGTAATCTACAATTGCTTCTTCGTCTGTAATGTTCAACCCTCCAGGAAACCCTTTAAATACAATCTCGTTGAAAAAGCCCCCGAGCTGATCCCGCCCGTTTTCTATTCCAAATTTCAAGGCGTTCTTCCTGGCTGAAGGATAATCTAAATTTCGATCAAACTGTTTCAGCAGTTCTCCAAATTCTTTCATGTGATCGACCCCTATGGTAGAACAGTAAAATGTACCATCTGGTTTTAACACACGCCGGACTTCTTTCAATGCCTTTCGCCTATCAGAAACATGATACAGCATATGATTGGCGATGATGATATCAAAGCGGTTATCTTCAAAAGGAATATCCTCGATATTGAATTGCCGGTACTGGATTTCAGGCAGCCCTGTTAAATTCTTTTTAGCGGAATCGACCATACCTTCAGAATGGTCAGAGAGTGTGATGTTCCAACTGTCATTGATTCGTTCCCTGTTTTTAAGCCAAAAGGTGCCGTCTCCACATCCGATTTCAAGGATTCTGCTAGTTAGAGGAATTGTTAACTGTTCAAAGAGCCAGCTGTGCCAATCAACTTTATTTTCACTAAATTTTTCGTGAATGTTTATCCGTGTATTTAGTTTCGAGGAATTTTTATATTGATCTCCTAATGAACCCAAGGTTTCTCCCTCCAGTGATTTGTGAGTGATTCCTTAAAGAACAAGCAATGACAGCCCGCCAAGGAGCAGAAGTACAGTAACAGTCAATAGTGCTATTTTAGTGAATCTGCTTGATTTATGAAAAATCCTGAAATACATGTTCAACACCTCACTCAGTGTATTTATATAGCTACTATAGATACGATCGATGCAGGTGGGAAGTTTCATATTTATGCTAACGTTTCCAATCTATCATTGAACATTCAGGCAGACATCGTTTACTATAAAGAGGCAAACCAGAATTTATCAGAATTATTAAACGAATGAATTAGCGGAGGGGATCAAATGGGACGATTAGTGCATTTCGAAATTCATGTGGATGATGTGGAACGGGGAAAGGCGTTTTATGGTGAAGTATTCGGGTGGAAGTTTGAAGATTGGAGCGAATACGCAGGGATGCCTTATTTCGGGGCTGTGACGGGTGATGAGAGTGTGCCCGGGATCAATGGTGCGCTGATGAAGCGCAAAGGTCCTCGTCCTGAGGCTGGTCATCCGTTGAATGGGTATGCGTGTACGATGGGTGTTGAGGATTATGATGCAGTGGAGAAAAAGATCCTTGAACTTGGCGGCCAGGTAGGCGTGCCTAAATATGCCCTGCCTGGAATGGCTTGGCAGGGGTATTACACGGATCCTGAGGGGAATATTTTCGGGATTCATCAGCCGGATGAGAATGCGAAATAATTGTAGATGCTAAAAGGGTGCCTGTCCTTCTGTACGTGGTTTGTACATGGAGGCAGGCACCTTCTTTAAGTGACTACTTTTTATTGTTATAAATTGTGAATACCAAAAAGGATAGTAATAGTAAAAAGACAACACCCACTCCAAGGAGCATATCAATGATCATGTCCATAAAAACCCTCCAGTCAGGAAGTGACTACTGTTCATTATTCATCTCTTCTTCTTTCTTTTCATCGTGTCTCGAGAATAATAGAGTAAGAACAGCTGCTGATAATATGATACCTATGCATAAATAAAGCGGAAAATCCCACTTGAAATATAAGGCCGCTGATGCCCCAATGACGGTGATCCATTCTAAGGCTAAAAATGGTTTCAGATATTTTTTCAATTGTATTCCCCCATGTATCTTTGTTTCGATGGAAAATAGTAAATTCCTCCATGTGGATTAGACGTTCACGTCACCATGGAGGTTTTTACTTTTTAGACTGTTTAAAGGAAATCACCGGACTTTGTCGAAGGGTTATAGAAATAGATACGTGGAGGAGATATGACCGTGAAGAATGAATCGTTATCCTTGATTCTGCCGTTGAAAAAAAGGGAAGAAATCCAGAACCGCTGGCTTTTCCACCGCCTGAATGCGCTGTTGCCGGCATTGATGAAGAAGCATGGACTCGATATGTGGATTGTGGTCGGGCGGGAGTATCATGAGGATCCGGTGTTGAAAACGCTCTACCCCTCTGCAATCGACAGTTCGAGGAGATTGACCATATTGGTCTTTTGGCTGGATGAGGGTGAGCAATTAAAGCGCTGGGTCATCCATCCGAATCCAAGCTTCGAGCCTTTTTATGAAAGGATTTGGAACAGGGCAGAGGGGGACCAGTGGGAGTGTCTTAAGAACACGGTTGAGGAGTGCGATCCGGATAGGGTCGGGTTGAATTATTCCCATACGTTCGCTGCGAGTGATGGGCTGAGTCATTCTTATTTTGAACATTTGCAAATGGTCTTGAGTGATTATAGTGACCGGTTTGTGAGTGCACAGTATTTGATTGTCGATTGGCTTTCGAACAGGAGCGGTAAGGAAATGAAGGCGTATCCTGCGATTGCTGAACTCGCTAGGAAGATTTCAAAGGAGGCGTTATCGTCAAGGGTTATCCATCCGGGGATCACGACAACTGAAGATGTGGTGGACTGGATCCGGCAGCGGGTGCTGGACCTTGGACTGGAGACCTCTTTTTACCCAACAGTCGATCTTCAAAGAAAAGGCTCGGAGATGGATCGAATCGAGGGGGAAATCATTCGGCCCGGGGATATCGTCCATTTGGATTTCGGGATCGAGTATCTCGGGCTTGCCACCGATACGCAGCAGCTCGCCTATGTGTTGAAGCCTGGGGAAACGGAGGCTCCGGAAGGGCTTCAGTCTGCCTTCTTCACGGCTTTAAGGCTCGAGGATATTTTGAGTTATCATATGAAAGAAGGGAAAACGGGAAATGAAGTGTTCCGCGCGGCGATGGCGTCTGCGAAAAAGGAGCAGATCGATGCCATGATTTACTGTCATCCGGTCGGGCCACATTGCCATGAAGCGGGTGCGTTGATCGGCCTCTATGATCAGCAGGGGGATGTGCCGATCAAGGGTGATCTGCCGCTAACGGCAAATACGTGCTATGCGATGGAGTTCAATATCCGACAGTTTGTTCCTGAATGGGGGCAGGAGGTTCCGATTTATTTGGAGGAGCCGGTCGCGCTCTTGGATGGGAAGGTGGAGTATATGGCAAAGAGGCAAATGGGGTTTTATTTGATATAGGGAATTGGGTATGAGCCAAGGGGGCCCCCTCGGCTCATACCTTAATAGTCGAAGGTCCGTCCCTCGCTGCGGTAACGCTTTACCGTAACGAGGGACGGGCCTTCGGAAGTTCTGATTTAGAAGCTTGGCATCCAAATCTCTTCCTCTCTTTCTTGTGAATAAACGTTCACTATTTTAACCCATTAAAATGGTTACAAAGAAAAAATTTCCTGATAAGATAAATAATAGTAATATAGTACTATCTACTAAGTGTGTAAGGGGTATACTTCATGTTTAAACGCGGAATCAGACTACGGATTGCTATCGGGCTGCTCATCATGATGACAGTCATCAGCAGTACGTTAGTCAGCTGGTATGCGGCGACGAATGGAATGAAGGGTTCACTGGAAGAGAAATATTTAGACAGCAATTACAACTATTCTACTAAACTGGCTCAAAGCACAAATGACTTGCTCGGTCATATGCAAAAAAATATCATTGCGATGGCTGAAATTGTAGATAACAGCCAATTTGATCAGAAGGAACTGGATATATGGCATGATGCCAACAGTGACCATTTTAATTCCACATTTGTTACAGACGAAGATGGGGTCATTCAATTACTGAGTCCTTCGATTGTACAATATAAAAACGGTGCAAAAGTTAAAATAGGGACGAAAATACAATCGGATACGGTTAAAAAAGCCCTTAAGATTAAACAGGCGTTCATCTCCAAGCCTTACCGTGCGACATCAGGACAAATGATCATGCTGGTTTCAGCTCCAATTTTTAATGAACAAGGGGATTACCAAGGGTTGATCGGAGGCACTGTATACTTGGAAAGTGATAATGTCCTTAAGAATATTCTGATCAACCACGGACAAAGTGATGGATCTTATGTATATGTGGTCGATCGTGACGGCCGTTTAATCTACCATCCTGAAACGGACCGGCTGAATGAGATGGTTTCAGAAAATAAAGTGGTGCAGCAGTTGATGCAGGGGAAAAGCGGTTCCTCCATCGTAGTCAATACAAAAGGAATAGAATATTATGCAGGGTTTACGTACATAGAGAGCACTGGGTGGGGAGTGGTCAGTCAGACACCAACATCTGTCATTGAAACCCCGTTACAAGAATTGTTTGCTAAGATGGCCATACAATCCATCCCGATTTTACTGATCATCTTATTGATTGCTTGGATTCTTACGAATAATATTTCCAAGCCCCTGAATATGCTCGCTCAATATTCAGAAGAGGGCTTCAATAATAAACAGGTATCAGTCAACTTTAAAGAAGTAGAAATGAAGTCGAATATATACGAAGTCCGTCAGCTCTATTACCAGGTAAACAAGTACCTCAATAGGCTGAATGAAGAAATTCAAATCGACGGATTGACTGGTATCGCAAACCGAAAGACGTTCGATTCAGTCATTAAAGATTGGATTGGCAAAAAAGAAGCATTTTCGTTAATCATGCTGGATATTGACCGATTTAAACAAGTAAATGATACTTACGGACATTTAACCGGCGATGAAGTCCTGAAATTCCTATCATCCATCATCACTCAATATGTCGAAGGGGAGCATTTGGGGTTCCGTTATGGAGGGGAAGAGTTTGGACTATTGCTAAAAGACCGTACTGTTAAAGAAGCCATTACCGTTGCTGAAAGACTGCGCAAAGAATTAGCAGGAACCCCAAGCCCGACTGGAAAACCAATAACCATTTCATTAGGTGTCACCGAATTTCAGGAGAAAGATAACCATCCTGAAACCATCATCGAAAGGGCGGACTCTGCGCTCTATCAATCAAAGATGGCTGGAAGAAATCAGACTAGCATATATCATGAAGACGATGATAGCAACGAAAGAACCTCAGCTGCCCGCTGAGGTTCTTTGTTTTATATTTACCTTTGTCACATTACAGCGATAAATAGAGAAAAAGAGGGTAGTCTAAGAATAAAAAAGGATGAACATTTTTATGGTCATTGTCTTGTTCACGGTTTTTACTTCAATTTTATTATTGTACTCTCTAAAAGCAGTAGTAAAACGGTTTAGAGTGATTGAGGTAATCATTCTTTGTGTATTCAATTCCTTTTTATGCCAACATCTGAATTTTAAAATTTTTTCTGCATTTGAGCGTCTTTCCGTTAAGGAAGAGTTAATTCCAAGGGTAGAAAGTTATCTTCATTATGGCTTGTTTATCCCCCTTTTATTAATGTGGGTATTGTATTTTTTTCGTTCAGGGATGCCAACTTACATAAAACTGATCATTGCAGGGGCCTTCACTGGAATTGATGTAGGATCAAAATACCTCTTTTTGCAAACAGGAATGTTAAAATCGGATTCTTCTGAGTGGTATCCGGTGATAGACGTATGTATTACAGGTGGAATTCTTCTTCTGTCTTTTGTTTTCATGATTCGTTTTGCCTTAACCTTAAAAAAGGAGCTCGTTTTCGTTGACTGAGATCGCAAAGGTTTTAGAGCCTCTTACTCCTAAAACGTTCGATAAAAATGAAATGTTTGTTATTGGTATCCTCATACTGTGCTGGAGTATTTTGTTCTTGATACATCGTCTGGAACCACTCCTGCTTCGAACTGAACTCATAGCCTTGTATGTTTTTAACGTGTGGTTTGCAACAGTTGGGGATAGAATTTTTGCGGAGCCGCCGCTTGATTTTTACGACACACTGGATTATCCGCATGGGGAACTCTTTGATACTATTCTGCAAGTATGTGTTTACCCGGTTCCGATCGTCATTTTCTTCCATCTTTATCGGAAGTATAAACTGGGCAAAGCAGCTTTTGTTTTAGTTAACGCCCTCATTCTTGTTGTGCTCGAATGGATTTCAGAGAATTTCTTTGACTTGTTTCAATTTAAAGAGTGGAACGCGTTCTACTCCTATGTCTTTTATTGTTTTGCATTGTCGGTGAACTTGATATTTTTTGGACTAATTAAGAAATATTTAAAGTGAACCAAGGGCACAGGTCTCTTGGTTCACTTTAAATGGGAAGTGGAATGTTTGACACTGAATTTCAACACTCATATAATATTAATATATGATTACATATTCATATATATAATGTATTTAGAATAGTATATGAGGAGAATAGGAAAACAGGGAGGTATGAACTTGGGACACGATCACGGACATGGCCATACGCATGGCGCAAATAAAAAGGCATTATGGATAAGTTTTATCATCATCACCGGATATATGATCGTTGAAGCAGTCGGGGGATTTCTGACGAACAGTCTCGCTTTACTGTCTGATGCAGGACATATGCTGAGTGACTCGGTGTCACTCGGGATCGGGTTATTGGCCTTTACATTGGGTGAAAAAGTGGCTGACTATAGTAAGACGTATGGGTATAAACGTTTTGAGATATTGGCTGCTGTCTTTAACGGGGTGACTCTGGTACTGATTTCGCTTTATATTTTTTACGAAGCCTATCACCGCTTCATGGAACCGCCTGAAGTCGCATCGACCGGGATGCTTGTGATCGCATCGATCGGCTTGGTGGTGAATATCATTGTTGCATGGATATTGATGCGCGGTGATACGGAAGAAAATCTGAATTTACGTGCGGCATTTCTTCACGTATTGGGTGATCTGCTTGGCTCTGTCGGGGCGATTACGGCAGCATTATTGATTCTATTCTTCGACTGGGGATGGGCAGATCCGGTTGCGAGTGTAATCGTGGCACTGCTAGTATTGATAAGTGGATGGAGGGTCACGAAGGATGCGGTCCATGTATTGATGGAAGGCACTCCCAAAAATGTGGACTTGGATGATGTCATCGCTGCTATTGAAAGCGTTGAGGGTGTTGAAAAAATTCATGATCTCCACGTGTGGAGCATCACCAGCGGACAGAACGCCCTTTCTTGTCATGCAGTAGTAAATGGAGATGTAACGATACATGACAGTCAGGAGCTTTTAAGGAAGATAGAACATGATTTGGAGCATAAAGGGATTGGACATGTGACCATCCAGCTGGAAAGCAGTGATCATCCTCATGAAGATTCGCTGATGTGTGATGGTAATCGTGGATCTTCCCTGCACCACCATCGTCATTAATGATAAACTCATTTGTGATGGGTTCATAAACTATTAGAAATGGCAGGCTGATTCTAGGTGGATCAGGCCTGCTATTTTTTTGTTATGGAAAGTTCTTCAACCATTTTGATGAAAATTATTTACCTCATTTACCATGAAATGATTGGTAAATAGTGTTACTGACTTTCATTTATTGTTTACGTAACTGTTGCGAAAGTTTGGGGATAGTAAGTTTGTACTTACTATTAAAAGGAAGGTGTACTGTATGAAACGATGCAATGCAGGTGGAAGAATGATAAAAGGGATCGGAGCGTTTGTACTGGCAGCTTTTTTAATGGTGTCAATGTCATCAGTAACTAGTGCTGTAGGCAAGGATGCCAAGGGGCCTGATGTCTATGTCATTCAAGGGATGTTGAAATCGATCGGCAGCTACTCAGGCAAGATCACTGGAAATTTTGACAAGACGACTGTCCAAGGTGTGAAATATTTTCAAAAAAAACATGGACTGCCGGTTACTGGTTCAGTCGATAATAAAACATTCCAATCAATCACGTATTCTTATGCAAACTTGAAATTCCCATCGCCAGGTGAAGGCCCAGGAGCAGGTGAAGGTCCAGGAGCAGGTAAAGGCCCGGGAGCAGGTGAAGGCCCGGGAGCAGGTGAAGGCCCGGGAGCAGGTGAAGGTCCAGGAGCAGGTGAAGGCCCGGGAGCAGGTGAAGGCCCGGGAGCAGGTGAAGGTCCGGGAGCAGGTGAAGGTCCGGGAGCAGGTGAAGACCCAGGAGCAGGTGAAGGCCCGGGAGCAGGTGAAGGTCCAGGGGCAGGTGAAGGTCCAGGAGCAGGTGAAGGTCCGGGAGCAGGTGAAGGCCCGGGAGCAGTCGAAGAACAAGAAGCTGAAGAAGGCCCTGGAATAGAAGAAAAACAAGAGATTGAAAAAGAAGAGCCGGGTGAGGCAGAGGAGCCAAAAGAAGAACTTGAGGCGCCAAGTAAAATCAAAGAAGAACCTAAAAAGGAACCAGCGAAAGAGCCGGCGAAAGAGCCAAGCAAGGAACCGGTGAAGGAACCAGCAAAAGAGCCAATGAAAGAGCCGGTTAAAGAACCAAGCAAAGAACCAGTTAAAGAACCAAAGAAATACAAATCAGAATAAGTGATACAGAAGCTGCTGATTTTTTCAATCAGCAGCTGTCCATCTTTAAATCAAAATATAAATGTTGTAAAGGTTTTACTAGAAAAATCTGTCCTATTTCGCGTACGGGACATTGAATTGCCGCACAGCTTATTGATTGACGGTCACGATCATTTGTTTCTTTACTCCAAACCTTCTACAATGGAGGTAATAGAGTTGAGCAGCTAGGCATGCTCAATTTGGAGGTGGAAATAATTTGAATGAGATGGATAAGCACTATTCAGAGGGCAAGTTTTGGAACAAACTGAAAAAGTTCGGAGTGAAAGCAGGTCACTCAGTCGTTTACACAGCGCTGCTCCTTTACTTTGTCTTACAGAAGCCGGATGTTCCCAAGAAAGTAAAGATGGTGATCATCGGGGCTCTTGGCTATTTCATTCTGCCGACAGACCTCATTCCTGATTTTGCAGTAGGGGTAGGCTTCACGGATGACCTTGGTGCGCTGGGTGTCGCCTTATTGCAGGTGGCCATGTACATCGATGACGATGTGAAAGCGAAAGCCAAGGCGAAATTGAGCGACTGGTTCGGGGACGATGTGGATACGTCAGAGGTCGATAAGAAAATATAAATGTTGAAGGCCCGTCCCTCGCTGCGGTAATGCTGTACCGTGACGTGGGACGGGCCTTTGAAATTTTGGCTGGCATTGAGTAAGCTTAGGACATATGTCCTTTCGCAGAAATGGATTCTCCTATTTAATAAGTTTCAGAATAGGAGGATGTAAGATGAAGGGTGCAATATTCGCGCTGCTTGGGGGACTGTGCATCACCATGCAGGGCATTTTCAATGCAAGAATGAGCGACGCCATCGGAGGGTGGCATACGACGTCCATCGTTCATATCGTTGCTTTTACGATCGCGATGGCGATATATATGAAAGAAAGAGATGGAAAAGGGAAGAGCTTCAGGCAGGTGCCATTCCTTTATTTGATCGGTGGTTCGTTCGGTGTCGTTGTTGTTTTTTCTGAACTGACAGCGATTCATATGATTGGACCCGCATCGGCCATTGCCATCCTTCTTGTCGCACAGATCGGAACGGCTTTTGCCATAGAATCGAAAGGTTGGTTCGGGGAAAGGAAGGTCCCTGTTACGCTCAGGCAGGGTGTCGGTCTTGTTATGATGCTTGCCGGAGTGGTCCTTTTCCAATTGTAGAAGAAGGAGATTAATACGGTGAAAGAAAAACAAGCTGCCCAATCAGAACAGTATATAAGAGGAACTGAGCTGGAAGATTTATTTCCAGCGCATTTTAGAAAACATATCAAAGTCTACCAGTTTGAAAAGGGGGACGTCTTGTTTTCGACAGGGGATGAGCTCGACGAACTCTATTTTCTTATGAAAGGGAAAATCAAGATCTTCACGCATACCCCTGAAGGAAAGCTCTTGATCAACCGGTTCAAGCGTCCGCCCGCTTTGATTGGAGACGTGGAATATGCCAAGGGAAGTGCGGTCATCAATTCGGTTGAAGCCGTGACGGACGGGGTGTTCCTTGCCGTGCCTTTCGCTGATTTGGCGAGGGTTGAGAGTGAGCATCCGGCGATCATCCGCTTTTTGTTCGATACGGTGGCCCATAAGTTTTATACCGAATTACATGCGACGAGCATGCATATGCTGTATCCGGTCGAAGTACGGCTGGCGAGTTATCTGTTATCCATTTCCGAAGTCGGGGAAGGGACTGTCTTTCATGAAGAAATGCGTACGTCCAATCTGATGGAACTGGCAGAATGGATCGGAACAAGCTACCGGCACTTGAACAGGGTTTTAAAGAAAATGGCAGCTGAAGACATCATCGAACGTGTGAATGGTTCGATTAAAATAAAAAATCTCAAAAAACTCAGTACCCTTGCAAAAGGGAACATCTATGAATAAGGAGGTGCTCAGGTGATTGGAGTAATCTTAGCGGTGATCGCAGGTATCTTGATCAGCCTGCAAAATGTATTCAATGCCCGGGTAAGTGAGAAGACGGGTCCTTGGGCGACGACGAGTTTGGTCCTCGGGCTGGGGCTTGTCTGTTCACTACCGGTTTTTTATGGAATCGAACAGCGAAGTCTTTTTGAGTTTGGTAATATTAACCCCATCTTTTTATTCAGCGGAGTATTTGGTGTTGGAATCGTGTTCTTCCTGATGAGGGGCGTCACCCTGATCGGTCCGGCCTATGCCATCTCGATCGCGCTCATTTCCCAGATCCTGATTGCGTTCGTCATCAATACAGGCGGCTGGTTCGGTTTTGAAGCCACAGCCCTTTCCTGGCAGAAACTCGTTGGCATTGCGCTGCTGATTGGCGGGGTGCTTGTATACAAATTGGAGAAACGAACGGAAGGTAATGTTGATGTTATGGTGGAAGAGGAAAAAATGAGGGCGTGACTTCATTTCCCATCTGAAGGCCCGTCCCTCGGTGCTGTAACGCTTTACAGTGCCGAGGGACGGGCCTTTCTTATAAAGAAGAATATTTAAGCTTGTAAGTGCCTCTTTTTACCACTATAATTGGAATATGCTTTGGGAAGGAGGTCTTTATGTGGACTTAAGAAACTTAAGTGAAGAAGAAAAACTGTTAATCTTTAGTGCAGATCCTTTCCAAATGACACAATTTATTTTCAAGAAAAATTTACGAGGTCTGGAAAAAATCTCGATTGAATCGATAAAAAGTATGAATTTACTTTCCGTGGAAGTTGTGAATGTACTGCTGGTTTACTTTTACCAGGAGTTTTCCGGTCAGGTATATAATCGGAATGATTTAAAGAAACTGTACCATCTCTGGGCTGGGCAGGGGATTAAAACGTTTGAAGACGCACTGCTCATGACTGAGAGGGATATTCATTCTGAATTAGGTTATAAAAAAATTTAATTTTTCTAAATCCGGCTTATTAAAGAGCTGACGAAAAAAACGTGCAGACCATCCTGCACGTTTTTCTTTGTGTTAGGCTGCGGCTCTTTTCTTACGAGTCCTCCAAAAGACAACTACTCCCAACACAAATGGAAGGACAAACTGAATCGGGATATGAAGGTAGTATGGGACGAGCTTCAGCCCTACATGCAAGTGCTCGGCGATGTCTCCGCTTCGATGGAGGGAGAGCAGATAGACGGCAGCCATCAAGACGAAGACATGCCAGCTTTTTTGTTTCAATTTGAACAGCTGGTTCAGGACGGCCTGGGCCGCATAGATGAAAATCGCTACCTTCATGAATCCGCCTCCCAGTAATAGTAGGTAGGTGAAGATCTCCAGGTGCTCTATAATGCCTAGATACGTAACAAGTTCCATTGCTTTTGCAAAAGGAAAGTAAAAGGTATTTGCGAAGGGGGCATGGAGGATGCCGATGATAAGCTCCATTGTGACCATGATAATCACAGACTGAATCAAGCGAGATCTGTTCCAGTTTCCGTTTGATTTCATCGAGTATGTCCTTGTCGACCATATTATTTAAATACACCAGGGACACAGATGTGCTGGTCTCTTTTCCATAAGACTCCGTTTCAATGAACAGAGAGGGATTCTTGATGTATTTTCTGAGTAAGCCGATGTTCCCGCTGCGGCTCTCGGTGAAACCGATATCCGGCCCCTCGACTGACCGCTGGCCCTTTGGATTCGACAGGGACCTCTCCTGCCATTTGGCCGTATCGGCTAAAAGGATGTCACTCATCCCTTCAAACAGGATGATGGTGTGGCCATCAAGCAGATCAGTGATGACCTTTTCCAACTCGGTTGTCTTGGCCACGTCCGCAATCTCGAGTACAGAATAGATAATGAAGGGGATGAATAGGTCTTCATCCTCAGATAACGGCTTATTAAGCAGCGGGTCAATGATCTGTTCCTGAATGGACGACGCATCGACAATACCTTCAATGTAGAGAAGACAGGCGGTCCGGTCTCCACCAGCCAGCTGAAGTTTCCGGGTTTTAATATCCGCGCTGTCTCCCAAGGCAGAAAGGATCGCTGACACTCTGACCTCTAAGGCAGCAGATTGATCTATGTTCATTACGATCATCCTTTGGATTAGGCTTTTTCGTTTATTTCGTTCTTTACTTGGTGTTTTCAACCGTACAATCGATGACAGGTAAAGCTTGTATGATGTGGAAAGTGCGCCCGCTCATTCTGCTTTTTTAGACCATTAGAAAACATCCATACTTTCAATATGGTAGTATGCGCTATGTCTGCATGTTTATTCCACGCCGAATCGTGCGGATTGGTTGAATAAATTATGGGTAAGAAATTTAAAGAAAGATAATCTAGCAATAAAAATATAATTAAAATCAATAATAATTTATTGTAAAACAATAAATTTCATGGTACATTCAAATTGACAATAAATTGTGAGGTGGTTTGTGTGAAACAGGAAACACTCTTTTTAAAGATTGCTGTTTTTCTGATGGGACTTCCGGTTCTGGCTTTATGTTTATTTGTGCTGCCGGAGATCGCCGGATTTTTTGCAGAATTAAATCCGGCGCTGGATTATTTGCAATATCCCTTTTTAATCGGGTTGTATATAACCGCGATTGTGTTTTTCGCTGCTTTGTACCAAACATATAAGCTTTTAAGCTATATAGACAGGAACCAGGCTTTTTCGGAGTTATCTGTAAGGTCTTTGAAGAATATCAGGAACTGCGGCATCACAATCGGCGCATTTTATGTAGTCTTTATGCCGCTCATCTATCTCATGGCAGAGGTGGACGATGCACCGGGGATGATCCTGATTGGCATGGTTATTATTTTCGGATGTATGGTGATTGCGGTATTTGCCGCCGTTCTGCAGAAGTTATTGGAAAATGCCATCGAAATAAAATCAGAAAATGATTTAACGGTCTGAGGTGAATGAAATGGCGATTATAATCAATATTGACGTGATGCTGGCGAAAAGGAAAATGAGCGTGACAGAACTTTCGGAGAGGGTCGGAATCACGATGGCGAACCTGTCTATATTGAAAAATGGAAAGGCGAAAGCAATCCGATTTTCAACGTTGGAGGCGATTTGTAAGGCGCTGGACTGTCAGCCTGGGGATATTTTGGAGTATCGTGATGATGGCGAGGCGGAAGGCTGATGGAAATGAGTCACTGAGGGTGGCGCCATCGTTAATCTATGAGCTTTGAGCATTATTTTATGAGTTATCCCTGATAATCTTTGAGTTTTAAGGATTATTCTATGAGTTTTCCGTCATAATCTATGAGTTTCAGGCAATAATCTCTCGTTTTTACAATTAAATCCATTAATTACGCAGGCGGACCATCAGTAAAACAGGCACATACATTCCAAGGAGGCATAAATTATGAGAGCATTCAAACAACTTGTCCGTTTTGGCCGGGAACAGGCCCTGTCATGTTTGTTTCCTGTCGTCATTTTTGCCTCCTTGGCTTTGACGCAGGTGATCCCGCTCCCTTTTCTGCCGCGATATGACTGGCTGCTCGTCATCTGTCTGTTGATGCAATGGGGGATGCTGCGGTCAGGGCTTGAAACACGGGATGAATTGAAGGTCATCACCTTGTTCCACCTAATCGGCCTCGCGCTTGAGCTATACAAGGTACATATGGGGTCGTGGTCTTATCCGGACGAAGGGTATTCGAAAGTTTTCGGAGTGCCTTTGTACAGCGGATTCATGTACGCAAGTGTAGCGAGTTATCTTTGTCAGGCATGGAGGAGATTGAAGGTTGAGCTGGTTAAGTGGCCGCCGTTTTGGGTCGTAGTAGCTCTGGCAGCCGCGATTTATTTGAATTTCTTCACCCACCATTTTTGGATGGATATGCGCTGGTGGCTGTCCGCCCTGGTCATCATCGTTTTTTGGAAGTCATGGGTCTTGTACGAGGTCGGGGGCAGGCGCTACCGGATGCCGATCGCCCTTTCGTTTGTGCTTATCGGATTTTTTATCTGGATCGCCGAAAATATCGCTACGTTCTTTGGAGCCTGGGAATATCCAAATCAGACTGATGCCTGGAGTCTCGTTCACCTGGGGAAGGTGAGTTCTTGGCTGTTATTGGTGATTGTAAGTTTTCTAATTGTAGCGACGTTGAAGCGGGTTAAGGGGAGAGGGGCAGTCAGAGTTGGTGCTGGTCGGTTTTTATAGTTTCACCTCTCGGAAAAACATCCCCTTAACCGGTACGATTTCCCCTAATTACGCACTAGAAACATCCTCTCACGCAACTCACTAGTTTCATAGGCAGCCGCAATACCCATTTCTTCAACATCACTCGTCTCTATCTCTTTGTACTTCAATATTAAGGGGAATTCATGGTTAAAAGGAAACCTCTCTATCCTGATTTCCTCTGTATTGAGCCATTTTCCATATAGCCTCTGTTTACGATCATCGAATAACTCCGTATTTTTGAATCCTTCCTTGAACCAAGGGTGCTCTTCGGCTTTAGAGGCACCGGGTTCATTCAAACACAAATATAATGACAGGTCATCAGAAAATTGGAGCAGCCGGAAATGCTGCTGTAGGAGATCTTCATCAACGCTGGGCAGGATTTTCTTTAGTTTGGCTTGTCGTTTTGCTTCATCGTTCATAAACGCAATGCATTCATTCTTTTTCGATCTGGTGAAGAATGAGTAGAAATGGAGACTGCAAAGGAGAGCCGAGTATGGACTCACCTGCTCGATTTCATCCAGGCCGATTTTGTAAAATGCCATTTTAGGAAGCAGCGGATAATCTGAAAAGGTGTAGGGGATGTTATCTTGATCATTCCAGATCGGGGTGTCGTCCAGTCCGATCCAGCTGCGGTCGTGCTGATAGGCAGCGTAGGTCATCTCTTTGAAGTGTTGGTCTGACTTGAGAAGGTCAGGGTTGAAATGCTTGACGATTTCACCTGATAAATAGGCGTGGTCATGCTGTTTGATCATGATGAAGGAGTCTTGGTTTTGGCGGATGATCATGGTATGAACCCCTTTCTAAAAAAATGAGTGGCTTGTCGGAAATTTTTGGGTTTTGATACTTTGATTATATCAGATGGATCTTATAGGGTTCATGCTTTGTTAACACCAATTGCAGAGGAAATTTGACAACAGGCACAATAAATTTGATTTCGGCACAATTATGGGAAAACCGGCACAATAAATCCGAATCTCGCACAATTATCAGGAAAGAGGAGTGTAGGGGAGTGGGAGGTGCTGTGGTTTTGACTATACTGCTCGTTGAAAGTAGTGTTTTGATCAGTTTTTTTAAAAAAAATAGACAAATAAATGGTTTTTATAAGTGAGATTTTACTTTTTTAAGAGCATCGCAGTAAGTAAGGCATTGTGATCCTACCGTGAACAGCTGCTTGCCAGCGAATAATGGGGTCTGCCCCCAACTAAAAAAGTCACACATCTCATTCAGCAATTTTCATCGACCGAGCCATTTCGATCATTTCTTGTTTAGTTGCAGTGTGACTATCCATTTGTAGTAAAGTTCCGTCCTGCTCCCAGGAAAGCATACCGCCCGGAGCGTTACCGAAGGTCTTAAAGGATCCTTTATTTCCATTGATCAACAGTGTTTCAGCATCTTGAAACGTAAAGTCAGGCCGGGTATTTGATGCTTTTCTTTGTTCGATTCCAATCAAGAGAGCCGTATCTTCTTTATTCATATAGTGTAATCGGATGCTTTCAGGATACGTTTTTATCTCCAATGTATACTCCTGAGGTAATCGTTCAGGGATGAGAATGTTAAAGTCGGTCTTTTTTACGAGTTCTTCAATTTTGATGCTGTTGTGATTATATCTGATCTCTTTTGCCTGGACACGTAGGGGAATGTGAATCATGTCCTGCATTAGGTTTAAAGTGATAAATGATATTAAAAATAGTAAAAGCAGTCTTTTTAAACGCATTTCTTATCCTCCATTATTTACTGATGAGGTTGGTTGAAATTCAATTGATTTTGCTTGATACATGTTATCACGATATTCATAGACAATAACCATTTCGCCTATAAAACCTGCTGGTGAAATTTGGCCTGCAATTTTAGCGATCAAAGTATTGTCACTTACTTCAAAAGCGATAATGCTTCCAAAACTTATATCCTTAAATAAGTTAGCCGGATCAATTCCTAAAGGTTTTATATCAACTGTTGAGGTCTTATCTTCAATCTGGATGACAGCTTTGAAAGGTGATAATGTAGTCCTTACATTTTTCAATACGACCGCAACGGGATTATCGACCAGAGTCTCACGGAAATGATCATGAAAAACATGAACATCCTCTAATAAAACACCAGTACCATACCCTTTGTTCAAAATGATAATCAACTCTTTCTGGTCATCTTTGTTGATGTCTTTGGAGATGATTTGTGGAGCATAAGCAGGGCTGCTCGCAACGTTTGTCCAATGGGGTCTTGAAAAGGTCGTCCCTTTGATGTCAATTTTGAAATCATAATATAAATCATTCATTTCTTTCGCATACATGCTGATATTCTCACTTGGTGATTCTGCGACCTTTTTATATTCCACTTTTGCAATTGCTGTACTACAAGAATATGAAGTCAGGATTGCAAGGATCAACATAATGGATTTACTCATTCGTGAACACCTCAGGTTTAGTGTTCCCTAACTTGTTTTCTTATACTGAATTCTATGTTGCTTTGTAGATTCCAATGAAGATGGTTAGCATTAGGCCAGATTCCTGAAAATCAGCAATAACGTAAAACGAATAGGTAATTTATGTTAAACTCATGTTTAAAGAACCAATTCAGCATTGCTGGTAGGGAAAGGGATCAAATATGATGAAAATACTATTTGAAAAGATCATTTATTTTGCCTTAACGCTTTTTATCTTCATTTTGTTGTGGAAGGTTACGGCTGCGTTATGGGATGCTTTTGTGCCCTGGAATTATAAAACGGATCTGATTGGCATTTTTGTCGTGATACCGATACTCGCCGTAGCTGCCTTTATACTATCGAGCTTATCTTTTAAAGTGATCAGGGATTCTGGAAAATAGTAGTCTCTTAATCTGTGTTGCCTTCACATTTGCAGGGCAATGATAAAATTTTTTTGAAGATTAGACAAATTAATGATCTTATTAAGTAGGATTTCACTATTTTTAAGAGAATCGTAGTAAGTAAGGAAGCTTTCAATAAATTCAGCAAAGAACTGCCGCTTACTCGTGTAATAAAGGAGTTTCGATTCGTTTTAAATCTATCAACCACAGGAGGTTAACATGAAAACAGTGATCGGATTCAGCGGTGGAAAGGATTCCACCCTGGCATTATATAAAATACAACAAAATCCTGAATATGAAGTGGATTCCTTGCTGGTCACGCTGACAGAAGGATTCGGCCGGGTTTCGATTCACGGAGTCAGATATGAGCTCCTCAAGCAGCAGTCTGAGTCGTTGGGAATCCCGCTTAGAGAGGTGTGGATCCCGCAAGGATGCACGAATGAAGTGTATCAGGAACGGATGGAGAAGGCGGTCTCCGATATGAGGAATGACGGGGTCACTCATATCGTATTCGGGGATATCCACCTGAAGGATGTCCGGGAATACAGGGAACCATGATGACAGGGACGGGAATAACCCCGGTCTTTCCCTTATGGAACCGCCCCGTAGGAGAAATCTGCCTGGATTTTATCGACCTTGGATTTAAAACCGTCATCACCTGTGTGGACATGGATCAGATTCACAGGTCCTTCGCAGGAAGGGTCTATGATGAGTCGTTCATTAAGGACTATCCAGTCGATACCCGCGATATCTGCGGAGAAAATGGGGAGTTTCATTCGTTTGTGTTCGACGGTCCTAATTTTTCTTTTCCCATTGAATATGAGCTGGGGGAAGAAAGGGTAACGCCGGATCCTGGGACCGGACGGGATCGGTTTTTATATATTGATGTCATTCCGAAATAGGGGAAGCAGATGTTTGAAAACGCCCGCTAAGCTGCGGTTGTTTTTGAAAAGGATAGAAAATCAGGTGTGCTGTTTTTATGCTGCCTGATTTTTTTGTTATAGTGGTATAAGAGTAATCGAGGGTTTTTGATTAAAGAATAATATAGAGTTGAATCCATCAGTTGATTGGAGTGCAAGACGAAGACTCCTGCGGGAAAAGCGGAACAGGTGAGACCCCGCAGGAGCTTTAGCGACGAGGAGGCTCACCGGCCGCCCGCGGAAAGCGAAGTCTTGCACGGAAATCAACTGAGATGTTTGAAGGGATTTTTTAATAAGCTCAGAGGGAGTGTTTTACAATGACAAAATATATCGGGTATGTTGGTACATACACAAAACAAGAAAGCAAAGGCGTCTATCAGTTCTCTCTTGATACTGACAAAAAGGAAATCACGGATGTAAAGCTTGCCGCTGAAGTAGACAACCCTACATATGTGACGGTGAGTGGAGATAACAAGAATCTCTATGCTGTGTCAAAAGAGGGAGATAACGGCGGAGTCACCGCTTTTTCAATCGATCCTGGAACTGGAGAGCTGGCGAAATTGAACAGCGACAGTACTCCTGGCGCGAACCCTTGTCATGTAAGCGTGGATCATGAGAGTCTCACATTGGTGACTGCCAATTATCATACAACGATGATCGAATCCTACTTAACGAATAAAGATGGATCCCTGCAATCGCTGGTTTCCAGTATCGAGCATGCAGGCTCCGGGCCGCATGAAAGACAGGAGAAGCCTCATATGCATTATGCAGGTTTTACCCCGGATAGGAAATATGTGATCGCGGTCGATTTGGGGAGTGATCGTGTTTACACGTACGACGTTAAAGATGGTAAGTTAACTGAGGCAGGAGTTTTCGAAACGAAACCTGGAAGCGGTCCGAGGCATATTGCGTTTCATCCGAATGGAAAATTCGCTTATGTCATGACGGAGCTGAGCTCTGAAGTGCTTGTTCTGGATTATGATGAGAAGGATGGAAGTTTTTCAGAACAGCAGTATATTCCAACGATTCCTGATGATTTCAGCGAAACGAATGATGGCAGTGCGATTCATGTTTCTGCAGATGGAAGGTTCGTTTATGCGGGGAATCGCGGACATAATAGCATCGCAGTCTTCAAGGCAGATCAGGACTCCGGCCAATTGACATTTGTTGAATGGACGTCTACTGAAGGCAACTGGCCGCGTGATTTTGTAATGGATCCAACTGGTGACTTCCTTGTGGCGACCAATCAGAAATCCAACACGATGGCGTTGTTCGGCAGGGATAGTGAAACCGGCAAGCTTGAATTGCTGCAATCAGGCGTCAAGGTTCCTGAGCCGGTTTGTGTGAAGTTCTTGAATAGATAAGAGGTAAGTTTTTTGGGCCTGTCCCCGGTATGCTAAGCGTTCATACCGGGGGCAGGCCCTGATTTTTTTCACGAGAATTCATAACATGCTTACTTGGAAAAAAGGAAATAGGCTTCCAAAGAAGAATAAGTTACCAGAAGCTAGTAATCTCATAAATGAAGATGAGGAGGAAACGCTTTGACCAGTAAAGAAAATAAGGTGGCTTCCGCGCTCACCATTGTCGGTGCGGCCAGCATCGCGATCGGGATCATTTCGGGTTTGTATTACGGGATGAACGATATGTTTGCCCCATGGGGCTGGGGGGATATACAGGGTCTGTTGGGGTTCGGCGTGTTCATTAATGGAGTGGTATGGGGGATTGTGTTTTTGGGTTTTGCAGAAATCATTAAGCTTCTTCAAGGAATATTCAATCAAAGGGAACCATCCACATCACAGACATCGATGCCAGTACCTGTCGCAACATCTGCACAGGAAAAACCGAAAGTACATGAGGTATCCAGGTATGAACGAAGGGAAATTGAAGAATTTTATTCCGAAAAAGGATGGAGTGTCGAAAAGATTGAACGGGCGGAGCGGGAAGATTTCTTCCTAGTCACAGTTAATGGGAAGAAGGAATTGGTTGAGCTTGGCGGGTTCAAGCCGGTGGTTCATCCTTTTGAAGAGAAATGATTAGGTGTGGGATCCTGCTTGGTTTGTGGAGCGGGGTCTTTTTATTGTTGTTTTAATGATTGGACTCACTACTTGGATGATGAATTATGGTTTTGATAATAAATCTTTGTTTTTGATAATAAACGTGTTGTTTAGCCAAATCCGTTGTTGTTTTTAAAATGGAATAGAGCGACGGGAGAAATGGGCCTGCCCCCGGCAAGGACAAATATCCATGCGCCCGGGGGTCAGGCCCTGGTTTTATGATAGGGGCTGCACGATTTGAAGAAAAGCTGCACACGATTAGAAAATAACAGGACAAAGTCGATAGTAATGGGTAGTAGTCGATAAAAACACCACTTGATTGGTAATAGAAAAAAGCGTCTGGAGTCAACTCGATAATAAGATCGCAATTCTCGATAATAAGCGTTTAAAATTCGATAATAAATTTGAAGAAATCGATAATAAACATGAGGTCACATAGGTGGGGACGCTCAATTCTGTGTAAAATGGGGTAGAACCTCACATTTTCACTTGAAATTGGAGATGTGGAGTGTCTTATTTATTAGGTTCAGACTTTTTTTCGCTCATTCATTGGGGTTTTTCTTGTTTTAAAGCGATTTTTTGCAGTTTTTCAGTATCGTTTGTGGATGTTATAAAAATAGGGCCTGGCCCCGGCACAGAAACGTTCTTGCACCGAGGGACAGGCCCAAACCTTCAATTTACAGCTTTATTTCACATCAAACCGATCCGCATCCATCACCTTCACCCAGGCTGCCACAAAGTCACGGACAAATTTCTCTTTGTTGTCATCCTGTGCATAGACTTCGGCGAGGGCGCGCAGTTCTGAGTTCGAGCCGAAGACGAGGTCGAAGCGTGTGGCTGTGCGCACGACTTCGCCTGATTTTCGGTCGCGGCCTTCGTATTGGTTGAAGCCTGCCGGTTTCCATTCGATGCCCATGTCCAGAAGCTTCACGAAGAAGTCGTTGGTGAGTGCGCCGACACGGTCGGTGAAGACACCGTGATTCGTTCCGCCATGATTGGTGCCGAGGGCGCGCATACCGCCGAGAAGGACGGTCATTTCAGGCGGCGTCAGGCCCAAAAGCTGGGCTTTGTCTACGAGCATTTCTTCAGGGCTCGTCGCGTATTCTTGCTTCTGGTAGTTGCGGAATCCATCCGATACCGGCTCCAATACCGCGAAGCTGTCCACATCCGTCTGCTCGTGTGTGGCGTCGCCGCGGCCCGGGGTGAATGGAACCGACACTTCGAAGCCAGCATCTTTGGCCGCTTTTTCGACAGCGGCAGAGCCGCCGAGAACGATCAGATCGGCGAGGCTGACTTTCTTGTCCAGCCCGCTTTGGATATCTTCGTAGACACCCAGGACTTTTTCAAGCTGCTGTGGTTCGTTCGCTTCCCAGTCTTTCTGCGGGGCGAGGCGGATGCGTGCACCGTTCGCTCCTCCGCGCATATCGGAGCTGCGGAATGAGCTTGCGGAAGCCCAGGCTGTTTTCACAAGCTCGCTCACGGATAATCCGGAATCCAGGATTTTTTCTTTCAATTGAGCGATTTCGGCATCGGACAGGTCGTAATCGACTGCCGGTACCGGGTCCTGCCAGATCAGTTCTTCATCTGGAACCTCTGGCCCGATGTAGCGTGCTTTCGGCCCCATGTCACGATGGAGGAGCTTAAACCATGCACGTGAGAAGGCATCGGCGAATTCGTCCGGATTCTTATGGAATCGGCGGGCTATTTTTTCATAATCGGGATCCATACGCAGCGCCATATCGGCTGTTGTCATCATCGTCTTCACTTTAATGGATGGATCTTCGGCGTCCGGGGCCATGTGCTCTTCCGTCATATTGACCGGTGCCCACTGGGACGCGCCCGCAGGACTCTTCGTCTTCTCCCATTCATACCCGAACAACAGGTCGAAGTAGCCGTTGTCCCATTTCGTCGGATGCGTTGTCCATGCTCCTTCGACGCCGCTTGAGATCGTGTCGCGGCCTTTTCCGCTTCCGTGTGTGCTGTGCCAGCCCAGTCCTTGTTTATCCAAGGTAGCTGCTTCCGGATCGTCGCCGACCTGGGAAGCGTCGCCGGCACCGTGTGCCTTACCGAACGTATGCCCGCCGGCGATGAGGGCGACCGTTTCTTCGTCGTTCATGGCCATCCGTCCGAATGTATCACGGATGTCACGGGCACTGCCCAGTGGATCCGGCTCCCCGTTCGGTCCTTCAGGATTGACATAGATCAGCCCCATTTGAACGGCGGCAAGCGGATTCTCAAGCTCCCGGTCCCCTGAATACCGGTTGTCTGCCAGCCATTCCTTCTCGGTTCCCCAATACACATCTTTTTCAGAATGCCAAATATCTTCACGTCCCGCACCAAAACCGAATGTCTTCAAGCCCATCGATTCAAGCGCCACGTTACCTGTCAGTACAATCAGGTCAGCCCAGGAAATCTTGTTTCCGTACTTTTGCTTGATCGGCCATAACAGGCGGCGGGCTTTATCGAGATTGACGTTGTCCGGCCAGCTGTTGAGAGGTGCAAAGCGCTGTGAACCGGATGAACTGCCTCCTCGTCCGTCTCCTTCGCGGTATGTACCTGCTGCATGCCAAGACATGCGGATGAAAAATGGACCATAATGACCGTAATCGGCCGGCCACCAATCCTGGCTGTCCGTCATCAGCGAGTGGAGGTCTTTTTTCAATGCATCGTAATCAAGCTTCGAGAATTCTTCCCTATAGTTGAAGTCTTCCCCCATCGGATTCGATTTTCGGTCATGCTGACGGAGGATGTCCAGATTCAGCATATTCGGCCACCAATCTTTGTTCGTAGTACCTCGTGGATCCGTCGTCGTCGTGATCGCGCTGTCCTTGTGGTGTGTGACAGGGCACTCTCCTGAAGCAGCCGTGTGTTCTTTTTGGTCTGGTCTATTGTGGTTTTCCATATTCCATTCTCCCTTCTTTTCCTTTGGAATTTTTATATCTTGCAAAAGCAGAAGTAGGATAATTATGAAAATTCTTACTTTATATTATATTGGACTGAAACATAGATTGAAAGTGTGAAGCATTGGCACATGCTTTCTAGTATGTACAATGGGCAGGTTCGAATTTCGTGTTTCTGGTAGGAAGTTATACACTCCTTATAGAAATAATTAATGGAGCATTCTTTTTCTTAATTCATTTCCCTACTATATTCATAGGATCATATCGGAACCAACCAATAAACCATGAAAGAGGGTTAAGATAAGTGAACAATTTAACGAAAATGAACATACTGAAACCAGCAAGTGAAATTTATGAGGCTTTTGTAGATCCAGAAAAAATTGGGCATTTCTGGTTTTCATCGAGCTCTGAACGATGGGCAGAGGGAAAGACGATTACCCTAAGGTACGAAGAATATAATGCACAAGGTGAGATTCATATTAAAGAAATCCAGGAAAATGAAAAGATTGTATTCGAATGGGCAGCCAATCATATCGTCACCATCAACTTTCTCTCATCAGAAAAAGAAGGCACGATCGTAGAAGTCCGTGAAGAAGGATTTGATGAGAATGATGACAACTTCATTGAGCAATTATTGAACAACAAGGAAGGCTGGGTTTATATGTTGAGTTGTTTAAAGGGATACATGGAGTTCGGGGTTGATCTCAGGGCTGCGTTGGTTAAGTGAGAAGCGAGGAGCCTGAGATTTGATGACCTGCGGGGAGGATCTGCCTCTTAGGAAGCGCGAGAACGTTATTTTGAAATCATGATGAAAAAAGAAGGAAAGATGTCCAACTTGTCAAATACACATTTAATAGCATGAAATCTTAGGAGGTCGTTCAATTTGAGTATTCCATTTGAAGTGAAAAGAAACTTTCAGGTTTCCAAAGAAGAAGTCTATGCAAGCTTGCTGGACCTCGAGGCAGCCCAGATATGGATGAAAGGGTTAGTGGCAATCGAGCGCAAGGATGAAGGTCCTTTGCATGAGGGCAGCGAGTGGAAGGAAACGAGAAAGATGTTCGGCAAAGAGGCATCTGAATATTTTGAGGTAGTGGAGCTGAAAGAACCGGATAAGATTGTACTCAGGTGCGACGGTACGAAAGGAACGACAGGCAAAGGGGAATTTGTATTTACATATCTGTTGACTTCATCAGATAATCAAACTGAAGTTACTCTACTTGGTGAAATCAGAGGATTGACAGGCCTGTCAAAATTGCTGGGCAAATTGATTGTAGGCAGCTTTAAGAAGGCTTGCGCAAAAGATATGGATTCCTTGAAAGATTACTTGGAAAATACGAAAGTGGCAAGTCATTGAGAAGGGGCCTGCCCCCCGTTGTGGTAAAGCGATAGTGTACTTGGGGGCAGGCCCGAGTTTCCGTTCAGCTTCAACATGCAAAGTAAAAATAGTAGAGACGGAGGTTAAACGATGAAAGATGTCCTCATTCAATACATGAAACGTTTTTCAAACCTCAGCGAAGAAGAGCTTAGAAAACTGACTGAGAACGTTCCTGCCGCTGCCTTTAAGAAAGGCACGATCTTGTTGCAGCAAGGGGAAGTTCCCGATAAATGTTATTTTGTCTTGAAAGGGTGTGTGCGCCAATATGCGGTTGATGCGAATGGTAAAGAGACCACCTTCAATTTTTTCACAGAAGAACAGAGCGTTACGATTTTCAACCAGCATTCCATTGATAAAGCCTCCAAATACTCACTTAACTGTGTTGAAGACTGTACACTCATCGTAGGTGATTTACTTACAGAGCAGGACATGTATGATGTACATCCGGTTTTACAAACGATGACACGAAAAATGATGGAAGAAGACATCGGTGCCATGCATGATGATTTTGCTTCCTTTATCGCCTCGTCACCGGAAGAGCGATACAACGCACTGCTGGAAAAGAGGCCCGGTCTGATTAACAGAGTGCCTCAGTACCAATTGGCGAGTTATCTTGGAATTACACCAGAATCCCTCAGCCGCATTAAAAAGCGCCATCTTAGAATGGTAGATTAATTGGCAGACGTCAGTTTTCTTCCTTTCACGAGCAGCCAAATACCGAAAACCAGTTCACCAATAAACATCGGTACCATTAGAATTGTTTCCAATAGCACAGTTAAACGTTCAAATTGAGGCATGAACCGATACATGATATGAACCAGTGTGTAGCTAAATCCAGCTGCAATGACCAAGCTGCTGATTAATTTGGGGATTTGCTTTGACTTCCATGCTGCAAAACCTGCAGCCATGAGATGCAGACCGAAAATAATTAATCCCATTGACCAGATTGATTCAAACGATGCGAATGCTACCATCACTTTATGAGCAGCCATATCCGCCGATTTACTAAATGAAGCTTCTCCGGCGGTATTGCTGGCAATAACGAGATGTGATACGGCTATACCAAGCATGACAGTGTAAAGCAAGCGAAGCAAGCCAGCTACTAATGCATAGCCTTGATGGAACGGCATCAAAAACACATAAAATCCCCGTGACACCAATAAATCCATCAGAATAATGACGATCCAACCAAGGATCTCCAGTTCAAACAATGACCCGGATGTTTGAATGTTTTTTAGAGTAGTGATGCCATCCCCGCTGATAACGACCGAGCTGTGAACATAGCCATATGAGAAAAATGCCGCGATAGTCATGATCATTAAAGCCGTTCCTGAAATAATGGCCGCCTTTTGTTGTCTGTTTTGACCTATACTTGTTTCCATAAAGAACCTCCTTATAGTTGATTCATGAACGATTGTAACGTTGGTTGTGGAAGGCCTCATTGACTTAAGTCAAGAGAACGACATTTTATAAGAAAAATAGTATGCCGGGTCCAAGGTGCGGGTCAGGGGGACCGGTACCTTGACCCACTGAGTAAAGAGGAGGGCGTTTTTTTAACCATGCGGTCAGCAGGCTGAGATCGTGACATCGAGCTGAGTTTAAGTAAGAATTTTTACAAGGGGGAAATCCTGTGAACTTTGAATTAAAGGAAGCAATTGAAATTTTGGAGAGGACGCCGAAAACATTGGAGGGTTTGCTTTCAGGTTTGTCGGCAGGATGGCTGGAGTGTCATGAAGGGGTCGGGAGTTGGAATGCGGTTCAAGTCGTGGAGCATTTGATCGAAGGGGAAAAGCATAATTGGATTCCAAGGTTGAAGATGATCTTTCATAAAGGGGAAAGTATGGTGTTTCCCGTTTTTGATCGTTTTTCACATTTGGAAGAGAGTACACCAAATAGTCTTGAGGAGAAGCTGGCAGAGTTTGCTGCGATCAGATCAACGAATGTGAATGAGTTAAAAGAGTTAGTGGTTGATCAGCGCCATTTCCTTGAGGCGACAGGTATGCATCCTGCTTTCGGCAAGGTCAGTGCCCGGGAGTTGATCTCGACTTGGGTGGTCCATGATATGACGCACCTATCGCAGATTGCCAGGGTAATATCCAACCGTTATAGGGAAGATGTGGGGCCTTGGAAGGAATATTTGGGGATATTGAGTAGAACGGAGCCGTCATAAAAAGGGCCATGTGGACAGGTCCTGCGGTGCGTTGTGCCGGAGATCCCTTTCCATTTGTCTGGGAAAATTAATGATAGATTCATATATTGGAGGAACTAAGATGGAATCAACTTCACTTCAGTCGAAAGTCAGGCTGGCAAAGTACACAGAAAAATACATGAAGAAGCTATCCGAGTTTCAGCTGCCTGACCAACAGCTCGAATTCACCAGCATGCCGATGGAGAAAATTAACCATTCAAAAATTTCGAAGAACACTATCCATGTGTTGATCCTTGAGGACGACGAACCGGTTGGTTACTTTGCATTGGAAGACGGAGAAAAATTACATAAATATAGTGAAAATCGGCATGCTAGACTACTGACCTCCTTCTCGATCGATTCAAGGAAGCAAGGTAAGGGGTTCGCAAAGAAGGGACTAACTTTATTGCCGGGTTTCATTAAGGACAATCTTCCTGACGTCAATGAAGTGGTTCTTGGAGTAAACAAAAGGAACCAAGCGGCGATCAGTCTTTATCTGAAGACAGGATTTGTTGATGAGGATGAGATATATGAAGGGCCTAAGGGGCCTCAGCATGTTTTACATTTGAGTGTGTGATTGTGTGGAGCCGTGCAGGCTCTTTTTTTATGGAGTGAAATGAATCGTGGTGTGAAAACTATTGGATTAATATGGAATTAACTGTAAGATGAAGATAGGTGCAATACGGTTTTAAGACAAGGGGTGAAATCATTGAGCGCTAAAAAAGAAGTTCGAACAATTAACTGGACGGTACTCGCACTTTTTGCTTTAGCCGGGATGGTGTTTGCCGGGACCACATTCGGCAGTTTGATGAATGCCACGCCTGATGAGTATGATGGGATGCAATCACGAATCGAGATTCGGTGGGACCAGGAGCTTTTGATGTTTGCTGTGATCTTGTGTCTGTGCACCTTATTACTGGCTATCCTCTGGAAGCGATTGTTTCCACATAACGTACCGCTTGCCATCATACTCGGTGGATTCTGGTTCTTTTTTCTTTTTCAGGTCACGGTTGTTGGATGGGCAGGACTTGTGGGGATCATGGGGCTGGTGGTCGCGGTTGCTGGAGGGGTGATCATGATGTTGGTTTATGCGTTGGGGGAGCGGAGATGGAGGCTGCGGGGGCGTCGATAGACTAAAGCTCTACGGCAATCCTGATAATGAATAGGTGGTGCGGGGAAGGATGTTAAACTCAAGAAATAGACCGAAAATCAAATTATCAAAAACGAAGATTGAATGGATATGGGACATTATTGGTTACTCAATCTATTTAGGCTCGATTCTCTTTTTGATCTACAATTGGAATAAGATACCTGATGAAGTCCCGGCCCATTATAATGCACTGGGGGAAGTGGATCGAAGGGGATCGAAAATGGAGCTTCTCATCCTGCCGATAATAGGTGCATTCCTTGCGGTGTTGATGCAAGTTGTTGAGAGATTTCCGGAAACACATAATTATCCTGAGCGTTTAAATGAAGAGAATGCTGAAAAGTTTTATTTACTGAGCAGAAAAATGATCAACAGTTCAAAGAATATATGTTTACTTATTTTTTCCTTGATTTTATTTGAATCGGTTTCTATAGCTCTTGGATGGGGGGACGGGTTTGGAGCGTGGTTTATGCCGGTCCTATTACTTTCCGTGTTCATCCCGATCATAACAGGAATCATAAAACAGCAAAAAATAAGATAGCGGGTCATGGGGACAGGCACCATGACCCGGTTTGTCCGTGAGCGAAGGCTGACGGGTTTTTTACGTAATCAGCGCAAATATCTTCTGATACCCTAAAGGCAGAACAGATGCCACAATCAAACCGATCATGACGGCAGCTGTGGTATAAGTGATGAATTTTATGAGTGTCAGTTCTTTCCGTTTATAAGCGATTATCAGTACCTTAATTATGAAAAAGACAGTCATTGCGATGATGAGGGCTGAAAATGCGCTTGCGAGGATGACTTCCATGGTAACATCCTTTCAATTTTTAGTTATCTAAATTTTACCATATGAGCAAGGTTGAGCATGAGTCCAAAGTTTAAGTTTACTGTGAAAAAGGAAAAGGATTTGAAGTTAATTTGCAGAATATTCTAATAGATAGGTAATATCAACAAACAACACGAAGCAGTGGCAGGCATAGATCGTTCAAACTTACCTTTAGGAGGAATGTAAATGAGTACGACGATTGGCAAGATTTTTGACCTGACTGTAAAGAAGTTCCCGAACAAGGAAGCCCTCTATGATGTGCGGAAAGATCTCCGCTTTACATACAGTGAGTGGAACGATGAGGTGAACCGGCTGGCGAATGCTCTGATCGCTGAGGGCGTGAGGAAAGGTGACCGGGTGTCGACCTTTATGTTCAATACCGAGGAGCTCGGGACGGCGTTCTTCGCATGCGCAAAAATCGGGGCGGTGTTCAATCCGATCAATTTCCGGCTGCAGGCAGAAGAGGTGGGGTTCATCCTGAATGACGCGGCTCCGAAGGTCGTCCTGTTTGAAAAAGCGGTTGAGCCGGTGATTGCTTCGATTGAGAACCGATTCCCTCATACGGTCTTCTGGTTCATTGACGATGAGACGCCTGAGTATGCCACGAGCTATCATGAGAAAGTGAAGGCTGCAGAACCAAAAGCAGTGGATGCTGATGTCGATGAGAATGATCAATACGCAATCATGTATACAAGCGGGACGACCGGCCGTCCGAAGGGTGTCATGCATAAGCACCGGAATATGGTGGAGCAGAGCCTGATCGTAATTGGTGCTACGAAACTTGGGGCGGGCGACATCGGCCTCGTGACAGCACCGATGTTCCACTGTGCCGAGCTTCACTGTGCCTTCCTTCCGAGGATCCATGCCGGCGGGAGCAACGTCATCCTTCACCAGTTCCAGCCTAAGAAGGTGCTTGAACTGATACATTCCGAAAAAATCACAAAGTTCTTCGCGGCTCCGACGATGTGGAATATGATCCTGCAGGAAAATCTATCAGACTATAACATTGAAAGTCTGCGGATCGGACTGTACGGGGCAGCCCCGATGGCGCCGTCGCTCGTCCATGCGTGTCACGACCGACTTGGAATTAAGCTGGTACAGGCGTACGGTATGACGGAAATGGGTCCGGCAATCACCTTCTTATCAGAAGATGATCAGCTAAGTAAGGCAGGGGCAGCCGGACAGGCATGCTTAAATCATGAAATCAGGATTGTGAAGCCGAATGAAGACGGACCGAGTGATCCTGATGACATCTTGCCCCCGGGCGAAAGCGGGGAAATCATCGTTCAAGGTCCATGTATGATGTCCGGCTATTTTAACCGTGAAAAAGCCTCGGAAAAAGCGATGCATAAAGGCTGGTACCATTCAGGGGATATCGGCTACCTCGATGAAGACGGCTACCTTTGGGTCAAGGACAGGGTCGACGACATGATCATCTCAGGAGGGGAGAATATCTATCCGCGTGAGGTGGAGGATGTGCTTCATGCTCATGAGGGCGTGCTCGATGTCGCGATTGTCGGGCAGCCGGATGACCGGTGGGGAGAGAGTGTCACGGCTTTTGTGGTTAAGAAGGATCCTGGAGTTACGGAAGAAGCGCTTGATGAGTGGTGTAAGGATAGTGACAGCTTAGCTAATTATAAGCGGCCGAGGAAGTATGTGTTTGTAGAAGAGCTGCCGCGGAATGCGAGCGGGAAGATACAAAAGTTTATGCTGCGGAAGCGGATGGAGGAGCTGTTGACGGAAGGGCAGGCTAAGTAAGGAAGTGAATGAATAGTTGGAGGGGGCTGGGGCTCGGGTGTTAGAAATATAACATGTCGGGGATCGGCCCCTTTTTAGTTTTTTATGAAAAAACGTTCAAGAAATGTTTACTTATGTATGTAGGGGGGATTGGAAAGCATGACAAATACTCCAGCGGGAGAAGGGACCAATGTGAGACCATAAAATAACAAACTAAAAGGAGTGCCGAATCGTATTGATTTCGGCACTCCTTTTTTCCTGATTTAATGGGGATTATTCACCTTATACTAATGAATTGATATCACAAACCACACCAACAGGCAGAGTTGTATAAATAAAAATAGGGAAAACATTCCATAATAGAATTAAGTATGTTTTGAGAGGAGATACGTTATGCCATCAGATCAACCTCGGAAAAAAAGGGTGATTATGCTTGTGATTGATTCTTTGATGGATCCGTCTATCCAAGCTGCAATTAAGAGTGGGAAAGCTCCTGCCTTGAAATTTTTTATGAACAATGGCCGTTATTTTTCGAATCTTGTTAGTCCATTTCCAACGATGTCTGTCAATGTTGACAGCACATTATTAACAGGCGTGTATAGTGATCAACATAAAGTTCCAGGTTTGCTTTGGTACAATCAACAAGAAAAAAGGATCATTGACTACGGTGGTCATGCCCAAGAGCTATTTAAACTCGGAATAAAGAAAGCGATGATCGACATTTTTTATCGTCTAAACCATCAACACTTAAGTAACCAGCACAAAACGATTCATGAAATTTTAAATGAAAAGGGAATGCAAAGTGCATCTATAAATGCACTATTATATAGGGGGGATTATCCTACTCAAATCAAGATGCCGTTTTTAATGTCTTTGATAACAGGGGTAAAAAGACAGCTTGATTCGTATGCACCGAACACTTTCTCATATGGTTCCATGCATAAACTCAGCGGTTTAAAGAAGAACTCATTCTTTTGGCAAAGATATGGATTCAACGATAAATTTTCAGCAAATGAATTAAGGTATTTGATTAAACGAAATGAACTTCCTGATTTTACGATTGTTTATTTTCCGGATTTAGATCAAAGTGTTCATAAACATGGGAGAACGGATATAAAAGGAATTGAGAAGGTAGATCAGCAGCTTTGCAACATTTTAGATGAATATCCTTCCTGGGATGCTGCATTAAAGGACACAATTTGGATTGTTCTTGGTGATAATGGACAAGCATGGATTGATCAAAATCGAAAAGCTGCATTAATTGATCTTAGAAAAGTGTTAAGCTCGTATCAAATTGTGAAATTAAGAAAAGGTGTAACAGTGCAGGACGAAATCGTTCTTTGTGTAAATGAACGAATGTCTTTTATTTATACACTAAATAATCAAAAAGCTCCTTTAGAGGAATTAGCAAGTATCCTCCAAAAAGATAATCGAATTGATGTCATTGCCATCCAAAAAGACAATACCGTAATCGTGACATCTGGTATAAATGGAGGAGCGCTTCACTTTCATCCTAATGGAGATTTTGTTGATGAGTACGATCAAACGTGGTTTGTTGAAGGGGATACTGACATATTAGATCTTACAATAACAAATAATGCAATCAAATATGGGGACTATCCCGATGCTTTATCGAGACTTTATTCTTCTTTTTTCTCACATGATGGAGAATACTTAATTGTATGTGCTAAACCGGGTCATGAATTTAAAGGGGAAGGCTCTCCGACACATGTTGGCGGTGCGAGTCACGGTGGATTACATAAGCAAGATTCTTACGTATCAATGATTGTGAATGGAACGGAAACCACACCAAGGCATATGCGGATTTTAGAAATGAAGGATTGGATACTTGAACTGCTTACATCATAGCTGTTATTTCATTTTGGTGCCTGAGCCAAGGAACGAGTTAGGGCAGGCACCCTTCTATTTTTATTGTTGAATTTTGAAAAGATTGAAAAGCAGGATAGCTGTAAACCCGTGTTCTAAACCGTAATAGAAATCTTGAGGCCAGACCCCAGTACCCTGCTTCTTTGAAGTACTGGGATCTGGCCCCGTCTATTCTAGCTATTTTTCTCATGAGTGTTGATATATTGGCTTATTAGTGAATTTAATTCATTTGCCTTCTTTGTGGGGATTCGATGGTCTGATTTTTCAATGAATTCCAATTGATTAACAAATAATTTTTCATGTAAAATCTCGGCGTACTTGTGGAATTGATTATCCTTTTTACCGTATATCAATAGTGTTGGATGACTGATGTTTTGAAGACGATCTGTACAATTATAGAGCAAACTATAAGCATAGTATTGCTCAATGTTTCTCGAATCTCCTTGTTTCGCATCTGTGAACATTTTCTGAAATAACTCTTTCGTGTTCGAATTGCCCTTTGATATAGACCATGCCAAAACGGAAACCATTCCTTTCTTCGCAAGTTTCTGTGCAACCCGAATTCTATTCTTGAGAAGTTTATCACTCACTTCAGACATCCCACTGATTACACAGCCGCCTAAAGCCCTGTCTGAAGAAGTGAGTAAAAATTCCAATACAATAGACCCTCCTGTGGAATAGCCGCATACCCATGCTTTTTCAATATGTAAATGATTTAGTATCTTGATGATATCTTTAACAATAAGCTCATAGGTAATGGGTTCGTTTGAGTGCTGACTTTGTCCGTGACCTCTAATGTCAAAGGTGATGACTTGAAAACTTCGGGATAATTCCTCTAATTGATACTCGAAATTAACAGAGGTTAAAGTAGGGGGGTGGATAAAGACAATTGGAGTCCCTTCCCCTTTAACCGAAAAATGTATGCTGGTCCCATCATCAACGTCTAACAGCGGCATGTAAGTTTCACCTCATTTTATCTGGAAGATATGGTAATTTAATAACTTTTTTACCCTTTTTGCTTAGTTTTAACGTATCTACCTTTATGAATTCATGTAACAGTTGTCCTGATATTGCCAAATTCAAAGTGCGCTGTTGGTTGCATCTCGAAAATTTATCCATCAGCCCGGATGAATGATATAGAAAGATTTCCAGCCAATCAGTCGATCTGATTGCCATTACAGGAGATTTTCTAGACAGTAAATGCAGCAATCCGAAGCTTTCTTCTCTCCATGCTTTGGAAAGATCGAACCTAAATAATTTAGCTTCTGTATGAGCCTCAAAGGGAATCGGCCAGCAAATGGAGAATCGATAAGAAGTGAAGGAAATAAAAAACAAATGTTTTTTTAGTCGATTGCTGAGCATAGTAGTTCTCTAAAGGGGCAATTGCTGAGGGATCAGACGGCAGATTTTTCATGAACGGGCAGAATTGCAGAATAATTTTGTAGGGGGAATCAGTTGAAAAAGTTTCTATATCTAACCACGATGTTTATACTACTGGTCTCTGCTGGATGTGCTATCTCGTCTCCTGAAACCAATGTTTCTGTTGAATGGGCGGATGTTGTTGTGTGGAATGGCAATACATATTCCTTTCATCAAGAAAAAAATAAACTAGAAAAATACAGAGATGTAGATAAAGAAATAGGTGAAATTTCTTTCAGCGTTGCCGGTAGTAAAGAAGAGAGTAATCCACGATACCAATTGAAAGATGGAGAAGCTACATTTGCGGGGGAAGGAAGTAAAATCTATTCTTTAAAGGGACTGCCAGCTGAATACTATATCTTGGTAGAAAGCAAAGTATATGTTTCCAGGGAGTAAGGGATTGTTCCAGAAAACGGCGAGTTTAATTAGTGACTTGGTTAAAGAATGAATTCTTTAGTTGCTAACGGGATTGAATATCGAAAGCAGCCTTTCCTATGTGGAGGGGCTTATTTTATACCTTTTGAAAAACGGCCAGAGGCATATCCGCTGGCTTTTTTTGTGGGATATGGTGGTTAGTTAAAGAAATCTAGGGGCAAAGGCATGGATATATATTGGATTCTATATTAAAATATATAATTGAGAATGATAATCACAATCATTTATTTGGTGAAATGGAGCTGACTGCTCAACGGGTTCTTAATCATGATATGAAAAGGGGATTTTACAATGGAAATTACAAAATCAAGTGTAGCAAAAGTCATTCGTGAACGCCGTTCGATTAAAAGCGGATACACCGATAAAGAAGTGACACAGGAAACCGTCCTTGAAATATTGGATGATGCAATCTGCGCACCAAACCATGGGTTGCGCGAGCCTTGGCGTTTTATTTTTGTATCATCAGCCGAAAAGGAAGGCTTTGTGGAAGAGCTGGTAAAAACGTTTCCTCCTGACATGCAGGAGAACAGAAGGAATTATTTCAGTCAGCCTGCTGCCATTCTAATTGTAGTGATGGAAGAGGATCCGAGACAAAAGCAGTGGGAAGAGAATTTTGGTGCGGTCAGCTCTCTTATACAGAACTTCCAACTGCTTGCTTGGGAACAAAAACTAGGGGTTGTATGGAAAACGAATCCCCATATTTATGACCCTAAAGTGCGTGAGTTATTGGACGTGAAGCGTGGCGAGAAGATCGTCGGGTTCTTGCATATGGGTTATTTTGATAAGGTGCCCCCGATGAGGGAAAGGACATCAGCGGAAGAGAAGTTTACGGTTTATAAGAAGTAATGTTTTATAAGGGACATTAAGGGGAGAAACAAAACGGTCAGAGGCATAAGCCCCTGACCGTTTTTGTGCGAATTGCTAATTCCATTGAACATTACAAGTGGTTAAGAATATAAAGGATGATCCTAAGCGTTCGGGGTTGAATATTTTCTAACTTCTTCCATTGGATCTCCCGATTGTCGAATATCTTATTTCATGAACGCTATCAACGCATTGGTAAAGTAATCACAATTGGAGATTTACACTAAAAAAATTAAAACGACATTCGTATAAACCAATTATTTAAGGTGAAACTACATTTAAAAAGGAGGTAAGTATGAATAAGTATTCAGAGTCAACCAACAAGATGTTCAATGAATTATTAAAGGCTCACCAATTTAAGTTGGATATTTGGAAAGAACATGTTTTATTTGGCTGGCATTGGTGGTTTGGTGTCATAGTAGCCATTATTTCCAGTACGGTATGGATCATATATAGAAATAAATCAATGACCGCAAAATTATTACTTGCAGGGTTAACCTCTGCAATATTATCCGCATTTCTGGATTCCACATTTCTATTCTTTGGAATGTTTGATTATAGATATGAAGTTTCACCTATGGCCTCTAATTACATACCATGGAACTTTTTTGTTATTCCAGTATTAATAATGTTTACTATTCAATTATTTGAAAAAATAAACGTTTACTTGAAAGGGTTTATTCTTTCTATACTCGTCTCCTTTATTGGACTTCCGTTATTAAAATTTATAGGTATTTTCGAAATGATTAATTGGCATTATTTTTACTCGTTTATTGTTCTATTCTTTATTTATGTCGTTTCTTATCAAGTTAGTAAGGTTGCAGATGGTACTAATGATTAATTTAACATTATTGAGTGAGATGATTTTACATGGGGTACCAATGGGCAGCTGTACATTCGATGAGAAGGAAAAAGATATAAAGATGAGGTAGTAGGGGAAAAACGGAAAGAGCCAGCACTTAAAGCTCTTTCCGTTTTTTATCTATCCTTGTCAGGAGTGATATTCAGAGATTGTCATTCATAAATGAAAATAACTTATTCAGCCAAGGGGGATTTTATGGAACAAACATCATAATAGAGGTCAGAGGCATTAGCCACTGACCGTTTTAGTGCAAGTTATATCGATATTTCGAAACAAAATTGACATTTGTTTATTAATTACGTGTATATAAAAAATATAAATTTTTTATATACACGTTTTTACCCTACCGCATCATCACATGCAAACAAAACTCCAAATCCGCCTGAATATGCTCTTTCATCAACCGTTCTGCTTCATCTCCATTATGAGCAACAATCGCATCATAAATCTCCTGATGTTCATCAATCAAGAATGGCCGGTTATGATAAACGACCGTTTTTCTGAATAAATAGATGATGGACTGCATGCGTTCGATGGTGTCGACCATGACGGGGTTGTTGGTGGCGTTGACGATGATGTCGTGGAATTGTTTGTTGGCTTCCATGATTTCCTCGTTTGTGCCGTTTCGGCCGATGTCGATGCATTCTTTCAGTTGGTAAAGGTCCTTTTCGTTCATATAGGTAGCGGCCGACCGGGCTGCGAATCCTTCGAGGAGGATTCGGACCTGGAAGTAGTGGCGGAGGTCCATGTCGGTCGGGTTGACGACGCGTTTTTGTTTGACGAGCCCTTCCTGTTCGAGCTTCCGGATGGATTCGCGGATCGGTGTCCTGCTTACTCCAAGTTGCTCTGCGAGTTTTTCCTCAATCAGTTTTGTGCCACGTTCGAGTTCTCCGTTTAAAATCTTGTCGCGGATATATTCATATGATTGCAGATAGGCGTGCTGCTGTGTTTTCTTCTTCAACTAAATCGACTCCAATGAAAGACTTGCCATTTGTCTTTTTTACGTATTCGGCTTGTTAAAATAAAGCCCTTTCTAAAAGTATAGAACGAGTGGGAAGGATTTAAAAGTTCTAACTGAAAATAATTTTGTATACATTTTAAATAATTTTGTATACAAAATATAAATTATTGTGTACAATTGGTGACAACAAATGAAAACGCTTTATCATCAGGAGGGAATTTAAGATGAGACTTGGATTTATTGGTCTTGGCATCATGGGGAAACCGATGTCACTGAATCTAGTGAAAAGTGGCTTCGATGTCACCGTGTTCGATATTAATGAGTCAGCAGTGGAAGAGTTAGTGAGGTTGGGAGCCCGTGGAGCCCGTTCACCAAAAGAAGTAGGGGAAATGAGTGACATCATTTTCACAATGCTTCCGAAGGGAGAGCATGTAGAAAGTGTTGTCTTTGGTGAAAGCGGTGTCATATTCGGGGCGAATGATGGAGCGATCGTCGTCGATATGAGCTCGATCTCTCCGGTACAATCGAAGGGAATTGCCGAAGCACTTGCCGCAAGAGGGATAGAAATGCTCGATGCCCCGGTGAGCGGCGGTGAGCCGAAAGCGATTGATGGGACGCTTGCCATCATGGTCGGAGGAAAAGAAGAAATCTATGAAAAGGTGAAACCATACTTTGACGTGATGGGTCAGGATATCACGCTCGTTGGTGACAATGGATGCGGAACAACGGCGAAGCTTGCCAATCAGATCCTGGTGAATGTCCATATCGCTGCGATGTCAGAGGCACTGACGTTAGCGTCGAAAGCTGGAATCGATATCAAGAAGATGTACGAAGCGATCCGCGGAGGCTTGGCTGGAAGTGCTGTGCTTGATGCGAAGGTTCCGTTGATTCTGGAAAGGAACTTTGTTGCCGGCGGACGCATCGACATCAACGCGAAGGACTTGACTAATGTGATGGATACAGCCCACTCGATCGGAGTGCCGCTGCCATTGTCAAGCCAGGTGCTGGAGATGTATCACTCCTTGATGGCAGACGGCAAAGCAGCTGATGATCACGGGGGACTCATCCAATTTTACGAAAAGCTTGCGAATTTCGAAGTAAAGGGTGTCAGCCAGTGATGAAAACAAGGCATGCCGATGAAATCCTATCATCCTATCAATCTATCAATGAGGAGAAAGTAAACAAATGGTGGGAAAAAGTCAGACCCGGGTTTACGCACAAAATCATAGTCCTTGATGACGATCCGACAGGTGTCCAAACTGTCCACGGCGTTTCGGTATACACAGACTGGGAGGAAGAGACCATTGAGCTGGGCTTCCTGGAAGACCGGCAGATCTTCTTCATCCTGACGAACTCCAGAGCCTTCACGGCAAAAGAAACGGAGCAGGTCCATCGGGATATTGCAGAACGAACAGAGACCATCTCAAAGAAATTTGGCATTCCGTATTTGATCATCAGCCGCGGAGATTCAACGCTGAGAGGGCATTATCCTCTTGAGACGGATGTTCTCCGCCGTACGATGGAAGCAGAAAGCGGCGAACGTGTGGACGGAGAGGTCATCCTTCCATTTTTCAAAGAAGGCGGCCGATTGACTGTTGAGAACATTCACTTCGTTCAGCAGGAAAACGAACTTGTGCCGGCCGGTGAAACCGAATTCGCCAAAGACAGGACATTTGGCTACAAGTCGAGTCACTTAGGGGATTGGGTCGAAGAAAAGACAAAAGGCGCTTTCCCGAAAGAAGGCGTCACGTATATTTCACTGGAATTAATCCGAAGCCTGGACATTGACGGAATCACTGCACAGTTGCGTCAGGTGAAGGACTTCGGCAAGGTCGTCGTCAATGCTGTTGAAGAATCGGATGTGAGGGTATTCGCGACGGCACTGATCCTCGCCATCGCGGAAGGAAAACGATTCATCTTCCGGACGGCTGCTGCTTTTACCAAGGTGATCGGTGATATTTCTTCACGACCACTGTTAACGAGGGAAGAGCTGATCAGTGAGGAAAGGGAGAACGGAGGCTTGGTCATTGTCGGATCTCATGTCAAAAAGACGACGGATCAATTGGACACGCTGAAGGAACTGTCCTCTCTGCACTTCATTGAGTTCGACGCTCATCTGGTACTTGATAAAGAAGCGTTCCAACAGGAAATCGAGCGGGTGCGGCATGAAGCGGAAACAAAGGTGGCCGGCGGAATCAGTACGGTCATCTACACGAAGAGGAAGCGGCTTGATCTTGGTGACGGGATGGAAGAGCAGGAGCTTCAGATGTCCGTTGAGATTTCGAATGCGGTCACGAGCATCGTCCGTGATTTCTCTGTAAGGCCGAACTACCTGATTGCAAAGGGAGGAATCACTTCCAGTGATGTCGGGACAAAAGGGTTATGTGTGAAACGGGCGACCGTTGCGGGTCAAATCGCACCGGGGATTCCGGTTTGGCAGACAGGCGAAGAGAGCACGTTCCCATTCATCCCATACGTCATTTTTCCAGGGAATGTCGGAGCTGTCACCACGTTAAGAGATGTCGTTTCGACACTCGAGAGCACGTAATTGGTTTAGGGATCAATGCAGGGCCGCCTCTTTCTAAGGGGAATCCAGGCGGTTCTGCTTGTATAAAAAGAGTTTCATATAACAAAGGGGGTAATCTAACATGGTTACAGGGAATATGTTGATTGTAATTTTCTTACTAGCGTTAGCAGCACTTTTTTTCTTGATTTTAAAATTGAAGGTTGAACCATTTTTATCACTGATCGGTGTTGCATTTGCAACGGCTGTCGTGATCGGAATGCCGCTTAATGAAGTGGCAGCCACCGTGACCCAAGGGTTCGGGAACACATTGACCGGCGTCGGGATCCTGATCGGACTCGGTGTCATCTTTGGACAGTTTCTCGGAGCATCAGGTGCGATTGAAAAAATCGCAGCCGCTGTATTGAAAGCATTCGGTGTGAAAAAATCGCCGGCTGGTCTTGCCTTGACGGGTACGGCAGTTTCAATCCCGGTATTCTTCGATGCAGCATTCGTCATCCTAAGCGGATTGATTAAAAGCCTATCAAAGAAAACGGGCATCTCAGTCATTTCTTTTGTAACAGCACTCGGTGTCGGGTTGATTGTCTCCCATAACATGATCGCCCCAACGCCAGGCCCTCTAGTAGTAGCAGAAAACACGGGCTCAGATCTTGGCTTATTCATCCTTTACGGAATTCTTGTAGCAATCCCGGCAACACTTGTCGGAGGATATTTCTACGGATTATTCATCGGTAAGCGCATGAACCATTCTGGTGCCGTTGAAGAAGTTGCGGTAAGCCTTGAAGATGCACCGAAAAAAGAAATCAGCACTGGCCTGAGTTTCTTCATGCTGGCATTGCCAATTGCACTCATCTTGCTCAACACATTATCTCAGCTGCTGTTCCCGGATACGGGACTTGCAAGTGTATTAGGTTTTATCGGGGATAAGAACATTGCCCTGTTCATAAGTGTCATCGCAGCTATCATCATGCTTAGACCATATATCTCTGTTCCAAACAGCAGATTGTATGCTGAAGCGATCAACTCAGCGGGAATCATCATCCTGGTGACTGGTGCCGGTGGAGCATTCGGTGCAGTCATCAATAAGAGCGGAATCGGTGATTATCTCATCGCGACGATGCAAAGCTGGAGCATTCCGGTATTGTTGCTGGCGTTCATTTTTTCTCAAATCCTTCGTGCATCACTTGGTTCGGCGACAGTTGCCCTTGTGACAACGTCAAGCATCATGGGGCCGATGGCAGTGGATCTTGGAGTCTCACCGATTTTACTTGGGCTTGCCATCTGTGCCGGTGGAATTGGTCTTTCCCTTCCGAATGACTCTGGATTCTGGGTTGTGAATAGGTTCGGTAAACTGACTGTTCCACAGACGCTTAAAGCGTGGACGCTAGGTGGCTTTATTGCTGGATTGACAGCGATTACAACGGTTTTGATATTGAGTTTGTTCTCGGGGATTCTTCCCGGGTTGTAAGATATTGATGAAGTTCCCTTCCTCAGATAAGTGCTGAGGGAGGGATTTTTTTATGGTTAAACTGTTTTCATTGTAGAAGAAGGTGGACGATTCTTGGGCACTTAGATTAATTCTAGATATTTTAACAGGGAATAATTGACATAAAAAAGATTCGAATGTAATATATAACTTACAAATGCAACATATATATTGCGTAGGAGAAGGGTAGGAGAAGGATTGATTAATGAAGAATCATGTGAAGATCACAAGGATCCGGACGTCGATGACACAGGAACAATTAGCAAGGAATGTGGGTGTGACGAGGCAGACCATCGGGTTGATCGAGAAAGGGGAGTATAACCCGAGTCTGCAGCTGTGCATAGCCATCGCGAAAGAGTTGGGTAAAACGCTGGATGAATTATTTTGGGAGGTTGAAGGCTAATGAAATCATGGATATCTTTTTTGATTCCGAACGATGAATACAAGGAAAAGAGAATGCTGTATTTTCTAGCCGAGGGTGCTATTTTGCTTTTCGTTTTCTTATTGCTCATGGCCTTGGCCAATGACTATTTGAGCATAAGTTCCGAAGGGATATTATTATCGGCCATGGCCATCTTCCTTCTCTATGTATCAGCAAGATATATTTTTTCTGGAATTGAATATACAAGCGTCGCGACAGAACAGGATTATAAACATCAATTACGGGTGATCCTGGTGAGAACATTCGGGTTTGTCGTTATATTCACAGCTTTATATATCATCCTTGTCGAACTGCCATCCAGCGGAAATGAATGGACGGAATTGCTGGGGCTGTTACTGGCTGTCAGCTTCTTTATGTTTTTATCCAGTTACGTATCATTGAAGCGATCTTTTAAGAAAAATAAAGAGCTGTTGTAAATGAAGTTTTGTTGATAAATGTAGCCTTGAACTGATTTAGGGGGGTATCGTTGTATGCTTTGTTTATGTGAGCAAAAAGAAACCTGGGACTTAAAAATTGAAGGTGATGTTGGAGCAGATCCTATCTGGTGTGCTCAATGCGGTTGTAATGTGGATTTAGAAGATGTCCCTATATCAAAAGAGTTAAAGACAGAGTTGGCAGATTGGGTAGCGAAGTACGGGGAATGGATTGATTGGGATGCTGATAAAATAATTCCCAATGGAGTTGAAATGGAAGTAGCCCATAATAGAGAAGGTGAAATGTTAACTGATCGAACCAAGCAAGAGCTTAGAGGGAAATATCAAATGACATTTTATCCTTCAACTCTGGGACGAAGTTATGCAAGTAGATATTAAAAACGATTAAATAAGAACGGTCGTGGCTTTAGCCGCTGGCCGTTTTTTTGTTGGGGATTTTTCTTGATTATGCTGATTGGTATTGAAATAATTGGTAGTAAGTTAATGTACACGATTCTGAAATAGGGTCATGGTTCAAAAAAGTGGAGGGGAAAATGGATAATCACAAGTATGACACGTTTATGAAAATTGCAAAAAGACTAAATAATATTGAAATCATCCCATTGTTAATGGGGTCTGTTGGTTTGGAAATCGTTACAGGAAAGGACTGGGATGCTCAAGACTTAGATATTCATGTACCTGGTGATAAGCGAGGGTGGGAGGTACCACCGGAATTGTCTATACATAATTGGATGGATATCATGGAAATCATGAATTCAATGGGGTATAACCTGGTTGATTTGCATGAACATGAGTTCTCAAAAGACGGGTCATCAGTGGAGTTTGGAATTTCCGACACATTGCCTAGTTTCGCAGGCATACAATTAGAGGATTTAGACATTCACCAAAAGGGGGATGTGAAGTATTACTTACTGAATCCCGAGCAGTATTTATGTGTTTATGAGTCTTCATCAAAGGATAGTTATCGTGCAGATCAAAATAATAATAAAGATATCAAAAAAATAGAGTTTTTGAAAAGAATGATAGAAAATGGCTGATGGGATGTACCAACATAATATGATGATTATTCCATATGTTCCGAAGTATGCTGAACAAACAGTTAAGATGTGGCGGGATAGTAAGTACGAGGCGATTGGTCAAAAAGAAATTCATAGTTTTGAAAACCATGTATACTTTTTAAATCATATTTTACCTAAGGAATGTCAAATTGAAATAGCTCTTGTGGATGAAAAAGTGATCGGAATGATTGCATATAACGTATCGGAAATAAGCCAGCTATATATTCATAATGATTATCAAGGCAGAGGTATTGGTAGAAGATTACTTGAAAAAGCAAAAGAACAATCATCCGGAGGCCTGACGTTATACACATTCGAGATAAATAAAAAGGCCCAGCGCTTTTATGAGAATCATGGATTTACCATCATTGGCAGAGGGCATGAAAATGAAGAAAACTTGCCGGATATTCATTATGAATGGAAAGCAAAGTAAACGAAAATACTAGTCTTCCAGTAAGAGAGAAAAGCCTCAGAACTTTAGTTTTTCCTTTATTCATTTGGGAGGTTAAAGGAATTAGAAAGGAGGTTTTAATGTGAAAAAGAAAAAAAGACTTTTAATGGTTTTCTTGTTGGCATTAATGGTGATGATCATTTTTCCATCAGAATTAGCAGCCTTGGTACACGATAATGATTCGCCGAGGTCTGCATTAAGAGAAGCAATTTTCAAAGATGGGCATCCATATCAAAGTTTTTTTGCTTTCATAACTAAGGATGATTATAAAGATAAAGACTACGGAGAGCGATACAATGTATATTGGTATAACTACGACAGCCCTACTGGAGACACTGCAACGATATGCTATACAAAAGAGATAGAAAGTGAAAAGTATGAAGTCTCTTGCGGTACAGGTCCATAATAAATTTGTTCAAGGAGGTTTTCGATGATGTTTGGTAAAAGTTCAAAAAACAGATTTGAGGTTATACATAAAGAAAAAATGGGCGCTTTATCAGGTTGTAAAGTGTTAGTGGATAAAGAAACTGGAGTTCATTATTTATTTAGCTGGTACGGAGAAGGTGGAGGAATAACGCCGTTGCTGGATAAAGAAGGGAACCCGATTATTAGAGCTAATAATGAATAAGTTCCACCTTATCTTTTCTCATTGCAATGCTCATTCCACTGTTATTTTTATACCTGATAGAGGTGTGATATAAAGTTTCCCCCTGAACGGAACCCCGGTTTATATGCAGCGGAGGATTGAGAGAAAACCGCTTAAAACCAAGAAAAAAAGGGTTTTTGAATGAAAATATAGAATGATTATAATAGACCGTTTTTTAGAGGGGGATAACAAATGGCTGCAACAACAGGAATTTTAGAATGGACGCTGATATCCGAATGTCCGGTACCGGATGATGTGACGGCTCTCCTTGTCAATGGGGAAGAGGCGGTTGCTGCGTATAAGACATTTCGGGATAGTGCCATCTTTACAAATAAGAGGTTGATTGTGAGGGACTCACAAGGTCTTACGGGGAAGAAGGTTGAGATGTATTCCCTGCCGTATTCATCCATTACGATGTGGTCGACGGAGAATGCCGGGAGCTTCCTTGATGTGAACGCGGAGGTCGAGCTTTGGACCAAATCCGGTCATATTAAGGTGAAGCTTAAGAAGGGGATCGATGTCCGGAAGTTTGATAAGCTGATTGCGGAGGCACTCTTGTAGGGGGGCATCTTTCGATTGAAAAGAAAAGATGACAGGGGTGTTCGCATGTTAAAAAGGTTTTTTCTTGGAATCAAAATCATACTGATTGTTATAGGTTTTTTCCTGGCCGCAAACGATCATCTTGGTATTTCTTGGTTGATCATCGGTCTTTTTTGGCTGGTCACCGGAATTGAGACTGCCATTCGTTCTTATCGTGAAAAGGGCAAGATTCCGGTTGGATTTAGTGTTGTTTTTGTAGTGGCAACAGCTGTCTTGTTAACGGTAGGGTTCATTACTTTTTGACAATCACTTTGAAAGGCCCGTCCCTCGTCACGGTAACGCTTTACCGTGGTGAGGGACGGGCCTTTGTTTTGTGCAAATTATAATTTTTCTCTACAGTATTATTGGACGATTTCCATTTGTAACTCCAAGTCTTTTACTTTTGCTTGGGGTAAAAGGATTTTTTCAAAGTCAAAGGCGTTCAGTTCCATCCCTTTCGCCACCTTATTAGGCAGGTCTGGGTTGGCTAAGGCACTTGTCCCCAAGGATACTAAATCTGCATGATGATCTTTTAATAATGTTTCTGCCTTATCAGGGTCGCCTAACTGGCCATTAGCGATGACGGGAAGTTTTCCAAAGTCTTTTGCAGCCTGGGCCAACGTTCGTGTATTCTCTCCAAAAGCAGGATTGGCGGCATCTCCATCGGTCACATGAATATAGTCTAATGAAGATTGACCTAGTTGGGAGAAGATATACTCTGCTTCTTTTTCCCCTTCAGCCCATTTGTGATTTGGGTCGGCAACTTTAATTTGAGAGATGCGAATCCCGACAATGTAATCTGAACCTACGGCTTCACGGATATCTTGGATGATTTCAAGGAAGATCCGTAATCTGTTTTCTTTGGAACCGCCGTATTGGTCTTCACGATGATTAATATAGTCAGTTAAGAATTGGTCCAGTAAATACCCATTCGCTCCATGAATCTCAACGCCATCGAATCCAGCTTGTTTTGCACGGATGGCACTTCGGACAAAGGCGTCTTTCACCTGTTCTATGTCTTGTTCAGTCATGGCTTTAGGGGTTTGGAATGGCCCTGAGCCACCATAGAACCCTAATTGTTCTCCCTTCGGAGGAACATCTGAAGCGGAAATGGTTTCATTCGTGTACGCATTACCTTGAGCCTGTCCACCAGCGTGCATGAGTTGTGCAATCATTAGAGAGTCGTGTTTATGGACGGAATCTACCACAGGTTTCCACGCCTGAATGTGATCTTCCGTTGCAAGACCCGGTTGATCATCATACCCCTGACTGTAATGTTCGTCTAAATAAATCCCCTCAGAAATAATGGCACTGAAGCCGCCTTTGGCATAACGCTCGTAATATCTTTCCATCGTGTCATTGGCACGCCCATCTTGTTCTGCACTTATTCTTGTCATGGGAGCAACGACATAGCGGTTCTTAAATGTTTTATTTTTTACTACTGTATTTGAAAAAAGCTTTTCATTAGTCAATCAAGACACCCTTCCTTTTAGTTAATATAGTCGCATCATAACATGATAGAAATCTCGAATTAAGTATTCTGTCTTACACATAAGGGAAGGCATTTATAATATGTCTTGTTGTATGATAGTTATTCCACTCTCCGGCTTAAAACTAATATGTTGGTCAGAAATACCAAACCTGGGTAACTTTCCAATTCTGAAGCATACATAGCTGCTCAAAATGTAGCAAGCTGCCTCTGGATCCTACTTAGTTTGAGGGTAAGCGGGCGTTTATAATTCCTCGAGAAGGTCATATGCCCGGTCAGCATCTATTGAAAAACGCAGTCCTTTCTTGATCAAACCTTCCTTTTTCAATTGACTCAACATTGCACTTGTGGTTTCTCTGGTGGAGCCGATCATGTTGGCGATATCCGCATGGGTTAATTTCATATTGATCGTTTGCCATTCTTTTTTTCGTTTGCCAGTTTTCTCGCTCAATTTTAAGAGCAAGTAGATTATGCGGAGTTTCACATCGCTCAGGGCTATTTTTTCGCTCATGGAGTACACTTCTTTTAGGCGGTTGGAAAGAATATTGATGAGTTTCAAAGCGATTTTCGGGTTCTTTTCGATGAATCCCTCGAATTCCTCTACCCCGATAATACATAAATAGGTATCCATCATGGCCTCAGCATAAATTTGGTCATCCGTGAGCGAGAGCGTGGAGGTTTCCCCGAATATATTCCCGCCGGTCAAGATATCAACTGTGAATTGTTTACCTTGGGAATTCATTCTGTATAAGCGGACTTGCCCTTCTTTTAACAAGAAAAGAGCCTGGATGGGCATTTCGGGTGAAAGGATGACAGTTCCTTTCTTTACGGGCCGCATTTCGCTCAGTTCATCGATGATTTGCAATTCATTCATCGGAAGCTCATCAAATAAGGTAATTTGGGAAAGCAGCATGATTTTATCCAACGGTGAGTCTCCTTTCTATTTCTTAATGTAAGCTAGATTACGGTGAAAAATAGGTGATATTGATACGATTTGGGCGGGAGGCGCATTCAGTATGATCACACTTTATACCATTAATGGCTGCATCGATTGCTTTAAGGCAAAGGTGCTTCTTGATCAACTCGGGATTGAGTATATGGAAGTCAATCTTATGCATGAACCGGCAGCTGCCCGGAATTTAATAGAAGCAATCGGCGAAGTGAGGGCTCCTGGTGCCGCGACTGGACACTTTTTTCTTGCCGGTGAAGATTTGCTGAAACGATTAGAACATGGTGAGGTCCATTTGCTCGAATAGAATAGGGAAATCATATCACGGAATGATAAATGATAGAAGTGGAAAGACGTTTGGGAGCAATCAATAAAAATGTAAGATAGATTACTAAGGCAATCAGAATAATTGGCTAAGGAAAGTGCCCCTGCTAAATTGATTGTATCACCAAAAGCACTGGTGATAAAAAAGTGAAAACAGGAGGAATTCTTCATGATAGAAAAAATCAGTGCAGTATCAAAAGGAATGTATACAGAAGGTATTTCAGGTGATCACAAAGTGATCATTGATGAGCCTGCCAATATGGGCGGTACGGATAAAGGGGCGAATCACTTGCGACCCTGCTTTCTTCTCTGGCAGGCTGTGAAAATGCCATAGCAAACTTTGTGGCAAAGGAAATCAAGTTTGACTTGCAGGGGATTGAATTTGATATCCAGGGTGAACTTGATCCTCGCGGTATGATGGGCGACAAAAATGTACGACCGTATTTCCAGAAGATAACGGTGAACGCGAAAGTGAAGACGAGTGAATCAGAGGAACGTGTCAAAGAGCTGCAAACAATCGTGGACGAACGGTGTCCAGTGTATACTACGCTTGAAGCGGCGGATGTTGAGATGGTTGCGGACTGGGTAAAAGCATAAATCGGACCAGGGGGCGTGAGCAGGAAATGTTCATGTCCCCTTTTTTTCTTTGGAATGATGTTCATGCTCATCAACACATCGGTGAATGTAAGAGACCTTACATCTTCTTGTTTGTGGGGTATGATAGATTTTATAAGAAGGAATGACTGGCTAAAAATTGATTGTGAAAGGGGAGATGTTAATGAAGAAGCTTATCTTTCTCGTCCTGGTAATGCTGGTTCTGACGGCTTGTCAGTCTGAAAGCAGCCAACAGGATGCAAAACTGCTGGAGAAAGAATGGAGTGACATTGAAAAATCGGCTGATGGCACGACAGTCCGAATGTTCATGTGGGGGGGCGATGAGGGGATCAACCGCTACATCGATGAATGGGCAGCTCCGCGCTTGAAGGAAGAATACAACATCGATCTAGAGCGTGTGCCGATGGACACGAACGAAATCCTCCAAAAGCTGTTCAATGAAAAGAAGGCAGGAAAGGATACTGGCACAATCGATATCATATGGCTGAACGGGGAGAATTTTAAGAATGCGAAGGAAAATGATCTCTTGTTCGGGCCTTTTGTGAAGAAGCTGCCGAATGTTCAGGAGTACGTCGATATGGACAGTTTGGATGTCAAATATGATTTTGGCACCGAAGTGGATGGGATGGAAGCCCCGTGGGGGAAGGTGCAGTTTGTGTATTTTTATGATGAGGAAAAAATAGAGGATCCGCCCAGGGACTTTGATGAGTTGAAGGCATGGGTGGAGAAGAATCGAGGCAAGTTCACGTATCCTGAAGCGTCGGATTTCACCGGCAATGCGTTTTTGCGACAGCTGCTTTATGAGAAAGTGGCAGGGCCGGATACGCTGCTGGAAGAAGGCTATAACGAAGCGCTTGTCGAGAAAGGGCAGAAGGGGATGTGGTCCTATCTGAGGGAACTGAAGCCTGATTTATGGAGGGAAGGGAAGACGTATCCCTCCGATCTTGCGGAAATGGACCGGTTGTATAGCAAAGGCGAGGTATGGATAACGTTCGGATATAACGAAGCGAGGGCGGAGAGCCTGATTAAAGACGGATATTTTCCAGAGAGCACGAAGTCCTTCAAGATGGAATCGGGATCACTCGGGAACACACACTTTCTTGCCGTTCCGTTCAACAGCCCGAACAAGGCGGGGGCCGTGACGGCGATCAACGAGTTCCTTTCACCTGACGCGCAGCTAGCCAAATATGATCCGGAATATTGGGGAGAGAACATGTCTCTGGATCCGGAGAAGCTGTCTGAAGAAGACCGGAAAAAGCTTGAAGCGGTCGACCGGGGACGTTCTGTCCTCCCGGCTGATGTCCTCAGTGATAACATCCTGCCGGAAGTGGATTCTGGCTATGTGAACTGGATAAAGGAGAATTGGCTGGATGAAGTGGTTAAAGAAGAATAAACATTTGGCAGCGCTTCTGCCTCCGTTTTTGTTCATCGGCTTTGTGGTGATGTACGGGTTGATGGTATCCATTTGTGAAAGCTTGTCTTGTGCCACGGGATGGACATTCGAGCATTATACAGAGTTGTTCCATCAGAAGAGATTTCTTGATTCGCTCGGATACAGCCTGAAAATCGCCGGACTTTCGACGATTCTTTCCCTGCTGATCGGGCTGATCGTGACGAAATTTGCGATCCATCATCTCGTCCGTCAACAATCACGTCTTCTTGTTTGGATGCCGATGCTCTTTCCTCATTTCGTATGGGGATATATGATGATCCTCTTGTTTTCTCAATCAGGATGGGTGTCCTCCCTGTTCTCTGTACTTGGCATCATTAGCGATCCCTCCCAATTTCCAGTCCTGATTCAAGATGAAAACGGGATCGGAATCATTCTTACGTACGTATGGAAAGAAGTCCCTTTCGTGGTTCTGCTGCTGCTGCCGGTGTACATGGATATGCCTAAACAATTAACGCTGGTGGTGAGGACGCTTGGGGGAAGCAGATGGAATGTGTTCAAGACGGTAGAATGGCCCTGGGTGTTTCCAGTCCTTGTCGAAGCAGGGATCATCGTGTTTGCCTTCGTGATTGCGGCATTCGAGCTCCCGTATCTTCTTGGGACCACCTACCCCGAGATGGTTTCGGTGCTGGCATATGACTGGTTCTTCCAGGGCGACTGGAGTAAAAGGCCGCTCTCTTACGCGGTCATGATCAGTATAACGGTTCTTGTCTTTTTGTTAATGGCAACAGCTTCTGCGCTCATGAACAAGAGACGCTATCATATGATGAGAGGAACTAATCGATAGATGAATGTTTTGGTGAAAAAAGGATGGCAGGGGATTTGGATTTTATTCCTGTTGGCACCGATTGCAATATTGATACTGAATAGCTTTGCGTTTGACTGGAGGTGGGGAGAGATTTTCCCTCAGGGGCTGAGCATGAGGGGCTGGTCTGTGCTTCTGAATGAAACTCACTTGCTTCGTGCGCTGTCGACAACCTTGGTCATCGGGGGCAGTGTGATCGTGCTCAATTTCCTGATTGCCCTGCCGGCAGCAAGGGTGCTGGCGTTTCATTCATTTAAAGGGAAGGAATGGATCGAAACGCTTTTGACGCTTCCGATTCTGATTCCGAGCCTCGCCGTAGTGATGGGCATCCATCTCGCCATGATCCGGGCAGGCCTGAGCGATACAATCCTTGGGGTGATCCTGGTTCATCTGATCCCTACCGTCCCTTATTCGATTAAAATCCTGAGGGCAGGCTTTGAAAGGATCGGGCGGGTCTGGGAAGAGCAGGTAGTCACACTTGGAGGCAGCAAGCTATATGCGTTTTATTCGGTTTACTTTCCTGGATTGATCTCAAGCTTCAGGAGTACTGTGTTTCTGACTCTGGTGATTTCGATCAGTCAGTTTGCGCTGACAGCCATCATCGGGGGCGGGAATGTCGTCACGCTGGCGATTCTGTATTTCCCATTTTTGAATGGTGTGGACTCGGCAGTCGCGGCCAGCTTTTCGCTCTTGTTCGCAGTTCTCCCGATCGTGGTTGTCGTTGTATTCGAGGGATTGTTTTATCTTGTCCACCCATATAAAAAAAGGTTTTTCAGGAGGTGATGCTGCTTGATTTCCATTGAGCATATCAGCAAGTCGTTCCAGCATGAAATCATTTTTCATTCAGTGAGCTTCACGATGGAAAAAGGGGAAATCCTCAGTATCGTCGGTCCTTCAGGTACAGGTAAATCGACCTTCCTTAAATGTCTCGCTGGTCTTGAAGAGATGTCGGAAGGCTCACTATTCATTGAAGGAAAAGACATGACCGATATGCCTGCCAATCAACGGCCGGTCGTCATGATGTTTCAGCAGCCGCTTCTATTTCCCCATATGACGGTGCTTGAGAATGTCATGTATGGGCTGCAGTTTCAAAAGCTCCCGAAGACAGAGAAACAGAGGAAGGCGAAGGCGTTTCTTGAAAAAGTGAACCTGCTCCCCTTCGCGGATGTCATGCCCTATGAGCTCTCTGGCGGCCAGCAACAGCGTGTCGCTCTTGCCCGCGCATTGGTGACGCACCCGCGCCTTTTGCTCCTCGATGAGCCGTTCGCAAGCCTTGATAATGCGCTGCGACAGGAGATGAGGGACTGGGTGAAAGCACTCTTGAAAGAACAAGAGACAACCGCCATCTTCGTGACCCACGACATTGAGGAGGCGATGATCATCGGTGACAGGGCTGCTGTTTTCGGGGAGAAAAAGCTTCAGCAGATCGGTCCACCTTTAGATGTCTATTACCATCCTGACAGCTCATTTGTAGCGGATTTTTATTCGGATGGTTTTATGATGGACGCCCATTCGTTTGTGCATTCCTCGAAGCTTTTGGCCGCTCCATCCGGCAATGAAGGGGAATTCTGCTATCAATGGGAAGTGAAGGTCGTGAATAAGCGGGTGAAGCATGGAAAGATGTTTTATGACCTCGAGATTTCGTCTTCGGGGAAGAAAGTGACCCTTCTGTTGGAGGAGCACAAGGAGATCGGTGAGGAGATGCTTCTGGGTGTCATGAATGAAGAGGATATCATACACTTGGCGTGACAGAATGGAGGCATCCCATTCTGTCAAGTATATTGGTTCATAAACCCTGTATCAATCTTATTCTTCATCTTCCAGGGAAGTCTTCCGTGGAGATGGAATGGACCGTATAGGAGCATCGCTTCTTTTCCGCCTGTTGATAAGATGGAAAGAAATCGTTTTTGCGGACTGAATGGTTTCCCCGGCAGTTGAACGAGCGCCTGCTTGATGTTGTTCCATAGGACGGGTCCCTGGCGAACGGCATATACGCCGTTTTTAGGCAGATCCGGATGGGAAGCAAGGGTGATGCAATCGCCTGCCCCGAACAGGGAGGGGTCACTCTTGCTTTGAAGGCTGTCGCTCACGAGAAGGTAGCCGCCACCCGTGGTTTCAAGGCCGCTTTCTTTGAAAAGGGGAAAAGCGGACGGACCGGTCAGAATCAAGGCACCGCTGTGCGGGATGGTGCCTGATGCAGTGTGGACAATCGCGTCTGTAACGTCCTTCACGGTTTCACCTGTCACTAGCCGGATCCCTTTTCTCTGGGCGATGGCTTCAAGCTGCTTCGAGGCCGCTTCGGATTCTCCCGCGATCAGTCTGGAAGAGCTGATCAAGGTGACATTCCCTTCTTGTTTCAGGCGTTTTTTTCGTGCCAGGATGGACATGCTCAACTCAGCGCCAGCCGCTCCGCCGCCGATAATGACGGGTGAAGGGGAGTCCCGTAAAGTCCGGATCGCTTCAGGGAATGCGTAATTCGGCTTCACTGTCTTGACAGAGGATCCAGACCATTCCGTATTCGTACTTGAACCGATATCGAAGGAGGCAAAATGATAGGATTGCTCCTTACCGCTTGAAAGCAGCAGCTTCTTCCTCCTGGCGTCGACTTTGATCACCGTATCCTCCATGAACCGTACACGTGAAGTCCGGCACAGCTCCCCGAGGTCGACCCGGATGTCATCTTCCCCGTATAGGCCTTCTGTATACCCTGAAAACATACCGGAATAATATTGATATCGAAAGGAAGAAATCAGGATGAATTCTGTGTCAGGCAGCTTTTCTTTACCAGCCTGCTTGATGCAGTGAAGGTGCGCATGGCCGCCTCCTACTAAAATGACTGTTTGCAAAACAAAACACCTCGCAATCATGTGGTTTCAGTATAAGGGTATAACGGTGTAAAAAATGTAAGTGACATTACAGAAAAGAACAGACGAGTGGGATATGATGAAGTCATCATTCAATTAACAGTTCGACTAAAGGAAGGATCATATGAAAAAGAACGCTATCAAATGGATAATCGTACTGGCTGTGATCGGACTCTTGGTGTATGTGAACAACGAATATGTACACCTGAATCCTGGGATGATCAGAGAGTGGATTTTATCATTCGGGTTGTTTGCCCCTGTGGTGTACATCGCTCTCTACACGATCAGGCCGCTGGTCCTGTTCCCGGCCTCCATTCTTTCATTGGCAGCAGGGCTGGCCTTCGGGGCATGGTGGGGGACGGTTTACACCGTCGTCGGTGCCACACTTGGCGCAATCGTGTCATTTGCCCTATCCCGCAAGGTCGGAACAGGACTCATCAAGAAGAAAACAAGCGGTCCGAAGATGATGAAGATCCGAGAACAGATGGAGGCAAGGGGTTTTCTCTATGTGCTGCTGCTGCGTCTCGTCCCGCTATTCAATTTTGATCTCATCAGCTATGCAGCAGGTATCTCCAACGTGAGATTCGTGCACTTTGTAGTGGGGACATTCATCGGGATCATCCCCGGTACATTCGCCTACAATTATCTCGGGTCCAGTATCGTTGGCAATAATCTTTGGGTGATTGTGACCGCCGTCCTTGTTTTTATCATCATTACAGTTATTCCACTCACCGTCAGTTCTAAACTAAGGGAGAAGCTCGGGCTTAAGAAGACAGGAGGGAAAGTGGATGCTTGATACTCATGCAAGGAAATATGTCCAGCCGGGTATCGAACGAACAGCAAGCTTGTTTTTGAAATTCGGTTTGACAGCCAATCAAGTTACGTTTCTATCTTTTATGATAGGGTTATCGTCCGGCCTCTTCTATTATGCCGGATTTCCGTTGATTGCGGTCATTGTTTTATGGGTCTCTGGCTATCTGGACGCAGTCGACGGCACGATGGCACGGAGGACAAAGCCGTCTGCTTTCGGAACCGTCATGGATGTCACATTCGACCGCCTGGTGGAAATCAGTGTCATACTCGGGATTGCCTTTGCTGTACCTGATGTGCAGTGGGCACTATTGCTGTTGAGTGTGTCCATTATTTTCTCCATGACGGTATTTCTTACGGTGGGCGCCGTTTCAGAAAGGAAGGGCATCAAGTCATTTTATTATCAAGCAGGACTTGCGGAGAGGACGGAAGGATTCCTTTTCCTGACCTTCATGATGATCCTGCCGGGAATCGTATTATGGACGACGCTCCTGTTCTTTGTGGTGGAAACCATCACAGGACTTCAACGCCTGCTCGAGGCAAAGAGGATTCTCGACAAGGAGGAGAGTTAGATGAAGAACTATGATGTCATCGTCATCGGAGGCGGTGCCGGGGGGCTGACCGTCGCGGCAGGTGCCGCTTCATTGGGCGGGAAGGTGGCCCTGATCGAAAAAAATGACCAGCTGGGTGGGGATTGCCTTCATTATGGATGCGTCCCTTCCAAAGCTCTGATAGAAGTCGCCAACGGAGTACACGAAGCCCATTCCCTGCAGTCATTTGGTCTCTCAGTCTCCGGGACGGTTGATATGGGGAAAGTCATGGGCAGGGTGAAGGAGTCGATCGCCGTCATTCAGGAACATGATGATGCCGGACGTTTTCGGAAGCTGGGTGTGGATGTCTACTTCGGCGGAGGGAGGTTTGAATCCCCTCATGAAGTGAGGGTGAATGATACCGACGTGCTTCATGGCAAAAAAATCGTGGTGTCCACAGGCTCAAGGCCGTTTGTCCCTGAAGTGGAAGGGCTAGCCGATGCAGGCTTCCTCACGAATGAGAGCATCTTCCAACTCGAGGAAATGCCGGCGAAGCTTGCGGTCATCGGCGGAGGCCCGGTCGGTCTCGAATTGGCCCAAGCAATGTCGAGGCTTGGCAGCGACGTCACCGTGGTTGAGAGGTCGGGAAAGATTTTATCTCATGAGGACCATGAAGTGAGCGAGGCGGTCATGAAGAAGCTTGGAACAGAACTGACCATCATGACGGAAGCGAGCCTGATGAAAGTGGAGAAAACAGAATATGGCAAGATGCTGACCATTGACAAGGGCGTCGACCCGCTCACTATGCATGCTGATGAGATTCTCATGGCTTCCGGAAGAATGCCGAACACCGATTCACTGAGCCTCGACCTTGCAGGAGTGAACACGGATGAAAGAGGCTACATCAAGGTGAACGAGCGATTGGAAACATCGGCTTCCCACATCTATGCGATAGGGGATGTGAATGGTACGCTGCCATTTACTCATGTCGCGGGCATGGAAGGGAAGCAGGTCGTCCAGAACGCCCTGCTCGGACTTCGAAGGAAAATCAGTTATGCTGACGTTCCTTGGGTAATCTATACGTCACCCGAAGTCTTCCACCTTGGTCTGACTGAGCATGAAGCGAGGGAGGAGCATAAGGACGTCAAGGTGTTCAAGGTGGCGTTGTCGGAAGTGGACCGGTTTGTGACGGACCACCAGACTGACGGCTTCGTCAAGGTGATTACAGATAAAAAAGGCGGAATCCTCGGAGCCCACGCAGTCGGGAAACATGCAGGCGACTGGATGCAGGAAATCGTCTTTGCCAAGCAGTTTAATAAAAAGATCGGAGCCATCTCGAACGTCATCCACCCGTATCCGAATCACAGTTCAGCTGTCCAGCAGGCCGCGGACAGCTACTGGCGGAAAACGCTATTCGAAGGACGCATCCAAAAAGTGATCGAAAGATATGTCCGTTGGAAGAACTAAAAGTGAAGATGGTGAAGGCCCGTCCCTCGTTACGGTAACGCTTTACCGTAACGAGGGACGGGCCTTTTGTGTTGTTACATTTCCCAGGTTGCTGTCCCGTGTTATGGTGGAGCTTTTTTAAGAAATTTCTTATATTTCAAAAATCATCAGGTAATATTTGGTACAATCATAGTAGAGGTGATGCTAAATGGAACCAAAATGGCTCGAATGGGCGAAACAGCTGCAATCCATTTCGCAGGCGGGATTGACGTATTCCAAGGATGTATATGACTTGGAACGATTTGAATTGATCCGGGAAATCAGCGTTGAGATGTTGTCACAGCAGACAAATATGGATACCACAAAGATTAGGGATTTGTTTGCAAATGAAACGGGATATGCAACACCTAAAGTGGATATCCGGGCTGTCGTATTCAAGGACAACAAACTATTGATGGTCAGGGAAAATACAGATGGTGGCTGGTCGCTGCCGGGCGGCTGGGGTGACATAGGTCTGACGCCGGGCGAAGTGACGGTCAAGGAAGTAAAAGAAGAATCGGGGTTTGATGTGAAGGCAGTCAAATTGTTGGGCGTGCTTGATAAGAAGTGCCATCCGCATCCGCCTTCACCTTACCATGTTTATAAAATGTTTATCCGGTGCGAAATCATCGGCGGGCAGGCGGAGGAAGGGATTGAAACGAGCGCAGTCGGATTCTTTTCGGAAGATGAATTGCCGCCGTTATCGGTTGAGAGGAATACGGAGTCGCAGATTCGGATGATGTTCAGGCATTTACATAACCCGGGGGAAGTTGTTTATTTTGATTAATTAACCTCTTTTTCTTGAGGAGTTTATTTTGTTTTCGGATTATTTATCAGGGGTTAACCACTAGATGTATTACTCCACATTCTAAAAGGGTGGTTACATATGGATTACGTAAAAGATCTGCGAAAAGCAGTAGGAAGCAGGCCGTTGATCTTAACCGGCTCCGTGGTCTTGATCATAAATGAATTCAACGAACTGCTCTTGCAGCACAGGACGGACGGCGGCTGGGGACTCCCCGGCGGCCTGATGGAACTGGGTGAAAGCCTGGAGGATACTGCGAGGAGAGAAGTAAAAGAAGAAACAGGACTTGAACTGGGGGAACTCAAGTTATTAGGCGTATTTTCAGGTCCTGATTACTATTTTAAAGTAGCGAATGGTGATGAATTGTATTCAGTCACTGCTGTTTATGTTTCAACAGATGTTAGAGGAAAGATTGTAGTGAATGAAGAAGAATCGGTCGATGTACAGTATTTTAACCTGAATGAATTGCCGGAAGGGTTAACGGATGAATATAGGAGTTATATCATTCCGTATATAAATCAGTTGAAATAGACTGGCCGTTCGATTAATAGAGCCAGAGGAGCCAGAGGGACAGGTAACTTGACCCGATATGGACAATGAGCCCCGGTCCTGCCTTTTTTGTTTGTTAGATGATTTTTGGCTGTGCCGGCATTTATGGGTTGATTATTTTATGCTTTGGTTTGCTTGGTGTTTTATTTGATATTTTTTACAAATTAAATGTGGGGTAAGTGATTAACAACACAAAATCTAAGTGTAAGGGAAGAGTCAATGTGATCAGAGAAATGGAACTTGAAGAGTTACCGATAGCTGCTCAAGTTTATCGAACATCTTTTATAGTCACGCATAAGGATTTTTTGCCGAATCGTTTTATAGCCACAATATCAGATCATAACGCGCAGAATAGATTAGAACGTATTTTTGCCAGTAAGGAACGCAGGCCCTTTTGTTATGTAGCAGTGATAAACAATAGGATCATTGGATTTGCAATCGGTTCATTCGCCATTAATCCACCGCCAGGATATAAAGGCGAACTTAAAATGCTTTATGTTTTGCCTGGGTATCATGGGAGAGGCATTGGAAAGCAGTTAGTGAAGTCAGTGGTTCGATATTTTGTATTGAACAATGTCCATTCAATGTTCGCTGGATCATTTAAAGAAAACGATTTAGCAAGAAAATTTTATGAAGGAATCAAGGGTGTGGAGGTAAGCGAGCAAATCGTTGATATTAATGGTGATCATTTCGTTACAGTTAATTATGGATGGTCCTCGATAGATACCTTGTTCCGCTAACGGGGAAAATGGGGCGGGACCTGTATTCGTTATGGTGAAAACTTGTAATGAATAGATTCACTGAAAGGAAGAGAGGAATTGCTTAAGAAAATTATTTCTAAAGGGGTTTTGATTTTACTTCTTTATGCAGTCTATAACTTTATTAAAACGACTATTGATTTAGTAAGTAACTTATACATAATGAACTACATCTATTTTTTCTTATCATTAGGAACCCTCATCTCTGCGTCCTTTCTATTCATAATTGAAAAGAATTCCCCTACAAAAGGGGCCTGACCTTACATGTGTTTCAGGAATAGGTTTGTGGAGTTAGGAACTAATGTGGGCCGGGGGACCTGTCCCCGTGGCTCCACGCGGCTCCTCTGGAATCGCGGTTTTATAGAGAAAGGAGACAAGTATGAACCAATCAACTGACACATTAGACTACATAACAGACTATATCAATCAGATAATGGATGAGCAGGAAGGAACCGGCTTGAGCGTTGCAATTGTGAAAGGGTCTGAGATCATCTATTCTAAAGGATTTGGTTACTCGCAGATTCAACCTGTGAACCAACCGATTGATGGGGATACATGGATGAGCATTCAAAGTATTTCAAAGAATTTTATGGCACTTTCGATCATGCAGCTTGTAGAAAAGAACCTGCTATCATTGGATGGTTCTGTCGTTCAATACCTTCCATATTTCAGAACGAAAAATAAACAACAAAGCGATACGATCACGATACGCCATCTATTATCACATACGGCTGGTTTCCCTTCAGACTTAGGGATTGCCAATATGACGGCGCCTAATGTAAGAGATATATTTTCCGATACACCTACTGAATTTCAAGAAGCACTAGACTATTACAATCTTACAGAAGAAGAGATTGGAAGTGTGAAATCCAGAGAAGATATCACGAAATGGTTTCAAAAAGTAGAGTTGGAGTATCCGGCAGGGAAAGGATGGAATTACTGCACAGATTCGTATGTGATCCTTGCCGATTTGTTCGAAAAAGTGACAGGATCAAAGTGGGAAACACATCTTGAAAAGGAAATCCTCAGCCCCTTGAATATGAATCGAACAACGAGTGATTCTACTATTGTTGAAGGAGATCCGAACAGCGCCCGGTATTATATGGGGAAGGATAAAACAGAAACACCCTTTCCAAAAAATTCATTATCAGCTCCGATTGGATATTTGTATTCAACAGCAAATGATTTAGGGAAATATTTAGCCTTTCACTTAAAAAAAGACTCACGTATATTACATTCAAATTTAATTGAAGAAATGCAGCATCCCATTCATCCTGTCAGTGAAGAATGGCAGTTCGGAAGTGAAGTCAGAAGTTACGGACTTGCATGGTTTACAGACATGTACAGAGGGTTCAGGGTCGTCGAGCATGGAGGCGGTCAAATGGCTGTAAGATCCCTGATGTCAATGGTCCCTGAACTGGATCTCGGAGTGGTAGTCCTGCTCAATTTTGACGGGACCACTCACCATGACATTTGCGATAAGATCATAGACGTTTTCATTGATTCCCAGAGTAAGAATTGAAAAGATTGAGGCCAGTCCCCCGGCACGGTGAAGCTTAACATGCCGGGGATCAGTCCATGATTTCGAGAATGAAGAAGATAACTTATCTATTATTTATGTAACAGGCAGTTATCTGGAGTGAGAAATTGATTCATTGGGGGAGATTTGTATAAAACTAATGCTGGGAATACACATTATGGCTGGAGTAATTTGTTTAATTAGTGGATTGTTTGCAATGTCTTTCAAGAAAAAGAAAGGAAAACACTCAAACTTTGGTCAAGTTTATCATAGTTCATATTTTGTGGTTTTTTTAACCGCTGTTATGATGGCAATCATTCATTGGAAAGAGAGTCAATACCTCTTTTATATCGCAATATTTTCTTATGGGCTTGCTTTAATTGGTTTTCTGGCTGTGAAAAATAAGAAGAAATCCATTAGATGGTTAACTTTACATATAGGTGGAATGCTGGGGTCATATATTGGAATTGTGACAGCTGTCTTGGTAGTGAATGTGCAGAACATACCTTTACTTAATGAGCTTCCGACCATATATTATTGGTTCATACCTACCATAATTGGTTCACCAATTATATTTCTTGTAGGTCAAAAATATAACCCTGCTAAGATTTCTCAAAAACAAACAAAGGCTACTTGAGTGATTTTGCAAGACCCTGATATTTTATAAGACATATACTGGTGATATTAGTTTCGAGAGGTTAGTAGCTTTTAATATAAGTGTATGTTACTTCATTACCAACGAGGTTTAACCTGCCGGTGGGTATCCCAAGTTTTTATTGATTTTACGTCATTTAACAGGGCCAAGGGACCTGTCCCCGTGGCTCATCAAGCAGTCAGGGAGGAATCTGTTATGAACGTGAAACCCATTGTCTGTATTCTTTTTATGTTTATCATGATCTTTTTATCAGCCTGCAGTGGAGAAAAGGAAGAAGCTGCATGGGAGGTATCCAATCCTTTTGAACATGAGGGCATAACGATGCACGGAACAGAAGGGGAATTCGGATTGGTTAAGGTAAACGGTGAGCCCGATGAACCACCGTTTCCAGCTGGGGAAGGGAGACATTACGAGCTCTATTTTTTTGATGATTCGACCGACCTGAATGGGAAGACATACGACATGACTGCGACCCATAAGGATACCGAAGAGACTGTATCCCTTTATGAATCGGTCATAGACAATAACAGGAGTGGTGCCAAATTTGTCCTCGGGAGAGAAGGACTCTGGAAGATTGATGTATCCGTGGATGAAGAGCGTCTAACCAGTTTTGTGGTAGAGGCAGAATGAGTACACACAATATCTAGATGAAAGGCTGTGAAGTAAGTGGTGAAACAACTCATTACATTAGGAGGCGGAGGGTTCTCCATGGAACCTGAGAACCCTTTGCTCGATCGGTATATTCTCAAGCAGTCCGGTAAGTCAAATCCGAAGATCTGCTTTATTCCTACGGCAAGTGGCGACTCTGATACATACATCACGAGATTTTATGACTTCTTTGAAAAAGAAGATTGCCAGCCTTCTCACTTGTCATTGTTCAAACCGCCGACAAGAGATATCGAGGGCTTTTTACTAGATAAAGATATTCTATATGTTGGCGGCGGGAATACGAAGAATCTACTGGTCTTATGGAAAGAATGGGGTCTGGATAGTATGTTGAAAAAGGCCTGGGAGCAGGGGATCGTGCTGGCGGGGATCAGTGCAGGTTCCATTTGCTGGTTTGAAGAGGGAGTGACGGATTCATACGGTGACGGGCTGGAACCGTTACCGTGCTTGGGTTTCATATCAGGAAGCAATTGTCCCCATTACGACGGGGAAGCGGAAAGGCGACCGGCCTATCACCGACTCATCGAATCCGGTAAAATTCAATCCGGTATTGCAGCAGATGACGGGGCGGCTGTCCATTACATTGATCGGGACATCCACAAGGTTGTCAGCTCAAGACCGAATGCGAAAGCGTACAAGGTCTATTTTAAAGAGATGGTCCAAGAGGCAGAGCTAGAGACGACCTTCCTGGGGGCTGAAGCATAAGGGACGGACCTTTGTTACAGGGGAACCATCCCGTGTTTGCAAATTTAAAAGAAAGCAGGAAATACACATGCATGAATTATCATTAAAGGACGGAACGACCTATACAATGAGAGAGTTTGAAGAAGCGGATTTTGAACAAGTGGATCAATTAAACGCAGAAGAAGGATGGAGCAATCTCGTTAAGAAAAAGGAAGATACGAAGAATGCATGGCTGCATTCAACGATTCGATTCCTCGTTTTCGATGGCGACACTCTCGTCGGATATATAAGGGGATTCACGGATGAGAACGTGACGACGTACATTTGCGAACTGCTTGTCAACAAGTGCTATCGCGGCCAGGGGATAGGGACAGAGTTGATTAAATTTGTGCATCATCTCTATCCTAAAACCAGGGTTGAATTACTGGGTTCGCAAACGTCGAAATCTTTTTATGAAGTGAATGGTTACAGGGCGTTTTATGGATTTAGGAAGACGATTGAGGAGTATTGAAGATTAGACGTCGAAGGGGCCTATCTGCGGGTTTAAGGATAAAAAAGGGGAGATTTAGCACAATGAGAAATGCCTTATTCATTATAGATGTACAGAAAGGTATGTTTCAAGAGGGGGCAGCCGTGTATGAGGGAGACAGGCTGATTTCAACCCTGAAAAAATTAATTGAGAAGGCTCATTCTTCCAAGGTCCCTGTCATTTACGTACAGCATAATGCCCCGGCAGGAAAACCGCTGGAAGCTGGGAAAGAAGGGTGGGAAATTCACCCGGCCATTCAACCCCGCCCGGAGGATACCATCATTCAAAAAGCAACTCCGGATTCGTTCTTGCATACGGAATTAGATAAAGAACTGAGTGAAAAGGGGATAAACCATATACATATTGCAGGAATCCAGACAGAAGCGTGTGTTGACACAACTTGCCGCAGTGCTTTCAGTAAGGGGTATAACGTTACGTTGATTTCAGATGCTCACAGTACCTGGGATTCAGAAAAACTTACGGCTCAACAGATCATCGACCACCATAATGGAGTGTTGAGGTGGTTTGCTGATGTTTATTCATCTGAAGAAATAGAATTTGAGCAGCCGGCAACTTAGAGAGGGTTTTCACATAATGATGGGGTGGGTTTTTTTCATTATCTGCTTACCGACATTTCTGGTCTATATGTTTATTCCTTTTTTATCTTAAGTAAAATCGCCTACTTGCCGCAATCAGAATGTAAGCCTGAATTTATTTTTACACCAAAAGATGTTCAGTATTGCAGTGATATTTATCCCATTGATGTCTTCTTAATCGCCTTGAAGACCAGTCCAATTTCGTATCTATGTTTGTTTACAGGGATGTACATCATCGGGTTCCTGGGTTATAAAATTTTCACAAAAATAAATGGCAAAAAATAAGGGGAATGGGACCGGGCGAATCGAAGGGGCTGCTGAATTGAAAAATACAAGATTAAGACTCATATGGATTATTCCTAATGTCTTCTGTTACTTAATGTTCGCAGGCTTTTCGACTTTTATAGCGGTAAATGTAGGAGGCTTGCGGGAGATTAATAGACTGAGTATATGGGTGTTTGCAATGATCATCCTTTTATTGGTGTCCATTTTCGGCAGTTATCGAATCTGGTCATGGATGAAGGAAGGGAAGATGTAGCGGAATGTTAAAACTACGAGTGAAGTATGATGCATGGATCTATTGCTGCAGAAGCATAGAACCATATCATGCTGACTGAGGAGATCAATCTATGTTGAAGGCATTAAGAATTATTTTTTCATCAATCGCACTTATCATGGCAACTTACAGCCTCATAACAGACAGTCATTGGCTGCTGCCTTATACGTTATTCTTATTAGGTGTAATGCTGCTGATCATGGGACTTGAAGAATTTCAAAAAGGAAAAATCGTTTATGGCTATCTTAGTGTTGGGGTTTCTTTGTTTTTGATGGTAGTGTTATTTTTTCTTTGAATGGGAGATCAGGGACTTTTCTCTAAAGAGGCAATTGAGTTTACACTGGACGGGGAAGGTAAGGATAGATTTGTAGTGAATAGTTCATTGGGGGGAGACATCTAAATGCCAAATAACAAAAAAGAAGAAAAGCTCACCGGAGGAAACGTCTCAGCCGTCTATCGATTGGAAGATACCGTCCGCAGGGAATTAAAACTGGAAAGTGCCAAGGTTCATAAGCTATTAAAGCATTTGGAAACGAAAGGCTTCAGTCATGCTCCTGCGTTTTTAGGAATCGATGAGAAAGGCAGAGAGATCTTATCTTATATTGATGGGGAAGCGGGCAACTATCCACTGAAGGAATACATGTGGGCTGATGAAGCGCTGGAGGAGATAGCAAAAATGCTTCGTCTTTATCATGACGCGGTCACCGATTTTCCAATCGAAGAAAGCTGGCAATCAATCGATAACACTCCCGAGCCGCATGAGGTACTGTGCCATAATGATTTTGCGATTTACAACATTATTTTCAATCATAAAAAGCCGGTGGGCATCATCGATTTCGATGTCGCTGGTCCAGGTCCGAGAATGTGGGACATTGCCTACACGCTTTACACATGTGTGCCGTTAAGCAGGCATCATCATTCTGAGGAGGGGGAGGAAGTCCTCTATCAATCTGACAAAGATGCCGAGCGGATCAAACGACGAGTGCAATTGTTCTTTGAAGCTTACGGCAGGGAGATGGAAGGGGATTTTGTAGCCATGGTTTTATTACGGTTGGAAGGACTGTGTAAAACGATGAAACGAAAAGCTGGAGAAGGCGATGCTGCTTTTCAAAAGATGATCGATGAAGGGCATGTTGAGCATTATGAGAAGGATATTGCGTTTGTTCGGGAGCATGGGGAAGAGTGGAAATGAATAGAAGGGCTGAGAACCAGAGATCTGATTCTCAGTTTTTTTATGTTCTTTGCAAGTTGAAAATCAGATGGGGCCGGGCCACCGCCACTGAAGTTTTACTGTGCAGGGACTCATGCCCTAATTTCGGTGCGCAGGCCATTATTATTTCCAATAGCCCCCACTATGGACCTCAACAGGGAAAAGTACTCATGTATACTTACCAAAATGAATATCTTATGTTGAAACCATATTAGACACGGAGGCGTAAGCATGGGATATTTTGTTACTGTAGAACCGGGAGTGGATTTATATGTTGAAGATATTAACCCGGGGGGAGATAAGACCATCGTGTTTTTGCATGGGTGGCCGTTAAGCCATAAACAGTTTGAATATCAGTTCAATGTACTTCCTGCTTTGGGCTACCGCTGTATTGGTATAGACTGGAGGGGCTTTGGTAAATCGGATAAACCAATGAGCGGCTATACGTTTAACAGACTTGCAGATGATATCCGCACCATAGTAGGTACCCTTCAATTAGACGATTTTACTCTCGCGGGTCACTCTACCGGCGGGGCTATCGCCATTCGTTACATGTCCCGTCACAACGGTTTTGGGGTTTCAAAGCTTGTTCTTATTGATGCGGCCGCTCCGACTGGATTTACACCAGAAACGGCTGATGAACTTCTTACGGGAACTTTAAATGACCGTCCAAAAATGATGCAGGGAGTGACAGATACCTTTTTCTTTCAATATATTACTAAACCATTCTCGGACTGGTTTTTACAAATGGGATTAGAAGCAGCCAGTTGGTCGACCGCAGCGATTATTATTACATTGAGGGATGAGAAGCTGCATGCTGATCTTCCAAAAATTAATGTACCTACTTTAATCATTCACGGCATACACGATAAAGTTATTCCTTTTGCACAGGCTCACGAGCTAAACCAGAACATTAGAAATTCCCAGCTTGTCCCGTTTCAATATAGTGGTCATGGACCATTCTGGGAAGAACGTGATAAATTTAACCAGCTGATTACACAATTTGTTTAGGTATAACCTTTGCAAAATGACAGGTCGCCAACTCCAGCGGGCTAATGTAAAAAAAGGAGTTGTCGAGGCGACAGCTCCTTTGCTTTTTAGGGAAGGTGGAGTGAGTGTGAGAATAAAGACATTAAAAGTTTCTTTTTTGTTTATTGAATTTAATAATATATCCATTAATAAATCCAGAGAATTCTTTCTCGACTATTTTCCAATTATTTTTCTTGTAAAATTCAATAGTACTTGCGTTGTCTTCAAAAGTCTCCAGTTTTATTGAGTCATGATTCTTAAATAATTCTTTTTCCACGTACTTAAGAAGAACTCCTCCAAGACCATAACCTTGATAATTATGCTTCACCATCATCAAATGCAATAAATCTTCTTTCAAAATGGCTAAACCTATAATAGCGTCTTCATATTCTGCAACAATCAAATTTTCGATATTCTCATCTATTTCTTTGGATGATTCTCCGCTTTCAATGTAGGCTCTCGTATTATCAGCACCCAAGAATGGTGTGTAATTTTTTATGATAACCTCTTCCGCAATACGTTTTATTTCTTCTGCATCTTCCTCTGTTGCTTTTCTATAAGTTACCTTTGATAAATCAAGATTCATGATGTTATCTCCTTTCTTTTAAAACAGGATTCCACCACCACTTTAAATAATATTCTAACCTAAAAAAGTACTATGTTAAAAGGAAGCATCAAGATAGTCCTTGTCAAGGTCATGAGCTATGTCATTATTATAGAAGGTTGGGGCCAGCCCCTCGGCATGTGGAGGGAGAAGCGGGCAACAATCCTTTGAATGCATACAAGTGGTGGGATGTGTGTAAAAGGAAATCGCGAAGATCTCCGGCTTTACCATGATGGAGATCCGAGGAGACATGTACATTGGTGTAGCACTTATGCCTTGAATTTTTTACATAGAACTTCAAAACCTGATATTTATCGAATGGAATTCAAAGAAAAGGAATTAGTGAATGTTCAACGGCTATGGGGTATAAATTGAGCGATCTGATGAGATATTGATTGTGTGAAAAGTGTACAAACTAAGGGGATTTTCGAGGGAGCGCGGGGACGTTTTTTTGTTACGGAAGCACACGAACCCCTCCCTTGCGTTTCCCAGTGGAGAAATACGAAAACTGGATTATTATTAACATAATGTTGACTTTTAATAAATTGTATCGCTTTTAAAGCAATTCCGATTATAAGGAAAAATGAATAAGAAAGGTATAATAGTAAAATAAATCATTGTGGAAATGAAAAAGGTGGTATTCGAATGAAGCAGCGGTTCCGCGTCGGAGAAGTGGCAAACCTATTCCAACTCTCACCCTCGACGCTTCGTTATTATGATGAGATCGGTCTTTTCCAACCTAAATATACAGATACGGACACCAGATACCGTTACTATAGCATTGAACAATTTGTAGTACTCGATACAATCATCTTCCTGAAGAAAAACGGATTTTCCATAAAGGATATCCAGCAGCAGCTAGAGGAGCGGACCCCTGAGAATACGAAAGGTCTGTTAGAACGTAAGCTTGGTGAAGTGGAAGAAGAAATGGAGAGATTGAAGAAGGTATCCGAAAAAATCAAAAACAAAATCGCGACGATCGAAGAGGGTCTATCTCTTCGCGCAAACCCTTCGTTGACGTATCGTTGGCTTCCGGAACGCGCAGTTTCTTATTTATATAATGATGCACCGATTGATTTGAAGAAAGAATCGAATGCTTTGTATTTAAAGGACCTAGAGGAGCTTTCATCAGCCGGAGTCGGTTACGACGGATTTTTCACTGGTGATTTTGGGACTATCGTCGAGACAGATAGTCTCTATAAGGAAGGTCCTGTAAAATATCGTGCTGTCTTTGAATTGCTTCATCATGAGAAGAAAGGTGTAGAGACATCATATTTGGATGCGGGAACGTACGCATGTTATCCACATCGTGGACCATATGAAACGATCAAATTCAGTTATTTTTCTGTCTTAAAACAGATTCAGCAAGGTGGCTATTGCATAAGCGGGGCTCCTATCGAAATTGCGATGCTCGATGAGTCGGTCATCCAGAGCGAAACAGCTTATGTGACTTGGATTCAAATTCCGGTGAATATTAAAGATTGACCTTCAAGTAGCTTGAACGTTTATACTTTCTCTTGTAAGAAGTTGCAGGAGGAATCACAAATGAATGGAACACATGAAGGTTTAATACATCAACCAGTAAAAAAAGTATTTTTTCAATATTTTTTTCCATCTTTATTAGGAATGATGCTCATGTCAGTGAACATCCTGATTGATGGAGTTTTTGTCGGTAACGGGGTTGGAGCAGAAGGGCTTGCGGGCATCAACCTTGCTATGCCGGTGTTCTCACTGATATTCTCGATCGCGCTGTGGATCGGTATCGGTGGGGGAACAATCTATTCGATTCATATCGGAGAGGAAGATATGGATAAGGCAAGAAGTGTTTTTTCACTGGCTGTTGTCAGTACATTGGTGATTTTGTTCACCATCGGAGTCATTGGTTATTTCAACGTAGAGATAATTGCGAATGTACTTGGAGCAAACGCCGACACTTTTTCCCATACCGTCGACTATTTGACGGTACTGTTCCTGCTCGGCTGGCTGATTTCTTTACAGCAGATGCTTAGCATTTTCGTGCGAAATGATGGCAGTCCGGTTTTATCGATGGTTGCCCTCGGCGTGACTGCAATTGTCAATATTGGGTTGAACTACTATATGATTTTTATCTTGGAGCTAGGTGTTTTTGGCGCTGGACTAGCCACCGTCCTCGCAAGCTTGGTCGGGTTACTCGTTCTCTTGCTCCACTTCTTAAAAAAGCATACCAATTTGCGGAAACTTTCCTTCCAATGGTCATGGAACACGCTCGGCAGCCTTTTCTCTGTTGGATTCCCAAGCTTCCTTGCAGAAGCAGGAACCCTTGTCTTCGTTGCCGGTTACAACTTGGCGATTGTCGGTTTGCTTGGTACGGAAGGAGTCGCCGCATTTTCGGTCATCAATTATTTGCACGGCTTCATGTTCTTATCGTTCTTTGGTATTGAGTCAGCACTGCAGCCGATGATCAGCTACTATCACGGCGCAAAAGAAAAAATGCGCATCAAAGAGAGTGTGATGATTGGTGAGAAGGCTGCATTCACACTAGGCGTAATTCTTCTTATCGTCGGGCTGGTTGCTGCTCCTTTGCTTGTTTCGTTCTTTGGACTGGAATCGGAAGAAGTTCGAAAGTTGGCAGTACAGGGGATTCGGTTGTTTTTCATCGGTTATCTTTTCCTTGGTTTTAATTTCGTTTATATGACTTATTTTCAGTCCATTGGTGAAATCCGTCCATCGATCATCATCATTCTATTAAGAAGTTTTGTTTTCATCTTGATTCTGCTATGGGGGCTGCCAAAACTCGCAGGCATCACTGGTGTCTGGCTTGCACTCCCGCTTGCAGAAATGATGGTTGCGCTGCTGCTCTTCTTTTTTACAAGAAAACATGTGGTAAAGCAATCTTTATGAACCAAGGTATGCTTCGGTATAAATGATGCTGTAGTAAGCCGATTCCAAATTCAAGTATTTAAGAATAGGGGCGATTGCTAAAAGAGCAGTCGCTACTTATTTTTGATCAAGATAAAGCCGAATCTTTAGCCTGGAGGGCGGAGAGTTGAGTTGGTTGAAAGCATCTGGACGGTTCACTTGCTTTGGAAGGAAAAGAAACGTCCCAATCTTTCTGATTTTTGTGATCGCGAGATAGTGGATAAAATTATTCAATAATAGGTACAATGTGTTCACAACATTCCCATCTTTTTTTCATACTTCAGTATCTTTTTAAGAAGGAAAAACGTTAAAGTTAATGAATGTATTTAATGCAGGCTATTCCAGAACGGGGGAAAAGTATGAAGGTTCTAATACTGGGAGGTACTCGTTTTTTAGGTAAAGCAATGGTGGAAGAAGGGTTGAATAGAGGGCATGACCTCACTATATTCAACCGCGGGAACAATAAAGAAGCGTTTCTTGGAGTGGAACAACTGTTCGGTGATAGAGATGGTGATGTATCACAGCTCAAAAACAGGAAATGGGATGTCGTCATGGACACATGTGGATTCGCTCCGCACCAAATAAACAAAATAGCGGCTGTCCTCGGAGATAGAGTCGAACATTATACGTACATTTCAAGCATCTCTGTTTATAAAGATTGGATTTCTCCCAATATCGCGGAAGACTATCATGTACAGTCCATGCCGCATGATCGATTGAAAGATGTTGAGGAAGGAAAAATCTCTCCTTATGAATATTATGGCGCATTGAAAGTGCTATGCGAAGCTGAAGCAGAGAAAAATTGGCCGGGGCGGGTGCTGCATATCAGGGCAGGTCAGCTTGTTGGACCCTTTGACTATACGGACAGGCTTCCTTATTGGGTTCAACGAGTCGCAGAAGGTGGAAATATAATGGCGCCGGGACGTCCGGATCGTCCCATTCAATTGATCGACGTTAAGGACATAGCAGCTTGGGTGTTCGATATGGCGGAGAAAAGAAAAGCTGGTTTGTTCAATACTACAGGTCCTGATTATGAATTGACGATGGAAGAGCTTTTGAATACATGTAAAGCAGCTACAAAAAGCAATGCCAGATTTGTATGGACAGGTGAAGAATTTGTGCTGGATCATAACATACAGCCATGGACGGAAATGCCACTATGGGTTCCTGAACACTTCCCGCTAGACGGAGAAACAGAACCATGGAAAGGCTCGTTTGACATCAGCATAGAAAAAGCTGTGGGCGCCGGACTTTCCTTCCGACCACTAGAAGATACTATTCATGATGTATATCAATGGGAGAAGGCGAGAGGAGGTACAGAACGAAAAGCGGGGATATCATTAGAAAGAGAGAATGAGATATTGAAGACTTGGTTCAAAAAAATGAGATAGGGGACGTGTGATAGGTTATTAGTTACGTTGGAAAATATATTCGTAGAACTTCAGGAGTGAACAAGTTTCTTAAAGCGTTAACTCATGTAAACACACTAGTTTATGAACCTAATCAACATCACCATAGCCTCAACCTGAACGGAAATTAAAGGATCCCGGATATGAGTTCTTTTTCCTTCCATGCAATCCAGGCAACCCGACGATCTGTCTGCAAGAATGACTGTTCCTGCTCATTAAAGTTAATCCTCCAGGAATGGGAAAAAACTTATCTCCATTTACACAACCAAGTTTAAATAATGATGAAACTTCATGTTATTCACACTTTTCATTTATAGAGTCCATAAAACGAGGGGGGAGAGTATTAGTGGTCAGGATGAGGATCTATTTTGACTGCAGGCGTTAGGGACCACGCAAGATCAGGCGAGATCGTTGAACAAAAATTACAAGGGTGATACATATTAGTCATGACTAATATGTATCACCCTTTATTTTAATTATGGGACTTTTCCAAAGCCAGTTTTATACCAAAACCGATCAGAATAGTACCTGTGATTCCTTCAATCATATTTTGTGCTTTAGGTTTTTTCATAAAAGCACTAATCTGATTTATTAAATAGACATAAAGTAAAAACCATATGGAGGTCAATACAGTATAAGTAATCCCCATTATCAGAAACGGTATAAAGCTATTGCTTCCAGCGTCCACAAATTGAGGCAAAAAGGTTAAGAAAAAGACAGCTACTTTAGGATTCAGGATATTGGTGAGAAACCCTTGTTTAAAACAAGATGTGTTTTTAAATTGTTTTTTTGTATTCATCTCAACGCTTGCCGCGTCTTCTTTTTTCCTCAAAGACCATAATGTTTTAAAACCCAAATAAATTAAGTAAACCGCACCGACATATTTGAAAACAGAAAATAAGAACGCGGATTTAACAATGATTGCTGAAAGTCCCAGTACAGCAGCGGAAGTATGGATAAGAAGGGCGCAGCAAGTACCTAACGCTGTTTTAAGACCGCCGCTTCTTCCAACAGTGAGAGTATTTTTTGTAGCAATAGCAGTATCGGGACCGGGTAAAATAATGAGAAAAATACACATAAGGACAAACAGATAAAAGTTTTCCATTTTAGTATCACCTTTCTGATTATAATAAGAGACTTCTAAATATGTGATTCTTACACCTTATTATAAATAAACCGTGTTATTAATTGAATCTTAAAATTATTTTTTTGTTACTCTTAAGCGTAACGATCTTCAGCAATAGGGATGGAAGGCTAAAGAAGGAATTAAACAATTTGTAGAGATATTTGTAATAATGAAATGATTTCCATTTTGGGAGAAGATGAAAATGAATATTACAATAAATACTTTACCTGAATATGAAGTAGCTTTTATTAGGCGTCTTGGAAGTTATTTCGAACGACAAGACCATTGGGGCAAATTGATTCATTGGGCATTTAAGAATGAAATTATTCCACCTCAGCAATCATTTATTGGAGTATCCCTGGATAATCCGGATTTAGTTAAAACCGATGATTGTCGGCACGATGCGTGCGTTACAATTCCTGAAGTTTTGATAAAGAGAAACATGATGAAATGCAATTCAAAAAGATAGAAGGCGGGCAGTATGCTTTGTATCCATTTAATGATACGCCCGATAAGTTGAATGTTGCTTATCAATATATGTTTGGACAATGGCTGCCAAAAAGTGATTACGATGCAGATGACACAAGATTTTCTCTTGAATTTAATCTGAATAATCCTGCTGAAGATCCTGAAGGGAAATGTAAGGTCGATTTATTTGTACCTGTTAAAAAGAGAATATCTTGAATTGGATATCTATGTGAAAGTTAGATAAAGTGTTTATGAAGGTCTGTAATTTAACAAACGGAGTTTAGTTTAACACGTATAGTGTTATTATAATTATTGTCAAAAAATGAGGTGAATGGGATGGTAAGACGGAAATGAATAGCCTCCTGAAATAGATGTGGTATTCATTTTAGGAGGCTATCTTACTATATAGGAGATGTATGAATAATGAAACAAAACAAATATGATGATGCAAATTTCTTTTCTGCTTATGAAAAAATGCCACGATCGGTCGAACCAAATAGTAATATTTAAAAATTTTGAAGACTGGGGCCTGACCTCGTTACGTTAAGGCTTTTCTGTCCCACGGGTCATCAGGCCCTGATTTTTGCAGAGAACGCCCCTGATCTAAGCAGCCGTCCCCTCTACATATCTCTTAAAACGATCCAGAATGGCCTGCCATCCCTGGCGCTGCATGTCAACCGGGTTCTCGGAGTCTGCATCAAACGTTTCTACGATTTCAGTTTCGTTACCTTGGCCTTTAAACGTGATGGTGGCGGTTCTGCCATCACTCATTGAATAGGCGATGACTTCGTTCACCTTGACCTCATCATACGTGCCTCCAAAATCGAAACCGAAGCTGCCATCTTTCGCTTCCATCCTGGAAAGGAATTTCCCGCCTATCCGTAAATCATTCTCGGCAATGGGTGTGTGCCAGTCATCGGAAGCTGCATTCCATTTTGTGATATGGTTTGGTTCTGTCCAGTATTCCCAAACCTTTTCTACCGGTGCTTGAACGGTCGTTTGTACTGTGATTTTTTCATAAGTTCCCATTTTACTAAACTTCCTTTCTCATAAGAAAATTGCTGTTGTTCAAATAGGTGCCTGACTCTATCTCTATTGTACATGGTTCCGAAATTAGGTACTACTGATTTCTGAACTACTTTTCCTACCAATCTTCTATGATTTAAAAAACAGGGCCTGACCCCTGGTACGTTAATGCTTCACCGTGCAGTGGACCGGGCCCTGATTTTAGATATGAAAAGGATATTCAAGAAAAATGTCGAAGAAGTAGATAGATGATAAAAATCCTGCTTTTGTCCTAAAGGAGATCTTGTATGTTAGAGACCATCCATCATTTAGTTTTACATGTGGTATTTATATTGTTTACGATCCTGCTGTTTCAGATGTTCACCAGTGAATCGGGATGGGGTACGAAACGATTCAACCTGAAGTTTCTTGTAATGAATATTGTGATATTAGGGTTTACCATGCTGTTCCCCGTTGTGTACTCAAGCGGTTATGTTTACGATTTCAAAGTGATTCCCATCATCATTGCATTTATCTATGGCGGCAGGAGAGTGGGATTTGCTGCGTTTTTCGCGATGCTTTCCATCGGCTTCGTCACCAATCATGTATTCCTCAACCTACTTGTAAATTATACGATCTATTGTCTGCTGCTCATCCCCATATCCAAATGGTATAGAAGGTTTAAATGGAAGAACAAAGTTCTCTTGATTTCCCTTTTCTATCTTTTCGTCCCGGTTACAAGATCCCTTTTTTTACTTTATAAAAATGAAACAGAGCAGCTCCCTTTAGTGGTAAGCTCCACAATGGTCATATGGATTACATTGGTACTGATCATCTATCTGATTGAAAATAGACTGGAACAAATACGGATGAAAAAAGAGCTGATAAAAGCTGAGAAATTTAATGTCGTCAGTCAGTTAGCGGCATCCGTCGCACATGAAATCCGAAATCCAATGACGACGGTAAGGGGATTCATGCAGCTCCTACAGGGTGATAGCTTATCGAAGGAACAGAAGAGCTTCATTAATATATCAATCCAGGAACTCGACCGCGCACAAGAAGTCATCAATCAATATCTTTCCCTCGCCAAGCCGCAAACCGATGAATATGAAGTGTTCAGTTTGACCGACGCCATTCATGAATCCATTGACGTGATGTCGTCTTATGCGGTCATGAACAGTATTGAAATCAAGAAAGACATTGAAGAGAACCTGAGAATCAAAGGATTGAGCTTTGAACTAAAGCAAGTATTGATCAACATTCTTAAAAATGGTATCGAAGCGGTAAAAGAAAACGGCGAAATAACAGTTTCAGCCACTGAACATAAAGATGGCCAGGCTATGATCACCATTAAAGATAATGGCGCCGGCATGCCTAAAGAACAACTCGAAACATTAGGCAGACCTTATTATTCGACAAAAGAGAAAGGGACGGGCCTTGGGCTGACGGTCTGCTATCAGATTGTCGAACGGATGAAGGGCGAGATCCTTGTGGATAGTGAGTTGGGTGTCGGGACGACTTTTACTATTTTGCTGCCTAAGGATAAAAGGAGGGCAGTCTAATGCCAAGTATTTCGGTGACTGACCCTTGAAACGGTGCTGTTTTAAAATTTTGTAGAGTGGTGGAGTTATAAACATGATAGAAAAATTAGCTGATGTACCTAAAATAGAAACGGAACGTCTCATCCTTAGAAAAATCACTTTAGATGATGCAGAAGATATGTATAAATATGCTTCAGATGAAGAAGTAACGAGATATGTAACGTGGGATACTCATTCTTCAATATCAGATACAAGTGAGTTTATACATACGTTTTTACCTCGATACGAGGCTCCATGGGGGATTGAGCTTAAAGAGAACGGCAGATTCATTGGAACCGTTCACTTTGTCTGGTGGCAGCCGGAACACAATAGTGCTGAAATAGGATATGTCCTATCTAAAGAAAGCTGGGGCAAAGGGCTCATCACTGAAGCAGCAAGGGCAATCATTTCTTTTGGTTTCGAAAGTATGGACTTAGTCCGTATTCAGGCGAGATGCTTTTTAGAAAACAAGGGTTCAGAGCGTGTGATGGAAAAGGCAGGTATGTCTTTTGAAGGTATCAGTAGAAAGGTAATGTATGTTAAAGGGGAACATAAAGACTTAAAGGTGTACTCGATAATAAAGGGGTAGATATTTTTGGTGGGTCATGTGGGTCGAGGGGACAGGTGCCATGGCCCGTTTTTACCCGTCACATCGTTTCATAAGAGGGGAACTAAGTTGAATATACTAAAAAAGGTGAATTTAATCCTCGCCTTTATTGGCATAGGAATGGGTTTCACTCATTTTTTTATTGAAGATGTTCGGATACCTATATATATTTTTTTCTCCTACTTATTCGTTATGTTTTTACTAATGGGAATTGAACAAGTTAAGGATAAACAATATAAAATTGGTTACTTTTATATTGTTGCAGCTGTTGCCATGTCTTTTGTCTTCATGTGACTCTGATTTTTAATGAAATTTATACATCACAATGTAAAAGGGTGACGAAATGAAGAATGTGAAAGCTATTGTCATTTCAGTAATTATCATCAGTTTATTCGCGTTTATATATGTTCCTGGCCTCATAGATGAAAATCAATCAAGAAGAGCTGCTGAAGGCGTTCTGGAAAATGTGATCAATCAAAATTATGAAGAAGCGTTTGAACGTATTTATTATTTTGATAAAGCATCAGATTTAGAGCCGGACATTTCATATGAAGATGCTAAAAAGAAATGGATCAAACGAGTAACAGATTTAAGAGAGCAGGGCATTTACCTTGCAGAATACAATCAATTGCGTATTGACTTGGATGATACGTATCCCATTGGAAGTGTTAATTTAGTATTCATGGAAAATGGGGAAAGGAAAGTAAAAGAGAACGTTAGATTGTGGTTTGCTCCAATGGAAGATCATTGGAAACTGGGCAACTTCATGTATCATGATAGTGATATTGAGGAAGAATGGGAATTTGCATTGAGCGGTAAGTTTAACTAGGTTTATACAAGTTTTAGAGGAATTCATAAAGGGGTGCTCAATTAAATTTAATGTTATGTGAACAATAGCAAAAAAACTGATAATTCATTTCAAAAAGGTGGTAAGTAAATGGACCTGAGTAGTCAGAAAAGGTTGTACTATTAACATCAATATAGGAAGTAAATGTTCTAGGTGAATCAACTTCTAAAGGGGTAGAATGATATGGAATGTAAAAAAATCAACAAACATTTTAGATTAATAGGCATAAAAGACAATGGAGCTTTCTCAGATTTTGGCACAGAGGTTCCGAAAGCCGCCCAGCACTTTATGGAGAGGGCAGCCGAAATTGATAATCTTGCCGGTACTGAAATCGCCATTTTTGAACCAAAAAAAGATGAACATCATCTTGAAGGGAGCTATTATGTGGGGATGACTGTTAGTGGGACCCCTACTGAAGTGCCAAGCGGAATGGATTTTATTGAATTAAACGAAGAGTATGTGACAACGAGAGGGAACATCCAACAGATTGGCAGCCTGCATACCGAATTATTGAAATGGGCAGGTAGCAATGGATATAAAAGAAATCTGGACACATATATTGTTGAGACGTATCATCCGATGGAAAATGGTGAGGAGGAAGTGGAGATTTATTTGCCGGTTCATGTTTAAACTGTAACAATGGGCCTTCGAACAATACTTATTTAACGATTCTCTAGACTGGTCCCGCGGCTCACCATTAAAAGGGGAAGTGGGGGTATTTTTATAAAAAAAGAAATGATTTTCATAATAGGAATAAGTATCATAGCGGCACTGATCTTTTGGATATGTAATCGTATGAATCCAGATCCTGGTCAAACCTCAGGGAATGGCAACCCGGCCATTTTATTTGTGGGGGTTATCGTTATTTTGTTTTGCTGTTTAGTGTTTGTATGGACTAAAATATTCAACAATTTTGCGGTTGAACCGGTTGTATTTAAGGTTGGTATTGCTGCCACATTCATATATTTGGTGATTTCAATTTTCTATCAAATGAACTCCTTTCAAGAATATAAACATGTTTTGGCTGAAACGTACAAAAATGATTTTGGGTTTATAGACCGGGAATATATAGAGAGCATTACTTCATTTATGTCTATACATGTTAATAATCAATACTTTAATTTCAACACATACTTTATGTTTATATCTGCCTCCCTTTTTATCTCTCTTCTCAACTTCTCTTTTAGTAAAAGGAATATAAATTTCAGGGCTGATTCTATTAATAAGTGAGCTTTTGTTGAAGATCAATCAGGTTTGTCCTGAGTTTCGGATGTTTTCTGTTTGACGGTATGATCCAGGGTGCCTGGGGTCAGATCCCGATTTTTCAAAAAATCCAAGAATGAAATTGCGGGATAACGAGTGAAACCTAAGAATAGTATGTAATAGCATGTGATCGATTTTTACAAAGGGGAGGGATGTGCGTGCTTGAAAAATTTGTGGATCCACTGCCGATTATGAAACAGATTCAACCGACTGCGTTCCTAAACAATCGCCCTTATTATGAAGTGAACATGATCCAGACAATGAAAAAGCTTCACCGGGATTTACCACCAACGAAAATCTGGGGATACAATGGTGAGTATCCTGGTCCGACATTTCGAGTATGGAGAAATCAGCCAATCCACGTTTTGTGGAAAAATGAACTTCCACTAAAGCACTTCCTTCCGATCGATACGACGGTACACGGTGCTGAAAAAGACAAACCAGAAGTGCGGACCGTCGTCCATCTCCACGGAGGTGTGACCCCTGATACAAGTGATGGTTACCCTGAGGCATGGTTCACAAGGGGATTCAAAGAAGTTGGATCATATTTCATGAATAAGATCTATACCTATCCCAACCAACAGAAAGCAACAACTCTTTGGTACCATGATCACGCAATGGGTATCACCCGCTTAAACATTTATGCTGGTTTAACGGGGATGTATATTATCCAGGATGAAGAAGAACAATGCCTTGCCCTGCCAAAACACCCGTTCGAAATTCCTATGATCATTCAAGATCGTTCCTTTCATTCAGATGGCAGTCTCCTCTACCCTTCCCAGCCAGAAGTACCAGTACCTGGCGTTCATCCTTCCGTTCTCCCGGATTTTTTTGCTGAAACCATTTTGGTGAACGGGAAAGTATGGCCATATATTGAAGTGGAACCCCGCCTGTATCGCTTTAGAATATTAAATGGCTCGAATGCCCGGTTTTATCGATTATCTCTTTCAAATGGTTCCCCATTTATTCAAATCGGAACGGATCAAGGACTGTTGGCGTCGCCTGTCGAAGTTTCAAGCCTCCTTCTGGCACCTGCGGAGAGAGCGGATGTATTGGTGGATTTTAGTTCTTCTACTGGAGAAGTCATTACGATCTTGAACGATGCCGAATCCCCATTCCCTCAAGGCAGCAAGCCAGATCCCCTGACGGCAGGTTCTGTTATGCAAATCCGAGTCAGTTCTAAAGTGTCAATCCATCATGCCAGCAGCATACCCACCCAGTTAACCCAAATCCCAAAGTTAGAAGAAAAGCATAGCAATAAAGCAAGAAAACTACTGCTGAATACCCGACCCGATTCTTATGGGCGTTCTATCCACTTATTAAATGATCGATTATGGGTAGAACCCATTTCTGAAAATCCGCGTCTGTGGAGCGTGGAAGTTTGGAGTTTTATAAATGTTACACATGCCACACACCCGATTCACTTACACATGGTTCGGTTCCAAGTTCTTGATCGGCAGCCATTTGATGAAGGAAAGTATGAAGAAGAAGGGAAAATCGTACCGACTGGTCCACGTCGGCCCCCTGAGCCAAATGAGCAGGGATGGAAAGATACCGTTCGGGCAAACCCGAAAGAAATTACCCGCATAATCATCCCATTCGGACCTTATTCAGGCTTGTACGTATGGCATTGTCATATACTTGAACATGAGGATTATGAGATGATGCGTCCATATTATGTGATTTCGTGATTGGAAGAGTCAGGTAGCAGCACCCGGCAAGAAAAATGATTTTAATCACGTTCAAATTGAAAAAAGTGTATCTATAGCCATTTGAAGAAACGTATTGTATAAGTTTCACATTGAATTTCAACATGATTATCATTTGATTGGGGCTTTAGCTAATAACATCACACTTTGACTCAGTTCAAATGACTGAGTTTTTGTTCGTAAAAAATAATCCCCTAAAAGATGTGCGATTTATGGTCCCCCTATATCTTTAGGAATCATCTGCTGGTAAAATTAGGTTTATGAAGCTAGTAATCTCAAATCGGGTTAAACGTATATTAGGACCTGTCCCCTTTCCGGTAATACTTTAACATGACGGGGGTCAGGCACCGATTTACGTCTTTTATATCTGGGTCACGGGACCTGTCCCCATGGCTCATTGGAGGTGCCGCCATGATTGATATTAAAACGGACTATACATTTAAATCGATCGAACCGATCAACAAGGGCTGGTCGAGTGACAAAAAATACTATATAGAAACCGAGACGGGTGAAAAGCTGCTGCTTCGGACGGCGGATCGTTCAGAGTATGAAATGAAGAAGAACGAGTTCGAAATGATGAAGCAATTGGCTGCAAGCGGAATTCCGATGTCGAGACCGATTGATTTTGGTATGTGTGACGATGGCAATAGTGTCTATTCGCTCTTTTCATGGTGTGAGGGCGAAGATGCAGCCGTGGTTTTACCTAAATTAACCGATACAGAACAGTATGAGCTGGGTCTGAAATCGGGCTGTTATCTCCGGGAAATCCACTCGATCCCTTCACCGGTTGATCAAGAGGATTGGGAAACAAAGTTCAATCGCAAAGCGGACGGCAAGATCAAACAGTACAATGACTGTACGATAAAAATTGAAGGCGGCGACCGAATCATTGCGTACATAGAGGCAAACAGGCATCTTCTTCGCGGGAGACCTCAATCGTTTCATCACGGTGATTATCATGTTGGGAATATGGTCATTTCGTCTGATAAGGAGCTCTCCGTCATCGATTTCAATCGTCATGATTTCGGTGATCCGTGGGAAGAGTTCAACCGGATTGTGTGGAGTGCTTCTGCGAGTCCGCATTTCGCCACCGGGCAGCTCAACGGCTATTTCAATGGGAGACCGCCTGAAAAATTCTTTAAGCTCATGGCTTTTTACATAAGCAGCAATATGCTGTCGGCCATTCCCTGGGCCATTCATTTCGGTGAAGAAGAAGTTGAAGTCATGAAGGATCAGGCAAGGGAAGTGATGGGCTGGTTCGAGGGCATGGACAATCCAGTGCCGTCCTGGTATTTGGAGGATTTTTATATCCAGTACATCAATCAAATCCCATTCAAGTTAAAGTCTCCTTCTGACTTCTCGTTCATCGAGCGATATGGGGAGGTCTTCAAAGTTTATGACGATCAGGATTCGGGCAATATCTGCTTCGGCGTAAAGAACGGAGATGAGAGGTATTTTATAAAATTTGCCGGTGCACCGACGTCGAGATATGCAGGCAAACCTGAAGATGCTGTCGCAGGCCTCAAAGCCGCCGTTCAGGTTTATCAGGATTTGGCACACCCTCATTTGATAAAATTCATTCGTGCAGAGGAAGCCGGCGGAGGATTCGCCGCCATTTTTGAATGGACAGACGGGGAGTGCATGGGAAAAATGTATCCACTGTCCAGGGAGAAATTTTTAAAGATGACAGACAGCACAAGACTTGAGTTATTCAACGATATCCTCGACTTTCACATCCACGTGATCGAGCAGGGATATGTGGCCATCGACTTTTATGACGGAAGCATTCTATATGATTTTCACATGGAGAAGACCCTCATCTGTGACATCGATCTCTATTCCAAAAGGCCCTATATCAATGCGATGGGCAGGATGTGGGGTTCATCACGCTTCATGTCGCCGGAGGAATTCACAACCGATGCATCAATAGATGAAATCACGAATGTGTATCTGATGGGAGCTGTCGCCTTTGCCTTATTTGGCGGGGAAAAAGACCGGTCCATCGATAAATGGCAGTTGAGTGAGGAGTTATATAAAGTGGCGTTGAAAGCCGCCAATGATGACAGAGATAAGCGTCAGCAGTCGCTGGCGGAATTTAAGAGTGAGTGGGTCAGGGGGACAGGTACGTTGACCCAATATGCGAAATGAGCCACGGTACCTGTCCCCGCGGGCTTTAAGAGGAAGGCGATTCATTTGAAAACTGTATTTTCAGTAGTGTTGATTTTAGCGGCTGCCATTATCCTGGCAGCTTGTCAATCTGACCGACCAGAAACAATGGTTCTATTGGATGAAAAAATTTCAGCAGTCGATATTTCACAATCTGAAGGATTGGGAGGAATGAATGAGGAGATAATGTTATCCTTTCATGACAAGGAATCCTTGACTATTTTTGAAAAGGCCATTACTACCGCTCGTAAACAACCGGGAAAGGTCGATCTTACAGTCCCGGATTATGACGTAATGGTACAGTATGAGTCAGAACTGCCCACACATGGCATTCATTTGTGGCTGGGAGATGAAGGGGACAGGAGTAGTTTCGTATATATCGATGATGATACTGTCTATCATACATCTCCGGAGATAACGACAAAGTTGAGGGAAATGATCATAGCGGAGGAGTGAACGAGGGCATCTAAACTTCAGGGGGTCTATCCCAGTTTTGGAAGTGAGCCCGGTACCTGTCCCGGAGGTTCAAAACAGGAAGGAGGTAGAGTGAGCTGGAACATGTAATTTGTGAGAAAAGGACTTATTCCCAAGAGTTTCATTCCCATCATCATGAGTTTGGACAGTTTCTTTTTCCATTGCAGGGATCTCTGGATATCCAAACAAAGCGGCAAGAATTAAAACTGAACCCGGATCACTGTTTTTATCTTCCTCCAAAGTTTGAACATCATTACCGATCAATCGACCGGAATGAGTTTTTGATTTTAGATATCCCGGTGCACTATTTACCGGTCGATACAAACAGCATGTATATGCGCCTGGATGACAAGTGGGCTTCGATTCGGTATTTGCTGTTGCAGGAAGCAGAGAGTCCTGGAAATAGGACGTCTTTAATGAGTTTGGCCCGATATGTGACGACCAAACTTCAGCAATCTCATTCACCTTCTGTTGACTATATTCACAAACATTTCAAGGAGCAGATCAGGCTGGAAATATTAGCGGAATTGGAGCACTACCATCCAGTATATTATTCGGCATGGTTCAAGAAACAACACGGCAAGAGCCCGAAAGCTTATATATCGGAACTTCGTTTAAAAGAAGCTGAACATCTGTTGATTTCAACGGGATGGTCCATGTCGGGGATCAGTGAGGAATTGGGATTTGAGAATTCTTCATCGTTTACCAGATGGTTTGTAAGACAAAAGGGAGTTTCCCCGCAAAAATATAGAAATCTTAAAAATGGATAAAAGGGATATCAAACTTGGTAAAGAAAATTTCAATGAGATTTTCTATACTAAGTTTAGATATTCCTTTTATTTTTTATTGAGGTGAGCAGAATGAAGGGCCCTTTATTAATCTTACTTGCCGGCATCCTCTGGGGAACGACTGGTACAGCCCAGGCGTTTGCACCGGAATCGGCACATCCGATCTCCATCGGGGCTGCCCGCTTAGCAGTCGGGGGGCTTTTTTTGTTAGTTATTGTCCTGGCAGCAGGTAAATTGGACGTTTTAAATTGGCCGGTAAAGCCAACCATCCTTGCTTCTCTGAGTATGGCATTCTATCAACCACTATTTTTCACTGCCGTTACCCTAACAGGAGTAGCGATTGGAACAGTTGTGGCCATTGGAAGCGCCCCTATCTTATCCGGCGTCATTGAATGGCTTTTTTTAAAAAGACGTCCGGTCCTCATTTGGTGGTGCTCTACGTTCCTATCAATCTCGGGATGCTTACTGCTGTTCATGAATAATGGATCAGTGTATGTCGATCCGATCGGGATATTATTAGCTTTAGGTGCGGGTTTAACGTTCGCCGTCTACACGCTTGTCAGCAGAGAATTAGTTGAAAGCCAACCAGCATTATCAGTGGTTGCCGTCGTCTTTACCCTAAGTGCCATCTGTTTATCACCATTCCTTTTCATCTATGATTTGTCATGGATTGCGAGTTTAAGAGGTATGAGTGTAAGCCTCCATCTTGGAATCATGGCAACCGGGGCCGCCTACTTACTGTTCGCCAGAGGGCTGCTCCATGTTTCCTCTTCAACGGCAGTCACACTTGCGCTGGCAGAGCCAATGACGGCTGCGCTATTAGGCGTTTTCATCGTGGGAGAGTTTTTGAGCGTCATTTCTTGGCTGGGGATTGCGCTATTGATGCTGGGAATCGGCATTCTGGTGTGGTCGACGAGGGATCCGGGTGTTGAAGACGAAGTGAGGGTTAGTGTGGATTAATAGGAGAGTTACGGAACCAGGTGTGATTTAGTAAGTTGGTATTAAAAATGGTTTTGACAAATTAAAGGGTTTGGTTGAGGGGTTTGAAATCTCTTGGGTGACGCTGATGCAAAGGTGCAAAGGTTATTCGACAAGTGGATTGTATTTTTGAAAAGTGGCTTGTATATTGTGGATTTGGATTGTAAATCTGAAAAGTGGCTTGTATTTTTAAAAAGAGGCGCGAATATCGGTGATTTTGGCTTGAATTGAGTTCTGACGTGTTGAATTTTTTGTCTGCATAAGCTGGATACGTCTTATAACGCCTGGCCATCTTTTTATTTTATTAGTTTCGGGTATTATTCTATGAGATTTTGGCAAAATTCTATGAGTTTTTCGCGAAATTCTATGAGTTTTAGGAATTATTCTATGAGTATAGAAGAATAATCTATGAGTTTTGCTCATTAATCTCACGTTTTTCCACCTGCTTCCAAATTATAAGCGGAGGCGGGACACAGGATAGGTACGTTGTCACAATTCGGATCATATCCACCACGCCGGCTGTACCAGCAGCTCCCTATAATAATACTATTTTTTAGAACCACCATTTACTTGGCGGTTCTTTTTTTGCAAAAAAAAATTTCCCACCCTGTACATAGATTGTTAATAATTTCGTAATATTTTCCCTCTAAGATGAAATCAACAGCAAAGTTCAACTGAGCAAAATAATTAGAGGAGGAATCACAATGTTCGAACCTAACAATCGAAACGAAGAAATGACACATATAGAGTCAGACGATACAAAAGCCGCTAATAATGAAAATATGCAAAGGAGCGCAAAGCAGAAGAAGCCATTCAAAGGAAAGGGATTTCTATCTACTGTAAGCGCAGGGATCATCGGTTCGGTCCTGACACTTACGGTATTGCCTCACACTGATTACTATGAGAATCTGACCCAGCCAAGCATCGAACAATCGGCAGGGGATACCGCACAGGCAGATACTTCGGCTGATTCAGGAATCACACCCACAGCGGTTTCAAACGGGACCGGCGGCGATGTCGCGAATATCGTGGAGGACGCTTCTGAATCGATTGTCGGAATCGTGAATTACCAGCAGCAAAGCAACCGCTACTCTGGAGCTTCACAAGAAGGTCAGGCAGGAACAGGTTCAGGCGTTCTTTTTAAAAAAGAAGGTGACAATGCCTATATCATCACCAACAACCATGTCATTGAAGGTGCTTCAACAATCGAAGTCTCCCTCTATGACGGGCAAAAAACCAAAGCGGAGCTGATCGGTGCAGATCCCCTGACAGACCTAGCCGTGTTGAAAATCGACGGTAAATATGCGGACAACCTGTTGGAAGTCGGCGATTCCAGTGCACTGCGCGCAGGAGAACAGGTTATCGCGATTGGGAACCCGCTCGGCCTAGATCTTTCAAGGACCGTGACACAAGGGATTGTCAGTGCAGTCGACCGTACCATTTCTGTGGAAACATCTGCAGGTGAATCCGAATTGAATGTCATCCAGACGGACGCGGCAATCAATCCGGGTAACAGCGGAGGGGCGCTCTTGAATTCGAAAGGTGAGCTGATCGGAATCAACAGCTTGAAGATTTCCAACTCAGGTGTGGAAGGCCTCGGTTTTGCCATTCCAAGTAAAGATTTCATGCCGATCGTCAATGAAATCATCGAGACGGGGAAAGTGGAGCGTCCGTATATCGGAATCGGAATGACCAACCTTGGCGATGTTCCGCGCAACTACCTGGGGAATCTGCCTAATGAAGTGGAATCAGGTGTAATTGTCGCAAGCATTGACGGAAAATCAGCGGCAGCCGAAGCCGGAATCAAAGAAGGCGATGTAATAACAGAGCTTAATGGTCAGCCGGTTGAAAGTCCTGCAGATTTGAGAAGGCAGTTGTACGCTGACCTGAAGGTGGGGGATGAGATTGATTTGACCATCTTCCGCGGGGCTGAAGAAATGACGATCAGTTTGACGTTGACTAGTAATGCGATGGTAAATTAATTAGCTTGGAGTTCGGTGCCAGGCACAAACCGGGTGAATTGAGCCAGGCACAAATCGAGTGAATTGAGCCAGGCATAAATCGAGTGAATCGTGCCTGGCACCAGAAACCAGGCATCAAAACCTAGGCGCGGAAAAATAAAACTAAAGGAGAGCGGATAAGTGAATAAAAAGAAGTCAATCACATTATGGAGTGTAGTAGGAGGCATTGTCGTCATCGGCGCGCTGCTTGCAGCGTTTGGTTTTTCAAAAGAGGAAGTGGTGGCGAAGGTGGGCAGCCAGTCGATCAGTAAAGATGATTTGTATTCGGTGCTGGTGGACCAGTATGGTGAGGCTGCCCTGGAGACACTAATTGCCGAGAAGATAGTGGAGCTAGAGAGTGATGAAAATGATATCACGGTCAAGGAAAGTGAGATAGAAGCTGAACTGCAGACGATTATGGATTCATATGGTGACGAAGACGCGTTCAATGAAGCTTTAACATCAAGCGGCGCAAGTCTTGATACTGTCAAAGCGAATATCAAATCTTTTTTATTGACGGAAAAATTGCTTGAGGGCAGAATCTCGATTTCTGATGAGCAGATATATGAATACTTTGAAACGAATAAAGACTCGTTCGCTCAAGAAGAGCAAGTGGAAGCAAGCCATATTCTTGTAGAAGATGAGGAAACGGCACAAGAAGTGAAGGGAAAGCTTGATGACGGCGGAGATTTTGCGGAAATTGCCAAGGTATACTCCACCGATACGTCCAATGCGGAATCAGGCGGGGAGCTGGGCTTTTTTGCAAAAGGTGAAATGGTTTCGGAGTTTGAGGAGAAGGCGTTCGCCATGAAGGCAGGCGAAATCAGTGAACCTGTCAAGACGGAGTTCGGCTACCATATCATCAAAGTGACGGACAAAAAAGAAGCGGAAGAAGCAGTTCTTGACGATCATAAAGAGGAAATAAAGGACATTCTGTTTGATCAGGCACTTCAAACGGAGTATGGAGTTTGGCTTGATGAACTGAAATCGGAGTACACCATCGAAAATAGACTGAAAAGTTAATGAACCGGCAACTGTTTGTTCATAAATTGGCAATAACTTGTGGGGATAATGACATTGCAGGGGATTGAATCCCGACTTCATCGTCAGTTACATAAATGGATTCGATTGCTGCAACACCAAAAAAGGAGGAAATAAAATGAATAAGAAAAGAACACTCACGTATGTTTTGACAGGTGCATTATCTGTCGGGATCCTCGGGGCAATCCCAGCCTTCGCCGCTGAGGAGGAAACTGCGAACACAAACGACTCAGCGGTTGTCGATAAGGAGACTAAATCGGTCTTTGGTCATCGCGGCGGCGGACATGGGAAATTCCATCTGGATGAGGAACAGTTGAAGGAAAAAGCAGAAGAACTTGGAATCGACACCGCCGATAAGGACTCGCGGGAACTGGCCAAAGAGATCAGGGAAGCCGAACTCGAAAAAAGAGCGAAGGAATTAGGGATTGAAACTGAAGGGAAAGAACACCGTACTGTGATGGAAGAAATCCGAGCAGCCGAGCTTTCCCAGAAAGCGAAGGAACTGGGGATTTCAACGGATGGAAAAGACGGGGAGGAGCTGGCTCAAGAGATAAGGGAAACCCTGGTCAAGCAGAAAGCGAAAGAGCTTGGAATTGAAACCGAGGGCAAGGAATTTGAAGAACTTGCAAAAGAAGTCAGAGAAGCAGCGTTGGCAAAACAGGCGAAGGAACTTGGAATTGACACAGAAGGAAAAGATCATCTTGATTTGAAACGAGAAGTTTTTGAAGCTTCCATTTTAAAAGCAGCCAAAGAGCTGAGCATTGAAACAGAAGGTAAAACCTCAAAGGAACTGATGGAAGAAATCAAAACAGATCATGCTGATGAATCAAAAGAACTTGATGTCTTCCCTTTCAATAAGGAAGAGGGATTCTTTTTTCACAAAGGCGGTAAAGGCCATCACGGTGGGGATCATGGAAAAGGTCCTAAAGGATCTGCGCCTGATGCAGAACAGAGTGACGAACCATCATCAGCCGAAACTCAAGGTGACACATTATAGGACTACCCTGACAGGGAATCCCCGCCAAGCTGCGGGGGTTTTTTGAGTGGAGGAAATAAATAGAATCGATTGGTGAAAACGACTATAATTTAGGTAGAGTGAAATAGAAATCGCACGATATAAATCTTTAATAATTTAGGTGGAGTGAAATAGATCGATCGGTAAAGACGACTATGGTTTAAATAGAATGAATTAGAATCAACTGGTAAGAAAGCCTATAATTTAAATAGAAAGAATTACATCTGAGCGATAAACATATCCATTAAGAAAATTCGAGAAAGGAACGATGTCGATGAACGTGCTGGTAGTGGAAGACAATGAAAGTGTCACCTCCATGCTGGAGATGTTTTTTATAAAAGAAGGCATTCACGGGGAGTTTGTCCACGATGGGGCTGAAGGGTACAAGCGTTATAAGGAAGGCGACTGGGATGTCATCATCCTGGACTGGATGCTGCCGGGGATGGACGGGGTCACGATTTGCAGGAAGATCAGGGAGGAGCGGTCGCAGGTCCCGGTCATCATGCTGACGGCGAAGGACAGCGAATCCGATCAGGTGCTCGGGCTCGAGCTCGGTGCCGACGATTATGTGACCAAGCCTTTCTCGCCGCTTGCGTTGATGGCACGGATCCGGGCTGTTGCCCGCCGTTATCAAGGAGAGAAAAGCAGTGCTTCCGGAACTCAGGATGTGTCGACGGCTGACTTCCAGATCAGTAAGGAAACCCGCGAAGTCCTTCTGAAAGGCGTCCCTCTCACCAATCTGACTCCAAAGGAATTTGAATTGCTCTATTACCTTTCACGCCATCCGCGCCAAGTGTTCTCGAGGGAGCAGCTTCTCGAACGGGTATGGGGATATGATTTTTACGGGGATGAACGGACGGTCGATGTCCATATCAAGCGTCTTCGCAACAAGATCGGCAGCAAGGAGAAGCCGTATCTGCACACGGTCTGGGGCGTAGGGTATAAATTCGATGAGACGGCGGCCGGCGATGAAGGTTAGATACCTTTATCAGCTGCTACTCAGCCATACAAGCGTGCTCATCATCGCATTCTTGATCCTCGGCACCTTGTTTTCCCATTATGTCGAAAATCTTGTCTACGAAAATAAGGTCACGGAACTGCGATCGTATGGGGAGAAAATTTTATCAGACCTCGAACGGCCGAGTCCGAGAAGGCCTCTCTATCTGGAGGAATACGGCAACCTGCTTCAGGCACGGAACATCGATTTGATCACGTTCAACCGGCAAGGGGAGGTTTCCTTTTCACGGGGCGGTGTGTACCCGCGGATTGAGCTTTCCAAAGAGGAATGGCAAAAAATTGAACGCGGAGAAACCGTCCCTTTGAAGAAAGACTTTGGACGATTTGACCAGGCTGTATCGCTTGTCATCATGCCGCGCATCATCAATGATCAACTGGCCGGCGGGCTGATCTTGATTTCCCCGATCAGCGGTACGAGGGAAATGCTGACTGAAATCAATAAATATCTTTTATATATCGTGCTCCTGTCTTTGGCGATTTCACTGTTGATCTCATTGTTATTATCAAAGCTCCACGTAAAAAGAATTCAGCGGATCCGGGATGCCACATCCCTTGTGTCATCGGGGCAATACGATGTTCACGTTCCAAGCTCCAACTTCGATGAAATCGGGGACCTTGCCGAGGACTTCAATAATATGGTAACAAAACTACGGACATCCAAAGAGGAAATCGACGCCCTCGAGAACCGGAGAAGGCAGTTCATGGCTGATGTGTCGCACGAACTGAGAACACCGCTCACGACGATTCGCGGTGTCATCGAGGGAATTAGAAACGACATGATTCCAGAGGAACAGAAAGAAAAGAGCTTCGGTCTCGTCAGCCAGGAAACGAGGCGGCTGATCAGACTGGTGAATGAAAACCTGGACTATGAAAAAATCCGCTCCAATCAGGTGACGATCACGAAAGTAACCGTCCCGCTGCTTGATGTGTTCGAAGTCATCAAGGAGCAGCTTGATTTTCAGGCTGAAGAAAAGGGGAACGAAATCAGGATTCTTGCAGACCCTTCTTCAAAGGTACACGCAGACTATGACCGGCTCATCCAAATCCTGATCAACATCACGAAAAACAGCATTCAATTCACGAACGGCGGGACAATCACGTTAAGCGGCTCGTCTTCCGAGGAAGAAACCATCATCGAAATCGAAGATACAGGAATGGGCATGGACCCTGAAGAGATTCAATCGATTTGGCGGCGGTTTTATAAAGCAGACCTGTCTCGGACCAATAATCCTTATGGTGAGTTTGGCCTCGGGCTTTCGATCGTGAAGCAATTGGTGCTGATGCATGAGGGGACGATTGATGTGTTTAGTGAGAAGGGGAGAGGGGCGAGGTTTGTGATCGGGCTGCCTTTGTAGGTAGAGGTAATTCCAATGGGGCCTGACCCCTGCATGGTCTAGTTTTTACGTGCCGGGGGTCAGGCCCCGTTTTCTAACGCCTCAACATCTTCTCAAGTTCAATTTCATCCTTTAACGGAATCCCGTCATTTCCCATCAACGGGATTTCCGGTTTTATCTTCCTTGCCTTCACGACAGCATTTCTATGAATCTTCACTAATTCGAAGCCTCTCTTTTGATAGAACTTCAATGCTTGCAAGTTATCATTTGTCGTGATTAGTTTTACACGTGCACATTTATTTTGAATTGCTTTATTTTCAACTTCTTGAAGCAGGGCGAATCCAATGCCCCTGCATTCTTCTAAACTATCTAATGAAATAATTTCACATTCCTTTTCTTTTATTATGAAGGTTATCAATCCAATGATTTGCTCTTCCTCGTTTAGTGTGGCAAAACCATCTAACGTCGAGCAATCGAATATCCCGCTTGAAATCACCATCTGCGGGCTACCCCAGTGGGTGGTGAAGAATTCATTCAGTTTACTTTTAGATAAAATGTTAGTTGTGACGATCTTCATTTTCGTACCTCTCTTTTAATGAAGAAGTTGATTAGTTTGAACTATTTTAACATAAATTTCCTTGTTTTCGGATGTAATATCTTCAGTCGGGCAACTTTGAGAGAGACGGTGGGGCCTGAATGCCGTTGGATGATTTCATCATGATTGTAATGGGGTCACTGTTTTGTTTTTAAAAAGGTTTTGACAGAGAGTATGCAGATCTGTAAAGATTATTCGACAAGTGGGACGTAAATCTGGAATTTGGATTGAATATTAGAAAAGTGGCTTGTATTTTATTCTGCACGGTTACAATCAATGGTCGGTTGATCAGGAAACGGTCCCTAGAATCTCTAATCTAACAGTTTCGAACAAAAATCGATCAGTTTCCACCTATTTATCTCCATTAGAGCACTGGTTTTACAGTAACCTATGAGTTCTCATAAAGCCGTAACTAGAATTTGCTATTACAACAAAGGCCCGTCCCAACACACGTTAACGCGTTACCGCACGCTGGGACGGGCCTTCAAAATGGGCCTTCAAAATTGTCCGAACCCCTCACACTTCCGGACGCACCCACAACTTCGAAAAGTCCACATACCCGAAATGTTTAAATTCGATATTCATGATATCCGTAGAGAACGGGATGTACTTTTTCTCGTAATAAAGAGGGATCATGATTGATTCCTCGATGAGCATTTTCTCGATTTTGAGATTCAAGGCAGTCCAATTCTCGAATGGTGTATGAAGATATTCCTCGAGCTGATTCTTCCATTTTTCACTTTTTGCAAAAAGATGATAGAGAGGGGAAAAACCGTTTTTCAAAAAGTGATAGAATGAGAAGTTCTGGTTGGATTCAAAGATTTCCCCGTGAACGAATAGGTCGACATTCAATGTTTTTGGCTGCTTCGTCAATGTGTCGGCAAAGGAAAACCACTGGAGCTCGATCGGGATCTCCTCTTTTTCAAACATATCAACGAGCCACTCTGTCGTCTTGGCTGTGTGATTGGCACACCGAATCACGATTGGCTCTGTAAACGAGGGTCGCTCTGCTTTTTGGATGGTCAGGTGATGATCATGACCGATCAGGATGCTCTTGTCATTCGGTGTCATCCGCGGGTCGCATTCTTGAAGTGTGTGGCGGTTCTTCGCAATGACCCAATGGAGATAATCGCGGACTTCCTTCCTCTGGATCGCAGAATTCCGGTTGGGGCTGGCATTCATGATCACAACGCCGAACCCGGAATCACTCTCGACTTCAACCGATGAAGAATCACTCCGCTCGATGTGAGAATGATAGATTCCCTTAAAATCCTGTGGTACTTGGACGAACTCGACAGCATCAAGGAGCGGCCTCTCCTGAAAGTGTTCTTTGAATGCAGCGAGTGTCGTCTTTGAATCACTATTTTCCTCCAGGGAAAAGCAGCCCGTCCCAAGGATCCGGCCTTTATTTTCCTTGTAGATGCTTGCACACATCATACTGAGCATTGGCAGCATATAGCTGCAGCCTCCCGGGTGGACTAAGTCGATGATGAGGGGGGCCTTCACCTCAATGGTTTCAACTGGTGTCCAGAGATCCCGGTAATGCGGATACGTCCGAAGTTTCTCGAGACAGTACATGACATCCTTTGCCGTCAATATGGATCCGTCATGAAATTTGATATCCTTTTTTAAATAAAGTCGCAGTTTAGTAGATGAAACATCCCAGCTGTGCGCGAGTTCCGGGATGATATCTCCGTCTTCGGTAAGAGAGACAAGCCGGTTGAATACGTTTGCTGCTAAGTGAGCACTGAGGACGTCGGCTGCCTCCAAAGGGTGAATGGAGAAAAAGGGATATCTCTTCGGCACAATCAGCTTATCCTCTGTTTCCTGCACAAACCCGAGCTTCGTGTGAAATTTGTTCATCAGCCTCATCTTGCTGTCCGTCGACCAGTTGTACATCAGATACTTGCTGATCCGTTCAACAGGTTCCTGGTCGATGAGCTTCACGACCTCTTCTTCAAACACTTCCTCGACATCCTTTTTCCATTTCAGCGTCGATACATTCCCCCGTCCGCGACCGGGCGAAAAGCCAATCCATCCTTCTTCATTCCATTTTTTTAAATACCGGGTCGTCTGTTTGTGGCTTAACTGAAGCGTTTCAGAGATTTCCTCTACACGGATGCTGCCTGAGGGGTAATACCTCCAAAGGGTGAGTAATTTGTTCTCCATTGTGCTTCTCCTCCTAAAAGGGGACATCGTTTTGAAAAGTGTCTATTTTTAAAATAATTCGTCTAGTTTACTATACAGTAAATAGAGGAGGGGAACAACATGAAGTGGAAGGAATTACCTCGGAATATAAAAGTACGGATGATCACGTCATTCTTTAACCGTGCCGTTTCATCAGCCGTCATGCCGTTCATGGCGCTGTTCTTTGCGCAGGAAATGAATAAAATCTGGGCAGGGGCATTCCTGATCATCACCGTGGTGATCGGATTTTTCATCAACCTGGTAGGCGGGTATATTTCAGACCGCTTTCCGAGGAAAAAGGTACTGTTGACAACGTCTTGGCTGAACGCCTTGTTTTTCTTCATCATGACCATCAGTTTATTTCCTGAGGAGAATTTGATCCTGCTGTTTGCAGGTGCTTATATAGGATTCATCATCACCAGCAGCCTCGGCCGACCGGCGATGCATGCGATCATCATCGATTCGACGACACCTGAGAACAGGAAAGCCGTTTACGCCTTGGATTACTGGCTCGTCAACCTGTCGATGGCGATCGGGGCGGCCCTCGGGGGACTGCTCTATCTGAATCATAAGACAGAATTGTTCATGATGCTGACTTTCACTTCGACGATCATCCCGATTGCCTATGGCATCTGGCTGGAGGACAAGTTCAAGGACCAGCTGAAGAAAAAGCACGATAATGTATTCATCGACCTCGTCAACAATTACCGGATTGCCTTCCGGGATTCAGCTTTTGTAAAAGTGGTCGCAGGATCCACCTTCATTTTTGCAGCTGAATTCTCACTGAACAGCTATATCGGGATCCGACTTGCCGAAACATTCAAGTCGGTGAACATCGGGAGCTTCGAAATCGCCGGGGTAAGGATGCTGAGTATCCTGAATATCGAGAACATGCTTCTCGTCGTATGCTTCACATTCATCATCAACCGCTACACAGACCGCCTGAATAAAAAGAACGCTCTCTTGATCGGGCTCATCCTGTATGGCATCGGGTATGTGACCGTCACATCCGCCAACACATGGTACATCCTGATCGCGTTCAACCTGATTGCGACGTTGGGGGAACTAGTATACTCCCCAATCCGCAACACAGAGCAGGCAAACATGATCCCGAGCGACAAACGGGGCTCTTACTCCGCCTTTTCCAACCTATCCTTTAGCGGAGCGGACCTTGTCGCACGATCCACCATCATCATCGGTGCCTTCCTGATGCCGACGATGATGAGCGTCTACATCGGATTTATCGTGATGCTCGGTACGGTTCTTGTGTATACTGGTTTGTTTGCACGGGACTTTACAGCGGGCAAGGTAGTGGATGGCAGTGTAAGTGCGAGTGGGGGAAATTAAAGTAAAAGGGGATGCCTGGGTGATCAGGGATCCTCTTTTTTTGTTGGGTGTTGAGGGAAGACGGGTTCCTATTTATTATTTCTAGAAACTAGCGCTGGGTCTCTACGTTTATGTGATCTTTGAGAATCCCAAATGGAACCGGCGGCTGGAAAACAAAAACTGGTATTGACTTTTCTATCTGTAAATATTAATATTACAGTATGAAAGGCATTCCTTTTTTTCTGCACTTTGAATAAAGAGAATCCTTTTTTACCAACTAAACTGTAAAAATAATTGTTACATTTAATTGATTGCAACATAAAATGAATTATATATAATGGCGAAAGCCTCAAAGGAGTGAATGAAATGGTCACACTATACCTTACACCAAGCTGTACTTCTTGCCGGAAGGCCAGAGCTTGGTTTGAAGAACATGGAATTGAATATACGGAACGGAACATCTTGACGGAGCCGCTGACGGTGGATGAGATCAAAGCGATATTGCGCCTAACCGAGGAAGGAACCGAAGAAATCATCTCGAAAAATTCCAAAACGTATAAGGAATTGAACGTCGATCTTGATTCCCTGCCGCTAAAGTCATTGTACCAGCTCATCATGGAGAATCCGAAGATGCTGAAGAGACCGATCATGCTGGACGAAAAACGGATCCAGGTCGGCTATAATGATGAAGAAATCCGCAGTTTCCTGCCGCGCAAGCTTCGAACGTTTTCTTATCAGGAACTGATGAAGGAAGCAAATTAGGATGGGGTGGCAGACTTGACTAACTGATCTGTAACATCTACCATTACAGTGCAGATAGAACGTAGGAGGCAATCCATGAATAGTGATTTTACTTTAGCCATTCACAGTTTAACGTATCTCGCCCTGCAGCTTGACCGGATGTCCAAGAGCGACGCCATCGCCGAAAGTGCAGGGGTTCATGCCGTCCGCATCCGGAAGGTCCTGAGCTTGTTGAAAAAGCATGGGATCATCAAGTCGAAGGAAGGGAACGGCGGCGGATTCATCTTAGCCAGGGATTTGAGTGAAGTGAATCTCTTCGACATTTACATGCTCACATCGGAAGGCGCTCTGCAGCCGAAATGTCCTGAATCGAATGAAGCGTGTATGGTGGGGGCGAATATGCGGAATGTATTGTTCAACATCTTCCTCGGTGCGGAAGAGCATCTTGGCGACTATTTAAAACAGTACACCATTAAAGATATCGTTGATCTGATTTCAAAAGACAAATGACATGGGAAGGTTACGGCCTTCCATCTGACTTAAATGTAATAAAAAATATTTCAGTTTAAAAGAAGGTGGAAACTATGAAAACAATTTTAAAAACAGGCGATTGGGTAAAAGGGACATCACGCGACGGCGAATTGATCATCGGGTACATCGAGAACCTCGATCATCAATCATCCATTGTGAAAGCCAAAGTCATCACCAGCGATAACAGGGAAATCGAAAGAACGACCATTCCATTATTGACGAAAGATGTGAAAAAACTGCCCGATTCCAGAATAGCAAATAAAGGACAAATCCAGTTCCTGATTGATCTGGCCCTATCTACTGGGGATGAAGAATGGTTCCTTGAGCTGACTTCGAAGTTGAATTCGATGAGAGAGCTTGTGAAAAGTGTGGATTGAATTTGAAAATAGGTGCCCGATGTCTGCTGCGTTAAAACTTTGGCGTAGTGGGGCAGGCACCTTTTTCAATTTTAAAAATGGTTTTGACAAATTGAAAGGGTGGATTACTAGCTGCGATGCTGGTGCCTGATTCAAAGATTATTCGACAAGTTGCTTGTATTTTTGAAAAGTGGAACGTATTTCTGGAATCTGGCTTGTAAATTATAAAAGTGGCTCGTATTTTCAAAATGTGGAACGAATATCGCTCAAAGTGGCACGTATAATGGAATGTCTGCTTTTCGACCCCGCAAATTATTTGCCCAGGTACGATCTTTGACCGTAGTAGAGGACAAAATTGGGGTTATGGGACAGTCTTGGACACTCCTTGGTCAAGAAGATAGCGTTTTTCAAGGGTTGAATGATTCTTGCCTACTGCATTGAACTTCTTGTTTATTGAGGAATAGCAGTGATTATAGTTTTATTCCGGGTTCACGAAGAACATAAACAGTGGTATTCAACCATTCTACATAAATATTAAACCATGGGCAGCGTCTTTCCATATTGGGGCTGGCCATTTTTTAAAATCTCACAAATAAATAACATTTTATGGTAATATAAAAGTAGCTGGAAACACCGGATGAATCCTCATACAAACGATAATCGGGTTCTTAAATGCTACATTATTTGTAGTGTGAATATCATATAAAAAGGGGAGTCAAACATGGAACAAGCAGAAAAGAAAAAAGAAAGTCTGACGGCAATCAGTGCGTTTGCGGGAGGAGTGGCTGGATGGACAGCGAACACTTCATTGAACATGCTGACAGATACAGATATGACCAGCTTCTATGTTGTCTCGATTTCTCTTGGAGTGATTGTCGGGTTACTATGGGACATCGCTCATAAGGTTAATGAGATTAAGAGAGTATAAGAGGGCTCAGTCTACGTTGGTTTCGGTTTAATTCGAGCCTGAGGAAGATCTCTCGCGGCAGATCTCCAATAGAGTTCAAATGAAACGGGGGCAGAACCTTATGCAAAAAGAAAACTGGCAAGGCATATCGGTCATTGCCTGGCTGGCAGCCGCAACAGGCGGCGTGATGCTGTTTTGGAGCGGTACATTTGGTGTGGCTGCCGGGGAGAGGTGGCTCATGGATCGAGGAAGTGCGGATACAGGCCTCTATCATCTGGTCATCGAAGGTTACATGAATGCATTTCTGGCTGCCGGCTGCATCTTTTTATCATTTGGACTTCTCCTGATCGTCCTGTCATATTATAAGTTACAAATAATCAACAGTGAGAGGGATGGCAGAGGAAATAGTGATGAAGTTCTTTAATGAAAGTTATGAACTGGGTAAGGGGTGGTGACTGTGGCAATCACTTTACTAATCATTGGCATCATGATTTTCTTTCTTGGCTTTTTAACTCCTGTAAGCGGCTTCTACACAATTCCGATTTCCCTATTCATGCTCGTCTATGGGATGATCCGACTGCTTAAAAAAGAGAATGGGACCTCGCCCCCGGCACGGTAAAGTTTTACCCGCCGGAGCCTGGCCCCATCTTCATTTTTACAGTCTTATCAATTATTCTATGTATCTTAAATAGATAACAAGGATACCCCGACTAACAGGATGACCAGCAGCACCGACAATACGACCACTCTTCTATTAACCATGTTGTAACCTCCTAAGCTGAATGAAGTTACACCCATCTTATCATAGTTTCGTTGTTATTTTGCTGGACGCGTTCATATGGAAACTAGTGGGGGAATAGGTTCTTTTTATGAGACAGCGGGACAGGTACGGCGTCCCATTTTTCCTTATTGTTGCTAGAGGATGTGGTAAAATAAGGATATTATAAAGAGCATCCAGTTAGCTGCTCCAGATAGGACGGAAAGGACGTATATGAAAAATCTCAAACCTATTTACATACTCCCGATCCTAATCCTCGGGTTACTATTTATTCTTTTCGGGAGGACATTCGGTGTCCTGTTCATCGCAGTGAATGTTGTTGTCCTCCTCATTATTTTGTTTCTTTTTAAAAAGTACAGGACAACTCCTAGCCTTTATGCGGCCAGGATGGTCATGATCGTTTATGGACTGTTCCTCTTATCCTTTGTCGCGGTGGAAGCGTATCTCCTTTTCGAATTGGAGAAGTCGAATGATATCAATGCAGAAGAGATAGATGTCGTGGTCATCCTCGGTGCAGGGCTGAAAGGCGAGACTCCATCCAAGACCCTGGTTTCAAGGTTGGAAGCCGGAAAAGCATTTCTGCTGGATAACAAGGATCTGCCAGTCGTGGTTTCAGGCGGCCAGGGAGAAGGGGAGTCGATCCCGGAAGCTGAAGCAATGGGACTCTACCTGATGAAACACGGGATTTCAGAGGATAGAATCATCTACGAAAAAACGTCCACCACCACATATGAAAATCTTAGAAACTCGAGGGAAGTCTTCCTTGAACAGATAGGAATGAAGAATCCGAAGATCCTTATCGTGACAAGCGACTACCACGTGGTGAGGGCGGAGATGATCGCCGATGAACTTGGTATTGACAGCCAAGGACTGGCGGGACATTCACCTTTCTTAGTGAAAGTGAATTATTTCATTAGGGAGTATTTTGCGATCGTGAAGACGATGGGGGAGAAAGTATTATCCTAATGGAAGAAAAGGGATGGAATACAGAGACGATTATTTCACTTGAAAGCGGGAGCAGGCCTGCGCCAGCCCTACCGGATTTGTTAACGATTCATCATACAGGCGGTTTGGGAGGATAAATCGAAAAAGGGTGCCTGCCCCCCAGCACAGGGGGCAGGCACCTTTTTCCACGTTCCTTCATTCGTTTTCCAGTGCTTTTTCGATCGTCTCAATGTTCTCTTTCATCAATGATAGATAGTTTTTATTTTCTTTGATGTCTTCATCGGTTAACACCGAAAGGTTATGAATCTGCAGGGGTTCTGCATTGATTTCCTTTTGAACGATTTCTGCGATGCGCGGGGTTACATTTTGTTCGAAAATGACGTATTTGATTTTGTGTTCACTTGCTGTATCGATGATTCCCTTTAATTCTTTTTGAGAAGGTTCATCTGTAGGGGACAGTCCGGATACGGCCAATTGTTCGATTCCGTAAGTATCTTCCCAATAACCATACGCTGCATGGGAGACAAGGATTTCGGGATTTTCTTTCCCGCTTACTGCCTCAATGAATTCATGATGCAGGCTGACCAAGTCTTTTTGCAATTCTTTAAAATTCCTCTCAAATGTCTTCTTTTCTTCCGGTTTCAATTCAATCAGTGAATCCCGGATATTGGCTGCAAGCTGATCGGCTCTTGATGGGTCCAGCCAAACATGGGGGTCATAATCTCCATGCTCATGTTCATGATGAGTCTCTTCTTCATGGGAAGCGTCGTTTTGTTCGTCATGAGTCTCTTCTTCATGGTAAGCGTCGTTTTGTTCGTCATGAGTCTCTTCTTCGTGGGAAGCGTCATTTATTTCGTCATGGGTCTCATCTTCATGAGAAGCATCACCGCTTTCGGCATGTTCCTCTTCTTCATGTGAAGCATCACTGTGTTCATCGTGATCCCCTTCTTCCTCAAGGTGAGAGCTGGAAATTACATCTACCCCTTTCGTCGCTTCGAGCATCATGGTTTCTTCGTTTTTAAGAGATTCTGCTATTTTACTAGAATAGGACTCCATTCCGAGGCCGTTATAGATAAAAAGATCCGATTCTGCGATGGAGATCATGTCCTTTGTAGTAGGTTCGAAAGTATGGGCATCTGTACCCGGAGGCAGTAGAGTGCTCACTTCTACGTGCTCACCGCCGATTCTTTCCGCAAAGTAATGGAGTGGATAGATGGAGGTTTTGATGGAAAGAGTCTTCTCATCTGAAGAAGCTGGCACAGATTTATTTTGACATGCGGTTAAAGTGACTAAAGCACTGATAAGTATGAATATGGCTATTTTTTTCATCGTATGTCTCCTTTTCGTTTACTCAATAGGTAGTTTATCGTAATGATTACGATTTGTAAATAATAATCATTACGATTTAACTGGAAGAACAAATGATTTATGTAAGGAAGAAGTCGGGCGGGTTTTTGTGACATCCTGCCCTTTTTACGCTGGAACACATCTATCAATCTACCCATATTTACTTGAAAATGTGATTACACCAGCCTTTGAGTTGAAATGGAAAAAGAATTGACAGGTGCAGAAGAAAGGAATAATATTAGACGTGGAAATCGTAACCATTACGTTTTATTAAAGAAACAGACATATTTTTTTAAAAGATAAATCGTAATGATTACGATTAAAATGAATACAGAGGGATGCAGATGAAGCAGGAAGTCGATTTTATCAAGTTCAATCCGACAGAGAATATGACCGTTCTGGTGAAGACCGTGCACCCTCTGGAAGAATACGCTCATATCGCTTCGAAGCTTATGTCGTATGACAGTGTTCATGCAGAGCAGGTGGGATTCATCGGGAAGCCGATCACCGGGTGTGCCGATTCAACATTATGGATGGCCGGAGGGGAATTCTGCGGGAATGCATGCATGTCCCTGGCTGCTTTGATCGCTGATGAGAGAGGGATTCTGGAAGGAAGGTCAATCGATGTGACGGTTGAGGCTTCGGGGACGGATCAGTTGGTACAGTGTCAGGTCAGAAGAGAGATGGACCGGTATTGGTGCCGATTGACGATGCCGCTTCCCGAACGGATCGAGAAGCGGGAGTGGATAGGCGGACATCCGATTTCGAAGACCATGATTCACTATGAACAGGCTGTACACCTCGTTGTCGAAGTGGATGAAATGGATGCAGCAATGCGTCAGCAGGCAGAATCGATGGCGAGGAAGATCGGATCCGAGTATGAAGGGAAGCTTGTAGGTGTGTTGGTCTACAAGCCGCAAACAGGAGAACTTGCCCCGCTCATTTATGTACCCGATATCGGCAGCATGATCTGGGAACGCGGGTGCGGGTCGGGTACAGCTTCACTCGGTGCTTATCTTGCGTGGAAAAAGAAGGGAAGTATCGAGGTTTGGGTAAAGCAGCCTGGAGGGAAGATGGCGGTAGCTTGTGAATGGGATATGGATGCCGTAAATATGGTCAAAATCGAAGGGACCGTCGGAATCGTCGCAGAAGGAAAAGCGTTTATCGATCGAGAGCAGGAACAGGAGGGAATGGATTGAAACCAGTCAAGACATTCGAAGAAGAACTACATACGTTTTTGGAAAGATTCGAGCAGGCTGTAGAGGGATTTACACCTGAAGGCGGGCAGGCTGATGCATTGGAACAAGTAGTCGACGAGTATTCAGGGTTCATACTGAATGACGGTTACGTAGAAAGATGGGAACGATTTTATCAGGAAGACGTTTCTGGCGTTGTGAATCAATTAAGGAAGGTTTCAGCTTTAGCCGTTGCCGCCTTGGAAAAACATCGCGCCCACAAGCTCTTAAAGGGAGATGCGGAAAAAGCCGATTACTTTGAAAACATTGAATCTTGCATTGATAAGGAATTCGGCCGCTTTCATGTAACGCGGGACTCGGTGGTCCTCCTGGTGGGGTCTGGTTCGTTCCCGATGACTCCGCTTCTCATCGCCAAGCGTACGGGAGCAAAGGTCATCGGGATCGACATTGATGAAGAAGCGGTCTCCCTGGGGCAGCAGGTAGTGGAAAGGCTGGGTGCGGGACTTGAACTTGACATCAGGCTCGAACAGAAGCCGGCGGATAAGCTCGGGGAATTGAATGAAGTGACGCATATCATCTTTAGTTCAACGGTGGAAGTGAAATATGAGATCCTCGATCAACTGTACGATCTGACGGGTGATGGGGTTGTCGTCTCGATGCGTTATGGGAACGGGCTTAAGTCCCTGTTCAATTATCCATCAGAGGAAGTGGACGAAGGGAAATGGAGCACAGCAGAGAATGTCCTCCGACCGGATCAAATATTCGATGTGTTCATCTATGAGAAAGCATCCCTGGGAGGGGTACGATGAACAAGCGCGTATTACTTGCAGGGTCTGGACCTGCTTCGGTGCAGCTAGCCGTGTTGTTAAAAAACAGATTGGGCTGTGAAATCGGTCTGGCAGGGAGACAATCTGTCCGGTCGAACACATTTTTTCAATCACTTGAGGCGCAGCATCGCCGCCTCCGTGTCTCCGTTCAAAATCAAAAGAATGAGAGGATGCAAGGCGAGTGCAAGGCGGACCATGTATATCGGGGGTTCGAAAAGATAGAAGGAGAATGGGATGTCTTCGTCCTGGCGGTCACGACCGACGCTTATATCGAGGTCCTGAAAACCATCAAAAGGGACGTACTGAAAAAGGTCAAAAGCATCATCCTGATTTCCCCCACATTCGGGTCGAACTCTCTTGTGAAAAACTTCATGAGATCGATCAATCAGGAAGCAGAAGTCATCAGTTTTTCCACGTATCTCGGCGATACACGCTGGATGCAGGGTGAACCGGATCACCATGTCATCACCACGGCAGTCAAGAAAAAGCTGTACATCGGATCCAGCCAGCCGGAGGCAAAAACCGTTCAAACACTGGTCGAACTCGGCAAGGAGCTCGGCATTGAACTGGTTCAGGTACAATCGCCGCTTGAAGCAGAGACGAGAAACATTTCTCTTTACGTCCATCCGCCTCTCTTTATGAACGAGTTCACGTTACATGCTATCTTTGATGAAGGTGAACCAACGAAATATGTGTATAAGCTCTTTCCGGAAGGTCCGATCACCCAGCAGCTGATCCGGGATATGCGTTCTCAATGGAAGGAAATGATGGAGATCTTGGGAAGACTCGATATCTCACCTCTCAATCTCCTCCGATTCATGACGGACGATACCTATCCGGTAAGACTTGAAAGCCTGCCTCGCCAAGATATCGAAGGATTTGAACAACTGGAACCGATCCACCAGGAATATTTACTGTACATACGCTACACCTCCTTGCTGATAGATCCTTTTTCAACCCCGGACGAAGAAGGCAGATACTTCGACTTCTCCGCCGTCCCGATCAGAAAGATGTTCGTGAACAGGGAAGGGGAACTTGATATCCCAAGGATGCCGAAAGAAGACTATTACCGGATCAAGGTCATTCAGGGGATTGCACGCTCCCTGGAGGTAACGTGCCCTGCAATCGACAAACTGATCGCGGCATATGAGGTCAAATTAAATAAAGTGGCGGACGCCCATCAGGATGAAAAGCTTTCAGAAGCATTCGTCATCCGTGATTTTCGTGAAGATGTCGAACGGATCACGAGGGAACTTGGGATGGACATGTGCCAAAATGTGGAAATATCTTTATAAATGAAGAATCCAAAAAGGGAGAGAAAAAAATGAATATAAAACGAATGGCCTTGATGTCTCTGACATTAATATTACTGACAGTCCTGGCTGCCTGCTCCTCCAAGACGGGAAGCGATTCAGGGGAACTAAGCAAAAAAAGTGAGCTGGTATATGCGACAGCAAAGGATATCAATGACATGAACCCGCATCTTTACACAGGATCGATGCCTGCTCAAGGTAAGGTATATGAGTCACTGGTAGAAAACACGGAAGATGGCATCAAGCCTCTGCTTGCCAAGTCATGGGATATTTCAGAAGATGGCAAAGTGTATACCTTCCATCTCAGAGAGGGTGTCACCTTTCATGACGGGGAACCGTTCAATGCCGAGGCGGTGAAGAAAAACATTGAAGCCGTGCAGAGCAATGCCGAAAAACATTCGTGGATCAAGCTTTCATCGAAAATCGAAAGCATTCATGCGGTCGACGAGCATACTGTGGAAATGGTTCTATCGGAACCGTATGATCCTGCATTGGTAGAGCTATCCATGACAAGGCCGTACGTATTCCTGTCTCCGAATGATTTCAAGGATGGGGAAACGAAGAATGGAGTAAATGGTTATAACGGAACCGGTCCATATATGTTGAACGAACATAAGGTGGATGAATACGCCACGTTCGAAGCGAACAAGGACTATTGGGATGGAGAGCCATCTATAAAGAAAATCACAGCGAAAGTTCTTCCTGCGGGTGAAACGACCTTCCTGGCTTTTCAAAAGGGGGAAATCAATTTCGCCTTCACCGATGACCGCGGTGCTGACAGTTTGAATAAGGAAGCGATGGATCAGTTAGAAGAAGGCGGTGACTATCAAGTGGTGAGGAGCGATCCGATGAATACGAAAATGATCGTCGCCAATAGCAGCCGGACGGATAATCCGGTCAGTGAAAAGGCTGTTCGTGAGGCCATTTGGTATGCCATCGACCGTGAAACGATCACAGAAGGAATCCTGAACGGGACGGAAAGCGAAGCCCACTCTCTTTTTTCCTCGAATGTCAACTATGCAGACGTTGAATTGAAGAAGCGCGGGTTTGATTTGGAAAAAGCAAAGGAGCTCTTGGAAGAAGCGGGATGGAAGTCTTCAAGTGAAGGATCTGTGCGAATAAAAGACGGAAAGCCTTTAGCAATGGAATTATACTATGACACCAATTCCTCGTCACAGAAAACGCAAGCTGAGTTCATCCAGAGTTCCCTGAAGAAAATCGGAGTGGAGCTTGAAATCGTCGGGGAGGAATCCAATTCCATTGCGAATCGACGATCTACAGGAGAGTATGATCTATTGTTCAATCAGACATGGGGACTTGCCTATGATCCTCAGAGTACGATCGCTGCGTTCACATCGGAAGCTTCCTATCTTCATACGACGAAAGGCATAGATCAAGCGGACCAACTCTACAAGAAAATCGAAGAAGTGATGACTGCGACGGATCAAGAAAAAAAGAAAACCTTGTATAAGGATATCCTCACCATCGTCCACGAAGAAGCGGTCTTCATCCCGATCTCGAACGGGAGCGTGACCGTGGTGGCACCGGCTGATTTAAAGGAACTGTCGTTCAAGCAGACACAGTATGAACTTCCGTTTGAAAAGATGCAATTTGAATAAGGGCTGTTTTTGTGAATTTTGGTATCTCAACCGGGATAGGCCGTAATCGGTCACCCGGTTGTGGCAGTGCACATTATTTTTTTCGGGTGCGAAATTCAACATCTTTTAGAAAATAAGGGGGCTTCCCCCTTATTGTGTGTAAATCCGAGGAAAGGAGTGTTGATATGGTTCGCTATATGGTAAAAAGGCTGGTGATTTCCATTCCTGTGCTCTTTATCATTTCGTTTTTCACCTTCGTGTTGATCAATCTGTCCCCGATGGACCCGGCGAAAGTCGTCCTCCAGGCTCAGGGGGTCCCGGTCATTACAGAGGATTTGATGGAACAGACGAGGGAGGAACTCGGAATGGACCGGCCGTTTATCGTCCAGTACGCGGATTGGCTGTGGTCCTGTCTGCAATTGGACTTCGGGACTTCCTATGTGACGGGGCAGCCTGTTTGGTCACTGTTGGGACCGGCATTTTTTAATACGTTAAAGCTGACGCTCGTTTCCTCTTTTATGATCGTTCTCCTTTCCATCCTGCTCGGGGTCACTTGCGCCCTGCAGGAAGGGAAGGCGGTTGATCAGTCAGTCAGGGGGATTTCCTTTTTCTTGACGGCGATGCCTTCTTACCTGCTTGCAACGCTGTTGATTTGGTACTTTTCTGTGAAGCTCGATCTATTCCCGACGACCGGCATGAATTCGTATGAAAGCTACTTCCTGCCCGTAACCGTCATTTCGATCAGCTTTGCCGGCATCTATTTCAGGGTTGTCCGGAGTTCGATGATCAGCAACCTGCAGAAAGACTACGTGTTGTACGGGCGGGCCTGCGGGTTGAAGGAAAGGCACATCACCATGCGTATTTTACGCAATTCCCTGCAGGTCGCGATTTCAGTCTTCTGTATGGCGACCCCAATCATCTTAGGGAGTACGGTCGTGGTAGAGAATGTGTTCGCTTGGCCGGGGATGGGGACATTGAGTGTCAGGTCAATCGTAAGCAGGGATTTTCCAATCATCCAGGCATATGTGCTGATTGTAGCCGCGGCGTTTGTCGTTTTCAATGCACTATCGGATATCTTGAATGCTGCGATAAATCCAATGGTAAGGAATGATCTTTAAATGAGCAGGCTGAAGAATTTAAAGAACGACCCGCTGGCGATGGTGTCTTTTGTCATCATCTTACTGACAATCTTCAGCGGGATATTCGCACCTTTCATCGCCCCCCACGACCCGGAGGAAGTCAATATGAACATGCGCTATGCCCCTACTTCCTGGGAATACCTCCTCGGGAATGACCATTTGGGGCGATGCATTCTTTCGCGCATCATCTTTGGCATCCGGCCGAGTGTGCTATGGGTGCTTGCAGCACTATTCGCCTCTGTCCTGATCGGTGCTGTAATCGGTTTCGCTGCGGGATATTTCAGGGGGAAAGTGGATGCGTTTCTGATGAGGATCTGCGACATCGTGCTTTCTTTTCCTGGTTATGTGATGGCGCTCGCGATCATAGGGGTGCTCGGTGTCGGCCTTGAAAATATTTTGATTGCATTCATTTCGATAAAATGGGCCTGGTTCGCCCGGGTCATCCGAACCTCCGTCCGCCAGTTTGCGGATGCTGATTATGTGAAATATGCGAGAACGATCGGAAAAGGGCATGTCGGGATCATGATCAGGCATATCATCCCGGTTACATTCGCTGACATCGCCGTGATAACGAGCAGCTCGATTTCGTCGATGATCCTGCAGATCTCGGGCTTCTCCTTTCTTGGACTGGGGGTCCAGGCACCGACGGCAGAATGGGGGATGATGTTGAACGAAGCGCGTGAGGTCATGTTCACCCGTCCGGAACTCTTGCTGGCACCGGGTCTTGCGATCATCATCATCGTCATGGCATTTAACTTCTTCTCCGATGCCTTGCAGATTGCACTGGATCCGTCAACGCAACTGAAGAAGAAAGCACGTTATACATTCATCGGAAAAGAGGTGGCGGAATCGAAATGAAACTACTGGAGGTCAACGGACTGTACATCCAAGATGAAAAGACGGATAAATGGCTTGTGAAAGACAGTTCGTTTCATGTGGAAAAAGGAACATGCCTTGCCATCGCAGGGGAAAGCGGCAGCGGGAAATCATTGACGTGCCGATCCCTGATGAGGCTGAATAAACCGGGACTCAAGGAGAGTGGAACGATTCTCTTTAAAGGACAGGATATCCATCGCCTTTCAAAAGAAGCCATGAGGAAGAAACGCGGCAGGCAGATGTATATGATCATGCAGAACGGGATGACCGCCTTTGATCCTTCGCGTGTCATCGGCGTTCATATGAGACAGACAGCCGCCGAACATTTCAATTGGCCGGCTGCCCAAACGGAGCGTAATCTACATCGGGCACTCGAAAGCGTCCTGTTGAAGAATCCTGCAGAAGTGTTGAATCAGTATCCCCATCAGCTGTCGGGCGGGATGCTGCAGCGGGTGATGATTGCCCTTGCCCTCGTTCTGGAACCTGAGCTCATCATTGCGGACGAACCGACGACCGCACTTGATGCGATCACCCAATATGAAGTGATGAACGAGCTCGCCAGGCTGCGGGAAAATATCGGCTGTTCCATGATATTTGTCTCTCATGACCTTGCGATGGTCAGGAAAATCGCCGATGAGCTATTGGTGATGAAAGACGGGGAAATCGTCGAGCGAGGATCGGCTGAAGTTGTGTTCCGTCACCCGCAGAATGAATATACTTCCTTCCTGATTTCAACCAGGCGGGCCCTTAGCGATCATTTTACCAACATAATGGGGGTGGTTGGACATGCTGAAGGTTGAGAATGTATTCAAATCTTATAAGCAAGGCGGCCTCTTTTCAAAAGAGACGAAGCAGGTGCTGAACGGTGTCAGCTTTCAAAGCCGGCCCGGCGAATGTCTGGGGATCATCGGCGAGAGCGGCAGCGGCAAGTCGACATTGGGACGGCTCCTGATCGGGATTGAGAAACCGGACCGCGGCACTGTTTTACTGGATGATCTCCATGCATCCAGAAGAAAGAACCGTACCGGGAAGGTAAGCGTCGTATTTCAAGACTATAAATCGTCCATCAATCCTTTTTTTACAGTTGAGGAAGCGATCATGGAGCCACTCGAGGGCCGGGTAAAAAGAAAAAAGGTGGAAGAGTTGCTGACAGAAGTCGGTCTCTCCTCTTCATACATCGGGAGATATCCCCATGAATTGTCGGGCGGAGAAGTTCAGCGTGTCTGCATCGCAAGGGCGATCGCAACCGAACCGGCATACATCCTCTTGGATGAAGCCATCAGTTCGCTGGATGTGTCGGTCCAATTACAAATCCTGAATCTGTTACAGAAATTGAAGGATCGCCGCAGCATGAGTTACGTGTTCATCACGCATGATATTCAGGCGGCCGCCTATATTTGCGACCGGATCATTTTTTTTCGGGAAGGACAGATTGAAGAAATCGCTGAAACCGGGTCCCTGAAGGATGTGCAGTCCGATTATGCAAGGAAGCTGCTTGGTGCGCTGGTTACTCTTTAGAGACATGGAGTGGAAGCATTTGCGGAAGGATGCCAGGATTTTTTGAAAAAGGACGTCCAGGAGATGACCGGAGCTTTTGAAGGTATATTGGCTGGATAACCTGTGCAGACCAGTAAAAAAAAGTGGGGAGGCTGCGCCGCAGACGGACCTTACCCGTGTAAGGAGGTACCTGGATTGAGAGGAGCTTTATCATGGCCCTTTATCAGATTATACATATTAGTTCTATTTTACTTCAGCGCCAACGCCATCCTGAACGTGCTCATCCCGCTGCAGGGAAAAGAGTGGGGAGCGAGTAATACGACGATCGGGCTGGTGATGGGGGCGTATCTATTCACTACGATGTTCTTCCGGCCATGGGCTGGACGGATCATCCAGAAGCACGGACCGATCAAGGTGCTGCGCATTATCCTGATCCTGAATGGATTCGCCTTGGCGATTTACGCGGTATCGGGATTAGGGGGATATTTTCTGGCGCGGATTCTGCAAGGTGTATCGACGGCCTTCTTCTCGATGGCGCTGCAAATCGGCATCATTGACGCCCTTTCTGAGAAGGACCGGTCACAAGGGATCTCCCTTTATTCATTGTTTTCCTACATCCCCGGCATCCTTGGTCCTTTGGCTGCCATCGTGATCTGGCAGGGAGGGATGGATTCCTTCGGCTGGGTGATGATCGGAATCGCGATCGTAACAGGGGTTGCCGGCTACAGTGCCAAGATGGAATCTTCGGATTGGGACGGACAGATGGGGAAGACGGAAGGACAAGGAGGAAATGTGCTGGCGTCTTTCAGCCAGTTAGTGAAAAATTCTTTTCTATTTAAATGCAGTGTCCTCATGCTCGCATCGTCGATTGTATTCGGGGCAGTCACCACCTTTATTCCGCTTTACGCCCTTCAATTGGATGGTGGCAGTGCAGGGGTCTTCCTCATGCTGCAGGCGGCGACCGTCGTGTTGGCACGGTTTACGCTGAGAAAGCGTATCCCGTCGGACGGTAAGTGGCATCCGGCGTTTATCATGGGAACGATGCTCCTTCTTGCCCTGTCCGTCCAGAGTATCAGCTTTTCGCTCACTGGAGGAACCGCCTTTTTCTATGCAGCGGCTGTTGGAGTCGGTGCTGCACAGGCCCTGATCTACCCGACGCTGACGACCTACCTATCCTTTGTGCTGCCTAAAGCAGATCGGAATGTTTTACTTGGACTGTTCATAGCAACCGCCGATCTCGGCGTGTCCATGGGAGGCGTCATCATGGGGCCGATTGCCGACCTGACGTCGTACTCCACGATGTATATGGTGTGTGCCGGACTGGGGTTATTGATGGTTGTGTTTTCTTATCGGGGGCGTGTTGATCATGGGCATGGAATGGGCTGTGAAAATAAGAAATGTGCAGATTGATCGGCGGCATAGTATGAGGGGAGATCCGCAGTGAGGAGTGGTTGTTGTTTTGTAGATAATAATGGATAGTTGTAAGAACTCGATGATTGTCTATCCATGAAGATTTGGCCAGTCCCCGGCACGTTATGCTTCATCGTGCCGGGAGCTGGCCATTTTTTTATCGATGCGTTTATTACTTTTTACCAAAAAATAAGCTGTGATCCACGAAGTAATCGGAATGGCAAGGGCGACACCAATCCCGGCAGAACCGATGAAGATCATCTCGGAGCTGAATACTTTGGAGTTGATGATTTCGCCGAGGGAATAGGATAAATCCTTAAACCAGATCAATAGCGCCATGTATCCGCCGAAGAAGGCGAAGAACAGAGTATTCGTGCTCGTCCCAAGAATGTCCCTCCCGATGCTCAGCCCGCTTGTGAATAATTCCTTCCGGCTAATTTCGGGATGATGATAATGGATTTCCCTCATAGGGGATGAAATCGAGATGGATAAATCGATGATCGCCCCGATCGTACTCATGATGATCATCGAAGCCCCGATTTTGACATAATCGACACCGACGAAAAGGGAGAATGCCCCGATTTCCTCGATTTCTTCCTCACTGAATCCCTGGATCATGGCAGCATCGGTCAGCATCAAGATAAAGAAGAGCAATCCCCCTGTGGTGACGATCGTGGAGATGAAAGCAGTCACTGTCTTGATGTTGAATTCGCTGATGAAGAACAGGGATATGCAGCTGATCAGGACACATGCGACAATCGTCAGGATGATGGGGTTCATATTCGGATCGTTCATCATGATGATCGTAAGGAGAAGGACTCCGAAATTCAGGAACAAGGCTGCAAACGAACGTGCCCCTTTTTTTCCGCCGATCAATACCATTAAGATGAAAAGAATGGCTGCAAGCCACAGTTGTACAGTCATAATTTAGCCTTCTTTCGCTTGACAAAAAAGATGGAAATATAGATGCCGATCGGAATCGTCAGCACGATGCCGATTCCACCGGACAACGCCCTTGCCATCTCCAGTGAAAGGTTCATGGTGAGGGTGAATCCGAGCGGGGAAGCATTTTTGAAAAAAAGAATGAGCATTGGGATCGCCCCGCTGATATAGACGAAGAACAGGATATTGGTCATCGTCCCCATGATGTCCCGGCCGATTTCGAAACCGGACTTCGTCAATGCCTTGATGGAGATGTCGGGATTTTTCTCGTACAGCCCGTATATGGATGACGACAGGGTGATGGCGACATCCATCACGGCCCCGAGGCAGCCTACCAATATCCCTGCCATGAAGACCATTTCATATGGACGGGTCAGAAACTGCATCTCCTCATAGCGCAGGCCATTGCCAGCGTTGAGCTTCACGACCGCATAACTGATGAGAAGCGTGATGAACGTGGTAATCAGCGTGGCCACCACTGCAGCATAGGTCTTCTCATTGAATCCATTCACAAATAAAAGGGAAATCACCGTGAAGATGATCACCCCGATGCTGCATATCAGCAGCAGGCTGATCCCTTCGGATTGCAGATATACATCAAGCGCATACGAGAGGATCAGTGCGTTGACTCCGAGGGTGATCAGTGAAAACAACCCTTGTTTCTTACCGACAATCAGTAAAAGGAGGATGAAGACCCAAGCGATGATCATCAGGTACTTATCCCGTTTCACATCTTCAATGGACCCGGTCAATGCTTTCGGGCTCTTTTGATCCTTGTCAATCGAGACGAATAATTCATTTCCAGGCATGTAAGGCTGATCATAGGCACCAGAGATTGAGTATTCATTTGTTAAATGGATCGTTTTCCCTTTGTGCTCCCCGTTCTTCAATAGAGCCGTGATTTGCTGTGTGTGAAGGCGGTCTTTATTGCCGTTCATATCTTCCATATCAGTCGTCTGTTCGACTTTCGCACTCTTCACTTCCGCGATGGGACGGTCATAAAGACCCTGATTATGATCGGTGAAATAGAGCGAGCCGGCAAACAGGAGGCCGGCGATCAAGAAGATGAAAATCTGTATGTAAGAAGTGTGTTTGATTTTATCAATAATTGCAGGCAAGAATATACCTCCGATGATTCTCTTTGTTGCCAGCCTCAAAACGATTCCTCTACTGGCAAGTTTCATTATTTCATAACGTGTATGGTAAATCAAAGCTGGGGTGCTTTCCTTGGGGACAGGCCTTTTTCGCATTCAAATATTGGAATTAGTTATTGCTCAAACGACAATGATTTGAAATAATTGGTAGTAACTAGTGTCATATTGGTGGAGGGAGAATTCAATGAAAATAGCTGAAGCATTAATCCTGCGTTCTGATTATCAGAAGAGAGTGGAGCATGTAAAGAATCGGTTGGTGCAGAATGTAAGAATCCAAGAAGGCGACCTTCCTGATGAGGAACCAAAGGATTTAATGAAAGAAATGACAGTACTATTAGAGAAACTTAAGCATCTTATTCAACAGATCAATAGAACGAATTTACTTACAGAATATGATAAAGGGCAATCTCTCGCTGACGCGTTGACAAGCAGGGATCTGATCGGGCAGGAAAGAAAGATTTATAGTGACCTGCTCGAGCAGGCGACGATGCGGATTGACCGTTACTCAAGGACTGAAATCAAGACTGTCACGACGATCAATGTGAAGGACACGCAAAAGTATGTAGATGATTTGTCCAAAAAATACAGGCAGCTTGATGTAAAAATCCAAGAGTTGAATTGGAAGACAGATTTAATAGAATCATAATTTAATAAAGTTGGTAGCGAAATGAAAGGCGAATACCAAACCTTACAACAGGTAAATGTTGTACCAATGGCAGGGGTTGCGGGGTGACCCTGGAGGTTCAAGTCCTCCTTTCACAATTGAAACCCATTAATGTGACAGCATGACCATTTATGTAAACAATTTACAACCGGGTATTGATTTTATTTCGTGAGGGTGGTTAGGGGAGATATATTGGTGGCCGTTTTATTGGGGTCTGCCGCCGGAGCACTTAAGTGGGACGGGGGACAGGCCCCTTTTCCATTTTTGCGACCTGTACAAAAAACAATGAGGGCTCTGTATTATCTTAATAGAAATGGTAATTCCTAAATCATCCAATTAAAGGTACAATAGTCTCAAGGTTAATGCTGGAACGAATTCTTGATAAGTCTGTCACATTACCGGAATTGATATATATATATATAGATTCATTGTAAAAGGTTATGGTGCCAGATTAAAAGTTTTGGAGTGATAAGGTTGGAAAATAATAAATTGGAGTCCATTCTAGAAATATCATTGAACCTGCCTGGGGTAAAGGTTTCCAGAGATGACTTTTTAACCAGGGTATTTGAACAACGCAAAGACACGGTTCAATTAAAGAGAATCATTGAATTGGGTCCTTACACGGCTGGAGTGCCAATGAAGGAAATCGATAATATTGCTAAGTCCATGATTCAAAGACGGACATTGACGAGCAGCTCTCTTTCTTTTGGAGCAGGGCTGCCGGGCGGATTTGCCATGGCTGGGACCATTCCTGCCGATGTGATCCAATTCTTCGGTACTGCCATGAGGCTTGCTCAGGAATTAGCTTATTTATATGGCCACCAGGATTTATGGTTGGCCGAACATCTCGATACAGAGAAAGCCAGGGATAAAGTCCTCATCTTCTTAGGCGTCATGTTCGGAGTGGGAGGATCGGCTTCTGCCATCAAGTTCCTGTCTTCAAGCCTTTCGAAGCAGGTCTTGAAGAAACTGCCTCAGAAAGCTTTAACACAAACCTTGTACTACCCCATCCTAAAAAAAATACTGGGATTCATAGGAGTGAAGCTGACGAAGGATTCATTCGCCAAAGGAGTTTCCAAGGTCATCCCAGTAGTGGGAGGGGTTGTTTCCGGAGCCCTTACGTATTCCACCATGAGACCGATGGGGAAACGGCTGATGGAAACATTGTCTGAAACATTAGCCCTTACAGATGAAGAGCTTCAAAAAGAATACGCGGAATTACAAAAGGAATTCCCTGAGATCATTGATATTGAGTTTGAAGTGATGGAGGATACCGACAAAGCAGGTGTTCATTAGAAAGCTCTGTCGAAGCTAGATTGACACCCTAATAAATTCGTTAAGCAGGTGAAGTAGATGTTAAAAAAACTATTCGGAAATAAGGAAAAGACACCGGAAGAGCTGGTCTCATATAAAGGAACGGATTCATCCCACTTGTCCAATGGTGCAAGTTCAGTACTTGAAGAGAAAATCAAAATACTTGCATCGAGCTGTTTAACCGGGGCACCTCTCCATTTAATAGATATTCCTGAGAAGAAACTATCGAATGTTATGCAAACATACGGAATGAATGCAGGCGATATATTAGCGGTATACGATACTACGGTTTTGAAATCTGGAAAAGACGGAATGGTTATTGGGAAGGAGATGATAGGCGTTAAGCACAGCTTTGAATCCCCTCAGACCATCAATATGAAGGGAATTGTCCAGGCAGGGATACATCCCCAAACGAAATCCATTTACACAGACGGGAATATGGTCCTTAATGTGAAAAGAGACGAATATGTACAATTCTTCAAGGAGCTGAAAGAGCTATTAATTTCTGAAGATGAGGGACAAAGGGAGTTGTACGAGCAAACGGTGGATTCAATCCAAGAGGAGATTGAAGGGAAGATTAAATCAAAGGATTTCACATCCGCTTCAGAGGTGCTCGCCAGGCTGGAAAGAACGATGGTTAACAGTCATTCTGCAGACGATACCGCATTAGCTTATTACTATGGATCGGGGATTAAAAGCGAACTGCATGAATTTGAAGAAGCATACCGTTATCACTTGCTGTTAGAGAATTTACACATCTGGGAACCAGCAGATGTTGACAGGGTAAAAGTTGATATTGATTGTAAGAAGGCAGAGTATGAATTTGGTCTGCTTGAAGAAGAGAAAGAAGGTCTGATTCACAATCATCATTTTAATGAAGCCATCAGCATCGTCATGAAGCAAAAGGACTTGAACGTTAGGAAAGATGAAGAGTTGGAGGAAGAAAAACGACATATCCTGACATTGGAAAAGGAGTACATCCTTTCCCTCGAATCCTCTGTTGTCGATAAACTTGAACAGAAGGATTTTTCAACCGTATTGGAAATCATTGAAGAACTAAATTCAAGAAAACCAGGCAGCCAATATGAAGAATGGTATATCCGTGCCCAAATGGGACTATTGGCATTTGAGGAAGCTGAGAGAAGGGTCCATTCGCTTGCGGAAACAAATAGCCAGTTGGCTGAGACATTACTCACTGATCTTCAAACGGCCAGAGGAAATGTATCCGAAACGATATATGATGCTGTGTTGAATAAGAATTACAGCTTTTTTACAGATCATCAGGAATTATCCAGAACGAAGGATCGATGGGGAATGACGCCATTGATGTACTTTATCGTGGAGAAAGATATGAAAGGTGTACAGCTTTTGGCCCATACTTACAAACCAAATGAACGAAACATCCTTGGACACACAGCTATGAATCTGGCTTGTATGGACTTAGGGGATGGTTTTACAAATGAAGCTGTCCTCTGTCTGGATCAAAATCTCATCACGATGCTGAAACAACTAAAGAACAAAGAAACAAAGAACAAAGTGGGTAGTCTACTCATTAAAGGGGTGGATTCCATCAACAAAAATGTTGGCAGCTTTGCTGTCATGGAGGCAACAAGTGAGATTCAAGGCAAGATGGAATACTCCCTCGAAAGCTACATGGAGGAAGTAAAAGACTATGCTGATCAACTAAAAAAAGATAACAATGAGCGATATGTAAGATTATTGCTTCATCCACATGATTTTGAGAAGGAATACCATGAAATCATAACCATTCAGGACGACATCGAGAGAGAGTTAGCTCAGCATCTTGAGAAAAAATACCTCTTGGAGAAGTCTTTTGGTGAACAATTCAACTATATGAAGAACCTGCAAATAAAGAAGATTCTTTATGAAGCAGCTAGTTTAGATCTAGGTGAAAAGGATGAATTTGAAACGACTTCAGAATTTGAAGAACGTATTCTAAAAAAAGCCGAAGAACTTGAAACAGTCCAGGAAGAGCACGAATATGTTCGTGCTCAATTGCAGAAGTTGAAAGAAGAAACAAAAGCTTCCATAGAAAAAGAACGGTCTGTCAATCAAGGTGCCATTCATGCAACTGAGTCAAAGCTGAAGGCAGTTCAAAAGAAAATTTCGGAACTCACACCGTTTCTCGGACAAAAAGTGAATAAAAATGAATTGTTGGGACGTTTTTATCGTGCATATGCAGAAACGATAGAAGTGGGCAAGTACGATGCAGATTCAGAAACTTTCACAATGAACGTGAATCAAAATGAGAGAAGGGTCATTGTCCCAAGAACGATCGCAAAAACGTTTAAAACACAGTTCGACAGATTAAAGCCTGAATATGAGTTGAGTGTTGAAAAAGGAGAGGGACAAACAATCATTCGTCATATTTTCGTGTATGAAGTGGAAGGCGAAAAAGTAAGGATAGCTATTTAGTATTGGGTGGAAAGGAGACAGATACCTTTGTACCAATATGTCCGCTTACACATTAACGGTTCAGTGTACCGGGGGACAGCTCCTTTTCTATCATGAGATTACATTGATCAAGTTAGTGCCTGATCCCCAAGGTCTAAGCTAATTAGCAAGTAGGGATTCAGGCATTTTTTTGGCTTATGATTAGTCCGAGTATTGTGAACACGGAACGAACTGCGTCAATGTCTAAGGGGTGTTTCGAAAATGGAGTCATATATAAAAAATAACGAAGAAATGCTAATCATCATCTACTGCTTCATCATTTTGTGGCTGAATCTAGGCTACTTAAGGGAATATAGAAAAATTAAAAGAGGACTGGATGAAATCTCTTCTGTGGATGAACTCGAAATAAACCCATACTCCATGTCCCTGGACTTTATTGTATTGATCTTTAATTTTTTCCGGAGGTGGCTGATTTATACCCTGGCCGTGATGATGACAGGTAATGTGTTCGTCATCATTGTTTCAGTGATCTTATTCATTGTCAGCTTTTATGATTGCTTATTCAATTACAGCTTGGAAAGGCTGAGGAAATCGAATCTATTAATGTATCTGGCGGTCGCCGATACTATTTATATATCGATTTTTGTTGTTTATCTTTTTACGAATTAACACAGGGGAGAACTTGCAACGGGGGGAAGATTGATGAAACTGGTATTACTATTCGGTCCGCAAGCCGTAGGAAAGATGACGGTTGGACAGGAATTGGAGAAAGAGACGGGTTTGAAATTATTCCATAACCATATGACCATTGAATTGCTTCAGCCATTCTTTGGATTCACTGAAGAAATGTGGAGATTATCAAATATGATGAGGGAAGAGATCTTTGAAGCCTTCTCAAAAAGTGATCAAGACGGAATGATTTTCACCTTCATGTGGGCCTTTAATGAGCAAGAAGATTGGGACTGGGTTGATAAAGTGACGAATATCTTTGAATCCAAGGGAGCAGACGTTTATTTGGTTGAGCTGGAATCCGATCTGGAAGTACGGTTGGAACGAAATAAAACGCCGAACAGACTGAAACACAAACCTTCAAAGAGAAACATCGAAGACTCTGAGAAGAGGTTAATAGCTTCATTGGACAGACTCCGATTGAACTCCAATGAATGTGAAATAGATAAAGAGAATTATTTGAAGATCAATAATACATATTTGAGTCCGAAAGAGGTTTGTAACCGGATAATAGAAGAGTTCAAGTTGTTGAAATGATCCCTATCACGTCAATAAAATGGATGGTCGGACATGCCATATCGGAAACTCACGAAGCAAAGCAGCCTGACGGAAGAAATCATGGATAGTTTCAAGCTAATTAAGGACTACGACGGAGAAATGGTCGTCAAAAGTAAATCAGGCTGGGGGACTTCAGTTACCTTATGGCTTCCGGCAGGAAAAAAGTCTTTTATGAAACGTGAAGCAATTCATTTGTAAATTGGTGTATTGTTCATGTTCTTAGGAGATCATTCCAATAGTTGTTTTTCAGCCTAAAAAAGGTAGCGATTCGATTCTTCTGATCTGCGTAAAAAATAATCGCAGCTTGAATAGAGTTGTTTAGAGAATTTCCAGAAGTACGTTTCATGAAAATAATATGATTGTAGTACATCTGAGTAAGTAATGCCTGCCCTACGTGTATCCAAGGGACAGGCATTTTTTATGATGATTTCTTTTGAAATTGATTCTGCCACAGATTCATTCTTTGAGAAATTCCATGCACTTAGTTTTATAAATATGGCATTCATGTCCACACCGCCCCCAGTTCAGGTGAATACGATGATAGTAATACTATGAACGGGGGATGATCGAGTGGGTGTTCGTGAGCTGCCGGTGATATTGGGCGGGCCTATTTTACGGCGGGTTGATGCAAATCAGGCTTTCATTTGGATGGCATTAAGCAAGCCTTTTGGAATACAGGCTGAATTGTTTAAAGTTACGAGAGGTAAACATTCTGATGCATTTAAATATTCTCAAATGGATTGCGTTTCAGAAGTCCGGACGGTAAAGGCCGGTAAGCAATTATATATCAGTTTGATCAAAGTGTCTCCTTCATCAGGAACCTTTCCTGTCTATACCTTGATCGGATATAATTTGACTTTCAACAATACGAGCGGCGAGGTACTTGAACTTGGGGATTTTGGTTTGTTATCCTCGGAAAACCCTGAAGCAATCGTTTATGGGAACCTGACTTATCCGACTTTTTATATCAACGGAGGAAATAAAAACAAGATTCTATATGGATCATGCCGAAAATTGCACGGGAAAGGGAAAGACGTATTCCTGGATGCGGATCGGACGATCGCTTCGAACCCCATCAGCACGGAAAGGCCTTCGTCCCTCTTTTTAATGGGAGATCAAATTTATGCGGATGATGTCGCGGACCCTGTCATTCTTCCTATCATCAGGTTAGGGAGAGAGCTATTGGGAAGTGAGGAGGATCTGGGTTCAGTGGAACCACGACTGGAACATCCTCTTCTTAAGGAAGGAATCAAACAGATCAATGGCAGACAGTATATCAGTGAACAATTCTGTAAGTTCACCTCAAGAAAAGCTGCCAATCATTTGCTCACACTGGGTGAATACATGGCTATGTACTTATTGTCCTGGAGTCCGGCGCTTTGGGACATTTCCAAGGCATACGGATTGCACCGGCCATTTCATGAATTGGTCGAAGAGAATGAAGTGCATGTTGCTTTTAAAGACAGACATTCAAAGGAATACAAGACAGAGTATAGACAGCTTCAGGAACGATATGAAGAACAATGGATGGAAGTATCCAACACAATCGATGCACTGGGGGCCGTGAGAAGAGTGATGGCCAATACTCCCACGTATATGATGTTCGATGATCATGATATCACCGATGACTGGAATCTTTCGGAGGCTTGGAAAGCGAATGTATGGGAGGCACCGCTCGGAAGACATGTGATCAGTAACGGACTTGCTTCCTATTGGCTATGTCAGGGCTGGGGAAATGATCCAGCTTCCTTCAAATATTTTGGGAAAACGATGCGTGCCTATTTTGAATCCTTTCAACCGGGATTTTCCTCTCACACCAGATGGGTAAACCTTCTTTGGAAGTATGATTCCTGGCACTTCACTGCCCCGACAACCCCGGCAGCCGTCTTCCTGGATATCAGAACCCAGCGAGGTTATGAACATGAACCGAAGCCTGTCAAATTATTTGCGAAAATAAAAGAAGTCAGCAAGAGCCCCAATTTGATCAAGGAAGCTGCGTGGGATCATGTTAACGCCAAACTTCTTGATTCAGGGTGGATGGAAGGCGAGCCATTGATCATGGTTTCACCCACTCCGCTATACGGCATTGGGCTGATAGAAACATTCCTGCAAAAGTATATGCTTCCCCTTCATACGCTCGGTGTCCCGGTACAAACAAGTTTTGATCTGGAAGCCTGGAAATATAACGGGAAGGGTTTTAATGAATATATCCAAAGGGTGGCAGACTTGAATCCAAGCGATTGCATCATCCTGTCTGGGGACCTGCACTCTGCTTCAGCCGTCAAATCCGACATTACTTTTCATGATAGAGAAGGCAGCTTGACCATTCATCAATTTACGAGCAGTCCGATGAAGAACATGAGCTATACCGGTATTTGGGGCTCAGTGATGAAATGGATGATGTGGGTGAATGCCAGAAAGCGGACGAATCGATTGATTTCACGCAGTTGTGATGAGGAATGCACCCTTACTGTGGAATATTCAAAAGATGGCGGACGCTCCGATTTTAAATGGACTGAACGTATTCGGTATCAGCCCTTGAATGATGGCTCATTGATTGAGACGAGAAATAATTTGGGAGTGCTTACGTATGGTTCAGGGGAAATACGCAGTACGCTGATTTAGTGGCAAGGCAGTACGTGTTTATATACATCTCGACACATTTAGGCACATGGACGGTTTTTCCAGCTTTGAAAGCATATGGACCGTCCTTGTGTTTTTCTAAATTCCTTTTCAATGACATAAACCTGTGTCTAAACAGGCAAATATGCCTACTTCCCCTAGTCGTACTAAATTCCTTCATTTATAATTGTCTTAGAGGAGACAAGGAGGATTTCTTTGGACAGTATACAAAGTTTTTTGATTAATTTGTTTGGTATTGTAATCTCCATTCTTTTCATGCAGTTTTGGATGAATAAACGAGACATCAGCAGCAGGCAGTATGAGTATGTTGTGTTCATTACGTTTGGTTTGTCAATCATATTATGCATGCTCTTTCCTTTTAAAATCAGCGAAGGTTTTATTTTTGACCTGCGTTTTCTTTCCTTTATCCTTGCGTGCTTTTATGCGCATCCTTTAACGGCAGGAGTTTTAGGTGTTCTGATTGCAGTGATCAGGAGCATATATGGCGGTGATGGGGCATGGATCCCTATTGTCACCTTGCCTATCTTATTCACCCTGTGCATGTTATTACGTCCCATGTTTAACAAAAGCAAGGTGTACCTGCGCATTGTTATTCCCGCATTCCTGACCTTATTGACCTGTATAGCGATATTATTGAGTATTCATTACATATTTCATCACCCTCTTCCTATGACTTTTGTTTTTTCATTCATTATCATTCACGTTCTTGGTATGATCTTAGCCATTTATTTAGTCGAATTCTTCCGTTCACAGAACCTGATCCTTATGAGGCTGATCCGGATGGAAAAGGTTGAAGTAGTCAGTCATCTCGCAGCAAGCATCTCACACGAAATCAGGAACCCCCTAACATCATCCAGAGGTTTTGTTCAGATGGTACAAGAGTCACAGGACCTTCAGGAGAAAGAAAGAGAGTTTCTGAACATTGCGATTCAAGAAATGGACAGAGCAACAGCCATCATCCACGATTACCTCACTTTTGCCAAGCCGGCACCAGATAAAATTGATAGCATTTCTACAAAAGATACGATAGATAAAGCCATACAAGTCATACAGCCCCTTGCCAATATGAATAACGTCATCATTCATTCGAGCTTGTCCACTCATCATGTTGAAGGGAACACGGGGCTATTCCTGCAAGCAGTGGTCAATATATTGAAAAACAGCATAGAAGCCATGCCTCAAGGAGGAGAGATTCTTGTGACGTCAAGCTCTGACAGCAAAGAAATTCATATCCTCATAGAGGATGATGGCATTGGCATGACTCCGCTACAGATCACACGTTTGGGTGAACCCTACTTCTCAACCAAAGAAGGCAAAGGGACTGGCCTCGGTATGATGGTAGTATTCAGGGTAATAGAGTCCATGAACGGAGAAATACATATCGACAGCGAGCCCGGGGTCGGCACCAAGATCAACGTATGTCTTCCATTAGGATAGAGGAAAGAACATTGTTCAGTCTACCCAATGCATGAAATGTCGAGATGTTTAAGTGGGGGAGGGTTCCACGGTTTGTAAAAATGGAAAATTCACTTAGAGTGCCGTGGCATTCCAGTGAATTTTCCATTTCGATAGGAACAGATCTAATTTTTTGAATGACGAGTCATTTATCTGTGATAAAACATTTCATTAACTTCCCATGATTCGACCATTTGATAAGCGATATTTGGATCATATCCTTTACCGATCAAATAGGAAATCGCTGCAACTTCTCTCATTGCATGCGGATATGAGGTGGTTTGAGCTTCTTTGAGACCATACTGAACAAGCGGTTCCAGCATGGATAACGTGTGATGCTTTAATTGGTGATCCCGGGTGTCTTGATAATGGTATTGATTGTAATAAGGATACGATGGCCATTGATAATAATGAGAATTCATACTTTCATCTCCTTTTCATGATTCCACGTTTTAGCCTATGCGATTTAGGCGATATGAGTGTAGGAAATTTGAGAGCAGACCTTTTGGGAGCAAAAAGAAACAGTGACCTAATTGATGGTATTGTGTACTTTCAATATAGATGTAGTTAAAAAAGAGAGAATGATTCATTCAAATTAATATATAATGGTAAATAGACAAATTATGGGAAGGGGGATGGCCGCATGATTACATTAACGCCAATAGGATTCGCTTATAATGAACGACATGAAATTGAAGATGATTACTGGGGAAAAGTAGTTTCTAAGATTGTTTTACATGATTCTCTTCCGGAAGAATCGCTAAATGAAATCGAATCATTTTCCCATTTAGATATCATCTTTTATTTCCATAAGGTTGAAAAAAACAAGGTTATTACAGGTGCACGGCATCCCCGGAATGATGAAACCCTTCCTAAAGTCGGGATCTTTAGTCAACGTGGAAAAAATAGACCCAATCAATTAGGCTTAACCACTGTAAAAGTGATCAGAAGAGACGGAAGACATTTATTTGTAGCAGGCCTGGATTGTATCAATGAGACACCCATTCTAGACATAAAACCAGTAATGAAGGAGTTTCTTCCAGAAGAGCCGATCATCCAGCCTGAATGGACACATGATATTATGAAAAATAATTGGGGTTAACAGGGGGGATTTTATGAATGTTTTTTTTATGATTCTGATTTTCTTTCCATTTGTATCAGCCATACTTGGAGTGCTGGGATTCTTCATCTTTAAAAATATTTACGTCACACCGGCGTTTGTCTTTATTTCAGGTATGATCGCAATGTATCTACTATTCAATGAAACCTTCTTGATGTGGGTGTTTGTTTATACGATTGTCGCTTTGCTATCCGGTGTAATAGTGAAGGCCATCAGGACTAAATTGCAAAAACGCGCATAGAAAAAGCCCCCATCCAGTTTAAGCTGAATGGGGGCTTTGTTTTCATATTCCCCATATTAGTTTACCGACCGAACATTCTGCCCATAGTTTACTTGGTTGATTTTGTTTGTGAATTGAAAATAGGAAGATTAATAAGCTGAACTTGAAGATTAAGGGTGAAGTCTCAAAGATTTTTAAGCAAAATTATATTAACAAGAAGCATGTGCTGCTGATTCAGCCCAATAAAAATGTATATGATTGGGGTATGCCCACCGGTTTTAAGGGTTGAAATACCAAAAATAAGAAAAAGTTTATTAATTTTCAAATACCTCTTGTAAAACGCTTTCAATTTTCTTATAATTGAAAACAATAAATAACTAAACCGATTTAGTAAACCGATTTATCCCTTATGAATTACCTAAGGGAAAATGATTGACTTGTATAAGTCTATTATTTTTTCATTCTTTACTAAACCGATTTAGTAAAAGGTTACAAGGAAGGAATTTATGAAGAGGATAACGATTTCAGATGTGGCACAGCATGCCGAAGTATCAAAAAGTACAGTTTCTCAATTCTTGAATAAGCGTTTCGATTATATGGCGCCGAAGACGAAAGAGCGCATCAGCAAGGCGATTGAAGAGTTGGGGTATCAGCCCAATATCGTAGCAAGAAGCTTGAAGCAAAAATCGACTTCGACCATCGGAGTGATCGTCGCAAACATCTTGCACACTTTTTCGACACAAACGATGAGGGCAATAGAGGATATCTGCAATGAACAGGGGTTCCACGTGATTGTTTGTAATGCCGATGATAATCCTGAAAAAGAAAGAGAATATATAGAGATGCTAAGAGCAAAGCAAGTTGACGGCCTGATCATCTTTCCTACGGGAGGCAATATTGACTTGTACAAAAAGATGGTCAATGAGAAGTACCCACTAGTGTTTGTAGACCGGATCGTGGATGGTCTGGAGACGTCCTCCATCATGCTTGATAATGAAAGCGCTATAAAAATGGCGGTAAATCATTTTACCGATAGGGGCTATGAAAGAATCGGCATCATGACCACTTCACTGGAGAGGCACGTGACGCCTCGTGTGGAACGGATCAATGGTTTCAAGAAAGCGTTACTTGAAAAAGGGCTGCCTGTCCGGGAGGAATACATCAAGTCACTGGAGCTTGAGTTGATTCAGGACGGTCTTCACGACATGCTTTCTTCAGGAGAACCGCCTCAGGCATTAATTGCAGGAAATGACTTAACGTTAATTGAGATCTTAAGGTATATCAAATCAAATCAAATAAGCCTGCCAACCGATTTAGCTCTGATCGGGATTGACGATGTGTCATTTGCGAGTTTATTCACTCCTGAATTAACAACGATTGCTCAGCCGACCTTTGAAATGGGAAAACAAGCGGCAGAATTATTACTGAAAAAAATAAAAAATCCGGATTTATCCGAAGAAAAGACAGTTTATCGATTTGAACCGACGTTAATGGTTCGGCATTCATGCTGAAAAATGTAAATGAAAGCGGGGGATGGCTAAATGAAAGATGTAATCACCATTGGAGATGCCATGATCACAATGAATCCGGTATCAAAAGGACCGATGCGGTTTGTTCATTCATTTGAACGAAATGTAGGCGGGGCTGAACTGAATGTAGCCATCGGGTGTGCACGATTAGGGTTAGAGACCGGCTGGATCAGCAGATTGGGAAATGATGAATTCGGCCGTTATATACAGCATTTTGTAAGGGGAGAAGGTATCGATACATCTCAGGTAAAGCTTGTTGATGGATATCCTACCTCTGTCAACTTTAAAGAAGTGCTGGAGGATGGATCAGGCAGGACCTTTTACTACCGTTTGAATTCTCCGACGCTTACTTTAACACCTGGTTGTTTAGAAGAATCCTATATTCAGAATGCGAAAGTTTTACATATAACCGGTGTGTTTCCAGCAATCGATGCTCAGAATGTAGAGATTATCAAGCAGGCAATCACACTGGCAAAACGAAATGATGTTCTCATCTCCTTCGATCCCAACATCCGCTTGAAGCTGTGGAGTAAAGAACGAGCAAAGGAAGTGCTGTCAGAGATACTCCCTTTTGTGGATATCCTGCTTACGGGAGTGGATGAAGCAGAGCTATTATTTGATACAAGAGATGAAAAGGAAATCATCGAAAAATCCAAACTACTCGGGATCTCTTACACTGCCATAAAAAAAGGCGGTGAAGGTTCAGTGGGTCACCATGAGGGGAAAACGATTCATTCAGCTCCGGTCCCTCCTAAGAAGGTTGTTGATACAGTTGGTGCCGGAGACGGTTTCGATGCGGGCTTTATCTATGGTGTCCTTCAAAATTGGCCATTGGAGAAAATTTTAAGGTTCTCAAACACAATCGGCGCCATGGTGGTCAGTGTATCCGGTGATAATGAGGGGCTTCCATATTTGGAGGATGTCCTTATCCAGCTTGGGGAGAAAGAATATATCGAACGATGATTTTATTTACCTCAAATGATCAGGAAGGAGGACGGTTTCAATGATAAAAAAGCTGCTTGAAACGGTTCTTCAGGAAAATTCGCTTGTGTTATCTGGGATCAACGAAAAAGAAACCGATGAATTACTGGGAAAGATAAATGAAGCAAAGCGTATCTTTGTGTACGGCGAAGGACGTTCAGGGTTGATGGGGAAGGCTTTTGCGATGAGATTGATGCATTCCGGATATGAGGTTTATGTCATTGGGGAGACGATTACACCCAGCATAGAAAAAGGTGACTTGCTCATCGGCATAAGTGCTTCGGGCAATTCCAATTCCCTTAAGCATTATTTCTCTAAAACAAAAGAAGTGGATGGTTCCACGTTTTTAGTAACTGCTTCAAACGATCATCGTGTGATCACTGATGGAATACTGATGATTCCGGCAGCGACAAAACATCGACGCAAGGAAGAACCGGAAACCATCCAGCCGCTTGGAAGCCAATTTGATCAAAGCGCACATCTTATGCTGGATGCAATCATCCTTGCCCTTCTTCAAGGGGAGGATGGAAACGACGAACTACTTAAAAGACATGCGAATGTAGAGTGATATCCTGACTTTTTTATACATGGGGGTGAGAAAAATGGGTGAAGTGATTGTATCACATAAGGAGCTGCAGCAGTTAGCTGCTTCCAAGCTTGTTCAGGCAGGATTGGATCCAAAGCATGCCGAGACTGCAGCAAACGTCTTGGTGCACGCTGATTTAAGAGGCGTCAGCTCTCACGGTGTGTTACGAACGGAGCACTACGTCAAACGGTTAACTGAAGGAGGACTCAATAAGCACCCGTCCTTTTCGTTTGAACAGACAGGGCCGTGTTCAGGGATTTTCAACGGTGATGACGGCCTCGGCCATGTCGTCGCTAAAGAAGCAATGAATGAGGCGGTCACACTGGCCAAAGAGAGTGGTATCGGAATGATCACCGTCATGAACAGCAGCCATTGCGGGGCATTGTCCTATTTTGTGCAACAGGCAGCTGAACAAAGATTGATTGGCATAGCGATGACTCATACTGATAAAATTGTCGTCCCGTTTGGCGGAGCTGAGCCATTCCTGGGTACGAATCCGATCGCTTATGGTTTTCCGGCTAAAACAAATAAGCCCATTATATTGGATATGGCAACAAGTAACGTGGCACTTGGGAAAATTCTTTATGCACAAGAAGCAGGTAAAGACATTCCTGATGGCTGGGGAGTGGATGATGAGGGGAATTCCACAACTGATCCAAATAAGGTGAAGGCCCTGACCCCATTCGCAGGACCAAAAGGATATGGGCTAGGTATGGTGGTCGATGTCTTTTCAGGTTTATTGGCAGGAGCTGCATTTGGTCCTCATATTTCAAAAATGTATGGGGATTACCATAAAACAAGGAAACTTGGACACTATGTCTGTGCAATCAATCCTTCGTTTTTTACAAACAAGGAGGATTTTCTTTCTGGGATGGACCGGATGATTGATGAGATCCACCAGGTTAAACCTGCTGAAGGATTCGATAATGTACTGGTGCCAGGTGAGCCGGAACAGCTAAAGGAAGACAAGTATCTGAAAGAAGGAGTCCCAATAACTGAAACGGTATATCAGTATCTTCTATCAAACTAGTAAAGATTGACCTTGAAAGGAGTGATTCACTAGAGGGGAATTTTTCCAGGGGAAGAAAAGACTCTTAATGGTTTACGTCTAATAGGGAAATTTTTAAAAAACAAGGGGGAAACAAAAATGAAAAAAATTAAATGGATTGCCATGATCACTGCACTCATGTTACTTCTTACAGCCTGTGGCTCTGAATCTTCTTCAGGAAGCGGCGGCGAAGAAAAAATAAAGTGGAAATTCGGACATCTTGCGGATGAAAATCATATCTGGCACAAAACGGCTTTAGAGTTCGCTGATTTAGTGAAAGAAAAGACGGATGGTCAAATAGAAATCACGGTTTATCCTAGTAACCAATTAGGCGGGGAAACAGATACGATCAACAGCATCAAAGCCGGGACAGCTGACATGGTAATTTCAGGTGAAACGATGGCGAACTGGTCACCAAAAGCAGCGTTGATGGCGGTTCCTTACGCATTCAGAGATGAAGACCACCTTCAAAAGGTTGTAGAAGGAGACATCGGTAAGGAAATCCAGGAAGAAATCAAAGAGAAAGTCGGTTTGACACCGCTTTATTATCATACTCGCGCACCTAGGAACTTAACGTCGAAGGAACCAATCAGCACGCCTGAAGACCTGAATGGTTTCAGTATGCGTGTACCGAACGTACCTTTATTCCTTGATGCTTGGAAAGCTGCAGGGGCTAAACCGCAAGTAATGGACTTTAATGAAGTGTTCACAGGGTTGCAGCAAAACGTGATCGATGGACAAGAAAACCCGGTTGACCTTATTCACAGCGGTGGATTATATGAAGTTCAAAACTATGTGAATGAAACTGAACACGTGTATTCATGGATTTACATCTTAGTAGGAAATGAGCAGTATGAAAGTTTATCTGATGAAAACAAGAAAGCAGTCCAAGAAGCTTCGAAGCAAGCCCAAGCATTTGGTAAGGATCTTTTTGATAAGGAAATTAAAGAGTACGAGCAGAAATTAAAGGATGAAGGCATGAAATTCAACGAAGTCGATCAGGATGCTTTCCGTGAAGCGATGAAGCCTGCGATCAAAGAAAGCTTATCAGAAGAACAATACGGACTTTATGAGAAAATTCTAGAAGTGGAATAAAAACAGGGAAGGCATATGTGAAACGTTCAATGTTTGAAGCATATGCCTTCTTTTAAGAAAGGAGTGGGGAAGTATGAAGGGGACCAAGATACTGACACGTACACTGGAAATAGTGACAATCCTGTCTTTTCTCGGTGTCATCACAGTCGTGTTGATTCAAATCCTTTCCCGTTATTTACCATACACAGCTGTTTGGACAGAAGAACTAACCAGATTCCTGTTTATCTATTCAATCTCCTTTGGGGCTCCTCTTGCGTTGAAAAATAAAGAATTCATCAGCGTGGATATTTTAACGGGATTGTTACCCAAAAAAATACAAGAAACGTACGAAGCGTTTATCTATTTAATCATTGTCGTTCTTTCCTTTGTGATTGCCTATCATGGATATACATTCATTTCTGTAGGAAAAGGACAGACATCCGCGACAATGGCACTGGACATGTCGATTATTCATGCAAGTATATCGATTTCCTTTATTTTTATCGCGATCTATTCGATCTTACATGTCATCCATGCAATGAGCAGCTCTGGAGAAAGGAGTGAAAGGTAATGTTAGCAGCCATTCTATTTATATCATTTTTAATCTTAATTTTTATTAGTGTTCCAATCGCTTTCAGTCTAGGAATCTCTTCTATTATTTATCTGCTTATCGCTGATATCCCCCTTTCCATCGTCCCTCAAAAGATGTTTGCAGGGCTGAATTCCTTCGTATTGTTATGTATACCTGGTTTCATACTAGCAGGTAACTTAATGAATGCCGGAGGGATTACGGAACGGATTATCGGTTTCACGAATAATTTTGTCGGACATATCAGAGGGGGTCTGGGCTTGGCGAATGTCGGATCTTCCATGGGGTTTGCAGGTATTTCAGGTACTGCCCTCGCAGATACGGCAAGTATCGGGGCAGTCATGATACCGGCGATGAAAAAGGAAGGCTATGATGCAGACTTTTCAGCTGCCGTCACGTCATCCTCTTCAACTGTAGGTCCGATTATCCCTCCGTCACTTCCGATGATCATCGTTGGAACGCTTGCCAGTGTCTCGATCGGTGATCTCTTCTTGGCAGGGGCAGTGCCAGGTGTCCTATTGGGAGTCAGTTTAATGGCCGTCACTTATGTCATTTCTGTAAAACGTAATTATCCCAAAGGTGAGCGCCAGCCGATTGGGGTCATCGCTAAATCGTTTACAGGTGCTTTTTGGGCATTATTGATGACATTTGTTATATTGTTCGGAATCCTCGGAGGCTACTTCACTCCAACGGAGGCATCGATCGTAGCTGTAGTATACGCCTTGGTAGTCGGGATGTTCGTCTATAAAGAATTAAAGCTTAAGGATCTTCCTAAAATTTTATTGGATTCTATGGTAAATACAGCTTCCATTATGTTCTTGGTCGGTTTTGCGAATTTATTCGGATGGATTTTAGTGAGTGAGCAAATTCCGATTCTTGTAGCAGACGGTATTTTAGGGATTTCAGAGAATCCTATTGTTGTCATTCTATTAATCAACTTACTGCTGCTGTTTGTGGGAACGTTCATGGAAACCATCGCAGCGCTGGTCATTTTATTTCCGGTATTACTGCCGGTCGCATCGAGTGTCGGAATGGACCCGGTTCACTTTGGGGTTATGATGGTGCTGAATCTGGTCATAGGATTATCCACTCCCCCTGTTGGCGTGTGTCTATTCGTTGCATCCAGTATAGGGAAGGTATCGATTGGAAAAACATCCAAAGCATTGCTTCCATTCTTGGGAGCGAGTCTCGTAGTGTTATTACTGGTCGCCTTCATTCCAGAAATCACTCTATTCTTACCTAGCCTATTTGAATAAGGGAAATCAATCGTACGAAAAAGGAGTTGCTGATCAATGAAAGCCGTTCAAGTCACCGGACCGCATAAATTGAGCATTGTGGAAAGAGAGAAGCCAGTCATTACAAATGAAAATGAGGTTCTGATTAAAGTCAAAATGGTCGGGATCTGCGGATCGGATATTCATATCTATCACGGAACGAACCCGCTCGCCACATTACCCAGAGTCATAGGACATGAAGTCACTGGTGAAGTGGAGGCTGTCGGGGAAAATGTAGGGACGATTTCTGCAGGCGATAAAGTTGTCATTGAACCGATCAATCCCTGCGGTCATTGCTATGCATGCCGGTCCGGCAGAGGAAACGTGTGCAGCAGCCTTGAAGTGTATGGGGTTCATCGAGATGGCGGGATGCAGGAATATCTGGTCATGCCAGAGAAACTCGTTCACAAGGTGAACAAGGAATTGGATTGGACAGAATCTGTCTTGGTCGAACCTTTTACAATCGGTGCTCAAGCGAACTGGCGCGGGGATGTCAGGGATGGGGATACTGTCTTCATTATGGGGGCGGGGCCGATTGGGCTATGTTGTCTTAAACTTGCCAAAACCAAAGGTGCCACCGTCATCATCAGCGATTTAAATGAAAACCGCCTTGCATTCGCAAAAGAATGGGGCGCTGATTATACCATTGATGCATCACGATCAAATGTAATCGAAGAGGTTATGGATATGACGAATCAAGAAGGAGCAAACGTGGTCATTGATGCGGTTTGCATTCCTCAAACCTTTGAACAATCCATTGAAATTGCTTCTGCTGCCGGCCGTGTGGTTGTACTTGGGTTTGAAGAACGCCCTTCCCAGATTTCTCAATTACCAATCACTAAAAAGGAAGTCACGATCACAGGGTCCAGATTGCAGACGGACCAATTCCCCGGGGTCATCGAGATGTTCAATGAGAAGACGATCGATCCTTCTGGAATGGTTACTCAGGTATTCCCGTTAGTACAAATAAATGAGGCCATTCACTTAATAGAGACTTCTCCTGAGGAAGTCAGGAAAGTGGTCATTTCATTTGATCAATAAGAGCGAAGATTCTAATGAGGGAGGAGAGGTAAAATGATAAAAAAAATCGACTGTATAAACCGGATAGTCGAGTCCGGCGTAGTAGCCGTTGTACGTGCTGAAACGAAACAAGATGCCGAGCGAATATCAGATGCCTGCATCCAGGGCGGGATCAAAGCAATCGAAGTGACCCTTACAGTACCTGGAGCGGAAGAGGTTATACGTTCTCTTAAAAATACGTTCCGGGCGGAAGAGCTCATCTTGGGGGCAGGAAGTGTTCTCGATAGCGAGACTGCAAGAATTGCCATTTTAGCAGGAGCCGAATATATTGTGAGTCCTTGTTTCGATAAAGAAACGGCCAAACTTTGCAATCGATATGGAGTTCCGTATATGCCGGGGTGCATGACGATCACCGAAATGAAAATGGCCATGGAATATGGGGCCGACGTCGTCAAACTGTTCCCTGGAAATACGTTCGCTCCTTCCATTATCAAATCCATTAAAGGGCCGCTTCCACAAATCTCAGTCATGCCGACAGGCGGAGTCAACCTGAAAAATGCAGCAGAATGGATCAAAAACGGAGCGGTTGCAATCGGAATCGGCAGTGACCTCACAAAACCTGCATCACTTGGAAACTATGAGGAAGTGACAACACTTGCAAAAGAGTATTGTGAGATTGTGAGAGAAGCCAGAGCAGCTAAAATGTTTACATAAGAGGAGGTACAATCAATGAAGATGACATTCAGGTGGTATGGAGAAGGAAATGATAGTATTTCTCTGGAACACATCAAACAGATACCAGGTGTTGAGGGGATTGTCTGGGCACTTCACGATGTGCCGGCCGGGGAAGAATGGCCCGCAGACAAAATTGAAGAAGTAAAGAACGGGGCTGAACGACACGGTTTAAATATAGATGTCGTAGAAAGCGTAAACGTGCATGAAGATATCAAACTTGGTTTGCCCAGCCGTGATCACTATATTGAAAACTATAAACGAACAATTGAGAGATTGGCAGCTGCCGGGGTAAAAGTGATTTGCTATAATTTCATGCCGGTTTTTGATTGGACCAGAACCGACTTGTTCAAGGAAATGGAAGATGGTTCGACAGCCCTTTTCTTTGAAAAAGCAAAAGTGGAAGATATGGACCCGTTTGAATTAGTGGATAAGATCTCGAAAAACTCTGCTTTCACCATGCCTGGCTGGGAGCCTGAAAGGTTATCGAAACTAAAGGAATTGTTCGAAGCCTATAAAGATGTAACGGAAGAAGATTTATTCAATCATCTGGAATATTTCTTAAAAGAAATCATTCCTGTTGCTGAAGCAAACAACATTAAAATGGGCATCCATCCAGATGACCCTCCGTTCTCCATCTTTGGATTGCCAAGGATCATAACGAACAAAGAAAACATCAGAAGGGTCCTTTCGCTTGTGGACAGTCCTTCAAATGGCGTGACCCTTTGCAGCGGATCGCTTGGTGCCAATCCTGAAAACAATGTAGCCGATATGGTAAGGGAGTTCGCTGATCGAATTCCGTTCGCTCACATCAGGAATGTAAAGGTATTTGAAAATGGAGATTTCATTGAGACTTCCCACAGGTCAAGCGACGGGTCAGTCGATATCCTCGATATCATGAAAGCCTACCATGAAAAAGGCTTTACAGGATATGCGAGACCCGACCATGGAAGACATATCTGGGGAGAAGAGTGCAGACCAGGTTATGGCCTTTATGATCGCGGATTGGGGATCATGTACTTATGGGGAATATGGGATTCTTTAGAACGTGCAGGGAGGAATTCATGATGCTGCCTCAGCATAAAAGCTTGAAGGGAAAAGTAGCTGTAGTCACAGGAGGCAGCGGGGTTCTGTGCAGCTCGATGGCAAAGGAGCTCGCCAGGCAAGGAGTAAAGGTCGCCATCCTTAATCGAACGGCAGAAAAAGGAGAGGCTGTCGCTGCTGATATCAAAGAGGCAGGCGGCGAAGCCATTTCCGTCTCTTGTAATGTCCTTGATGTTGAAAGTGTAAAAACAGCTGAAAAGGTGATCTTGGAAAAATTGGGTGTTTGCGATATCTTAATTAACGGTGCCGGTGGTAATCATCCCCGCGGTACCACTTCCAATGAAACATTGAAGAAGGAAGACGTGAACACAGAAGGTATCCAAACATTCTTTGATCTTTCTCCGGAAGGCTTTGGATTTGTCTTTGATCTGAATATTCTTGGCACCCTGATCCCGACACAGGTTTTCTCGAAAAACATGATGAACCGTAAAGGTGCAGTCATCATTAACATGTCTTCCATGAGCTCACCTTCTCCGATGACGAAAGTACCCGCCTATAGTGCAGCAAAGGCAGCAATCGATAACTTTACAAAATGGCTTGCTGTTCACATGGCCGACTCTGGTATCCGCATCAACGCCATTGCTCCCGGATTCTTTTTGACAGAGCAAAACAAGGCATTGCTAACAAACGAAGACGGCAGCCTAACAGAGAGATCGAACAAAATCATCTCACATACCCCCATGCGCCGGTTCGGGAAACCCGAAGATTTATTGGGCACATTACTGTGGCTTGTGGATGAGGACACTTCAGGATTTGTAACAGGTATAACGGTCCCTGTTGATGGAGGGTTTATGTCTTATTCAGGGGTTTAATGAAGAGAGTTTGTAAAACCGAAGAAGCACCCATCCAGTTAAAGCTGAGTGGGTGTTTCTTTTCGTGCTTCCCTTATTAATTTGCCGGCATCGAATCCCTCAAACATTTCTTCAAATCAAGAATAGCCTGCATGTGCATGCCTTCATGAAATATCGTGCGGGTAAGCACCTGTTCGATCGTATGCATCCCCATTTCAGTTGGAGGATACTCAACCTCTAATTTCCCGCCGTACGTTTCTTTGATGAAAGAGGGCTGTTTTTTAAGAAGCTCTTTTAATTCATGCAGTGAAGGTGTTTCGGCGCTGAAGTCGGCAGGGGATGTCCCGAAGCCAAACCAGGAATTGAAGTCCTGAGGTACATGTGTTTTATCCTTTGTGACGGCGGCAATCCAGAGGAATTGATCCAAATAGATATGCCCCAAATTCCAGCGGATATTGTTTTTGAATCCGTCAGGGATTTTGTCCGCTTCCTCCTCCGAGACATCTTCGACCACTCCCAGCACATATTGCCGATAGGTCTCCAGTTGAGTGAATAATACTTCATGGCGTTTTTCCATTTGTTCTCCCCCTATATTTGCATTCAATATAAATGATTTCGACATTTATTTAGAGATTCCTTCGAGGGGGCTTACAGTAGTTAGACAAGTGCGAGTGAAGTTATCAAAGGAGAAAAGCTGCTATATATGATATTATTATGAAAAATTAATACGCTCTTCCGATAGGGAGGCTATCTATTCAGCCCGCTGTTCCGTTGAATGGTTTTGTGATTAATTGTAAAAACGGAAGATTATTAGGCTGATCTCGAAGATTATTTAGGGAAACTCGAAGAATAATGACTAAAAACTCGAAGATTAGGCGACTTTTCTCGAAAATTTCAGGCAAAAGTAAAAGATTCTTTGATGAGAAGGCTATTGAGGTTACAAAAGAGTGACAAAGTATGGAGGTCTGCCCTCCTTTCCACGAGGGGCTCTTACGTCCAAAACTATCACCAAAGACTGAGAAAAACATACATAAGAGGTGCACGATATAATGAGCTGGAAACTAAAAAGTTTTAATGAATTATCAACTATTGAATTGTACGCTATTTTAAAAGAAAGAACGCAGGTTTTTGTTGTGGAACAAAACTGTCCTTACCTTGAAGTCGATGGGAAAGATCTTCATTCATATCATCTTTACAAGGAGGAAAATGGGGAAGTGATCGCCTATTCAAGAATTTTGCCGCCGGGCATTTCGTATGAAGAAGCGTCCATAGGGAGAGTCTTTGTGAAGCGTGAATACAGAGGCAGGGGCCTCGCAGGCGAACTTTTACAAAAAGGATTGGACTTCATCCAGGGCGAACTGGAACAAAAGACGGTTAAAATTCAAGCACAGGAATATTTAAGGGACTTCTACGGATCCTTTGGATTCGAGGCGGTAACTGATTCATATTTGGATGATGGCATTCCGCATATTGATATGATATTTGAAAAGTAGATACTGCTCCCCGCTTCTGAAAGATTCCAGAAACGGTAGAAAAGAGAATGGGGGGTGCCTGCCCCCTGAACGGAAAGCTTCAGCGTTACAGGGGCAGGAACCTTTTTGAATAGTTTTACGGTGGTACGTGGCAAAAGCTCTTTCACTAGAAATTATTAGGAACAGTTCAACGTGAGGAATTCATGATGAGGCAAAAATGGGATTATAAGAGTTTGAGTTTGGAGTTACTACTTATAACTTTTTCCCTAAACTAAAAATCACTCTTGCAAACGATTACAAACCTATGATATTTTATGTGTAACCGGTTACACAACCTAGGAGTGAAGTGAATGGTAACGATTAAAGATGTAGCACGGGAAGCGGGCGTTTCTGTAGCGACTGTTTCACGTGTGTTGAATGATACAGGCTATGTAGGTGCCGATACGAGAAAGAAAGTGATGGATGCCATTGCCGCACTGAATTATAGCCCGAATGAAGTGGCGCGCTCTCTTTATAAACGGGAATCGAGGCTGATCGGGCTGCTTCTGCCGGATATTACGAATCCGTTTTTCCCGCAGCTGGCAAGGGGTGTGGAGGATGAACTCAGCCGGTCAGGATTCCGCCTTCTTCTGGGGAACAGTGATGAGAATGTCCAAAAGGAACTGGATTATATCCAGACCTTCGTGCAAAACAATGTGGTGGGCATCATATCGGCTACCAATCACGTTGATTATCAAATTTATAATGAAATGAAACTCCCTCTTGTGCTGTTGGACCGGACATCGGAAGACTACCCGGCCGTCTACGCGGATGGAAGGGAAGGCGGGCGGCTGGCAGCAAGGACGCTCATCGACAAGGGAGCGAAGAGGATCACACTCGTGAAAGGGCCCGCACATGTCAAGCCTGCCCAGGACCGGTACAAAGGAGCGATCGAGGAATTGAGTCAGGCGGACGTTGATTTCTCTGTCTTGTCCACTACGTCCTATTCTTTTGAGGATGCTCAAGGATGGGCAGAAGAATTGTTCGAGAAATTCTCTGATACCGATGGCGTGATTGCAAGTAATGATATAGTCGGGATCGCGATCATCCATGAAGCGCTGAAGCTTGGAAAAAGGATCCCCGAGGACCTGCAAATCATAGGATATGATGATATCCCACAAAGCAGTTTGTCATACCCGACCCTTTCGACCATCAGGCAGCCGGCCTACGAAATGGGGCGCGAGGCAGCTCAGCTGCTCATCAACATCATCAAAAAAGAAAAAGGCATTGAAAAAACGATTCAGATGCCTGTTGAACTCATAGAAAGAAACACGACCCGAAAGGAATGAAGATCATGAAAAAACCAAAGATAGCGGTCATCGGCAGTTCATCGATGGACCTGGTTGTCACATCCAAACGACGTCCGATGGCAGGGGAGACCGTGCTTGGGGAGTCCTTTGAAACGGTTCCCGGAGGTAAGGGCGCAAATCAGGCGGTGGCAGCAGCCCGCCTTGGAGCAGAAGTCCATATGATCGGGTGCGTCGGGGATGACGCCTATGGAAAGGAAATCCTCGAAAATCTGAAATTGAATGGTGTCCATACCGGTTATGTGAAACCGGTTACACATCAGAAAAGCGGAACAGCTCACATTATTTTAGCGGAAGGGGATAACAGCATCGTCGTCGTTAAAGGGGCGAACGATTTCGTCACCCCGAACTATGTGAAGGAAGCCCTGTCCCTTTTAAAAGAATGCGACCTTGTGATGATCCAGCAGGAAGTGCCGGAAGAAACGGTCATCGAGACGGCCCGTTTATGTGATGAAATCGGAGTTCCGCTTTTATTGAACCCTGCTCCTGCCAGGGAGATTCCTGATGAGGTTGTTGAAAAAGCAGCTTATTTGACTCCGAATGAACATGAAGCAGACCTATTATTTAACGGACTTGAACTCTCGAAGGCGCTCGCCAAATACCCGAACAAACTGTTCATCACGGAAGGAGCGGCAGGTGTCCGTTATCATGACGGCAAACAGGAAGTGCTTGTCCCTTCATTTCCTGTAAAAGTGGTCGATACGACAGGAGCTGGTGATACGTTCAATGCGGCATTCGGAACGGCGATCGCAGAAGGACGCGAACTGAAAGAAAGCCTTCGTTTTGCCAATCGTGCGGCTTCGATATCAGTCACCGGATTCGGTGCGCAGGGCGGTATGCCGACAAGGGATGAAGTGGAAAGGGGGCTCCAAGAATGAAACGGAACGGAATGCTGAACAGTCACATCTCGAAAGTGCTCGCAGACCTCGGCCACACCGATACCATCGTGATTGCCGATGCCGGGCTGCCGGTTCCGGCTGGGGTGAAAAAAATCGACCTGTCCTTGAAGGAGGGGGTTCCAACTTTTCTTGATGTGGTGAAGGTGTTTAAAGAAGAAATGGTCGTTGAAAGAGTGACGGCTGCCGAGGAAATCGGGCAGAACCAAACCGTTCACGAGGAACTCAAGACGTTTATGAGAAGTATTGAATACATTTCGCATGAATCATTGAAAGGTCGATTGAAGGACGCGAAAGCAGTGATCCGCACGGGCGAAGTCACGCCTTATGCGAACTGTATCCTTCACGCTGGCGTTACTTTTTAAAAAGTGGTTTGATCACCCCGCGAGTGAAATCATGCAGGGCTGATTGAACAGAGTTTTTTAATTAAAAGGGGTGACAACACATGCAGATCAACATGGAAAATATCCACAAGGCCTTTGGGAAGAATAAAGTGCTCGAAGGTGTCGGCATTCACATCAAGGATGCGGAAGTTCACGCCTTGATGGGCGAAAATGGTGCAGGTAAATCGACGCTGATGAACATCCTGACGGGACTTCATAAAAAAGATCAAGGATCCGTTCAAATCGACGGCAGGGAAAAAACATTCCAAAACCCGAAAGAGGCAGAAGAGTTCGGCATCGCGTTCATCCACCAGGAACTCAATATCTGGCCGGAGTTGACGGTGCTTGAGAACTTATTCATCAATAAGGAACCGGTTACACATTTCGGTCTCATTCAAACGAAAAAAATGAAAGCGATTGCGAATGAGCAGTTCGAGAAGCTGTCTATCTCCATTCCGTTGAATAAAGAAGCAGGGCAGTGTTCAGTCGGAGAGCAGCAGATGATCGAGATTGCCAAAGCGTTGATGACGGATGCAAAAGTCATCATCATGGACGAGCCTACCGCGGCCTTGACGGACAGGGAAATTGAGAAGCTGTTCGATGTGATTCGTTCATTGAAGGAATCGGGCGTGTCCATCGTTTACATCTCTCACCGGATGGAGGAGATTTTCACGATATGCGATACAATCACCGTGATGCGGGATGGCCGGACGGTCGACACGACGCCGATCTCTGAGACGAACTTTGATGAGGTCGTTCGCAAGATGGTCGGGCGTGCACTCACCGACCGATTCCCTGCACGGGATGCGAAGCCCGGCGACTCAATACTCGAGGTGAAAAACCTTACGAGAAAAGGAGTTTTTGAGAATGTGAGTTTCGATGTCCGTGCAGGGGAAATCGTAGGCGTATCGGGACTGATGGGCGCAGGACGGACAGAAATCATGCGAACCATCTTTGGTCTTGACGGTAAGTATGACGGAGACATTTTTGTAAATGGAAAGAACGTGAAGGTAAAGAATCCGAGCCAGGCTGTGGAGCTGGGACTCGGTTTCATCACAGAAGACCGGAAAGAAGAGGGGCTGGTACTCGACTTCCCGATAAAAGACAATATCGTCCTTCCGAGTTTATTTAGTTTTACAGAAAAAGGGATGATCCAATCGAAGCAGGAGCAGGAATTCGTAGATATGCTCATCAAACGCTTGACGATCAAAACGGAATCTTCCCACACCGCAGCAAAGAACCTGTCCGGTGGAAATCAGCAAAAGGTCGTCATCGCGAAATGGATCGGGATCGGTCCGAAGGTTCTCATCCTTGATGAACCGACCCGGGGTGTGGATGTCGGAGCGAAGCGTGAAATCTATCAATTGATGAACGAGCTGACGGACCGCGGGGTAGCGATCATCATGGTTTCTTCCGAGCTGCCTGAAGTGCTCGGGATGAGCGACAGGATCCTCGTCGTCCATGAAGGAATGGTTGCAGGTGAATTATCCAGGGAAGAAGCCGATCAAGAAAAAATTATGACACTGGCAACAGGAGGTCGAATCAATGAATAATGCACTGAAAAGTACAAACCATGTAGGAAGTGTGATGCAGAAACTTGGGCCATTCATGGGGCTGCTCGTTTTATTTGTGACGGTATCCGTGATGAATCCAAGTTTTCTTGAACCATTGAACTTATTGAATTTATTAAGACAGGTTGCCATTAACGCACTGATTGCATATGGCATGACATTTGTTATCCTGACAGGCGGGATCGATTTGTCTGTCGGATCCATCCTTGCCCTATCAAGTGCCTTGATGGCGGGAATGATGGTGTCAGGCATCGACCCGATCCTGGCAATCCTGATCGGATGTCTCTTAGGGGCAGTGATGGGTGCGATCAACGGACTGCTCATCACGAAAGGGAAAATGGCTCCCTTCATCGCCACGCTTGCGACGATGACGATGTTCCGCGGCCTGACCCTCGTGTACACGGATGGAAATCCGATAACGGGACTTGGCGAGAGCTATGCGTTCCAGCTGTTCGGTAGAGGGTATTTCCTTGGAATTCCGGTCCCGGCAGTCACAATGTTTCTTACATTTGCCGTCCTTTGGGTGATCCTGCACAAAACGCCGTTCGGGCGCAAAACATATGCAATCGGAGGAAATGAAAAAGCAGCCTTGATTTCAGGTATTAAAGTGTCGCGTGTGAAAGTGATGGTGTACTCGTTGGCCGGTCTGCTTTCAGCACTTGCCGGGGCGATCCTTACATCACGCTTGAATTCTGCGCAGCCAACGGCCGGTACATCATATGAACTTGATGCGATTGCGGCCGTTGTCCTTGGCGGGACAAGCCTTTCCGGAGGACGCGGCCTCATTGTCGGTACACTGATCGGTGCCTTGATCATCGGAACATTGAACAATGGCTTGAATTTACTGGGTGTGTCATCCTTCTTCCAAATGGTCGTCAAGGGTGTCGTCATCATCATCGCCGTTCTGATTGATCGAAAGAAAGCAGCATAGGAGGATGATCATGAGAAAATTACTCGTATTAATGATGAGCTTGTCTCTCTTATTCCTTGGCGCTTGCTCTTTGCAGCCGCCGGAATGGGCGAAACCGGACGGGAAGAAGAAAGATCCGGAAGACATTAAAATCGGTTTATCCGTTTCGACCTTAAATAACCCATTCTTCGTTTCGATTAAAAATGGTGTTGAAAAGGAAGCGGAAGCACAGGGGATGGACGTCATCGTCGTCGATGCCCAGAACGATGCGGCCAAACAAATCAATGATGTGGAAGATTTGATCCAGCAGGGGGTCGATGTCCTGCTCATCAACCCGACCGATTCTTCCGCGGTTTCAACCGCTGTCCAGTCAGCCAATAGCATCGGCATCCCAGTCATCACCCTCGACCGTTCCGCGGAAAAAGGCGAGGTCGAGACACTGGTCACATCCGATAATGAAAAAGGCGGCGAAATGGCAGGCGAGTATATTTTAGAACAGCTCGGTGAAGGTGCGAAAGTAGCTGAACTCGAAGGAGTGCCTGGGGCATCGGCTACACGTGAGCGGGGCAAAGGGTTCCACAATATCGCGGATGAAAAGCTCGATGTCGTGGCAAAACAGACCGCCAACTTCGACCGGACGGAAGGATTGAACACGATGGAAAACATTCTTCAAGGAAATCCGGATGTCAAAGCGGTGTTTGCGCATAATGACGAGATGGCGCTAGGGGCGTATCAGGCCATTCAAAGCTCCGGCCGCGATGTCCTCGTCGTCGGTTTTGACGGGAATGACGACGCACTGAACAGCATCAAAAAAGGAAACCTATCTGCAACCGTCGCTCAGCAGCCGGTCGAAATCGGTAAGCTTGCCGTCCAGGCGGGAGCGGATGTTTTGCAGGGGAAAAAGGTTGAAGAATTGATTCCGGTTCCGTTGAAGCTTGTGACGGAGGAAACGGGTGTGGAAGGTGAAGAGTGACCTTGGGCTGTGACCAGCGATACATTGAGTCGCCGATAAAGAAAATTCGACAAGTGGCACGTATTTCGGGGGAAGTGGCTTGTAAATTTCGTATTTGGCTCGTAAATCTGAAAAGTGGCTTGTATATTTTAGATTTGGCTTGTAAATCTATTAAACTCGATTGAATCCGCCAAATACACTCTCTCATTCCAAACAAAGCAAAGGGATCGGACCCCTTTGCTTTGTTTTTTTGTTATAAGATCCTTATATGTCCTTTTTCTATCTAAAATCAAAAATATGCTCAGTTTTTACGTCGGGAAAAAGTCCGGGAGCCCTGCCCCATACAGGCTATTGGTTGTCACTACTTGCCCCGGGTACGTTGGCTATTGGTTGTCTGGGCCTGCCCTCCGGAACGTTAAAGCTCCAGCGTGGCGGGAATCTGGTCCCCCAAATCGTCCTACACAAAAAAACCTCAGAGCCCATCGCCCTGAGATTTTATATTAGGCTAACCCTCACTCACTCTCACATTCTTCTCTATTAAAAATACACTCTAATTTTAACAAGATCCTGAATGCTGCCATCTTTAGCACTTCTGCTATACACCCAGAGTTCTCCTGTATCAGAGGTTGGCTGGCGGTCAAATGGAAGAGCTGCCCTGAAGAAACCATAGGCTGGCGCCCCTTCATCCGTCATAGCAAAACGTTCATTTGTCACCACTACACCATTATCATCCCGCAGCTGATAGTTAACTACAGCTTCAAACACCCTGGCATAGCCTTCCACCCGTTGTCCATTGTGAATGAAAGTGCCTGGCAATGGTTTTGTCACAAAGATGTTTCTTGAAGTCGGGATCGGAATGATCAGGTGATAATCCGGCCAGATGACATCCCTTTGGAAGCCGGGACGGTCCGCATTCGCTTGTTCAATGTCAGACACTGAAACACCAAACCGCCTGGAAATTGAATAAAGTGTGTCTCCACTCACAATCTTGTAAGAGAAAGCAGGAACAAGCAGGTGCTGGTCTACGAAAAATAAATCAGGGTTCTCAATTGCATTAATCCCTGCAAGCAGGTCGACATGAGTATCAAACGTTCGGGCAATGGCTGTGAGGGTGTCCCCATTTGCGACAATGTGACTCATAAGTGGAGTCGGTGTTGATGTCGGGATGACCAGCACATCATCCGGAAAGATCAATCCTCTATCAGTCACAGGGGGAAACAAATAGTTCGCTCTTTCAATGGCTGCGACCGTACTCCCGTATGTTGCAGCAATCGAATAGAGTGTGTTCCCCGGCTTCACCGTGTAAATGAGGCCTTTGGTTTGAATCGTCGGCATGTTAAACACCTCCTTTCGTTACCATATATCTTATGAAAAGGGGAAATGGCAGAGAACGGCAGATTCATTACTTAGAGGATATTTAATAGATGAAAGAATTGTCTTTTCTATCAACTCAAATTCTTGTACTAGATTATAACGCTACCTTTTTATCCCCAAGCCAAGGTCCAGCCCCTCCTGCTATATAAAATCATCCCTCTCGATCCCTTCAACAATCAATACTAAAAAAATTCCCCCTTCCCGTAATGAAAAAGTATATTTCTCCCCTCCCAAGACCAAGCTGATACCATTGACGATCAGAAAGGGGACCATTATGTTCTTTAAGAAAAATAAGAAGAGTCCCGGTATAAAGAAACCGAAATCCGAGGAGCGCGAAATCGAGTTGGCTGCATCCTCTGAGGAGTTCACAAAAGCGATACAAACCCGTTTAAACAATAGCTCGGATGTGGTGGTCATCAAGGTGCGTCCGGAACTCACCATCATCTATATAGAAGCGTTAATTGATACGACTATGCTGAATCGTGATATTATCGGCCAGCTCAATGAAACGTCTGTTGATCCTTCGGTAGTGGAAAGTCAGATGCACTCAGGGGACGTTCGCCAGATCATTTCATTGAAGGAAGCTGTATATTCACTGCTGAGCGGAGCTGTGCTGATTCATATTGAAGGATTTCCTTCTGTCATATCGGTGATGATTCCAACCACGGACCGGCGTTCTTTGGCAAAGCCTGAGAATGAATCCATTGTGATTGGTCCCCAGCTCGGGTTCAATGAAAGTCTTGCGACGAATATTTCGCTGGTCCGGCGATATTTAGTGAATCCCGATTTGACTACTGTATCCATGAGCCTTGGGGAACAGACCCGGACCGCCATCTCTGTCATGTACATAAATGGGATCGCCTCAGATGAAATGGTGGAAACAGTCAAACAGCGAATCGATAACATTTCCCTAGACGGTGTCATGGACAGTTCTGTCCTCATGCAGCTGATCGACGATAATTCAATGAGCATCTTTCCACTGATGGTGCTGACAGAAAGGCCGGATCGTGCTTGTTCATGGCTGCTTAATGGAAAGATCATCATCCTTGTTGACGGGAGCTCCCTGGTGATCGGATGTCCTCAAAGCTTCGTCGAGTATTTTCAAAGCATGGAGGATCAAAACGTCAAGTGGCAAGTCGCTTCTTTCTTCAGAATCTTGCGCATGATCGCGATGATGCTGTCTGTTTTTTTTACAGCGATTTATGTGGCATCTTTGACTTTTCATTATGAGATCATTCCTCAGCCGCTCCTCATTCCCTTGAGTGAGTCGCGTTCGAGGGTCCCGTTCCCGCCTATCATCGAAGCGCTGCTGTTGGAATTTATCATTGAATTACTGAGGGAAGCAGGGGCGAGGCTGCCGACTAAAGTAGGGCAGACGATGGGGATCGTGGGAGGTATTGTCATCGGGACGGCTGCGGTGCAGGCAGGGTTCACGAGCAATATTCTCATCATCATCGTAGCCCTTGGAGCGCTTGCGTCTTTCACTACCCCAAACTTCATGATGGGGAATGTCATCCGGATCCTGCGGTTTCCAATCATTATTTTAGCGGGGTTCTGGGGATTTTATGGGACAATGTTTGCCTTTTGTTTCCTGCTCATTCACCTCTTGAGGCAATCAAGCCTGGGTAGTCCATTTTTGGCTCCGTTTTATCCGGTTCGGTTAAGGGATTGGGCGAATAGTGTTGTTCGGCTGCCACTCAACTTAACGTCGAAACGTCCGTATCAGACTAGACCGCTTAATTCTAAAAAGTACGATCCAAAGAAATGATTAAAGGCAATGGAGAGGAGGGAGCAATCAAATGAATGTATCTATATACCCTAAACAGCAAAAGCTTGTCAATGCCTTGCTTGTCATGTTCATTATCCATTCTGCACAATTGGGAGTTGGCGTCCAAGGATTTCAGAGAATCATTTATGTGGAAGCGAAACATGACGCATGGGTGTCGGTCATTCTTTCCGGGGTCATCACTAGCATAATCGGTTTTATCATGGTGAAGACTCTGAATGCCTATGAAAGTGCTGATTTATATGGGATTCAAAGAGACGTTTATGGCAAATGGATAGGGACTTTCCTCAATCTTGTGTTTGTTTCATATTGCCTTGGTGCTTTTCTTGTGATCATCCGGAATTATATTGAAGTGGTTCAAGCTTGGGTCTTTCCTGAGGTCCCTACCTGGTTTATTGCCTTTACCCTTATGCTCTTGGTTTTATATGGGGCATTGGGAGGGTTCCGTATCATCGTCGGGGTCAGCTTCTTCAGTGTATTTTTGGCGCTTTGGCTATTGGGGCTTCTGGGCTACCCCCTTCAATTTATCGATTGGAAAAATATCATACCCATGTTTGAATCGAACACGAAGGAAATTTTAAAAGGTACATATGCAATGACGTTTACCGTCATCGGATTTGAACTGATTTATACCTTTTATCCGTATATAAAAGAAAAACAGAAAACAACCCGGTATATGCAAATCGGATTAGTGTACACGACCTTCCTTTATTTAACCGTCATGGTGGTCTCTCTTCTCTATTTCAGCGGGGGTCAGCTTGAGCGGACAATCTGGGCAACCTTGTCTTTATTTAAAATTGTTCGCCTTCCTTTCATCGAACGGTTTGAATATGTGGCCATTACGTTTTGGATGCTAATCATCCTTCCAAATCTCATGCTGTACCTTTGGTCTGCGTCAAGGGGGATGGCTCGCATCTTCCGGAGGAAAGAAGCAGCGTTTATTTGGATTTTTTCCTTGATCCTGTTTGTCGTCCTCCAATTTTTCGTGACAAGAGTGCAAATTAACACTCTCAGTGATTATTTTGGAAAAGTCTCGTTTTATGTTGTCTATTGTTATCCCATAGTCCTTTATATATTTGTTTTGATAAAGAAAAAAGTATCAAGGAAGGCGGGAAAGCATGTATAAAACGAATCGATTGTTATTGGGGCTTTTTGTCCTCACATTTCTTACTTCCTGCGCAGATCCGAGTACGCTTGAGAAAATCGGTATGATCACCACGGTAGGCTATGACACAACGGATGGAGAGGAGATTAATACAACGACCCTGATTCTTGAAACAGACCCGCAATCCATGGACAGTACGATTGTCATTTCCAGTAGCGCACTGACAAGTAAAGGGGCAAGATTAAAGGGGAGCCTCAAATCACAGAAAAAATTAGAGTCGGGTCAATTGAGGGTAGCCCTTTATGGTAAGGAAGTGGCTGATAAAGGGATCATCAACTTGGTGGATACCCTTAGCAGGGATCATGCAATCAGTGATCTAACCTATTTGGCTGTGGTCGATGGAAAAGCGAGTGAAATCCTGGAACAAAAATACGAACAATTTTCTGATGCTGGGCAATATGTGTATAAAGAGATTGAACAGAACATCAAAGGGGAAACGATTCCCTCACCGACTCTTCATGAAATGCTCCATGATTATTATTCCATCGGAAATGATCCACTGCTGCCGCTCATCAAGCTGGAAGACGATATGATCACGATTACGGGGATGGCCATTATGAAAGATGACAAAATGGTGGGGCGGATTTCTCCCATCGAGTCCTTCTATGTCAAACTGGTCAACGATCATTACGATGCCGGGAATTTCGAATTGACGCTTAAGACCGGAGATGACTCGAAATTAATGAAAGGCCAGGATTCTTCCAAAAAGCTTGCAGTCGCCCTGGATACCATCAAAAGCAAAAGCAAAATCAAACTTGTAGATGAGAAGGCGTTAGAGTTTGATCTGAAAATATCAATGAATGCACGATTACAGGAAATCAACCAGAAGGTTGATTTGAAGAATACTAAGAACCTTAAAATTCTCGATGAAAAAATCAGTCAGGAAATGAAAAAAGAAATCAAGAAGTTAATCGAGTATTGTCAGTCTGTTGATTCTGATGTCATTGGATTTGGAGAAGTGTATCGCAGTACGGTCCCCAATTCAAATCTTACGAAGAAAAAATGGCATTCGATGTACAAAGATATTAAAGTAAACGTCAATATCGACTTTCAAATTGTTCGAACTGGAGTGGTGGAGTGAGGTTCCATCTTCTTCTCATGAGTTAGAGGGGAAACTGAAAATCCCACCTGCTTCATTCTTGTGTTCACGTTCCAGCCATAATTAACAGAAATCCCCTAAACAAGTCAACACATATCCCTGTTATAGTTATAATACAATGAATGTTGGGTAGGTAAGGGATAAGAATGACAATTCTACAGTGAATTTAGGGGAAATGGATCATGACACTAAAAAAGATTAAAAGTATCCTGTTTATGCTGCTTGGACTCATATCACTCGCGTTCGGGATTGCCGGCACAGTGCTTCCTGTCCTTCCGGGCGGACCGTTTTATTTATTTGCAGCTTACTGCTTTGCGAAAAGCTCCAAGCGGATCGAAAACTGGTTTAAAAACACAACCATATATGAGAAGTATGTTGTAGGTTTCCTTCAAAAGAAAGGGATGACCCGGAAAGAAAAAATTCGAATCAACGTGACGGCTGATTTCTTTATCCTGATGTCCGTCGTGCTCGTTGACATCCTATTTGTCAGAATCATATTGATAGGGCTCGCCTTATACAAACATTATTATTTTATTAAAAAGATCAAGACCCTTCACCCGGAATCAGGGGGAGAAGAGTTGAATGAACACATAAATTAATTATTGGGGCCTGCCCCCGATACGTTAAAGTTTCAGCGTATCGGGGGGCAGGTCCTTTTTAATGGAAAACGCGAGATTATTGAGTAAAACTAAAAGATTAATATTAATTGGTAAAACTCTGATAAAACTAAAAGATTATTGCCTGAAACTAAAAGATTATCCGGTGTAGCTCAAAGATTAATACCTAAATTTAAAGAAAAGGAGTCAATTATTGTTCATGAATCTGTTTTCTTACCATATTTCTGCTTTTCGTACGTTAAAATGGAGTGGGAACACGTACTCTATTCAAAATTACGTTCAACGAGCAAAGTCATTATCTTGTCTGTAAAACATAGAGACGTACATAAAAGAGGAGTGGAAATGCAATGATGATTCAAGACGATCTATACGGGGAGTTTGAAGTGGAAGATGTCCTCGCTGACTTGATTAAGAGTGAAGCAGTCCAGCGGTTGAAAGGGGTCCACCAGGGAGGGGCGAGTTTTCTTGTCAATGAAGGTTGGAACGTCACACGGTATGAGCATTCAATCGGTGTGATGCTTTTGATCCGAAAGGTAGGAGGATCCATTGAAGAACAGATTGCAGGGCTGCTGCATGATGTGTCCCACACGGCTTTTTCCCATGTGATTGACGGGGTGACGGAGAATCTGGATGAAGATTATCACGAAGAAATTATGGGGGAAGTCATCGGACAATCGGATATCCCACAAATCCTCGAGCACCATCACTATGATTACAGGGAGATTCTGCTCGACGATTCAAAGTGGACACTGCTTGAACAGCCTGCACCGGATCTTTGCGCTGACAGGGTTGATTATACGCTGCGGGATATGTATCGATATGGTTATATATCACTTGAAGAGGCCCATGGTTTTCTGGGCAGCCTGATTGTTGCAGAGGGTAAAATGTGTCTGAAGACCATCGGTGCAGCCGTATGGTTTGTAGAAACGTATTATAAAGAAGTGATTGACTTCTTCCTGGATCCATTGAATATATATGCCCATCAATCTCTATCAAAGGTGCTCAAATTGGCTCTGGATAAAGGTGTGATGGGACTAGAAGATTTATTAAAAAAAGATAAAGAAGTGTTCGAACTGCTGCGAACTTCAGAAGACCATGAGATCAAGTCTTTGTTAGAAGAAATCAGCAGACCGGTCGAGCTGGATGAAAATAGGGTGAATTATGATATTCATCATAAAGGAAAAGTCAGGTTGATTGATCCGTTGGTACTGCTGAAAAACGGGATAGTGAGGGCATCAGATGTTTCGGAGGAAGTGAGGAAGAGCGGGGAGGCGGCTTTTGAAAAAAGTAACAAAGGCGTATATCTGAAGGTGAAAAGGCTGGGGAGCAGCAGTTTTCAAACAAAGTGAGATTGAGTATCTGACCCCTGGTACGTTACGATTCTGTGTGCCAGGTGTCAGACCCTATTTGAGTGAATAGATCACTGATGAATGAAAACCGGCGTACCAATCGGTATGGTCCGCGCCAATTCCTCGACATCCCTGTTATACATCCGGATGCATCCCTTTGAAACGGCCTTGCCGATCGAGCTCGGATCATTTGTCCCGTGAATGCCATACCCCTGTTTTGATAAACTCATCCACATGGTGCCATATGGTCCACCGGGGTTTGGAGCCTTATTAATGATGATGTAGTTCCCGACGGGCGTTTCCGATACCATTCTGCCGACAGCGATCGGATACTGCTTTTGCAGGGAACCGTTCCTTAGCAGCTTTAACGTGCGGTTGTTAACCGACACGTCGATCTGATAGGGAAGGGAATCGGGCGAAGGGAAACCGGGTATCACGATGGGCTGGCCGGGATAAATTATATTTGGATTGATGGAAGGGTTGGCACGGATGATGGTTGGAAGCGGAACGCGGTAATCCCGTGAAATTTGAGTGAGCGTCTCGCCGGGTTTTACAATATGATTCAACTGAAACACCACCTCCTGAATAACGCACCTTATAGTGTATGTTTGAGGTGGGATATTGGGTGCGAATCGAACTTTTACACATTCAGCCTTCTTTTATAAAATACTTATAATACACTAATAGAATGATTAAGAGAATTGGATCTAATACAGCTGAGTGCCACAAGGTCCACCATCCATTATGAAAATACCCCCATGGTTGAGGAAGCAAGGCAATGACCTCATAGAGTAATAAAGCGATTGTCCAACAGAAGATAAAGCTTATTCGTCTCCATCTTGAACGATCAAACGGATACCAATTTAAAAACATCATATTGACCGGTGGAAGCAAAATGGTATGCGCAGGTAATGCAGCCCAATCGACTTCTTGAGAAAAATACCAATACCCGTGATATTTTATATCCACATAAAGATCAAAAGACATTTGAAAGGCAATAGTAAAAGCAAAGATATGGGCAATTTGCTTAGCTGAGAATGTTTTATTTGTTTTAAATGCAACGAAATTAAAAAGGGTTACGGCGATTATCAGTCCAAACATAATAAAAGTCCTTTTCTTATTAATATGTAAGCGTACTTTACTATTTTGCCCAATATGGTGGAAAATATTTACCATTGGATATGGTCGATTGCTCTGCCTAAAAAAATAGACGATAAGGAGAAATTGCCTTGAACATCAAACACATATATGAATATGACATTGATTGTGAATTGAGAGCGGAGTTACAGCAGTTGTTAATCGAATGTTTTGAAGATGAATATCCACGGGACAGAATTTACTACAAGCAATTACCGCATGTCCGCATCATCGCCTGTGATGAACATGATCAACTTGTTGGTCAAGTGGGCTTGGATTATCGGGTAATGAACCTAAACGGGCAGCCGGCAACGGTTCTTGGACTCATTGATGTGTGCGTGGCAAAACCCCATCGCTCACAAGGAATAGGTTCATTGATGCTATCTGAAATCGATGAGTTTTGTGAAAATAGGGCTGTCGATTTTCTCTTGTTGTTTGCTGATAAGAAAGACGTGTACTTGAAAGCAGGATTCAAATCAGCCGACAGTAAGTGTAAATGGCTGCAGATAAACGATGTCGATCAAACTACGTACGGAATCGGTTATGAGAAGATCAATGAACTGATGATAAAAGAAGTGGGCGGTAGAAAATGGGAAGATGGTGAGGTCGATTTATTGGGTTATCTGTACTAAAGGCTGGATTGTAGTCTGAGGAAATGAACGTTTTTCACTGCAGACCACACTGTGTGGGGAATTACTAGAAAAATGATATCGGTCAAATCAAGTAGAAGGGAAGACTAAAGTAATGATCCGCTTTTTAGGAACACCGCAAATGGAAACGGAACGGTTACGCTTAAGAAAAATGGCACTCACAGATGCTCAGAGTGTCTTTGACCATTGGCTGTCAGACGAGCGGGTATCGGACAATCGGATCAGTCCCGCCCATAGGGATGTTTCGGAAACGAATGAAAGGATCGAAAAAATCGTCCATCATTATGGCAACAGTGAATTTTGTTACTGGGGAATCGAACTGAAATCCAGCGGGGCACTGATCGGTGAAATCGATTTGTATGATTTTGACGAAGCCACTGGGAACTGTGAGGTCAGTTATTCGCTTGGTTATGATTGGTGGAACCGGGGATACGGAACGGAAGCGTTAAGGACCGTTGTGGAATTTGGATTCATGCATATGAATCTCCACAAGATATCCGCTGCCCATAACACCGATAATCCGGCTTCCGGGAAAATCATGCGTAAAGCAGGGATGGAACAGGAAGGTGTGATCAGGCACATGATCCGGAATGCAAAGAATCAGTATAAGGACTGTGCGGTTTACGGCCTTCTTCAGGAAGATTATCTGGCAAAGGGTGCCGGCAGCAAGACCATCATTCTTACAATCGGGTAGACGGCATTCAGAGGCAAGGACTCTAAGACAAAAAATGGGACGATTCCCCCGCTGACTAAAGCGGGGGGCTCGTCCCTCTTGTTTTTAATGAAGCCACAATCAATAGATTAGATCGGCATATGATCTTATAAAATTAGTTCTTACCCATGTCCTTTAATTCCTGTGTCAGCCGCAGGAATTCTTTCTTATTTCGGTCACGTAATGATTGGTCAATTTTCTGTTCCATTTGCTCTTTACGGAATGTAAGCAGAGCCTTATCCAAAATCATTTCTGCCACTAAAGAGTCCATGCTGATCAGTTCAGGCTGTGGTGCATTTAGCAAATACTTTTTCATGAATAATCAACTCCTTGACCTTTTTTCTATTATACTAACCATTTTCTCAATATTCAAACATTTTAAGAAAATAATTTAAAATAAGAGAGTAATAAAGTAATTGGTCCCATATTTTCGAAGCATGAATCATGGGATGTCTAAAGGTCATTCACAAACATAAGGAGACACTGACTTTTTCAGCGACGGAGGGGAAGAAACATTGATTTAACGCCGTGCTGCAGATGGATTAGTGAAGAAAAAAACGCTTGGCTGCATTAGAGCTGCCAAGCGTTTTACTGTATGTTCATTTATCAAAGAAAAGCAGTGAGCGGAAAGGGTTTTTGAACGTTTTCTTGGTTGCTTCGTAATCTCGGACTGCGCTCATACTCGTTTCGACCTTGATGAAATTCATTTTCAAATCCCGGTCGAGGTTTTTGGCGTATTCCCATTCTCCCCATTTCTCGAATTGCTTCACCTGTAAGTCGTGCGCGTTCAATCTCGCCTTCAACGTTAATTTGTCGTTGTCTTCCTTTTCCTTGGTGAATTCTTCTATTTCCCCGAATTTATTCAAGATGAAATCTATCTCTTCCTGCAGCTTGTCCGGTTGTTCCCCGTATTGGGCTGACAGGTTGATTTTGGTTGTGACACTGATTTTCATTTTTCCCAATTGTATTCCTCCGTTCTCGTCTTTGTTGAGTAGGGTGTCTGCCTTATATACGGGCTGGGTGAGTGGATTGTTTCACTTTTTCTATAAGTTGTGGTCAATCCTATCGTAACACAGGACCAGAAGTTGAACGCCCGTCCCTCGATGCACTACTGCATTAACGCATCGAGGGACGGGCGTTGTTTTTCGGAAGAAGGAATTAGACCTTTTTTGTGGAAGTAATAAGGGTTAAGGGGTGCGGGTGAAGCATCCGTTGCAATGAAGTGAAGACTAACCGGGGTGAAAACATTGAGAGTGAGATTATCGGAATACCGGGAAGAATGGAATTCCATGTTTGAAGAGGAAGCTTCGTTTCTGAAGACGGTCTTCGGAGACGAGGTCGTTTCGTTTGAGCATTTCGGCAGTACGGCGGTTCCGGGCATGAAGGCGAAGCCTGTGATCGACATGATATGTATCGTGAAGGAGATCTCCACAATTGATTCGTACAATGGACAGATGGAGGAACTCGGATACGATGCTGCGGGTGAGTGGGGGATCAAGGGCAGGAGGCTGTTCCGGAAAGGCGGGGAAAAGAGGACGCATCATATACATGTCTATCAGTCCGGCAATCCGCAGATTGACCGCCATCTGGTCTTTCGGGATTATCTCATAGCCCATCCTGATGAGGCCCTGCGTTACAGCCGGTTTAAGGAAGAGCTGGCGGAGAAATATGAGTCCACTAGGGATTACAGCCCTGCTAAGAAGGCCTTTGTTTCTGAGATGGAGAGAAATGCGCTGGAGTGGAAGCGGAACAGATAAGAGCGTTTTTTAAAATAAGGGAGGAATGTTAAATGTTTATTGTGAATGTAGAAGCTGCCATCCACCGTGATGGGAAATGGCTGTTAATAAGAAGAAGTGAGAAAGAGGATCATGCTCCGGGCATGCTGTCGCTTGTCGGGGGCAAGTGCGATGCAGAAGGGGTCTCGTATGATATCCTGGAACGGACCTTGATCAGGGAAGTCGATGAGGAAGTGGGGATTAAGATCGGCGGCCTTACCTATGTGAATAGCTGCTCTTTTGTATCAGATACAGGAATCGATGTCATCGATATTATCTTTCTTTGCAAAGTGGAATCCGGGGAGCCTTACGCAAAAAGTCAGGATGAAGTGGATGAAGTGTTGTGGATGTCGACATCCGAGATTCTGAAGAGGGAAGAAATTGAGGGGTATTTAAAGGATAATATCCAACTTGCTGATAAAAGGTTGAAAGAAGGCTTTTTAGTAAAGTAGTAGAAAAAAGTGTTCATGACATCATGAACACTTCTGTTTGAATCCATGATTGTCACGCCGCCGAGCTGCGTTACGCCAATCATGGATGAAGGATGTGACGCGTTCACATCCTTTTTTAGCGTAAAGTATGAAACGCGTTTCATAGCAAGGGATTGATCTAAAAAAAATCGTCAGGGGATAGAGAGATGAAAAAATGGATCTGGCTCGTAAGTATTTTGGTACTACTATTCCTCATGCTGCACAGCACACCGCATCTGGCATTGAGGACGGAAGTGTTCATTATGGGGTATCCCGCTGCTGCCCTTACCACAAGCATTATAGAGGATGAATTTCATAATGAAGTGGATCGAGATACATTTTCCTCTATGAATGCTAAAGCTTTTACTCTTACCGAACCGCCGGTTGAAAAAGCGACTCAGGGTGAATTGAGGAACTACCTTGTGAAGAAGGTCGGGTTTCTTTATTTTGCTGAGTATTACGGGGAGGGGTGAAGGGTTGCAGTTGATTGGGAGAAATTTTTAGAATTGATTCTTTTGTTACGATGCCTATCTATTGGAGGTGGGTTTCTTTTTTTATTGTGAAAATTGGCCACTCCAAGCTGAAATTGAGGGGATGGCCTCTGTTTGATCATACCAAAGGATAATCGATTACAAACATTCCATATTGATAAAATCATTCTGCATTCGATAAGAGAAGCAGGTTCTCCCAAGGAGTTTGATAATAAAGTTCTCATTTTCGATAATAAAGTCTTCAATTTCGAAAAAAAATCTTTGAATTTCGATAATAAAGTCGTTATAGGTCCTGAGTTTAAGAGAATATTTGATTAATATGATGGCTAAAACGAGCTGCAGACCTTCTAATTCTTTTGGGAGTATAGTCAAGCCTGTCATTTCCAATGGTTTTTCACGTTTTTTTAATAAATTTCTTAAAAAAATCATTTTTCGATACGAGCCGGCCCATCTCCCAAAATGGCACTCCTCAACACCAGCAAACAAAAAAGCCTGCACCCGGGCGCCGGGTACAGGCATATGATCAATACAAATTAAAGATATAAGGACCGATAAACGTGATATAAAACATCATATATATGCCCATGTAATAGAACGCCCCACCCATGGAACCCCAGTCCGGATCCCTTCCGAATTTCCAGATGATCAGTGTGAGCACACTCAGGAATATGGTCACTGCATAGGCGCTTCCAGGGAATACGAGATAACCTGGAGCCATCAAATGAAAATAAGCATTCATCGCATCCTGTGTGTAGGAAATCGGCATGACCATAAAGATGATGATGGCGAGGTATTCAACCCAGTTGATTCCGTCTTTTTCAAATGCATTTGGTCTAAAGATGTACATGAGTATCAGTAAAAATAGTGATGGCAGTACCCAGTAGAATGAGGTCATGATGGTCACCAGACTGCTGAACATCATGAGCACGCCGTTGTTGACGGCTTCTTTTACAGAACTCTTTGACCAGTCGGTGCTATCTGCGATGACCTCAGGATTTCGGGAGTTGCCTGTCAGTTTATAGGTATCTCCATCATAGTTCATCCAGACCAGTGCTTCATCGGAAATCCTCATCGGCGGATAGGATACGTGTTTCGTCGTACTGACTGGTGCTGCACTGAAGCTTGAATCTTCCTTGAACTGCGCAGCATATATGCTGATCGAGTTGTTGTCCCCGACACGGGTACCTTCCGATGTCAGCAGGATCATTTCTTTCCCGTCTATAGTCATCAACTGGACGCCGCCGGGGCTCATCAGTTTCTGTCTGGTTTCCGAATGAACGAACTCCACTTTATTTCCAGTAAGCATGGAACTTCCGATGTCCTCTAAAAGTGTTTGTAGTGTAAATACATTGTATGCAAGTGTACCCTGTGTCCTTGATTTTTCATTATAAAAAACAAGCAGGTTCCCATCCCTAACCTTGAACGTCAGGCCGTCAATTTTCTTATTAGGTGAGTTATTGACAGTCAGGAAAGGCTCACTGATTTGTCTCTTTTCGTTCATATAGTATAAAAGGTCATGGGTATCGTCTTTCTCCACCTGAATGATGGCACTCCCATCGTCGGCCACATGCATTTCAGAAATCACATCCGGGAAGGTATTCAGTTCAGCAGAGACATTCTTTTCAATATCATACTGGCTTAAAGTACCGTCATTCCAAAAGTAGATGTCATTTTTTCCTGTCCCCAGGCCAGTAATCCCTTCTTCCAGTAGTTGATCATTTTGATCAATCGTCGATACAAGATTTCCATCTTTATAGTAGACTAATTGCTCCCCATCGGTCCAAAAAGGAAAGCCCCTTGTGATTTTTGTATTTGTGATTTTCTGATCTGCGATGGCTAACTCATCGTTCATCTTGATCGATTGAACCTGCCCGTTCGCTGCGATATGGATCTGATTTTTCGAATCAACAAAGACTTGCGGCTTTTCTTCAAATGCAGCTTGGAGCGGGATAGATCTGCTCCAACCAGGGTGCGGCAGCTCTTTTACAAGCAGCAGTTGGTGTATAAATAAAGCTGCGATAAAGATCAAAGTGATCCCGATCGGAATGCCAAAGGCCTTCAATTTCTCTTTCATAAAAATCCCCCAATGTTATCTTTGTATAATTTTGAATTTTACCACAATAACTTGTAATAAACACCATTTTTAACAAAAACATGGTGAAGATATGTGGCAGATAGAAATTTCATAGGAAAAAAGATAGGGTTTCTTCAATATCTTTACAAAACAATAATCTCTCATTAAAAATTCGTCAAAAATCGTGTGATACCTTGAAGGTGACAAAAGCACAGGGAGGTTTTCCATGTCTGTAAAGAAATTGATGCTGGCAGCGATCGTGGTAGGGGTTTACTTCATTGGATCATCATTTGCGTCATCTTCCACCGACCCTGGAGAGTATATTTCAGTGCAGCTCCTGGGGGTCAATGATTTTCATGGACAGCTGGAAACGTATCGAATAAGGGATGGAAAACAGGTCGGCGGTGCTGAGTATTTGGCTGCCTATTTAAAGAAGCACCGTCAGGAAAACGAAAATACCCTTTTAGTCCATGCCGGCGACATGGTCGGTGCAAGTTCACCCGTTTCTTCGCTGATGCAGGATGAACCTGCAATGGAGTGGATGAACGAGGTCGGGTTCGACATCGGGACATTGGGAAATCATGAGTTCGACGAGGGGACGGATGAGATGTTCAGGCTCCTTGATGGCGGCAAACATGTGAAAACTGGCCAATTTGAAGGTGCAGCTTTTCCATACACAGCTGCCAATGTAATCGATAAAAAAACAGGGGAATCCATTTTACCGCCATATGTTATAAAAAAAGTCGATGGTGTGCCGATCGGGTTTATCGGGGTTGTCACAACCGAAACGAAGGATATCGTTCTTCCAAGCGGGATTGAAGGCGTTGAATTCACGGATGAAGTCACTGCCATCAATAAAAGTGTAAAAGAATTGAAAGAAAAAGGTGTTCAGTCCATTGTCGTCCTCGGGCATGTATCTGCCTCTTCGCACACAGACGGATCAAATCCGGCTCAAGACGTCGCAGAATTTGCCCCCCGAATCGACGATGAAGTCGACATCATTTTCGGCGGCCACAGTCACGGTTTTGCCAACACGATAGTGGACGGGAAGATGATCATTCAATCGTATTCATACGGAACCGCCTTTTCAGACGTCGATCTCTACATCGATCCGAAGACAAACGAAATCGTCCATAAACAGGCAGAAATCATATCCACTTATCATAATGGGATCGAACCTGATAAAGACATCAAAGAAATGGTCGATGCTTACTCGGCAGATAAACAAATGATGCTGAGCCAAGAAATGGGCAAGGCAGAGGCTCCTATCACAAAGAAAAAGAGCGAAAGCGGCGAACGATCGATCGGGAATCTCATCGCTGATTCACACCGGCAGAACATGGGGACCGACATCGCCTTCATGAATCCGGGGGCGATAAGGGCGAACCTGGATAAAGGTGAACTTACCTGGGGAGAGCTGTATACCATGCTTCCGTTCGGCACCCATCTAGTCAAAGTATCCCTGACAGGAGCAGAGCTGAAAGAAGCACTGGAACAGCAATGGACAGGGAATTTCCAAACGGTCATGCAGACATCCGGACTGCACTACACCTGGGATAAGGAAGCCCCTCCAGGTCAAAAAGTCGTAGAAATGACCGATGCTAATGGAAACACCATTCAGCCGGAGCAAACGTATACCGTAGCCGTGACCAATTACCTTGCAACCGGAGGGGACGGTTTTGCTGCTTTCAAGAAAGGAAAGGACCCAGTAGAAGGCCCGCCGACATTGGATTCATTCATTACCTATATCATTGAATCGGGCGGAAGCGTAGCACCGCCTGAAATGGGAAGAATCAAGGTGCAGTAAAGGTTTCTTGTATAAAAGCAAATTGAGATAGAAGAAAGGTGCCCAATCTGATTTGGCATCTTTTTTGTGTTATTGATCTAAACGCGCCTAAGAGGATGTCAATATTCAAAAAAATAGATAAGTATTTGAATAGATATGGTAAAATTATCTAGAATTATCATGAAAGATAGGATTGAGGAGAACCCATACTTCATTGAGCCTTTCAGGCACTCAAAACCTCTTAAAACCCCTATCCACCTGCTGGATTAATACAATGAAACAAATAGAAGGAGCTGTCATGATGGGTCTCACAAATGGAGAGTTTACCGTTGAGTTAAATGGAATCAATCATTGGGTGAAAATTGAAGGAAGTGAAAACGACACGACTCCCATCGTCATTATTCACGGGGGGCCAGGTGGAAATCATTATGTATTTGAAAGAACAGCTGGTCACTCATTATCTAAGACAAAGACGATAGTTTACTATGAACAGCGTGGGTGCGGCAGGAGTGAAATGCCGGAATCGGAAGATGAATATACACAGAACTTGCTCATTCAAGACTTTGTAGAATTGAAGAAATGGTTAGGAGTAGAAAAAGTTGATCTTCTCGGGTATTCATTCGGGGGAGAGTTAGCACTTGAAATAGCGTATGCCATCCCTGATGAAATCAATCAGTTGATCCTGTCGGCACCGAGTTTAATAGATACAGATATTCAGAAAATGATTCAAATAACAGGTTTTATGACGATAGCGGACAAACATCTGTATCGTCAAATTTCTAAGCTTCAACAAGAGGAATTATCGATTGATGACTTGTATAACAGGATATGGAATCTTGTGCAGCCTGGGATCGTGGATCTATTATTGTTTGAGAACCAAGAGGCTGCGAGGAAAAACAGGGCGATGTGGGAAGAAAGTAAATTGACGAACACAGGTTTAATGATGAAATGCCTTCAAAATAATCCTGCTGATATTCCATTAATCTTCCGTCTGGAGGACATACATCATCGCACATTAATCATGACAGGTGTGTTTGATCGGAACACGGGGCTGCCCATTTCAAAGATCATCCTTAAAAACTTAAGAAATAGCAGTCTGGTATTATTCGAGAAGAGTGCTCACTTTCCTGACCTGGAAGAAACAGAAGGTTTTGTTAAGAGAATAAATGAATTCTTGAGAGTATAACTAACTCAAAAAAAGGAGAATTGGAGAATGTTTAGCTTACTTAATGTTGGAAGCCTCGTGCTGGGACTAATTGCTTGGATACTTCCTATTGTGAACCTGACGCGAGATAAAAAATCAGAAAATAATAATTGGGTCATTCTATCCATTATCAGCATCAGTGCTTGTAGTATTTCACTCTGCTTTCAGATTTTCTATACTTATCACAAGGTAACGGTCGAGGATTGGGGTGCTCTTTGGGACACGATGTATGCAGTTGCTTTTGTATCAGGAGTTCTTGTCATCGTTACTATTGGATTGAATGTTATTACATTATTTGTTTATCGAAGAAGAGCGGCAAGTGATTTATTATGTCAGTAATCGGTCAGTTTAACGGAATAAGCAGATAAGTAGAACTTACAAACGTCGGTCTAAAAGTAAACACAGATTTTACTGCTATGGCTTCATATGTAAATAATCCAAAGGAAGAGGGGTGGACTATTGTTTAATTCAAGGGCATTACCCCAACCGCACAAATATGCAGTGTGTTCACATGCTGATATGCCAATAAAAGAATTTTACAAAGGAGTCTTCGAAGAAGTTTTCATTTTTTTCCATCCATTTATCAAGCCTAAGACCATCGACTATGAATTATTTATGCCGGATACATATCCTGCCAGAAATGAGATTAAGGAACATTGTGAAATGGTTACGTGGAAGAAATTCTTGGAGATATCCGGCATTCCCGACTACAGCCAATTGGATATCGGACTGCGTTCAATCATCCTTGGTCTGAATAAAACATATGCTGATGAAGACACTGCGAAGGTGATTGTAGATATCTGTGAACAGCATGAAATTGTTTGGCCTACAGAGGGTCTTTTCCCCGAGTTTGTCATGGATAACTTACTGCAAAATATTAAAAAGCTTGGTCATGACTGGATCTGGTGTGGAGATGAATTTTGCACGGAAAGAAAATTAGAGTACATGGATGATTTAATTAACGATGTTAATATGCTTAATTATGAACGTAAAAATCTATTTACCCACGATCAAACCATCTTGTTAACGACGCACTGGGACAGCCATTATTCGATGTTATGTTCAAATAAGGAGACTTTGAATAAACTAGTGGATGCTTGCCAGTTGGAAGGATTCTATTGCAGCGACCGTACAGAGATTTATTGGAGTATAATAGAATAGTTCTTCCATTATCGAAGGCACTACTTAAATAAAATGCAGGAAGGAAGAGTAACATTGTCTGAAGGACTGCTTCATCATGTAGAAATATATGTATCCGACTTAAAGAAGTCTACTGAATTCTGGGGATGGTTCCTGCAAGAGTTAGGGTATCATTCCTCTCAAAAGTGGGAGAAAGGTGAAAGTTTTAAGCTTGGGGAGACGTACCTCGTGTTCGTCCAGACGGAAGAAAGGTATATGGATGAAACTTATCACAGATGCAGGACCGGTTTGAACCACTTGGCTTTTCACGCTGCTTCCCGGGAAAGAGTGGATGAGATGACCGAAAAGTTAAAGGAGAAGGGGATCAACATCCTTTACGAAAATCTGCATCCATTTGCTGGCGGAGAAGATTACTATGCAGTGTTCTTCGAAGATCCGGATCGAATAAAAGTAGAGTTTGTGGCACCACCTTTATAAATCAAAAAAGAACACACTCGAAGGCCCGTCCCAGACCGCTTTAAAGCTTTAAAGCGGTCTGGGACGGGCCTTTCTGTAGTTTGTGATGTTGACTCCTGCATAACTAATATAAATTGTATAAATTTTCAAACAATTTATTGACCCTATTTAAAAGCCCGGTTTATACTGAAACTAATTGACAAAACACTTAATTTTCAAACAACGAAACAAGAGAAAGAAGTGTGGGATGAAATGAATTATGATGTAATCGTTGTTGGTGCTGGAATTGCAGGACTTACTGCAATTGCAGAAATAGCCGATGCAGGCAAAAAAGTACTGCTGCTCGATCAAGAGCCGGAAGCTTCACTGGGCGGACAGGCCTGGTGGTCATTCGGCGGTTTATTTCTGGTGGATTCACCAGAGCAGAGAAGGCTCGGAATAAAAGATTCAAAGGAATTGGCCTGGCAGGATTGGCTCGGGACAGCTGGCTTTGACAGAGATTCAGATGAAGATTATTGGGCACGGAAATGGGCTGAAGCCTATGTCGACTTTGCAGCTGGTGAGAAGCGTGCCTGGCTGCATGCGATGGGCATACGGTTCTTTCCGGTTGTTGGATGGGCAGAAAGAGGCGGCCATTTGGCGGATGGACATGGAAACTCAGTGCCAAGGTTCCATATAGTGTGGGGAACGGGACCTGGAATTGTCGAACCATTTGAGAGGAAAGTCCGGGAGCATATGAAAAACGGACTGGTTACCTATCTTCCGCGGCATCGTGTGGACCAACTGATCAGCCAAAATGGCACCATAACTGGAGTAGCGGGATCAGTTCTTGCCCCGAGTACGGCACAAAGGGGAGAAGACAGCAATCGGGACGTGATCGGAAGCTTCGACTATTCTGCTCAAGCGGTCTTGGTGTCGAGCGGCGGCATTGGGGCTAACCACGATCTCATCAGGATGAATTGGCCGAGCAGGCTGGGGCTGCCGCCAAAGAAAATGATTTCAGGTGTCCCGGCACATGTAGACGGACGAATGCTTGCCATTACGGAAGATGCAGGCGGCAGGATTGTAAATAGGGACAGGATGTGGCATTACACGGAAGGAATACATAATTGGAACCCTGTATGGAGCAACCACGGAATCAGGATCTTGCCCGGCCCGTCTTCTATTTGGCTTGACGCGAACGGGAAGAGGTTCCAAGCCCCGAACTTTCCTGGATTTGATACATTAGGAACACTTGAGGCCATTCAGAAAACCGGCTATGACTATTCATGGTTTATCCTGACCCAGAAAATCATTGAAAAGGAATTCGCCCTCTCAGGATCCGAGCAAAACCCGGACCTCACCGGGAAAAGCATCCGTAAAGTCCTTGGCCGGGCTCTACCGGGGCCATCAGGACCTGTACAGGCCTTTATGGATAAAGGGGAAGACTTCATCATTTCGGATGGGTTAGAAGACTTGGTTAATAGAATGAACAAGTTAACGGGAGATAACCTGTTAGATTTTACAGAGGTTAAGAGACAAATAGAAGCAAGGGACCGGGAAATAGACAACAAGTTTACGAAGGATCTTCAAATCACCGCCATGCGTGGTGCACGCCATTACATTGGGGATAAATTGATCCGGGTCGCTCCGCCCCATAGGATTCTTGATCCGAAAAATGGACCACTCATTGCCGTTCGCTTAAACATTGTGAGCCGCAAAACATTAGGTGGACTGCAGACGGATCTAAGCGGCCGGGTCCTGGAAGCTTCTGGTGAAGCAATACCAGGTCTGTATGCTGCAGGTGAAGCATCCGGATTTGGGGGAGGCGGTCTGCATGGGTACCGTGCACTGGAAGGGACCTTTGTGGGTGGATGCCTGTTCAGTGGACGAGTAGCCGGAAGGGCGATTAGTGAGGATGTTAAGTGAATCGTATGACGGGGATGACTTTCCTTCTCCTATTGAAAAAGAGTCCGTAGGTGCCGAACATTGATTTCGGTACCTTTTTTTAACGTCGGGATCTTCTCTAAAACTAATAAATTGGTATACAAAAATGCAGTTTTTTACACTATTTGATTAGAATTTGTATGATATATCTAATAAATGGAATTAATGTAGCGAAATGAAAGAAGAAGTTCTTCATTGAACGAAATTGAATAAAGTTATCTAGAGGAATGGGATGGGGTAACCATTTATAAAAAGGGGATGGTTAACAATGTGGTGGTTTGTGATTCTGATTTTAGGAATTTTAGTATTTGCATTGGTCATTGATTGGAGAAGAAAAAAGAATAACAACAATAAACATACCCGAGGAATAAATCCTTCAACGAAGTCAGGAGAAAGCAGCAATTATCAATCAGGGGAAGGTAGGGATTGGTAAAAAGAATCTGTCTTAACTTAATTTATTCTTTTTCAGGCAAAAAGGAGAGTCTCTTGGTTTCAAGTAACTAGAAAATAATTGAAACTATTTCCAGGCGATTGCGTATAAATTGGTAGTTTGAACATTGGGGGAGTGAGACCAGGAAATGTATTGGCTAATAGATATCCTAGAGTCCATTGTGAATTACTTTCACACACGGGATGATGAACGGGAAGGAAAAAAATATAAGAGTAAAGAAGAGGAAATAGAAGATAATTTTATTCAGTTATCAAAAGGCTTAAAGGTTAGTGGGGGTATTTTAGTATTTTTGATTATTTGCATAGTGATTTACTCTATAATTCTATGAAAAAAATAAATCATAGAAATTAAAAAACGCATGGACTTCAAAATCCATACGTTTTTTATATTTTGTAAAATCAATTCATCTCTTCAAGAAAAGTTGTTTTAAAAATATCCAGAAGATATTCCAACGTGATCGGATCACTGTACGTAATCGCTTTTGTATCTAATTCTATTACCCTGTTGGTTTTGACAGCGGGGATGTTCTTCCACATCTGTGTTTCAAGGAAAGAACCGTCGCCTTCCTGGTTTTTGCTGAGTACGATGTAATCCCCAGCAAACTCGGGAAGAACTTCTGTACTTAGTGCATAATAGCCTGGTCCTAATGCGTTTTCTTTCACTTTATCAGGCATATTCAGTTTCATAGTTTGATATAATAATTCAGTGCCTCTCGCCCAGTTATCCCCGAATACATAGGCCGACTTTGTATCATATTCAAAGACAGATACCGTGGCATCCTCACCAATTTTTCCTTTGATCTCCTTCCCTGCTTCTTCAGCACGGGCAGTGAAATCCTCGACCCATTCTTTTGCTTCTTGCTTTTTATTAAGGAGCTTGCCGATTTCAATTTGCTGTGTTAAGTAATCTAATTTTCCCCACGTGTATGCGACCGTTGGAGCAATTTCACTCATCTTATCGATATTTTTTGAGTGAGATCCCACGATGATAAGGTCTGGTTCTAACTCTACGATTTTCTCGATGTTTTCATCGGATACCACTTCAATGCCCTCCAGTTTCTCTTGAAACAGGGGATTTGTATTTGTCCATTGATCCACGCCGACAATTTTACCATCTAAAGCAAGAACATTTGGAGCGTTCGAAAGCGCAACAATACGGGTAGGATTTGCAGGTACCTCAACAGGGCCGTTCTCTGATTGATATGTAATCATTTCTGGTTTTGACTCCTGTTTGGCGTTTGCTTCCCCTTGTTCAGTCTTTGCTGTCTCAGTGCTGCCACAAGCATGAAGGATGAACAGTGCCATGAGCAGGATTGGTAGGAATCGTTTTTTCAATTTATTTTCCTTCTTTCTAATTAATATTGATAATCATTCTCATTTCAATACTAAATATACTAAATAAGGCTTCTCGTTGTCAATAAAATTTGGCATTGGAACTAATGATTGGATGACTACGGTTTTTTTCAACATATGGGTGTACCTTTCTTAGAAGGGTTAGTGCCTTTAATTTTAGAAGTTATTGGTTTATAGATGTGAATAGTTACTATCAAAGGAAGGATTTTATATGTCTAACCATGAAAACGAAGAAACGCTGACAGGAAGGAATGTATCAAACATAGTTCGTACGGGAGATACAGTTCGACTGGAATTAAAGCCGCAGAGGACTAAAATACATAAGTTATTAAAACATCTTGAAAACAAAGGTTTCAATCATGCACCCAAGTTTCTGGGGATCGATGAAAAAGGCAGTTTTCTTGAATGCTACGGTAAGAAAGTCGAAGAGATTATGAGGTGGAGATGGTATTGCTGCGATTGGAAGGGATATGTTCAACCATTAAAAGAAAGGCCGTGGAAGGCGATATGGCTTTTCAGAAAATGATCGATGAAGGGACACCTCGAACATTATCAAAAGGATATTGAATTCATTCGTGAGCATGGAAGAGGGAAACTAAACACCGAAGTGCTTTTCCTGAAAAATCTGGCTGCATAAAAAGCAGCTTTTTTCTTTTTCGAAAGGATCAGGATATGAGAAAAAGTATAGTATTTTGACATTTCCTCATACTACCATTAAGGGAGGGTGAAGGATGTCGAACAAAGAAATTCAACAATGCCTTAAAGAGAATATCAAACATATAAAGAATACGTTTCATGATTCATCCGACCTTATTGTAAGAAATATAAGGGCGGGCTTCAACGATTCGCTAGAAATCAATGTTGTCTATCTGGACGGAATTATTGATGTAGATCTTATTCAGGAAAATGTGATTAAGCCTTTGTTAGAACCGTTCCAGACTGATAACTATGAGGAATCCCTTGTAGATCAAATAATTGAAAGAATGATTGAATCAGCAGATGTGAAAACGACTGCTGAGTTTAAAGAATTGATCGATGCGATCGTACGGGGAAATACTGTGTTACTGATAAACGGGTATCGACAAGGAGTCATTGTTCCATCCCCGAAGTGGGCGGAAAGAAGTGTTGAAGCATCAACAGGAGAGCGTTCGGTAAGAGGTCCACAAATAGGATTGACGGAAAAAATCAAAACAAATATTAATTTGATTAGGGGTTCAATAAAAACACCTGATTTTTGTGTGGAAACAGTGGATGTGGGCTCTGTTTCACCAACATCTATTTCGATCTTATATATTGAAGGTATTGTTGATAAAGGAATATTAAAAGAAGTAAAAAAAAGGGTAAAGAGTCTTAAGATAAAGTATGTCCTTACTGAAAGAGTAGTAGAGGATGCATTAGACGGAAAACCAAGGTCTTTCTTTCCACGGGTAAGACATTCTGAACGGATTGATGGGGTAGTATCCACTTTATTTGAAGGAAGAGTGGTAGTCATTGTTGATGGGTACCCTTTCGCCATCATAGCCCCTGCTTTATTTATTGATTTTACTCAGGCACCTGATGATTACCATATTTCGCTTGGCAGGTTCACTAGCAGAATCATCCGATTGATCTCTTTTTTTATAGGGGTTTATCTGCCTGGCATATATATTGCGATCGCAAATTTCCATAAAGATGATTTGCCAGACAAGATCTCAAAAGCACTCATTTCCAAGGATGAATTACTTCCAACTTTTTGGGAAATGGTTATTCTTTTATTTTTGATCAGAATGTTAGTAGATGTTTCGTTTCGTCTTCCGCAAAGTGCGGTGCTTTTGATTTCTTTAATTGGGACAATCGTGATCGGTGAAACAGCGGTTACGGCAAAGTTAATCCACCCAGTGAGTCTAATCGTTATCGGGATAACAGCTCTTTCCAGCTTCTTAGGTGTTAACAGGGGGCTTGCGGCACCTGATACCGTATTAAGAATCCTGTTTTTGCTGGTTGCTAATTTTTTTGGGTTTACTGGTATCATCATTGCTACGACCTTTCTAATCATGTATATGGTGAGTCTAAAATCAGTAGGTGTACCTTATCTATCACCTATCATTCCTTTTAAAATCCAGGAATTGAAAGATACGTTTTATAGAGAAGACTTACAGAAACTTACCAATAGCAAACATACATATACCGAAGATAATGAGTAGAATAAAAAGGAATTCCTGAAATAAGGAAGTTCCTTTTTTTAATACTATCCAATGTCTCATATCTTTTCCAAGTGGTGATTCCAACTAGACATTCCCTAACAGAAGTCTATAATGAAAAGGACAATAGCACATTTCTTACATAAAAAGGGTGACGAATATGGTAGCGAAAGAAAGCAATATGAAGCTGGCGCTTGCAGGTCTCTTGCTCGGGATCTTGATGTCGGCGATGGATAATACCATTGTGGCGACTGCGCTTGGGTCGATTGTTTCCGATCTTGGCGGTCTCGATAAGTTTGTCTGGGTGACGTCTGCTTATATGGTGGCTGTCATGGCCGGAATGCCGATTTTCGGCAAGCTGTCCGACATGTATGGAAGGAAGCGGTTTTACATATTCGGTCTTTCCATATTTCTGATTGGCTCGGCTCTTTGTGGGATCGCACAGGATATCGTGCAGCTGAGCATTTTCAGGGCGATCCAGGGAATCGGGGGAGGAGCGTTACTACCGATTGCGTTCACGATCGTATTCGATATTTTCCCTCCTGAGAAAAGAGGGAAGATGACGGGGATACTTGGTGCAGTATTCGGATCGGCTTCAGTATTCGGGCCGCTTATCGGTGCGTTCCTGACCGATAATCTCAGCTGGCACTGGGTCTTTTATGTGAATGTCCCGATTGGACTTCTTTCGTTATTCTTCATCACCACTGCGTATAAAGAATCTCCGGAGCGGTCTGATCAGCGGATCGACTGGGGCGGTGCGGTTACACTAGTCATTGCGGTTGTGAGCTTGATGTTTGCACTCGAACTGGGAGGAAAGGAATTCGCCTGGGCTTCCTGGCAGATCATTGGGTTGCTGGCGGCATTTTTTGTGTTCATCATAAGCTTCATATTCATTGAACGAAAAGCAGCAGAGCCGATCATCTCGTTCTGGATGTTCAAGAGTCCATTGTTTGCATCCTCTCAGGCACTTGCCTTTCTTTACGGTGCGGCGTTCATCATCCTGACCATCCTGATCCCGATTTACGTCCAGGCTGTGTATGGGGGATCTGCCACCAATGCAGGGATGATTCTGACACCGTTAATGCTAGGATCGGTGGTAGGAAGTGCAATTGCCGGAATGCGCATGACGAAGACAAGTTACCGGAACATCATGTGGGTGTCCATCATCGCGTTCATCACAGGGATGCTGCTGCTTACAACGATGGGACCGGATACGAGCAGAATCCTCTTGACGCTCTATATGATCCTGAGCGGTTTTGGCGTAGGGTTCTCGTTTTCGCTTCTTCCTAATGCGACGATCCATAAGCTTGATCCACGATTCAGGGGATCTGCCAATTCGACCAATGCGTTCTTCCGTTCGTTGGGGATGACGATTGGGATAACAGTATATGGAACGCTCCAGACAAAGCTTTTCACTTCCAATCTGGAAGAAGCATTCAAAGGGCAGGGAGGGGAACAATCCTTCCCTGGCGGCGGAGATCCGCGAAGCATTTTCGAACCTGAAATGCGTGAGGTGATTCCTGCCCCTGTCTTGGAAAAAATAACGACAGCCATGTCCGATTCAATCACGACGACATTTTCCTATGCTTTGATTCCCTTGATTATTGCACTGTTCTTTGTGTATCGCATGGGGAGCAGCAGGCTGGAAATTGAAAAAGAGGGTTCAAAAGGCGTCGAGATAAGTGGTGCCCAGAAATAGAAAAAGGAGAACAAGGCAGGAGGCAGCCTCGTTCTCCTTTTTGCATGTTAATTTCGATTTTTTCTCCCTTTACAATCAACACCAAAAAAATTTACACTTTTTTACCACTGCTTATAAGGGTCATAACATTTCGTAATTATAATGAAGGTGACTACTTAAAGGGGTGATATATATGGATCGAATGTTTACAGGACTTCATAAGATGGATCAGCAGCTCTTTTACAAGATTAACGGCAGTAAACAACTGTACCGCTCCTTCTTTGGTATGATCACTCACTTGGGAGGTGCCAGAATCTCCATTCTTTCCATCCTCGCATTGGCTCTTCTAAGCGGACTCTATCCTTCGATCAGACCCGCCGTCATTCAAGCATTCCTTGTTTTGAGTGTCAGTCACTTCATCATGCATTTTATCAAACGTTCAGTGAAGAGGATCAGGCCATATCTATCGCTCCCTGATGTGATGCTTCACGGTCATCCATTTGAGGATCACTCATTTCCGTCAGGTCACTCGACAGCTATCTTTTCACTCACAATCCCGTTTATGCTTCATTACCCAGCGACCATAGTGATCTTGTTCCCCATCAGTGTACTGGTTGCCTACTCGAGAGTCGTACTTGGGGTGCACTACCCTTCCGATGTGATGGCTGGAGCGTTCCTGGCTTTAGGTACAGCGGTGTTGGTTTCCTTTTTATATTAGATATTGCTTGACTAAAAGCTTTGATATCTATAGTGAAAAACGGAATCATGAAAAGGGAGGATTCAAGATGAGAATCGCTTTATTTTCCGATACGTACCACCCTCAGGTAAATGGGGTGGCAAAAACCTTGAAAAGACTCACGGACTATTTTGAAAAGAGGGGCATCGAATATAAGGTGTTCGTGCCTGAAACCGAAGACCGGAAAGAGCAATATCCCAATGTCCATTCGTTTACAAGCTTTCCTTTTTTCTTTTATCCCGAGTGTCGGACGGCCATTGCCAATCCCATCACGATTGAAAAACAGCTGAAAGAATTTTCTCCGGATCTCATCCATGTGACCACGCCATTGACGATGGGGCTGATCGGTGTCCGCTGTGCAAAGAAAATGAATATCCCGCTAGTCGCCTCCTATCATACTCATTTCGATTTTTACCTGGATTACTACAAGATGACCTGGCTGTCTCCATTGCTATGGAAATATATGAAGTGGTTTCATTCCGCCGCTCGCAGGATTTTCGTTCCTTCCATCGATACAAAAGTCCACCTGGAATCAAAAGGGTTCAACCATCTGTCCATTTGGAGCAGGGGAGTGGACTGTGAAACTTATTCACCAAGTAAACGAACAAATAGAATACGGGAAACCTATCACCTCAGTGATAAGCTTACCTTGTTGTACGTCGGTAGACTTGCGCCTGAAAAGGACCTGGAGACGTTAACGAAGATCATCAAGTTCCTGCCCCCCGCTGTCAAAGATGCCGTCCAATGGGTCATTGTCGGTGACGGCCCTATGAAAAAGGAAATGGAGAGGGAGTTAACAGAAGAAAATGTGACTTTTACCGGTTACCTGAACGGGGAGGCACTAGCAGGAATCTATGCTTCCTCCGATCTCTTCGTCTTTCCGTCCGCCTCAGAAACTTTCGGAAACGTCATATTAGAAGCATTTGCCTCGGGACTCCCAGCCATCGTCGCAGACAAAGGGGGAGTGACCACTATAGTGGAACATGGGAAAGACGGCAGAATTGCGAGAGCTCATGATTACCAATCCTTCATAGAGGCGATCGTAGAGATTGCAGAAAACGAAGATTTCCATAAATCCATGAGCCGGCAAGCGAGATTAAAAGCAGAACACCTCTCCTGGGACAGCATCTTCAAAAAGCTCGAGTTTGAATACAGGGAAGTGCAATCGCTGACTATTGAAGAAGTTGGAGATAAGAGGGTTTCATCATTATAAAGGCCCGTCCCTCGATGCGTTAATGTGGTAAAGAGTAAAGAGTAAAGAGGATTTAATATGTTATACATGTGCCTAATGATGAGAGTTTTCATTAGGTTATTTATTTTGCAGTAAGGATAATTTATCACATGTTATTCTAAAGGTTGTTAGGTGTATTTAGAGGATTTAGTCTCATACATAAAGAATTTCTATTTAACAGGGGAGGGGAAAGAATGACAATACAATATCGCTTCTATCAAGATGAACAAGATATGGACTTACAATATGATTTTTGGAAACAAGCAACTGCAAACCTGCCTTATGCTTGGAAAAGTACAAAATCACCTACTCTATTCAAGGAAGGGGATCATTTTCATCCCAAATCAAGATGCTTCGCCTTTGATGGGGAAGATTTGTTGGGATACATGAGTTTCACTGGCTCAAGTAAGTTTGTCTCACTCGGTTACCCATGGGTGAAAGAAGGCTGGCAAATGATCCGGGACGAACTATTTCAACGTGTGTTTGATTTTGCCTCCAGTGAGGAATTCGGTGCGAAAATGTTTGCTCAACGTTTCAGGGAACAATGGACGGATCAAATCGACTATTTTCAATCAAAAGGATTCGAAATCACCAGTGCATCACCAATTTTAGGGACAGCCCTTTTAGAAGAACAGACTTTATTCTCTCCGAAAATTAAAGGGTCATGGCAGATCGAGGAAGGGTTTGATTTTGAAAAATGGAGAACGGTAACAGAAAATAATGGACAGGCATCCCCTCAGCAACTTGATATGATGAAGGAGTATTACGGGTCTGTGGACTTTGATTTTTCTTTTGTCATGGAGAGTGAAGGACAACCGGCTGCAGTTGTCGGGGTGACAATCAGACCTGATACCGCGTATGCGGAAGCTTTGGCCGTTGCCATTTGTGAAAAATACATAGGGGATTTTGATACAATCTTCCGGATCATCATGAAGGAAGCATACTTGCGTGGTGGAAGGATGATCTCTGTGTATGAAAGTTATGTTCCTTCTATAAATATATCTAATTTAGATTTGGAGATCGTGACAAAGGATATAATGATGGTGAAAGAGCTTAATGACTAAGATCCCGCTGTGCCGGGGGTAGATCCAGATTTCCGTAAAGGAAATTATTTAAAGCGGATTGATATTAGCGGGAGGGTTTAAGGATCTACATCTGGAATACTACAAATGAATCGTTATTCATAAACTATTAAGTGTATGGAGGGAATTAGCATGACAAATCAAATCAGCGATAAAAAAGAGCTGTCCCAGGAACAAAGGGAAGAATTACTCAAACTACTGAAAGCTCGTTTTGAGAAAAATATGAATCGCCATGAAAATCTTGAATGGGCAGAAGTCGAAGCTAAGCTTGATGCTGATGCTGAAAAACTTTGGTCGCTAAATGAAATGGAAAGAACCGGCGGGGAACCGGATGTGATCGGGTTTGACAAAAAGAAGGACGCGTACATGTTTTGTGATTGTTCTGCGGAAAGTCCAAAAGGCCGCAGAAGTGTCTGTTACGACCGTGAAGCGCTGGAGTCACGAAAAAAGCATAAACCAGAAAATAGCGCGATTGATATGGCAGCTTCAATGGGCATAGAACTACTGACTGAGGAGCAATACCGAGCGCTTCAGAAACTTGAACATTTCGATAAGAAAACGTCGAGCTGGGTGCAGACACCCAATGACATCAGGGAACTTGGCGGTGCCCTTTTCTGCGATTACCGCTTCGGCCACGTCTTCGTGTATCACAATGGAGCAGAATCTTATTATGCTGCGAGGGGATTTCGCGGTTCGTTGATGGTCTGAACAGACAACTGAATTTGAGAAAGTACCTCTTAAGAGTGTCGGTGCCTGACCTCTGGCGGGTGAAGCTTCATTCTGGCTGAACCAGACCTGGAATTCAGTACATAAAGAGTTTAAAAGAAGCAGACCTCTTTTGGCTATACATTAATAAACGTAACTTTATATGCCTTACCTGTGCCTAATGATGAATTGTCTTCATTAGGTTTTTTTTGAGTATTAATATATTCTCTATTCCTAGATAGGCTAGATAAATGGATGAACTTTAGAGGAAAAGCATGAACCATCACGAATATATAAATCAACATCTAATTAAAAATGAATAAACGAGATATAAACAAAAAACTATTACATGCAAAGGTTCAAGCAGGTAGGTAGATTTAAGGAGTGATTCCATGGAATTAAACGATGTTATACACGGACATACATCCATTCGTGAATATGAAGAGAGGGAAGTAAGTCAAGAACTGCTAGATCAAATATTAGATGCTGGCATTCGTGCCTCTTCAAGTGGCAATATGCAATCTTATTCAATTGTCGTTACAAAAGATAAAGAGCTTAAGAAAAAATTATACACTGCACATATGGAACAATCCATGGTTGTTGATGCACCAATACTATTAACATTTTGTGCTGATTTTAATAGAATGAGAAAATGGCTTTCCCTCAATGATGCACCTGTCCATTTTGATAATTATATGAGCTTTATGATAGGTGCGATTGATGCTACTTTGGCAGCGCAAAACTGTGCCTTAGCAGCTGAAAATGCCGGGCTTGGCATTTGCTATATGGGCTCGACACTTGCGAACTGCGATCAAATTGGTGAACTGCTAAACTTACCACCCAATGTTGTACCTGTTGTGGGTTATTCATTAGGGTATCCCGCAGAAACCCCTGCGCAGCGTGATAGACTGCCAAAACGTGGTTTAGTGCACTATGACCAGTATCGTGATTATTCAGATGAAGACATTCTGGAAATTTATAAAGAGAGGGATGAAAAGGGATGGAAACGCTACATGGACGTCCCTAAGCTTAAGGAAAGGACAGAACGATTAGGGTTAAAGAATCTTGCTCAAATTTATACCGTTGCCAAATACACGAAAGAATCACACCATGAATTTTCACAAACAGTATTGAATTACTTGGAAAGGCAGAACTTTATGAATAATGAGTGATGTTTGTTCTTGAAATAAAGGAAGAAATGGCAGCTTAATGTGCCGTTAATTTAATTAAACCAAAAGGCAGAGAAAAATTAATTTGCTCTCTGCCTTTTTACATTCACTTTGTAAATTGAGTCACAAGTTTGTTTGAGATAGGCATAAGCTGAGTGAGTCAGATCTATGTTGCATAGTCACATCTAAGTTCCTATGACAAATGAGGGGCGAGCTGTCGGTTGTTGACTTGTAAGCCAGATATGGTGAAGGGACTGTTATTCAGAAATTCTATATTCATACTCAACTTTTGAAGTCCCGTCATCTGCTATTTGTTCAACGACAATCTTTCTTACTGTTGTTGTGAAAGGATTGTTGAAGCTTGCCGTTTGGTTCAATGCTTCTTTGAAAGCTGTTTCAGTTGTCAGCTTTCCGACTGTCAAATGAGGGATATAGTTGATACTCCGTACCAAGAACTTTTCAAGGATTCCTTCGTACAATCGATCCCGGAGCATTTCTTCAACGTTATTAAACTCGGGGAAAATACAAATTGAGCGATTCACCATTTACATCACCTTCGATGGAATGTTGGGGCCCGTCCCTCGACGCGTTAATACGGTAGCGCAGTCTGGGACGGGCCTTCAAATTAGTCCGCCTTACTCATGATTTCATAATACTGATACAGTGCCTGCGTCCCTTTGTTCTCTCCTCCTGATTGACTCAGCTGGTCATACAATTCTTTTGCAAGCTTCAGTCCGGGAACAGGGACCCCCATGTTTTCGGCTGATTCGATGGCGATTTTCATGTCCTTGATAAAATGTTTCACATAAAAGCCCGGTTCGAAATTCCCGTCGATCATGCGTGTCCCAAGGTTTGACAGGGACCAGCTTCCGGCTGCTCCGGCTTCGATGCTTTTCAGAACGGTTTTCGGATGGAGTCCTGCTTTTTCAGCATAGAAGATCGCCTCGCAGACGCCAAGCATCCCGGAAGCGATCGCAATCTGATTGCACATTTTCGTATGCTGTCCGGCTCCCGCGTTTCCTTGCAGCACGATGTTTTTCCCCATTGCTTCAAGGGCAGGAAGGATTCCTTCAAAGTGTTCTTTGTCACCCCCGACCATGATGGTGAGGGCAGCGGTTCTTGCGCCAACATCACCGCCGGATACAGGAGCGTCGTATGCATGGATTCCAACTTCCTTTGCTTTCTTAAAAATCCTGACAGCCAGTTCAGGCGAAGAGGTGGTCATGTCAATGACATACGAACCCGGCTTAGCATTTGCCAAGATGCCAGTCTCTCCGAAATAAACTTCTTCTACGTCGGTCGGGTAGCCTACGATCGTAATGATGATATCCGACTCTTTCGAAAGCGCTGCAACACTTTCCTGCCAGCGTGCTCCTTCTTCCAGGAGATCGGCCGCCTTTTCTTTCGTACGGGTATACACATTCAGTCCAAAGCCGGCTTTCATTAGGTTGCGAACCATGCTTTTTCCCATCACCCCGGTACCGATGAATCCAATCGTCTTCTTCTGCATTTCCTCGCCCACTTTCTGAATGAATTGGAATATATGAAACTATGAGTAAAAGTATACCAATACCTATTCAATAGGAACAGAATAAGAGAGGACAAATCTTGAAGGGTTCATGATGAAGGCCCGTCCCTCGCTGCGGTCCCGCTTTAACGTACCGAGGGACGGACCTTCGGATTTGGCCTTCGGATTTATGTCTGTTAATGCAACCGGTTTCATAGTATACTGACTTTATTGAAGAATGATTGATGATCAACTAGATTCAACAACATAAAGGAGCGATTTTATGTCAAAGCAATGGTGGAAAGAAGCGGTTGTCTATCAAATTTATCCCCGCAGCTTCAAGGATTCGAACGGCGACGGGATCGGTGATATCAACGGGATCATTTCAAAGCTCGATTATCTGAAGGAGCTCGGGATCGATGTCATCTGGCTGTCACCGGTCTATCAATCTCCCAATGACGATAACGGCTATGATATCAGTGATTACCGGGGCATCATGGATGAGTTCGGCACGATGGCCGACTGGGAACGTCTCCTTGAGGAGATGCACAACCGCGGCTTGAAACTGATCATGGATCTTGTTGTGAATCACAGCTCGGATGAGCATGCGTGGTTCGTCGAGTCCAGAAAGTCGAAGGACAATCCATACCGGGATTACTATATCTGGAGAGATGGAAAAGACGGCAGTGAGCCGAATAACTGGGAATCATGCTTCATCGGCTCAGCTTGGAAGTACGACGAGGCAACGGATCAGTACTTCCTTCACTTGTTCAGTCAAAAGCAGCCGGACTTGAACTGGGAAAATCCAAAACTGCGCCAAGAAGTGTACGACATGATGAAATTCTGGCTCGATAAAGGAATCGACGGCTTCCGCATGGACGTCATCAATTTCATTTCCAAAGTGGAGGGCCTGCCTGATGCCGAGAGGCCTGAAGGCCGCAAGTATGCGCCGGGCGGAGACTACTTCATGAACGGTCCGAAAATCCATGACTATCTTCAGGAAATGCATGAAAAGGCCCTTTCCGGTTACGACGTCATGACTGTCGGAGAAATGCCGGGGGTGAATGTAGAGGAAGCCAAGCTCTATACGGCAGATGACCGCAAAGAAGTAAATATGGTCTTCCAATTCGAACACGTAGATCTCGACGCAGGTCCAGGGGGCAAATGGGATCTCCGCCCGATGAGAATGAGCGCCCTTCGCGACAGTTTCACCAAATGGCAAAAGGGTCTTGAGCACGAAGGCTGGAACAGTCTTTACCTCAACAACCATGACCAGCCGCGCATGGTATCGCGCTTCGGCAACGACAAGGAATACCGGGTCGAATCTGCGAAAATGCTCGCAACGTTCCTTCATACGTTAAAAGGGACGCCATATATCTATCAGGGAGAAGAACTCGGCATGTCGAACGTGAGATTCGATTCCATCGATGACTATCAAGACATCGAAACCTTGAACATGTACCGGGAAAAAGTGATCGAAAACGGGGAAGATCACGACAAAGTGATGGAATCCATCTATGTGAAAGGCCGCGACAATGCCCGCACCCCGATCCAGTGGGACGACACAGAGCATGGGGGCTTCACGACCGGCGAACCTTGGCTGAAAGTGAATCCGAACTACAAAGAAATCAATGCTAAACAAGCGATGGAAGACCCGGATTCCGTTTTTCACTATTACCGCAAGCTGATCGAGCTTCGCAAAGAAAACCCGATCATGGTATACGGTTCCTATGACCTCATCATGCCGGACCACGACCAGATCTATGCGTATAGAAGGCAGTATGAAGGACAGACCATGATCGCCATGCTGAACTTCTCAGGTGACACACCTGTATTCGAGATGCCTGCTGAGTTTGGAAACAAGGGTGAATTGTTGATCAGTAATTACAAAGTGGACGCTGGCGAAGACATTCGGGAAGTGGAACTGCGTCCTTATGAAGCGCGCGTTTATCTTATAAATAAGCGGTAAAGAAAACCCGATCTTTAGAGTAACGGAATCTGTTTTCGAATACAAAACTTAAAATTACACGCCAAAAAGAGTGCCGAATCGCATTGATTTCAGCACTTTTTTTGATTTAAATATCCATAATGACTGAACTTTTATGAGCCTGGGTCAATACTTTTTTGTTATTGTTTTTGTCCTAATGACATCAGACTGTTGATTTCGATTGATGATCAATAATAATTGCTCTGCCATATAGTTGGAACTGTATTTAAAACCGCCATTGATCCATTCGATGATCATGCCGAAAATGGCGTAAGAATGATAACTGGAGAGAAGTTCTCTATTTACGGCTGAGTCCTGAACGTAATCATCAAAGTCTTGCATGGATAGGTTCTTCAGGATATCACATAGTTTATACTGGAAGCCTGGTAAAGCACTTGAATCCACCATTAATGTATAAAAGTTGGAGTGTTTTATTACATGTTCAAATACTTTGATGGCATGAGATGTGAGTTTGCTTACTTCAAACGTTTCCTTGTCCTTATAGGGATCGCGATAAGAAGCGATTAAATCGGAAACGACTTCATCAATGATTTCATTCAGTAAGTCTTCTTTATACTGATAGTGCTTGTAAAATGTCCCTCGATTCAAATCAGCTTCCTGGACAATTTCAGTGATGGAGATATCCTTGAAATCCTTCTTTCGCATTAAGGAGAGAATCGAATCTTTTAATGCCTTCTTCGATTTCACAATTCTTCTATCAACGATCTCATCTTTAGTAGACATTTCACTCCTCCTATGTGCATTATATTTCCGTTCCTCATCATTCGGCATTCATTCTGTTGATTAATAGACAATCACAGCTGTCTTTGCTGATTGATTCATCTCTCTAACAGTCATTATACTAGACTTAGAAAGAAAATAATCAACAAGTGTTCAATAAATCTATATTCCAAACAGGGGAGGAAACAGGATGAAACTGAAAGACAAGGTAGCAGTCGTAACAGGCGCGGCTTCAGGGATGGGTAAAGCCATTGCAGTTCATTATGCCAAAGAAGGAGCAAAGGTAGTCGTATCGGATATTAATGAAGAAGCAGCGAATCGTACGGTGGAAGACATTAAAGCGAATGGGGGAGACGCCATTGCTGTATTGGCAAACGTTGCGAAAGAAGACGATATACAGAATCTGATCGATTCAGCTGTTAAGACGTACGGTACCTTGGACATTTTAGTTAATAATGCAGGGATCATGGATAATTTCGAACCTGCCGGTGACATAGAAGATGATGCTTGGGAGAGAGTGTTTGCCATCAACACGACAAGTGTGATGCGCGCTACTCGAAAGGCGCTTTCAATCTTCTTAGGGAAAAAAGAGGGAGTCATCATCAACATCGCATCAGCTGGTGGTTTACAAGGGGCAAGGGCAGGTGCGGCTTACACGGCCTCCAAGCATGCGGTGGTTGGATTTACAAAGAACACCGGTTTTATGTACGCCCAGGAAGGGATCCGCTGCAACGCCATTGCTCCAGGCGGGGTGGAAACGAATATTGGTCATTCCATGACTAACATCAATCCATTCGGTATGGGACGAATCCAACCTGGATTGGGGTTGAACCCACGAACGGGGAAACCGGAAGAAATTGCATCAGTGGCATTGTTCCTTGCCTCTGATGATTCTAAATTCGTGAATGGCACAGTCATAACGGCGGATGCTGGTTGGACGGCTTATTAACCAGGGATAATAATGGCATGGAAAATGACCTATGCATCGTCATAGGTCATTTTTTTATGGATTAAAAAATTCATTTAATGAACTGTACTCCAGTTAATCGTTGTGTCTTACAATTAGGGCCAGATTTTATTGGAGGATGATTGAGTTTGGCCATCACTTACTGTTCTTCTGGTTTCCATCCGCTTGGACAGTTAACATTTCATCTTTATCGCTCATCTGCTTTTCAGCCAGCTTCTTCGCTGCTTCATGCTGCTGTTTTTGAGTAGGCTTTGACATTCGCTTCCCTCCCGTATATTTTCTTCTTCCCTAGTTTTGTTTTAATTCAAAATCTTATTCTTTTTTCTCGAGACCATGAGAGGCAACGATTGCTTATTTAAAATAGCCCCTATGTAACAAAACAGCATCCGATATTCTGTCATAAACGCAGGACTATCGTGGGGTTTTGTCGATTTAAATCGAATTCTGCTGGATATCAAGGTATAATTTAGTACGGATGATAGATTCATACATAAGGGAGGAACACATGATGGGATGGGTAATCGCCATTTTGTTTGGTACAGCCGTCGTGCTGCTCATTTTATCGTTTATTAAAACGACACAATCGAAATCACAGCTTGAACAGCAAATGGAGAATGTTTCGATTTCAGTACGGAATGAAGTCCACGAACTTGAAAAGCAGATACTGAACATGCAATTAGATGCAGAAATTACAGCACAGCAGTCAGGGGCAATGGAAGCTTCCTCTGAAGAGCGAGCATTGCTTCGCTACATGCTTGATATGCATAAACGCGGATATTCAATTGAAAGTATTGCATCACAAAAACAGCTTCCGTCAACTGAGGTGGAGCGCATGCTTACTCCATACATGACAAGAAAGGCTGAAAGGGGCATGGTTGCACAATGACACCGAATTCCCTGCGCAGTTTCGCATTAGGCCTATTACTTGCAGCGACTGTAACCGGCGCTTTCTATTTCTTCGGTCCTTCAAAAGCGGAGAGCACGGAGAAATCGACCAAAACAGTAAAAACCGAGAAACTTACAGAAGATGAGATGGTTGAACAGCTGACATCCAAAGGCTTCGTTGTACATACCAAAGAGGAATGGAACAAACAGATGGCATCTGTAAATGAAAGTAAGGAAGAAAAGTCCCAAGAAAAATCAGATAAGAAAAATGAAGACGGCGTTGTCTACCGCACCATCCTGAACGTTTCGATGGGGATGACGAGCATCGACATCGGGAATGCGTTGGAAGAAGCAAAAATCATCGACGATGGTATGAAGTTCTACAAAGAAGTAGAAAATCGCGGTCTCGAAAATGAATTAAGACCAGGTACATTCCAGATTGAAAGCGGAATGAGCATGGATGAAATCATTTCGATCATTTTCCAATAGGTAAGTCCAAAGCTCCTTTAACTAAGGGAGCTTTTTGTTTTACAAATTATTGAAACCATTTCTCCCTTAATCCGTAAATATAAGTAAGAGGTGATATAAATGACTGGAATTTTCTTGCTGATTTTAGTACCTTTTTTTATCACGTTCATCGCTATCCTCATGACCGGTTCATCCAAAGACCCAAACACTCGAGGGGGAGGTCATACGACTTATTATGGGGGTGACACTGACAGTACGGTTCACTGCGGAGGTTCTGATGGAGGTTTTAGCGGTGGAGACGGCGGCTGCGGGGGTGGAGGCGAATGAGCCTCTTTTTTTATGGAAAGGAACGGGTGACGCTAATATGAAACAAGGGTTATTCTTTTTTGGTATGGCAATAACCATCATCTTCGGAGGTGGATTCCTAATCCGGCTTGTAAGAGATGGAGATTTCTACATAGCTGAATTCGCCGGCGGCATAGTCGGGATTTCTTTGTTGATCATAACAATGTTTGTTAAAAGAAGCGGGAATTAGCCATTTGACGAATAGATTCAGGAGGGACATGGGAGACCATGTCCTTTTCTTTATGATGAGTTCCTCTTGGGGAGGGGCACTATCCAGTCGCCTAAATGATCATTTCCACTGGATTAAATTGTATTTTTTAGTGACAAAAAGTATTTTTTGTATATAATGGTAATATATAGTGCATTACATGAGTAATGTACTAATGTGGTTAGTGAAAAGGTGGTGGGATACTGGTGTTAAATCCTGATAGTATGAAGCCGATTTATGTCCAAATCGCGGAGTGGCTCGAGACGGAAATTCTGGGGGGATCCATTGAGTGCGATCAAAAGGTTTATTCACAGTATCAGTTGGCAGATATGTTTAACATCAATCCGGCAACGGCTGCAAAGGGAATCAACCTGCTGGCGGATGAACAGATCCTTTATAAAAAGAGGGGACTCGGGATGTTTGTGGCACCGGATGCCAGAGCGATCATTCTTAAAAATAGAAGGAATACGAAGCTTACCGGAATGGTGACTGATCTTGCAAAAGAGGCCGTTCAATTGAACGTCGAAGAGGAGGAACTGATCGCCATGATCAGCGAAATGCTCAGGAAGGAAAAGGGGGAAAAGTCATGAGTGTTGTAATTTGTAAAGGATTATCAAAGCAATATGGGAGTCATAAAGCCCTGAACGATCTGACTTTTACATTACCGGAAAATAAGATTACCGGTTTGATCGGAAGGAACGGAGCGGGAAAAACGACCCTGCTCAAGATCATTGCAGGATATTTGCATCATAGTTCAGGGGACATACGGGTGTTTTCACAAAGTCCTTTTAATAACTTGAAAGTATCCGCCAATACCATCTTTATCGATAATGAATTGAGTTTTTCCAGTGGATTGACGCTGTTTGATTTGCTTGAAACGGCAGGAAGCTTTTATCCAAATTGGGACAGCGAACTTGCTCACCGACTCTTTTCCTACTTTTCATTCAATCCTAATCATTATCATGGGAATCTCTCCAAAGGGATGAGGAGTACGTTCAATATGATCATCGGTCTTGCTGCCCGCTGCCCGCTTACGATTTTCGATGAGCCGACGAGCGGAATGGACGCTGCCACCCGGAAAGATTTCTATCGGGCACTATTAAAAGAATATATCGCCCATCCGAGAACGATCATTCTGTCAAGCCACCTGCTGGACGAAGTTGAAGACCTCCTGGAGGATATATTGCTGATTAAAGCGGGAGAGAAGTATCTTCATATGGGGATTGAGGAGCTAAAGGAATTTGCGATAGGAGTCCGGGGGAAAACAGAAAAGGTCTTCGGGTGGATGGGAGAGATCGAGCCGATTCATGTGCAGGACATGGGAGCAGGGATGGCCTATGCGGTTATGAAAAATGACCGTCCGCAAACAGAGCTTGATGAAGCCAGAGCGCTGGGACTGGAACTGACAGCAGTATCGGCTGAAGATACTTGCAGTTATTTGACAAGTCAATCAAAAGGGGGGATCGATGATGTATTTAGCAGAGGTTAATGCGTGGAATCTCGTGAAAAAACAATACCGCTACAAACTGAAATCCTATTTTGGTGTGTTCACTTCATTGATGGTCATTCAGCTTCTAGGGATTTTCTTCTCTTTTAACGGGACCGGGATGAGTGGCGGATCATCGGGAACCCTCGATTATGAGGTTCATTATTTTACAAGTGATATCATCCAGGTGTTCATGATGATCTGGGCTTTCATTTCGGCGATTATCATTACGACTAAGGCTTACCGGTATGATGATTATGCATTCGTGACGAACCGCAGGATCAGCCATTACTCCAATATTCTGTTTCTCTTTTCAGCAAGTGTATTTGCGGGTGTCACGGTGTATCTGTCGACCCATCTGTTCAAATGGATCACCTTCATGGTGAAAGATCAATCTACGATTATTGTTGATTCTTTGACAGGGACGGGATTAGTGGCAGGTACTGCTGCATCGATCCTGTACATTTTTCTATTTGCAAGCACAGGTTATTTTGTAGGGATGTTGGTCCAATTTAACAAGATTTTCTCCATCCTCTTGCCGGTAGTGTTTGTGGGAGCCTTGATCCTTGACGGGTTGACCGGGAACCCGACTTTACTCGTGAATGCAGGAACATTTTTTGGCTCGGAAACCTCCTTCTTTGGCTTTCTTATAAAAATCCTTGGAGTGTCGTTCCTCTTACTTCTCGGAAGCATGGGAGTTTCGAACCGAATGGAGGTAAGGAAATGAGTATGTTGTTGATGTTTTTGCCTATCTTGATCATTCTCCTCCTTGTAGCTGGAGTGGGAACGTTTGTGGTAAAGGCAAGCCGCAGGAGAAGGGTCAGTCCAAAGAAGACCAGATGGATGATCACTGGATATACACTCATCTTGCTGGTGGCTGCCATTTTATCATTAAGTGTACTCTCTGACAAAGGAGCAGAGTTCAAAATAGTGTCTGCGGAAGAGATTGAGGAGATTGAGAGTGAGCAGATGAAAGTTATGGATGCCGCTCATTCAGGAGTGCTTGAAAATGTTGAGCGTGGTTATACCAACAAAAAAAGCTGGTCGTTCAGATACATTCATCAAAACCTGGACATCACCCATTTAGATGAAGAATTGGACGGCGTCATGGTCTTTGTACAAAAGAAGGACACAAATGATGAGGTTATTGAAGCCGTACACTACACGGGGAATGTATTCGTCGATGGAATAGACATGACCGAAAAAAAATCATCAGCGAAATTGGAATTGAGAGGGAAGATTCTTTCCATTCAAGCGCCCGATATGGTTTACGTGAACGTTAACAAGTTTGCGTCGGGATTTCCTTTTCAACAATTTTCCGGTACAAAAAGCTGGTTTTATGGAGAGCGGCCGAGCATGGGATTCGGCAGGGACTTCATCCTGCTGAAAGTGCCAAAAGATATGGAAGTGGATGGCCATACCAATTATGTTAGAGCTGAATAATTATAGGGATGAGGGGACAGTTCATGTCCCTTTTTTCTTTTGGAGCGTACAGTTTTGTCTGGTTTTAAAAGGAGGGAATATGGTCAAAACCGATAAAAAATAGACGCCCGTCCCAGACTGCATTAACGCGTTAACGCAGTCTGGGACGGGCCTTTCATAATGTACAGATTACAGGACGAGTGTATACTTCTTCAATTCTTCTGTATCGTTCGGCAGTGTAACAAAACCATCAAGCTTCATTCCAATCTTTTCAAGGAGTTTGGATGAGGAGTGGTTATCCTTTGTGGTAATCGCAACGAGCCGTTTTAATCCGCGTTTCTTGGCAAACTCCAATGTGCCGTTTGCTGCCTCGTATGCATATCCGTTTGATTGATAATCGGAGAGGAACGCAAAGCCGATGTCAACGTCTTCAAGTCCTTCTCGTTTAATCAACCCGCACAAGCCGATCGGAGTATGAATTCCCTTCAATTCGGTCAAGAAAAGGCCAAAGCCTTCCTTTTCATACATCGCACGCGGGCCTGTTTGAATATAGGTCACAGCATCCTCGGGCGTATAGATCCCTTTATCTCCTATGTACTTCAGCCATCCAGGTTCATTCAGCAATGCAAAAATGAACTCGGCATCCTTTTCTTCCACCCAGCGAAGAATGAGCCGGTCTGTCTCTATTATTTTCATGTGGGCACCTCGCTTATTTTTTTCTATCCATATAATATATCATTTCTAAAAATGTGGACAGTCTCTCAATGGGTAAAATGGCGGGTGACAGCTTCTTCTTGAAGTATAACAATCCCCAGGCAGTGGAGACTATATCTTGACATCACTTATGTTAGTATGGGGATAGATAACAAGGATGACAATGAACCGGCTATTTCACAAGGAACTTACACACTATATAAGTCAAAAGCAAAGAAGGGGATTTGATGATGCAGGAAAAAAATCAAACGGAGGCTGGCTGGAATTTTGACAATAGTTATGCAGGACTTCCACAGTCATTTTTCAAAAAACAGATGCCGGCTCCTGTACGTTCGCCGGAGCTGATCATTCTCAACGGTTCTCTGGCTGAATCATTGGGCCTTGACGCGAAGATTCTTCAAACTGAATCCGGAATGGAGGTGTTTGCCGGCAACGAACCTCCAGAGGGTGCCGATCCCTTGGCTCAAGCCTACGCAGGGCATCAGTTCGGACATTTCACCATGCTCGGTGATGGACGGGCGATTCTGCTTGGTGAGCAGGTCACACCTTCAGAAGAACGGGTCGATATTCAATTGAAGGGATCGGGGCGGACTCCCTACTCCCGTGGCGGTGACGGCCGCGCGGGGTTAGGGCCGATGCTGCGCGAGTATATCATCAGTGAAGCGATGCATGCCCTGGGGATCCCGACGACGAGAAGCCTGGCGGTGGTGACGACAGGGGAATCCATCATTCGTGAAACCGAACAGACCGGAGCCATCCTTACGCGTGTGGCGGCGAGCCACCTGCGTGTCGGTACGTTTCAATATGCTTCAAAATTCGGGTCCGTCGATGACCTCCGTGCCTTGGCTGATTATGCAATCGAACGCCATTATCCGGAAGCGGCCGACGCAGAGAATCGTTATCTCTTATTTTTGCAGGGAGTGATTAAGCGCCAGGCGTCGCTGGTTGCCAAGTGGCAGCTTGCCGGATTCATCCACGGAGTGATGAACACTGACAATATGACGATCAGCGGCGAAACGATCGACTACGGCCCTTGCGCTTTCATGGATACCTTTGACCCGTCGACGGTTTTCAGCTCCATTGATCGACAGGGACGCTATGCTTACGGAAATCAGCCTCCGATTGCAGGCTGGAACCTGGCGCGTTTTGCAGAAACCCTGCTTCCGCTGCTGGATGAAGAAGAGGAGAAATCCCTTCAACTCGCCCAGGATGCGATTTCGGAGTTTCCTAAGTTGTATCATTCCAACTGGCTGAAAGGCATGCGGGCCAAACTTGGCATTTTCAATGAGGAGGAAGAAGATAAGGCTCTTATTGAAGAACTTCTCGGCTTGATGCATGAACATGAGGCCGACTATACCAACACCTTCAGCTCATTGACGTTTGACCGGAAAGAAGATTCAGCTTTATTTGCCTCAGAAACATTTACCCAGTGGAAAAAACGCTGGGAGGATAGGCTCGGGAGACAGCAGGAGTCGAAAGAAGATGTCCATGAATTGATGAAGAACAGCAACCCGGCAGTCATCCCCCGCAACCACCGGGTGGAAGAAGCGCTTGAAGCGGCAGTTGACAAAGGAGATCTCACGGTGATGGAGAGCTTGCTAAAGGTTCTTTCCAACCCCTATGAACATTCTCCGGAACAGGAGAAATACTGTGCACCGGCACCGCCGTCAGCTCTTCCTTACCGAACGTTCTGCGGAACATAATGAAATGATAAGGCCCGTCCCTCGGTGCGTTAACGCGTTACCATATCGAGGGGGGGCTTTCTTTCTGTGCAAGATGTAATAATACCTTTAGACCCAGCATAAACATTACTAGCTTAGGTACTAAGGCTTACCATATACTGCCATTGTTGGAATCGGTGCCACGTTCTTGTTCCCGTTGATTCTCGCATTCCCGAAAAAAGTGAAGGAGCTGCAGCTCGCATTGCGTGTCGTGAATAAAGGAGCGGATTATCCAAAATTCGGGGCGATCTTATTGCTCCTTACAGGTCTAGGGATGGGGACGATGAATACCGATCTGTTTCAGGAAGGCTGGTATATAACGGCCATCATCCTACTGCTGATCGCCGTTCTGATCTATGTGCTGCGTATCTTACCCCGACTCAAGACAGCAATCGATCACGTATCCGGTATAGAAGGGGACGAGATTCCCCAAACGTATTATGACATGAAAAAAGGCATCAGCCCATTTATGCTCACAGCCTCGGCCATCGATGTCGCCATCGTCTTACTCATGATCTGGAAACCGTTCTAAACCCCATCTTCGTGCAAGGCCCGTCCCTCGGTGCGTTAACGCGTTACCGGTTCGAGGGACGGGCTTATTTCTTTGTTTAGGATGAACTATGTAGACACTATGTAAATAATTTTACAATTTTTATAAATTAAGAGAATAAATGTATATAATTAGGTTTAAAGTACTATTATGATATTTGAAGAGATTTCAAATTACTTAGGATTTGGGGGAAGGAAATGAATTTACTTAAATTCATCGTAAACAGAAAGATTTTAGTAGGGTTGATGGTTTTATTAGTATTAGTCATAGGAGGATACTCTGTCTTCAAGCTGGATAAAGAATTGCTGCCGCCCATTCAATTTGATGCAGCCTATGTTGATATCAATGCTGGGGATATGTCTGCTATTGAAGTTGAAAGAACGATAACCAATCCGCTAGAACAACAGATTAATGGAATGGAGGGGGTAGAAAAGACAGAATCAACCACTTACATAGGCAGAAGTTCCATTATGGTCACGTTTGAACGTGGAAAAGGAGATGAACTCTCCAAGGAAGTTGAAGCTTTGGCAAATGCTGCAGCAGCGGATAACCCTGCAATCAAAGAAGTGGTGGCAGGGCAGGCTGGTTTGAGCCAAAGTTATGAGTTCTTCATGGATGTGTCAGGAGAGGATATGGAGAAAATCACCGCTTTCTCCCAAGACGTTTTAGAGCCGAGGCTGGAAGCACTGCCCGAAGTGAGGGACGTTTCACTATCCGGGATCGAGGAGAAAGAGGTAGCAATTGAATTTAAACGCGATAAGGTATCGGAGCTTGGTATCGATATTTCTCAAGCTGCTGCCGTGATCAGAGGGTCGAACGGGGAAGAAACCCTCGGGGAGTTGAGCGGAGAAACTGATTCACCAACGATTCGCTGGGACACAAAGCTCGAAAATACGGAAGATGTAGAAAATATTCAAATTCCTACCTCGAAAGGATTTGTCCGTTTGATAGAGGTAGCAAGTGTTTCAATCCAGCCGGTAGAAACCAGTTCTATCGTTTGGAAAAATGGAACAAAGGATTTTATTTTCGTCCAGGTCGGCCGCGTATCTGAAGTGACCCAGATTGAAATGGCAGAAGCTGTGCGGAAAGAAATCCAAGCGATCAGGGACGAGGAGCTGGTCGAAGGATTCACAGTGAATGAGGTCGTTTCCCAGGCTGACTATGTGAAGGAATCCCTTGACGGGGTAACCGGGAATATCGTGATCGGGGGCATCATAGCCATCGTCATCCTGTTTCTGTTTCTTCGTAATCTGCGGGCTACGTTCATCATCGGACTATCGATTCCGACGTCCGTGTTTTTAACATTTGCAACCATGTTCCTGTTTGATTACAGTTTCAATATGTTGACGCTGGTCGGTCTTGGATTGGGAATCGGAATGATGGTGGATTCCTCCATTGTCATCCTCGAATCAATCTATAAAAAGAAAGAGCAGGGACTCGAAAAATTCGAAGCGGTCATTGCAGGAACGAAAGAAGTCGCATCAGCTGTATTTGCGTCCATGCTGACAACCATTGTCGTCTTTTTACCTATTGGTTTGATTGGGGGAGAGATGGGACAATTCATGATCCTGCTGTCAGCGGTCGTGGCAATCACACTCATCAGTTCAGTGGTTGTTGCGTTTACGCTCATCCCGTCCCTTTCCGAAAACTTCCTGAAATTGCGTAAAAAAACGGCACAAAAGGAAGGACCGATCACCGGTCTTTACAGCAGAATGGTGTCCTGGACGGTAAAGAAAAAGCGAACCAGCCTTGCCGTAATCGGGCTATTCTTTATGATGTTCGCTGCGTCATTATTTTTAATTTCCAAGGTGCCGATGACCATCATGCCGGATATGTTCAACCGCTACGCTGAGCTTGTGGTGAAAGTCGAAACAGGTTTATCACTGCAGGAAAAAGAGGATGTAGTTGGCGAAATGACGGATGCCCTGGCTGGAGTTCCGGATGTAGAAACAAGCTATGTCCTTGATAATGGCAGCATGCTTTACACGATCATCAACATGACGAAAGGGGACGACATCACGGAGGAACAGGAGAAGGTGAATGAACAGATCTTCAGTTCTCTCCGTGATCTGGAAGAGTCGACCCCGATCGATAATGTGGCTTCTGCCATGAACGGGGGCGGGGGATACCCAGTCCAAGTGAATATTTCAGGTGACGACTTTGAAGATTTGAGAGAAACGGCGGACAATTTTACCAAAGAGCTTGAGGAAATAGAGGGGATTGTAGGAGTGAACACTTCGATCGATCGCACCTCTGTTGAACAAGTGGTTGATTTAAAAGAGGATGGAATTGAAGCTGCGGGCTTAACCCAGTCACAGATCAAACAATTCATCCAGCAAGCGTTTCTGGAAATGCCTGTTGGGGAAATGAGCTTAGACAATGATGCTGTTCCATTGCTTGTGAAATGGAATGAGAAGACGGATATGAATTCGGAGCTCTTGAATTTGAATATGTCCACTCCGAAGGGAGAAAAGAAGCTTTCGAGTTTCATTGAATTAAGAAGTGTCGATACACCTAATGAAATTTCACATGCAGACGGGGAGCGGTTCATTTCCGTTTTTGCAGATATTAAGGAAAAAGATTTAGGTGCGATCAATCGGGACGTACAAAAAGCAATAGAAGAATTTAAAGCTCCGGCAGGATATACCGTTGCCGTTGCAGGTGATCTGGAACAACAGCAGGAGCTGATCCAGGAAATGATCTTAGTGCTGGCCATTGCCATTTTCCTTGTGTACTTCGTAATGGCTGTCCAGTTCAATAACCTATCCCAGCCGATCGTCGTCATGTCTGTCATACCGATGACGATTACCGGTGTCATCCTGGGTCTATTCATCACCCAGCGTGAACTGAGCGTCATGTCAGGAATGGGGATCGTCATGCTGATCGGGATCGTTCTCAATAATGCGATTCTCCTGATTGACCGGACGAACCAGCTGAGAAAAGAAGGTCTAACCGTTGAAGAAGCCCTTATAAAAGCAGGAAAAGACCGGATACGTCCAATCTTTATGACAACACTGACGACTGCCGGCGGAATGCTTCCATTGGCATTAGCCTCGGGCACATCTGGAAATTATCAGGCGCCGATGGCCACCGTCATCATATCAGGCTTGCTCTTTGCAACCTTGATCACTCTAGTGCTGATCCCATCCGTCTACAAACTGTTCGCTTCACTTGGAGCAGGATTCAAAAAATCAGGAAGAAGAATGAAGAAGAAAAAACACCCAATCATCACAACAGAAAAATCAGAGACTCTAAACTAACATGTATTGGACTGTTCCTCAGGTGCGCTGAGGAACGGTCCTTCTTTTTTTCGATGGAATGATTAGTTGATGAGGGAAAATAAGGGGTGGAAAATGAGGAAGTTTAGGTGAAGGTACATTTATAGTGCTCGTTATCCGGATACCGAGGTTAAGGGACCACGAGCACTATTGAGGTATAGATTGATGCAAATATGTTGTCATACCAGTCTCCTTTGAATGTATAGTTCATTGGTGGGTGCTGCTTATAACTTAAAACAAATAATTGTGAAAGCTGGCACGACGGTCCAGGATCTTATCTCTGATTCGCCTCATTTCCGGGTCTGTGTCCTTTAAGAAAAACAATTTGACGATGGCTAACATAAAAATTCCTCCTTTATTATTTGAGATTAAAACAACCGATTCTTTAATTCGGCTCGGCGGTCCAGGATCTGATCATTGATACGCTTTACTCCTGGATCAGTGCTGCTGAAGAAAAACAATTTGATGATGGCTAACATAAGAACACCTCCTTTTTTATTTAAGATTAAAACAACCGATTTTTGAATTCGGCTCGACGGTTCAGGATCTGATCATTGATACGCTTTGCATCTTGATCGGTACTGCTGAAGAAAAACAATTTGATAATGGCTAACATAAGAACACCTCCTTTTTTATTTGAGATTAAAACAACCGATTTTTGAATTCGGCTCGGCGGTCCAGGATCTGATCATTGATACGCTTTGCATCTTGATCGGTACTGCTGAAGAGAAACAATTTGATAATGGCTAACATAAGAACACCTCCTTTTATTATTCGGGATTAAAACAATTGGCTTTTAAATTCGGCGTGGCGATCCAGGATCTGATCGTGAATCGCTTTTGTTTCATGATTAGAAGTGAAGATGTAACTGAACAAGATGACGAGCATCTCTCCTTTCTTCTTGTGAGTGATTTTTTGATGTTTTTTAAATCATATGTCGGTGGTTCAATAAAAGTGACACCTGTGTCGTTATTATAAACGACATTAGTGTCTTTTAGAACCCTTTTTTTAATATTTTTGAAAAAAAAGGCAAATACCCACTTGGAAACAAGGTGATTTGCCCTCTTGAAGAGAAGTTATTACTTGAACAGAAGTGGCTCGGATATTATAAAAGGAGAAAGCTGGCGGCTTTGAAGTCGAACGCTTCACCCGAGGTAGTGATCCCTTCTTGCAGCCAAGCCTAATTTTTAGATTTTTTCAAAAAATACTTGTAAAGAGACATTGGTGTCGATATAATGAATATAAGAAAACGACATTGTTGTCTATTTTGTGGAAAAGGGGGCAATATCAATATGGAGTCAGCATCATTGGGAAAGAATAAACATTTCATTACGCTGATGACGGCACAGGCCATTTCGAGCTTGGGGGACTGGTTGAGTATCGTGGCGATCATTACGCTGGTCGGGTTAAAATGGGAAGCAACACCGATGCAGATGTCATTCATCATCCTCAGCCTGGCACTGCCGATGGCTCTCCTGGGTCCAATCTCGGGAACCGTTGCAGACAGGATGGAACGGAAAACACTCATGATTGTATCCGATGTGATCAGAGGTGTGCTCATTCTACTTTTAACCATAGCCTCGAATGTATGGATGGTGTACGTCTGTTTGTTTCTCATCGGAATCTTTTCATCCGTCTTTGTCCCGGCAAAGAATGGGAAGTTGAAGGAAATCGTTCCGGATGATGCTATCAAGGGAGCGATGTCCCTGACTTCCATGATTGATTCAAGTACGAAGGTCATCGGTCCGCTTGTAAGTGGAATTCTCGTTACTACGGTAGGGACGCAAAATGTCTTTTATATCGACTCGGCCACCTTTTTCATATCAGCCCTTTTGATTCTCTTTTTACCTAAGGCAGTGAAGGCAGTTGAAACCACTGCCGTGGATGATAAGAAGAAAAAGGGATCTTCATTTAAAGACGAATTAAAAGTAGGATTTCAGTTCCTCAAGAAAAGCACCTTTTTGATGTATGGGTTGTTCCTATTGGGAATCAGCCTGCTGATTCTCCAGTTATCGGATTCCCAAATCATCGTCCTGCTTCGGCAGCTGACGGATGCATCCCCGGATTTATTCGGCTATACCGTGACCGGGTCCGGCGTCGGGATGCTTTTGACAGGGATTTATCTTTCTAAAAAAACGGATTATAACGCGTTCATCTATATGTGTATCGGAGTATTGGGGATCGGACTCGGGTTTGGGTTGATGGGGATTCTGACTTACTATGATGTGAGTCTTTCATTAGTATGGTTCCCTGCACTCGGATTGTTCGCCGGCGGTACCGCAGCCCTCGTGTTCATACCATTTCAGGCAGCGGTTCAGGAAAAAACGCCTGTCGACATGACGGGGCGGGTGTTCGGAGTCATCAACAGCACCACGACGACAGCCACGATCATCGGGCCATTGGCGGGGGGAGCACTAGCCACTCTCATCGGCATCATCCCTTCCTTTATCGTGACCGGTGCATTGTTGATTGTGCTTTTCATTGTATCGATTGCCATTCGAAAAAAAGTAGCAGAGGAGGAGAATCATGTCACCGAAAGTCAGCCAGGAACACAAGGAGCAGCGACGTAATCAACTATTAGAGGCTGCAGAGCAAGTCTTCATTGAACATGGATATGAAAATACCACGATGAAACACGTGATGGTTAAAGCCGGGGTAAGCAGGGGCGGCTTGTATCAGTATTTCGATAATAAGGAAGATCTGTTTGAAGCGCTGATCGGGGAACAGCAGCAAGAAATCATTGATGAATCCCTGCAGGCGATGATCGAGCAGCAGGGTTCCTGCTGGGAAGCGCTGTTGATGACCTTTTTAGGAGAAGAAAAAAAAGCGACCGATGATATGGATCCGCTGGCCCCTTCAAAGCTTGAGTACTTCATAACAGGAAGAAATGAAAAGAGAAGGCGGGAGCATGCTAAAGAAAGGTATCATCATGCGTATGAAGTCACCGCGAAAATCATCAAAAAAGGCATTGAGGCAGGCGAATTTGCGCCACGGTTCGATCCGGAGGTCATTGCCAGATACATCATTTCTTATGTCGACGGTCTCGCTGTCGATCACGCCATCCTGGATTCTGAAAGCATAAAATTGAAAGAACAAACCGAATTACTGATCGAATACCTCAGATGGGGTTTGAATGTGAAGGAGTAACCTTATCAAGGGCAGTTCTTCACCACGCTAAAGGCCCGTCCCTCGCTGCGCTGACGCATTAGCGCGCAGGGGGACGGGCCCTGTTTTTTCATTGGTTCTTATGGTATGATGATGAACTTAAAGACATGCAGCAGGTAAGGAGGAGGGAACGTATGAGCAAACCGAAGAAAAAAAGCGGCACGGGTCAAGGGACGGGCAAGAAAGGCTGGAATCGCTGGCAGGCGGGAGCCAATAAGGCAATGAGCAACAAACCTTATAAGAGTAAAGGTGTCAAGCACGGAAATAAATCGGATGCAGAGAAATAAGTGCGGCTCGAACAACAGGCTGCAGCCAACTATTTTCAAAATGATTTGCTTTTAGCTTCATTACCTGTTAAGGTTAGGAAGAATTATTTTTGTTCGGTCTGTAAGGAATGAAAGTATTTAAACTTTTCGCCTTTGATATCTAACTTGAGCAACAATAGTAATAACATGTGGACTAAGAATCCACGCAGGAGGAAACAATTATGCAACAAGGTACAGTAAAATGGTTTAACGCAGAAAAAGGTTTCGGTTTCATCGAAATCGAAGGTGGAGAAGATGTATTCGTACATTTCTCAGCTATCCAAGGCGAAGGATTTAAATCTTTAGACGAAGGTCAAAAAGTAACGTTTGACACTGAACAAGGTCAACGCGGACTTCAAGCGGCTAACGTAAACAAAGCGTAACAGCTTTAAACGAAGGACTCTCTCGCAGAGTCCTTTTTTTATGCAAATATTTTGTAAAAAAATGAAAATGAGGGTGTAATATGAATACGAAATTATTTTCCGATTTCGGACTTAGCGTGGAAATTACCAGGGCCCTGACGGAATTAGGGTATGAAACTCCGACAGAAGTGCAGTCCAAAGTACTGCCTGCTGCGTTGGAAAAGAAAGATCTTGTCGTAAAATCGCAAACTGGAAGTGGAAAGACGGCGTCATTCGGGATTCCGCTTTGTGAAATGGTGGAGTGGGAAGAGAACAAGCCCCAGGCACTGGTCCTCACCCCTACCCGGGAGCTTGCGGTCCAGGTGAAAGAAGACATCACCAATATAGGAAGATTTAAGCGGATCAAAGCCGCTGCCGTATACGGGAAATCACCTTTTCACCGTCAAAAGCTTGAACTCAACCAAAAAACGCACGTTGTCGCAGGTACACCCGGCCGTGTACTTGATCATATCGAAAAAGGGACATTTCCATTGGACAAGCTGCACCATCTTGTCATCGATGAAGCGGACGAGATGCTCAATATGGGCTTTATCGAACAGGTTGAAGCGATCATAAAGGAACTCCCTGCCGAAAGAGTGACATTGACATTCTCAGCCACACTGCCGGAGGATGTCGAATCGCTTTGCCACAAATACATGAAAGACCCCGTGAACATCGAGGTGAAAGCGAAGGGCATCACCACTGATAAAATTGACCACTCTGTCATACAAGTGGAGGAGAAAGATAAGTTATCACTCCTGATGGATGTGACGACCGTTGAAAATCCGGATAGCTGCATCATTTTTTGCCGGACCAAAGAGAATGTGGATAAGGTCTGTGACGAGTTGTTTGATAAAGGATTTCCTGTCGATAAGATTCATGGCGGCATGAATCAGGAAGCTCGTTTTGAGGTGATGGATGAATTTAAACGGGGAGAATTCCGTTATCTGGTCGCAACAGATGTGGCTGCAAGAGGGATTGATGTCGAACGGATTTCACACGTCATCAATTATGATCTTCCACTTGAAAAAGAAAGCTATGTCCATCGAACCGGAAGAACCGGAAGGGCAGGGAACTCTGGAAAAGCGATCACGTTCATCACTCCTTATGAAAAGAAATTCCTGGAGGAGATTGAAGCGTATATCGGTTTTACAATCGCGGAAGTTCAGGCCCCTTCAAAAGACGAGGTTGTGATGGCGGCAAGTGCTTTTGAGGAAAAACTGAACAGAATTCCGGACTTCAAATCAGATAAAAGCGAACGATTAAACAAAGAAATCATGAAGCTTTATTTCAATGGCGGGAAGAAAAAGAAGCTCAGGGCAGTGGACTTTGTCGGAACCATCGCCAAAATCGAAGGCGTGAACGCAGACGACATCGGCATCATCACCATCCAGGAAAACCTGACCTATGTCGATATCCTTAACGGAAAAGGTCCACTCGTCCTCCAAGCCATGAAAACCACCACCGTTAAAGGGAAGAAACTAAAAGTCCACGAGGCAAGAAACTAAAGAAGGCCCGTCCCTCGGCACGATGACGCATTAACGCACCGAGGGACGGGCTTCTGCATTTTGGCATTCCGGGCAGTAGTAAAGTCTCCTGGAAGCAGCTTGTGTTTTTTCGATTTCGGTGCCGCATATGAAACAGTGTGCGCCTTCCCGGTTGAAAACCCAGTGACGATAGCGGGATCGCTTGACACCTTCAGCCTTCAATTTTTCTGCGAGCTCAAGATCATTCGTGATTCCTCCTGTCCGGTAAGATTGTTCCATCAATCGGATGATGACTTCAGCAGCTTTTATAAGTTGATCTTCACTGCAGTCAATTGGCCGGAGAGAGGGATGGATGCCTGCAGAAAATAGAATTTCAGATCTCAAATAATTCCCGATCCCTGCTACGAATGCCTGGTCTAACAGAAGGATCGCCCATTTTCTTCTGAAAAACTTCCTATCTTTTATCCGCTGCAGCAGATCCCGGGGAGTAACCTTTTCACTCAAAATATCAGGGCCGACCTTCGCAATGAAAGGATGCTCGCTGACCTCCTCGTCTCGCAGCACGTCAATATCGGATGAACTGTACAAAAGTGCAGACTTCTTCTCATTATGTAACGCCAATCGAAGCTGACGATTCGTCTTGGGGTAGTTATATGCATTCCTTACATACCATTTTCCGTAAAGCTGATTATGTGAGTATATGGTGTAGCCATTGTCAAAGCGGATCAGCATGGCTTTTCCTTTCGTGTCTACCCTCGTCACAACAGCACCCTGCAAGATCTCCTCATAACCCTGCAGTTCCGGAAAAGCAAAATAAACATCCGCCACCTGTTTGTGCTGAAGGGCACGTTCTACCTGATCAGCCGCCCTTCTGATTTCTGGACCTTCCGGCATGAATTCTCCTCCTTTTTAATATAGATGTTCCCTGATTAAACCCAATGTAATCCCTGAAGGCCCGTCCCTCGATTCAGTAACGCATTAACGCATCGAGGGACGGGCCTTTAAGACGATAAGACGGCAGTTTACACTAGTGGTACAATGGAGAAATAACAGCTTTCGAGGAAATAAACGATCACACGGAGATGAAACGATGAAAACAATAGCAATCGAACCAAGTTCGTATCTATATACTTTTACCTGGGAACCAAATGAGGAAGGCTTATGTGCATTGGAGAGGCGGGCTTTATTTGGTGTGGACTCCCAATCCGATATTCTTGAAAGCTCTTCTGAAATTGATCCAAGCAGAAGCCCGTTCATAAAAGAGAGGCTCGGCGTCGTCTGCGAGGGTGCCAGTTTAGAAGAACTAATAGAAGAAGTGAAAAAACTAGAGTCATTTGATGGCTTTAAAATCGTTTTTGTACAAAATCCCGATCTCGAAAAAGTCGGCTTTAAAAAGCTGCGCAGCATCGAGAAGGAAGTCGGCCTTCATATGAAAGGCGAAGCGGAACTGGTCGACCCATCCATCTGGCTTGGCATCCTGAACACCGGTGAGAAATGGGTACTGGGGGAATACTCAAAAAACGAAGCGATCTGGTTAAAGCATCAGTGGAAGCCGAATAGTTACTCAACTGCCCTCGGCACACGCGTTGCAAGGGCAGTCGTGAACATTGCTGCCCCAAACCCGGTAGGACTAAAGCTGATCGATCCATGCTGCGGCATCGGAACGGTACTTGTCGAGGCATTATCGATGGGAATCGATATCGTGGGAAGCGACCGGAATCCGCTTATTTTATCAGGCGTACGGGAAAACATTGCCCATTTTGGCTTAGAGGGCGAAGTGACGTTGAAGGACATTCGCGATGTAACAAACCGGTATGATGCAGCCATCATCGATCTTCCTTATAACTTGTGTTCAGTCATCACACCGGAAGAGCAACTTGAAATGCTTCAAAGTGCAAGGGCCTTTTCATCAAAAGTCGTGATTGTTACGGTAGAGGATGTCGATCCAGTCATCCTTGAAGCCGGCTTCCAAATCACGGACCGATGCGTCGTCACGAAAGGGAATTTTGTCCGGGAAGTTATCGTTTGTGAGTGATTCTTCGGAAAGAGACATCCTGAAAAAGACTTTACTGATAGAAATTACAAATAGGTTCAAAGTTGAAGTCTCAGAGTAATAAATGCTATATTGATGCGAATAACATAGTAATCAATGAACCATGCTTTTATCACAAGAAGGGAGAATGACATGACGAATCATTGGGAATATGCAATTCATTCTCTATCCCATGTAACGGTTACTTCCAACCCCAACAATGAACCTGTCACCATCAGTGGAGGACATGACCGCCTTCGCTGTATCGGTGTCGGGACAGATGCGGCCGTTTTCCAGCATATAGATATCCCGCAATATGCGTTTAAACTCTATGCGGAAGAGAAAGCATCCAAAATAAAAATAGAAGAAAAAGTATACAGCATGATTGGGGATTCACCATTCTTCTCCACCTGCTATGCTGCCTATGATACATTTCTCGTCTTGAGTTATGAAGAAGGGATCACTCTTTTCGACTGCATCCTGCAAGGCGTCCACATACCGGAACAGGTTGTGAAAGACGTAGAGGATGCACGGGATTATGTGCGCGAAAAGGGCTTGAATCCCCGGGACATCCATTTGAAAAATATCCTGATGAAAGACGGCCGTGCCAAAATCATCGATGTCTCTGAATATGTGCTGCCCGGTAATGATTTTCGCTGGGAGCATCTGAAAAAGGGGTATGAGGAGTACTACCATCTGATCGATGGAAAAGCCGTTCCATTCTGGCTCGTTGAAACCGTCCGGAAATGGTACAACCAGTGGAATTCTTCCTACGATGAATTTATGAAGATTGTGCTGAAGTTTACTTCGTTCAGGTAAAAATGAATCATATTGTAAAGGCGCTTTACTGTTTTACAGTGGGGCGTCTTTTTCTTATGCCTGAATAGCCATTGAAGATGAAGAAAGGAATCAAGACAACTTGTTTTTATAGTAATTAAAGGATATTCACGCGTGATGGAGAAAGCTTTAGGTATAAAGAATCAGGGGGGATTTGGTTGTGCAGGGCTTCGATTACAAAAGCTATGACGGGTTAGGTCTAGCAGAGTTAGTAAAGAGAAAAGAGGTTCATCCAAAGGAGTTGGTGGAGGAGGCGATTAAAACCGTCGAATCTCTCAATCCGAAATTGAATGCAGTGATCCATAAAATGTATGAAAAGGCGAAAAATACTGCCGGGACGGAGCTTTCAGGAACGTTTGCAGGTGTGCCGATGCTATTGAAGGATATCACTCAGGAAATCAAAGGCGAGCCGATTACTGCAGGATCAAAAGCGTTTCAAAACTATCGTGCCAAAACGGATTCTGCATATGCGAAAAAGCTGAGGAATGCAGGAGTGATTTTTCTCGGGCAATCCAATGTGCCCGAATTTGCCCTAGTGGCTGTCACAGAGCCCTCTCATTACGGGGCGACAAAAAATCCATGGAACCACATGCATACGCCCGGAGGTTCAAGCGGAGGATCTGCTGCTGCAGTGGCTTCAGGAATGGTTCCGATTGCAGGTGCCAATGATGGAGGAGGATCCATCCGCATCCCCGCTTCTTATTGTGGTTTGTTCGGATTGAAGCCCACAAGGGGAAGAACGCCGGTCGGCCCCAGCTACGGCAGGTTTTGGCAGGGAGCCTCGGTCGAACATGTGTTGACCCGGACAGTGCGGGACAGCGCAGCTATGCTCGATGAATTAAAGACCTATGAAAAAGCTGCCGCTTATCATGCTCTGCCTTATGAGGGAAGTTATTTACAAGCTGCTAAAACACCGCTGAATAAACAAGTGAGAATTGCCTTCTCAATAGAATCGCCGATCGGTACGGAAGTGGATCCGGAGTGTAAAGCAGCAGTTCTGAATACAGCCAAATGGTTAGAGGAGATGGGACATGCAGTAGAAGAAATCAAAGCACCGGTGGACGGTCAGAAGATTGCAAATAGCTACTTAACCATGTATTTCGGAGAGACCGCGGCGATTGTTTCATCTCTTGAGGATGTACTTGGACGCAAAGCGACTTACACTGATGTCGAACCAACGACCTGGCTCCTGGGACTGCTTGGAAAAGCAACTTCTGCAGAAGAATTTGTCCTCAGCATCAGGGAATGGGACAAAGCTGCCTATCAAATGGAAACATTCCATGAAACCTATGATTTCTATCTGACTCCAACAACTGCATTCCCCCCTGCAAAAATAGGGGAACTTGAACCAAGCTCCACCGAAAAATTCATGATCAGCACCATTGGTAAATTGGGTCTTGGATGGCTTTTAAAGAAGGTCGGGATTGTTGACGGTCTCGCTGAGAAGAACTTGATGCGCACACCTTTTACACAACTTGCAAATTTGACAGGTCAACCGGCCATGTCGATACCGATGCATCTCACACCTGATGGGCTTCCGGTCGGAGTCCAAGTGACTGCGGCAAAAGGGCGTGAAGATTTGCTGCTGCAATTGGCAGGGGAGCTCGAACGGACGGAGCATTGGAAAGATATAAACCATGTTACAGTACTGCACTGAGACACTTTCATAATACACAGAAAAACGCCAATCAGATAGGATCTTTCATTTAAGTTTGATGAAGCATCTGGTTTGGTGAATTTTTAATTGTAATCAGCAATGTCACACAAATTAAATAAAATACAAATTTTTCGCCTGATTCCGGGTACGCTAAAGCATGACTACACCGGGATTCAGGCGTTTTTTTATGTGAAGTCCTATCAGAATATGACACTTGTCATATCCAAGCTATGACACCTACTACTAAAAATATGTTTTTTCTTCCTATATAGTTGTTCTTACAACCCAAAGAAAAGGGGATCTGAATAAATGTCAAAACTTAAAACTCTTAAAAAACAAGTAGCACCCTTCGAAAAAGGGACAACTAAAGAAAGTATATGGCAGCTAGTTAACACGCTGGTGCCGTTTATCACGTTATGGGTCCTTGCCTACCAAAGCCTTTCCGTTTCATATTGGTTAGCGCTGGTGCCAATGGTGATCGCAGCGGGATTCTTAACAAGGATCTTCATCATCTTCCATGATTGCACGCACTATAATTTCTTCAAAAGCCGTCGCACGAACCGGATTGTGGGGACTGCACTGGGTGTAATCACTGTATTCCCGTTCGATCAATGGGGACATGAACATACCGTTCACCATGCAACAAGCGGTAACTTGGATAAACGCGGTACCGGGGATATCTGGACGTTGACGGTGGACGAATATAAAGCTGCGCCTCTTAAATTACGCCTTGCTTATCGTTTCTACCGCAATCCGATCGTCATGTTCGTATTAGGACCGATCTGGGTCTTCCTTATTAAAAACAGATTCAATCGCAAAAATGTAAGGAAGAAAGAACGTATGAATACGTATCTGGTAAACGTGTTGATCGCTGCAGTCACTGCTCTTCTCTGTGTAACAGTAGGATGGCAGCAGTTCCTGATCGTACAGGGCTCGATCTTCATGATCTCAGGTGCAGCGGGCATTTGGCTCTTTTATGTGCAGCACACATTTGAGGATTCTTATTTTGAAGAAGATAAAGAATGGGAGTATGTGTTAGCCGCTGTAGAAGGAAGCTCCTACTACAAGCTTCCGAAAGTGCTTCAATTCCTTACCGGGAATATCGGCTATCATCATATTCACCATTTAAGTCCGAGAGTGCCGAACTACAGACTTGAAGAGACCCACAACAGCATTCCTGACCTGCAGCATGTGCCGACGATCACGCTCGCTACAAGTTTGACATCCCTTCGTTTCCGCCTATGGGACGAAGATCGAAAAAACTTTGTAAGCTTTAAAGACGTCAAGTCCTTACCGAAAACAAAGATCTCGACTGAAGCGAAGCCTGAACTATAAGATTACAATGACTCCCCTTCTCATACGGGGAGTCATCTTTGTAAACGGAGAATGAAGGAGAGACATACATGATTCGAATTGTCATTGCAGAGGATCAAGAGCTGCTTCTGGGAGCGATTGGGTCCCTTCTCGATTTAGAAGATGATATGGAAGTTGTGGGTCTTGCGAAGAATGGGGAAGAGGCGGTCAGGCTTGTGCATCAAGTGAAGCCCGATGTCTGTATCATGGACATGGATATGCCAAAGAAGACCGGTATTGAAGCAGCTGAAGAATTGATGCACCTTGAATACAAAGTGATCATCTTAACCACCTTCGCAAGGAACGGATGCTATAAGCGTGTCATCGACGCCGGCATCAGGGGGTATCTGCTGAAAGACAGTCCGAGCGAAGAGCTTGCAGGCTCGATTCGAAGCATCATGAATGGAAGCCGCATCTATACACCTGACCTCATAGATCAAGTGGACATTCCAGATGCACCGGCTCCATTGACTACAATGAAATCAGTCAAAACCTACTTCTCGACCATAAAAGACAAAATGAAATTGCCAGCCGGATAATCAAAGGCCCGCCTGCACTGCTTTAACGCACTGCGGGACGGGCCTTTGTTCATCTCTGCTTCCTGGCAAGCCCTCTTTCGAATGCAGCAAGGTGATTCACTGATGCATTGCGCAGGTTCGTAAACACGAATCTGACATCAGCGGGCAGGTCATAGGTTAAAAACCTGTCATACATAGCGATATTTTCAATTTCTCCCTGAACACCTTGGGCAAATGCTGCTTTTACCGAAGAAGGGGTTTGAATGAAAGACTGTGAAACATCCGGAGGCAAAGGGATTCCGTACATGTTAAATAGTTGTACCAGTGCAGAAATATGCCTTAGCTCCGCTTCTTTAATTCGTTCGAATGTACGAATCGATCCGAATGTTCCAAGAATTGCATTGTATCTTGATTGAGCCAAATATTCATCTTGCATGGCATAGGTAAGCATTTCAGGCAAGGTGAGGTCAGGAGCGTTCAGGGCGCCCTTTGCTCCGTAATTTTCTGCCCCTTGCCTATTCCAATAAGAAAAGGGACTTCCGGAAATAGGTCCAAACTGGTAAGGGAATCTATTCATAAACAAACATCCTCCTACTATTTCTCTTGTCACCTTATCGTATGTAAATGGTAGTCTGTTAAGTGCATATATCACAGAATACCATTCTAAAAAAATTCCTTCCGTTGTATCTGTAGATTGTTGCATCCATAATAGTATAAGAATATACTCTGCAACATGATCGATGGATTCAGGAAACACCGTGAACGTTAAGCCTGCAAAACCCGGCAGGAACTGTCGGGTACACCAATAAAATCCCTGCTATTCTAAGAGTGTAAAGGAGGTCATTCACTTGGATTCACTTCAGAAAATGAATGAGGCTTTAACCTATGTTGAAGCGAATTTGTCGGATGAAATTGACTTGAAGGAAGTCGCTAAGCGTGCGGTTTGTTCCGAATACCACTTTCAGCGGATGTTTTCTTATTTGTCCGGCATCAGCCTGTCGGAGTATATCCGGCGGAGAAGATTGACTCTGGCTGCTCAAGAGCTGAGAGATCATAATGTAAAAGTGATCGATGCTGCGGTTGCATTCGGATACCGTTCACCTGACTCATTTACGAGGGCCTTCAAAGAATTTCATGGGTGTACCCCGACAGAAGCAAGGGAAAACGGCAGTGCCCTTAAAGCCTTTCCAAAAATGACCTTCCAATTAACCATAGATGGAGGGAAAGAAATGAATTATCGTATCGTAGAAAAGGAAGCCTTTCGCATAGCTGGCATAAAGAAAAGGGTGCCGATCATATTCAACGGAGTCAACCCCGAGATTGCTTCTATGTGGAAAAGCTTGAATGAAGGGATGATCAGCGAGATGAAGAACCTTTCCAATATCGAACCTTCCGGATTGATCAGTGCCTCGGTCAACTTCTCTGAAGGCAGGATGGAGGAAAAAGGGGAACTCGATCATTTCATCGGGGCAGTCACCACAAAAGAATGCCCCGTGCACTTTGAAAAGCTTGAAGTGCCGGCATTGACGTGGGCCGTATTTGAAGCCGTCGGCCCATTCCCGGATACGCTTCAAAATGTGTGGGGACGCATTTACTCTGAATGGTTCCCGTCTTCGAATTATGAACAGGTGGAGGGCCCTGAAATCCTCTGGAATGAGCATAAGGATGTCAGTTCACCTGATTTTAGAAGTGAGATCTGGATACCGATCAGGAAAAAATGATGCATGAAAATAGAGCAGGGATTCGTCCTAAGTAGTTCAGTTGTAAAGTGGAAAAATGAAAAAAAGATGCCTATTTAACAAGTATATTAGACTCACAAAAAAACAGTAAACGACATATAAAATGGCATAAGAAAAGGTATTGGTTCAAACCAATACCTTTTAAATATTTTTATCACTTGTCTGCAATTGAAGATAAATAAAGGGCTACATCCCTTATTTTTTCATCTGTTTCTGCTTCAATTAACTCTCTTTCTCTTGTGTAGGAATATAGGGTATCCCCTGCAATTAAGTGGTCAGATAAGTTTAACAAACCAATCGCCTTCTTATTAAACTTTTTGGCTACTGCCAAAGTTGTTGCCGTTTCCATATCTACTCCAATATGACCGTTTAAAGCCCAACCACTAATCATTTCGTGGGTTTCAAGGAGCATTGCACTTGTAGAAAGTACACTGCCTACTACATAAGAATAGCCCTTTCTTTCACAATAATCTATGGTTTCATTGAGGAGTTTTTCATCAGATTTAACGGTTTTGTCATTAGGAAGATACCAATGTGATGTTCCATCTTGCATTTCTGCTTCTGAAACAATGAGAATATCGCCATATTTTGCATCAAAAGATAAACCTCCAAAATATCCAGTTTGAATAAAGTTTTCGGTTCCTACTGAAGCAAATTGGTGAGTAATCGTAGTTGCAATAGGGCTGCCATATACATTTGCAAAACCAATATTATTTCCGTTGCATTTCCCGATTATAGTGTTCCATTTAGGCAGCCACAGTTCTTCCTTTAAAATCTCTTTCCATAGATTAAGATTTTCTTCGTGGCTCCACTCACCGTGTATGATAAACGATGAAGGAATTTGATGTTCCTCTACGCCTAAAGCATCTAACCAATCTCTCTTTGTAAATTCGCCATAAAGTTTCAACTTTCCCACTCCCTTTGCCTATACAGTACTATAAAAATTATACATTTTTTACTAAAATGTGGGATTTTTATCGTAAGTAGATTCAGCGTAACTTGTGACATATAACCTATAGCCATTGTCCACTTGTCATATCAACAAAAATAGAGAATCCAATTCTCGTGTGAATTGGACTCAAAAATGTGATGTTATGTTTAGTTACCTTAAAACTGAACTATTTAGATTCGTCAACCGCTTTTTTTCATGCATTTAATGGCTTTAAGTCATAATGATCCAGTAAGTCATTAACGGTTTGGAGGTCGTAAATCCGTTTATTCAGGCAAAATTGGATGATCAAATCAAATGTCTCACTCTCGGATAGGGAATATCCTGCTGTGCTTAACAAATCTTCTGCGTCGTCCGTGTCGAGCTCAAGGGCGAGGGCAAGGGAAATCAGGGTGGATTTCTTAGGGTGATACTCAGGGTTTGAGCGGATCTTCGAGAAATGCCTGCGATCCAGCCCTGCCTTCTTGTAGATCACAGAATCGCTTACCCCCTTTTCATCAATGAATTGAAATAGTACCTGATTCAAAGTTGGTTTGCGGTTGATGTTGATAAAATCCTCCAATTCAGTTGGGACCAGTTCTTCCTCATAAATGTTCTGGGGAGCTTCAAGGCAGAAATCCATGGTGTTGTTAGTAAGATGAAAGGATACGTATTCCTCTATTTCGTCTAATAAATATTTTTGAAGCAAAGGACAGACCCCCTTCCAAAATGTCGCTTTCCAGGCGACCAAATAATGGATATATTCCATTATGATTATACCATGAACCAACAGGGAGGAAGATGAAGGTGAATAAGAATTTGACTGAAATTATTTTCTTGCTGGACAGAAGCGGGTCCATGGGAGGACTGGAAAGCGATACGATCGGCGGTTTTAATGCATTTATCGACAGGCAGTGTAAAAAAGGTGAAACACGCCTCACAGCCGTGCTATTTGATGACCAATCAGAGATCCTGTGGAATGGAATCGATGCAAACCATGCAAGATTGACAGATGAAGATTACTATGTGAGAGGATGTACGGCATTACTCGATGCAGTCGGAAAAACGATTTCGGAAGCAGGCAGAAGACTGTCCCAAACGGAGGAAGAAGGGAAGCCCGGTAATGTAATCTTTGTCATCACCACAGACGGCATGGAAAACGCCAGTCGGGAGTATACCTATGAAAAAGTGAAGAGCATGATCCAACATCAGAAGGAGAAATACAGTTGGGAATTCATCTTCATGGGTGCTAACATAGACGCAGCAGAAGAAGCAGAGTCGCTCGGTATCCAAAAGAAAGATTCTTTCTCATTCGAAGCCTCAAACGAAGGTGTCGTGAAGATGTATGATATGGTTTGTGATGCGGTATCCGAGAGAAGGATAGACTAACATTTATGAAACAGGAAGCAAGTTGAGGCTTCCTGGGTGATTGAAAGCGAAGTCTTCTACGAAAAATAATAACGGTTGAAATTTTTTTGAAAAACCCCTTTACCTTCACGCGGCGTCAAGGTGTACAGTTAAATTGTCAGGAGGTGAGATCAATGGAATATACCGTGAATAAGCTAGGGAAATTAGCGGGTGTCAGCACCAGGACCCTTCGGTATTACGATGAGATCGGTATCCTGAAGCCGGCCAGGATCAATTCATCAGGATACCGGATCTACGGGGAAGAGGAAATCGATAAGCTGCAGCAAATTCTCTTTTACAAGGAACTTGGCGTTGAACTTCAACAAATAAAGGATATTCTTGAGGATCCCACTTTTGACTTAGCAAGCGCATTGGCTGAACACCGTGAACAATTACTGGAAAAAAGAAAACAACTCGATCTTCTGATTGCCAATGTCGATAAAACCATTGCCGTAAAGGAAGGGAGAATGACGATGTCTGATAAAGAGAAATTTGAAGGATTCAAAAAAGACATGATTGATGAAAATGAACGTAAATATGGAAAAGAAATAAGAGGGAAGTATGGCGACGATACCGTTAATCAATCGAACGCAAAACTTCAAAATATGTCTCATGAAGAATATGAGCGTGCCAACAAGCTCGCTGAAGGTATCCACGAAAAGTTAGCGGAAGCCTTTAAAACCGGGGATCCATCAAGTGATGCCGCCCAGAAAGCGGCCGAGCTGCACAAACAATGGATTTCCATGTACTGGCCGGAATACAGCAAGGAAGCACACGCCGGCCTCGGAGATATGTATGTAGCAGATGAACGCTTCAAAGCCTACTATGACAAAGAACAAGACGGTGTGGCGGAATTCCTGAGAGATGCAATCTATGTTTACACTGGAATGAAATAATAGAAAGAAAGGGGGCATTCAGAGGACAGGGACTCTCTGTATTGTCCCCTATAAAAACAATATATGTTTTAATAATAAAACTTCTAACGGAAAGGGAGATCCTGTTATGGTAGGTAGCCAGGCCGATCTTGAAACTAGTCTTTAAAATAGAAACAGAATTAGAAAGATTAAACAGACAGCAAAGATCGTAATAAGACCTTTGCTGTCTGTTTTCGTCAGATTGTAACCATCAAAATATTTCATATCGATTTGACCATTCTCATATACTATTCTATTTATAACCATGTATTTTCTCTCGAAATAAAGGAAATGGAAAATAAAAACAGAACTTTTATACTTAGATATTAATGCTAGTGAACGGTTAAGAAAGGATGATTGTTTTGAAAGCAGGAAATAAGGCCGCCCTTTATACGTCATTATTCGTTTTAATCGGTTTTCCGATTATCTTTACAGTGATTTCATTAATGATTGGTGATTGGAAGTACCTTTTTTACAGTCTGCCAGGCTCTTTTACTGCAGGTTTCACAAGCCTTATCGTGACACTGAAACATATCAAGGATGAGCGTAAATCGGCAGAGAGACAGCTTCACTTTTCAAACAAAACCATTCAAAAGAATTTAAAAGAATAATAACAGCACAAAAAATAGTTGTACTCATTCACTCTTCTTTTGTTATATAATCTTATAGGAATATAATTGTAAAATATATACAAAATCAACTGAAGAGGAGAAAATCAATGAAGTCGTCACCGGTATTAGGGAAAGAACGGATGATCACCTTGGACATCATCCGCGGTTTTGCTTTATTCGGTATATTCCTTGTGAATATGCCGACGTTCCATTCACCTGATTTCATGAAATCGATGTATGGGATTTCATCTGATTACAGCGGGGTAAATCACTGGATCGATGTGTTCTTTGCTTTGTTTGTCGACATGAAATTTTTCACGATCTTCTCTTTCTTGTTCGGGCTCGGTTTTTACATTTTCATGAGCCGCGCCGAGGAAAAGGGTCTGCGCATGAACAGGCTGTACCTGAGAAGGATCTTCGCATTGCTGCTATTCGGCGCGGCACATTTGATCGGCCTATGGTTCGGGGATATCCTTCATACGTATGCCATCGCAGGTTTATTGCTTCTTTTCTTCTATAAAAGAAAGATCAAGACGATGGTCATCTGGGCATTCAGCTTGTTGTTTGCGATCAATGCATTATTCGCCTTGATGCTCTTGATTCCATCAAGTTTTCTTGAAGCGGCAGAGACAGAGGGAATAGCACGTGCTGCATACGGCAGTATGGAGGATTATCTACATGTATACGAACACGGGAGCTACGTCGAGTGGGTATCCTACCGCCTTGGAACCGAAGTACCGGCGATGCTTGCGAATTTGATTCCGGCCATGTTTCCGGTACTTGCCATGTTCCTATTCGGATTGGCTGCAGGAAAAGCCGGCATCTTCCGCGACATAGATAAGCACGTCTCGTTCATTAAGAAAATCCGCACTATGTCTCTCGTGATCAGTATCCCTTTAGTTCTTGTTCTTGCCATGTACATGACGAAGGTATGGGATTTAGGTGTGAAGCAGGAATTTGTCGTGCAGGTGTTCACGAGCTTGAGCGGGTTGTCCCTGTGTTTCTTTTACATTTCAGCCCTCACGCTTTTGTTGAGGAAAGAAAAGTGGCAGCGCAAGCTTCGTCCGCTTGGATACACAGGTCAGATGGCGCTGACTAATTACCTGATGCAAACGATCATTTCTGTCGGACTTTTTGTAGGGTTGGGCTTTTATGGGGATGTAAGCCTTTGGCTGGGCACGGCTATCTGCCTTGTCATCTTCTCCCTGCAAATAGTATTCAGTACGTGGTGGCTGGAAAAATTCAGGTTCGGCCCATTTGAATGGCTATGGAGATCGTTTACCTATCTTAAATTCCAACCGATGGTCAAAAAGGCTGAATCGGTAGATAATGGGAAAGAAACAGCTGTTTAAACTGGCCGGCTGCAGGGATTTGCTGATATTTAAGTGACTTCCTTTTTTTCGAAACGAATTTCCGTAAAATAAAGTTTGCTATTTCATTCAATACCTGTTACTCTAAGAAAGAATTATTTTTGTTCGGTCTGTAAGGAATGAAAGTATTTAAACTTTTCGCCTTTGATATCTAATTGAGCAATAATAGTAATAAATTGTGGAACGATCCACACAGGAGGAAACAATTATGCAACAAGGTACAGTAAAATGGTTTAATGCAGAAAAAGGTTTCGGTTTCATCGAAATCGAAGGTGGAGAAGATGTATTCGTACATTTCTCAGCTATCCAAGGCGAAGGTTTCAAATCTTTAGACGAAGGTCAAAAAGTTACATTTGACACTGAGCAAGGTCAACGTGGACTTCAAGCTACTAACGTAGTTAAAGCATAATAGCTTTTTGCCGAAAAAGGACTCTCTTAATTGAGGGTCCTTTTTTTATCTTAAAGAAGGAGGAGATGATCCACAATTGGAAGTGGAAGAAAAGTGACTGAAGGCGGAGGGTTATAGTAGTATAGGCAATACAGAAGAATGTCTTGTATGGAGAGTGAAATGGATGAACGTGCTAATCGTAGATGATGATCCCCGCATCTTAAATCTATTGAAGGTTCACTTAACACAGGAGGACTATGGCGTCCATCAGGCGAAAAATGGGATGGAGGCGCTCGATGTCCTGAAAAAAGAACCATGTGACATTGCAGTTGTGGACGTGATGATGCCTTATTTGGACGGGTATGACCTCACGAGGGAAATTAGGGAGAATTACGACATTCCCGTCATCCTGTTAACGGCAAAAGGGCAAATCGAAGACAAAGAGCGGGGATACCAGTCAGGAACTGATGATTATCTCGTAAAACCATTTGAGCCGAAAGAGCTGCTGTTCCGCTTAAAAGCCCTGACCCGCAGGTATGATAAAAAAGAGGACGAAAACATGATCAGGATTGGAAGGGTGACAGCGGACCGAAATAAATATGAAATCAGGATGGAAGACAGGACGTTTCTTTTTCCATTAAAAGAGTTTGAACTTCTTTATTTGTTCATGTCGCATCCAGACCAGGTGATGGCACGTGATATGCTGATCGAAAGAATTTGGGGAGTCGATTATGAAGGCGATGAACGGACGGTGGATGTCCATGTGAAACGCTTGAGGGAACGTCTTTCCGGCCGTACAAATGACTTTCGTATTAAGACGGTCCGCGGAGTGGGTTATCTGCTGGAGACGAACCGATGAAGTCTTTGTATGTAAAATTCACTGTCTATACAATCGGAATCATGCTTCTAAGCGGGATCATTGCGTTCATCTTATCAAATCTCTATTATCAGCAATATTTGAAACCGAAGAACGATCAGAAAAATACACGGATCGGGCAAGAAGTGTCCGGATTTATAGAGGATCATCCAGAAGTGGGGATTAATAAATATTTAGAACATGTATCCTCTGCTGGTTATCAATTTTATCTGGTGGATGGTGAGTCTCAAGAAAGTGCGTTCTTTGGGGCTCCTTTCCGTGACAACAGTCTGGACAGGTCTGCTGTTGAAACCGTGATGGAGGGGGAAATCTATCACGGGATACAGGATTTTCCCAGTAAAACGTTTGTGACGGGTTTTTTTGCCAATGAATTATCCAATACGATCGGGGTGCCAGTCGATCATGATGGCAAAAGATACGCACTTTTCCTCCGTCCCGACATCAAGCTGCTCTTTAATGAGATGCATCTGTTATTCGGCTGGCTGCTGGCATTGACCCTGTTTTTAAGCATTGTGCTGGTCATCATCGGGACCCGTTATCTGGTCAGGCCCATTACAAAGCTTACGAAGGCGACTCATTCGCTTGCCCAGGGGAACTACAATGTGGAAGTGGGCCGCACACGGCGGGACGAACTCGGTCAGCTTGCAGACAGCTTTCAACAGATGTCCAGGCAGCTTGAACAACTCGATGAGGTAAGGAAGGAATTTATCTCAAACATCTCCCATGATATCCAGTCGCCTTTATCGAATATAAAAGGATACTCGAACTTGTTGAAAAGTGAAGATCTTTCCGCGGTCGAAAAAGATCAGTATATTTCCATCATGAATGGAGAAATCGACAGGCTGTCAAATTTAACTAAGCAATTACTGCTCTTGGCATCTCTTGATCGAAATGATGACGTGTTGAAGATGGAAACATTCAATGTCTCGGAACAACTAAAAGAACTCATCGGACAATATCAATGGAAAATCAGCGAAAAGGGGATCATGCTGGGCTATTCCCTGCCCGATCATGAAATAAAAGGTGATAGGGTCCTTCTCAACACCGTCTGGGATAACCTGTTGTCGAATGCGATTAAATATAACCGTCCCCATGGAACGATTGATGTCAATGTAGAAAAGCATGAAGGCATGATTTCAGTCGCTTTCAGGGATACCGGCATCGGAATTTCTAAAGAGGAAAGCGACCGGATATTTGACCGGTTTTACCGTGCAGATACTTCAAGGACCCAGACGATTGAAGGGACCGGCCTCGGTTTATCCATCGTGTCAACTATCGTCAATCATCATGAAGGAAGTATTCAGTTTAGGAGCATGCCTGGAAAAGGGACCACATTTACGGTAGAGCTTCCTGTGAAGTAAATGAAGGGTCAGTCATGAGATATATGACTGATCTTTTTTTAGTTGTTCATCTTCCGTTCATAATCAAGAAGTACTCTAAGAGAGTAGTTATTACTAAGGAAGGTGAAAAAAGACATGTTTTCCTTGTCATTAAAAGAAATCCGCTTTTACAAAATGAGGTATCTGCTCATCGGTTTCATCCTATTTTTTGTTGCTTCTCTCGTGTTTATCATAAGCGGCCTTGCGAATGGTCTGTCGGCAGACAATGCTTCATCTATCCAGAATATGGACGCTTATGCTTTCTATATCGATGAGGATGCAGAAGCACGCATTGACCGGTCGCGGGTGGAAATCCCTCTTGAAACATCATCTGCGGGGCTCGAACCATTGATTGTGCAGATACGTTCATTGTTAAAAGGAGGAAGCTATCAAAGTGTGGATGTCACCGTCATGGCGGTCAAATCCGATGGCTACCTGATGCCTGAAGTGACGGAAGGAAAGTTGCTACTAAAGTCCACAAATCCCTCCGTCATTGCAGATATATCCCTTCTAAAAGAGGGGATTGAAATCGGTGACACGCTTTATGACGAGCAGTTTGGCAAAACATTTACCGTTTCAGGATTTACTGAACATCAGACATTCAGCCATACACCAGTTGTGTTCATGGATATCGATTTGTGGAACGAACTGGTACCGGTGAATGAAAAGGATACAGTGAATGCACTTGTATTAGAAAAAGAAAATCGTGAGCTTCAGAACGACATGAAATCCAATGTTTCAGGCGGTATATGGACTTCAAAAGACGAAGTAATCGGAGGTATCCCTGGTTATCAAGCTGAGCAAAACTCACTTTATATGATGCTGGTCTTTCTTATCGTGATCGCTGTCTTTGTCCTGGCTGCCTTCTTCTTTATCATGACGATCCAGAAAATGAACGAATTCGGGGTCCTGAAAGCCATCGGGGCAAAGAACGGCTTCCTGATCGGCTCCACCCTCTTTCAGGTACTGATACTATCACTCATCAGCATTGGGGCATCAATCGGGTTCACTGCTTTATTGCCTAATTGGCTTCCCGGAGACATCCCGTTTGTATTCGATTTTCAACTTATTTTGACATTTTCAGGTGTATTGCTGATCGTCTCAATGGCTGGCGCGTTACTATCTGCAGCCAATATCGTGAAAGCAGATCCGCTGATCGCCATGGGGAGGGCTGAATAATGAAGACATATCCACTGGAACTGGGAGAAATCCGAAAAACCTTCAGGGACGGAGATAAGAGAATCGATGTCCTGCACTCTGTATCGTTTAAAGCAGAGAGAGGAAAGCTGATCGCCATACTCGGGCCGTCGGGATCAGGGAAAAGCACGTTTCTTTCCATAGCGGGTGCACTGCTATCCCCTGACGAAGGAGAAATGCTTGTCAACGGTCAGAACATCCTCCCACTTTCGGATAAACAAAAGACAGAGGTAAGGCTCCATTCAATCGGCTATATCTTTCAATCATCCAACCTTGTTCCTTATCTGAAAGTAAAAGAGCAGCTCAAGCTGCCCGCAGAACTGGCAGGTAAGTGGAACAAGGAAACGCAGATTCGGGCGGAAGGTCTTTTAAAATCTGTCGGACTCGATCATCGTGCCGACCACTATTCCTTTCAGCTGTCCGGAGGGGAAAAGCAAAGGGTGGCGATTGCCCGCGCCTTCATGAATGAGGCGGACCTCATCTTGGCGGATGAACCTACAGCGAGCCTCGATTCCAGCAAAAGCATCGAAATCATCCAACTCATTTCAAAAGTGGTGAAAGAAAAGCAGAAAGCTGCCGTCATGGTCACCCACGATGAAAGCATCCTTCATTTATGTGATGCCATTTATGAGATGAATGACGGTAGGCTTAAGAAAAGAATATGAACCAAAGCTGTGCAGGCTCGTAAACTGCGCAGCTTTTTTCTATGCATTTTCTAAGCAGTTTATAACAGCATACGGCAAGTGAAATAATAAAGTTGGATGGGCAAAAGCCCTTTTTCAAAAAAATAAATCTAAATGATTGACTAAAGACGATTACAGTTGTAAACTCTAATCATAAGTTGATTACAAATGTAAACGAAAGTGAGGTGTTATCCTTTGCCCAATGAAGAAAAGCCTGAGATCACGGATTCCGAGTGGGAAGTCATGAGGGTCGTCTGGGCGCTTGAAGAAGTGACCAGCAAGGAAATTAGTAAAGTCCTTGAAGACAAAAGAGATTGGAAGCCGGCGACGACCAAGACGTTTATTGGCAGACTGGTCAAAAAAGGCATGCTTCATACAAAAAAGGTCGGCAACCGGTTTATCTACACCGCTGCCGTCAGTGAGGAAGAAAGTCTTAAAACATTGAAGGAAGGACTGTTTCATCACATCTGCAGCCGTGCAGTCGGCAAGACGATTGCCGATCTCATCGGAGATGCAACCCTTAGTCATGACGATATCGCGATGCTCGAGGAAGTTTTACAAAGCAAGAAAAAGGACGCTGTCGACGAGGTCGCATGCAACTGCGTCCCAGGCCAGTGCACCTGTAAGAAAGATCACGGCATGAACTGCCAGCATTAATCATTACAAAAATTTTAAGGAGTGTTCAAACATGGAAAAAACATTATTAAAAGTAACAGGAATGACTTGTGGAAACTGCGTGAAGAAAGTAGAAACAACGCTTAATGGACTGGATGGAGTGGAAAAAGCAAAAGTCGATCTTGAGAATGCATCCGCTAAAGTGAAGTATGACGAATCAAAGCAATCTCCTGAGAGCTTAAGCAAAGCAGTTACTGAAGCCGGATACAAATCAGAGCCGACTAAATAATAAAAGGTGGTCTCACACGATGACAGAAAAAACATTAAGCATCGAAGGGATGACATGTGCGTCGTGTTCACAGGCAGTGGAAAAAGCGACCGGGAAACTGACAGGCGTTCAGGAAGCCAGTGTAAATCTGGCAACTGAAAAATTGAAGGTTCGTTTTGATGAAAATCAAATCACGTTGGAAGAAATAAAGGATGCTGTGGATGATGCGGGATACAAGGCCGTCACGGAAATGGAAAAGAAAACATTCACCGTCTCCGGCATGACCTGCGCTTCATGTGTACAGTCTGTTGAAAAGGCGACCGGAAAACTCCCGGGAGTTAAAGAATCAAACGTCAACATGGCAACGGAAAAAATGGTCATCGAATATGATCCGTCCATGGTTACAGTGTCCGACATGAAAAAAGCGGTATCCGATGCCGGATATGAAGCCGAGGAAGATGTCGATGCAGGCGATGCGGTCGATGAGGATAGAGAAAAGAAAGAGCAGCATATCAAGCATATGTGGAAACGTTTCTGGGTATCAGCTGTCTTCACGGTTCCGCTTCTGCTAGTTTCAATGGGCCATATGTTCGGCATGCCGCTGCCGGATGCCATCGATCCGATGATGAACCCGACAGGATTTGCACTCATTCAGCTCATCCTGACGACTCCAGTGATGGTGATGGGGAAACCATTTTTCACTGTTGGATTCAAGACACTTATCAAGCGCCATCCTAATATGGATTCCCTGGTGGCACTTGGAACGAGTGCAGCATTTTTATACAGCGTTATCGCCTCCATTTTCATCGTAATAGGAAATGAAAGCTATGCGCAGGATCTCTATTATGAGTCAGCAGCGGTCATCCTGACGTTGATTACATTAGGTAAATATTTCGAAGCCCTTTCGAAAGGAAAAACGTCCGAAGCAATCAAGAAATTGATGGGGCTGGCCCCAAAAACAGCGACCGTCGTCCGGGAGGGGAAAGAAGCCGAAATTTCGATTGAAGAAGTGGAAGTCGGCGATATCATCATCGTCAAACCCGGTGAAAAGCTGCCGGTCGATGGTGTCGTAGTAGAAGGGAAAACTTCCGTGGACGAATCGATGCTGACAGGTGAAAGCATCCCGGTTGAAAAAGAAGCTGGAGCTTCTGTCATCGGGGCAAGCATCAATAAAAATGGAACGATCCGTTACGAAGCAACAAAGGTCGGAAAGGATACGGCATTATCACAAATCATTAAACTGGTAGAGGATGCACAGGGTTCTAAAGCCCCGATTGCAAAAATGGCGGACGTCATTTCCGGTTATTTTGTGCCAATCGTGATTGTGCTGGCAATCCTCTCAGGTCTCGCCTGGTACTTCGGCGGTGAATCAGGACTCTTCGCATTCACCATCGCGATCTCGATTCTGGTCATCGCCTGCCCTTGCGCCCTTGGACTCGCGACACCGACCGCCATCATGGTCGGGACCGGAAAAGGTGCTGAAAACGGCGTCTTGATCAAGAGCGGTGGAGCACTCGAAACGACTCACAAAATAGATACTATTGTGTTTGATAAAACAGGTACAATCACCCAAGGGAAGCCGGTCGTGACCGATATTGTGACGGTTGACGGCATCTCCGAAGAAGAACTCCTGATCCTAGCCGCTTCAGCTGAAAAAGGATCCGAGCATCCGCTGGGTGAAGCGATCGTCAGGGACGCAGAGGAAAAGGGGCTTTCCCTTCTAAAAACAGAATTCTTTGACGCCATCACAGGTCAGGGGCTTGAAGTAACCGTCGATGGGAAAGATCTTTTACTTGGAAACCGCAAACTCATGGAAGAAAACGATGTTGAGTTAGGGGACTTAGAAGATACTTCGAACCGACTGGCATCAGAAGGTAAAACGCCGATGTACATTGCGGTAGAAGAAGAAATCGCAGGCATCATTGCGGTTGCAGACACGGTCAAGGAAACTAGCTTCAAAGCCATCGAAAAGCTTCATAAAATGGGCATCGAAGTTGCCATGATCACAGGAGACAACAAACGGACGGCAGAAGCCATCGCGGAACAGGTCGGAATCGACCGCGTCCTCAGTGAAGTGCTGCCTGAAGATAAAGCGAATGAAGTCAAAAAACTTCAGGAAGAGGGCAGAAAAGTCGCCATGGTCGGTGACGGCATCAACGACGCACCTGCCCTTGCACAGGCCGATATCGGGATCGCCATCGGCTCCGGTACGGATGTGGCAATGGAATCAGCCGATATCGTCCTCATGAGAAGCGACCTGATGGACGTACCGACAGCCGTCCAGTTAAGTAAAGCGACCATTCGGAACATCAAACAAAACCTGTTCTGGGCATTTGCCTATAACATCCTCGGAATTCCGGTTGCGATGGGAGTACTCTACCTATTCGGAGGGCCGCTTTTGAATCCAATGATCGCAGGGGCTGCCATGAGTTTCAGTTCCGTATCGGTATTGCTCAATGCCCTCCGCCTGAAAGGATTCAAGCCATCCAGCACGTAAGGAGTGATGCAGACGATGAATAAGGACTTGATCTTGGAACTCTATACACGGCCAACCTGCTCCGACTGCCAGGCAGCAAAAGAATACCTGGCAGTGCACAACATCGATTACGTTCATAAAAACGTCGGGGCTGATGAATCATTAGAGGAAGAATTGATAGAACTTTCCGGATCCCGTATTGTCCCTTCTTTTGCTTTTTATAAAAATGGACTGCTTGGAAAGAAAAAAATGGTGAAGAATTTGATCGGGTTTGAAGAGAACAGGAAAGAGATTGAACAGTTAGTGGGGAAAATCAAATAATGTGAGATGGCCTCCAGCAGGGTTGGGGGTCATTTTTTAATGGGAAAGTTCCTTGTCCCTTTCTGGCCTTTTATGAAAAATTGGATGCTGATCATCACTGACAAAGAAAATTCGACAAGTGGCACGTATTTTTGAAAAGTGGAACGTAAATTCAAAAAGTGGCACGAATAACTGGAAATCTGGATTGAAAACCAAATGGGTGAAAAAAAATGTACTGCAAAAGCAAGCTTTAACTACGCTCAAAAGCCCTCAATGTGACCTCCTCCATGCAGAAATGTCGCTTTTCGAACCTAACTAAGCGAAAAATAGCGATTTACCTCTCATTCAGCAATGTCTTCTGCATAGGGACTCTGTAACTCTTCTTTCCTTATTATGAAACTATCTCCATGCTCATCCGTATATGTAGGTAGAACACACTTACGAGGAGGATATCATGAAGAAATTACTAGGACTTGGATCGGCTGTACTTCTGACAATCGGACTGACGGCATGCGGAACTACAACGAGCGGAAAAGATGTGGAAGAAATCATCAATTCTTCTATTTCTGCGTCAGAAAAGCTGGAAAGCTTTCACGTGAAGATGGAGATGGAGCAGGATATCATTCCTGCGGCTGAGGATGCAGGGAAGGTGACGCAGTCGTCGATGATTGAAATGGATTATGTGACAGAGCCGCTTGGGATGTATCAAACGACAGAGATGACCATGATGGGGATGCCGATCGAAGCGGAAACCTATTTTACAGAAGAAGGGCTTTACACGAAGGATTCAATGAGTAATCAATGGCAGTCTGCACCGAAGGAACTTTCCGATTCCATTGTGGAAATGAGCAAGGAACAAGCGGATGCAACGGAGCAGCTTAAGCAATTAAAGAAATATATCAAAGATGTGAAAGTGGAAGAAAAGGAAGATCATTACCTGATCTCATTCTCAGCTTCCGGTGAAGAATATCAAAGTTTAGTAGAGGAGACGGTCGAATCCACGATGCCTGAGGGAATCATGCCGAAAGAATTGCTGGAAGGCTTGAAAGTGAACAAATTGAGCTATACTTATGAAATTGACAAGAAGACGTATCACCCGATCAATTTTACAGTCGATATGGATTTCGACATGGAAATTGAAGGTGAGAAGGTGCAGTCGGTCCAGAAGATGAAGGGCAGCTACTCAAAAATAAATGAGATTGACGAAATCACGATTCCTGCAGACGTGAAAGAGAATGCTGTGGAAATTGATGAGTCAGCATTGCAGGGCGAACAATAATACCAAAAGGCGTGTGGTGATCCACACGCTATTTTAATGAAAAAATATATTTCGGAATCGAGAGTTCTAATTTGTGATACAACGATAAAGCTAGTACGATAGTCATATGAATAGGATCTATGAGAAGCTTAGATGAAGCTTTGATTGACGCTTAAAGGCATCTTTTGAGGAGTAATCTGCGAAAAGAGGATGAGGATGAATACGATGTTAAAGACTGAAAAATCAGGAAGTACACAGGGGTTTGAACCGGCTCAGGTAATGGCCGCGATTGAGCGCTCGCTTGCGATGATCCAATTCGACCCAAACGGAAACGTTTTATGGGTGAATGAGAATTTTGCCAATACCGTTGGATATAGAGTGGCTGAGATGCCAGGGATGATGCACAGGCAATTCTGCACACCGGAATTTGCAGAAAGCAGTGAGTATCAAGATCTTTGGAGAAACCTGCGGAACGGAAAAAGCTTTCAGGAAAAAATTCAGCGTGTGACAAAACAGGGGAAACTCATTTGGCTCGAAGCTACATACACACCGATTCATGACGATGGGGGCAAGGTCGTCGGCGTGGTGAAAGTAGCAACGGACATTACAGAGCGTGAGAATACCACCTTCAAAGTAGCTTCTGAATTGCAGCAGATGTCTGAGGACCTCAGCGAAAAAGCGGGAGCGGGGATCGCGAGAAGTGAAGAAGCCACCCTTGCAATCAGCAGGCTTGTGGAGGAATCCAAAGGAAACCTTGAAATCATGGAATCTCTTAAATCCCAGGCGAAATCGATTGAAAGCATTGTGAAAACAATACGTGAAATAGCCACTCAAACGAATCTCCTGGCATTAAATGCAGCTATTGAGGCAGCTCGTGCTGGTGAGCATGGAAGAGGGTTCAACGTTGTTGCCGGCGAAGTAAGGAAGCTCGCTACGCGGGTACAGGAATCTATCGGGGAAGTCAATGCCCGTATAGAAGGGATCACAGGTGAAATCAACAAAGTAAGTGAAGGAACGGTCCGCTCGCAGTCGGGAATCTCTGACAACCAGATCCTCAATGAACAGGCTGTGGAGGCATTTAAAGAAATCGGTAGTGCAGCCCGCCAGCTCGATCAGCAGGCAAGGGATTTTAAAACGATTTTATAAACATTGAAAGGCCCGTCCCTCGTCGCGTTAAAGCGTCGAGGGACGGGCCTTTAGCACGTTAATGCGGTCTGGGACGGACCTTCTAAGTCAAGATCCCTTGACGGATTTTCGTTCGATGAGTTCCGTCGTCAGCTTATAGTTCGGATCCACTTTTTCTTTAGACAGCACCTGGAAGATCAGGTGGACTGCAAGGGCACCGGCTTCGTACTTTGGCTGGCGCATGGTGGTAAGCGGGGGAGAGACGTATTCTGAAAGCTGGATATCGTCGAATCCGACGATGGAAATGTCATCAGGGACTGAGAAATTCTTTTCATTCAGTGCTTGAAGCCCGCCAATCGCCATTTCATCGTTTGCGTAGAAGATGGCTTGAGGGACATCCTTTTGGGCGATGATCATCTTGGTTGCCTGATAGCCGCCTTCTCTTGTGAATCCGCCTGATACTTTCCATTTTGAACGATATTCGATTCCATGCTTTTCAAGTGCCGCCTGATAGCCTTTAAATCGCAGTTCGTTGTCATGGGAGTTGTAAGGTCCACTGACGTAGGCGATATCACGGCTGCCTTTTTCAATCAGGTGTTCAGTCGCCATGAAGGCACCGTGCTCGTTATCGACCTCTATTTGTACGACGTGTTCACTTTGTACACTGCGGTCAAGGACGACAATCGGAAAACCTTCCCGGGCAGACTCCAGAATCGTTCTATCATCGATGTTATGAGCAAGGATGATGACGCCGTCCACACGTTTTTCCCTCAGGAATTTTACAGCAGTGGATTGAGCGCCGCCAATTGAACTGCAGGCGATGAGGTCATATCCGTTCGTTGAAGCTACGTCCTGAACACCTTTTATCAGTTCGGAGTAATAAGGACCTGACAGGTCGCTTAGAATCAAGGCAATTGTATTTGTGCTCGTTCGTTTAAGATCGGAAGCGAGTCCGTTTTTTTGGTAGTTTAATTCTTTTGCTGCGGCTAATACTTTCTGCCGGGTTTCCTCGCTGACCTTGGTACTGTTGTTCAGCGCGTAGGAAGCGGTGGAGACCGCGACTCCGGAAAGCTTTGCTACATCTTTTATGGTTGCCATGTGTTCACATCCTCTTAAAATAAGGCAGACCCTTATCATTATCGTTGTCTTATACGTTTCATTATACAATTATTGGCGTGGTTTGAAAGCGTTTTATTTGCGCATTAAATACACAACCGCCTCGTATGGGCGCAGTTTTTTGAGCTCGGAAGGACGAGTTGCTGTGTCGGAATAGTTTTGAATTAATATTTCGCTATTAGCGTCAGAGAAATCGGAAGGCAATGTGAATTCAGGTTCGTGCTCAAGAAAATTTGTGATGACAACCAACGTCTCATTCCCAAGTTTTCTCGTATAAGCGAAAATATCGGGGTGATCTTCCAAGATCATCTCATACTTTCCGTACACAATAATATCGTGTTCTTTTCTTAATCGGATCAGTTTTTTATAGTGATGGAAGATGGAATCTTCATCCCTAAGTGTATCTTCTGCGTTAATGTTCTTGTAGTTTGCATTCACTTCAAGCCATGGTGTTCCGGTTGTGAATCCGCTGTGAAGACTCGAATCCCATTGGAAAGGGGTGCGTGCATTGTCTCTTCCTTTTACTTGGATTGATTTCATGACGTCTTCGTGGGGAGTGCCTTCTGAAATCTTCTCGTTATAAAAATTGATAGTTTCGATATCACGGTAGTCCCGGATATCATTGAATATAATGTTGGTCATCCCGATTTCTTCACCTTGATAGATATAAGGGGTCCCTTGCATCATGTGAAGGAGGGTGGCGAGCATCTTCGCCGATTCCACACGATATTCGGTGTCATTCCCCCATCTTGAAACGATCCTCGGCTGATCGTGATTATTCCAGTACAAACTGTTCCATCCTTGTCCGTAAAGCTCCGTCTGCCATTTACTGAGTGTTTCTTTTAAATCAAGCAGATCGAGAGGCTTCAATGCCCACTTCCCTTTTCCTTCCACTTCATCGAGTGACATATGCTGAAAGGTGAAGACCATATCGAGCTCGTCCCGTCCTTCACCCGTGTACAGCTTTGCTGTATCAGGTGTGGCGGAAGGAGTTTCACCGACGGTTATGGTCGGAAAGTTTGAGAGGACCCCCCGATTCATTTCCCGAAGATATTCATGCAGCTTCGGTCCGTCTGTCAGGACTTTGTCATCGATTTCTTTTCCAATCAAATCGATGACATCCATCCGGAAGCCGCTCACGCCCTTATCGAGCCAGAAGTTCATCATCCTATAGAGGTGATCCCTGACTTCCTTGTTATGAAGGTTGAGGTCAGGCTGTTTTTTACTGAACAGATGGAAATAGTACTCACCGGTCGCCTCATCATGTTCCCAGGCAGGTCCGCTGAATACGGACGTGATATCACTGGGCGGACCATCGCTTCCTTCTCTCCAGACATAATAATCACGATATGGATTGTCCTTCGATTTTCGTGATTCGATGAACCATGGATGCTCATCGGAGGTATGGTTGATGACGAGGTCCATCATGATGTGGATGTCCCGTTTGCGGGCCTCTTCGATCAGCTTATCCATGTCTTCCATCGTACCGAAATCACTCATGATCTCATAATAATCACTAATATCATAGCCGTTATCGTCATTTGGTGATTGATAGACTGGACTGAGCCAAATGATGTCGATCCCTAAAAATGCGAGATAATCAAGTTTTTCTATGATACCGGGAATATCCCCGATCCCGTCTCCGTTATGGTCATTAAAACTGCGCGGGTATATTTGATACACCGTTGATTGGTGCCACCATTTATTTTTCATGTTACCTCCTGATATGCTTTGGCTTATGGTTACTTGATGGGGGAGGGGAGTGAGGGGGGATGTCAGTGTGTGCCAGGCACAAAAACCTCTGATTGTGCCTGGCACAAAAGTGACTAACTGTGCCTGGCACAATCAGGTGGAAATCGAGCCAGGCTCAAAGCCACCCGGTTGAGCCTGGCTCAGAATACACCAAATGGTGCCAGGCTCATCTCAACGAAAAGAAGCCCGCCACCATCCCAAAAGTGTGTGTACCAGGTACAAATCAAGGCTGATGTACCTGGTACACAATACCTCAAAACCCACAAACCCAATCCTTATTTAATCCCCGACATCGTAAATCCTTCCACAATATACTTCTGGAAGAAGGAGAAAATGATGATGATCGGTACGACCATAAATGCCGCCCCGGCCATCTGCAGACCAAAGTTATTCGCATACTGTCCTTGAAGAAGTGAAAGTCCGACAGACAATGTATAAAGACTCTCATCATTCGCAATGATCAGCGGCCATAAGAAGCTGTTCCAGGCCCCGATGAAGGTAAGGATTCCCTGTACGGCGAAGATGGGTTTGGCAATCGGCACGATCAACCGGAAGAAGATATAGAATTCCCCTGCCCCGTCGAGGCGTGCAGCCTCGATCAGGTCTGTCGGAATCGTCGTCATGAACTGTCTGAACAGGAAGATGCTGAAGGCAGCTGCCAGTCCAGGCAATACGATCCCTGTCATCGTATTCGTAAGACCCATTTCATTCAAAATCAAGTAAACGGGAATCATCGTTACCTGTGCAGGGATCATCATTGTCGCCAGCACGATGTAAAAGATTTTTTCTCTTCCCTTGAATTGATACTTAGCAAATCCATAGCCGGCCATGGCATTGAAAAACAAGCCGACAAAGGAGAATAGAACAATGATCAACGTGTTGCGTAAATAGACGCCGAAGTTCATGCTTTCAAAAAGATTGACGTAATTTTCGAGCGTCGGATTTTCTGGAATCAGCGTAGGCGGTATCTGAAGTACTTCGCTTTCAGGCTTGAATGAGCTTGAGATCATCCAGATGAAAGGAACGGACACGATGATTCCGCCCAGAATCAGCAAGATGATCACAAAGAGTCGTTCCATTTTAAATGTTTTCATAATTTCAACCCCGATACTGGTATATTTTAAAGTTAGTATTCTGTATCAGATTTTCTAATATTAAATTGAACCAATGTAATGACGATGATAAACACGAACAGGATAAACGAACCTGCTGCTGCATAACCGAATTCACTGAACTGGAATCCTCGCTGGTAAATGAACAGCGCCATCGAAATCGTTCCATCCAGCGGTCCTCCGTTTGTCATGACGAATGGCTCTTCGAAGAATTGCAGCCAGCCGATCAGCGTCGTGACGGTCACGAAGAAGGTAGCGTAGCGCAGTAATGGGATCGTAACATTCCAAAGGACCTGCCAGCGGTTTGCCCCATCCATTTCAGCCGCTTCATAATATGATTTAGGAATGCCCTGAAGTGCAGCGAGAAAGATAATCATGTTGATCCCGATCCCCTTCCATACAGCTAAAACAATCAACGATAGCTTGGCGATCGTTGGCTCTCCTAACCAAGGAATCTTCCCGACATCCAGTAATGATAGTAAGTAATTGAATAATCCATACTCTGTGTTATAAAGAAATCCCCAGATAACTGCCACAGCGATGATGTTCGTAATCGAAGGCATGTAATACACACCTCTGAAAACAGTGAACAGTTTGCTTGTCCCATAATTGAGAAGCAGGGCGATCCCTAAAGAGAAAACAATGACCAGGGGAACTCCGATGATGACATAGAAAAACGTATTGTAAATTGATTTATGGAACAAATCATCTGAAATCAAATTAGAATAGTTTTCAAGACCGACAAAGTTCACATTTGACCAATTGGCCAGTCCTGCCAAATCCAGATCCGTAAAACTGATCAGAAAGGCCACTATAATTGGAACGATACTAAAGACAGCTAAAATGATCACTGCAGGAGCAATAAACACATATGGATGTTTATTTGTTTTGAGGCTTTTTAATCCATTGCTCATGATATCCCACCTAACTAAAACACCGCGCAAGGGTTATTTTAAAAATGGAGTTCAGGCAACCCCCTTTTGGGAATGTGCCTGTAACTCCAACTTTCTTCCTTATTAAGAGCGAATGTTTTTCTTATTTTGAAAATTGTCCAGCTGCGGCGGCTAGCCCCTCCAGGCGTTTCAGTCCGTCCAATGAAGTCAAAGAACGACTTCACCGGTCGGACTTCCAACGCATGTCGGGGCTGATCAAGCCGCCTCCGCTTTTCGTTTTACTCAACAATCTCATTTGCTTTTTTATTGAATTGCTCTAACTCTTTATCAATATCTGCATCGCCGACAGTGATTCTTTCAATGGAAGAAAGGAATTCCTGGGCGATTTTTTCGAATTCTTTGATTTGCGGTGATGCTTTCGTGTTTTCAAGCTGCTTACCGAAAACAGATAGTAATGGATCTTCTTTCAGCTTAGGCTCTTCCCAAGCTTCTGTGCGTGAAGGAAGTGTATTAGAAACTTCCAGCCATTCCATTTGTGTTTCTACTTCATTCATGTAAGAAATAAATTTAAGGGATTCATCGACATTTTCAGAGTTGTGGAAGATCGATAGGTTCGATCCACCCATGCTTGATGCGTTTGTCTCTTTCATCGGCATTTCTGCTACTGCCCATTTGCCTTCAAGGTCAGGTGCCTGGTCGTTGATGATGTTGATCATCCATGGACCACTGAAGAACATTGGTTTAGATCCGCTCTTAAAGGCCTGTACGATATCAATTCCTTCAGCAGTAGGACTTAATCCTTCTTTGAAGAAGCTTGCATAGTACTCGATCGCTCCCTTGAATTCAGGGCTGTCGAAATTCATTTTGTCCTTGCCTTCGAACTCGTATCCATTTTGCCAAGCAAAGATGAATGGAGTGATTTGGTCATTGCGGTCGATATCAAGACCGTACATGTCGTTTCCGCGTGCGTTCAGCTTTTCAGCTGCATCTTTCAATTCATCCCATGTAGCAGGAGCTTTATCGTATCCGGCTTCTTTCAATAAATCTGTGCGATAGTATAGGACGCGTGTATCGATGTACCAAGGAACACCGACTAGTTTGTCGTCATACTTCATGGATGTTACAGAACCTTCGAAGAAATTCTCAGGTTTGAATTCAGGATAATCTTCCAGATATGGCTTCAGGTCAAGTAATGCACCGGCATCTGCAAACTCTGGCACCCAAGTTGTCCCTAATTGAAGGACGTCAGGGCCGTTTCCTGAAGCAACTGCAGTCAGAAGCTTGTCGTGAGCGTTGCCCCAAGGAATCGCTTGAACTTTAACTGTGATGTCTTTGTTTTCTTCTTCGAATTTAGAAGCCATTTCTTTTAGCTTTTTACCTTCTTCACCCATTGCCCAAACGGTGATTTCTTTTTTGCCGTCTTTTGAGTCACCGCCGCCTCCGCATGCTGCCAACACAGTGGATAATGCCATTATAGCGACTAATAGTAGTGTCCATGATTTCTTTCTCATTCTCCCATCTCCATTCTATTGTTATTATTTTTTTCAAAAATCATAAGCATTGCTTGAGGAATTTCCGCTGTTATCCATTAATAAAATGGAAACCCGAAAATCACTCAAACGTTATTGAAACGTTTCGATGACTATATTATAATCAAACATGAATCCGCTTTCAACCACTTTTTTAAAAATTGTGGATTGTTGAAATATAATACTTTTGAAATTGCGTTAGATTACACGAAAACCCTTATAAATAGATGATTTTGGTAATTTTACAGGTTGGAGTCTTTATTGACTATCAGTAGGAATACCCTTATAATTCGACTCAACTGTTAATTGAAACGTTTCACTAAAAGGAAGAACCGCACTATTTTATCCTAATCCTTGGAGGTTCCAGTATGAATGAACACAAACTTACATCTTTAGTAAACGAAATGACATTGGATGAGAAGATCGCCCAGCTGACTCAGCTTGCCACTCCATTTTTTAAAGGAGCAAGTGATGGAGGGCAGATCACAGGCCCGATGGCCGATATGGGAATAACCGATGAAATGATCGAGAACACCGGATCTGTTCTCGGTGCGTCCGGAGCAAAAGAAGTAAAGAACATCCAGAGAAAGCATTTGGAAGAGAACCGTTTAGGCATTCCTTTATTAGTGATGTCTGATATCGTGCATGGCTATAAAACGATTTTTCCCGTCCCGCTGGCAATCGGCTGCTCATGGGATATGGAACTGGCAGAGAAAAGTGCAGAAATTGCGGCAAAAGAGGCGTCGGTATCAGGTGTGCATGTCACGTTTGCTCCGATGGTAGACCTTGTACGTGACCCTCGCTGGGGAAGAGTGATGGAATCGACAGGGGAAGATCCTTTTTTAAATGGTGAGTTTGCCAGGGCATTTGTCCGCGGCTTCCAAGGAAAAGACCTGACCAAGGACACGGACCGCGTCGCTGCCTGCGTGAAGCACTTCGCAGCTTACGGGGCACCGGAAGGCGGGCGTGACTACAACACGGTCGACATGTCCGAACGGGAGCTTCGTGAAAATTACCTTCCTGCTTATAAAGCGGCGCTTGATGAAGGCTGCGAGATGGTGATGACCGCTTTTAACACGGTACTTGGCATACCCGCTACAGGAAACAAGAAGCTGATGCGATTGATCCTCCGCGAGGAAATGGGATTTGACGGCGTGCTGATTTCCGACTGGGGAGCAGTGAAGGAAATGATTCCTCACGGTGTTGCTGAAGATGAAAAGGAAGCTGCTTTGAAAGCCCTCACGGCTGGAGTCGACATCGAAATGATGACTGCAACGTACGCGAAATACTTAAAAACATTGGTCAATGAACAGTCTCTGGATGAAGGACTCATTGATGAAGCGGTGTTAAGGATATTGACGTTGAAAGAGAAGCTTGGTCTATTTGAAAACCCATATCGCGGGGCGGATGAGAAGCTTGAAGAAGAAATCGTCATGAGTGCTGCTCACCGTGAAGCAGCAAGGGAACTCGCTGCTAAATCAGCAGTGTTATTGAAAAATGAAGGCGTTTTACCTCTTAAAAGAGATCAGAAAATCGCGTTGATTGGCCCTTTTGCAGAAAACGGGGATATTCTCGGACCTTGGTCATGGCTTGGTTCAAAGGAAGACGCGGTAACGATGAAGGAAGGGTTTTTACAAAAAATCGCTCCGGCGCAGCTGACCGTTGCTAAAGGCAGTGATATCGAAACGATCATTGAGGAACAAATACAAGAAGCGTTGGAAGCGGCAAGAGACGCAGATGTGATCGTCCTTGCACTCGGCGAGGATTCTGAAATGAGCGGTGAAGCAGGATGCCGCGCGGATATCAGGCTCTTGGGGGCACAGCTCGAACTGATTCAGCACATCAAAAAACTTGGCAAGCCGATGGTATCCGTCTTATTCAACGGACGTCCGCTCGATCTTCACGGCGTGTGGGATCAAACGGATGCCGTACTCGAAGCATGGTATCCGGGAACGGAAGGCGGAGCAGCCATGGCTGACGTGTTATTCGGAGACCGCAACCCATCCGGCCGCTTAACGATGTCCTTCCCTTACAGTGCAGGCCAGATACCGGTTTATTATAATCACTTCAATACTGGAAGGCCTAAGGGAGCTCCTGATGCACAGGAACGCTATGTATCGCAATACCTGGATATTCCGAACAGTCCGCTGTTCCCATTCGGATTCGGGTTGAGTTACACGGAATTTACTTATGGCAGCATGAAGCTCTCACGTGAAAAAATGACCTGCGATGATTCACTGGAGATTTCCGTTAAAGTGACAAACAGCGGAAAGGTTTCCGGGGAAGAGGTCGTTCAGCTTTACGTTCGTGATGTGAGCGGAGAAGTGGTCCGCCCGCTGAAAGAACTGAAGGATTTTAGAAAAATCTGCTTGGAAGCAGGGGAAACGAAGGAAGTGACCTTCACCCTTTCAGAGGAACAGCTGCGTTATCACCATTCCGATCTTACTTTTACAAGCGATCCGGGAGCATTCATCGCTTATATCGGGGGGAACAGTAAAGAAGTCTTAAGGAAATCATTCACATTAGAAAAATAGAGAAATGAGGGGAAAGAAATGGATTCAAACGTAGTACTGACATCAAAAGAACTCACATTTACCTTTTTACCACGCGGCGACTTGTTTGCGGTTACACATAAAGACATCATGGTGAACGGACTGATGACCAATGTGATCGATGGATCATTGAATAATCTATATTTACGAATCCATGGGTCGGACGGAATCAAGTTCGCACCTATGGTTGGAATAAAGTCAGAAAGCACAGTCGAATGGGCGGAATCCCAGGTGAGATGGATCGGTTCTTTCGAAGGCGTTTCGTATGAAGTCATTTTCACGTTGACTGATAAAGGGGTTTGGTTCTGGGATATAGAGCTCGACGGGAAAGATGTTGAAGCCGACGTGATTTATGGACAGGACCTCGGTCTTGCAGATAAAGGCGCAGTCCGGTCCAATGAAGCCTATATGTCTCAATATATCGACCATCGTGTTTTTGAAAGTGAAGAAAAAGGCTATGTCGTCTGCTCCAGGCAAAACCAGCCTCAGTCCAGTGGATTTCCTTATCTTCAGCAGGGATCTCTCGGGAAAACGGCAGGCTATTCCACTGACGGCTTCCAATTCTTCGGTTTGTCGTATAAAGAAAGTGATGTACCGGAAATTTTAACAAAAGATGCTCTTGCGAACGAAGTGTATCAGTATGAATTCGCTTATACGGCTTTGCAATCCGCGAAGGTTGTACTGAATGGAAAAGAACGCTTTACGTTCTACGGAGTGTTTAAAAAAGACCATGCGGAAGCGATTGAGATGCTTGAATATGAAGATGAAATTGCATCAGCATGGGAAGAGGCACGCGGGATCGTTTCGGAATTCAGGGCTTCAGGTGATACCGTGCGGTTAAAACCTGATATCGGCAAGCCGCTAAACACACTTTCCATGACGGAAATTGAAGTAGAGGAACTGTTTTCAGACCGTCACAATGAGGAGCGTGAAGGCGATGTGCTGCTATCCTTCTTCACAGATACGCATGAACATGTCGTGTTGAAAGAGAAGGAATTGATGGTGGAAAGGCCTCATGGGCATATTTTGATGTCGGGTGAAAACCACCGCCTGAAGGAAAATACGATCACGACGACATCGTTCATGTACGGAATGTTTAACTCACAGCTGGTGGTCGGGAATACTTCTTTTAATAAAATGTTGACGAACCAGCGCAGCCACCTGAATGTGATGAAGACGTCAGGTCAGCGCATCTATGTAGAGGTGGATGATGAATACCGCCTATTGACAATGCCATCGATGTTCGAACTTGGCTTCAACTACGCACGCTGGTACTACAAGACAGAGGACGATATGATCGTCGTGACGAATCATACCGTGGTCGATTCGCCTGAAGTACAGCTGCATGTGAACTCGGGGAACGGCAAGGCATATCGTTATCTGGTGACAAACCAGGTGACGATGAATAACAACGAGTATGAAAGAGGCTTCCATCTGAACCAGGAAGGTGACGTCCTTACCGTGACAGCCGATCGGGAATCGGACAGCAGTTCAACTTTCCCATATTTATGTTACCGGATGAAAGTGGACGGCGCGAAGGTCGAAGTCGGTCGTGAAGAAAGGATTGCTGTGAATGTGGAGGATGGGGAAGCTTCCCTTGTCATCCTTGATGTCAGTGCATCTGCGGAGTGGGATCTTACTGTGCAGGGTCTTCTGAATGGAGAAGAGCTCGACTTTGTGAAGCGCGACGTGAATGAAGAGATCGAGAAATACCGCGATTACTATAGAGGGGTCATGAACGGATTCAAGCTTTCACAAGAAGAAGGCATGACTGCTGAGCTTGAGAAAGTAAATGCGCTCGCCTGGTGGTATACACACAATATGCTTGTCCATTATTCAGTTCCGCACGGTCTGGAGCAATATGGCGGAGCTGCATGGGGAACGCGTGATGTGTGCCAGGGACCGACAGAATACTTCATGGCGACACAGAATTATGAGTCAGTAAAGGAAATCATCAAGACCGTCTACTCCCATCAATACGAAGATGACGGCAACTGGCCGCAATGGTTCATGTTCGATAAATACTTCAAGTTCCAGCAGGATGACAGTCACGGGGATATCATCGTCTGGCCGTTGAAAGTAGTAAGCGATTATATTGCCGCAACGAATGATTATGGCATTTTACAGGAAGAAATCCCGTATACAGAGCGTGACGGCTTCGGATTCACTGAAAAGAAAGCGACACTGCTTCACCACATCCAAAAGGAACTCTCCTATATCAAGGAAAACTTTCTGCATGATACTTTCTTATCCTCCTATGGCGACGGGGATTGGGATGACACGCTGCAGCCGGCGAATGCCAATCTGAAAAAATACATGGCTAGCAGCTGGACGGTTGCATTGACCTATCAAGTGGTCGTGAAGCTGGCCTCTGTGCTCGATGGTGTCCTTGACGAGGAAGCGAAGGAATTCACTGCGCTTGCTGAAGGAATCAAAGAGGATTTCAATCAATACATCCTTCAGGATGAGGTCATCCCGGGATTTGTCTACATGGAAGAAGCGGGCAAACCGGAATTCATGGTTCACCCGACAGATACGAAAACAGGCATCCATTACCGCCTGCTGCCGATGAACCGAAGCATCATTTCCGAACTGTTCACACCTGAACAGGCTGCTTCACACTATGCGTTGGTGAAGGAGCACTTATACTGTCCGGATGGTGTGCGTCTGATGAATAGACCTGCAAAGTATGAAGGGGGAGTGAGCACACACTTCAAACGCGCTGAACAGGCTTCCAACTTCGGTCGTGAAATCGGACTGCAATACGTCCATGCCCACATCCGCTATGTGGAAGCGATGGCCAAGCTCGGCTACACGGATGAAGTGTGGAACGGATTGGAGATCATTAATCCTGTCGGCCTGAAAGATGTCGTGCCAAACGCGGAAAGACGCCAGAGCAATGCCTATTTCAGCTCTTCAGACGGAAAATTCAACACCCGCTATGAAGCGCAGGAACGATTTGGGGAATTGCGAGACGGTTCCGTTCCTGTTAAAGGCGGCTGGAGAATCTATTCAAGCGGACCTGGAATCTACATGAACCAGCTGATTTCGGCTGCTCTCGGTTTTCGCCAGGAAAGTGAGGACCTTGTGATCGATCCGGTTCTTCCTGATCACCTCGACGGCATGACATTTGACTTCATGTTCAACCACCGTCCAGTCACATTTGTCTACCATATGGGAAGCGGAGATGGAAAACGAGTTGTCGTAAACGGACAACAAGTTGATGGCGAAACAGTCTCCAACCGCTACAGAAGCGGGGGACTCCGAGTGGAAAAAGAAGAACTGGAGCAACTCCTGAAAAAAGACAACAATCAAATAGACATCTATATCTAATAGCGGACATCCGCTCACAAAAGCCTGCCCCTGTACCAACGGGCGGGCTTTCTGCTTTCTTCCACACACTAAAGCAGCGAGGGACGGGCGTTTAATGGTGCACCGCGTTAGAGTGGACTGGGACGGGCTTTCAACAGAGCAGCGCAGTAAAGTTAGTCTGGGACGGGCCTTCACCACTCCAGTTAACCAGCAGCTGGGAAACCCCTGGAATTTGATTTCACCAGCTCTTTCGATAAAATATGAGGTAACAGTATTCTATGAGAGAAGGTGAGCATTTGAATTCAATACCGGATCATTTGCAAGAAGGGCTGCATATCGTATTTATCGGTTTCAATCCAAGCATTATGTCAGGTAAAACAGGGCACCATTATGCCAACCCGACGAACCGGTTCTGGAAGATCCTCCATCAATCAGGCTTGACTCCCCGTTTATACCGGACTGAGGAGGATGGGGATTTGATAGAGCTTGGCTATGGAATGACGAATATCGTTGCAAGGCCAACTAAGGATGCTTCTGAAATCAAGAAGGATGAATATGAAAAAGGGAGAATCATCCTGAAAGAAAAACTGGAAACGTATAGACCCCGTGCAGCCTGTTTTGTCGGAAAAGGAGTCTATCAGCAGTTTGCCAAGAAGAAGAAGGTTCCCTGGGGATGGCAGGAGGAATCGGTAGTCGAAGGAGTCCGTGACTTCGTTGCCCCGTCATCCAGCGGCCTTGTACGTATGAAAGTAGAAGAAATCGCGGAAATTTATAGACAGTTGCTGATTGAAGAAAAACCTGTTTGAAGTCATCCTTTGACATGTATAGATCGATGGTAATTGCCCGGCATCTGTCGGGTTTTTTTTGACTGCAGGTCCAGCGGATAAAAATACAGGATTAGCAGAATTTAAGTTAGGGCATAATTACGCATACATAACACGGGCCCGTCTCTTCACTGCATTAAAGCACCGAGGGGCGGGCTTTAAAATCTTTAAAATCTCTTTATAATCTTCCTTTTAATCCAGGTTTAAGACAGTCCCCATAAGGGAAGAGGACGGAAAAGTTGAACATTTTCAGCTGGATACTTTAGATATACAGGGTGTGAAAGAGATGATCGACATGCTTAAAAAAATACCAAGAGCCGCGAAACGCTATGCGAGAATGACGAAGCGGGAGAAGTGGAATGAGCTGTATTCCAACTTGTGGGTGACACCGATGATATATGCGATGCTCTCCCTATTTCTGGTCTTCATCACCATTTGGACAGATTTAAAAATGAATGTCTATCAAGAGATGCCTTCTTTCCTCCGGGTCGATTACGGATTGACAAAGACGATTTTAAGTACATTGACGGCAGGAATCTTATCTCTGACCACCTTTACTTTTTACGGGGTCCTCGGTGCCTTGTCCACCTTCTCAAGCCAGTTCTCACCAAGGATCCTTAAAAATTTCATGATGAATAGAGTGACACAGAGAACACTCGGGATTTTCAGCGGCAGCTTTCTTTATGTACTATTTTGCTTATTTTTCATCAATGAAGATACGGCTCAGGCATACAGTTTGATCCCGACAGCTGCCGTATTGACCGCTCTGCTCACGATCAGTACGTTCGCTGTATTCATCAACCATATCGTCACCTGGCTGCAAGTGACCAACTTGACAGAGCAAATCAAGCTCGAATCCGTGGATATCATCGAAAGCTCGCTCGTCAATGAACTGAAGCCTCATAAAGCAAAGAATCCCGATGACGTTAAAATGCAGGTGCCGGGGGGCGAAGGGAAAACGTTGAAGGCAGAACAGTCAGGTTATCTGCAGAAAATCGACTTCGCTGAGTTGATCCGGAAAGCCACCAAAGATAACCTGGTCATCCGATTGGAAAACCGCATAGGCAGCTTTGTTTTCCGGTCGACTCCCTTATTGACGTACTGGAATCCGTCACCAGACTTTGAAATAGATGAAGGCAGCTATTTGGAGATGTTTCAGGTCGGTAAAAATCAAACCGAGCTCCAGGACATCGAATTCAGCATCAATAAATTTGTGGAAATCGCGATCCGGGCACTCGGCAATGATGATCCGAAGACAGCGACGAATATCATTTATCAAATCGGGGACCTGCTCATTCAACTTTCGGAAATGGAAGTATTCTCGCCATACCTCACAGACCGGGACGGGAATCTGCGTGTCATCATTAAAAATTTGACGTATGCCGATTATCTCTACCGCGGCTTTGCATCGATCAGGCACTATGCGAAAAAGGATGCGGTCATAACGGGTGAACTGCTTACCGTTTTAAATGCCATCGCCCATGCAATCGATGAAAAAGACCACCAGCATGTCTGGGATTTCACCCATTACACTGCCATCGGCTTCAACCATGACCTGCTCTATGACTTAGACATCAATCGATTCAACGACGTCCTGAAGGAGATTGCAGAAACAACCGGAAATATAGACAGTTTTGATGAACTGATGGAGAAAATCAAAAAATAAAGCATCATGTCAAAGGCCCGTCCCTCGTCACTTCACCGCGCTGAAGGCCCGTCCTTCAGGCGTTATTGCGTGACGGGGGACGGGCGTTTTATTTTCTGTTATACTAGACGAATAGTTTAAATATTTCGATTTTTATCTGCGGGGTGTACATTCGAGAAGCTTGGACTACATAGAGACCCCATCTGTTTTGGCATGCTTGATTTGGATAAGGCATTAAAAGCTAAAGGGGTGCAAGTCTGTGGAGAAGTTTGCATGTTTTCGTGTACCGCAATCCATTTTTTACGGTCGAAGTGCTTTTGGGAATGTAGGCAGGGAAGCGGCTGAGCGGGGCAATAAGGTACTTATCATCAGTGATAAAATCATGGAGGAACTGGGATATGTCAGTGAGTGCCGTCAGTTTTTACAGGAACAAGGGGTGGCGAGTGCTGTATATCTCGGTGTTCATTCTGAACCGACAGATCAATATGTCTCTGAATCACTGGAGATGCTTGAAAAAGAAGGGTGCGATCTAGTCGTATCCCTCGGTGGGGGAAGTTGCATCGATACGGCCAAGGCGATTGCCGTACTGGCATCGAATGGCGGTTATATCGGGGAATATATGGGAGGCAGTCGAATCGCCGATAAACGGCCGCTTCCTCATATCGCCATTCCGACAACGGCGGGAACGGGTTCGGAAGCGACCGATGTGACGGTCATCACAAATACGAAGAATGATGTGAAAATGATGATCAAACAGCCTGCTTTTATGCCGGATGTTGCCATTGTCGACCCGCTCTTGACCATTTCCTCGCCGAAAAGTGTCACGGCTGCGACGGGAGTAGATGCATTAAGCCATGCAGTTGAAGCATATTTGTCAAAAAAATCCCATCCGATGACCGATACAGCTGCTCTTTCAGCCATGGAGCTGGTCGCTGACAACCTGCTCACCGCTTATCACGATGGTGAAAACGTGGATGCACGTGAAGCGATGAGCCTTGCTGCCATGCAGGCGGGAATGGCGTTTTCAAATGCTTCGGTCTGTCTGGTGCATGGGATGTCGAGGCCGATCGGGGCGTTGTTCCATGTGCCCCACGGCTACTCGAATGCGATGCTATTGCCTGCTGTCCTCGAATTCAGCAAAGAGTACTGCATCGACCGCCTGGCGGATGTTGGGCGTATTTTTGAAAAGGAAAACAGTCACCTATCGAATGAGGAATGCGCTGAAATCGCAGTGACCTCGGTCAAAAAGCTTTGTATGGAGCTCAACATCCCGAATCTGAAGGGATGGGGAATAGATGAAGATGCGTTCAGTAAAGCTGTGAGCAAGATGACAGAGGATGCCTTCATCAGCGGCAGCCCTGCCAACAACCCGCGGGTGCCGGACAGGGAGGAGCTGGAGGCTTTGTATCATGCCTGTTATGATTATAGGTTTGCATTAGAGGAAAAGGTAGAGAAGTAGTTTTGCAGATACAAGAAAGATTTGAATCAATAACCAACTTAAAACCACTCTTGAAAGGGGAAATCATTCATGGCGACTGCAACGACGAACACATTGAAGAACTTCATTAACGGTAAGTGGGTGGACGCTAAAACCGAACACTACCAATCCGTACCGAATCCAGCTACAGGCGAAGAACTGGCACAGGTTCCGATTTCATCAAAGCAGGACGTGGATGACGCGGTCAGCACGGCAAAAGAAGCGTTCCAATCCTGGAGCAGGACGCCTGTACCTAAACGGGCCCGCATTCTATTCAAATATCAGCAGCTTCTTGTTGAAAACTGGGACGAGCTTGCAAAGCTGATCACAGAAGAAAACGGGAAGAGTTTCAAAGAGGCTTACGGAGAGGTACAGCGCGGAATCGAATGTGTCGAGTTTGCCGCTGGTGCACCTACCCTGATGATGGGGAAACAGCTCCCGGATATCGCGACGAATATTGAATCGGGCATGTACCGTTATCCTGTCGGCGTGGTCGGAGGCATCACCCCTTTCAACTTTCCGATGATGGTGCCTTGCTGGATGTTCCCGCTGGCGATTGCCTGCGGAAATACATTTGTCCTGAAGCCTTCTGAGCGGACACCTCTTCTTGCCAACCGTCTGGCAGAGCTTTTCCAGGAAGCGGGTCTTCCGGACGGCGTGCTGAATGTCGTCCATGGTGCGCATGACGTGGTGAATGGTCTACTTGAGCATAAGGATGTTCCTGCGATTTCCTTTGTAGGATCGCAGCCTGTGGCGGAGTATATTTACAAAACTGCTGCAGGGAACGGCAAACGTGTACAGGCGCTGGCCGGAGCGAAGAACCATTCCATCGTCATGCCGAATTCCGACCTTGACGCAGCAGTGAAAGAAATTATTGCTGCGGCATACGGATCGGCCGGTGAACGCTGCATGGCCTGCTCTGTTGTCGTAGCAGTCGGGGATGTTGCGGATACCCTGATCAAGAAACTGAATGAACAAGCGGATGCCATAAAAATTGGCAACGGCATGGATGATGATGTGTTCCTCGGCCCTGTCATCCGTGATGATCATAAAAAGAAAACGGAAAGCTATATTGTCAGCGGGGTGGAAGAAGGAGCAACGCTGGTGCGTGATGGCCGTAATGATGAGGCATACAAGGATAACGGCTACTTCATCGGCCCGACCATCTTTGACAATGTCACCTCATCCATGAAAATCTGGAAGGACGAGATCTTCGCACCGGTGCTGTCGGTTGTTCGCGTGGAAACCCTGGAAGACGCCATCAAGCTGACGAATGAATCAGACTTCGGAAACGGAGCCTGCCTGTTCACGAAAGATGGAAGCGACGTCCGCTATTTCCGTGAATTCATCGAAGTGGGGATGCTAGGTGTTAACATCGGCGTACCTGCACCGATGGCATTCTTCCCATTCTCCGGCTGGAAGAACTCCTTCTATGGAGACCTCCACGCGAACGGATCAGACGGAGTCGAATTTTACACAAGACGCAAGATGCTTACAGCACGCTGGTAAAAATGAAGCCCGTCTCTCATGCGAAGAGGGACGGGCTTTCAAATTGGACTTCTCAACATAGGATTTCTGTGGTAAGATATTCATAACTTACAAGAAATGGAGGTTTTCCCTTTGATCTTAATCAGACTTCGATTCCGCGCTATGAACAGCTAATTGAATATGTTCAAAGCTCTGCCTGTGTGCAGGGTAAATGGAATTGGTCTGCCTATTTTTAAGGGAAACTTCATTTGACGGTGAAGAAGAGGGGACGAAGGACTCTTCTTTTTTTATGTCTTAAAAATAGAACTGAATAGTGGACTTAAAGAGTACCCACGGTTTTACACTTGATGGAAAAGGGTATCCTAAAGTCATGCCGGCCCCATGAAAGATAAGGAAGCGGACCTCTATTTTCTTATGAAAATAGTTCTTCATGTGACCGGCTGACGGAACCATTTACAACAAAACACAGGCAGCGGCCTGTGTTTTTTCGATATTAATAGAATGGGAAGTGAATGTTTATGATGGAAGAACGTTTAAGAGCCATCGCCCTGGGTGTAAACACAAAGGAACAGGGAGAAGATTTTGAATATAGCATGCTTGAATTGAAAGGACTGGCGGAAGCCCGCCACATAGATGTTTTGGCAGAAATGACGCAGAACCTGCCGAAGAGAAATCATGTGCACTATATCGGAAAAGGGAAAATCGATGAGCTCCTGCCTTTGATCGAAGAAATGGAGGCGGATGTCCTCCTCGCAAATGATGAGCTTTCGCCGTCACAAATCAGGGTCCTTGAAGAAAAACTCGATATCAGGGTGATGGACCGGACCATGCTGATCCTCGATATTTTCGCAGAGCGCGCCAAAACGAAAGAGGCACAGCTTCAGGTAGAGGTGGCGCAGCTCCAATATATGCTGCCGCGGCTTGTCGGAAGACGGGAATCACTTGGTCGTCAAGGCGGGGGATCGGGTCTTGCGAACAGGGGTGCGGGTGAAACGAAGCTTGAGCTCGACCGCCGCCGCATCGAAGATAATATCACGGCACTCAACAAAGAACTTGAAGCGTTAGTCGAGCTGCGGAAAACACAGCGTAAACAGCGAAAAAAGAGTGGACTTCCGATCGTATCGCTCGTCGGGTACACCAATGCCGGCAAATCAACGACAATGAATGCACTGATTGGGACATTCAATCCCGGCGAAAACAAGCAGGTATTTGAAAAAGATATGCTGTTCGCCACATTGGACACATCTGTCAGGAACATTACACTCCCTGACAACAAGGCATTCCTGTTGACCGACACAGTCGGTTTCGTCAATAAGCTTCCTCATCACCTCGTGAAGGCATTCCGCTCCACGCTTGAGGAAGTAGCAGAAGCAGACCTCATCATCCACGTCGTCGATTATTCCGATCCCCATCATGAAACATTGATGAAGGTCACGAATGAAACGCTCGATGATATCGGAGTCGGGGACATCCCGGTGATCTATGCCTTCAATAAAGCCGAACTTGTAGATGAGGAGAAGCTCGGCACCGTCGTGAATGACAGAATCTATCTTTCCTCTAAACAACGAAAAGGCATTGATGAACTGACCGCTGTCATCAAAAGCCATGTTTTTAAAGATTATAAAAAATGTGACATGCTCATCCCATTCAGCCAGGGTCAGCTGATCTCCTATTTCAATGAACATGCCAATGTGCTTCATACGGAATACGAAGAGAATGGAACAAAGCTGACCGTGGAATGCAGAAGTGCGGATTATGAGAAGTACCAGGAGTATGTGGTTCAATAAACCAGACACCATGAGAAAAGGACTTTTTTTGGAAAGTCCTTTTCTTCATTGAATTATTCCATTGATACTATTAAAACACTATTAAGAAAGATCGATAGATCCATCATCCACAGCCCCAAGCTTTTCTCTGAAAATATAAAAGTGAAAGAAATATTCCTCGATTGCAATCAATAAAGCGGATATGAATGCGGAAGGAGCCGCTATACGTGCGTTCAACCCTTCAAACCACATCACCACTGTCCAGACCAGAAAAAATGCAATGACCAGATCAACTGCAGTGGTAACGACATTGTTTGTTTTATGTAAAACTGCCATATCTCCCGCACCGTAAGAAATTGCTCCAAATAGAATCACAATGATGGTCACACTTTCGCCTGAAATGCGAAACCCCATGCTGAGAACAATTGAAAAAACTGCCAGCGTCATGATTCCTTTAATGGCGAATGCCTTTGCATGCTTCATGGAAAATCTCCTCCTTAGAGGCTTGCAGCATCGTTTCATTTGTTATTCCCGGCTTGATGAAAGATAAACAATCAAGGAACCCTCCTAGAAAAATCTTCCGTTATCGGCTACACTGTAAGTAACTTACGAGCGTGGTGATACATATGTTCAAAATCTTATTGATCGAAGACGATACAACTTTATTCAACGAGGTGAAAAACCGTTTGGCGCAATGGCAATACGACGTATTCGGAATCAATGATTTCAGCAAAGTGATGCAGAAGTTCTCCGAAACAAAGCCTGACCTGGTCATCATTGATATCCAGCTCCCGAAATTCGATGGCTTTCATTGGTGCCGGATGATCAGGTCCCATTCCAATGTTCCGATTCTGTTTCTGTCTTCGCGGGACCATCCGACAGACATGGTGATGTCGATGCAGCTTGGGGCGGATGATTTCATCCAGAAGCCGTTTCACTTTGATGTTCTGATTGCTAAGGTGCAGGCGACGCTCAGACGGGTCTACAATTACAATACAGAACAAGTAAGTCTGAAGACGTGGTGCGGGGCACAAGTAGACTATGAGAGAAATACCATTTCTAATGACCGAGGGACAGTCGAATTGACAAGGAATGAAATGTTCATTCTAAAACTGCTGATCTCCCATAAAAATAAAATCGTCACGAGGGACAGTTTGATCAATGCGTTGTGGGACGATAAGCGGTTCATTAGTGATAATACGTTGACGGTAAACGTGAATCGACTGAGGAAACGCCTGGACGAGATCGAATTAGGTAAAAATATCGAAACCAAGGTGGGGCAGGGATCCATCGCCCTGGAAGAGGAATAGATATGATACGTAAATACATCTGGGAAAGAAAAGGCTGGTTCCTGCTTTTTCTCTTTATGCAGATTCTGTTGATATTCGTTGCTTTTCTTGATTCGGAGATCACTGTGTCCTCGATTCTTTATGTGGTCTATCTTTCCACTCTAATATTTATTCTGTTTATCATCGCACGTTATACTATAGAAACGAAATTTTATAAAGAACTGGAAGAATGGGACAGCAACCTTAACGTAACGGGACTACCGGAGCCTCACTATCCTTTTGAAAGAATAATTCATGAAAACCTGGTGGAACAGGCGGAGCAGCTTAGGGAAGAAATAGCGGAAAACCGGAGGATGCTTGAACAGGAGAAAGATGATCTGCTTTCTTGGATCCATGATGTAAAAACTCCGTTGACTGCCATGAGCTTAATCATCGAACGCATAGACGACCCTGAATTTAAGGCACCGTTAAAATATGAATGGCTCAGAATCCACCTGCTCCTCGATCAGCAGCTTCATCAAAAGAGGATTCATTTTATAGAGAATGATCTTTATATAGAAAAGACGGATCTCGAAGAAATCATTCACGGGGAAATCAAAACTCTGCAGTCCTGGTGCATTCAAAAAGGGATCGGATTTGATATTTATCTGGAAGCCAAAGAAGTCCTCTCTGACGGCAAGTGGCTTGCTTTTATGCTGCGGCAGCTGTTGACCAATGCGGTGAAATACAGTGAAGCAGGCGATATCCATATTATGAGCTATCGTAAAAATGGACGAACCTGCCTATCCATAAAAGATTTCGGCAAAGGCATTAATGCGAAGGATCTTCCGCGGATCTTTGATAAAGGATTTACCTCAACGGTCGATCATCAAAACACGGCTTCGACCGGGATGGGCTTATATCTGACGAAGAAAGTAGCCGGCCCCATGCATATCGATATGAGAGTCGAGTCCATACAAGAGGAAGGATCGACTTTCACTCTTATCTTTCCTAAAAAGAATGAATTCGTTCACACGATAGGCATGTGACAATAATGTCACATGCTTTTTCATATTGTTCGGATAATAAAAGGAAAAAGGTCTTCCTGCTTTTTATAATAAAGCTATCAAATCAATAAAAGGAGTTACTAAGTATGACGATTTTAGAAGCAGTAAAACTTCATAAAAGTTATGGAAATAAGTTCAATAAGCAGGAAGTGCTGAAAGGGATCGACCTCAGCATCCATAAAGGTGAATTCGTCGGAATCATGGGCGCATCCGGTTCCGGGAAGACGACTCTTCTCAATGTCCTGTCTTCCATTGATAAAGTGAGTGAGGGGTCGATTACCATTGAAAGCAATGAGATGACACGCATGAAGGAAAAGAAGCTGGCAGAATTCAGGAAGAATCACCTTGGTTTCATCTTTCAGGAATATAATTTGCTCGACACATTGACGGTAAAAGAAAATATCCTGCTGCCATTGTCGATCACCAAAACACCCAAGAAAGAAGCGGATAAGAAGTTTGATTCCTTGGCCGCACAACTCGGGATAGCGGAAATCAAGGATAAATATCCGAATGAAATTTCAGGGGGGCAAAAACAGAGAACATCTGCTGCCCGTGCGTTCATTCACAATCCAAGCATCATTTTTGCTGACGAGCCGACAGGTGCACTTGACTCGAAATCGGTTTCCGATTTGTTGAATAAACTTGGAGAATTGAACGTTCAATTAAGCTCCACGATTGTCATGGTGACGCATGATCCGGTCGCAGCCAGCTATTGCAGCAGAGTCATTTTTATAAAAGACGGACGGATCTATACGCAATTGAATAAAGGTGAACAGGATAGGCAGTCGTTTTTCAAGGACATAATGAAAACGCAAGGCGTCCTGGGCGGTGTGCAGAATGAACATTAATACGCTCATATTCAGAAACCTGAAGATAAACCTTAAGAATTATTATTTATATGTCTTTGCCCTTGTGTTCAGTGTCGCTCTTTATTTTGCCTTTGTGACCCTTCAATATGATCCGTCCATGGATGCAGCAAAGGGATCAATCAAAGGAGGAGCTGCAGTCAAGGCAGGTTCGGTCCTGCTGGTCGCCATCGTTTCGATCTTCCTGCTTTATGCCAATACGATCTTCATCAAGCGCAGAAGTAAAGAAATCGGGCTTTTTCAGTTGATCGGAATGACGAAAAATAAAATTTTCCGGATCCTGACGATAGAGAATTGCATCCTTTATTTCGGCTCAATGGTGCTTGGCATTGTGGTTGGCTTTTCCTTTTCGAAACTGATCATTATGATCCTCTTTAAAACAACAGGAGTCGATGCGATTGCAAAGCTTCATTTTTCTGAGCAGGCATTGATTCAGACACTGATTGTCTTTGGTGCCATCTATGTGTTAATCATGGTGATGAATTTCCTTTTTATCAAGAGGCAGAGTATCTTAGCGTTGTTCAGAGTCCGTTCATCCACTGAGACAAAAGGAAAGAACGTGTCAGGATGGATCATGGTGATCGGGATCCTTGGGATCATCCTCATTGCGGCAGGTTACTATATCTCTTCCAAGCTGTTTGAAGGGGATTTTCAAACCATAGAAGAGCTGTTTGCTGCGATGATCTTCATCCTCGCATCGGTCATCCTCGGAACCTATCTGTTTTATAAGGGGTCAGTCAGCTTCTTTTTTCAGATGATCCGGAAAAAGAAAGGTGGTTACCTGAATATCAATGAGGTCATGTCTCTTTCTTCGATCATGTTCAGAATGAAGTCCAATGCACTGCTTCTGACCATCATCACAACTGTTTCGGCGCTGGCCATAGGGTTGTTGTCACTGAGTTATATCTCCTATTACTCAGCAGACAAATTGGCTGTGGATAATGTCCCATCCGATTTTACATTTACTTCGAAAGAGGCTTTTAAGAGGTTCAAGGATGAATTGGAACAAAACAACATCGAATACAGTAAAGATGAAATGGAAGTCATCCAGGTTTCAGCTAATCTAGAAGACATCACCGAATCTGATTTTGCCGTGAACGGTTCACTGAAGGAAATGCCTACTTCCTTTATCAGTGAAAAGGAAATCAAGGAAGTGGAAGTGGCTGAAGACGAAGTTGTATTCAGCGGATACAGTGATATGCTGCAGAAAGTCCTGCCACTTGCGGATACAGGCGAGATAGTGCTAAAAGGGAAGTCAGAAACCTTCAACCAGACTTATATCGGGATGAGGGATGAATTTCCGATTTCATGGTACTATACTGCAGGCGGATCCCCAGTCGGCATTGTCGATGATACCATCTTCGAAAGGTTGAAACAGGACCTTGATCCTGCAATTCAGAGAGAATCCAGCCTATATATCGGAGTGGATATCGACAATGATGATAATGTGGAAGAAGCGAATGATCTGTTCCATGAGCTTGGGTTCAATGAGGAATATGGACATGATTCACAGCTTGACTTGGCGGGCAGTCAGAAACGACAGATCGGCCTTGTCATGTTCATCGTCGGTTTCCTTGGCCTTACTTTCCTGATTACGTCAGGATGCATCCTTTACTTCAAGCAAATGGATGAAAGTGAAGACGAGCAGCCCAATTATACGATTCTGAGAAAGCTTGGTTTTACACAATCCGATCTTCTTAAAGGAATCAGTGCCAAGCAGCTCTTTAACTTTGGGATTCCGCTGATGATCGGCCTCCTTCACAGCTACTTTGCCGTCAAGTCCGGATGGTTCTTATTCGGCGGGGAATTCGATACACCGATGATCATCGTTATGGTCTTATACGCGGCATTGTACTCGATTTTCGGTATACTGTCCGTTCTCTATTACAAAAAGGTAATCAGGGAAGCGCTATAAGATGAGAAAAGCTCCGGTTTATTAACGACTGGAGCTTTTTACTTTTGTCATTAGTTGGTAAGATAATCATAATACATACGAAAGCAGGGATCATGATGGCTGCAAATCAATAGATAAATCTCTATCAAACGATAAAAATAGAAGAAAAAATGGAGGGGATCTATGTGATTTCATTACAAGGGAAAACAGCCATCGTAACCGGAGCAAGCCGTTCAAACGGAATCGGGACTGCTATCTGCCTGGCACTTGCCGAGGCAGGAGCAGACGTCTTTTTCACACACTGGAAACTATTCGATGAAACGGATGGGAGTGGAATGGAGAAGGAATGGCCCAAAATTCTAGAGGAGAAGTTAATCAAGATGGGGGTCCGTGCCGCCCATATGGAGGCAGATCTTGAAGATGATCAGTCACCCAGGAGGATTCTTGGTGCCGTCAAGGAATCTCTAGGGACACCGGACATCCTGATCAACAATGCAACGTACTGTGCACCTTCCAATTTCCGTCATTGGACACAGCCATTCTGGACAAGCATTACACCGTGAACAACCGCGGTACGCTCATGCTTTCGCTGGAATTTGCCAAAGAATTTGAGAAGGCGAATCCGGAAGGGGGAGAAGGGCGGATCATCCATATGGTATCGGGTGGACCTGATCCCGACAATCTAGCCTATATCGCAACCAAAGGTGCATTGAAAGCCATCACGCCTCCGCTTGCCACTGGTCTTGCACCGCTCGGCATCACCGTTAATTCGGTCGATCCAGGTCCGACTGATTCAGGCTGGATTGATGAAGAACTTGCGAAGGCATTTCTGCCGATGTTCCCAATGGGGCGACTTGGACTGCCTGAGGATGCTGCAAAGCTGCTCCGCTTCCTTGCAAGCGGTGAATCACAGTGGGTAACAGGGCAAATCATTGAATCCAATGGGGGATTCTTAGGTAAATAGATAGAAGCAGCCTGCTGAGGATTCAGCAGGCATTTTTTAAGGGAAATGTCGAATATAGCCCGGGAAATTTGTTGAGAAAGTGTGAGCTTTGACGGTTGTTGGGTGCCGGATGGAATGAGGGAGCTTTTTTGATTAATAAATGGTAGGAAATCATATGTTCATTAGAATCATTCTTAAAGGAGCATATATCAGGAAAATGGATCGTATTTTTTGTCGAATGGATCATAAAAATGTAGAGTGGATCGTATTTCTTCAAAATTGATCATAAATCCACAAAATGGATCATATAGTCGTTCAAACTCAAAAAAGGGACAAAGATTCAACCGATCTTCATCCCAAAATTACGCTTCTCAAATTAAAATTCACCCTAATCTATATTACAAATCTCAATCGGACAGTTTTCGCACCCGATTTCTTCCCTCAGGTAGCTGAGGCCAAGAATGATGATTTTTCCACTGGGATCATATTCGATGATATTCTTTTTCTTTAAATCACTCAACATCCTGTTGACACTCTCTCTTGTTGCTGCGCAAAATTTTGCCAGATCCTGATTAGTCAGATGGATGTCGAGAAGAATGCCTCTCTCCATTTTCACTCCATACGAATTGGAGATGCGGATCAACGTGGAATAAAGAGCACCTTTCTTGCCGTGCATGACCAGATCCCTGATTTTTGATTGGTTCTTTCTCAGCTGGGTGGAAATCCATTTCATGAATTCGAAGGTCAGCGGCGCATCGTTGATCAGAGCATTTTCAAGGTTATCTCTCTGAATGGCCAGGACTTCCCCATCTTGGATGGCAACGGCGCTTAACATATAGGTAGCGTTATCGGAGAAGAGAGTCAGTTCCCCGATATAGTCGTCTTTTTTGCAAATGCGCATGTTTAATTCCTTGCCTTCAAGGCTCAACTTGCTTATTTGAAAAATACCGGATGTAATCAGGAACAATTCATCCGCTTTTTCACCTTCCTGAAACAAAAAGGAGCCCTTTTTTACCGAACGCGGGGTTCCGATTGAATGCAATAGGGAAGATAAATCCTCTGATACGGAGGAAAGATCACTTTTTCTACTCATGATATCCATCGATGCATCACCCCTTTTGAAGTTAAGTACGAGCCAATAGCATATTGAAACATGTATTTCATATATGCCTTTTCATTATAAAATTAACACTTTAGCCCTGAGTTTACAACAAGATTTTGGAAATGTCGGGCAGTAAATAGAGGGAGAAAGTCTGAGGTTTTAACGTAATTATCTGTACAAGGCTGGTTCTTTTTTTGTGTGGAAATGGACTTACTTTCAAGCTACTAACCAGCCCCCTCGAAACATATACATATCAAAGATATCAAACAACCAAGACAGCGGGAGGCTTCAGTATGAAAGGGGAAATCGAAGAAACAGCCAATTATATGGTAGAAGAACTTCGAAAGAGACAAAATCCTGACGGAAGCTGGTCGTTTTGTTTTGAAAACAGTCTGATGACGGATGCTTATATGATCATCTTGATCAGGTCATTATTTTTGAATGAAGATCAGCTTCTTTCCCAGTTAGTCAAAAGACTTTTGAACATGCAGACGGAAGAAGGAACATGGAAGGTGTTCGAGGATGAGAAAGAAGGGAATCTTTCTGCCACGATCGAGGCTTATTTTGCATTGCGGTTCAGCGGCCTCCTTGATGAAAAGGATACTCGTTTGAAAAAAGCTGAACAATTCATCAAGGGAAATGGGGGATTGGAGGAGGCTCATACACTTACAAAGCTGATGCTTGCGGTTCATGGCCAGTATGAATGGAGATATCTGATGCCCGTTCCGATTGAAGTTCTTCTTATACCAAAGACTTTTCCAATCAGTTTCTGGGATTTCAGCAGCTACGCAAGGGGACATATCGTTCCATTTATATTATTGAGGGATGAGCGGTATCATTTAAAGACATCCCGAACTCCAAACATCAGGCATCTGTTCCTGCATACAAGTCGTGATCAGGAGAGCTCCGAGAACCGGATTTTTCTCCTGGAAAAACTAAAGGAAGGTGTCAAGGGGCTTGCGGGTCTCCCGGAATCGATCCGTTCACATGCACGTCAGTTTGCACACGATTATATGCTGAAGCGGATTGAAAATGATGGAACGTACTTAAGTTATTTCAGCACTACTTTTTTTATGATTTTTGCATTGAAATCCATCGGATATAAGGAAGACTCCCCGTTCATAAGAAATGCCATAAATGGGTTAAAGGCAATGGTATGCCAAACCGATAACGGACCTCATGTCCAAAATTCCCCTTCCCGTGTCTGGGACACCGCACTGATCAGCGATACACTTCAAGAGTCAGGTGTCGCCTTTCAAGACGAAACGATAAACAGGTCTGTCGGTTACTTGTTAAAGCAGCAGCATTATAAATTCGGGGATTGGGCCATCGAAATTCCAACCGTTTCACCAGGGGGCTGGGGGTTTTCCGAAAGCAATTCGATTCACCCTGACGTCGATGATACGACTGCTGCCTTGCGCGCCATCACGTATTCAGCCAGTGAAAAGCCTGATATCCGGCAAGCATGGGAGAGGGGAGTCGAATGGGTGCTGGGGATGCAAAACCGTGATGGTGGCTGGCCGGCTTTTGAAAAGAATAAGACGAAAGGGATCCTTGCTTCATTCCCATTGGATGGGGGAGAAGCGGCAGCGATTGATCCCTCTACAGCAGACCTGACAGGGAGGACGCTTGAATTCCTCGGCGGCAGGGCAGGACTCTCTAAGGATCATCCGAAAATGAAAAGGGGCATTGCGTGGTTAAAGCTTAGTCAGGGAGAAAACGGCTCCTGGGCAGGCAGGTGGGGAATTCATTATATTTATGGGACATGGGCAGCTGTCACAGGGATGAGGGCTGCAGGGGTTCCGTCAACGGACAAAAGTATCGAGAGGGCAAAGAGATGGCTCGAAAGCATTCAAAGAAGTGACGGGGGCTGGGGAGAATCGTGCTACAGCGATCAGAAAAACAAGTATATTCCGCTCTCCTTCAGTACAGCCTCACAGACAGCGTGGGCACTAGATGCGCTCATCAGTATATCCGACCGTCCCGACGATGCCATAGAAAAAGGAATGAAAAGGCTCGTGGACCTAATCAACAATGATCAGCCCTCCCCGGCAGATTCGTACCCGACAGGAGCAGGTCTTAAGGGGAAATTCTATATCCACTACCACAGCTACAAGTGGATATGGCCGCTTGTGACATTGAGCCATTATCTGAATAAGTACGATTGAGGGCTTGAGTTCCAGGCCCTCACCGCTTCACCCCGCTAAAAGCCCGTACCTTGCTGCACCACAGTGCTAAAAGCCCGTCCCAGCCCACGTTAACGCGGTGCACAACTAAACGCCCGTCCCTCGATGCACCACCGTACTAAAGAGTTAGAATATTCTTTACTTATCAGGCATAACATCTTAAACTGTGGGTGGGAAGTAATTTTTTCCAAAATAAAAAAGGAGGAGATCAAAGATGGATAAAATTCTAGACGGAGTTACGAATAAAGGAAAAAAGTGTGAGGTTCGACATATTAAAACGTAGTGTAGGAGGAAGTTATGAAGACAACCTTAGAGAAAGTAAAAATAGTAGAATATCATGAAGGTCTCGCGAAAGGGGTCGCGAAGATGTGGAACGAAAGCCGGGAAAACTGGGGCGGGGATTCCACTGTAACGACAGAGCAGGACGTCATAGAAAAAGAGGGGAACTCTACGAATCTGCATCTATATCTCGCTATGATCGATGAAGAGGTGGTCGGATACTGCGGTTTATCACAATACTGTGAGGATGAAGGTGCGCTTTATATTCCGCTATTAAATGTCCACCCGGACTATCACGGATTGAAGATCGGGAAGCAGCTCGTACTGAAAGCCCTAGAAAAAACGATTGAATTGAAGTGGCCACGACTGGACTTATTCACGTGGCCGGGTAACACCAAAGCCGTTCCGCTTTATAAAAAGTGCGGTTTCTTCTGGGAAGACCGGGATGATACCACTCATTTGATGAATTTCATTCCTGCTGTTTTACAAATCGACTGGCTCAAGCCATTCTTTGACAAACATGACTGGTACTCTGCGAGTCAGCGTGTCATCGAGGTGAAGCCGGATGGAATAAAAGATAAGGATCATACTTATTATGAATACAAATGGGAAGCCGGGGACGAATTTGTCCGAGTCCAATTTGAACGGACAGGACGAGGGATCCGCCTGATTGAAACACAGGATCTACTCGTGGAAATGAAGCTTCCGGACTTTAAGCTTCTCGAAAAAAAAGAGCATCCCGTTACCTATCATGTTGTTAATAAAACGGATGCACCAGTGGAATTGTCCCTTTGGGGCATGTCCACGGAAGTCGTAAATCATAGTTTCATAGGGAAGGAAACGGTGGAAGACGAGTGGAGCGGTGAATATCCTGCTGTCCTCACTCTGCCCGACCGGGAGCCAAGCCAATGGAAAACACATCCGGTGGTGTCGGCAAACATTGAGGTTAACGGCAAATTATTCCCTTTGAAGATGGGTGTCTATCCAAAGCAGGCAGGCAAACTGAATTTACGCTCGGTGAAGAAATATTGGCGTCCAAATCAGAAAGCGGTTTTTCATCTGGATATCGAAAGCCAGCTTGAGGGCGATGCCCTATGGACGATCAAGCTGCCTCAAAGCGAGGTTGTGAATTGGGAACAAACTGATGTGACAGTTGAATTAAAAGGGAAAAGCAGGGTTTCCGTGCCTATGATGGCTGAGCTTTTTAAAAATGGTTTCTATTCAGAAGACGTCAAGGTCGAAGTCAAGAAACAGGACGGGGAATGCTTCGAATTCCAATCAAAGCTGACTATTGCCTTTCCTGGACTCGGCGCACGGTTCGGAGGGGAAACCGAGGAGCACTGGACAGCGTATAACGGCCCTTATTTCGTCGAAATCGAGAAAAGAAATCATTTCGTCAAAATCGGTTCGCTTCATTCCAAACAAAACCCGATGACTCTTTTTACACCAAAACTGGGTAAGCCGTTCAGCGAAGAGTTTTCAAAGAAAGAAGCTTCTTCCGTGGAGTACATTGAAACCCGAGAGGCCTTTGTCGTGAAGACCACTTTGGAATCAGAAGCTTTTTCATCGGTGATCCTGAATACGTACATGAAGATATACGGATCCGGAATCGTGGAAATCAAGCATGAAGTCGTGAATAAATCCGAAGAAACAAAAGAGCAGCTCTATCTTATCCAGCCGCTGCCGATTGAATTCAAGCGGATGGCGATCCCGCAAAAAGAGGGCGTGGTCGTTGGGGATGAAGCGATGATGCCGTTCATGGATTATATCCGTGATAAAGAAATCTCAGAACGCTGGCTGTTCACATCGGCAGCGAATGGAGAAACAAAGGGTCTTGCGTGGCCGGAAACTGCGCTGGGGAGAAAAAATGAGTGGCATTTTGCAATTGAGTATAAAGTCGACCATGTCCCATCTCAGGAGGAAGTATGCCTGGGTCCGATTCAAGTAGGGATCAATGCATCCCCATCGTGGGAAGAGTGGAGATCATTCGTACTCGGGGATGATATAGACAGTATGGAAGTATGTCCGCTTTATTGTCTTGAAGCATCTGACGGGAATCTTATTTCCCCAGCTCGCGGGAAGGTGAACTATTCATTCCGGTCAATGCTTACACCTTATCTCGAAGGCAAGCTGTTCCTGGAGAATGAAGGGGAGAGTGTGGAACAAACGGTGACGAAAAAGGATGAAGTCACAGAAGTGAATGCGGAACTGCGTCACCTTACACCGGGAGTAAAGCGCTTAACTGGCCGATTCCAATCCCGCGGTCAGCTGGCATCACTTGAATCCGCAATTCTTGTAACAGGAGAAAAAGAAATCGGGATTGTCGAGAATGATGATGGCTGGACTGTAGACAATGGCGTAATTGCCTTCAAAGCGGCAGCCGGCTATTATCCTGGAATCTATTCATTGATTTATAACAATAAAGAATTCCTTCACCATCAGTATCCGGAACCGGGACCGAAAGCCTGGTGGAATCCGTGGGGAGGAGGGGTTCGTTATACCTTCATGAATGTAAGTCCCTACTCGATGCTGAAGGAACCGACAAGCGTGGAACCTGCCACCAAGAAGGATGAGCATGGAAATAGCTGGAGAGGCCTTTCCGTTACCACGGTGTTTAAAGAGCACGAAATGATGAAGGGTGTCACCATCCGTCAATACGCCCTGACCCTTCCTGAGGTGCCCGTTCTTGCTTTCTATTGTGAGATCGAACAGGAATCCGGCCGAACGTTTGTCAAAGAATCCGTGGATCTGGAGGCATTTTTCAAGCCTGGTGAAGCATTATCCTCATGCTATGTGAAGCTGCCGTCCCCAGGGAAATTCAATACCTATTATGCGGGTGTGGAAGAATTTGTCCTAGGCGACAGTCCATTCATCCATGCCGGTTCCGATGAACGTAAAGAACAGGCCATGCTGATCCACCCAGATACTGCTAAAATGACCGAAGCGTATATCAACCAGGAAGTGCTGGTAGCTGCTTCTTCAGTAGAGTGGTCAGCTGCTTCAGGTGAAAGTGTGAAGGTAAAGCCGACCGTGATGATCTTGGGTGCGGAAGACCTTTCCCGATCGTATCAGCAAATAAGAAAAATATCGTTCAAGTAATGGGAGGTGCCCGCTCTGGATAACCGGGGCGGGCATTCTTACCTTTAAACACTTCGACAAGAGAGGAAAGGTGTGGCAGCCAGTCTGCTGCGCTTATTTATACACAGGTGGAGGATACACGTATGTCGTTTAGTTATTATGGAAAACTTTGCACAGAAGTATATGATCTTACAAAAGAGATCGGGCAATCATTCAGTGGGGATATTGAGTTTTATCAAGAAAAGTTGAAAGATTGCAAAGGCAGGATCCTTGAGGCAATGGTCGGCTCTGGGAGGGTCATCATCCCGTTACTGGAAAGCGGTCTTAAGGTGGATGGAGTGGATGATTCAACCGAAATGCTGGCTTCATGCAGACACCGTTTTGAAGAAAGGGGTCTCCAGTCAGAGCTGTACGAATCAAAATTGCAAAATCTTGATTTGCCGCATCAGTATGAAGCTATCATCATACCGGGCGGTTCCTTCTTATTGATCGATGATCGCGGCGATTCCATGCAGGCGTTAAGGAAGCTCCATGATCACCTTGAGCCGGGTGGAAGACTCATCATGGATGTTTTTCTCCCTGACGCTCAATTTGAGACCGGGAAGGTGAGTACCTCCGTCTTCCCGCTTCCGAGTGGTGACACCATCACCATGGAGAGCAAACTCGTTGAAGTGGATTTCTTCCATCAGCATAAAGTGACTCACTTGAAATACGAAAAATGGAGAAACGGGAGTCTCATCGACACGGAACTCCAGCGCTTTGCCCTTCGCTGGTACGGAGTCGAGGAGCTCAGGCTGGTCCTGAAGGAAATCGGCTTCTCAAAAATCGACATCTGTGCAGACTTCCAGGAAGACAAACAGCCGACTGCAGCCAATCAAAAGATCGTCTATCAGGCTGTAAAGTAAAATAAATGTATATGAAGGCCCGTCCCTTAACGCTTTAACGCATTAAGGGACGGGCCTTTAAAAGGGGATGAAAGAATGGGATTTGTGGAGCATGAAGTAACAATTGAATCGAAATATGTGTTAGGGGGTACGCTCACCATTCCCGAAGGATCATCAGAGACGTACCCGGTAATCATCATGGTGCATGGAAGCGGCCCTATCGATCGGGACTCTAATGCCAAGCGGATGCCGATGAATATCTTTAAAGAGCTTAGTGCTCTGGCGGCGGAGGAAGGCTTTGCTTCGCTGCGATATGACAAGCGGGGAGTGGGTGCCAGCGGAGGTGACTTTAATGAAACAGGTGTTTACGATTTGGTCGATGATTTGCAGGCAGTTGTTAATTTCGCGAAAAAACATCCGGCTATCGACAATGAGAGAATCATCCTCCTTGGACATAGTGAAGGAACGATCCTTACACCGTTGATGAGTGATCGCGATCCAGTTGCAGGTTTGATCCTGCTGGCTCCTTGTGCTGGGCCGCTGGCTGAGACGACGAAATGGCAGCGTGAAGAAATGGTGAAAGAGGTACGCTCAATGGAAGGCTTTCAAGGCTGGCTTCTCAAAGTGTTGAAAGTCGATCAAAAAATCGTGAAGATGAACCAGCAGTTAACCGATAAGATTCTTTCCACTGATGAACCGGTCATTAAATTTAAAGGAAAGAAAATTAATGCGAAATGGAACAGAGAACACGTGGAAATTGATGTATCACAATCCTTAAAAAACGTAAATTGTCCCGTTCTGGCCATCTCAGGGACTAAAGATGTCAATGTGAAGATGAAGGACGTGGAGAAAGTGTGCGAATTGGTTACAGGAGAATGTGAGTCGCATACTATCACCGATCTCACACATGTCTTGAGAAAAACTGATGTCGAACTTTCGATGAGCAAGATACTGAACGGAAATAAAAAACTAGTGAAAAAGCCTTTAGATGAGGAAGTGAAAGATAAGGTTCGAAAATGGCTGCGTGAATTTTTAAAATAGAGCAAATTAAAAACCGGCGCGTATGTCTCGCGCCGGCTTTTATTAACTTGCTTTCCTTTTAGAATAAGTCTGCATCTGTCCAGGCAAATACTCATTAAAGTAATGATTCGTTTCCTTCACGATCACCTTATAAAGAAGAAGCAGGGCGATTAGGTTCGGAATCATCATCAAAGCGTTCGACATGTCTGCAAATGCCCAGACCAGTTCAAGATTCGCCACGGCACCCATTCCCGTCGCCACGACATAAATCAAGCGGTATGAAGCGATATAGCGATAGCCGGTCAGATATTCGAAGCATTTTTCCCCGTACATATACCAGCCGACGATGGTTGAGAAGCCAAAGAAAATAACGGAGAATGAAACGATGTATTCTCCTGCTACCCCGAGGGCATGTCCGAATGCGGCACTTGTCAAAGCACCGCCATCAAGGTCAGCGGCATGCTGGACACCTGAAATGGCACCGCCGGTCGGATCCCAGAAACCGGTGATGATCAAGACGAGTCCGGTCATCGTACATACGATGATGGTGACGATGAATGTCCCGGTCATCGCAACCAAAGCCTGTTTTACAGGGTGGTCGGTTTTCGCATTACCGGCAATAAGCGCAGCCGTACCAAGGCCGGCTTCATTTGAGAAGATTCCACGTGATACACCGCTGCGGATTGCTTCACTGATGACGATCCCGGCAAATCCTCCTGCAGCTGCAACAGGGTTAAATGCGTAATGGAAAATAAGTTTGAAAGCCGGAATGATCATGTCATAATTCAGCCCGATTATCATAAGTGACCCTCCTATATACAGGAAGGCCATGATTGGCACGAAAAACGAAGCCACCGTACTAATCCGCTGAATGCCTCCGAAAATAATCAGTGCAGTAAGCACAGCCAGTACAATTCCAGTCACCCAGTTATTGATTGAAAAGCTCGTCGTCATGACATCGGCAATCGTATTCGACTGCACGCTGTTTCCGATTCCGAGGGCAGCGAATGCCCCGAATAAAGCAAAAGCAACAGCGAGCCATTTCCACTTGCTGCCGAGCCCTTTTTCAACGTAATACATCGGTCCGCCCGAGTACTCACCGTTTTTATTTTTCACACGGTATTTCATCGCAAGCAATGCCTCTGCATATTTAGTCGCCATACCCAAGAGGCCGACGATCCACATCCAGAAGATCGCTCCTGGTCCTCCGATTGTCAAAGCTGTAGCCACACCTGCGATATTCCCGTTTCCGATTGTGGCAGAAAGAGCGGTCATCAATGTTTTAAAGTTGCTGATATCTCCTTCAGACTCTGAAGATTCCGATTTCGGTTCTTTTGTGAATGCAAGCTTAAAGGCATAAAATAATTTCTTGAATTGCAGACCTTTAAGCATGATGGTCAAAAATAAGCCTGTCCCGAACAACAGTACTAAACTTGGTGTCCCCCAAAGAAATGAATTGATCTTGTTTAGTACATCTAACATAAAATCCCCCTCATGATGTAAGCGTTTTCTGGTTGTAACCTCTACCATTATATATAGTACCACCCCCTGGCTGTCCAGTAATATGTGAAAGTTTGCCAGAGAATGAGTTTTTCGTACTACACTTTAGATGAGTGAGGGACGGCTTTTAAGGTGTCGGAATCCTTGGATTTACCTTGAGAATCGTAATTGACAATAGCCATATTGTGACAAACTTCGACACCGGTATGTTATACTAACTACTATAAGAATAGTAAACTTACATAAAAAAGGAGCAATAGCATGAGTTGGTATTTGAAAGTAATCAAGAACTATGTGAATTTTCGCGATAGAGCAAGACGGAAAGAGTACTGGATGTTCACGCTTGTCAACTTCCTTATCGCAATGGGGATCTTTGTGATTGAAATGGTTGCGGGTATAGACGGATGGTTGTATGGACTTTATTCACTATTTATCTTCTTGCCGTCACTTGCTGTATCGATTCGCCGCCTGCATGATACTGGTAGAAGCGGCTGGTGGATTTTGATCTCCCTCATCCCGTTAGTTGGAGCCATCGTGATCCTCGTATTCATGTGCCTGGAAGGTGAAAGTCAATCCAACAAATGGGGTCAAAACCCTAAATTTGGCGGAGGATACCTATAAAATGAAAGCCGCTGATACACCCGGCGTCCCTTTTTAATGAAGGGAACCGGGTGTTCTTTTATGCTTTAACGCATCGAGGGACGGGCCTTTAGTTGCATAAAGTATAATCCCAGCAATTCCCACACATACTAGAGGAGGGTGATATGATGCGAGCGAAAAGTGATGAAACCGAAAAATACAGTGATGCTATTGATAGGATGCAAGAAGGGCTGGAGGCGATGATCGAGCTCTATAATGAAATGGAAGAGGACGCCCCTTTTATTGACCTGGAGGAGGGTGTTCTTGAGGATCTGGAAAAAGCGAAGAGGATTTACGGTGAAGAATATGTGAGTAAAAAGGTCAATACAATCCTGAAAGAGGTGTTGACCTGGCTGGATTTAGAGGATGATAAGAAAAAGTAAACTCCAAGAGTATAACGGTTGCTGAAGGATAATAAGAACCCCTGACACAATGAACATGTCAGGGGTTTTCAGTTTCCTGTATTGAGATGGGGAAAAGCAGGTCTTCTTACAATCCAACCGAAATATACTTAACCTCTAGATACTCCTCGATTCCATGATGTCCGCCTTCACGTCCGAGTCCGCTCTGCTTGAATCCGCCGAACGGAGCCTGTGGAGTGGAAGGAACGCCGTCATTCAGGCCTACGATTCCATACTCGAGCTGTTCGCAGATCTCGATGCCCCTCGTGATATTTTCTGTAAATACATAAGCCGCAAGCCCATAAATGGAGTCGTTTGCGCGTTCAACAGCTTCTTCCTGTGTCTTGAACGTGGAGATGGGTGCAAGCGGCCCGAATGTTTCATCCGTCATGCACAGCATGTCTTCATTCACATCGGTAAGCACTGTAGGCTCGAAGAACAACCCAGTGCCGGCTTTTCCTCCGACGGCCACTTTCGCTCCTTTGCTGACCGCGTCGTCAATATGCTTCTGGACCTTTTCGACTGCATTTTCATCGATGAGCGGTCCGATGTCGACGCCTTCATCAAGCCCATTACCGACCTTCAGTTCTTTTACTTTCTCCACAAGCCTCTGGGTGAACTCTTCGGCTATATCCTCATGGACATATACACGGTTCGAGCATACGCACGTCTGACCGGCGTTGCGGAATTTAGAGGCGATGACCCCTTCGACTGCCTTATTGATGTCACAGTCGTCCATTACGATGGAAGGGGCATGTCCGCCAAGTTCCAGGGAAACTTTCTTGATGGTATCGGCGGATCCTTTCATCAGCTGTCTTCCAACTTCGGTCGATCCGGTGAAGGTCAGCTTTCGTACGCGTGTATCCTCAAGCCATGCTTCACCAATTGACTTCGAATCACCGGTGACGACGTTGATGACGCCTTTCGGGATACCCGCTTTTTCTGCAAGGGATGCCATTTTCAACGCGGTCAATGGTGTAAGATTGGCCGGCTTGATGACGACGGTACAGCCAGTCGCGAGGGCAGGAGCGACTTTCCTGGTAATCATCGCAGCAGGGAAGTTCCATGGCGTGATGACAGCGACGACCCCGACGGGCTGCTTCGAAACAAATAAGCGCTTATTTCGCTGCGTGGCCGGGATCTGTTCACCGTATACACGTTTTCCTTCTTCCGCGTACCAGGAGATAAAGCCATTTGCATACTGAATTTCACCAAGTGCCTCTTTCAAAGGTTTACCCTGTTCCATCGTCATTGTCCGGGCAAGGTCTTCCTTATGTTCATCGATCAAGTCGTACCATTTCCGGATGAGCTCGCTTCTTTCGTAGACGGAATGCTGGGACCAGTCGCGGAACGCATTGTAGGCTGCGTCGACTGCACTCACCGCTTCACTTTTTCCTCCTTTGGAGATCGTGGCCACAACCTCTGAAGTCGCAGGGTTGGTCACTTCCACCTTAGGTAAGTCGCTGCCGATTTCTTCACCGTTAATGAGCATATTGTAGTGTTGCATGTTCAGCCTCCTCTTCAAATGTTAAGAAATTCTCTTTATTTCATCTTCTTCTAAATCTTTAGTGAATATTTTATCATTTTCTCCTTTGAAAAACTTTTTTCCATAGATGAGTACACACAGAATGATCCCGACTGCAAAGCCCCAAGTAGCTCCTTTGGTGGCTAACACCGCACCGATGATTCCTGCAATCCCAAGATCTCTATGGCTGCGGGCTTCAAGGATACCCACCCGGACACTGACGTAACCTTGGATTAATAGAGTAAGAGCCAATGCAATTCCGAGAATAGGTTCTACTAAACTCACAATCGGAAGCAGTAGAAGCCCTGTGTTGGTCCCCCATCTGAAAGAGCCTGATCCGCCGAAGAGAGAATGCATCGCTTTTTTCCCTTCTTTGAATCGTTCGATTACGACTACCTGCATGGCTGCCCATAGGGGACCTGCCATGGTAACATCAGGGCCAAGGATACTCATGATTGTATTTCGTCCTCCGAAAATCATATGAGCCCGGTTTGGGTTATAGTCGATTTTTTCATCTTGGCGTACATCATCCGCTTCCTCAATCAGCGCCTTACTCTGCAGGACGTCACCGAATAAGACAATATATGCTGCAAGCACTGTCGGCAGAGCACTCAAAAATAACATAGCTGAAGGGAAACCAACCCCGAATACCGTATATTCACTCCAAAGTGTACCGAAATCGGGATTTATCAGTCCCCATTCAATCGTCGGCCAAGGTGCTTCACCGAATAATGGAGCAATGATGACCGCTAAAATAATGATAGGGAAAATTCCGAGTTTCCCTATTAGTCCCCATAGAGCGCTCTTGTTTTTCAGTTGATTGAAATGCTGTGAGAATATGATGTAAAATGCAATACCTACAGCTATCGAGATTGTCCATGGGAAACTTTCGAAACGGCCTCCAACCTGGAAAACAGAGATGACCGCAGCAAATCCCGCCCCCAGAATGACGCCGGATTTAATCGCCGGTGGAACAAACGATACCACTTTCTTTGCAAGACCAGTCACTCCTAAGAAAATGGAGAAGAGCCCGAGCGTGAGCTGGAAGGCAATCAGTGCGTGCACCCGTTCTTCGCCTTCTGGAAACGTTGATACATAAGCCATGATCAAAGGGATGGCGGGTGTGATCCAGCCAGGAACAACCGGATCGCCAAGTAAATGATGCGTTAAATAGAGCAAACCATTCAATAACACGACAGCCAAAGCAACTTCAAATGGCATCCCGAGTAGTTCGATCATCAATGGAATTGCGGCTAAGTCGACTGCACACATGAGCAGACCTTGTACATAGTCAGGCCACTCAAACTTATAATGGATAAATGGAAGCCTTAATTTGAAAGGTCCCATTGGAATGTATGGTGATTCCTCACCATGTTTACGATTTTTCCACATATTATATACCCCTTTTCAACAATAAATAAGACTCTTTTTCGTGTTATTTCATCCCGTGTTTTATAAAAAAGCCAGCTTAATAGGCTGCTTGATAAATTTGTTCGATTTCTTTTAGTGTCAGTTTGCGGGGGTTATTGGTTAATAGACGTTCAATCTTGCTTGCATCTTCGGCCATTCCCGGAATGTCACTTTCAGGAATGGAGAAGGCCCGTAATCCAGACGGAATATTCACCAGGCTGCACAGCCTTTTCATTGCATGAACGGTTTGATCTGCAGCATCAGCGTCCGATAAATGACTCACTTTTTCACCTAAAGCTGATCCGATATCCCGGAAACGTTCCATGCAGGAAATCTTATTCCATTCCATCACATAAGGAAGGAGCAGGGCATTGCTTACCCCGTGTGGGATATGGTAACGCCCCCCGAGTGGATAGGCAAGGGCATGTACAGCACCCACTCCTGCGTTTCCAAATGCCATGCCTGCCATCAAACTTGCGGTAGCCATGTTTTCACGTGCTTCCAAATGGGACGGGTTGGCGTATGCTTTCGGCAGATTTTCAGCGATCATTTTTATGGCATAAATCGCCAGAGCATCAGTGATTGGAGATGCGTACACCGAAATATAGGCCTCGATTGCATGGACAAGTGCATCAACACCGCTCGCGGCCGTGACAGAAGGCGGCATCGTCAAGGTCATCTCAGGTGCCACAATCGCAACATCGGGGAGCAGATAATCACTGACGATTCCTTTTTTTAGCTGAGCCTCCTTATCAGAAAGAATCGAGATATTCGTTACTTCAGAGCCGGTCCCTGCTGTAGTGGGAAGAGCTATGATCGGTGCGCCTTTCTTCGGTACAAGGTCTGTCCCTACTAAATCCTCGAGTTTTCCATCAAATGCTGCAAAAGCAGATACACTTTTGGCGATGTCGATGGCACTTCCACCTCCAATGGCAATCAGTCCATCATGAGCCCCTTCGTTGAACATATTTGTACAATCATGGACCACTGAAAATTCAGGTTCAGGTTTTACTCCTGTAAAAACCCCGAAAGTAAGCCCTTTCAAAAACGGTATGATTTGATCGACGACTCCTGCTTTCTGTAAAATTTCGTCCGTCACAATAAGAGGGTTTTGGATATCCAGGCGCTCTATTTCATTGGGGATTGCTTCTATGGCACCTTTCCCGGTAATGAGTTTGTTTGCAATTTTAAATGTGGATATTGTCATGATGACGTACTCCTTTCTTATAAATGAACTCTTTGTAAAAAGTAATGCAAGTTTTATGCCAACTTTCAGAAAAGTTAAACTAAAAGGTTTGGTATGCTGAGGGGCCAAATAAATGATTTGAAAACGAATCGAAAAAAGGAGATTTGATTAAAAAAGTAATCAAATCTCCCATTTTTTCATTTTCTGTACGATTGTTGATTGACTTACTTGTAATACTTCGGCTGCTTTGCGTGTTGTTTTATATTTCTTTAATGCTCTTGTAATTAAATTTCTTTCTACATTGTCCACCGCTTCTTTTAATGGAACGATCTCCATTTCATTTGAAAAGTCGTTTTGCTTGTTGCTTGTCCCTGAGAGCTCATGCGGCAGATCCACTGAATCTATCGTTTCGTTAGGAGATGTGACAACTAAACGTTCAATGCAATTTTTTAATTCCCGAATATTTCCGGGCCACATATATTCATGAAGGATATTCAATGCTTCAATACTAAACGTCTTGTTCATTCTATATTCTTTATTGAATTCCTGAAGAAATTGCTCTCCCAGAGGGATGATTTCTTCTTGGCGATCACGTAATGAAGGAATTTCAATGGGTACCACGTTTAAGCGATAGTATAAATCTTCCCGAAACTCACCATTCTTTACGAGATCTTTAATATTCTTGTGTGAAGCGGCAATGATTCTTACATTGATTTGTTTCAGTTTTGATGCGCCGATCGGGATGAAGGCCTGGTCCTCGATGACCTTGAGTAATTTGACTTGAAGCTCCAAAGGCAAATCACCAATTTCATCAAGGAATAAGGTGCCGTTATCAGCAATTTCCAGCAGTCCCTTTTTTCCTTTTGTAAGAGCTCCTGTGAATGCTCCGGGTTCATACCCGAATAGTTCAGCTTCGATTAGACTTGAAGGAAGGGCACTGCAATTCAGCTCCAAAAAGCTTCCTGCGGTACGGTTTGAGTGCTCGTGAATATACTTGGCAACCATTGTTTTACCGACCCCTGTTTCACCTTGAAGGAGAACCTTCGCATCCGTTTTCGCCACCCTGTCTATGATTTCGAATGTCTTCTTCATTTTTTCACTATGAAAAAATGGTGGCTGGATTGAATCGTTGGTAAAGGTAGCATTTGTGCTTTGCCTAAGATTCTTTAATTCTTGAAGCTCTTCAATTCGGAGCTTGAGTTTCAACAGTTCAGTGATATCCCTTACACTGTTGATGACATAAAGGATCTCCTTTTTTTCATTAAAAATAGGGGTTCCCGATACAATGATTTTCCGGCCGTTATGTATGGTCTGCATCAGTGTAACGGGCTTTTTTTCTTTGATTACTTGGATAGAAGCAGACTTCGAAATATACCCTTCCTTAATGATTTCCTCCATATGATAACCGATCAGCTGCTGGGGTTTCAGATTCGTAATCCGCTCATACGCCTTATTTATTTTTACCGTAATGCCATTCCCGTCTGTAATAAATACCCCGTCATAGAGGGAATTGATGATGTCAGTGAAAATATCATTTTCAAGCAGCTCGCTATATTCATTTTTGACTCTTGTCAGCTTCTTAGATGGATCCTGCCCTGCTGAAAGCTTATGTATGATTTCTCCTACCGATCGATGCAATTGTACCTCCTGGAACATCTCCTTCATATCATCCAGTGTCAAAAAGCCAATCGTTTTACCTTCCTCATCATGAACTTCCAAATACTCTTCTTCAGAAGAAGAAAACAACTCAACAGCACGTTCTAAATCATCTGAAACTCCAATCCGCATATTCAGACCCTCCAAACACAAAACCATAATCATTTTACTAATACTATCACACTTTAACGCAACGAGGGACGGGCCTTTAACATACTAAAGGACCGTCCCTGGATGTCATTCCCCGCTGCTGGTTGCAGCTGTCGCACCTGCAATCGCTGCGACGCTTGAGGACTGCTGGGCCTGGATGAGCACCTCTATGGTCGTCGACAGGTTCGTCTGAAAGATGGAAGAATTCTCGATTTGATCGCTGAGGTGGAGGATGACGGCCATCATGAGGTTCATATCCTTCTGCCAGCGGATATCAGTGTTTAATGATTCCTGTATCTTCATCACAGCAGCAATGTGATCGCTTCCGTTTGTTATAAATGCAAGCATGGCAATCTGCGGGTAGAACATCGATTTTGGCCGGATGCCTTCATCTTTTAAACGATTGAAGACCTCTGTGCAGCGCGTCACCAATACAACTGGCTCGACATCTTCATTAAGCGATAGAATGTGACTCATCGTCTGGAGGTCATTCCCTTTGTGGAAACCTGACTGATTCAACCTTTCGTAAAAATATTCGATTTGTTCAATCAGCATATCCGTATCCTGAGTTCTTTGGGCAAGCAGCATCGCCAGCGGGTAGTCACTTTGTCCGGTCAAGAAGAAATGCTTCTTTCTCATTTTTTTATAGACTTCCATCGCACGTGATGAAGTCCCGTCACTGTTTCCTTCTGCGCTGATTAGTACCATGGCGGAAATATACGTATACGCACCCATTGTAAATCCTTCGTCCACAAGCGCTTTATACGTCTGAATAAAGTCTTTGATTGATTCCTCCGGATGAAGGAAGCGAGTGTCAAGCATTGCTGCAAACGTATAGCGATGATGGGATTGAAGCGTGTTGAAGAACCCGAGTTCCTTTCTGATACGTTCAGCGATTTCGTCAAGACGGACAGGTTCATAGGTTTTATTGTTTGTCACATAGAGGGAGGCGATCATCATGATTGAACGGGCGTCGGACACCTTCCAGCGAAGACTTTTCTTCAACTCAGCATAAACGTCTTTATATATTTCGGTTTTGTTCATATCAATCACGTCCTATTGAGAAGTTGTTTCCTATACATACGAATGAAAAAATGGAAAAGTTTCGTAGGAGGTAATCTATTTCGAATTTTTGCAATAGGGGAACGGGCAGCAAATGATAAGAAAAGGTACAGACTGAAGATAAAAAACAGCCTGTGACTAAAATACAGGCTGCTCATCCTCATGATTTTCAACTAAATGCTTGAGCACCGAAAGTTTATGATTCCTGTCAAGCTGGGTGAAGGAATCATGCAGAGTATTGACGAATAGTAGAAATGGGATTTACTACAGGGTCGAGTTTTCGTATAAATGGACTGCCTGAAGAAAGGGGAGAAAGAAATGGACTATAAAATTGTAGATAGAGATTCATTCAAAGTCATTGGAAAAGGAACCAAGATAAAAACATTAAACGGTGAAAATATTAAAGAAATCCCGAAGTTCTGGAGTGAAGTGACGGCTAGCGGAGAGGGCGATGAAATTTGTCAATTTGCCGAAAATGGAGAATTGATGGGCGTATGCATGGAATTTGATCATGCCAATGAATTGTTTACTTATTTCATTGGGGCGGAAAGCCCTGAAGATAGCGGGAAATTCGATTCAATCGTCATTCCTGAAGCAACCTGGGCGGTATTCACATCAATCGGACCGATGCCCCATGCCATACAACAAGTCTGGCAGAGAATCTATTCAGAGTGGTTTCCATCAACAGGCTATGAGCATGCCGGTGGCCCTGAGTTCGAGCTGTATCCTCCCGGCAACGTAAATAATGAAGACTATCGGTGCGAAGTTTGGATCCCGATTAAAAAGAAATAATGAGCATGATAAAAGAAGCTTGAGAAAACATCCAAGCTTCTTTTTCCCTTTACTTCAACTTTTTAGAATAAATAAGGGGAGCCTCCATCGTATCACCATCCTGCCCGACCAATTCAATCAGTCCCACTTCCTCAATCCTGCCCTTGGTTAGACCGATCCGGTCGACACAATAATGAAAGGCTTTCGATAACTGTTCCGGCTCGACCTTATTGGCAAGTGTGCTGTGGGGAATCCACTGTCCGGGCTCATACAACTTATTTGCCTCCGTATTAAACGTTTCGAAGTGTTTATGGTGATGTGTATGAAAGTCCAGCAGTTCTTTCGTGGCCGTGGGGGATAGAAAAAGAGTATTGTAATTCAAGAACGAGCCAATGTGATTGAACGTGATATCGAAGCTTTTTTTATTATCATAATAAACATCCATCTGCTTGATATAGTTTTCCTTGTCGAGCTCTTTATAACTCGCGAGTGTAAGGTGAGGTCTGCCGTCCTGAACCTCATCGATGTAATAAGAAATCGACTTATCACGTAATTCTTTCCAAATATTTTTAATCAAGGTTTCTGTTTCTTCATCAAACAGAGCGGTAACCCAGAACATGTTGTAACCACCTTATTTTCTTATTGCTGAATCTAATCATCAGCTATGTATCTAAATACAAGTTACCCTATAAGGGGAAGGATAAATCTTATATATACTATTTTACGGTTAGACGAAGAAAAAGTTTCAGAGAAGCAACTTGACTGGTAATAAGAATACATGTTACTATTTAGTCACATATTACATGTGACCATTTATTCACATGAGAAAGGGTTTTCTTTTATGAATGAAGAGGAACTTTCAAGTCTGTTTAAAGCACTCGGTCATCCAATCAGACGATCTATACTGGATATTCTTAAACAATCATCCAAAACAACGGGTGAATTGAATGAATATTTCCCGGACGTTACCCGATATGCCATCATGAAGCACTTGAACATCCTTGAAGAAGGAAATTTGGTATTGGTCAAACGGGAAGGGAAATATAGAAAAAACTATCTGAATGCTGTTCCGCTTCAGGACATGCATCGCCGCTGGGTAGGAAAATATATGGAGGCAAGCGCAAGCTCGTTGCTGAATTTGCGTTCGATCGCCGAGAATAGAAAAGGAGAGGAAGACATGAATACAGAACAAAGCCGTGCTTTTAAAATTGAACAAGAAATTAAAATTAACGCTTCACGGAAAGTAGTATTTCACGCACTGACAACTAATGCAGAGGAGTGGTGGGAATTCAGGCTGGCTCCAGAAGGGGAGACATCAACTTTTACGTTCAATCCTATTCCAGGGGGCCAATTCATAGAGAAATGGGGCGACAATCAAGGAGCCGTGTGGGGAAACGTTTATTATGTGAATGCTCCCGAAGAAATCAGGATTCATGGACATTTAGGCATGCAGGGAGCAGTTAACAGTTCCTATATCTATCAGCTTGAAGAAAAGGACGGGGCTACGCTGCTTCGATTATCCCATACAGCTTCAGGTATCATTCAGGAAGACTGGGAAGAGAAACATGCAGAAGGTTGGAAGCATCTTCTGGGCACCCGATTAAAAAACTATGTAGAAAAAGAGTAATCTGGAGGAAACATCTATGGTTGATATAAAAACAGAGATCACCATTCAATGTCCGATTGAAAAGGTATCATCGTACGCTTCAAATCCGGATTACGCTCCTGAATGGTACGTCAACATCGATTCAGCCGAGTGGCTGACCGACAAACCTTTGGCCCTTGATTCTCAAATCGCCTTTAAAGCAAAGTTTTTGGGGAGAGAGCTGGCTTATGTTTATAAAATTGAAGAATATATCCCCGGGGAAAAATTGGTCATGAAAACAGCTAATGGTCCATTCCCTATGAAAACAACCTATACTTGGGAGAAGCTGGGGCAAAAGGGTACGAAGATGACATTAAGAAACCAGGGGGAACCCAGTGGTTTTTCAAGAATCTTCACCCCGTTTATGTCAACGCTCATGAAAAAAGCAAATCAGAAAGATTTAAAGAAAATTAAACAGATACTCGAAAACTAAATCATTTGCAGCTCCTTTCTGTTAAGAAGGGAGTTTTTTGTATTTTGGTCAGTGATAAAACCGACAAATATTGTTCCACGCTCCAAAGTACTATAAAATCAAACATAGGAACATTGATGGGGTGAGAATTGTTGAAATATAAACGTATTAAACCGCGTAAGATTTATGAGGAAGTGGCCGAGGCTCTGATCGATATGATCAAGTCAGGACAATTGAAAAGCGGGGACAAACTTGAATCGGTTCAGCAGCTGGCTGAAAATTTTCAAGTCGGGCGTTCCGCTGTTCGTGAAGCATTGAGTGCACTGCGAGCAATGGGATTAGTGGAAATGCACCAGGGTGAAGGGACGTATGTTCGTGAATTTGACAGCAAAATGCTGTCGCTTCCCGTTTACATAGCTGTATTGATGAAAAAGGATGATGTAAAGAATCTTTTAGAAGTGCGACGCATCCTGGAAGTGGGAGCAGTTCTGGCCGCTGCCGCAAGAAGGACGGACGAGCAGCTTGCTGAAATAAAGGAAGCCCTTGATCAAATGGAAGCTGCCAATGACCAGGAGCTGGGAGAAGAAGCCGATTTCCGTTTTCACATGGCCATTGCCAAGGCTTCCCAGAATGAATTGTTGATCGGGCTGATGAACAATGTATCCGAAATGATGGTCACGACGATGCGCGAAACACGCAGATTGTGGCTTTACTCGGAAAAGTCCACACTTGATCGTCTGTGGAAAGACCATCAGCAAATCTACCAAGCCATCGAGGCCCAAGACGGAAACGAAGCACAGAATGTGATGCTCGATCACCTGCAAAGTGTAGAAGAAGTTCTCATGAACTATTTCGATGACATGGAAGAATAATCTTGAAGGCCCGTCCCTTATCGCTTTAAAGCGATGAGGGACGGGCCTTCTTAAAATAGATGAAACTATATTTTTATAAAATTACAAAAATACCATTGTGATATGAAAGCGTTTTAATTATACTGTTATTTATGGGACAGGTCATCTGATGACCTGTTAAGTCGATCTCATAAGTGATGGTACGTTGAAGGGAGATGGAGAGAATGAGTATTGGTACGTTGGCGTGGATCGCCACTTTACCGATTGTTTCTGTATTCTTGTTCTTGGTGATTTTAAGGTGGCCGGCCAAAAAGGCGATGCCGGTGTCTTTGTTGATCACTATTGTTATGGCTATGTTTGTATGGAAAGTGCCGGGAAACCAAGTCGCGGCAGCTAGTGTGAAGGGGATGGTGACCGCGCTGGAAGTAGGTGTGATCGTGTTTGGTGCGATTCTATTATTGAACACGTTGAAAGAAAGCGGTGCCATTTTTACGATTCGAAAAGGGTTTACCAATATTTCACCTGATCGACGCGTGCAGACCATCATCGTTTGCTGGCTGTTTGGATCGTTCCTTGAAGGTGCTGCAGGATGGGGTGCCCCTGCCACCATTGTCGGACCATTGTTAGTGGCAATCGGCTTTCCTGCAATGGGAGCTGTCATGGTCGCGCTTATTCTTCAATCGACACCCGTATCCTACGGAGCGGTAGGGACACCGATCCTTATCGGGGTAAATTCCGGATTGAAGGATTCACCGCTTGTTCAGAAATACATCACTGAGCAGGGTATGACGTTTGATGCTTACATAAATGGGATCGGAGGCCAGGTTGCGCTCATTCATGGAGTCATCGGAATCTTCATCCCGCTCTTTATGGTGACGATGCTGACGTATTTCTTTGGAAAAAATAAATCGATTTCGGAAGGGCTTGCGATTTGGAAGTTTGCTATTTTTGCAGGACTGTCTTTCACAGTGCCTTATGCATTGGTGGCTAATCTTCTAGGGCCGGAATTCCCATCCCTCATCGGCGGATTGATCGGGCTAGCCATCGTCGTTCCCGCTGCGAAAAAAGGCTTATTCATTCCTAAGAAGTCATGGGAATTCGACAAAGAAACGAATTGGGATCCGGCTTGGACAGGTACGCTGCAAGTGGATGATACCGACAAGCCGAAAAAGAATGTTTCTTTTGTGAAAGCCTGGATGCCATACCTATTGGTAGCTGTATTGTTGGTTGCCACACGTGTCAGCTACCTGCCATTTTCAGCCTGGCTGCAATCATGGGTCATCAATATGGAGACGCTGTTCGGCACACAAATCACGGTAGCTTCAAAACCTTTGAACCTGCCGGGAACAATCTTTATCCTAGTCTCGCTGCTTTCCATCTTCATTTATAAAATGAAGATGAAAGAATATTCCCGCGCAGTGAAGGATTCGTTTAAAACCATCGTGAGTGCAATGGCCGCATTGATCTTTGCTGTACCTATGGTGCAGGTGTTCATCAACTCCGGCATCAATGCAGCCGACTACACAAGCATGCCGCTTGCGCTGGCAGAGGGGATCTCCAACATATTCGGAAGCTACTGGCCGCTTGCCGCCCCGACCATCGGAGCCATCGGAGCTTTTGCAGCGGGCAGCAACACGGTCAGCAATATGATGTTCTCCCTGTTTCAATTCGGAGTGGCGGATAATATCCTGGCAGCACCGGCCACTATTGTCGCCCTGCAGGCAGTCGGCGGCGCAGCAGGCAACATGATCTGTGTTCATAACGTAGTGGCAGCCTCCTCTTCCGCAGGTCTGATCGGACGAGAAGGAAACTTGATCAGGAAAACCCTGATCCCGATGACGTTCTACGTGATTTTTGCCGGAGCAATCGGATATGTCGTGATTAACGGCATCGGACTAAATGTCGGGACGGTCATTCTTGCCCTTGTAGCCGGATTCATCATCACCCTCATTTTTAAAGGGGAAAGAAAAAATAGAAGTGACGATAAACAGTTTAGAAAAACCGCATAAATATAGGCCCGTCTCCACTGTTTCATAGCAGATGGGACGGGCCTTTGACTAATTCAAACTAAGTCATCTGATGACCTGTTGACTATTGAGGGAGATAGTTTTACACTAATACTTAATAGAAATAGACTGAAAAGTTTCAAACATTAATATAGTATTCTACTATAAAAGAAGAACTCCCCGATTCCCCATTAAAACCGGGAAACATCCGGAGTTTCTTCATAAAGAAATGGGGAACAATCATGAAAGTTTCATTATTTGTCACATGTTTAATCGACATTTTTCAGACGGATGTCGGCAGGGACACGGTTGAATTACTGGAGCGGCTGGGGTGCGAAGTCGATTTTCCCGAGAAACAGACCTGCTGCGGACAGCCTGCATATAACAGCGGACATGTCGGAAAAGCGAAAGAATCAATGAAGCATATGATCAGCGTTTTTGAAGAGTCGGATTATGTCGTCACTCCATCGGGGTCATGCGGGACGATGTTCAGGGAGTACCCTCATTTGTTCAAGGGGGATCCACAGTGGGAAGAGCGGGCAAGATCCCTGGCTGATAAAACCTATGAACTGACTCAATTCATCGTTGAAGTCCTTGGTGTTGAAGACGTCGGGGCAAAGCTGAACGGAAACGCAACGTATCATACGTCCTGTCATATGACCCGGCTGCTCGGTGTGACGGAAGCGCCTATGAAACTTTTAAGCAATGTTGACGGGTTAAAAATGAATCCGCTTCCACACAATTATAATTGCTGCGGATTTGGCGGGACATTTTCAGTGAAAATGTCGCCAATCTCTGAACAGATGGTGGATGAAAAGGTTACGAGTGTGGAAGAGACGGGAGCGGACATCTTAATCGGTGCCGATTGCGGATGCTTAATGAACATCGGTGGCAGGATTGACCGGAAAGGCAAACCAATCAAGGTGATGCACATTGCATCGGTTTTAAACAGCCAATAGGAAAATCGAGGGGGAAACAAAATGGCTATGAAAATAGGGGATAAACCCTTCAATGACAGAGTGTCGAGCGGGATAGCCGATACATTTATGCGGGGGGCTGTATCTTCCGCGCAGGCGCGGCTACGCAGCGGGCGCCTGAATGCAGCAGAAGAACTCGGTAACTGGGAAGAGTGGCGGAAGCTCGGTGAGGAAATCAGATCCCATACAATTGAGAATCTTGATTATTATCTCGATCTTTTAAGTGAGAATGTGGCAAAACGCGGCGGTCATGTTTTTTTCGCAGAAACGGCGGAAGAAGCGAACAAATACATCACCGAAGTCGTCAAGAAAAAAGAAGGGAAGAAAGTCGTCAAATCAAAATCGATGGTCACCGAAGAAATCAATATGAATGGAGCACTTGAGAAAGCCGGCTGCGAGGTCATCGAATCAGACCTTGGCGAATGGATCCTGCAAGTGGATGACCATGACCCGCCTTCCCATATCGTCGCCCCGGCCCTTCATAAAAATAAGGAGCAGATACGGGACGTATTCAAGAATAAAATGGGGTATGACAAAACGGAAAAGCCGGAAGAACTTGCTCTGTTTGCCCGTGAAAAATTGAGAGAAGAATTCCTGCAGGCAGATATCGGCATCACCGGCTGTAATTTTGCCATTGCTGAATCGGGAACGATTTCCCTCGTAACAAATGAAGGGAATGCACGTATGGTGACCACAGTTCCGAAGACGCAAATCACCGTCATGGGTATGGAACGGATCGTGCCTACATGGGAAGAGATGGAGGTTCTCGTCAGCCTCTTGACGCGGGCGGCAGTCGGTCAAAAGCTTACGAGCTATATCACGGCACTGACCGGACCGAAACAAGAGGGGGAAGTGGACGGTCCTGAGGAGTTTCATCTCGTTATTGTGGACAATGGACGTTCCAAAATCCTTGGTACCGCCTTTCAGTCGATCCTCCATTGCATCCGCTGTGCGGCCTGTATCAATGTGTGTCCGGTATATCGCCATGTCGGCGGTCATTCGTACGGATCGATCTATCCAGGTCCTGTCGGGGCGGTATTGTCTCCTCTGCTTGGCGGTTATGAGGATTACAAAGAGCTTCCTTATGCATCGACTCTATGTGCAGCCTGCACAGAAGCGTGTCCAGTGAAAATCCCGCTGCATGAGCATCTCCTTCTCCACCGCCAGGAGATTGTCGAGCGTGAAGGAAAGGCTCCCGTTTTTGAAAATCTATCGATGAAGGCCTTCAGTATGGGAACCGCATCCCCGGCCATGTACAACATCGGCTCGAGACTCGCGCCGACGTCACTTGCTGCTTTTACAAAGGACGGAAGCATTTCAAAAGGCCCCGGCCCGCTAAAGAACTGGACGGATATCCGTGAATTCCCAGCACCTAAAAAAGAGCGTTTCAGGGACTGGTATAAGAAGAGAAGCAAAGAAGGTGGACAATAATGGCGATCGGACAAATTCATAATCGAAGCTCTTTTTTAGATAACCTGGCAAAAAATCTGGGTCGGGAGCGTCGTCCGGAAGTCGTAAAACCCGAGTGGCAGCACAACCCGCAATGGGAAGTGTATAAGGGGTATTCCCAGGATGAACTGGCCGAGGTATTGAAGAAGCAGTGCGAGCTGATTCACACAGAAGTGCACGAAACCGTAACAAGCGAGCTTTCCACTTTGATACCCTATCTCATCAAGCAATATGGCGGCAAAACCGTCGTCACATGGGATGACCCGCGTTTTGAGAAGACGGGCCTAAAGGAGATTGGTGATGAAGACATCACGCATCATGTGTGGGACCCGGAAAGCGGAGAGGAAAACCTTTCATTTTCAGCAACCGCGGATGTCGGCATTACGTTCAGCGATACGACACTTGCAGAATCCGGTACCGTCGTACTGTACAGCGATAAGGGTAAAGGGCGCGCCGTCAGCCTGCTGCCTGCCATTTATATCGCCATAATCCCAAAAAGCACCATCGTCCCAAGAATGACGCAAGCAGCAAAAAGCATCCACGACAAGATCGAAAGCGGAGAACCAGTGGCATCCTGTGTCAACTTTATTTCAGGTCCAAGCAATTCGGCGGACATCGAAATGAATTTAATTGTCGGTGTGCATGGACCGGTGAAGGCGACTTATATTATTGTGGATGATTTGTAATAAACTAAGCACCTGGCTTTGTAATGAGTCAGGTGTTTGTTTGTAAGCCAATCGGTTAAATTTATCTTCGTTTCAAAATAAATCAACAGCGGTATTCAAACCTATACTGAAATTGTTCGTCTTAATGTTGTGATTTTTAGTTTTGTCCCACCCTTGTCTTTTTGTCTGCCAAACTTATTCCTCCATAAAACACCAAAAATTTGTTACACTAATCTAGTTGCATAAAACATCTCATTTATTTAAATACACTAGAGAATACTAAAGGAAAGGGTATTGGAGGAAGCTATGACGAATCGAAACAAAGGAATCATACTCTTATTATTATCCGCATTCGGGTTTTCGATGATGGCCGCACTTGTGAAGCTTTCCGGGGACGTGCCGACGGTCCAGAAGACGTTCTTCAGGAATTTTGTTTCAGCCATCATCGCATTCGGATTTGTTAAATACTATGGTGAGCGTCTGTTTGGTAAAAAGGAAAACCAGAAATTGCTCTTGCTGCGCTCAAGTCTCGGAGCTGCCGGAATCGTATTGTTCTTCTATGCGATTGACCATCTCGTGCTGTCAGACGCAGATATGCTGAATAAACTCAGCCCGTTTCTAACAATCATTTTTGCATCGATATTCCTTAAAGAGAGAGCGCGGATGTTTCAGATTACAGCGATCATCATCGCATTCATCGGGACCCTGTTCATCATCAAACCTTCATTTTCTTATGAAACGATCCCATATCTCGCAGGGCTGCTGTCAGCTGTTTTTGCCGCCGGTGCTTATACGGTGCTGAGAGTATTGGGCACGAGAGAAAAATTCTACACTGTCGTGTTTTATTTTTCCTTTTTCACTACGGTGATCCTGCTGCCGTTCGTGCTCGTTTTCTATGAGCCGATGAGCGTGAAGCAGTGGGTTTACCTGCTGGGAGCCGGTTTCTTTGCCACCATCGGGCAGTTCGGAATCACCATTGCCTACAAGTTTGCCCCTGCAAAAGAGATCTCGATCTTCTTTTACTCAACCGTCGTGTATTCGGCGCTGATCAGCATCTTCCTGTTCGGACAGATACCGGACCTGTGGAGCATCATCGGTTACATCATCATTTTTGGAGCGTCGCTCTACATGTTCTTGAAAAACAACAGAGAAGCATAATATTGAGGCCCGTCCCTCGCTGCTTTAAAGCAGCGAGGGACGGGCTTTGTTTTTGTACTCTGATTGCCATTTTTTGTAGATAACTTTTATGGAAAGATAGACTATAATAATAATAAGAAAACTTTTCCAGAAAGGAAGGGGTGTCATGGTACTTCGTGAAACCGCTTTTTCCAAGTGGGCTATATTACTGCTGGGACTAGTATTGATGAGTAATGTGCTGATGTATCAGCCTTTCATTCAAGAGGCGCTGATGATTGAGCTGGAAAGCGGGCTGATCCTTGGTTCCCTTGTGGATATGGTCGTGGTTGCACCCATTTTGATTTATGCAGCATTTAGGTTGTCGAAGAAACAGGTTATCGGATTCATGATTGCCGGTCTCGTACTGTCACGATTTTTGATTCCGGAAGAATTTTTCGCTCCGTATACGATGCTGCTTTATGCAGGAGTTGGTTTCGAAGCCCTGTTGTTTCTTACTGAACTGAGCCTGATCGGTTTTCTCATTTGGAAAATTCCCCAGGTCCGGGCTGAAATGAAGAGAGCAGGGGAAGGAGCTGTCTTTTCCATGCTTCCTGCAGCTGAAAAAACAGTCGGCAGCCGTACTTTGATCAAAGTCCTTGTATCAGAAGCACTGATGTTTTACTATTTGATCTTTACGTGGCGCAAACAAACACCCTCTCATGATGGCTGCGTGACGATGCACCAGAAGTCGAGTGCACTCGCCATGAATATCATGGTCATTCATGCGATCGTCATTGAATCGATCGGTCTCCACTGGTGGCTCCATTCAAAGTGGCCTATTCTCTCCATCGTTTTATTACTCCTGAATGTATATGGAGTGTTCCTGTTTATCGCTGAGACCGCGGTGATGAGACTGCACCCGCTTGAAGTGAAGAATGGGAAGCTTTATGTCACTCAAGGCTTGATGCAGCGTGTCGTCGTTCCTCTTGATAATATTGAAAAAAGTGCATGGGGTGCCGCACCGGGAGAACAAACGCTGACGTTTATGTACAGGGACCTCGAACAAACAGAACCACAGGTTGTTCTCCACTTCAAAGAATCAATTGAAGCCACGCTCTTTATGGGAAGGAAAAAACCAGTCACCAGCATCGCATTGAAAGTGGATCATCCGGAAAAACTCAAGCAGCTGCTCCCGTAATCCCAAAGGCCCGTCCCTCACTGCTTTAATGCGTCGAAGGGTGGGCTTAAATTAAATGAGTGACTTTGAAAAAAATTCGTCAGCCGGTATCTTTTTTTATTCTTTATCCGTTAATAGCATGAGAGGATATAAAGGAGTGAAGGAATATGGTTCGTGAGTCTGTAAGGAAAGAAAATGAAATGGAATCGCAGGAGTTGAGTGAGCTTGTGGAAAAACTGCAGCATTACTGCTTATTCCTGACCAAGAATAAGTGGGATGGTGAAGACTTGTGTCAGGAATCCATCTGCAGGGCATTGAAGCATTATCCGGATCAGGATAAATGGAGCTCCCCGCTTCTGAAGAAAATGGCGTATCATGCCTGGGTCGATAAAATACGCAAACAAAGTAAAGAGATGCTAGGAGATGTGCCCGAACAGCCTGAGGAGCAAAAGGGCGCAGGGGATGATGGGACGCTGGAAAAGCTGACAAAAAAACTGACTCCAAAGCAGCTCATCACGCTCGTTCTGAAAGAAGCCTTTCAATATAAAATCTCTGAAATCGCAAGCCTCTTAAACATGACGGATACAGCCGTGAAAGCGATTCTTAAACGGACGAGGGCCAGACTTGAAACACTCACCGAACATGATGAATCCAGCTCCAATCAGGAGTATTGGGAAGAAAATCTTCAGGGTGACATGCTGACATCCCTTCAGGACAGTTTCAAAACACAGGATCCATCGCGATTAATCGAACAGCTTCCTGAATGGATTTCAACACAGTCCGTTCCGAAAATGGTTTCAATCCCTTCGATTACACGAAGCTCTTCCTCTCCTTCATGCGTCCTCTCAATGGTAGCGTAAGCTAAGAGGAGGAATGAAAATGAGTACGATCCCTTATGTTATCGAACAGTCAAGTAAAGGTGAACGTTCGTATGATATTTACTCAAGGTTATTAAAAGACAGAATCATCATGGTGAGTGATGAAATAAATGATCACATGGCCAACAGCATTGTTGCCCAGCTGTTATTTCTGGCTGCGGACGATCCTGAGAAAGATATCTCACTGTATATTAACAGCCCCGGCGGCTCTACCTCTGCAGGGTTTGCCATCTTCGACACCATGGAATATATCACTCCTGATGTACGCACCATCTGCACCGGTATGGCAGCTTCCTTTGGAGCGATGTTATTACTAGCCGGCACCAAAGGAAAAAGATTCGCGCTTCCAAACAGCGAAATCATGATTCACCAGCCGCTGGGAGGAGCAAGGGGGCAGGCGACAGACCTTGAAATATCAGCAAAAAGAATTTTAAAGCTGAGAGAGCACATCAATGAAATCATCTCTGAAAAAACGGGCAAGTCTTTAGAAAAAGTATCCCTCGATACGGATCGGGATTATTTCATGAGTGCACAAGAAGCGAAGGAATACGGGATTATCGATGAGATTATTGAAAAGAAAAAATGACACTGCAAGATTAGGGACAGGTGACTGTTCCTTTTTTTATTGGATTTTCCCTCAAAATGAAAGACGGATATGGTAAAATTAGTTAAATATAACTGGGAGGGCATGATATAATGACACTCACACTCTTGCTCCTGTTGCTTGGAGTAATCGCATGGATGATGGCAGGGAGCAAAGGTAATCTGTTTCAGATAAAATGGATACACTCTTTGAGGGAATATTCGTGGTTTGCCAATCCTTGGCTTGCAGGGCTATTTTTATTCGGGGCTAATGTATTCTTGTTTGGCATGACTGGTTTAATCTTGTTCGGGCTCTCGTTTTTGATGATTCCTTATTTCCATTTGGTGATCATGATGCTGGCGGTCATTCTCAGTATCCTTGTATGGAAGTCGGTTGCATCATCACACAGCTGGAAAAAGGGAGAGCGGGTAAAGACTGCAGTGACCGGCAGCAGCTTCTATTTATTAATGGCCATCTTTTTTTGTTACCAAATGGTATCTTATGTTCCCCAGTTTCCCGGAGACGACACATTCATGGCTACTCTCGGATTCATGGTTGGAATTATCGTAACCGTAGTGGCATTCCTCACTTGTTTAAGCATCGTTATTTTTACAAAAAGTCATTTTTCAAATGAAGGGTAGCGAAAAACGGTGCCTGGCTCAAAACGTGCAAGTTAGCCAGGCACCGTTTTAATTCCTTTATTTCTTCACTGCTATCCAGTATCCTATAAGGAAAATGCTATAAAAAGAGGTAACGCAATGAGAACAATACATAGCGACATCATACAGTTCAGGGGAAATCATTATGATTTCGGATATATGCAGGGAGAACGAATAAGGGATTCCATCACCATAAAGAACAGGGACAATCAATGGAAGGTGAGAAAGCCCCGCTTTTCGATTGATGTGAACGAAACAAAGGAAGTCATTACCCGTTTTGCTCCCGGTATTTGGGATGAACTGCTCGGCCTTCAGGCAGCGCTCGCATGGCCGATGGAAAAGATTTTACAAGAGTACGGAGGCTACCGGGTGGATTATGAGCGTTCGGGCTGTTCGATTCTGACTGGTGAGAATTATTTAATCAGAAATTATGATTACCATCCCAAGACGTATGAAGGACGCTATGTCTTTTACCAGCCGACGGATACAGGGTATGCCATGATCGGCCCCAGTCAGCGGGTGACGGGACGGATGGATGGCATGAACGAAAAGGGCGTCGCGGTCGGCTATAATTTCATGCACCGGAAGAATCCCGGCGACGGGTTCATTTGCTGCATGATTGGCAGGCTTGTACTTGAATCGGCCGCTTCAGTGGAGGAAGCGGTGGATCTCCTGAAGGAAATTCCCCACCGTCATTCATTCAGTTATGTTGTACATGATAAGAGCAGCCAAACATTTATCGTTGAAACCTCTCCACGTGGGATCCAGGTAAGACAATCCAACACATGTACCAATCATTTTGAAATTATGAAAGAGGAAAATAGAAATCACCTGGTCGATTCAAAGCGAAGATTAGCCGTGATGGAACAGGAAAGAGGGAATCATGTCGGGATTGAAGATGCGTTCCGTCTCCTGAATGACAGTGACGGGGGAGTCTTTTCGAACCTTTACGGGAGCTGGGCAGGAACGATCCATACATCGGCTTATCTGCCAGAGGAGATGAAAGCTTGGTTTGCTTTGGGTGGTGACCTGGATCCGGTTGTATTTGATTTTGCAGATTGGCTGAAGGGCGAAGATGTTTCTCTGGATAAAATAACAGGTGAAGTGGACACGGATATCCCGTTCGTGCACATGGATGAAGGCGCGGACTGGTTTAAAAGGTAATAGCTGAAAATCTGGCTGCATTCACAAAAGTATTAACAGAGCAAAAAAGGAATCCAGCCTGCAAAAGCTAGATTCCTTTCCTTGCTTAAATAAACTTCACAACATCATCAAACGGTCTGCGCGTCTTCGGAGCCGGATCATTTACCCGGTATCCGAACGCACACATGACTGAAATGCTGAAATGACCGTCATCAAGCAAGCCTTCTTCTTCTAGAAGAGCATTCATTTTATCGATATCAAACCCCTCGATGGGACAGGAATCCACACCGATTTGAGCGGCTGCCGTCATCATGTTGCCAAGGGCTAGATACGTCTGTTTTCCTGCCCAATCCAGTAATGGACGCTCGCCATTGAGAAGATCAAAGTCGACTTTTTGGAACTGCTCGATTTTCTCGAGGTATTTACTCATATGATCTTCCGGCATGTTTTTGACGTTTTTGAAATGATTGAGGAGATAAGCCGAATCATATCGCGTATCCAGTTTCGTACGTGCCAGAATGATGACAAAATGACTTGCCTCAGGCAGTTTGCCGTAAGCTCCCCATGCCGTGTTCTTTATTTTATCACGAAGGCCCGGATCCTGGATCACAAGGAATCTCCATGGCTCGAAGCCGAAGGAACTCGGAGACAAGCGCCCCGTTTCCATGATGAATTGAAAATCATCGTCCGTCACTTTTTTATTCGGATCAAATTGCTTTGTGGCATGCCTGGAATGATAGGCATCCAGGATTTCCTGCTTGAGTGCTTCTTTATCCCGCATGTAAACATTCGCTCCTTATTAGAAATAAAATCATTGACTCTTTAAAAATATCATAAGTTATCTGAGGATTCACATCATTTGATCGGGTGAATGGCTCTCGCCTGAAACCATTTTCTGTTTGTTTCGTATATAAGGTAATGGAAGGTGGGATGCTCATCATGGAATTTATCTTGGTCATCCTGATCGGTGTCGGGCTGCTCTTTTTATTCAATTGGCTCATGGGCTATCGGAAAGGGCATATCCAAATCGATTTTGATGAACGGTATTTCAAGGAGAAAGAATATATTGAAGCCATCAGGGCGGAACTTGAAAAACAAGGGAAAGATGTTCACTATCAAGGTAACCGCCGTTTTATCATAAATGGTAAACCATATCTTTTCATCGAGCGGAACATCAACATGGGCGGAGTCCCTATGCAAAGGACCATCCTTCAACCAATCAAGAAGTAAAGGTCCGTCCCTCGATGCTTTAAAGGGATGAAGGAAAGGAGGCAGGGAGATTTACATGAAAGAACATTATTTTGATGAACTGCTGAATATAAAGACGGGGAAGGATCAAATGGGGATGCCGAGGTCAATTCATTATCACCGGTACGAACCGACTCCATACGGGGCCCTTCAGGACTTGTTTCAGGTGTACGAGTTAAAGAAGAGTGACCGCGTCGTGGATTTCGGGTGCGGGAAAGGCCGTCTCAATTTCTTTATTCATTATTTATTTGGGTCCACTGTCATCGGAATCGAGATGAACGAACAATTCTATCAGGAAGCGCTCGAGAACCGGGAGAATTATTTGAAAAAGAAGAAGGGCAAAAAGAGCGCAATCGAATTCCATTGCTGCCTCGCTGAGGAATATTCAATCCATCCCGGAGACAATGTCTTCTATTTTTTTAATCCGTTTTCTGTACAGATTTTCATGAAAATCATCGATAACATATTATATTCACTGGAATACTCTCCCCGCGACATCGAAATCGTCTTGTACTACAGCTCGGATGATTACGTGCATTATCTTGGAAACCATCCGCTGTTTGAATTGAAGAATGAGATCAATCTTTCGGGGGAGTATGAGCATAATGTGTACGAGCGGTTTATGGTTTATGGGCTGGTTTATTGACTCAGCAGCTGATTTAGAGAGAATCAGCTGCTGAGTTTTTTATTGATTTTTTTTCCTATTCCGTTTATTTAGAAGCGTACTGAGGCTTCACGGAAGGGACGGCTTTATACAATCGCTGCAGAATCACCATTGAAACAGCCGTGACCCCAAGGTCCAGAGGCAGATAGGCCGCCATCCATCCCCAGGCGACTGTGTAGCTGAAATCACTCGGTGCCTCAGCCCAGAATGACAGAGCGGCATACATGAAGTTCGTACCGATTATGTAATTCAACAACAAGGCCAGGATTCCCGCGCCAGCATATCCAGCCAGCGTACGCTTTCGTTCCAGCACCATTCCTACTGCAAAAGCGACTGCGATAAAAGAAAGTACAAATCCGAATGTGGGGCTCAATAAACTTGAAGGTCCTCCTTTGAACTGTGCAAAGACCGGAGCCCCGACCAGTCCGAGAACCAAGTAGACCGTCATTGCCTTAGCGCCTGTCCTGCTGCCGAGCATCCCTCCTGCCAGAATGGCAAACATCAATTGAAGCGTGACGGGGACCCCGCCGATCATCAGGAACGGTGAAACATTCGCCCCGACCGCCATCAGCGCGGCAAAAAGACCACATAAGACAATTTCCTTTGTTTTGCTCATGACCATTTCATCCTTTCTAAAAATGTGGTATGATACCTATTATTAAATATGTTAACCAAAAAGTAAATATAGTTAACATAAATGAAAAGGGGGGAAAAGTGGTGAGTGGTTTTTTTATTACAGGAACTGACACTGAGATCGGAAAGACAATGATCACAGCCTTGTTAACCCGATATTTTCTGGACAAGGGAATCGACGTTTTTCCTTATAAGCCTGTACAGAGCGGGGCTGAATTGGAAGGAGACAGGCTGGTTGCACCGGATACCGTTTTTTACGAAAGATTCGCGAAACGACGATTCGGAGACGAAACCAATACATATCTGCTAAAAACACCGAGCTCCCCTCATTTGGCTGCGGCAATGGAAGGAAAGAAGATTGAGACTCAGCCGATCATCAATCAAACACAGAAACTAGTAAACTTTCATGAACTTGTTTTTGTAGAAGGGGCAGGCGGGCTGATCGTCCCGTTAAATGAAGAAGAAACGATGATCGACCTGATCGATCGATTGTCACTGCCCGTCATCCTGGTAGCAAGGGCAGGACTTGGAACCATCAATCACACGGTTCTTTCGGTGATGGCGCTGAAACAGAGAAAGATTAAGGTTGCAGGGATCATTCTTAATCGTGTAACACCCGATGAGCTGCCTGAGATCGAAGAAGACAATAGAAGAATGCTGGAGAAATTAACAGGCGTTCCGATTGTGGGTACCTTTCCATACATAAACACACAGGAAATGGAAGAACTGAATGTAGAACAGATTCTAGAAAAATGGAACATCAATGTTTTAGAGGAGGCAATGCAGCATGAACCACGAAAAGCTTATTGAAAAAAGCAGTCAATATCTATGGCTGCCATTTACACAAATGAAAGATTATGATGCCGATCCATTGGTGATCGAAAGCGGAGAAGGGGTGTACCTCCGTGATATTTACGGAAACGAGTACCTCGACGGTTATTCTTCACTATGGCTGAACGTACATGGACATCGAAATGAAGAAATCAATCAAGCCATCAAAGAGCAACTGGATAAAATCGCACACTCCACTTTGCTTGGAGCGTCCAATATCCCGTCGATCCTGTTGGCAGAAAAATTGATCGACCTTGCACCTGAAAAGCTGAAACGGGTATTCTATTCAGATAGCGGCGCGACCTCGGTCGAAATCGCCATCAAAATGGCCTATCAATATTGGCAGAACATCGGGAAACCGGAAAAACAGAAATTCATCACGCTTAAAAATGCCTACCACGGCGATACTGTCGGAGCGATTAGTGTGGGGAAAGTGGATATCTTCCACCGCGTCTATAAATCTCTCATGTTCCATTCCCTGGTTGCCCCGTTTCCTGATGTCTACCACCATCCCGACCTGGATGATGAAGATGAAATCCGCGATCAGTGCCTTCAAGAGCTGGAGTCGATCTTGGAAGAATATCATCATGAGATTGCCGGGATGACCGTTGAATCCCTCATCCAGGGAGCCGGCGGAATGAATATTATGCCAAAGGGCTATTTCAAAGGGGTAGAGCAGCTGTGCAAAAAATACAATATTCTTCTGATCGTCGACGAAGTGGCGACCGGGTTTGGAAGGACCGGAAAAATGTTCGCAGTCGAGCATGAAGGGGTCCAGCCGGATATCATGACTGTTGCCAAAGGGATAACAGGCGGATACCTGCCGATAGCAGCGACACTGACTACGGAAGAAATCTATGAAGCCTTTTACGACGACTATACGTCATTGAAAACATTCTTCCACGGCCATTCGTACACAGGAAACCAGCTTGGCTGTGCGGCAGCCCTTGCCAACCTTGAAATTTATGAAAGAGACAAACTGGTTGAGAGGACTCAGGAGAAGACGGAAGTGATTGAAAATCTGCTAGAGCCGTTAAAGAGTCATCCCCACGTAGGTAGTATTCGCCAGCTCGGCATGATTTGCGGTATCGAATTGGTTGCGGACAAAGATTCGAAAAAACCTTTCCTTTGGGAAGACAGAGTCGGATACCGGACCACACTGAAAATGAGGGAGCTCGGCATGCTCACACGCCCAATCGGGGACACGATCGTCTTTATGCCGCCGCTTGCAGCAAGTGAAGAGGAGCTTGAAAAAATGGTGGGTATCATGAGTGAAGCGATTGAAATGACAACGAAGAAGTACGTCGGGGGAAAATCCAGATAATTCCTTTAGGGATAGTTTGGTTGGACCACTGAGGTAAGCGGATTATACCTGGTACAAATCACATGCCACGTACCAGGTACAAATTGCTGAATGGGTGCCTGGTACAAAACCCTTGATTTGAGCCAGGCACAAAACCCCGAATTTGAGCCAGGCACCACTTCCTGCATAAAAAAGACCACCCCATAAGGGCGGTCCCATCTTTACTCTTCTACAGCCTCCAGCAAAAAGTCCACAATATGAACCGCCCGCATTTTATGAGACAGTCCTTCTCTCTCGATTCCAAGCTTCATTTGCAGCAGACATCCAGGATTTGCTGTAACGATTGTCACTGCCCCTGTGTCAGCTGCGTTTTCCATCTTATGATCGAGTATTTTCATGGACATTTCCGATTCCACGATATTGTAGATGCCGGCAGAACCGCAGCAGTGATCGGCCAGTTTCATTTCCTTATACTCCGCACCAGCGACTGATTGAAGCAGGAGGCGGGGTTCCATAAATGTGCGCTGGACGTTCCTGAGGTGGCATGAATCCTGGTACGTAATCCGTTCCGTATCCGCCCGCAGCTTTATTTTTTTATGAAACTCCAACTCTACTAAAATAGAAGAAATGTCTTTGATTTTATCTTTAAACCGGGCAGCACGGTCTTTCCACTCCAGGTCATCCTTCAGCAGATGATCATAATCGACAAGAAAGGCTCCGCACCCGCCTGCATTGGTAATGATGTAATCAACGCCTGAATCTTCAAATGCCTCAATATTCCTTTTCGCCAATTCTTTGGCGGCATCTTTCTCACCGCTGTGGCCATGCAGTGCGCCGCAGCAGGTCTGCTGGTCAGGAATCACGATGTCACAGCCTGCCAGCTGCAGGAGCTTCGTCGTGGCGTTGTTTGTTTCAAGAAACATCGTATCCATCAGACATCCCGAGAAGAAAGCGACCTTTTTCTTCATTTCACCAATGGAGGAAAGGGAAGAAGGGCGGTTCTTCATATCTTTCAATCTCGGAACCTTAGGAAGAACCCTTTCCATCACAGCCATGCTTTCTGGGAATAGTTTCATGACACCAGTGGCATGGGCAGCCTTCTGCATCCCTGACCGCTGATAGATTCCGAGAAGATGAGTCACCATTCTCATTCTCCCCGGGTGAGGGAATAATCCTTCGAAGACCGTCTTTCTCAGTACTCGTACTGGAAGGGAGTGCTGTTTATTCTGATTGATGATGTCCCGTGCTTCTTCCAACAGATGGCCATAGTTCACGCCTGAAGGGCAGACAGGCTCGCAGGCCCTGCATCCCAGGCATAGATCCAGCGTTCGTTCGACTTCTTCATCCGGTTCGATGACCCCGTCGACGACTGCCTTCATCAGAGCGATCCTGCCTCGCGGTGAATGTGATTCCTTGAATCCCGACTCGATATAGGTGGGGCAGGAGGGAAGGCAGAAGCCGCATCTCATACAATTCAACAGCTCGTCCTGATCCATACGGTCTTTGAACTCCTGTTGTATCTGCTGTCTTTCTTTGGTTGTCGTCATCTTGAAATCACCACACGTTTTCTTGATTCTTTGGCAAATACTTTATTTGGATTCATGATATTATTCGGGTCGAACGACTGCTTGATCATTTTCATCGCGCCTATACCCTCGGGCCCAAGCTTCCACTCCAGGTAAGGTGCTTTCATCATCCCGACTCCATGTTCACCAGTGATCGTTCCGCCGAGTTCGATGGCATAGGCGAAGATTTCTTCAAACGCTGCTTCGACCCGTTCCATTTCATCATGGTCCCTGGCATCCGTTGCAACTGTAGGATGCAGGTTGCCATCACCGGCATGGCCGAATGTGCAGATTTTCAATTTATGCCGTTCTGCGATTTCATTGATCGCTTTGACCATTTTGGCGATTTCAGAGCGCGGAACTGTCGCATCTTCCAGGATGGTTGTCGGCTTCAGCCGTGCCAGCGCTGACAGAGCCGAACGGCGGGCGGTTCGAAGAGCTTCGGCTTCCACTTCTGTAGCTGCCAATTGAACGGATACTGCCTCGTTCTCCAGACAAATCTCTTCCATCCGTTTCATATCGCGTGCCACCACCTCAGGAGGTCCATCCTGTTCAATCAAGAGCACTGCTTTCACGTCGGTAGGCAGTCCGATTTTCGCAAAATCCTCGACGACTTCCAGAGTCGGCTGGTCCAGAAACTCAAGGGTGGCAGGGATGATCCGGTTCGAAATGATGCTTGAAACGCTCTGGGCCGCAGCTTCGATATCCTGATAAAGAGCGAGCATGGTCTGCTTCGTTTCCGGTATGGGAACGAGTTTCAACGTTGCTTCCGTAATGACACACAGTGTCCCTTCCGATCCTACGAACAAGCGTGTAAGGTCATATCCGGCCACGTCTTTTGCAAGTTTTCCCCCTGTCCGGACGATGTCACCATTGGGGAGGACGGCTTCCAAAGCAAGGACATAATCCCGGGTGACTCCATACTTCAAACCTCTTAAACCGCCGGAATTTTCATTGATGTTGCCCCCGATCGTTGATATTTTCATAGAGCTCGGATCAGGAGGGTAAAACAATCCTTTCGCTTCGACCTTATGAATCAGATCTAAGGTCACGACTCCCGGCTGTACAGTGACCGTCAAGTTCTCTTCATCGACCTCTAAAATGCGGTTCATATGGGTGAAAAGCAGTACTAGTCCGCCTTCGGTCGGGCAGGTGCCTGCACATAGATTGGTGCCGGAACCCCGTGGGACGATGGGGATACGGTGCTCATTGCATAGTTTCACAATTTCGGATACTTCCCGGGTAGTTCGGGGGACGATGACGGCATCCGGCATCGATTGAAAATTTGGCGTTGCATCATAGGAATAGACGAGTCTCTCAGCAGAGCTGTCCCGATAATTTTCTTCACCGACCAGATCAATGAATTGTTTTTTTAATGAGGATGAGATCATGGATATACCGCCTTTGTAAAAAAATGATTGCTGTAATGATGAAAGAAAGGACGACTCTTTTAAAAGAGGCCCGTCCCTTTAGGTATGAATTATTTGGAAGAATGAAAAGCTGAAACTGCATCTCGTAAATGCCCTGAATGCTTTTCAAGCAGCTGGAGCACTTCATTCCCTTTCAGGCCCGTCATGATTTGAAGGATGGCCGCTTTCGTATTGTTGTTTTGATCTGCCAGGGCAGTACTAGCTTCTTTGTCTGAGACACCTGTTGCTGTCTTGACGATGTTTTCTGCCCGTTTACGAAGTTTTTCATTCGTCATCTGTACATCGACCATGAGGTTGCCGTAAACTTTACCGATTTTGATCATGGAAGCAGTGGTCAGCATGTTCAGTACAAGCTTTTGTGCAGTGCCTGCCTTCATCCGTGTAGAACCGGTCACCACCTCAGGACCGACGATCGGTGCAATCGTATAGGCTGAGATTTTCTCCATTTTAGAGTCTTTGCTGCAGACGACGGATACCGATGCTGCGCCTATTTCGTTCGCATATTGTAAGGCTCCGATGGTATAAGGGGTTCTTCCGCTTGCTGCAATCCCGACCACTACATCCTTTTCAGTGAGTCCGATGTCGACTAGATCCTGCTTCCCTTGTTCATTGTCATCTTCAGCGCCTTCGATCGCTTCCGTAGTCGCTTCTTTACCGCCGGCTATGATTCCGATCACCATTTCAGGATCCGTCCCGTATGTGGGGGGGCATTCAGAGGCATCAAGTATGCCTAATCGTCCTGACGTCCCTGCACCGGTATAGATTAATCGGCCGCCGTCTTTGAAGGCTTGTACAATTTTGTCTACCACAGTGCTAATAACGGTGATTTCTTTCGCGATCGCATTTGGAACAAGAAGGTCTTCCTGATTGATGATCGAGATGATTTCTTCTGTCTCCATCAGGTCGATGTTTAGTGTTTTGGGGTTTTGCTGCTCTGTATTTAATTTCGTTAGATTCATCTCTTATCCCTCACTAGTAATTGAAATTTTCCTCCCGCTTTTATCTCGTGAATGAGAGGAAGGTCTTCGGTTATGACTTTAGCAATGACATTGACCTTATCATCTTTTGGTAATTCCCTTTTGACAATCTGCATTTCACCAGAGTATCTCCCGTATAACTCGTTATCGAGTGTAACCATTCCAACGCTTCGCTGAATTTGATTTAAGGGTGCGGTTGTCTTCCCGATCCCTGCATATGAACGGGATTCCACAGAACGGATTACATCTCGTGCGGGATCCATCCGATTGGTATGAACCCCGGTTAGGATGCCTGAGTGATCGGCACCGGTAAGTAATTCAATCCTTAAAGGAATGATGCCCTCATTGATCATGCTTAGTTCCTTCAGTGTTTCCACTGTAGCGGAAGGATCTCCGATTAAAACCTTATCGGTGAACCCTGAGTGTTTCAATTGTGCGGCAGCAAGAGCAGCGGGGGCGTGACGATGCTGTTCAAGAGTCGGCAGCCCTGCAAAGATTGGACCGCGCAAAGTATCGTCTCCAGGTACAAAAGCCATCGTGGTAAACCCTTTTGATTTCAGCATGACATTTCTTTCGATTAAGAATTCAAAGTCCAGCCCTGTTTCGGGACGCGGGTAGAAATTATGCCAGGCTTCAACGTTTTCCACATTTAATCCTTTTTCAATCAGACTGTCAAGCTCCGATTCCGAAACGGTACTGGCATTGATCCCGGTCTTCATGAGCTTCGAGAGGCTCACGATTTCGTCAGGGGAAAAGCCGTAGTCCACCCTGATGCCGGCAAGTCCCCAATCGAGCAACTTGGGGAGAGTGTCCCAATCAAGTCCCAAATGCCCCAATGACGTCGGCGATACGTCAGCCAGCAGCTCCATGTCATAAGTCTTGGCCTGACTGCCCAGTTCCTGAAGTAAGTCTTTATAGGTGTCTGGATCATCTTCAGGGATATGAAGGGAAGTGAAAATGGAGCGAAATCCATACGCAGAGGATTTCCTGATCCATTCCGCATTCTTTTCCCTGTTTTCTTCATTTAGATAGATTGATATTCCGAGCATGCTCATTCACTCCCTTACATGAAAAAACGTAAAGAAGGAGGAAGATCCTCCTTCTTTACTATTATATGAATCTGCTTAAATATCCTTTGCCATTTCTTCCTTGAAGCCGAACATCCAAGTGAAGATGAAGCCGAATACATAGGCGATCAAAACGCCGGCAAGATACAGAAGGATCTGTCCGTCATCCATAAGGAATGCAAGCGGGATTCCGGATACACCGATCGCGATGGTTGCCGTTTTGAAGACTGCCTGGAATGCTCCTCCGACGGCTGCACCAAGACATGCTGTGATGAACGGGCGTCCAAGCGGAAGCGTAACACCGAAAATAAGCGGTTCGCCGATTCCAAGGATTCCAACAGGAAGTCCGCCTTTGATGACTTTTCTCAATCTCTGATTCTTCGTTTTAAAGTAAATCGCAAATGCAGCGCCCACTTGTCCTGCACCACCCATGGCTAGGATCGGAAGAAGCGGGTCATTACCAATTGTATTGATCAGTTCCATATGAACCGGAGTCAGGCCTTGATGAAGCCCGGTCACAACCAGTGGAAGGAATGTTCCTGCAAGAATGAGTCCTGCAAAGAAACCACCCATATCGATTAGACCAAGTAAACCTTCGGTGATTAAATCTGAAATGAATCCTCCGACAGGCTGAAGGACAACTAACGTCGCAAATCCTGTGATTAATAAGGAAACTGTCGGTGTAATGATGATATCCAAGGCAGAAGGGACCACCTTACGGATTCTCTTCTCAAGGAATGCGATGAATACGGCAGCAAGCATAACGCCGATCAAACCGCCTCGCCCGGGGACGAGATCTTCACCGAATAATGTGATGTTGGCAAGACCGGGATTGATGATCAGGATACCCGCTGCACCACCAAGAGCAGGGGAACCGCCAAATTCCTTCGCGGTATTGATACCGACGAACACACCCAAGTAACCGAATAGACTCCAACCGATCAAATTAAGAATTTCGATCAATGTCGATTCAGGATTAACACCTGAACGGACAATGACGTTTGTGATCCCTGCGATCAATCCGGATGCTACGATTGCCGGGATCAATGGAATGAAGATACTGGCAATTTTTCTTAAAAATAATTTGAATGGAGTGGCATTCTTTTTCTTCAGATCTGCTTTCGTGCGGTCTGCAAGTCCTTCGAATGAAAAGTCCTCGACTTCATCCTCGTCCACAGACGAAACGGATTTTCCTGTTAAAGCAGAAACTTCAGAGGCAACTTTCGTCACGATTCCAGGTCCAAGGATGATCTGGATGGTTTCAGCTTCGACGACCCCTAATACCCCGTCTATCTTTTTGATGCCGGCTAAATCAACCTTGCTCTCATCGACCGGTTTGACACGAAGGCGCGTCATGCACGATTCCAGCGCGCCAATATTACTCGGACCGCCGAGAAGCTCGGTTATTTCTTTGGCCAATCTTTCTTCCTTCCGCATAAAATTCTCCCCTTTTTAGTAAAAATGTAATAATAAAATGAATTCGCTTACAATGTATCATATCAACTATTAGTATAGATGTCTATACCATTTTTACGAAGAAAAGAACTAGTATTTAAGAATGTGAGAATAAAAAAACTCACCCTGGGAGGTTTTCGTCCCATGGGTGTTTTTTATCTTAACCGTTCGATATTCATCTTGTATTTGTATTTATCTCCACGGTAAGTGGATTTAACAAGTTCAAATGGCGCTCCGTCATCGAGGAATGTCTCCCGCTGGATGAATAAAACAGGTTCCCCGTTCTCCAGCTGCAAATGTTTGGCATCTTCTTCTGTTGCAGCGGCGGCCTCGATTGATTGAGAGGCATGACCGAGCTTCAATCCAATTTCTTCCTCCACATACTGATAGAGTGAGTGGGCTAGTATTTCCTGGCTGAGCCCCGGGATCAGCTTTACGGGAATATAGGATGTTTCGATGGCCATTGGTTCACCGCTCGCTAGACGGATCCGTTTGATTTTATAAACAAGGTCATCATCATGCAGGGAGAAATGATGAATCAATTCTTCAGTCGCGCTGGAAAGTTCAAAGTGGATGAGCTTGTTGCCGGGTTCAAGTCCCCGCCTTCTCATATCTTCACTGAAGGAGGTCAGGCCGTGGAGGGACTGCTCAAATTTATTGTGTGAAACGTACGTACCGCTTCCTTTTTTTCGGTAAAGAAGATTTTTATTTACGAGGTTGGTTATCGCTTGACGCACGGTCATCCGGCTGATGCTGAAAGATTCAGCAAGCTCTCTTTCTGAAGGAAGCACGTCACCCGGTTTGAGTTCCCCGGAATCGATCATCCCTTTTATATGTTCTTCTATTTGGTAATACAGAGGTAATGGAGACTTTTTGTTGACCAATTTCGTTTTCACCGTCCTGGAAATTTATTTGAATCCCATATTGCTTTTACATCGTTGCTCTAAATTACAAACATCTTACCATTCAAAACCTATTGATGTCTATACCAGTAAAGAGTGGGCTGTTAACCTTTATTAGAAATGAAGGACGTTTTTTAATATAAAACGTAATTGGTATAGACAACTGTGACGTTGAGATGTTAAAGTCACAGTAGATAAAGTATAAGCGGAAGGGGAAAAGAATATGGGCATCCCTGTTAACTATATAATTTGTAATCAAAAAATCTATGCGCAAAATAGGGTCATTGAATGTGGATTTATCAAAATAGAACGTGGGATTATTTCTGAAGTCGGAGAAATGGATGATCTGCAAAAAGATGAAGGATTCACTGACATTTCTCTGCCGCGGAATTCTTCGATCATTCCGGGCATGATCGATGTCCACATCCACGGCGTGAATGGTGCAGATACAATGGATGCGACGATAGAGTCGCTGGACACGATGACCAAAACACTTCCAAAGGAAGGAACAACAAGCCTCCTGGCGACAACGATGACGGAGTCAAAAGAGAATATAGAAAAAGCGTTAATCAATACGGGCAAATATATCGAGGCGGGACAGGAAGCAGGTAAGGCAGAGATTCTAGGGATTCACTTGGAAGGTCCATTTATCAACAGCGGGAAAGCAGGGGCGCAGCCGTTAGACCATATTGAACCCCCATCTGTGGAGGCGTTTCAAGAGTGGCAGAATGCCTCACAAAACCATATCAAGCTCGTTACGATCGCTCCCGAAATGGATAAAGGACATGAATTGATTCAGCATCTAAAGGAAAATGGAATTGTAGCTTCGGCGGGCCATTCCAATGCAACGTATGATGAAATGTGCGAAGCAATCGACAAAGGTGTCTGTCATGTGACTCATTTATTCAATCAGATGTCAGGCTTTCATCATCGTGAACCGGGAATTGTCGGAGCTGCTTTCAATCGCAAGGAATTGATGGTGGAACTGATTGCTGATGGCATTCATGTCAGACCTGAAGCAGTCGATATTGCCTTTCAGCAAATCACCCATGAAAGGATGATCCTCATCACTGACTCCATGCGTGCCAAGTGCCTGAAAAACGGTCTGTACGATCTTGGCGGTCAGATGGTGACCGTAAAAGACGGCATGGCGCTTTTAGACGAGGATACACTCGCAGGAAGTGTGCTCGAGATGAAATCGGCATTTCAAAACATCCAAAAGTATACAGGCTGCTCGATTAAAGAAGCTATCAAGATCACTTCTGAAAACCCTGCAAGACAGCTTGGGGTTTTCGACAGGAAAGGAAGCATAGCTTCTGGAAAAGATGCCGATTTGGTGATCCTGGATGAACAGATGGACTTATGTATGACCATTTGTAAAGGGAAAATCGCTTATGTAAGAGGAGATGGTGACGAGTGAAAATCATTGAAGTGTCTGACTATAAGCAAATGAGTGTTAAAGCGGCACAACATGTGATCGGGAAAGTCAGAAGCTCGAATTGTTTCACACTTGGACTTGCGACCGGAGGAACTCCAGAAGGCCTTTACGGAGAACTCATTGAGGATCACCATGTGAACGGCACATCCTACAAGTGTGTTAAAACCTTTAATCTTGACGAATATATCGGACTTTCAAAGGATGATCCGAATAGCTATTTTCAATATATGTGCACGAATCTGTTCTCACATATAGATGTATCACTCGATCATACACATATCCCATCTGGTATGGCTAAAGAACTTGGTGAGGAATGCGATCGATATGAGAATCTGATAGAGAAGGCGGGAGGCATCGACCTTCAAATCCTCGGTATCGGAGCAAATGGGCATATCGGTTTTAACGAACCTGGAACTTCCTTTCATTCAGGCACACATATTGTGGAACTGACTGCATCGACCAGAGAAGCGAATGCCCGTTATTTTTCATCGCTTGATGAAGTGCCCCGGCAGGCTATCACGATGGGCATCTCAAGCATCATGAAAAGCAGGGAAATCCTCCTGCTCGTTTCAGGAAAATCAAAACAGGAAGCCATGAAGAATCTCTTGGACAATGAAGTGAGCGAAAACTTCCCCGCTTCCATCCTTAAAGAACATCCCAATGTAACAATCATAGCCGATATGGACACACTGAAATTGGTCTAACCCTTCACTCAATGGAGTGAAGGGTTTTTTATTTTCACCCGGTGATAGTAAACTGCGTTTGAATAGATTACTATAAAAATAAGTTCTTTACATTTTAACTTCCTTTTATTTTGACCATACTGGAATCAAGTTTTTAAAAGAGGTGAAGCCGTTTGTTCAAAGATATTTCGATTGATGAATTAATGACCTGCCCTGATGACTTTGTCTTTGTGGATGTCCGTTCCCCTTCAGAATATAAAGAAATGACTATACCCGAGAGCCTCAATATCCCAATCTTCGATGACGAAGAAAGAGCGGAGGTTGGAACACTATACAAGCAAGTAAGTAAAGAGGCTGCTACGGACAGAGGGCTTGAAATTTTCTCAGCAAAG
>NZ_JBSWVK010000003.1:0-585608 GCF_056159545.1 Rossellomorea sp. ABR4_012
GTAGCTGGACAATTCTCGAAGTAAAGTTAATATTTTCTTGTTAATTGAAAAAAGGGCTGCCTGGCTGCAGCCCTTTTTCATATTCTGATAAAACGATCTATACAGCATCAAAATATGGTCGGATAATCGTCGAAACCTTGTCCGGATGCATCCAAAGAATAGATTTCATATTCTCCCCATTCATTTTCCCGAAGATCAATCCCTCCCAGCAGACCCTCTGAAGCTTCCAGCACGGCCTTTCGATAGGATATGATTCTTCCGCCCGATGTTTGAAAACTGATGATGTCCCCGTGATAATTACGCTGAACCTTCGTGATTTCCTCCATTTTCCAAACCCCCTCTTCAATGTTTTTCAGTAGTAGTATGGTCAAAAATGCCGCAGTTCATAAGGAAAAGGAGCTGTATTTAAAAATATAAAATAGGGAAAAAAGAAGGATTTTTCTCTTATAATAAGAAATAGAATAAGAGAATAAATATACAGAGGTGTAATGATGAGTAAATCTGAATGGCATACAAACGCCAGATCACGCTGGGATAATAATGCAGATAATTGGCATTCAAGAAGCGTAGAAAACTGGTCTACAGGCAGCAGGAAAGCAGTTATCCCCTTCTTTCTGAAATCTGTGGGAAAAGGGAATAAAGTAGGAGACCTCGGGTGCGGTGATGGCTATGGCTCCTATCTGCTTCATCAGAACGGATACAAAGTGACGGGCATGGATTTCTCTGAAAAAATGGTAAGGATAGCAAATCAGCTTGAACAGGAACATTTGCAATTTGTTCAGGGAGACCTTGCCCGCCTCCCTTTTAATGACAATGAGTTTAATGCAGTGATGGCCATCAATTCAATCGAATGGACAGAATCTCCGTTAGAGGCATTAAATGAACTTGAAAGAGTAACAGGCAAACAAGGGTATATTTGTATTGGACTACTTGGTCCGACGGCGCACCCGAGAGACAATTCCTTCCCTCGTCTACATGGAGAAGACGCCATCTGCAACACGATGATGCCTTGGGAATTAGAACGATTGGCTGAAGAAAATGGCTGGAATAAGATTGATGAAGAGTGGGTGTATAAAAAAGGTGTAAATGAAAGTTTGGCTTCATCACTTTCAAATGAATTACGACAAGCGTTGACGTTCATGACTCTTTTTATGTTCAGGCTTCCTTAAGAAATACATGCTTCAATGAAGAGTGGATGAATTTCTTTTAGTGTAAAATAAATGTAAGTACCGTGGGTATAACTCAACGATAAAAAGGTGGATACGATGACATTGACAACTAAGAAATTGAAAACAGATATCGAAATCGCACAGGAGTCTGCTCTCCTGCCAATCTCTGAAATTGCTCAAAAAATCGGACTGACAGAAGAAGATATTGAGCTGTATGGAAAATATAAAGGGAAAATATCATATGAAGCGATACATAATCTGAATAAACATAGTGATGGAAAACTAATATTGGTAACCTCCATTAACCCTACTCCCGCTGGGGAGGGCAAATCGACGGTGACGGTTGGGCTTGGCGATGCACTCAATCAGTTGAATAAAAATGCGATGATTGCCATGAGAGAACCTTCCTTGGGACCAGTCATGGGAATGAAGGGGGGAGCTACAGGGGGAGGGTTTTCGCAAGTCCTTCCAATGGATGAGATCAACCTTCACTTCACCGGGGACATCCATAGCATTACAACGGCTAATAATGCCCTTTCGGCAATAATTGATAACCATATGCATCAAGGGAATGAGTTAAATATCGACCCCAGAAGAATCGTTTGGAAACGTGCCCTTGATATGAATGATAGGGCTTTAAGGAACATCGTGATCGGTCTTGGAGGACCCGTTCAAGGTGTACCGAGAGAAGATGGGTTTGATATCACAGTGGCATCCGAAATCATGGCCATCCTATGTTTATCCAATGATCTTCCGGAATTAAAAAGGAGACTGGGTCAGATTGTAGTGGCTTACAACGATAAAAGACAGCCGGTCACCGTTAGTGACCTGAAGGTGGAAGGGGCGCTGACTTTATTACTGAAGGATGCCCTGAAACCTAATCTAGTGCAGACAATCGAGCAGACACCTGCACTGATCCATGGTGGTCCATTTGCAAATATTGCACACGGATGCAACAGTATCATCTCAACCAAAACAGCATTGAAACTTGCTGATTATGTTGTGACGGAATCAGGATTCGGGGCAGATCTTGGGGCAGAGAAATTCCTCAATATCAAGTCCCGTGCTGCGGGTATCGCTCCTGATGCAGTAGTCCTTGTAGCAACAATACGTGCTTTGAAAATGCACGGCGATCAAAGTAAGGAAGAGCTGCAGATTGAACATATGGAAGCCCTGAAACGTGGACTTGCCAATTTAAAAAAACATATGGAAACCCTGGATGCCTTTAACGTATCGTATGTGGTAGCGATCAATCGTTTTGTTACAGATACCGACAGGGAGATAGAATTGCTGAATGCCTGGTGTGAAGAGGAAGGGGTCCCAGTCTCATTAGCTGAAGTATGGGCAGAAGGCGGAAAAGGCGGACTGGATCTAGCACAAAAGGTATTATCGGTCATTGAAGATAATAATAAGGAATTCACTCCGCTGTATGATTTGTCAGACTCACTTCAAACGAAGATCGAATGCATTGCCGGAAAGGTATACGGAGCCAGTGAAGTGGATTTTACGGTGAAAGCAAAAAAGCAGCTGGATGAATTTGAAAAGAACGGATGGGGCACCCTCCCAGTTTGTATGGCGAAAACTCAATATTCCTTATCAGATGATCCCGTCAGGCTGGGGAGGCCAAAGGATTTCACCATTACGATCAGGGAGTTGAAGCCTAAGATTGGTGCAGGGTTCATTGTGGCACTAACCGGGGAAGTGATGACGATGCCGGGGCTTCCTAAACATCCGGCTGCATTGAATATGGATATTGATGCCGAAGGAAAACCCACTGGTTTATTTTAAGGTGACGCACCTGAATTGAAGGGAAGGAGGAGATCGGGATGTTTGATCCTACAGCCTTTGACAACTTAAAGGTAGTTGTAGAGGGAGCAGTGTACGACTTAGATCTATCAGGAGATATTTCCATTCTTGATCGGAAGGATTTATTTGATTTTGCTCATTATGACCGTACATACGTCATTCACTATTCCCTTCCTCATCGGTCTAGTTCGATTTCACTTGAATTAAGGGCTGACATGGGGCAATTTTTAGCGGAGAGAAATGGGATAGCCGCAAAGAACCAGGCAGGGGCAGTCATTCAATTGACATACATGGGAACTGAAACAATGGACGAGCATCGGGAAGAGCTTGAGAATGCCTGGGGCCCCGATAAAAGCTGGGAGTGGATCAACGTGAACTCCTCTCTACATTCGACTAAAATACAGGGAGTTCTTAGTTTTAATAGAGTCATTACAGAAGAAATGGTGGATGATATCCTTCAAATGGTTTCTTTTTCAGTGGAAACATTGAATATATTGGACTAATGGGGTTTGAAAATTAATAGACATTCGAAAGAGGGGGCGTTTTTGATGAGAATCGCATGGGTAACTGATAGTACTGCATACATCGAAGATCTATCAGCATGTAAGGAAAAAGATGTGTTTGTGGTGCCAATGAATATACTTTTCGGTGAAAAGGAGTATAAGGATGGAATAGATTTATCTCCTCAGGACCTTTTTGAAAAGTTGAAAGAAGAAAGAGTTGAAGTGAAAACGTCACAGCCTTCCATCGGTACGTTTAAGGAATTATATGAAGAGCTTGCAGACAACTATGATCATATTTTTTCGATTCACGTCTCTTCTCACTTCAGCGGTACCATGTCTTCCGCTTATCAGGCGGCAGAATTGCTCAGTGATACATTTCCAACCATTACCTGCATCGATTCCAAGACGCTGACATATCCTTTGACGGAACTCATTGAATATGGTCAAATCCTTCATAAAAAAGGGAAGTCGATTGAAGAAATTACGAAATCAATAGAGGAGAAGATCAAAACCCGAGAAGTGTATGTAATGGTGGGAAGTCTGGAACAGCTTCACAAGAGCGGAAGAATGAATGGCTTATCTTTCTTTCTTGGAAGTGTATTAAATATCAAACCAATCCTATCGATAGTAGATGGAAAGTTAGAAGTGAAAGACAAAGTAAGAAGTATAAATAAAGGCTTGAGTAAAATGAGTAATCTACTGCGTGAAGCATTACAAAAAAAGAAAATCAAAAAAGTTTCAATCTTACATGGGTTGAATCACGACGAGGCTGTCGAATGGATCGAAGAACTAAAGAAAAGCTACCCGGCAATCGAGTTCGGAGCATATCCACTTGGAGCCGTCATCGATGTCCATGCAGGTGCCAACACAATCGGGATCAGCTGGTCGGAGGATAACGCGGAAGCATAAGCGTGGAGAGGTGATGTATAAGTGTAAATCTTATACATCACCTCTTTAATCATTTAGCTCCGTTTTTTGATACAATGGGGAGGAAAGGTGATGATAATGTGGGCCGGGACGAAATAGAAGGATTAATACATGCGTTGAAGCGAGAATTTAAAGAAGAGTCAACAGGACATGACTGGTATCACCTTGAACGAGTAAGAAATAATGCTCTATTGATTGCAGAGAAAGAAAATGTGAAAGATACATATATCATTGAGTTAGCTGCTTTGCTGCATGATGTTCCGGATGAAAAACTTAATTCATCCGAGGAAGAAGGGAAAAGAAAGCTGGAAGGATTCGTATCCTTACTATCACTTTGTGAAGATGAGAAGGATGAACTCTATGACATCATCTTTTCAATTTCTTATAAAGGCGGTAACGAGGAATCTTTATCCTCGATTAAAGCGATGATTGTCAGGGACGCAGACAGACTGGACGCACTAGGGGCAATCGGAATCGCCAGAACGTTCGCATATGGCGGCAAGAAGGGGCGTGCGATATTTGACCCTGATATAGATGCAAGGTCTGAAATGAGCCTGATTGAGTATAGGAATGGGAAAAGTTCTAGCATCCATCATTTTTATGAGAAATTATTAAAATTGAAAAACTTGATGTGCACGGAAACGGGAAAAGTTCTTGCAGAAGAACGGCATGAATACATGCTTGAATTCCTAAAGCAATTCAACAAAGAATGGAATGGTCAAGAATGAGAATGTTAACAGCTGAGAACCTGTCAAAATCCTACGGAGAAAAGACTTTATTCGACAATATTTCGTTTTCAATAAATGAAAAAGAAAGAGTCGGCCTGATCGGTGTAAACGGTACAGGGAAATCAAGTCTCTTAAAGTTAATAGCGGGGATTGAAGAGTATGATGATGGTGAAATCATCACTCCCGGAGATTATCATATAACCTATCTACCTCAGGAACCGGAGATTGGCGGTGATTTGAGTGTTATTGGACAGGTTTTTCGCGGAGAGGCAAAAATCATTAAAGCCATGCGTGAATATGAAACAGCTCTGCTTGAAATGGAAAAAAATCCTGAAAGCGTGACTGTGCAGGAAAGATTATTTGAGGCTCAGAAACAGATGGATATCCTTCATGCATGGGAAGCCAATGCCAATGCTAAAGCGATTCTGACAAAATTGGGTATATATGATTTCTCCAAAAAAATGAATGAGTTATCAGGTGGTCAAAAGAAAAGAGTGGCACTTGCCGGTGTACTTATCGAAACTCCTGACCTTCTCATTCTCGATGAACCTACAAACCACCTGGATTATCAATCCATTAAATGGCTGGAAGATTATTTGGCTAAATATAACGGTGCAGTTTTACTGGTGACACATGACCGGTATTTCTTGGATAGTGTCACGAATCGTACATTTGAATTGGATGGGGGAAGGATTTTTACATATAAAGGGAATTATGCTTCGTTTATTGAAGCGAAAGCGGCAAGAGAGGAAAACGAGCGTCAGATATCCGAAAAACAGCAAAACCTTTATCGCCGTGAACTTCAATGGATGAGAAGAGGTGCAAAAGCCCGAACAACCAAGCAGAAAGCAAGAATCCAGCGATTTGAAAACCTGGAGGAAAACATGACTTCAGGTCCCAACCATTCACAAGTGGAGATCGCAATCGGAGGAAATCGTCTAGGCAAGCAGGTATTTGAATTGAAAAATGCTTCAAAATACTTCGATGGCAAGGTGATCCTGAAAGACTTCAATTACTTAATCAAACCGGGTGACCGAATTGGGGTGGTTGGAAAAAATGGAAGTGGAAAGTCAACATTTCTCAATCTTCTCTCAGGGACTGACGAACTGAATGAAGGGGAACTGATCACCGGTCAAACCGTCAGGATCGCATACTACACCCAAGGGCATGAAGAATTGGATGAAAACATGCGGATGATCGAATATATCAGGGAAGCCGGTGAATTCATCACAACGGATAAAGGGGAACGGATATCCGTCACTTCCATGCTGGAGCGATTTCTTTTTCCGATGAGTACCCATGGCACGCTTATTCGTAAGCTATCTGGCGGAGAGAAGAGAAGGCTGTTCCTCCTCAAGTTATTAATGGGAAAACCGAATGTGCTTCTGCTTGATGAACCCACCAACGACTTGGATACTGAAACACTCACGGTTCTTGAAGACTATATCAATGATTTTGCAGGCGTGGTAGTGACTGTTTCACATGATCGGTATTTCTTAGACAAGACTGCTCATCAATTGCTCGTTTTTAACGGGGAAGGCGATATAGGATACTATTTTGGAGAGTATACAGAGTACTTAGAGGAAGCTGAATTAGAAACGAGAAAGCAGGCAGAAGAAAAGAAACAGGATACAGTATCAAAGCAGCCCTCATCACAACCTGAAAAAGAGAAAAAAAGGTTATCCTATATGGAGAAGCGTGAATGGGAGGAAATCGAAGGAAAGATCTCTGCCATTGAAGGGAAACTGGAAAATGTCCAGGAAGAACTTCAAAGTGTCGGGAGCAATTTCGAACGAGCGCAAGAACTAATGAATGAAAGTCAGCAATTAAACGAAAAGCTCGAACACTTGATTGAAAGATGGAGCTATCTTTCAGAATTTGCAGATTAAGCCGCTTTGTTTTTTTACAGAATAACAACTGTGTTAAGATGTAATAAAGAAGTGTTGGCAGAAAGGGGATTAACTGTGAGAATCGTATCGATCGAACCTACACCCAGCCCAAATACGATGAAAGTTCTCTTAGACAGGGAGCTTGAAGCTGGGAAAAGTAATAACTATAAAAAAGATCAGACGGAGGGTGCACCTTCCATCATCAAAGAAATCCTTCTCATAGAAGGAATCAAAGGGGTTTATCATGTTGCAGACTTCCTTGCTGTTGAACGGAATGCGAAGTTTGATTGGCAGGAGCTTCTTCCTCAGGTCAGGAAAGCATTCGGAGAAGAGACGCAGCAAGAATCGAATGAATCCCGGATGGAAGAGCATTTCGGTGAAGTGAATGTTTCTGTACAGATGTTCAAAGGGATTCCGATGCAAGTGAAGGTGACAGAAGGAGAAGAAGAAAAGCGTTTTTCATTACCTGAACCTTTCTTGAAAGCATTAGCAGGTGCCCAGCAGGAAGGAGACAATGTCGTACTGCTCCGAAAGTGGAAGGACCATGGAGTAAGATATGGTGATCTGGATGATATCGGAAGCGATGTAGTAGAGGAATTAACCGCTGCCTATCCGGATTCAAGACTCGAAAGCTTGGCTCAACAGGCAATGGAAAACCGTACTGAAGCACAACCTGTCCGGCCAAGTAAGCAAAAAATCACGTTGGAAGACTTTCGTGCACCGGACTGGCAAACCAGATATCAGAAACTTGAAGCAATGGATACACCTTCCCTTGAGGACCTTCCGCTTCTTGAAAAAGCATTGGAAGATGAAAAAGTGTCAATTCGCCGTTTAGCCGTGGTATATCTGGGCATGATCGAAGACGATCGGGTATTGCCTTTATTATATAGAGGACTTGAAGATAAATCTGTATCCGTACGACGTACAGCCGGTGATTGTTTATCCGATTTAGGATTCAAGCAAGCTATGCCGCAAATGGTGAAAGCACTGGAGGATAAGAGTAAATTAGTGAGATGGCGCGCTGCCATGTTTCTATACGAAGAAGGCGATGAATCGGCCCTTCCTGGTTTGAAAGCTGCAGAAAATGATCCGGAATTCGAGGTCAAATTACAAGTGAAAATGGCGATTGAGCGTATAGAAGGCGGAGAAGAGGCAAAAGGCTCTGTTTGGAAACAAATGACAGAAGCGCGTTTGCAGGATTAACAGGAAAATGAAATAAAATATATTCTATAGGGGGAATGGTTGATGTCAATGGCTTATGAAGAGTATATGAGACAATTGGTGAAACCCATGAGACAAGAACTTGCTCAAGCAGGTTTCAAGGAACTGATGACCGCTGAAGAAGTGGAGCAGTATATGGAAAGTGCAGAAGGAACAACTCTGGTAGTGGTGAACTCAGTATGCGGCTGTGCAGCAGGACTTGCAAGACCTGCTGCTACTCAATCCATCATGAATAATGATAAGGCTCCTGACCAACTAGTGACTGTATTTGCTGGACAGGATAAGGACGCCACAATGAGAATGAGAGAGTACTTTGAAGGTTACGAGCCTTCATCACCTTCAATGGCATTATTAAAAGGTGATAAAGTGGTTCATTTTATACCAAGAGAAAAAATAGAGGATCACGACATTTCAGACATCATATCAAACTTGACTTCTGCATTCAACGAACATTGTTAAAAAAGATATATCATCACAGGGAACTCTTAAAGGGTTCCCTGTTTCTATGGTATTATAGATTGAATAAGCTGAATCAATAAAGGAGACAACCAATGTGTTTGTAACGACATGCGGGAGAGTTAACGAGAATGTCATCAAAGAGGCCTTGCGAATCGCATCTGAACTGAACATTCCCTATATCGAACGAGGAAAAAAATCACTTGTGTATCATATGGAAAAAGAAGGTCAAGATTGCGTAATGGTCGGTAAAGAGCGTCTGGAGCTTCATAAAAAAATAGGGGAGGAACCTTTTTTCTTTCATCCAAATTCAGCATCGTTCCGCATTAAAAGATTAATGCGAGGGGAAAGAGATCCCATGGTGGAAGCAACAGGGCTGAGAGAAGGGATGAGCTTCCTTGATTGTACACTTGGACTTGCTTCAGACAGCATTATCGCCAGCCATATAGTCGGCCCTGAAGGAACTGTTAAAGGAATGGAAGCAAATAAGTATATTGCCTCTATCATTTCAGAAGGCTTAAAGAATTGGACGTCGCCCCTTGCAGAGTTAAACGAAGCGATGAAAAGAATAGAAGTGCGGCAAGGGAATTATGAAAATGGGTTAAAGGAATGTGCTGACAAATCAATTGATGTAGTCTATTTCGACCCTATGTTTGAAGAAGGACTGACTGATTCAACCGGCATAAATCCAATCAGGAACTGGGCTTCCTATACACCCCTGAAAAAAGGAGTGATAGAAGAAGCCAAACGAGTGGCCAGAACTAAGATTGTCATGAAAAATCACTATCAATCCCCCCTTTTCGAGGAACTAGGATTTGAAGTGATAAAAAGACCATCATCCAAATTTCATTTTGGAGTCATCAGGCTGTGAAATGAAGTTTTTCAAAACAGTTTTTGAGAGAACATTCTAACAGGATATCGGCAAAGTGGGTTTGAACGAAGTCAAGGTGTTTGGTAACCCTAGAATGCCAGAAAAATAATAATTTGAAGTATAAAGGTGTATAAGCCAGTTCAACATTTGGATTGGTAGTAAGTTTTCATGCAATCATCCTCATTATTTACCATATTTATGGCAGCACTGTCACAAGTACATGAATTAGCTCAGTTTTTTCTTAACTTAGCAAGGGGGATCTTTGTATTGCTTTGTTTATGAGCTATTTTGAGGATTTATGAGCCATTTTGAGGATTTATGAGCCATTTTGAGGATATATGATCCATTCTGAAAATATATAATCCATTTTCAAAATATATAATCCTTTAAGAATCATTTAAATAAATCCGACCCTATCAGAGCCGACCAACTTTAGGATTAAATCATAAGGGCTTGCAGCAGAAGGTTCACAGATAGACCGCAGAAAGCGGAATTTCGAACGCAATCGAGAAGCGGTGTTAAACAGATCTTATAGAAAACAGCCAACAAAAAAGACAGGCCATCAACAATGCCTGTCTGCTTTTTTTACATTTACATTAGTCAGTGAATCCTAGTACTACAAAATAACCTAATAGAAGTAAATATCCGATATTAATCATAATTCCAGTATCCATTTTAGTTATCCTCCTTACGAAATATCCTCATTAATATACTACCACATAAATATTTTTATATCCTACAAAAAAATGAAACCTTTTTCACTTTTTGTTCGTAATAAATAGTATAATAATAGAAGCAATACATAGGAAAGGACGTTATCTATGGCAATTTGGCTCAAAAAGTCGTTTTTTGTTCTAATATCGATCCTTACATTCGGATTGGTGTCCCCGTCACAGGGTTTTTTGACCGAGGGAGGACATGCACTCGCTAAAAGCAACGGAAAACTTTCTTCAGTGGAAAGTGCAGAAGAGGAAGTCCTTCAGGAAGAAACGGTCTTATCAAGAGAAGATTTTCTGGACCAAATGATGGAGCAGGCAGAAATAAATTCATATATGAAATTTGGTACCAAGATTAAACCGGCGATTGAGGATGAATTCAGAAGCGTAATCCTGCCGAAGATGGAACATGCAATCGAACAGACTGCTTTACAATATGAAGAAGATTTATCCTTCCTTGTTATATCAGAGGTTCCGAAGTATGCAAAAACGGAGAAAATCTTTCATATCTACGATGAACGATCCGGGAAAGATGTGATCCGATTTCATGTCAGAAAGGATCATCCCCCTAAAGAAGGGTATTATTTTAACTTTCATTACCATACAGTACACGATAATTTCCAGACCCATCATGACCTTGGAAGCATTTACTGGGATAAAAACACTCCGCCTCAGTGGATGAGTGTCTCATAAACTTTTATACATACAGCAAGCACAACTTTCTTTGTGCTTGTTTTTTTATTTGGGAAGGCAAGGCTCCTTTCAAATGGGAATTGGAAGGAATCTATCCTAAAAAACAAATTAATATTATGGTAGAATAATAGTTATTCAGGCACTTTTCGTATACGGAGGTTCTTTTACATGAAACGTGCAGCCATATTCCTCGTGCTTATCACAACTTCTTTCATCATCTGGAAGCAAACACAGGCAAGCAACAGCGGTATTCTTTTAAAACATTCTGCCATTAAATCCAGCATGCAATTAAAATCAGACGAACAGTTGGAGAATATTGTTCTGCTGCCGGAGGATGACTTTGACCAAAGCGAAGCAAAAGGCATCATCCGAAGGCTTGATCATATTTCACCCCATCTACTCAGTGCAGTCGAAAATCAAGAAATAAAGATACGTTTATTCGAAAAAAAACTAACGGATTTTTCTTCTACGAGTCACTTGAAGGGTGTGACGCCCAGAGGGTACACAAATAAAAGTACAACCTGGGATGATGTACCTGGAATCGGGGGCTCCAAACTGGTTTTAGTGAAGATAGGACATAGTGAAAGGGGAATGGGGCATGATTCCGTTAATTTGGAATTACATGAACTTGCCCACAGCATCGACAGATATGTTGTCAATGACCCTTATTCAGAAATGGCATTTATGCAGGTTTGGAAGAAAGAAGCACCCCTTTTATTCCCTGGTCAATCATACTTCATTGATTATCAAGAAGAATATTTTGCAGAAACATTTGCCATGTACTACTTCAATTCAGACTCTAGGAATATATTGAAACGGAAAGCTCCATCTACTTATCAATACTTTAAGTCATTGAACTGAGTGTCAATGACCATTAGATATACATTTTACAGAGGCTGGGACAAAAGTGATTTGGTCTAAGTAAAACCCGAACTAATTTGCATTCAAGTAGGCAAATTAGTTCGGTTTTTTTGTTCAATGTATATATTTAGATTTAGCTTTTTCCAGCGGTTGATTGGAGTGCAAAACGAAGACTCCTGCGGGAAGAGTAGCTTATTTGAGACGTGTCCAGCTACAGGGCTTAGAGGCACATGTCATAAGTCAAACCGGCCAAGAAGGCAAAGAACGCCTTCGTGGTCGATTCGCCTTATGCTACCCGCCTCTGAACAAAGCCCTTCCGCTTTCCTTCCCACAGGCTTGCCGAGTTATCATGAACGAAACTAGCTCCTTACCCGTAACATCGTAGGTTAATTTGGTAAAACTGTTTTTAGGAAAACCCAATACCAAATCAGAGCTACATTACGGAAGGAGCCAGTTATTATGAAGGATACCTTAAAATACGTAGGTTTAGACGTATCAAAGGAAAAAATTGCGGTCGCTATTGCGGAAGAGGGTCGTCACGAACCACGATACTGGGGAATGATTCCTCATACTTCTGGGGCAGTGACGAAATTAATGAAGAAGCTGGGCAAATCCGAAAACCTGCGAGTTTGTTACGAAGCAGGATCTACAGGTTACCCGTTATACAGACTATTTCTAGCTTTAGGCATTCACTGTGAGGTGATTGCGCCATCCCTGATTCCTCAAAGACCGGGAGAACGCATCAAAACGGATCGCAGAGATTCTCTTTGACTGGCACAGTTATATCGAGCTGGCGAGCTGACTTCTATTTATGTCCCAACGGAAGAAGATGAAGCATTACGAGATCTTATCAGATGCAGGGAAGACGCGAAAGAAGATGAGCTGAGAATCAAGCACCGGTTAAGTAAATTTCTACTACGAAATAACATTAAGCCCCCGTCGGGGGTAAACAAATGGACGGTAAAATATTTTAATTGGTTGGATACGTTGAAATTTAAAAACACCCATTTAAGAATCGTACTTCAAGAATATTACCATCAGCTAAAAGAGCTAAAACAACGACTTCTTAGATTGGAAGAAGAGATTAAACGACAATCCACCGAAGGTGTACAAGCTCCAAAGGTTCAAGCCCTACAAGCGTTAAGAGGAGTAGCTCTTATCACGGCGACAAGTGTTGTCGCGGAAGTTGGGTCTTTCAAACGTTTCTCCACCCCGCGACAATTCATGGCCTATGTTGGATTAATTCCAAGTGAATATTCGAGTGGAGAAAGCAGGAAGCAAGGAAACATTACGAAAACAGATAATCGGCATGTACGACGTTTATTAGTCGAAGCTGCTTGGAGCTATCGTTTTCAACCTGCCGTAAAAGGAGAACTTAAGAAACGGATACATGGTCAATCACCTACGATTCAAGCAATTTCCTGGAAAGCACAAAATCGTCTGCACCAAAAGTATTACCGTTTAGTTTCACGAGGTAAAAATCCCGGAAAAGCCATAACGGCGGTAGCGAGAGAGTTAGCCGGTTTTATCTGGGCGGTTATGCAGGAAGTTGAAAGTTCTCCAAATGCTTAATGATTGATGTTTTGTTTGTAAAATCGTTTTGGAAATAAAAATCGAAATTAAATAGAAGCCTGAGAATAGGGCTCGAAGGCAAAGAGTAAAACCGGAAAGGAAAATCCACGTGCCTCCTATGTGATATATCTAAATAGATTAACTCACGCGCCGAGTTAGTGGACCAGACCTTTATAAGGAAAGATAAAATGTGAAAACCCACGAATATCAGAGTGCTAACCGCAGTAGAGATTTTTGCCTTCGTGCCGTGTTCTTACCTTCTGTTCCATCAAAGAAAAAGGAGGAACCAGACAAACCAAGATAAGCTACCACCCATATTTTCAGGATTTATTTGTGTAGTCTTATCCAGATTTAATACCGATTCCAGCGGTTGATTGGAGTGCAAAACGAAGACTCCTGCGGGATAAGCGTGTTAGGTGAGACCCCGCAGGAGCATCGCGACGAGGAGGCTCACCAACCGCCCGCGGAAAGCGAAGTTTTGCACGGAAATCATTAGCGGTAATGCATGGAATCAAATTAATTTAGAAGTCAAAACAAGCTTCTCTATTAGGGTTGCCTAAAAACTAAATCAAATCAGGGTGGGGTGAGTATCTTGACGGTTTCGTTCATATCAGGAGGCTCACGGGCTACCTGAGGAAAGCGAAGTCTTGCACGGAAATCATTAGCGGTATAAGTGCCTACAAAAACTTGTTCGTCTTAATTTGGTGGTTTTTTAGTTTTGTCCCAGCCTCTATATTTTTTCATTGGCTATTAGAGATTGATTGTCTTAAAATAAAGGAGATACATAAAAGAGTCATTTTTTCAGCAAAGGAGCGATATTGATGAAACACGGAGAATATGCTTATCTGGATATGTGCCGCCATGTACTGGATAACGGCTTCAAAAAAGAGGATCGAACAGGGACAGGCACCCTCTCGGTATTCGGTTATCAAATGAGATTTGACTTAACTAAAGGGTTTCCTCTGCTGACAACAAAAAGGGTACCTTTCAGGCTTGTGGCCAGTGAATTATTGTGGTTCATAAAAGGTGATACAAATATCCGATATTTACTTCAGCACAACAACAATATCTGGAATGAATGGGCGTTTAAAAACTGGGTGGAAAGTGGAGAATACTCAGGCCCTGATATGAAAGATTTTGGGCTCAGAAGCCAGCAGGATGAAGAGTTCAACAAGCAGTATCAAAAGGAAATGGAACATTTCAAAGAACGTATCCTCAATGATGAGAGGTTTGCCGAAAAATATGGGGAATTGGGTCCCGTTTACGGCAAACAGTGGAGAGCGTGGGAAACGACTACGGGAGGAACGATCGACCAGTTAAAAGATTTGATTGAACAGATAAAAGTCAATCCTGACTCAAGGCGATTGATTTTATCGAGCTGGTCGCCTGAATTTATTCCTATGATGGGATTGCCGCCTTGTCATACGTTATTTCAATTTTATGTTGCGGATGGAAAGTTAAGCTGTCAGTTATACCAGCGCAGCGGAGATATTTTTCTTGGAATTCCATTCAATATAGCAAGTTATGCTCTCCTGACTCATTTAATTGCACACGAATGCGGGCTTGAGGCGGGAGATTTTATCCACACCATAGGCGATGCGCATATTTATACGAATCACATGGAACAAGTTACAACCCAGCTTGACCGTGAACCAAAAGCCTTCCCTAAATTGAAGTTGAACAGCGAAGTGGAATCGATTTTTGATTTTGAAATGAAGGATATCGAATTGGAAGGATATGACCCTCATCCGTCCATCAAAGCACCGGTTGCAGTATAATGACAACTTGAAGGTATGGCCCGGATTAATTCCGGAATATGTTTGAAAGGGGAAGAGTAAAGTATGATCTCTTTTATCGTCGCAATGGACTCGAAATCAGCGATTGGAAAAAACAATGAACTCCCTTGGCACCTGCCTGCGGACTTAGCTTTCTTTAAAAGAGTCACCATGGGGAATCCGATTGTGATGGGAAGAAAAACATTCGAATCAATCGGGAAAGCCCTGCCTGGAAGAGAAAATATTGTAGTCACAAGAGATAGGCAGTACAAAGCAAAAGATTGTACGATCATCCACTCAGTGGATAAGGTTTCTGAAATTGAAAGCAGTTCAAATGAAGAAGTGTTTGTGATTGGTGGAGCGGAAATTTTTAAGGAAGTGTTTCCGTTTGCGGACCGCCTCTATATTACGCTGATAGAGGAAGAATTCGGGGGAGACACATTTTTCCCTCCATTTGATCAAGAGGAATGGGAATTGATAAGCAGGGAAAAGGGTCCCAAGGATGATAAAAACCCATTTGATTATTACTTCTTGACTTATGACCGCAAATAAATGAACGCCTCTGTTACAACGTATAGTTTTTTGTTTCCGGAAGTTGTAAGGAGATCAACAGCGGTGTTTGACAGGTGAAAAAATAATATCAAAAAAGGTACCGTTCCATCTACGGTACCTTTTTTTGGCGTTATACGTATAACAATATACAGAAATACATGCAGCCGCTCCCTGCCAAAACAAATAAATGCCAAATCGCATGATTGTAGGGAAGCTTGTTCCACACATAAAAGATGGCTCCGATAGAATACATAATACCGCCGGCTAATAAAAGAGAGAACCCTGCGCCTGTCAGACTAAAATAAAGCGGTTTAATCGCGATGATGACGAGCCAGCCCATGATAAGGTAGAAAAGAGTCGATACCACTTGAAACCGCTGAACGAAATAACATTTAAATACAATGCCTACGACAGCAAGCCCCCATACAACCCCAAAAAGTGTCCAGCCTAGTGCACCCCTTACACTTACAAGCATAAAAGGGGTGTAGGTCCCTGCAATCAAAATATAGATTGCTGAGTGATCAAGGATTGCGAATAGGTTCTTGACCTTTGACGGTTTAAAGCTATGCAGCAAAGTTGAAAATAAATATAGAAGGATCATCGATGCCCCGAATATGGAAAAGCTGACGATATGCCATGGTGATCCCCTGTCAACGGAGAAGATAATCAGCATGACCAAAGCGGGGATGCTTAATATGAAGCCGATACCATGAGTGATGGCATTGGCAATTTCCTCTTTCCAATTGGAATAATCAAAGTCATATGTCAAGAATACGCACCCTTTCAGTTAAACCGTAAGTTTATTATTTTATCGTAATCGTCTTTACCGAATTCTGCAACCATTTAGCAAAGCGATTCTTGTTTTTGTGAGTAATTTAGGTTACCCTCTTTTTAAGAATCGCTCAGTTAAAGGTGATAGTTATACCTCAACAGACCCGGGCCATTGTAACAATTTCTAGAAAAAGTTAAAGGATATAGAGGTGATTCTATGTGTGGAAGATTTTCTCTTACTACTCCCCTGGAAGAATTGATTAGTCAATTCTTAATAGATGAATTCATCGAAGAAGTTTCTCCCAGATACAATATTGCCCCTTCTCAAAAGGTGCTTTCACTCATTTCAAACAATGGTGAAAGAAAAGCGGGGGAAACACTTTGGGGCCTCGTGCCTGGCTGGGCAAATACGAATAAATGGAAGCCGCTGATCAATGCACGAAGTGAAACATTATTAGAAAAACCAAGTTTTCGCTCATTGGTCCATAAGAAAAGGATGGTCATTTTCTCAGATGGATTTTATGAATGGAAGCAGGAGGATGATGGAAAAGTCCCCGTCCGCTTTCAGCTCAAAAGTGAAAAACCATTTGTTTTTGCTGCTCTATGGGACCGAAGCAGTGATGGACAGGTAACATCCACGATCCTCACGACAGAAGCCAATGACCTGGTAAATCCCGTCCATAACAGGATGCCTGTTATGCTAAGCGATAATAATGAAATTGAAAGATGGCTGAACACAGATAAATATTCATTCGAAGAAGCATCCTCAGTACTGAAACCATTTCCTCTTGAAGAGATGAAGAGTTACCAGGTGTCCAAACTGGTCAACTCACCAAAAAATGATGTAATGGATTGTATCAACCCTGCCTGAAATTAATATCCCAGATTCGGAAACAGCACCAGCCAGCGAAAAGCGGTGTCTTGCACGGAATCGGGCAGCGGTGTTGTGACAGTAATAGTGTTAAAAAATTTTAATTTCGCAAGATTAGACATTTTACGCATCCTTAATGAGGTATAATAGGGATATAAACGGGTATAAATGAGGATTGATACTTTGCTGACAAAAACCATTGAGTTCAAATCAAAGTATGGAAGGAAAGTCAAAATCTTAGAAGTCCCTGTGCTAAAGGAAGACAGCCCGCTCTATTTTAGAGTAAATCTGAAACTGCATGCTTTCATTTCAAAAATCTTGAAAGAGCAGACCAGGAAACCAGTGTACAGTTTTAGAGAATACCTAAAGAAAACAATGAAATGGTCGGATTATGAACAAATTTATCACTCCGATGAATTAAAAAATAATGCTTGAGCAAGTAGCAAGGACATTCTAAAGCAAACACGTTCTTTAGAATGTCCTTTTTTCTTTGTGGAAATTGGGTATACATATACTGAATGATATACGATATCAATTGTTAAAATCTATTTTAATCCTGACTCTTTAACGTTATAATACAAGGGATATGGTAGAAGGATGTGGCAAAGTTGACCAAAATTAAAATAGTAACAGATTCAACAGTAGATTTAACAGAGAAGGAAATAAGCGACCTGGACATACATGTAGTTCCTCTATCGGTTACAATCGATGGAGAAACGTACTTAGATAGAATCGATCTAACCCCTTCAAGTTTTTTGGAGAAAATGAAAGCATCAGAGGAATTGCCTAAAAGTTCGCAGCCTCCTGTAGGAACTTTTCTTGAATTGTATGATGAGTTAGGAAAAGATGAATCGACTATTCTTTCGATCCACATGACCGGTAATATGAGCGGAACCGTGCGATCGGCACAATCTGCAGCAGAAATGTCTTCATCACAGGTAACAGTTGTAGACTCAAGATTCATTTCAAGAGCACTGGCTTTTCAGGTTATCGAAGCTGCCAAGCTTGCTAAGAAGGAGAAAACTCTTGAGGAAATCCTGCATTCCATTGAGAATATCCGTAAGAATACGAACTTGTTCGTTGTAGTGGATACCCTGGAAAACCTGGTGAAAGGAGGAAGAATCGGCAAAGGGAGGGCAATGATAGGCTCCCTGCTCAACATCAAGCCGATTGCTTCTTTGGCCGGAGGGGAGTATACCCCTGTAGCAAAGGTAAGGAGCCATACGCAGGTTGTCAAATACTTATCGTCACAATTTGTTGAAGACGTGAAAGGGAAAACGATACTCGGCGTCGGGCTGGTTGAAATTGACGGTTTGAAGCTTGCTCAAAATCTCAAGAATAAGATTAAAGAAAAAACCGGATACGAAGATTATGAAATACTACAGACCACACCGATCATCAGTACCCATACTGGAATCGGTGCAATTGGATTCATGTACTATACAGATTAAAAGAAACGGCGGGGGGCTGGCCCTTCGCCGTTTTTTGAATTTTATGCTATCAAAACCCATACTATTTAATATGATTCAAATTTTCATTTAGTTACATATACTAAAGTAAGTAAATAGGCGGCTGTCTGTCCAACGATTGAATAGTAGGGCAAAATAACTGCAGTTTACAATTAGTTTATGTATTATTAACAAAGGTTTTACGTATATACTGTCGTGATATAATAACATTATACTGTGAGCGAGGTGAAGCGGATGAATAGAATAGCATACTTCATGCTTGCTTTTGTTCTTCTCTTATCTGGCTGTTCATTGGAAGATGCAGCAGAACATGTAACAAGGGAAGTTTCCTTGTGGGATAAAGATAATCCGAATGAAAGCTTCATACCGAAAAATTTAAAGATTGTTTCAATTGGGGATTCTCTTACTCAAGGAGTAGGGGATAGTACAAAGAGCGGGGGGTATGTGCCTTACCTGGAGAATCAAATGGAGTCCATGGATGGAATTAATAATGCCCAATTCCATAATTATGGAGTCAGGGGTAATCGAACGGATCAGTTGCTTAAACGGTTAAAAGAAAACAAAGTGAAAAAATCGATCGAAGAAGCTGATATGGTCATGATTACGATCGGTGGAAACGATGTGATGAAGATTTTTAGGGAAAACTTGTCTCACCTGAGTTTAGAGGTTTTCCAGGAAGAGAAACGTTTGTATCAAGAAAGGCTTACGAACATCATGAGTACGATTAAAAGCTATAATTCTGATGCAGGGATTGTACTTGTGGGACTATATAATCCTTTCAATACATGGTTCTCAGAAATTGATGAAGTGAACCAAATCATTCAAAACTGGAACAGTGCAAGTGAGCATGTATTGAGCGGCTACGATAAAACGCTGTTCATAAAGATCGACGATTTATTCATCGACAGTGGAGATACCCTGTTGTATGAAGATTATTTCCATCCAAACGATGAAGGATATAAATTAATCGCAGACCGGATGTTTATGAGTCTTTCACAAGGGGAAACAATTGCAAGACTGACCAATTGACCATATTTAGTTAGAAGAGGAGCAGCCGCCATGAAGAATAAGTGGAAAGTAGCATTTTTTTCCTTATTGGGAGCCTTGATTGCAGGATTTGTCATTATTCTGTTAATGGTTTTTGCTCCTGCTGAGGATGATGAACTGCCTCAAAATAAAGCAAATAATAATAGAGAAGTGGGATTTGACGTACGCTCTAATAAACACGACCTGAACCTTATCATTGGGCACTATATCGAAGAAGAAGGACTTAAAGGTCCAGTTGAATATGACGTACAGTTAAAAGATGAAGTGGAATTACACGGATCTGTTCCAGTATTCACGTCAGACATTGATTTCGAGCTTAAATTTGAACCCAAGGCATTGGAGAATGGGGATATTCTCCTTAAACAGAAATCGATTTCAGTCGGCTCTCTTAACCTGCCGGTATCTTATGTATTGAAAGTCATCAGGGATTCATATAACTTTCCTGATTGGGTGAAAATCCAGCCGAATGATGAATTGATTTACGTATCCCTGCAGGATATGAAACTGAAAAGTGATATCAAAGTGAGAGCGAAGGAATTTAATTTAGAAGAAGACAACATTATGTTTAGATTATTAGTGCCAGTCGATCAAGCTCAATAAGAAAAGCGGAGGCGGCTCGTTCAGCCCCGACAAGCATTTGAGGGCCCACCGGTAAAGTCGCTCTTTGACATCATCGGAAGGACTGAAACGTCTCGAGTATATTTAAAAAAGGATGACCGGATCGGTCATCCTTTTTTTAGCCTTTTAACAGCAGTGCTTCCAGTTCCGGTTCACCTTCTGCCAATCCCAGAGCAACGATGGTATAGGCTTGATTGGGTTTCAATTTGACATTTGGTATATCCAGTACCTTGTTTTTTGTACCGGCAATTCTTGCTTCGAGATTAACCGTCATAGGCGTCAGGTTCAAGTACTCGGATGCTTGTTTGAATGAAACATCAGCAAATACGGTGTCTCCTCCTTTAACACCTATATCCACTGCCGGAGCGTCAGGTGAAAGGTGGATGAACTTTATCTTTGTTTCCCCGCTTGGAACAGATGGATCATCAATGAATGGAAGCAGCTGCAGTTTATTTGAAGTGCCGACTGCCGCAAGTGTATAAACCTTTCCAGGTTCAATCTTCACCTTTTTGCTGATCAGGGTGGTGACCCCATTGCCGGCCGGATAAATATCAATATGATACTTACCTGCCGGCAGCGTCAGGTAATCACTGATATCTTTAAATGCAACATCTCTTAATATACGATTTGCATTAACATAAATATCCACATTTGGGGCGTCAGGTACTGCATGGAGTACTCTGACATAGGAAGGCTGACTGGATAGATTCATTTCTCTTTGCTGCGCCTTGAGGGCTAAGTTCATATACTTCAGGTGTTTTTTATAATAATGGATGTGCATGGAAGGATTGCTGTATTTATAATATCCAGCCAATACATCATATAAAGCCGCTTTTTTTAAATAATTCTGTTGATTGCTCATTATACGTTCTCCCCTTTAATCTTTCTCACCACAATAGAATATGCAGGTGAGGTGGATTGGTGAAAATACCTATTTTGAAGAATTTTTCTGAAAAATAGAAAATTTTTCTTGAATTGTTGTATTCTTTAAGAGATAATGTACTTAACTTATATGAAAGCGGGTGGTGTGATATGAAAAGACTTATGAGAATAGTTAACGAAGAGCCGCATAAATCAAAAACAGTCTCTGCATGTCAACATACCGCTTTATTCGGGAAATCAATTTAGAGGTATTCTTATACCCTAAAGACAAAAAATCCGTTGGCGTGCAGAGCGCAAATGGATTTTTTTTACTTTAGGGAGGATTACCATTGAATAAAATGAAAACACAAATATTTACTGGCAAGATGGAATCATTAACAGAAGGAAATATAGAAGTTAATAAGCTTGGTAGAGTCGTGACGGAGCAAAAGGGCGCCTATAGGGTCATGACTCAAAACGAAGAATTACTGTGTAAAATCTCAGGCAGGTTTCGATTTGAAGCTGTAAGCCGAGAGGACCTGCCCGCGGTAGGAGACTGGGTACAGCTTAATGAAGATGGAAGCTTCATTGAAAAAGTGTTTCCAAGAATCAGTAAGTTTTCAAGGAAGAAAGCAGGTCAGGAAGCCGAAGAACAAATTATCGCAGCCAATATTGATACAATTTTCATTCTTTCCTCTTTGAATGATGAATTAAACATCGGTCGAATTGAACGCTATTTATTGCTTTGCTGGGAAAGTGGGGCAAATCCCGTAGTTGTACTGACGAAAGCTGACACTTGCATGAATGCTGAGGAAAAAAAGAAAGAAGTGGAAAGTAAATTGTATGGTGTGAAAGTTCTCACCATTAGTTCGATTACGAAAGAAGGAATCGAAGAATTGAATCCATTCTTAGAAATGGGAAAAACAGTGGCTTTAGTCGGTTCCTCAGGTGTGGGGAAGTCCACATTAACCAATCTTCTCATCGATGCAGTTGTCCAGAAAACGAAAGAAATCAGGGAAGCCGATGATAAAGGGAGACACACGACCACTCATAGAGAATTATTTCTCTTGGGAAATGGGGCTTCCATCATTGATACACCCGGAATGAGGGAAATCCAGCTATGGCAGGGAACCGAGGGTTTGTCCACTCAATTCAATGATATTGAAGAACTGGCTATGTCATGCAGGTTCAACGATTGCTCCCATGATGGGGAACCAGGCTGCAGGATCAAAGAAGCGATCCTCACTGGTGAACTTGACCAAAACCGATTAAGTCAATTCCAGAAGCTCCAAAGGGAAATCGCGTATACGGAAAGAAGAGGGAACAAAAGACTCGAGTCCCTAGAACGAAAAAAATGGAAAAACATCGGAAAGCAGCGTAAGCTGAAATAATAGTAAAAAGATTGATCCTTGACCGTACGGGATCAATCTTTTTCTTTTCGAACTGCATTCTTTTTATTTTTCACTATTATGAGTTAAAATCTCTTACAAAGGGAAAAGTCTAATTATCTCTAAGAAAGGTTGATGAGAATGACAGATGAGCAGAAGTATCAGAAAGCTGCATTTGCGGGAGGGTGTTTTTGGTGTATGGTGAAACCCTTTGATGAGCAATCCGGTATTGAAAGTGTCATTTCCGGATATACAGGAGGCAGCACTCCTAACCCCACCTACCGGGAAGTATGTTCTGAAACGACGGGGCATTACGAGGCGGTTCAGATAATATTCGATCCAGAAGTGTATCCTTTTGAAAAATTACTTGGAGTGTATTGGCAGCAGATTGATCCTACAGATCCAGGCGGCCAGTTTTTTGACAGAGGTCATTCTTATAAGACAGCCATCTTTTATCATAATGAAGAACAGCGGATTCTGGCAGAGAAATCAAAGCAAGATCTTGAACAATCTGGTAAATTCAATAAACCGATTGTTACAGCCATCCTCCCAGCAAAAGAATTTTATCCGGCTGAAGAATATCATCAGGATTATTATAAGAAGAATCCTGTGCACTATGACCGCTACAGCCGCGGTTCAGGCAGGGTGGCTTTCATAGAAGAAAATTGGGGGGAGAAAAATGAAGGATAAAGAAGGATTAAAGAAAAAATTATCTGCTATCCAGTACGAAGTGACTCAAAATAACGGCACGGAACCACCATTCAGAAATGAATATTGGAATGAATTTAATGATGGTATCTATGTTGATGTCGTCTCAGGTGAACCTTTATTCAGCTCGAAGGACAAGTATGATGCAGGGTGCGGCTGGCCTAGCTTCACTAAACCCATCGATGAAGTTGAAATAGATGAAAAAGAGGACCGCAGCCATTTCATGGTCCGGACGGAAGTGAGAAGCAAGCAGGGTGATTCACACTTAGGGCATGTGTTTGATGATGGTCCTGGACCGACAAACCTCCGTTATTGTATCAACTCTGCTGCTCTTCGATTTATCCCATATGAAAAGCTTGAGGAAGAAGGGTACGGAACATACAAAAAATTATTTTAATATATTGTAGTGTTGTGAGAACTTTCACATATGTGCTAAAATAATACCGCATGTTTATTCAGGTGTACATATGTGTATATATTTTAATATAGGAAGGTGAAGATTATATGTTGAAAAAGCTATTTGGTAAAAAAGAAGAAGCTCCAAAAACAGTACTCGCAGCAGCGCCGTTGACAGGAACTGTCAAAACGTTGGAGGAAGTTCCGGACCCGGTGTTTTCTCAAAAAATGATGGGCGACGGCATCGCGATCGAACCGACTGAAGGAAAAGTGGTTTCCCCTGTAGATGGTGAAATCATGCAGCTTTTCCCTACTAAGCATGCTGTAGGAATCAAAGCTAAGAATGGCGCAGAAATTCTGATTCATATCGGACTTGAAACAGTTTCCATGAATGGGGAAGGCTTTGAAGCACACGTTTCAGAAGGTTCAAAAGTAAATAAAGGGGATGCCCTTATTACGTTTGATCTCGATTTAGTAAAAGAAAAAGCAAAAAGTACGATTACCCCTATCATTTTGACAAATGGAGACAATATGGGTGAGTTGGTTAAGAAAGAAGCTGTATCGGTAACGGCAGGCCAAGAGGAAGTATTGGAAATTTCAGCCCAATAGGCAAGTGTAAAAAGGTGTGTCAGCACCGCTCTCAAGCGGTACGGACACACCTTTTTACTTTTATTCCTTTTTGGATGCCATCCCTCCCGATAAGATGAATTTCATCGCTTCCTCGGACTTGATATCCAGTATCTCGATATCTTCTTTTGGGATAAGGAAAGTGACACCTGCTACTTGAAAGGTTTGAGGTACATATACGGCAATATGCCCTGCAAGATCATTGTGCAGATCACCAAGGTGTTCAGTTGTTATGAACCCAAGGCATTTCATATTGGTACCTGGCATTTTAACCAGGGCAACTTTTGAAAAGGACTTCTTTTCTCCGATGAAAGAATGGATGGTGTCTTTGATGACTGAATAAATGGTTTTAACAAATGGAATTTTATTAAGGACCATATCTACCAGGCTGATGATGGCACCTGTTATGAATTTTGTTGATAACCAGCCCAGCAGGGTCAAAAGGATGATGGTGGCAAGCAGGCCGACACCAGGAATGTAGTTTTGATTTAAATAAGGCTTCATTACATTTCCAAGCAGTCCATCCAGGAAGACAAACATTTTATACAGAACATAAATGACTAAGGCAATCGGTACAATTGTTAATATGCCGTTTAATAACGACTTAATAAACCACTTCATCTTTCATTTCTCCTCTTCATGAACAATTTCAAGATACGTAATCTAAGTATAGTAAAAAGCCTTTATGGTGAAAAGAATTCTTTTCTGGGCAAAATAGGCAAATGCACAAACAGTGGCCGGGCTATTGACATAAATTGAAGTGTAAATAAAAAATGAGGAGAGATTTGTATGTATAAAGGTGCTGTTGAACCAAGTCATACTCAATGTTATCCGGGGTATGGTTATCCTGTTGCTGGAGCTTATTGCAATAGTTTCGCCTTGATTGTCGTATTGTTTATTTTGTTGATCATTATCGGAGCTGTATGTTTCTGTAAATAAGATGAATGGTGAAAAAAAGGTGCCGAAGCTCAATGCTTTGGCACCTTTATAATTTTCGTGGATTTTATATCTTAAAACTTGATATAAGTTCCTTTAATTTTTCGGCTTGCTGTGACAATTCTGAAGCACTTGCAGTGACTTCTTGCATGGCAGCGGAACCTTGTTCGGATGCCGCTGCGGTGGATTCTGTATTCGCTGCAGTAGCAGCTGCAATTTCGTTTACCTGTGCGAAGGAATCGGCTACTTCCTGGCTGAGGTTGAGTGTCGATTGAATATGGTCCACCATTTCATTCACAACGACAGTCGTTTTGTTTGTCTGATTCAAAATATCTTCAAGGGAAGCGTTTGTTTCATTAGTGATTTCTACCCCTGAAATGACTTCCTTCACGCCCTCGGAGTTTTGTTTGATGATTTCATTCACTTCTTCCTGAATACTGTGCACGATTTCTGTAACTCCTTTTGCTGCCTGTTGTGATTGTTCGGCAAGCTTTCTTACTTCATCCGCAACTACTGCAAAGCCGCGGCCGTGTTCACCAGCACGAGCTGCCTCGATAGCGGCATTCAGCGCAAGGAGATTCGTTTGTTCTGCGATTTCAGTTATCGTGCCAATAATCGTTGTGATTTGTGATGAACGTTTTCCTAGAGCTTCGACTGTGTGGCTTGTGTTGGCCATGGTTTCTTCTATATTCATCATTTTAGTAGAAGAAGCTTGAACCGACTTGCCGCCTTTTTCAGCTACCATCCTCATATCATTTGCCGTCTGTTTTACTAAATCAGCCTGATCGAACAGAAAACGGGCAGCTTCTTCCAAGCTGTTCATTTTTTCAAATGAAGTTGACATTTTCATTGTTGTCTGGTCAGTCCCGGCTGCAATTTCACTTGAAGTCTCCGCGATGGAGGTGATGGTCCTTGAAGTTTCTTCTGCAGAAGCCAGTAGCTGCTGAGAGCTTGCTGAAACATTTTCCGCCATCTCAGAGACCTGTCTGACCAATACCGAAATGCCTTCGATGAGCTGGTTTGTGTCTGAAGCGAGTCCCGCCAGTTCATCCTTCGATTTAACATTGATCCGTTTCGTCAGATCACCGCCGGCATTAGCGATTTCCAAAATAGAGCGGCTGATCTTCTTGACATTGGTTTTAATGTTCTTTGAGAGAACGAAACCGAAGAATACAGCTAATAATACAGCGAATGCTGATAAACTGATTGTCGCAATTTTAGATAAAGTGACTTGTTGGTTCAATGAATCTATCCTTTTGCTAAGGTCCTTCTCCTGGTCGACTACAATCATATCCACATAAGAACGGATTCCATCGAGGTATTTCTTTCCTGTACCTGATTCTACTAAAGCTGCAGCTTTTTCAAGCCCGTCATCCTTCCTCGTCTCAATGACCCTGTCAACAAACTGGATCCAGAATTCATATTGCTTTTCGATCTTTTCCAGTTTATCAAGCTGCTCCCGGTCATCTTTCAACAGGCTTTCTAAATCTTTAAAGTGGTTTTCAACCTGATTTTTGCCATTTCCGTATGGGGCTAAAAACCCTGTTGCGCCTGTGATGACAAACCCCTGTTCACCGATTTCGATGTCATTCAATACTTTAGATAAGTCCTTTACCTTTGTATCCACTTTCATATCGTATTCTATTAATGTTTTAATTTCACTTTCTAGCTTCATCATATTGTAGTATGAAGTAGAGGCAAGAATTAATAAGACAACGGTCAGTAAACCGAATGAAAGAACGACTTTTCCACGGATCGTACGAAAATATGTAAGTAATCCCCGATCATTCTTTTTCTCTTCCCTGCTGGTTTTCTTTTTCTTCCCTTTTGGCAAATTGATTGGTGATTTTAATTTTTTCTTTATCACTGCATCCCCCTCCTGGACGTGAAAAAAGTAGCATCAAAGGATGAACTTACCATTATTTTACCCATATTATACTGATTAATCTAGTCTATTTAGAGACTTTATGTCGAATTTTTAAGAATTTTATCAAATTTACATATAATCGAACGAATAAGATTATTTGTTGGTTTATGTTCGTTATTTGTGGTTATCGGTAATGTTGTAAGGTGCGTAAAAGTTGATATATAAATGATTCGATTTCGTCAATTGGTTTTGTGTATTACGTTACTCTATCTAAAGGCAAACATTGATGAGAGTATCTTCAATCAATTTTCAGTACATTGGATGGGTCTTTCGTAATGGTTTTTCCTTAAGGATAATCTCGTCACTCGGTTCCTGCAGTTTTTTTGAAATGCAAAGAAAGATTCCTATTTCTAAACATATGAATGTAAGTAAGAATCCTTCATTTGTGAATCCAAGGACGAATGAAAAGGGAGCTTGACATTGAGTCTTCAGGAGGGAGATTATGCCTCATTCACATTTAATTAAACCTTTGATTGGTGACCATTACCCGATGATTGATTATGGGAAGGGTGTTTATTTGTATGATACGTCAGGTCGGGAATATATTGACGCGTGTTCCGGAGCTGTCACTGCAAATTTGGGACATGGCATGGAGGAAATCATTCAATCGATTGTGGATCAGGGAAGCAAAGTGGCGTTCGTCTACCGTTCACAATTCAGCAATCAGCCTGCTGAAGATCTCGCCGCATTTCTTCATGAGAAAACAGGATATCCCTGGAGTTTCTTTGTGAACAGCGGCTCGGAAGCAGTGGAAACAGCGATAAAAATCGCTTTGCAGCATTGGCAGGAAAAAGGCAGACCGGCAAAAAGAAGGATCTTGTCGAGGTGGCTCAGTTACCACGGAATAACGTTTGGAGCTTTATCAGCTTCAGGTCATCCTGTCCGCAGGGAACGCTTCGATTCAATCATTGGGGATTGGCCGGTAATCGAACCTCCTTATTGCTCGAATTGTCCGTTTGGCAAGACTTATCCTTCGTGTGGCCTGGCCTGTGCAGAGCAGCTTGAGATCATGATAAACAGGATTGGTGCAGAGAATATCGCGGCCTTCATTTCAGAACCGATCATAGGAGCTGCAGGGGGGGCAATCACACCTCCGATGGAATATTATTCACGAATCAAAGAAATCTGCGAACGTAACGAGATTCTATTCATATCTGATGAAGTCATGACCGGCTGTGGAAGAACCGGAACGTTTTTAGCTCTTGAACAATGGGGGATAGATGCGGATATCGTAGCAGTGGGGAAAGGGTTGAGTGCCGGTTATGCTCCAATTGCGGCAACACTGATATCCGAAAACGTGATGGATCCTATTTTAAATGGGACAAGAATCATTATGAGCGGGCACACATATAGCGGTAATCCTCTTTCTTCCGCTGCGGCACTGGCTGTCCTGAAGCTCATCGAGTCAGAAAAGATCATTGATGGAGTGGAGAGTAAGAGCACCTACTTAAAAAATTTATTGCACAAATTGAAAAATGATTTTTCGTTTGTAGGCGACATAAGGGGCAGAGGCCTATTGTTGGGGATTGAATTTGAACTCACAAACCAAGAATCGGGGGGGGCATTTACTTCTTCTGTCGTCGCGGCGGGTGTTGAAAACGGAATCCTTCTATATCCGGCAGCAGCAGGGATTGATGGGAGAAAGGGTTCAGCTATCATTATCGCACCGCCATTGAACAGTTCGAAAAGGGAGCTTGAGGAAGTTTATAAAAGGTTACGTTCCACCTTTCAAACGATCAAAAAGAATTGGAAGGAGGATTAAAATGTGTGGACATCTAAAAAAAATATGCAGCTATGAGAAGATCGAGACCCTGTTCGATCATAATATGACTTTGATGTTTGGCGGCTTTGGGGGAGTAGGTTCGCCGCCGACCATCATTAAGAGCATCCTGGATTGGGGGATAAAAGATCTGACGATCATTGGCAACGATACAGGCTTTCCTCACATAGGGATCGGTCAGCTGATTGCAGATAATAGAGTGAAAAAAGTGATAGCCTCTCATATCGGCTCGAATCCGATTGCAGGCAGCTTAATGAGTGAAGGAAAGCTTGACGTGGAATTTTCTCCTCAAGGAATTCTTGCTGAACGGATCAGGGCTGGCGGTGTGGGACTCAAAGGAATCATAACCGAGATAGGGATAGATGATCCTTACTTAAATAAAGGGAAGAAAATTGTTGAGATTGAAGGAAGTCAATATCTGTTTGAGTCCGCATTGACCTCTCAAATAGGAATCGTATTTGCCAAAAAGGCTGATCCGTTTGGAAATCTCGTCTATGACAAAAGTGCAAGAAATACAAATCCACTGGTGGCTATGGCTTCTGATATAACCATCGTGGAGGCTGAAGAAATCGTGGAGACGGGAGATTTGAATCCTGAAGAGGTGGTGACCTCAGGAGTATTTGTGGATCATATTGTATCTTCTAAAGGAGTCGACTGGAAATGGATATGGGAATAAAGAATCGACTGGCAATGCGAGCTGCTAAGGAAGTAAAAGAAGGAATGATCGTCAATCTTGGTATTGGCATCCCTTCACTTGTACCCAACCACCTCCCTTCAGGGTATGGGGTGATTTTTCATTCAGAAAATGGAATTGTAGGGATAGGCGCTGCACCTTCTAAGGGCATGGAGAATGAAAATCTGTGCAATGCAGGAGGGTTCCCTGTTTCATTAATCACCGGGGGGAGTTATACAGACAGTGCCGCAGCTTTTGCAATGATCCGCAGAGGGAAAATCGATTTAACCATACTTGGTTCCTTACAAGTAAGCGAAAAGGGGGACCTGGCAAATTGGATCATCCCAGGTAAAAAAGTACCCGGTATGGGAGGAGCCACAGAGTTAGCTTCCAAAGCGAAAAAAGTGATTGTATTGATGACGCACTTGGATAAACATCATCGCAGTAAATTAGTCAAAGAGTGTACATTGCCATTAACGGCAAAACAATGTGTTTCCATGATCATCACTGATCGCGGAGTGTTCACGGTCGATCGTGCCCGATTAACATTGATAGAGATTTTCCATCCGTACACACTAGAAGAAATAAAAGATTCCACGGAAGCTGATTTTATTACAAGCCCTCAAATGGTTTATTCCGAATAAGGGGTGGAGAGGAGAGGATCAAGTTGAATGATGTCCATCGTCTCATAAAAAGTAAGCTGGAAAAAAAAGAAAAAAGCACTGTGGAATTTCTGCAGAAATTGGTTCAGGAAGATAGCATCAGAGGAAATGAATACAAGGCACAAGCGGTTATTATTGAGAAATGCAGGGAGCTGGGGTTGGAGCTAGATATATGGGAAGTACAAGAACAAGAATTGAAAGAGCATCCGTTTTATCGCTGTGACCGTACGGACTTTAAAGGAAATCCCAACTTGGCAGCCTTATTGAAGGGGACCGGCGGCGGTAAGAGCCTGATTTTAAATGGACACATTGATGTCGTTCCTGAAGGAGACAGAAAGGACTGGAAGTACGATCCTTTCAGCGGCACTGTTATCGAGGGGAAATTGTATGGCAGGGGCTCAACAGATATGAAGGGAGGCACTGCAGCGCTTTTATTGGCGATAGAGGTGATACAAGAGTTGAAAATTCCTTTGAAAGGGGACATCATCTTTCAGAGTGTAATAGAAGAAGAGAGCGGTGGAACTGGTACTTTGTCAGCATTGCTCAGAGGTTATAAAGCGGACGGGGCCATCATACCAGAGCCGACAAATATGAAGATTTTCCCCAAACAGCAGGGATCGATGTGGTTCAGGCTTTCAATCAAGGGGAAAGCGGCACATGGGGGCACCAGGTATGAGGGGATTAATGCAATTGAAAAAGGCTGCAGTGTCATTACAGCCCTGAGAAATCTTGAGCAAGAGAGAAACAAGAGAGTAAATGATCCTCTATATGAAAATGTCCCCATTCCCTTACCAATCAATATAGGGAAGATCGAAAGTGGAAAATGGCCATCCTCAGTACCGGATCTGGCGGTGATCGAGGGTAGAGTTGGGGTTGCCCCATGGGAGACGATGGAGCGGGTTGAAAAGGAATTTGAACATTGTCTTTCCAGATTGGGTGAAGATGATCGCTGGTTTAAGGATCATCCAGTTGAAATCGAGTGGTTTGGCGGAAGGTGGCAGCCAAGTGACCTATCACCTGATCATCCTATGATGTTTCAGTTAAAGAGCTGCTTTAAAAAAGTGATGACTGATGTACCCGTCATTGAAGCTTCACCTTGGGGAACAGATGGGGGAATTCTTTCTCAAGGGGGAGGCATCCCTGTCATCGTATTTGGTCCGGGTACGACGGAAGCTGCTCATGACGCCAATGAATTCATCGAATTGGAAAGAGTATTTCAAACTGCAGAAATCCTTACTTTATTCATCATAGATTGGTGTAACAACGAAGAATAACCTGATTCGTTGATAATAAATATTAGAAAAAAACAATGGAGCTGGAACAGCCATGATGAAAGATTGGTTGTTCTTTTAATCTGATGTTTGTTTCATAACCTTCTAATCCAATTCATATGTTGATAAAAAAGGGTGCTTGCCATGCAGAAATATGAAGCGATTAAACAATCAAAACTTACTGCTTCCGTTTTCAGGGATGGAACAAACAAAAGGATTCGGGTGGATGAAGTTCGTGGAAATCTACTATCCCTATTAACCTATTTAGAAAATGAGGTTCAATCTGCTCAGTGTGAAAAACTTATCATCAAAGCAAGGGAATATCAATTTAAAACTCTATTAGAAATGGGATTTGTTCATGAAGGTATGGTCACCCATTATTTTAACGGGGACAACGCCCATTTCATGTCAAAATTCATAAAGGATGAGCGCCGTACAAGCAAATACTGGAGTGAAGAAGATGACATTCTAAGTTCCGTCCAGAAGTTGCGAATGAATCCCCCTGAAAAGGACATAGATTATTCGATCCTGTTGGCGGGGGCCGATGATGCTGAAGATTTAGCCCATCTTTACAAGAGTGTATTTCAGCTTTATCCCGTACCTTTGCACGATCCCCAATATATAAGGGATGCAATGAATAAAGGGACAATCTTTGTAAGCATCAGAGAAAATGACCAGGTGATCAGTGCGGCATCTGCAGAAATTGATTTTCGATATAAAAATGCTGAACTTACTGACTGCGCTACCCTTCCTCAATACAGGAAAGGCGGTTTCATGAAGAATTTGATTGCCAAGTTGGAGGAAGAATTGCTGTCACAGGGTATATTTTGTGCCTACACCATTGCAAGAGCACTATCTTATGGGATGAATGCTGTCTTTCATCAAAGGGGATATCAGTACAGAGGAAGGCTCGCTAACAATTGTTATATCTTCGACAAAATGGAAGATATGAATATATGGGAAAAGGATTTAGGGCAATAAACCGAAACAATAAACGAAACATAGGCTGATGGAAAGGGCCGATCATCATATGGATCTTAGGGTGAAACTTTAAGAAAGATGGTGGATGAATTGAGGATGAATCTGTATAAACCAAAGAGACACTGGAAAGACATTGAGCTTTGGAAAGACGTCACCGATGAACAATGGAATAACTGGCTTTGGCAGCTGACCAATACGATAAGGACACTTGATGACTTGAAAAAAGTGGTGAATCTAACTCCTGAAGAGGAAGAAGGAGTAAGGATTTCAACAAAGACAATCCCTTTAAATATTACTCCTTATTATGCATGGTTAATGAATGAGGATGATCCAAGATGTCCAATCAGAATGCAATCGGTGCCGATCGGAAAAGAAATCCACAAAACCAAATATGACTTAGAGGATCCTTTACATGAGGATGAGGACTCTCCTGTACCTGGTTTGACACACAGATACCCTGATCGAGTGCTGTTTCTAGTTACCAATCAATGTTCCATGTACTGCCGTTACTGCACTAGAAGACGTTTCTCCGGTCAAATCGGGATGGGCGTTCCAAAAAAACAACTTGATGCAGCGATTCAATATATTCGTGAGACGCCGGCTGTAAGGGATGTTTTGTTGTCCGGCGGAGATGGTTTATTGATCAACGATCAGATTCTGGAGTACATTTTAAAGAATCTCAGAGACATCCCTCATGTAGAAATCATCAGAATCGGTACAAGGGCCCCTGTAGTGTTTCCTCAGAGAATCACAGAAAATCTATGCAGCATCCTTAAGAAATATCATCCTGTATGGTTGAATACACATTTCAATACGTCGATTGAAATCACGGAAGAATCAAAAAAAGCATGTGAAATGCTTGCAGATGCAGGAGTACCTGTGGGGAATCAGGCCGTCATCTTAGCCGGGATCAACGACAGCACCCCGATCATGAAGAAGCTGATGCATGACCTTGTCAAGATTCGAGTGCGGCCTTACTATATTTATCAATGTGATTTATCAGAAGGGATCGGACATTTCAGGGCACCGGTGGCCAAGGGACTGGAAATCATGGAAGGCTTAAGAGGTCATACTTCAGGATATGCAGTACCGACTTTCGTATTGGATGCACCAGGTGGAGGAGGGAAAATTTCGCTTCAGCCGAATTACCTTATATCACAAAGTGCCTCCAAAGTGGTTGTCCGTAACTTTGAAGGGGTGATATCGACATACCCAGAACCGCAAGGGTACGTACCTGGCAGAGCGGATGATTATTTTAAAGGGATTTATCATGACGAAGACATTAAAGATCCAACCATCGGGATTGCCGGACTGATGAATGATACACACGCTTCTTTGACTCCGAGTGGACTAAAAAGGTTAGAACGGAGAAAGAAATACGAAGAAGATCCAGCCCATAATTCTTTGAAGGACTTCAGGGACAAACGGGACCAGCTCAAAGAGAAGAAACATAAAGCGATGCTTGCAAAAATGAATGATGGTAAAAAGGAAGAATCCATCGATGGAAAATAAGCGAAGATGCGAATGGTGCGGTGAAGATAATGTCGCGGAGGAAAAGGGAAATGTGTATTGGGAACTTCCGGACGGGACGAGGGCCATTACAATAGCCGAGGTACCGGGAATCCACTGCAGAACATGCGGAATGGAATATCAGGAGGAGCATATCATCAATGAAATAGAAGATCAATTGATGTTAATCGACACCAAGGGGCTTTCAAATAAAATTACGTATGAAGAACTTCTGAAGATTCCTAGATTTTTGAAGAAAAATTATTTTCGCTTTTGACGAACGGTATCCTTTACGGATGCTTCATCATCCGCTATCCTTTAAAAAAGAACAGTTCGTAAAGGATAGGTGATCGGATGAGAAAATCTTTTTATCATTATTTAATGAAATACAGACAGCCGACAGCTAAAGATGATATTACTAAGTTTGCAAACGCGGCTTATGATGATCACAGCTTCCCGAAACAATCGGAGGTTTATGATGAAATCAGTTCATACCTCGAAATGAATGGTTCATACTTAGACAGTATGTCCATCTTCGATCGGGCTTGGGATCAATATTTAATAGAAGAAAAAGGGTAAGAGGGAAGACTGACTGAAGTTATACGTTCAACTGAAGTCAGTCTTTTTATATAATTTTGGGTTGTATACCGAGAGGTCATCTTCATTCAAAGTTGGGTATGAGTATAGATTTAACTGGAGAGCGGAGAAACCGAATTCTTGTATCCCGTTATAGCGTTTTTTGCATATTATATAAAAAAGGCGATTAAGGGTGAGGGGAGAATGAAGAATCGAAAAGAGCCTAGATTCAGGGTAGGGGAAACAGTAGTCGTGACCATCTACGGGACAGTTGGGAAAATTACAAATATAAAGAAACTGGATGGGGAATTCCTTTATGAAGTAAACGAAAGTGAAGGGTTATTTAAAGAAAAGGCACTTGAACTGCTCGAATCGTATGACGGATATATTTTCGAACAAGAACAAATCGATATCGAATATAAGTTTCTATTTGGGGATCTGGTCATTGTCAAAGGGTATGAAGAGGACCTATTTAAAGTCGTCGGATTCAGGACGGAAATCTGGCGTTATAAAGACGATGCGTGGGAAGATGTAATATACGAATTAATGAGGATCACTGACGGGGAATGGCTGGAGGCAGATGAAGATGAAATTACTCTCGTAGCCGATGAAGAGCAGGCAGAGGCGTTTATTAAAAAATACGGTTTTGTATTCCCGCAAAAAAAAGATTCAAAGACAAAACTCCTTAAGTCACCCTCACATAAAATAAGCTGGGTTGACCAGCTGCTCGATTACTATAATGACTATAAAGCTCTTTATCTTTTCTTTCACGATAACACATATAAAAAGAAGATGGAGCATGTACTCGAACAATTAAAAAATCATGCAAATTCTCACTCTGCCGTTAAAGAGAAGGAATAATCCACATAATATATAAAAACAGCGGAACACTTATCAATAAGAAGGAAATCAAAATTGTACGAAGTACCCATTGCATGCAGGCTGCAATTTTCCCTTCCCCGTTCTCTAATTCTTTTAAAGTGGATTGGCCTTTTTTAATAAACGTCAACATACTATCGCTCCTCTAATCTTAATGGTAAAGTGTATGCTTGTCCTAAATCTCTTATGAAAACTTTTTTTCTGCTGGCATAACTAAGCTGCCGGCATCATAAATTGAGAATCAAAGGGGGCGATCAAATGCGGGAGATAGAAGTCTTTATCGACACTGAAGAAATTGCCGAATTCTTCATGAAAGAACTTGTGCAAAGAGGCTTTGTACCTTCTGAAGATGAATTGGAAGAACTAGCAGACATAACCTTCGAGTATCTGATTGCCAAGTGCATCATCGACGAGGAATGGGAAGAGGACGTATAAATCAAATCAAAGGTCCGTCCCTCAGCGCTTTAACAAATGCTGAGGGACGGACCTTTTTGTTTAGATCACTTTTTTGAAACCAAGCGAACCATCTAACCGTATATATAGGAAGTGCTGATATTGAAAGTTAATTATTGGAGGTAGCAGGTATGCTGAAGAAAATATTAAAAAGTCTGTTAGGTTCTCATTCAAAACCCCATTACTACAGCTCGAGTAATTCATGGGGCAAGCACAAAAAACATAAACATTTCGGTCATCACTATTATAAGAAAAAGTACAAGAGTAAAAGTTTCTTTTCAAGCTTTTTCAGCAGCTAGGCTTTAGTAATGATACAATCCCTGTTTCGAAGAATGGTTGACAGCTTTGAAATGAAATGGAAGAAGGGCGGGAAAATCCATCAGCATCTGATTATTGATTGTATAGGGAAGGGAAGCTACGGCACCGCTTACACGGTTAGACATATCAAAACTGGAGAAGAAGCCGTACTGAAAAGAATCCGGCCATATAAAAAGTTGTTTTCTGACCACAGGCAATACATGGATAACGAAACATCGGTCTTGAAAAAACTGCATCATCCCCATTTTCCTGGCGTATTTGAAAGTGGTTTTCATAAAAAGACTCCATATTTCATAATGGGAAAGATGAGAGGCAAAACGTTCGAAGATTTAATTTTTACAGAAGGAAAAACCTATTCAGAAGAAGAATCTTTAGAAATAGGCATCAAATTAGTGAACTTGATCATCGATATCCACCGAAAAGGATATGTTCACAGGGATTTGCGGATTCCGAATATATTGTGGGATAACGGGGAAATAAATATCATCGATTTCGGGCTGGCCTGTAAGATAGAGACGGAGTCTGAAAGAGAGCCCGGAAATCATAAAGATTATATGAGGGATAAGACTGCAAGGAGTGATTTATACGCCCTTGGACATTTTCTGTTATTCCTGCTTTATTCTTCTTATGAGCCCATTGAACGAAAGGAAAAAAGCTGGCAGGAAGAATTGGAGATCACTCCCGAAACCAGGGTGCTGATCCAAAAGCTGCTCAGGAATGACAAGCCTTTTGAAAATGCAGAAGAAGCTCGTGATGAATTGATCAAAATAAGATATCAAAAAAATAGTTGAAACCGGAGGAATTGTCATGTCATTTTTTAATAAAGTATTTGCGTCATTTGGAATTGGTGCAGCAACTGTCGATACGAAATTGGAAAAATCAAGCTATCAAGCCGGGGAAACAGCAAAAGGTGTAGTGGAAATCAAGGGGGGAAGTACATCACAAACCATCGATTCGATCTACTTGACTCTTTACACTACTTATATTCGTGAGTCCGATGATAAGAAATATACTGATTATGCTCCTATTCAAAAGGTTCAAATTTCAGAACCATTCACAATTGGGGAAAATGAAAAGAAAGAATTCCCATTTTCTTTCACTCTGCCCTTTGAAACGCCAATTACGTATGGTAATACAAGAGTGTGGGTCGCTACCGGACTGGATATAAAAAACGCGGTAGATCCAAAAGATAAAGATTATATTGAAATTCTTCCGAATAACTTGATCAATGCTATTCTTCAATCTGTTCAAGATTTGGGGTTCAGAATACGCAAGGTTGAGTGCGAACAGGCTCCCCGCCGTTTCAGAGGTCGTTATCCCTTCATTCAGGAGTTCGAATTCGTCCCTGTGAATGGACAGTATCAACGTTCATTGGATGAAATTGAATTAATGTTCCTTAATCAATCTGAGGAACAGGCCGATGTTCTGATTGAAGTGGATCGAAGAGCGAGAGGACTAGGCGGATTTCTGGCCGAAGCACTTGAAATGGATGAGTCCATGGTGAAAATGACCATCCGTTCATCGGATCTGCCTCATCTATCTTCAAAGTTGAAAGAAACCATCGACAGATTCATTTAATCGGTTTCGACAAAGGTTCCTATTTTTTGATGAAGGATTCGACAAGGCCTTTGTTTAATATTATGAGTACAACTTAACCGGAGGGGTGCTCATGCTTTTACTTGAAAAAATCAAACGTCCAAAGATGCTGAGGTCCAATTATGACATTACCGTCTTTCAAACTCCAAAGTACGGACAAGAAAAGGGCTACCAGAAGGTGTATCGAATCTCAATAGAAGCGAATAATCACGAAGAGGCACTTTACGAAACATTCAGGATTTTTAATGTTCCCGACCTTATTCCAGGTGACTACAAAGGCCGGTATATCGCCACCCGTGATATCATTTTTATCGACGAGGGCAGAAAGGGTCACTTTTACTACCGATTGCAGCCGAATGGATGGAAAAGGGTCAATCGTATCCTCCTTCACTAAATTCTAAAAAAAGGAAAGACTCCATGAATCAGGGAATCTTTCCTTTTGATTTTGATCAGATGTGGTGACCAGGTCCGTTTTTCCTGTTTACAGTTGATTCCTCTTTAGCATGGGCATTGTGTTCTGCCTCGAGTGCTTCTTTAGGAATATGATTATTCTTCTTTGGCGAATTAATTCGGTTTCTGTGCTTTTTACCCAAAAGGATTCCTCCTCGTTTGTTAAGATTTTAGCCTTTCGGTTCTTGAAGAGTTAGGTTGAGTTCTGGAGCGGGTAGAAGGGTTTGTTTCATTCGCATGCTGAACAGCCTGCTGAAGTTTTTTGCTCATTTTTTCCTTCGTCATGACCATACCTCCTTCTGTCTATAGTCTTACCAGTTTATGACTTCCTATCCGTGAACTTGCGAATCGTTGCATATGCTAATAAAAAGGATTACAATAGTACTTCAACAGTCTTTATTAGGAGGAATTGTAAGATGAGCGTACATATTAATGCAAAAGAAAATGAAATTGCAGAAACGGTGTTACTTCCTGGAGATCCGTTAAGAGCAAAATACATAGCAGAAACATTTTTGGATAACCCGGTATGTTATAACGAAGTACGTAACATGTTTGGATACACGGGAACGTATAAAGGAAAAAGAATCAGTGTACAAGGAACTGGCATGGGTGTACCATCCATTTCCATATACATTAACGAATTGATGCAAAGCTACAATGTTCAGAACTTGATCCGCGTCGGTACTTGTGGAGCGATCCAGAAGGATGTAAAAGTACGCGATGTAATCCTGGCGATGACTTCCTCTACTGATTCGCAAATGAACCGTTTGACTTTTAATGGGATCGATTATGCCCCTACAGCAAATTTCGATCTATTGAAACGTGCTTACGACAGTGGTGTAGAAAAAGGTCTGAGCTTAAAAGTTGGAAATGTATTTACAGCAGATATGTTCTACAACGATAATGCTGAACATGAAAAATGGGCTCAATATGGAATTCTAGCCATTGAAATGGAAACTTCGGCACTTTACACATTAGCTTCAAAATATGGACGAAACGCACTTTCTGTATTGACAGTCAGCGACCATATTTTAACCGGTGAAGAAACTTCAGCCGAAGAGAGACAAACGACTTTCAATGAAATGATCGAAGTTGCTCTCGAAGCCGCAATCAAAGAGTAATTTAGAAAGATAACGCTTACTTAAAACTGCTTACTCAACAGTAAGCAGTTTTATTGTGGTTCAAGTGCATCTTTCAGTAGGATTATCCTGATTACATGATACAGGATTCATGTTAATATGAGGATGTAACATTATAGAGAAACTAGGTGAAAGTATGAAAAAGGTCATCCTGGTTATTGCCGGCTCCCTTGTTTTATTATCAGGGTGTCAGCAAGCACAAGAATGGTCCCAGAACTTATTAGGAAAAAAACAGACGGAAGAAACTGAGAACACAGAAGAAAACAACAATCAAGGGGTTACGGAATCCCCGTCGGAAACACCTGAGGAAGACACCGATGAACAAGTTCCGGCAGAAGAATCTGTTCCTCCCGAATTACAACTGGAATCGAAATTCTTTAACAATGTCAAGGAAGTGGACGGCAAGAGGGTAATTCAGAATCCTGCCAATATCCTTGCGCTGGTAAATAAAGAATTTGCGCTAGGTGAGTATAAACCGGAAGATTTAGTACGTCCGGAGGTTCCTTTCGTATTCGGAAACCAGGAACTAGAAAAGGCCTATATCCGTGAAGAAGCTGCAAGGGCATTGGAGCAGATGTTTGCAGCAGCGGAGTCTCAGCAGATTTTTCTGACAGCTATTTCAGGTTATCGTTCATACGAATATCAAGAAATGCTGTTGAATCGTGAAATCAAGCAGTTCGGTGAAGAAAAAGCCGTAATGGCCGTTGCTCCCCCTGGACAAAGCGAGCATCAGTCAGGACTTGCAATCGATATTTCCAGTAAAAGTAATGACTTTCAGGTCAATATTGAATTCGGTCAAACTAAAGAAGGCAAATGGCTTGCGGAAAATGCTTATAAATATGGTTTTATCCTCAGATACCCTGAGGACAAAGTGGATATAACAAAGTACCAATATGAGCCATGGCATTTTAGATACGTTGGACCGGAAGCTGCCAAGGTCATTCACGAAAATGACTGGACCTTGGAAGAATATTTTCAGAATGTGAAAAAAATCTAATGATAGAAGGCAGGAAGCAATTAAAGAGCTTCCTGCCTTTTTTATTTTGGAAATGTATAAGATGTATTGGTGAAAGTATGGTAAATCTCCATGCAGTTTATTCATTTAAAATAAATTCATTATGTTAACCTCAGGTAATAGTGAATATTTGGAAGGAAACTGCAGACATTATATTAAAAGACCAGGCTAAGGAGGGTGTATCCATGTCTCCGATAAAAATCATTCCAAAAAAGAAAAAAAATCCTAAATATAAAAGAGAAGAGCCGATTGCAGTCGATGACTATTTAAGTGATGATGAACTCGGATCCTTAAACCAGGATCTGGATAAAAATATCACTTATTTAAGAAGTAAATTGGGAGATAGTGGAGATGTCATCACAAGGAACCTTCAGCCTCACCCCCAACTCCAAATGGTCATCATTTATATTGACGGGTTGTCAGGGGCACAGCAAATTCAGGACAGTGTCATAAAGTCAGTGATGGAATGGTCTGAAAGATATATTGACGAAAAGCATGGAAGTAACTTTATCTCAACATTGGGCGACTCCATCATGACTATAGGAGATATAGGTTATTGTGAAGATTTTAGTGAGGTGTTTTCTGCGATTCTCTCAGGGGATGCAGTCATTCTTGTTGACGGATATAATCGCGGGGTGATTGCAAAGACGAAAGACCCCAATAAAAGAGATGTAACCGAACCTAAAACACAAAGTGTGGTACGCGGACCGCAGGAAGGCTTTACGGAGGATATCAGGACGAATACCAGCCTTGTGAGAAGAAAGATTAAGAGCGTGGATTTAAGGGTTGAATGCAATCTGATTGGGAGGTATACACAGACTGACGTCAGTATTATGTATGTAAAAGGAATCGCCAGTGAAGATATTATTGGTGAAGTGAGAAGAAGATTAAGTGAAATCGATATCGATGGGATTCTGGAAAGCGCCTATATTGAAGAGCTTATACAAGACAGCACACTATCTCCTTTTCCTACGATGTTCAATTCAGAACGGCCAGATGTGATAGCTGCCGGTTTACTGGAAGGAAGAGTGGCGATACTAGTGGACGGAACTCCTTTTGTGTTGTTGGTTCCAGTAGTATTTCCTCAATTCTTTCAATCGGCAGAAGACTACTACCAGCGCTCGGATTTTGGGATCATAAGGTTACTTCGTTATGTAGCCTTCTTTTTTGCCTTGTTGAGCCCTTCTTTATTTATCGCGATTAAAACGTTTCACCAGGAATTGATTCCGACACCCTTAATTATTACATTGGCGGCACAAAGGGAAGGAGTCCCTTTTCCGGCTTTCGTAGAAGCATTGATCATGGAAATAACGTTTGAAATTCTAAGAGAGGCCGGTATTCGAATGCCGAAAGCCGTTGGGCAGGCGATTTCTATCGTCGGGGCATTAGTCATTGGACAAGCGGCCGTTGAAGCAGGGTTCGTCACGCCTGCGATGGTCATAGTTGTGGCAATAACGGCTATATCAACTTTTGTCTTTCCTGCCTATAATCTTGCAATTGCAGTGCGCGGGCTTCGATTTGTCTTTATGACGCTGGCTGCAACGTTTGGTTTATTCGGTGTGACAGTAGGTCTGTTCGTCATGGTCATACATTTATGCAGCCTTCGGTCATTCGGCATACCCTATATGTCTCCGATTGCTCCTTATAATCATACAGACCAAAGGGATTCCATTTTTCATTTGCCGTTAAAATGGTTGAAGACAAGACCACGTCTGATCAATCAGACGAATTTGACAAGACAGCAATCAGTAAAAAAGTCTCCTGAAGAGTAAGAAATCCAGCGAGGTGAAAAATGAAGATACTCAAAATTTCCTTAATCTTATTACTAGCGTTAAGTATTGTGACAGGCTGTTGGAATAGACGTGAACTTAGTGAGTTGGTCATCGCCTTGGCCATTGGGCTGGATAAAACGGATGATGGCTTTCGGTTTACCGTCCAGTTGATCAATCCCACAGTTTCTTCAGAAGCGACAAAAAAGGGAGCAATCGGCTCAACGGTCCGTACGATTTCATCTGAAGGGGAGACGTTATTTTCAGCATGGAGAAAATTAACAAAGTCAACGCCGAGAAAAACATATTTTGCTCACGTGCAGCTTTTGGTCCTGCAGGAAGAGCTAGTGAAAGAAGACATATCGAAATTTTTAGACCCTCTAATAAGAGATCATGACTTCAGAACAGATTTCAACGTGATGATTGCTAAAGAAAATAGTGCAAGAGAGATCTTGACCACACTCACTTATCTCGAACCGATACCTGCGATGGCATTAAAATCCATGCTTGCTTCCTCAAATGAGAATCTCGGTACAGCTACGGTTTATGAATTTGATGAGGTCCTGGAAGATCTAAAAACCCAGGGTAAAGAACTGGTCATATCTGGAGTCAAGGTGAAGGGGGATGCTGAAGCAGGTTCTCAAGTCCCTAATACTGAAACCTCAGATCCAAAAACTTATCTCAAGCTTGATAATCTTGCAGTTTTTAAAGAGAGCAAAATTATCGGCTGGTTTAACGAAGATCAAAGTAAGGGATACAACTATACACAAGGCAGGATGAAAAGTACATCAGAACTATTGTCATGCCCGATGAATAAAGACGGAAATCTTACAGTGGAAATTATAAGATCAGAAGCCAATCTGACAGCTAAACTGGTCAACGATGTACCGAAAATCAAGATCGATGTAGAAGCAGAAGGGAATCTTGTGGATGTAGAGTGTGAACTTGATCCCTCGGATTTAAAGATATTAACAGAGATTGAAAAGGATTTAACCAAGAAGATAAAGTCAGAAATCAAGGATACGATCAAAGTATCTCAAGAGGAGTTCAAATCAGATACTCTTGGCTTCGGGAGTATCGTACATCGAAAAGAACCTTCATATTGGCGGAAAAATGAAGACAGATGGGCAGATTTGTTTCCTGAAATCGAATACGAAATTAAGGTATCTGCAAAAATGAGAAATACAGGCTCACTAGGGCAATCACTTAGTGAAAAGGGGGGATGACCATGGTCAATTTACTCATAATCCTCGTTATTTCGATACTGATGTTTTTCGTTGATTTCCGAGAATTAAAGAAAAACCGGAAAGAATTAATCGTCTATTCAGGTATTCTTGCATGCGGCATTGCCCTCTTTGCTGCCGATGCTTTTCACTTGGAAGTCCCCAATCCATTAAATGCTGTCATTTTTCTGTTCAAACCGATGACACAATGGCTAAACAGTTTGTTTAAATAGGACTAGGAGAGATAATATGGATCGTACTATTGAAAAGATATCACCTCAACAGTTCAGACTTTTAGTCCTTTTCTTTTCCATTGGCAGTTCCATTCTGTTAGTCCCTCCGGCTTTGATCCAGGCGAGTCAGCATGATGGATGGATATCAGGGCTCATTGGGGTGGCCTTTGGGGTGGGCATCATGCTATTGTATATCAGCTTAATGAAAGCCTATCCTGATGATTCGCTGTTTTCGATTTTCGAGAAATCATACGGAAAGATCCTGGGAAAGGCGCTTTCCTTCTTCTATTGTTTCTTCATTTTCTTTTTAACATGTGAAGTGGTAAGTAATTTAGGTGATTTTATGATAACTCAAGTCATGATTGAAACACCTAAGATGTATATTCATTTATTATTTTTGGTGCCGATCCTTTACGGGGTCAGCAAAGGTCTGGAAGTGATTGGAAGGTCTGCGCAAGTGATTTATCCTACCTTCCTGATATTATTGACGTTTTTAATCATTTTTTTGATTCCTGAAGGACAATTCAGAAACATCGAGCCTGTATTAGGAGAAGGGATAAAGCCTGTATTGAATGGTTCTCTATCCATATTGACGGTACCGTATCTGGAACTGTTCATTCTTTTGATGATCGCCCCGCATGTAAATGAGAAAAAGAAAGTAGGAAAGTCCTTTCTTATTGGAGGTTTATTGGGAGGATTAATCCTTGTATTCATTACATTCCTTATCCTTATTGTAATGGGGTATTCATTTTCTTCCCTTCTTCAATTCCCGACTTATGTACTGGCAAAGAAGATAAATATTGCTGACTTTTTACAAAGGGTGGAAGTGGTTGCTGCAGCGGTTTGGATCATCAGTCTATTTTTTAAGGTGGCCATCTGTTTTTATTCTTCAGTAATTGGGCTGGGAGAAGTATTCGGCCTGCAAAATAAAAAGATCCTCCTTTATCCGGTGGGGGTGAGTGTGTTGTATTTTTCAGTATACATCTATCCCAACACAGCGTTTTTTTCAATGTTTGTCACTGAGGTCATACTCTCATATTCCCTATTATTTGGTTTGGTCATTCCTTTAGGTACTCTTTTGATCATCATGTTAAAGAAAAAAAAGCCTGCACGGAAAGGGGCAGAAGGAAATGCAAACTGAGAAACAATCCATTTCCTCAAGACAACTTCACATCCTTGTCATCATGTTTACGTGCGGCAGTTCCATATTGTTAATTCCCCCGGCATTACTCCAGGCGAAAAATGATGGATGGATTTCAGGGCTTATTGGCTTAACGATTGGTATATTAATCGTCATGCTGTACATGAAAATGTCAAAAGTCCTAAAACACCGATCCATTTATGAGGCAAACGAACAAGTATATACAAAGTGGGTAGGGAAGTTTGTGAACGCTATTTACTTTCTATTCTTCTTTTTCCTAAGTGCACAAGTCCTTAGTAATATGGGGGATTTCGTTACACAGTCAATCATGATTGAAACCCCAAAGGAATATATTCATCTTCTGTTTCTATTCCCGATAGTTTACGGGGTGAAGCTAGGGATCGAGGTAATCTCACGTCTGGCGGAAACTATTTATCCTACCTTTATAATTCTATTTGTACTGTTTGTTCTGTTATTGATCCCTGATATTGAGTTGCTCCACTTTGAACCCATTGGTGCAGCGGGAATCAAAAACATCCTTCACTTTTCATTGCCATTTATTTCATTGCCTTTTTTGGAGTTTCTTGTTTTTCTTTTCATCATTCCCCATGTGAACCGAAAAGTTGATGTATCCAAAACAATAATTAGAGGTTCCTTAATAGGGGGCAGCTCATTAGTGGTATTAACTATTTTGGTTATTGGTGTTTTGGGAGTGGAGGTTGCTGCCATGGAGACCTACCCTACATTCTTATTGGCAAAGCAAATAAATATAGCAGATTTTTTGCAGAGATTGGAGGTACTCATCGCGGCAATCTGGATCATCAGCCTGTTTGTTAAACTGCTAATCACTTTTTATGTGAGCTGTGAATGTATTTGTTCTATTTTATCGGTTAAAAATGTAAATTTGATTGTTGTGCCTCTTGGAATCGTATTATGGTATTTAGGAAACATTGTCTATCCAAGTAGTGCTTACTTCGCAGAATACATCAGAATATCGGTATCCTATAAAATATTGTTCGGCATCGGAATCCCGGTGTTGACCCTTTTAGTCGAAATGATCAGAAGAAAGAAGATGGCATAAATCCTCCGGTAAAATAGAAAGACTTTTTTATCACCTTCCCTCATAAACAATAATAAGAGAGGCTGTCCAAATGTTTTATATTGGGGGAATACATATGTTCAAGGGATTCTTTATTCTGGTGATAGGAAGCATTCTTATAGGTATTGGGATCAATCTGTATTTTGTGCCCTATCATTTTCTCGATGGAGGCATGATCGGTATCGGGTTGATCTTTCATTATTGGTTCGGGTTCAAGCCTGGGCTGACAATCATCCTGTTGAGCATCCCTCTGTATGTGATTGCCTTTGTCAAAGATCGAACCCTTTTTTATAACAGTATACACGGGTTGTGGCTGTCTTCTTTCATGATCGACTTTTTTTATCAGTGGTATGATTCATATGTTCTCCCCCCTTTGTTTAGCGCTCTCGTGGGCGGCACATTGGTGGGATTGGGAATTGGACTGATGCTTAGAAGTGATTCAGCTACAGGAGGAACAGACTTAATGGCCCAGTTGATAAGTAAGAGCTTCGGTTTCAATGCGGGCAAATTGATTTTTGCAATAGACAGCATCGTTTTGCTGATAGGCTGGTCGATTATTGGTTTGGAATCATTTTTATATTCGTTGTTCGCGATAAGTACTGTAGGTTTTTTTACGACGATTTTGACGCATCATAAGGACAGTGATGGATATTCCTTTCGCTAAGTGATAAAAGCTGATAGAATAAAGAAGTTATCTGATTGTCCATATTGGATATTCATGATATTCTTAACGGAAATTCTTATGATACATAGCAATGAAAGTGGTGGAAGCCTTGGAACAGGATAAATCAACAGAACAATCAGTGACTCAGGAAGAAAATCAATCAAGCTATCTGAAAATAAAAAAATTCAAATTTGTAATGCTCCTCTTTTTTCTTGTATTTGCTACCGCTGGAATCACGACTTTCGCATTGGCATTCGGGGATGAGAAAGCAGTAAACGTCGGTGTCACCGAACGATCGGAGTTCAATAAGCTGTATGAAGCATACGATAAATTAAATGAAAAATATTATAAAGATCTGGACCAGGAAAAGTTGGTCAATGGAGCGATCAACGGCATGCTTGAGAGCGTCGGTGATCCATACTCCGATTATATGAATCAGGATGAAGCCAAAAAATTTCAGGAAAGCATTTCTTCTTCTTTTGAAGGAATCGGGGCCGAGATCCAAGAGAAGGAAGGATATATATCGATCGTATCCCCTATTAAAGGATCACCTGCTGAAAAAGCAGGCTTACAGCCAAACGATAAAATCCTGAAAGTGGATGGGGAAAGTATCCAGGGCATGTCGGTTACAGACGCAGTCCTTTTGATCAGAGGTGAGAAAGGAACGAAGGTAACTCTGACGATTCAGCGCCCAGGCCAAGAGAAGTCAATGGAAGTCACAATCACAAGAGATGAGATTCCGATTGAAACCGTCTACGCTGAAATGAAGGACAATGGGGTCGCTGAAATCCAGATTACAAGCTTCTCCGAAAACACATATAAAGAGTTGGTCAAAGCTTTGAATGAAATGCAGGATAAGGGCATGAAAAAGCTCTTACTGGATCTGAGACAAAACCCGGGAGGCCTGTTGGATCAGGCAATTCAGATTTCCAACCTGTTTGTACCGGAAGGGGAAGTACTCTTCCAGGTCGAAGACCATAATGGGGAAGTTGAGAAGTTTGTGTCTGAAGGCGGACAAAAAGTGAATGTACCAACAGCCATTCTGGTGGATGAGGGCAGTGCCAGCGCTTCAGAAATTTTAGCTGCTGCAGTAAGTGAATCCAACAATATCCCATTGGTCGGAACAAAAACCTTTGGGAAAGGGACCGTTCAAACAGCAGAGAATTTTGAGGACGGCTCCAATATGAAATTTACCACTGCGAAATGGCTGACGCCAAAAGGTAATTGGATTCATGAAAAAGGAATCACTCCTGATCATGAAGTGAAGATGCCTGATTACGCACAGCTTCCTTTCATCAATCCAGATAAAGAGCTTAAAGAAAGTGATATGTCCGATTCTGTGAAAGCCGCTGAACAGATGCTGAATGCTTTAGAATTGAATCCAGGAAATGTGGACGGCTACTTCGATGAAGATACGAAAAAGGCTGTACAGCAATTCCAGGAAAAGAATAAGCTTGAAGCCACAGGTATACTTAAAGGCGAGACAACGGTGAAACTTATGGACCAGCTCCGTCAAAAACTGAAAGAAAACGATCCTCAATTCAAAAAAGCCGTTGAGGTACTAAAATAATTCGTGAAATAACAAAAAAGATCTCAGGGATGACCCCTGAGATCTTTTTTGTTTTCCCTTTTACTTACTTGTATAGAAGAAATACATATGACCAACAATGATAATAAAGTTGGAGGTGATAATGATGTTTAGAAAATGGACGGTAATTCCGCTGATTTTGGTCTTGACATTCACAATATATGTAGTGATGAATGACTCCTCCGCACCTTCTGAAATAACTGAAATGCAAGAAGATGTAAGTGTGAAAAGTGCAGATGGAAATCAAGAAAGAACAGACTCCATTTTTCCTTTAAGTAATGCAGAGAAAGGAAAGCCCATCAATGTGCTCGTACTCGGCTCGGATCAACGGAAAAATGAGGCCGAAAGAGCGGATGTGTTAATGATTGCCCAATATGTTCCCAATGATACAACAATCAAACTCATTTCCATCATGAGGGACACATATGTAGAGATACCCGGTTATGGAAAGAGCAAAATAAATCATGCCTATGCATGGGGCGGCAATGATTTAGTAAAGAAAACGCTGCAGAAAAATTTCGATCTTGAGATAAATCACACCGTAAACCTCAATTTTCAAGATTTTATTGATATGGTGGGAATCATCTTCCCGGAAGGTGTTCAGGTTACTATTTCTGAAGGGATGATCAATCATTGGAAGTGGGCTAAAGATCCCGGCAAACAATTGCTTAAGGGAGAAGAAATCTTGCAATATGTCCGTTTCAGAGGGGACATATCAAGTGATTTCGGGAGGGTGGACAGGCAGCAGGAAATTATTGCTCTGGCTCAAAAAAATATCATGGCTCAAATAAAATCTGGAAAAGGTATCTCAACAGCAGTTGAATTGTTTCGTGAAGGCTTTGAAAAAGTTGATACAACTTTCTCGATTGATCAGGTAATGAAACACGGACTATCATTCATGTTTCATCCGATCGATACTGTTGAAACCATCCGGATACCTGTTGAAGGGAGTTACCAAAACGTATCAAAACCAGGGGCAGGAGAAGTGTTGGAAATGAATGAACATGCCAACCTTGATGCACTTAATGAGTTTATTCAATAAGTATTCACACCTTCATGATGGAGAAAAATCCGATGAGTCGAGATCCAGGTAGTTTTCAATTCGTTTCATTTTCCTTACAATCAACTGATATAAATATTTTTTGTATTTATCGTCTTCGGAATGATCATACTCATATTGAAGTATTTTCAGGTGTTCCAGGTGTTCCTGGAGAGTACGTTCGTCACTGTCGGATCCGCCGGATTGTACTTTTCTCAGAATCACATCTACCAGTTTATCATTTGTTGCTTCGATGGTTTTGGTCCCTTGGCGGACATAAATGGCCCCATATCGAAGCTCTCCTCTTGTTACGATAGAAGTATAGGGGACATACCTGGGATCATAGTCTATAATCAGCACTTGAAATCGTTTCATGCTTAAAAGGGGATGAATGTTCTCTGTAAAGAGAAAATCCTCGGTCCTATATCGTAAATACTTAGGGAGCAGATGCTGAAGTTTATTATCAACATCAGCTTTATCCAAAAACTCTTCTTCAGATAACCCTTTCAATTCAATGGATCCATCATCATATTGCATAACCCCGATTATAATACAGCCTCCTCCAGAATTGGAAATGGCCAATACATGCTTGGCAAGCTTGGAGACCTCGATCCAATCTGATTTGAAATCTACATAGTCAGTTTCTCCCGTATTATGGAGTAATAGATCTTTTAACGATTCATGGGAAGGATTCTTTAGAAAATCCCGCAGCTTTAACGGTACAATTTTTTCATAAAACAAAGGAAATCCCCGCCCTTCTATCTATTAGAATACAGCTTTCTTCTATTATATAACTTTCCGGTACACCCTTAGAACAATCAATCAAGGTTTGATATGTCATTGTATTTGCTTAAGGTTTTATATAGAATGAAGAAATGTAGATTGTAATATAGAGAGGATAGGAAATACAGATGAAAAAAGAAGTCTTTATATTATCAGGTTTTCTTGGAAGTGGAAAAACAACATTATTAAAACAAGTCCTTCAAACATTAAAAATAGAAAATAAAAAGCCGGCTGTTTTAATGAATGAACTTGGCAGTGTTTCGATTGACAGTGATGCAGTGGAAGAAGATACTGCAATGAGGGAGCTGCTGGACGGCTGTATCTGTTGTACAATATCAGATAAGCTTGAGGCCCAATTACAAGGGCTGTTAGTCAACGAACAATTTGACGTACTCATCATCGAAACGACAGGGGCGGCACACCCTGTAGAAGTAGTGGATTCAATTCTTTCACCATTGTTTGCAGATAAATTTGATTTCAAAGGAATCATTACTGTCGTGGATGGAAAGCAGTGGAAGAACCGGTCACAATTCAGTCCGTCAGTGTTGCATCTGATGAGAGAACAGATCCGGCATGCTCAATTTATCATCGCGAATAAAATAGATCTGCTGACTGAAATGGAACAAGGTATGTTCATATATGAATTACAGCAGTTGAACCTGAAAGCGAAAGTCTTTTTAACGAATCACGCGAAAGTATCAATGACTGATATCTTTGCAACAAAAACGATAAAAGAAATAGATGAATTTGATAAAGCCACAATAGGGCAGCACCTTTCACTTCAGGCGGTGGTATATACGTTTAAAGGCGAGGTTGATGGTGAAGTATTCGAAAATTGGGTAAAACAACAGCCGGACACGATTTACAGAATGAAAGGGTACATCCCGCTCAAAGGCAAAAAGTATCCTACGATGTTTCAATATTCATATGGAATGCCTTTATTCATGCAGGCTGATATGAAATATAAGACTAACTTTGTCATAATCGGTGAAGGGATACATAAAACAAATATGATACGATCACTTGAAGAGATCGATCATTCATAAGGTCGCGGGGTGTGAGCATGGTATTTCTGCTGATTAGTTTAGAACTGATTTTGTTTTTGGCCGGATTATCCGGTTTATTCATTTATGAGACTACATTTCAATTGAGTATCTTTTTATCGCTGCTTACCATCAGCATTTTATTATTTATTTTAACGGTATACTACTATCAAAGAAAAAAAGAAAAAAGAGCAAAATCAACAAATGACTGCTGGGATTGGCCGTTCTATATGCCTGATTGTCTGCCATCTTCCGGTGCAGGAAAGAAATCCCTGGATTGTGATTCGTTTGATTGCGGCCCTGACTGCACTCCTTAGGAGGATTCCATGAAATTATTCATTCCCCTTTCTTTCATGCCTTGTCACCGGATACCCGAGCGCTCTTTTATTGTAGGCAATTATCAATTTCCTTTGTGTTTCCGCTGTATGGGCATCGTGACAGGGATTTTTATCGGCATCATTATTAATTGGTTTTATTTTATTTCTGTGTACACCTTAGCAAGCGGGGGACTTTTAATGATTCCGATGATTATTGATGGATATACTCAAATGAAGAGGTGGCGGTTGAGTAATAATCCTTTGCGACTCACAACAGGCATGATGTTTGGCTGGGGTCTTGCGATTGGAATCGTGTATTTGTCACGTAAGATCATTTATTTGATTTTAAGTGTATGATCTATAATCACCCCGGCAGAATAAAAGGGCTAACCTGAAATTGGTTAACCCTTTCACCTTAACTTTTACTTTCTCCGAATTTTTTGAATGTCATTTCATCTTCTACAAGTCCGCATGCAGCACATTGCACTTTCAGCTCTGGACCATTATAGGCTAGGTGAAAAGGGTCAAGGGTCCCTTCTTCATACTGCTGGACAACTTGTCCTGACTGAGGATCTAATTTCACACTTTGCGGAACTTGCTGAATGATGTTAAACCTGGTCCGGTTCGTTCTGCAATTAGGACAACGATATGGTGTAGTCATAATAACAATCACCTTTCTTTGTTTTTCTCTAGTATGCTCCGCTGAATAATAAATATGTGAAGGAGGATTACGATGTGTACCAATACATATCAATCTCTGCTTGAAGAATATCAAACGATCTGGAAAAATCGGATATTGCTTTCAGAAAATAAGTCCGCAGAAGAGATTCTAAAGGGAACCATCAAGCGGGAGCTGCTCGACGAAAACAGTCATCCGCGTGCCAGGAAGCCTATCCGAGACAAATACATATCAGCCTCCAAACGAATCATTGAGTCCGATTTATCTTCTGATACGAAAATCGAATTGCTCCGGATACATATAGAATTGCTCGAACATCTAAAAGAAAAGAAGTAGGGAATCACCAATCCATTACTTTACATTCAGATTATTTTGTTTCTAAGCTTTTTCCTTTTCTTTATACCCTTGAAGGTATATAATTCAACATAGATTATTGAAAAGGATGATATAGTATGCTGTTTATTACATTACTACCTTTAAGTGTACTTTTATATATGATGTACTATCGCTATGCACCGGTTCGTGTAAAAAGACTGAGTGATAAGGAAGTGGGCGGTTCTCACATTGTCATAGATGTCCGGGATTATCAGGATTCATACAAATCAAACTGCGATCAATCCATAGCCATTCCATGTGGATACTTAAAACGATATTCCCATGAAATTCCCAAAGGACCGATTGTCGTAATTGGAAGTTCTTCTGTCGAGTGCAATGTGGGTGTAAGACAATTAAAAGGTTTAGGTTTCAACGTTGTGGGTTATATAAGTGTGATAAGAGATGAACCATGCAAAGAAAGCTATTCCATGGGTTAAATTACCCTGATTTATGACACCAACTTGTAATATCCGTTACAAAAAGTCCTGCTTTTTAAGGGTGTCAACATTCTTTTTTCGGTAAAATTTAGTTATATGAGACAAAATATTCTTTTGACGGAAATGTAAGTAAATGAAGCAAATCCTTTATTTATCTGAGATTGCCAACTTGCTAGATAAATTGATTTTCAAAACTGAACAATTTCAAGCAAGTTACCATTTCCTCCCGTAAATGTAACAAAAAAAGGGTGTTATGATGAATGTGCAGCAAGAAAACAACACATTCACTAAGGAGGAATTCATCTCTATGAATAAGAAAAAAATGTTATCAGCAGCAACAGCATTAACATTATTAGCATCGCCGCTAGCAGCAGGAAGTGCTGACGCTGCAAGTCCAGAGCAAGTAAAAACAAAGGTACAAACTCTTCAATTAAATGGTAATCAAGAAGATTTAAATAAATATATCCAAGACATTCTATCAAAATATAACGTGAATGGTCAGAATTTCAATATTCAAGATTGCTTGAAAGGCCAAGCACCTCAACCACAGGAAGCACCAAAAGCTGAAGCTCCAGCTCCAGCACCTGAACAACAGGCACCAAAAGCTGAGGCCCCTGCACCTGAACAACAAGCACCTGAAGCAGAAGCACCTGCTCCTGCACAGCCTCAAGAACAACAGGCACAGCCTCAAGCTCAAGAACAAAAACAGCAAGCAGAACCTGCAGCTGAAACTGGTGAATTAAGCCAATATGAGCAAAAAGTTGTAGAATTAACAAATCAAGAACGTGCGAAACAAGGATTGCCGGCTCTTAAAGTAGATGCTGAGTTAAGTAAAGTTGCAAAAGCAAAATCAAAAGACATGCAACAAAATAATTACTTCTCTCATGACAGCCCAACATACGGTTCTCCATTTGATATGATGAAGCAATTTGGCGTAGAATATTCTTCAGCAGGTGAAAATATTGCCATGGGTCAGCCTACTCCGGAAGAAGTAGTACAAGCTTGGATGAACAGTGACGGCCACCGTAAAAACATCTTAAGCTCAAACTACACTCACATCGGTGTAGGATATGTTGAAGATGGCCACTATTGGACACAGCAATTCATTTCAAAATAAGACATGATATACCGAGCAGCCCCTATAAAGGGGCTGCTTTTTCTTTTTTATGTAAAATAATCAGGCAGCTTATATTTGCATTTCACTGAAATGATTCTTAGTATGGTAATATAAAGATTTTGTGGAGTGGATTTCGGTGAACAAAGAAAAATCAGTTCTGATAACAGGCGGTGCTAAAGGATTAGGAAGCCGCACAGCGATTCAATTTTCAAAGAACGGATATAAAGTATTCATTAACTATAGAAATGATGAACCCCATGCAAATGACTTCGTCCAGTATTTACGTGATACATACCATAATGAAGTATTTGCGATCAAAGGCGATGTATCAATTCCTGCCGATTGTGAAAGGATCGCTGAAGAAATAAACGAAAAAAGTGATGGAATTGATATTCTGATCCATAATGCTGGACCTTATGTAAAAGAAAGAAAAACATTTGATGAATATTCACCTGAAGAATGGAATTACATAGTAAATGGTAATCTAAACAGCGTATTTTATTTAACACGATTAATGATTCCAAAAATGAGGGAAAGGAATTGGGGCAGAATCATCACATTTGGCTATGACCGTGTGGAAACCTCCCCGGGCTGGATATACCGTTCTGCTTTTGCCGCTGCAAAGGCCGGGCTTACCTCATTCACAAAAACAATTTCGATCGAGGAAGCCCGGAATGGGATCACAGCCAACATGGTTTGTCCCGGTGATATAGTAGGTGAATGGAAAGAAGATATAATCGAACATGCAAAAAAGAGAAAGGATCCTTCCACTCCTGTCGGTCGTCCCGGAACCGGAGAAGACTTGGCAAGGGTCATAGAATTTCTCTGCAGGGAAGAATCTGATTTTATTACAGGGACGGTCATCCCGGTGACTGGCGGCAAGGATGTCCTGGGGAAAATATTCCACAAATGATACGAAAAGAGATCCGCTCAGGTTAGAGCGGATCTCTTTTGTCATGCTTTCATTTCTCTTATATAGCCTTTCTTGAATTTCTTTTGAATAAGAAGCAATCTGCCTGAAAGGGTAAGAGCTCCCGCTGTCAAACCTGAAGTAAGACCAAGCCAATAGCCATATGGACCGAAATCCGTGTAATTCGCCAATAGATAACCTAAAGGAAGTCCGATCACCCAATAGGAAATCAAGGCCATGATAAAGGTGATATTCACATCTTTATAACCGCGCAGAGCTCCCTGGACAGGTGCCTGTATCGCATCGGAAAGCTGAAAGAATACAGCATATAACAGGAAATGTCCAATCAGTTCAAGAACGTACGGATCATCCGTATATAAATACGAAATTTCAATGCGGAAGACATATAAAATCACACCATATAATACAGCCAGGACAAGGGCAATGGCAACGCCCATCCAACTGTATGCTTTAGCATCTTTGAGTCTTTTTGCCCCTACTTCAAAGCCTACGACAATCGTCAGGGCCATTGAGATGCTTAAAGGAATCATATATAAAAATGATGCAAAATTGAGTGCAGCCTGATGAGCGGCAATGACTGCAGTTTTATATTCACTCATCAGCAATGTAACCGCAGAAAAGATACTCACTTCAAAAAATATGGATAAACCGATGGGGACACCGATTTTAAAGATTTCTTTCCATGTACTTAATTTAGGCTTTTGCAAAGATTTAAAAATGAAGAATTCCTGAAAAGGACTTTTCGTGTGGATCACCCAGAATGCAATGATCGTGATGACCCAATAAGTTATCGCAGAAGCGTAACCTGCCCCGACACCTCCGAATGCAGGCATACCCAGCTTCCCAAAAATAAAAACATAATTTAAACACACATTTACAGGGAGGGATAATAAGGTGATGAACATGGTCACTCTTGTTAACCCCAAAGCATCTATGAATGACCTCAATACATTATAGATGAACAAGGGGATCATTCCTATTGATAATGCAATCAAATACTCTTTTGCCACCCGGTGCACGTTTTTTTCAAGGTTCATGCCGCCCAAGATGGGTTCAAGTACGATTATTCCAATTGCGATAACGATGATTGACAGAAAGATGGCAGCATAAACTCCCTGAAAAACCGTATGGGGTACTTCCTTCTTTTTGCCACCGCCAATTAACTGGGCGACGATCGGGGTTACGGCAAGCAGAATACCGCTCAGACCAGTAAAGACCGGTACCCAAAGCGAAGATCCAATTGCGACTCCAGCCAGGTCGGTCGGAGAGAATTGCCCTGACATGATCGTATCGAAGAAGTTCATGGCAAACATGCCAAGCTGAGTAACCAGAATAGGGATTAAAATGATAGAAAGCTGTCCCAGCTTTCCTTTTATGTTATAGGTCTGTTTCATAGGTCTGACTCCTTATTTACGTTTGCTTCAATTTAAAATAAAATGAATGCCTCATGTATCATTAAATACACTACCATACTGTACCATAATTATCAGAAAGTAAGTAACGTAAAATTTCCTGGTGTAATCACTTTTTATTGGGGAATTAAAAGAAAGAAGAATTCATTGTTCTATCATGGGGGCATTTTTGATAAAGTGTATATTGATAGTTAAAATGAAACCTACAATGACAAGATAGGAGTACATATACATGAACAAACATATATTATTTACGGGCGGCGGATCGGCCGGACACGTTACAGTGAACACAGCATTGATTCCTCATTTTGAAAAAGAAGGCTGGGGAGTGACCTATATAGGGTCGGAAGATGGGATTGAGAAAGAAATCATAACGGATCAGTTCCCTCATATCCCATACGAAAGTATAGCAAGCGGTAAGCTGAGACGTTATTTCTCTTGGAAGAATTTCACCGATCCTTTCAGGGTGATGAAAGGAGTAATCGAGGCTTTATCCGTTATCCGTAAGACAAAACCGGATATAATATTTTCTAAAGGCGGTTTTGTATCTGTGCCTGTCGTGATGGCTGCTAAAATGGCGAAAGTGCCTGTTGCAATCCATGAATCGGATGTCACACCAGGTTTAGCCAATAAATTGGCAGTTCCTTTCGCAACCAAAATATTTACGACCTTCCCTGAAACAGTAAAGACACTTCCGGAAGAAAAATCTCTTTGTGCCGGGGCCATCATTCGTGAAGAATTATTCAAAGGTGATGCGTCAGAAGGAAAAAGACTGTCAGGGTTTTACGAAGAGAAGCCTGTCCTAATGATCATGGGAGGAAGTCTTGGGGCAAGAAAGATCAATGAAGCTGTAAGAGGAAACCTTGATGATCTTTTAGCACTATTCCAAATCATCCATATTTGCGGTAAAGGGAATATAGAAGATCGATATACGCAAAAAGGATATAAGCAATATGAATTTATAAAAGCGGATCTCCCTCATTTTCTAGCTATGACCAATTATGTCATTTCACGTGCGGGGTCAAACTCCATTTTCGAATTTCTGGCATTGAAGAAGCCTATGCTGCTCATCCCGCTTTCAAGAGAAGCAAGCAGGGGCGATCAAATCTTGAATGCCGACTCTTTTGTAAAGCATGGGTATGCAATAAAACTGGAAGAGGAAGAACTAACGAAGGAAAGCTTCCTGAATAAAGTGAATGAGCTGAAAGGAAGCGGGGAGACGATTCTTTCAAACATGAGAAATGGTCAAAAGGCGTATACTATAAAGGATATGTATCAAGAGCTTGCGGCCATGGCAAAAGAATAACTGAATATCCCCTTCGCCGCATATAGTGTAGAAACAGGTGAAGGGGAGAGGATCGGATGGCTTATCAATATTCAAAAGGATGGTATATTCAAGAGCTGAAAAAAATGGGATTCAATTATCATCCAGTAGAGAAACGCAAGCTTGAAAACTACAAAACCTTTGTTGTAAGAAATCTTTACTTTGAAAAATTAAATAAAAAGAAATAGTGAAAAATCCGGCTTGTATGGTTGCAGTGAGATCATAGAGCCGGATTTTTTATAATGGACGCTGTAACCGAATGGCCCTCTCCAATAAAAAATCGACTGCCGAAAATGGCAATCGATTGATGGGCTTATCTTATTTAGAGCCGTTTTAAGCTTCCATTGCCTGCTCTTCCTGTTCCTCGGCTGTCTGATACAGATAAAGCGTGTATAAATCCTTCGGAATTTCGTAAAGATCATATACTTCCTCTACAGCATTTAACTGCTCATAAATCGCTTTTCTTGTTTCATTGGCACATACGACGTATGGCAATTTCTGTGCTGCTTTCAGAGAACGTGTGTTGATTTTACGAATCCTCATGAAAATGGTTTCCATGCCAAGTTCATAAAAAAGTTCATGGAAAAATGCATCTTTAGCCGGCTTATTATATCCTTTGCCATGAAAAGGTTTACCGATCCAGGTGCCTAGAAAGCCTGCATTTTCCTGGATATCGAATAAATTGATGGTACCTATGGCGTTACCCCATTCATCAATAATGGTACGGGAGATCAGCTCTCCTCTTTCTTCTGCTTCGATCGTTTGCTTTGTTAGGAAAAGAAACTCATCGTACGAGTTTGCTTTTTGACGCACAAAAGGGAAGACATCCGGGTGCACCATCAGGTCATAAAGAGTATGACACTCATGTAAATCACGTTTCTTGATCATAGTAGACCCTCCTTGAGGGCAGTCTTCATGCGTACGAATCCACCCTCGAAATTTTTAAAAGTTAACTAAAAAATTTCGGGGTGGGAATCGAACCCACTAAGACCAGTCAAGAAACTGGTGGCGCACCTTTTGCCTTCCCTCCATTACAATCGCTCTATTATAAATAGATCGCGCGTAAGAACAATGTAATCGGAAATATATATCCTTCTGTATCATATATGAATTTTTATAAAAAGGGAATAGGGAAAAAGATTAATTTCGCTAAAATTTTATACCAAATTTCTACAAATTCTGATAGACGATCTCACCATTTACAAACGTTATGGAAGGCTTGGCCATAAAGTGGAATGGATGATGGCTCCATAAGACCAAGTCCGCATCTTTCCCTGCTTCGAGAGAGCCGATTCGATCGTCCACTCCAAGGTTTCTGGCTGGCAGAATCGTAATTCCTTCCAATGCCTTCTGCTCTTCAAGACCTTCACGGACGGCAATTGCAGCACACATATTCAGATACTGAATCGGAGTGTATGGGTGATCGGTGGTAATAGACACTTCCACGCCTGCTTCTGTCAATTTTTGATAGGTGATCCAGCTTTTGTTTTTCAGTTCTACTTTTGAACGGCGAGTAAACGTCGGGCCGACGGATACCATTAATTTCTTCCCATTAAATTCATTGGCAATAAGATGCCCTTCTGTACAATGCTCGATTCGCAAATCCAGATTGAACTCTTCTGCAAAGCGGATGGCTGAAAGGATATCATCTGCACGGTGAGCGTGAATCCTTACCGGAATCTCCCTTTTCAAAGCGGAAACCAATGGAGCTACTCTCAATTCTTCAGGCTGGTCACAATACTTAGCTGAGAAAAATGCTTCGCGCAGCATTCCCATGATTCCCATCCTTGTAATCGAGTCATTATTTCCATTGCTGTGAATGCGTTTGGGGTTCTCTCCCAATGCCAATTTCAACCCGGATGTTTCCTTGATCATCATGGAGCGGATGGAGGAGCCATGGGTCTTGATGACGGATGTGGTCCCCCCGATCACATTGGCACTTCCCGGCATTACATTCACTGCAGTCACCCCATATTTAAGTGAATCAGTAAAACCGGGGTCAAGAGGATAAACCCCGTCGAACGCACGGATATGAGGGGTCATCGGTTCAATCGTTTCGTTTGCATCATTCCCGGCCCAGCCCGTTCCTTCATCATATAATCCCAAGTGGGTGTGAGCATCGATGAATCCAGGGAAAAGATACTTACCACGGCAATCAATCACTCTGATATTAGGCGGAGCATCGACTTTATGGTTATAAATTTGCTTGATCTTCCCGTCTGTAATAAAGACTGAACCATTTGGGATAGGTGGTGAAGTGATCGGATAGATGGCGGCATTTATTAGAAGTATCGAATTCATAGTAAATCCTTTCATTTTACTCGTTAGTTTATTACTTCTATTTTAATCATTTTCCTGTAAAAAAAGAAGTCAAGCTTGCTTTTTATTTCGAAAATAAGAGAACATCAGAAACATACAAGTTGCAGAAATCGCAATGATGCTTAGAGGCTTTATGTATCTGACCGCGATGACCTCTATATGTTCCCAATGGGTTCCAAGCTCCATCCCGATGACCATGAATAACAGTGTCCATGGTAGCATGGCTGCAAACGTATAAAGTGTGAACGCAGTAAAGGACATTCGGCTGATCCCCGCCGGGATACTGATGGCGTGACGTACGATCGGTATGAATCGTGCCGTGAAAACGACGATCGTACCGTACCGGTCAAACCAAGATTCTGCTGATTCGATATGTTTTTCAGAAATGAATAAATACTTCCCGTATTTCTTGAAAAAAGGCCGCCCTCCATAATATCCAAGCCAATATAGAAAAAGTTGAGCGGCAGTGCCGCCAATTACTCCTCCAAGAAAAGCCCCGATAAAGGAGAGTTTCCCCGAGCTGACCATGAAACCGGCATAGCTTAACACCAGCTCGCTTGGAATGATCTCGATCATCAGTGCCAGGGCTATACCTATATACCCCAAATCCGTCAGTACCGTCAATATTGTGACTAACCATTCGTGATTCATTTGTGTCCTCCTACATTGCGCCTGAATATTGAAGGATAAGGATCAAAATCCCCAGAGCCCAAACATAATAAGAAAATAGTTTCAACGAGTGTTTCTTTAGGAAATTCACCATCGAGACAATCGCCAAGTATCCAAAGACAGCTGCTGTGACGGTCCCGACTGCCATACTGGAAAAAGAGATCGCTTCGACATGTCCGCTGATCATTTCTTTTCCCTGAAAGACAATTCCCCCAAGAATGGCTGGTGTAGAGAGGAGAAAGGAAAAATATGCAGCTGTTTCCCTATCGAGTTTCCTGAAAAGCCCTGCTGCAATGGTCAAACCTGACCGCGAGAGAGCGGGGAAAATAGCGGCAGCCTGAAAGCTTCCGATAACAAGGGCATCTGTATATTTGATATCCTCCAATTTCTTGTGACCATTTTTTACCCCATCTGCCATGAACATAATCAATCCTGTAGCCAGAAACTCCCAACCTATTGTAGATCCGGTTTTGGAAATCGAATCAAAAAAATCCTCAAATAACAATCCGATGATAACTGCAGGGATCGTACCGATCACCAATATCCATGAAAGTCTACTGAATGGATGTTTGATCATGTAGAGAAGTTCTTTTTGGTAATAAACTAACACGGCAACGAGTGTACCGATATGCAGCATTGTATCAAGAAATAAACCGGCTTCTTGAAGTCCAAAGGCAAATCTCCCCAGGAATAAGTGACCTGTACTTGAAATGGGAAGGAACTCGGTCAACCCCTGAATGATTCCCAGAATAAAAGCTTCAAATTTATCCATTTTGCATCGAACCTTTCATTTAGAATACTTCGGACAAACCTCCTCACTTAACGTATATTCATCCTTGCTGCATTTCATGAAAAAGTTCACTGATTGGAATTTATTTTTCAAGGAAGTTGAAACTTTATCAGCTGTATAACGTAATAATAGAAGAGGTGTTTTAAAAAGGTTGTATGAGGAGGAAGAATATGCCGACGAAAGATGAAAAATTCATGGCTGCACTTATTTATGTATTAAGCTTTTTTACCGCTTTTATCGGACCGATCATCATCTGGCTTCTGAAAAAAGATGAATCCGAATTTGTGGATTATCACGGTAAGGAATATCTTAACTTTTTGATTTCATATACCATTTATGGAATCGTCAGTTCAATCCTCATGATTGTACTAATTGGATTCATCATAGCTCCAATCGTAGGTCTCCTGGCTTTGATCTTTACAATCCTTGCCGCCATCAAAGCGTACGAGGGAGAACATTATCGCATCCCGACCGTGATTCGTTTTTTTAGATAAAGCCGTAAATAATCCTAATCGAAGGCTGTATTCTATTAGAGGTTAGCATAAAAGTGTATACTCTATTTAAAGCCCGAACTAATTCTCCCTCTAGGTGGAAAATCAGTTCGGGTTTTTAGTTTTGTTTGAAAATGTAGAATTAGATGATAAATCTTTTCAGCGGTTGATTGGAGTGCAAGATGAAGACTCCTGCGGGAAAAGCGTGTTAGGTGAGACCTGTCCAGCTCTGGCGGTTAGAGGCTCGAGACATAAGCCATGTCATCCAAAAAGGCAAAAAGCGCCTTTGTGGCTGCCCTGTCTTATGCTAGTCGCCTCTGAGCAAGCCGCCTCCGCTTTTCTTCCCGCAGGGAGGTACGACTGAGGAGGCTCACCAACCGCCCGCGGAAAGCGAAGTCTTGCACGGAAATCATTAGCGGTATATTGAGTCTATTCTCAAATTTTGCATCTATATTTTTTAGTTTTTTCCAGCCAATTACTTTTTTATTTGGAATTCTATTGACAATCGTCTCTTAAACTTGATAGTTTATATAAAAATAACTTCTCAAATACATAAATTGATAGATGCCATGATGGAGGAAGAGGGGAAACAAAAAATGACGAGGATTGATAATAAAGAAAGACTGCTTAGATTAATGACCATCTTCACTCAAGAAACAGATGAAGATCATGAACTGAGTTTAGATGATATCATAACTCGTTTTAAACAGATTTACGGACCTGACGTAAAACTCAATAAGAATTCATTGAAAGATGATATCGATCATTTAATCAATCATTCATTTGACGTCACCATCAATCAGGAAAAAGACGGGCTTCCTAAGTTTTACAGCCATCAGTACCGACTCTTTGAATTATATGAACTCCGTATGCTGGTCGACGTAGTCGTATCGGCGAAATTCATTACGAAACAAGAAACCCGTCAATTGATCGGGAAAATCAGAAAACTGACGAGTACCCATCAAGGGAAAAAACTTCAGAATGAGATTCAGGTGGATTCATCCATAAAGAGTGAAAGCCCTTTTATCAGATTAGCGATTCACGACCTTCATCAGGCGATATCTGAACGCCGGATCATAACCTTTCAATATGGACGATATGATATCAATAAGAATTTCAATCTCAGCCACGATGGCAGCCTGTACAAAGTGAAACCGTACGCTCTGACATGGGCAAATGATTTCTACTATCTGATTGCCTACTATTATGAGGCTGGTGAAATCCGTCATTACCGGGTTGATCGGCTGCGCAATGTATCCATGTTGGATGAATCATTTCCGTATGAATCGTTTGATGTCTCTAAATACGTTCAGTCCACCTTCCATATGTTTGCCGGCGATGAAGAGTGGATCAAAGTTAAATTCCATAATCAATTGATCAATGTCATCATCGACAAATTTGGTAAGGATGTAGATATCCGAAAGCATGACGAGAATCATTTCATCTTATCTACCAAAGCACGGATCAGCGGGGGATTGGTCAATTGGATCCTCAATTTTGGATCCAAAGCCAAAGTGATATCACCCGTTTCGTTATTGGATACGGTTAAAGAAGAAGTCTCAAATATGAACAAACTATATGAGTCATGAAGAATGAGCTGGGACATAATTATCTTTGTCTAAATATACCCGAACTGATTTGCCTTCTAGAGCAAATCAGTTCGGGTTTTTAGTTTTGCCGCAGCCTCTTTTATGTTGAAAATATAAATATTTTCATAAAAATTTTGAACGTTTTTTGATCTTCTGCGTCTTATCTATAGAAAATCAAAGGAGGAAAAACAACATGCAGGAATTACAACAAGTTTTGCAATCAATAAACTGGGGGCTGATCGCCCCGCTTATCCTCATCCAATTGATTCTGACGGTGATTGCAGTCATTGACCTCATAAGGATAAAACATACAAATGGCCCTAAGTGGGTTTGGTTATTGGTTGTTTTATTACTCAATGTAATCGGTCCGATCATTTACTTTATTTTCGGAAGGAGACAAAATGGATGAATGTCTTGGAAGTTACTTCTCTGGAAAAGAAATATAAAGAAAAGCATGCGGTCAAAGAGGTTTCTTTCCACTTGGAAAGAGGAAAGTGTACAGCACTGATTGGTCCGAATGGAGCTGGGAAAACGACCACATTGAACATGCTCGCGGGTTTGATAACACCGACAAACGGCAGTATCGAAACACCAGGACATATCGGGGATATCCGCTCGATTATAGGATATCTTCCTCAATATCCATCGTTCTTTGAATGGATGACCGGGATGGAATATTTAATCTTCTCAGGGGAGATTACCGGTTTATCAAGAAATGAATCAAGAAAACGCGCTGAGGAATTGATCGAGCTTGTCAACTTATCTGAGGGTAAGGCCAGGAGGATTCATCAATACTCAGGTGGCATGAAGCAGAGATTGGGGATTGCCCAGGCTTTGATCCATAAGCCTAAGCTTGTCATTCTGGATGAGCCTGTTTCTGCACTTGATCCTTTCGGGCGCAGAGAGGTACTCAATCTCCTGAATAAATTGAAAGAACATACGACGATCCTTTTTTCGACTCATATTTTGAATGATGCAGAACAAGTCTGTGATGATGTCCTTTTCCTTTATCACGGTAAATTGATCGAACAAGGGTCTTTGGCTGACATCAAGGCAAGGCATCACACTTCCTCATTAAAACTAACTTTCGAAGTGGATTCGCTGCCTTATAGAGAAGTCCTGGAGGGATTATCATGGATAAAACAGTTGAAAGCGGATAAAGAGGCACTGTCTCTTGAAGTAGAAGAGATAAAAAGGGATAGAAGCCGGTTGTTCAAGCTTATATCAGAGGGAGACTGGCCGGTTTCAAAACTTGAAAGCAGTGAAAAAAGTTTAGAGGATCTTTTTATGAAGGTGATGAGATAAATGAAAATAGCATGGGTGCTAGTTAAAAAAGAACTGTTGGAATCAGCCCGTAATTTTAAGTGGCTATGGATGCCTATTGTCTTTATATTGTTTGGATTAACTGAACCTCTGACAGCCTATTATCTGCCTGATATCTTGAAATCTGTAGGTGATTTACCAGAAGGCGCGGTAATAGAAATTCCTCCTCCGTCGTCAGAAGAGGTGCTTATGTCCACAATCAGTCAGTTTAATATGTTAGGGGTGCTCGTGATCGTCCTTGGCTTCATGGGGATCGTTTCAGGGGAAAGGAAAAGCGGTACGGCAGCGATGGTACTTGTCAAACAGGTATCGTATAACGCTTATATTTACTCGAAATGGGCAGCGGCCCTCATTCTTATATGGACTTCATATATTCTGGGCATGCTTTCAAGCTGGTATTATATAAATTTATTATTTGATAATATATCCCCTTCCGTATTCTTTCAGACATTGGCCGTCTACGGAATGTGGCTAACTTTCCTATTGACGCTGCTGTTGTTTTTCAGCTCGCTCGTTAAAGCATCCGGGGTTGCTGCTTTTTCTACCATCGCCGTCTCGATTGTCCTTAGTTTTATTTCAGGATCATTGCCGGAAAAGCTGAAGTGGTCTCCCTCACGGCTTTCATCTTATATTACTGAAATTTTAAGCGGACAGGGATGGAGCAGTGACCTTACCTTCGCCATATTGTTCACTGCAATGATATGCTTGCTTCTGCTGATCACTACACCTTATCTATTTAGGAAAAAAGAACTTACTTAATTAACAAAAAAGCTGATTGGCAAACATCAGCTTTTTTGTTTTTAGCAAGTTTTGTTATCGCAAAAAATGTGACAGGGTTTATGGGGCTCTATGTCGAATTATACATAGATATAAGTATTTCAAGTCTTAGCATGAGTTCAGATTAAGTGATTAAAGAATACGAATTAGGGAACAAAAGGAGATTGCCTGATGAGGAATCGAGCAGGAATTCTCATAATAGAAGACAATAAATTAGCAGTCATTAAAAGGATAAAAGATGGACATGAGTATTATGTCATTCCTGGCGGTGGAGTTGAAAAAGGTGAGTCTTTTCAAGAAGCTGCTGAACGTGAAGCAAAAGAGGAGCTTGGAATCGGAGTAGAGAAACTTAAATTGGGAATCGAATTTGAGCAAAAAGGTACACAACGATATTATTTTGCGGGAAAATATAGCGGTAGAGTGGGCGAAGGGACGGGAGAAGAATATCGGTCAGGTGAAGGAGTCTATCTTCCTGACTGGATTGATCTGCACGAGCTTTACGATAAGGAACTCTATCCAGAAGAAGTAAAATCAATGTTGCTACAACTGATGTTAGGAGGCAGTATTCATGATGAATGATCGTACAGGGCTTGTCCTTGAAGGCGGAGGGATGAGAGGCATATATACTGCCGGTGTCCTTGAATATTTTCTGGAAAATGATATACATTTTCCATACGTAGTTGGCGTTTCTGCAGGGGCGTGCAACGCAGCTTCCTACATTTCGAGGCAGACGGGGAGAAATAAAAAGGTGAATATCGATTTCATACGTGATCCCAAATATTTGAGCTGGCGGAATTATTGGAAGACCGGGGAATTATTCGGTATGGATTATGTATTTGACGAAATCCCAAATAAACTGGTGCCCTACGATTATAAAGCCTTTCAATCAAGCGAAACCGAGTTTGTCATCGGGACGACCGATTGTCACAGCGGGAAGCCCCGTTACTTTTCCAGGAAAGATTACGGCGAAGATATATTGACGATCATTAGGGCGTCCAGTTCGCTTCCATTTTTTGCACCGATCGTGGAATACGGATCGAATCATCTACTTGATGGAGGGATAAGCGATCCGATACCAATTGAAAAAGCGGTAAGAGACGGTTTGAAAAAGAATGTTGTGGTTCTGACCAGAAATAGGGGATATTTCAAAAAACCATCCCGTTTCTCGTTCTTTATTAAAAGAAAATATCCTCACTATCCAGAGCTGCACAAAACCTTGATGAACCGATATCTGGTTTACAACCAGACGGTGAAAGAGCTCGAGGAAAGAGAAAAAGAAGGAAGAGTCATCATCATCCAGCCTCAGCAGCCTTTAAAGGTAGGCCGAATTGAAAAGAACCCTGAAAAGCTTGATGATCTTTATAAACAGGGATACGACGATGCAAAGAGCAGGCATGAAGAAATTATGGAATGGGCAAGTGCAGGCCAAATTGCCTCAGGTATGGAATCTTGATTATAGGAAAGTAGTAGTTTTTTACTCAGTTTTCCGAGAGATCCTTTTGTAAAGGGTCTTTTTTTTATATTCCAAACATAGATATGATAATGATTCGTGGAAAGGACGAGCATTTCATGAACCTATATCATATCTATAGAAACGAACAACATACATTGCTTTATCATGGTATCATGTATCTCTTGATGGGAGTCGGGATGCTGCTTGTTGTGAAAGCACTCTATTATTTCCCCCTTCTATTATTCATACCTGCTGTGTCCAATCTCTATCTAAGCCATTGCATCAAAAAAGAAATCAGGAAAGCAACTCGCTTATTTTATGAAAATATTCCAGTTTCAAGCCATTCATTGATAGGCGTCAAGACAAAAGAAGGCTTTTTTTACTTGAAATCGAATGGCTGGGCCAGCTATTCGCTTCAAAGGACTTCATTAATCAATAATCCAAAGCATTATGTCTTTCATCGAAAAGACAAATTGCCGCTCACATTATGTAAGTGGAGCAGTCGGATTGTCATAGCACATGAAAAAACTAAATTTGAATATAAACTGAAATACCACAGCACGACTGCCATCGAATGGAGAAATGAAGAAAATGGTGATACGGTTCTTCTTTATAAAGGGAATAAGCGTTGGGTGTTGAATTATAAGGGAGTCAACCGGCTTTCCTTGCAAAAAGGATTCCTCCCGCAAAGCTTTCAAAATCTGTTCGATAGTCATCACAGCCATATTACTTTTTTTGAAGCCTACTCAGAGGCTGATGACTGGCTTCTCATTTTTTTATGGCTTGTCGATTCTGATTATTTTCTTACATCCTAGTCATCCTTTTTTGGGTATGGGGAACCCTAAAAAGGTACTGGAGGTGAGGAGATGAACGCAACGTATAAGGAATGCCTGGATGCATTGGAAAAATGTTTGGTGGCATGCAATATCTGCTACCATGCTTCATTGAAAGAAGAGCAGCGATTGATGCAGTGCATAGAGCTTGACCGGGAATGCGCCGATATTTGTTCTTATGCGATCAATGCCATTCAGAGAAGCAGCAAGTTTGTGCCCGGAATCCTTTCCCTTTGCGCTGACATATGCGATGCATGCGGGAAAGAGTGTGATTCACACGACCACAGGCACTGCAAAGATTGTGCAGAGGCATGCTTTCGATGTGCAGAGGAGTGCAGAAAGGTAATATGAAGAAGGGGAATGCTTCTTGGAGGGAGCATTCTTTTATTTATTCTATGAGTAAATGATAAAACACATATTTTAACATGATGAGTGTGTGTAAAAAGTATCCTGATAAAGGGAGCCATTTGGTCCAAACGGTTCAAATTTTTTTTGAGCGAAAATCTTGCGTGAACTCTTTGGGAAAACTATGATAGAATAATAATAATCGAATAGGTTTCCTTCGGGGCAGTAAGCACCTTCAACTATAAAAAGAACCTCTTGAACGTTGATATAATAACATTCTTGAGGTTCTTTTATTTGTTTGGTAGGGATATTGGTAGGGAACTCAAGATAACGGTAGGGAATTAAAGAGTATTTGGTAGGGTTATCAGTTCAACAAACTCTCCAAAGTGTCTGCAGCTTCAGCTTGCATATTGGGCATTAGATGGCTATATTTATCCAATGTTACCCTAATACTTGAATGACCAAGTAACTCTTGAACAACTTTAGGGTGAACTCCTGCACTCAACAAGAGGGAAGCACATGTGTGCCTTAGATCATGAAAACGAATGTATCTCATGTCAGTATTCTTAATCACAGTTTTCCACATACGAGTAAAGTTTCCTACTGAAATATGTCTGCCATTTCTTTGACATATTACCAAATCGAAATCATCATAATCAGTAGCCATTTGCTTCTCTTCTTGTATCATTTCATAATGACGTTCTATTTCACTTTTTACATAGTCCGAGAAGGTGATTGACCGATAACCAGATGAAGTTTTCACACTGTTTGTTAGTTTCCGTTTTGGACGTAATGAATTACTCACATATATCTGTCTGCTCTCAAGGTCAATATCTTTCCATCTTAATCCTAAAATTTCCCCTCTACGCATTCCACAGTAAATTGCCAAAACAAATAATAATTTTTGTCTATGTTGCAACCGACTAAAGAATACCTTCACTTCTTCCCTAGTCCAATAATCAATTTTAGGTTTACTTACTCTTGGTTTATCTCCTGCATCCATCAAATCAAAAGGATTCTTAGCGATAATCTCTTTCCTCTGAGCAGTTTTAAAGCACGTTTGCATGAGATTGAATATCTTCCTGATGGTAGAGTCAGCAATTCCTTTAGTCTTTAATTTGCCTATAAATGCCTCTATATGACCGACATTAACATCCTGTAGCTTGATATTCCCCAACTCAGGTATGATATGATTTCTCAGATGTCCCTCATTAGTATGACGAGTTTCTGGTGTAATATCATTCTTATTCACTAACCATTGAGTAATATATTCACCAAACTTCATTTTAGAAGGATCTATATATAAACCGGATTCCCACTCAACTCTTCTTTCAGCTTCAGCAAGTCGAGCTTCTTTTTTAGTCTTGAATCCACGCTTCTTTAATGTCTTACGTTTACCATTCTTCTCCTTAACTTCAAAGGCATAATAATAATGAGTCTTACCACTCTTTTGATATTCGTATATAGGCATTACTCATCACTACCTTTCCATTCGATAATAGAAGAAGGTTGGACTTGAAAATGGTTACACAGTCTGTCCACAATCTGAAGTGAAACATATTGATCCTTACCCATTTTTGCAATAGTTGCAGGGGATAAACCTACAGTTTGCTTCAATTCTGATTTGGTTATATCCTTATCTAAAAGTAATTTCCATAAAGGCTTGTACGATATTGCCATATATTCACCTACTTGAATTTTATGACTCTATTCTAAAAGAAAATCTTCACGAATGCAAACATATATTTCGTGAGAGTGAATATAATGGTATGATGAACTTAGATAAATACATAAGGGAGAGTATTATGAGAAAGCCAAGTTTATTTAGAGGTAAAATTTTTTGCACTCACTGCTCAGGAGGATATAAGAAGCGTAAAAACAGAAATCAACCTGTCTATGTTTGTTCACGCACAGATAATTATGGTGATTGCAAAAGAGTAATTATTAATGAGAATAGATTACTGGAGATTATCCAAAACAGATATGATGAAGAATTAACAAATGATGAGTTAGCAGCTAAAGTTGTAAAGATGATAGTAGAAGAAGAATTACTTTTCACAATAGAGTTAGTTGATCAAGAACCAATTGTTTACAGTAGAAACAAGATTATCTTCTAGATTGTGGAATTTTATAGTTAGGGTAGCAGTAGAGTGAATGGGTAAATTTGAGGTAGGTTACTTGAAGGAGTCTGAAGTATTGTTATTGAGGAGTTTTATGGAATTGTTAGGGTGGCATGAAACAGCCAACAATGAAGACAATGGAAGGGGGTTTGGGGGAATGCCAATGCGTAAAGTTTAGAGTGGGTTTTGCTCTAAACTGTCGCTTCCCCCAAGGTATTATTTCAACATAAAAAACGACCATTCTCAAACATCCTATAGTATATAATATTATTAATATAGTAGGTTTGAAATTGGTCGTTTTTTAATTATCCAATTAGCTCTTCAAATGATGATATAAAATCAGGTTCATCAATAGCTAAATCTTTATTATCTACCTGCACCTTCTTAACTTCTTCAACAAAATTCCCAGTGTCTTTGTCAACTAGCAGTACAGACAATTTTCTAATATCGTCCACATAGTTGCTCTTGAATCTATATTGCCCCATCTTCTTTGAGTGGAATGCCTTATCCTGTCTCTTCTCAGCCTTGGACATTAGGTTAGTTAAGATTATTGAGTTTAATTCATTTTTATATTCTTGACGAGTCATTTTCTCTAATAGTAAATCACAAAGGTCTTTGCGTTCTTCATTTAAATATTTGTCATTAATAATAATGTCATAAGCAAGATAATAGTAGTCTATGTCCATATACTCATGAATTAAATTCTGCACTTTCTTTCTGAACAACTTCCAATTCTTTGAGCATCTAACTTGAGATATTTGTTTGTAATTCATTTCTTCAAGGACTTCCTTTTCGTAGTCCATGATTAAGGCTTTTTCCATATCGTCAGCTAGTCTATGCACAAATGATCCTTTTTCTTTAACTTTAGTTACTTTATCAAACCAAATGACACGCTTATCCATTAGATTATCTAATGCCGTCTCTACATTTCCCTTGAAACTACTATTGCTTGTATTATAAAAATCATAAATAATCGCTTCTTCAATGTCAGTATACTGAGACAGTTTCTTTATTTGTTCTCCAAGAGGACTGTAATTAGTATTAACCATATTGATTGTCAACAATAGTTTTGATCTGCTGATAGATATTTTTCCATTGTCACATTGAGCAAGTAAATCTAGAACGAGTAGTTGAATTAACTCACCATAAACACTATTATTGTTCCTGCTGCCTTCACTTTTTCCTCTGTTTTCAACTTTAGGAAGAGGGCTTCCATATACCTCATTGATAATTATTTTATGCCCACTTTTAGTAAAGTCACAGTATCTGGCAAGCTCTTTGAATTGAGCATTTTTACTATTAGTGTTACTCTTGACTTCTAAGCCCAACACACTACATAATTCCTTATAGTTTTTATATGATTGACCGTTTTCTAGCACTTGAATGTTCACTTTGTTTCCTCCTAGTATAAAATGTTGCATTAAATTATTTAGTTTTATTTTCGGTGTACATTGTCAGTGCTTGCATGACTTCTGGTGTTCTCTCGAATACCCAAAAGAACAGATTGTTTCTTGGATTCCTTTCTTTGAATAAATAATAAAATCCATTTGCTTTTAAAAAGTGAAACAGATTTAAGGAATAGCAATAAAACAGATCCTCTTTTTTGTAATTTTTAATTGACATGTAATTCCTCCTTGTAAAATTAATTTAAAGGGTAAAACAAAAAGAACCCTTCACTCAAGCCACCATATAGATGACTTGTAGAAAAGTTCTTGATAATAAATATACAAAATAACTGCATAAACAGTGTATATTATCTAATGTTACGCATAAACATACACAAAAATCACGATAAAAGGTACATTTCATTTGCGATAAAAGTTATATTTCATTCTGTATGAATATTCAAATCGTCAATAGGTTAAACTTATAATCAACTTGATTCAACTTAAAAAGGAGAGAGGGTTCTCAGTCCCTTCTCTCCTAATTTTTTGTTTAATGTTTGTTGCACAGTTTCATCCGATTGTGTACTATCCCATAAATCCTACAGAACGTAGTAAAGCCTTCAATTTATTCACTTCTGCTTCTAATGCCGTTATTGTTGCTCCAGAAGTATCCGTAATATTTGTTGGTCGTACAATAGGGGTAGCTCCCCAGAATCCCCATTTTTCTGACGGTGATCCACCAATTTTCACACCGTTTGTAATCCCGCCTTCTAAGTTCTTTCCGTCTTGAATCATTAATCCGGTTGAGCGAAATCTTGCAACTAACTGACTTTGCGATACGAATTGCATTTGACCTGCCGCTATTTTATAAAAACCTGTATTCGGCTCTGATTCAAACGCCATTCCCGGCTTTGTTTGTGATCCGTCAGGGGATAATCCTAGAATCGGGTCTTGTCCGGCACTTGCAGGAGTTCCTAGTTTTAGATTTCCACTAGCAACCGTACCATTCGTCTGTGTTTCCCAATAACCAGTTAGGACATTTCCACTTGGGTATACAACCCATGGCTGATAACCGTCATGCATACGAACGTCAACCACATTACCTCTTGCTGTAGGATGTGAGCCATCGGCAGTATTCACTTGATCGTCTGCACCAATGAGTAATCCTGTGCGGACACCTGTAGCATTCAGATTAAAATTGTTTCGGTTACTTCCTACTATCAAAAGTCCTGTGTTTGTTATATAAGGAGTGTGTTTGTCTGCAATTATCGTGACCTGTCCTGTGTTGTCATCACAACTTCCATCCCATTCAGTCGCTAATGATGTTCTGTTATCTAGGTAGACCCCAGCCCAAATATCACCTGAGATGTTAGCGTGAATATGGTTTCTGTGACATTGTTGGAATAACCATACCACCGCACCTTTTACTCCGTCAGGAACAGAACAGTCTTTTCCATATACCGTACCAATACAATCCCTTGTGCCCATTGCTAGGAATATCGCTGATTCGGCATTTTCGGCTGAAAAGTTAAATTGCCCAAATCGTGTTAAATCCCAACGAACAGGGTTTAAACTTGTGGAAGAACCTGTTGGAATCTTATTTCCGTCAAACTTAATTCCTGTTATTTTAGGGTAAAGAATCCCGATTGAAACAGGAGCAGTAGAAACACCTGTAATTGCGCTACGATCAAGCGTCACCGATGTACCAGAAACACTGATAACTTCTGCGATTAATCGCATAGCCACACCGATATTCACGCCACTAGCATGTGATGTAGGTGTAGTACCATATCTCCCGCGAGTAACACCACTTAACACACCATTGGATAATCCTGTGTATTCAATTATTTCTGATTCAACTACTAGAGAACCCGATGAAGCAAATCCTGCTGGATTGGCTAAGGTTATTCCCGTTGTTTGTGTGCTCGTAATGGCAGAAGCTAGGGTGGTAAATTGAAGAGGAGATATACCTCCAGCACCTTTTACAGCTATTACAGAACCTTCCTCAATCTTTGAAGCATCTGTGACTGTAAGAGTAGATGAATCGGTTGAGATCGAGCCATCTGTCATATTTGTTCTTGAACGGATGATATCCAATGTACTTCCGTCAGGATGTACTAACTTTGCACCTTCCCCGAAAATTTCTACTCTTGAATCTTGGTAAACCCCTTTTGCTGTATATGTTCCGGGTGGAATTAATACACGACCTCCACCTAAAGAAGCTACCTCATCATTTGCTTGCTGAAGGGCGTTTCTGTTTACATTCCAAGTCGCTGATTCACTCAATCCGTATTTTTTTGCGTTTATCGCTATCTCCGCCAACTGCGTACTAATCTCAGGTATCTTATTTAAGTCTTGTTGAACATTATCATCCAACATTTGTTTCTGTATTCTATTTAACATATACTTTCCTCCTTGTATTTTAATGCGTTTTGATCAATTATTATTGAAATAATTCAACTACAACTTTAGTTCCAGCCTTTAAGCCTTCAGCTAAAGTAAAACTACTTGAACTTGTCTCAGTAAAGTTGGTAGGAGAATATTGAGGAACACCTTCGACATTTACACTAATTCTGTTTTTGTTCATTTTGTATGTACTGTTTAAGGTAAATACAGTCTGTCCCTCAGTGGCTGTAAACTCTTCACGATAGATGTTAAATTCATTAACCGAATAATTTAGTGGATTACCAATGAAAAATCCCATTACATTCCCTCCTTAAAAAGCAGCCACATAGTTATATAAGACATTTGCTTCTTTGATTTTAAAACTGTAGATAGGTGCATCAATACTGGACATGGAGAAACCTTGATTAGCTTTGAGGAAAATTGGTTTATCATCTTGGTGGTTAATGACTACTGTGCAATCGTCATTGTTAATAAAACTGAAAGAATAAAAATTGTAACCTCTACTCCAATGCTCAGGGGATGATGGTACGATTTCCTCATTGGGTGCTGATGTAGTCTGGAGATAAGGCGATCCGATATATCCACTTCCTAACCTATACATAACTCACCATTCCTTTTTAATTTATTTAATAAAAAAGAGAGCAGGAATTAACCCACTCTCAGATACAATGAAACTTACTTTTTATCTGCATTCAGTTTACGAACACCATTCTCAATGCCTGCCACAACTTCTTCTTTTGAAACTTTAATGCCTTTTTCTTCAAGCATCTTAATTGCATGTCGAATAGCATAATCACGTTTTTGAATTCCTGCTTTACCTTTTAATTCTTTCTCTGCATAGTCAACAGCAGTGTCAGTGACTAGATCAATAATACCTAACTCATCTTTCTTCTTTAGAGTGTTTATGTATACTTTTACTTTATGTAAGGCTACTGAAAGTAGAGTACCTACAATAATCACAAGTAATTCCACTGCAGCTTCAGTTAATGAATTAAATAATTGTTCCATAATATCTCCTCCATATAAATTTATTTTTCAGGTGTTTCTACAACTACATATCCAGATTCTTGCAGCTTTTTAACCAATTCTTTATTCTTCGTATCTACTAATTTTGCAAGACGATACATTTCTTCATTCTTCTCAGGTAGTTTGACTGCTTCAATTTTTTCTTTCTTGAGTGCGATTGCTTCAATCATTACTTTACCAACGGCAGAAGTGTATATGGCATCTTGCTTTAATCCATGATCCTTTTGAAAAGCTTTCAGTGCTGCTTCAGTATATTGATCAAATAGGTCATCAGTCTTCTTTGTGTATTCTAGTGTGTTTAGCATTTGATTAAGAAGCTTAACATTACTTCCTTTTTCGCCACGAGTTAGTTTACCGTCTGCAGAGTCTTCTTGTTTGGTTGGTTGGGGAGGAGTTGGTTTGACTTCACCTTTAATAATCTTAGCCCCAGTTTCAGAACCAATGTAAATCCAACCTTCACCTCTTTGTTGAGATTTAATTTTAACTACATTTGGATATTTAGGGTGCTCACCAAGAATCTCATATTTTAACCCATTGTATTTGTAAGGATTTAATTCTAATAAGATATTTGATTCAGGTGTTCTCTTAGGTTCTCTATCTAGCTTATACATTGCCCAACTTTCATTTTTCTGACCGCTTGTAGTAGGAGGTAGGTAGAGTACATCTGCATCTCTATTTGGTTTATTTGGAGTTTGGGAAATGACTTCTGATGATTTAACTATTTCAGATTTTACAACCGGATTAACTTTTTTATTGAGAAGGTCATTAATTTGCTTTTTAAATGCAGCCCACTCATTTTGATTGTTAACAAACCATCTATGACAATCTTTCCATCCCACAACTTCTTGATGTAACCATAGATCATTAACCGTTAAATTATGCCTTTTCATAATATCAATAGTTAACTCAATTAGAGAGAAGTATGTAGCATCCGTCATTCTTCCTTGCCAATCAACATGAGCACACTCAATATGAAGAGTACAGTTGTTAGGATAAGATGAGAGTTCTTTTAAGGCTTTTTGAGTGTAAGTCTTTGAACCAACAGCGTATCCCATCTCATTTTCCGGTAAACTCTGTACGATTTCTCCTTGAAGACCGATATTATATTGTGCCGAACCATATCCTGATTTACCTTTTTTTCTGTTTTCAAAAAAGTTTCTTACAGCCATTGCACTAGCCATTGGGTCAGCGTACCAGTGTATAACCAATCCTTTGACTTTATTAAGTGGTTTTTGAGGTCTAGAATATTCATTTGGCGTGATATACATCTTTTGTATTTTCATCAATATTCCTCCTATATTTAATTATTTATTTTAAACCTAACTTCCACATGATAAATCCAATAAAAATTATCCAAGCTGCGTTTTTAATCCATTTCACAACATCAATCTTATTAGAATCCAAAGTTTCCTCAACGTCTGTTAACCTCGAATTTAATTGTTGGGAGCTGGTATTTAGTTCAGTTAAGTTTGTATTCACGTTATTGAGTGTCTTAGACATCTCTTTCATCTGAATATTTTGCTCTTTATTAACTTCCATTTGCATTTTTAAGATTGTTTTAAATTCAATCATTGATTCATTTTTCGATTCTAAGTTTGTGATCCGTTCGTTATGATTACTAATGTCTTCTTTGTTGTTTGCTGCCAACTCTTCGAATTTAGCCAACCTTTCGGCAATAGTTTCCAAAGACAAAATTAACACCTCAAACTTTCCGATAATTACATTCAATTATCTATTGTATTAACTCACCTCCTACTGTATAATAAAGGTAAGTCATGATCCTATTTATGACGAAAAAGCAGACTGCCTTTTGCCTAATTTGGTCAGTCTGCTTTTTCATATTATTAAACTCTGTTTTTCTTCGATTTACTCCATAATGCTCACGTTTTCAACTATTATTTCACGATAAAAGATAGTTTTTATTCTGTCTTATTTTTTTGAGCTTAGTAGTGTCCATGTAGGATGGATAAAAAAAGAGAGTCATGTAGACTCTCAGATTGCTTGTGGCACAGTTTCATCCGATAGTTCATTAATCTAATTGATTACTTCTGTATTTAGCCTTCAACTGACTGCCGATATAAGAAGCAATCACCTCATAGCCATCACGATTACAATGGATTCCGTCTAATGGTTGATAAACGGAACGAGTATATTTGGATATGCCACTCTCATACATAATGTTGACTGTTGGCAAACTGTACTTTTGTCCAAGTTGATTAATAACATTGTAAATTGTTACTAAACTTGCATCAGTTCGGTTAGATGTTGTTGGAGGGTGAACTAAGAAGATAGGCACTAATCCTCCTGTCTGTTCTAAGCAGTATTCAATTATTTTTGCGTATGATCCAGTATAAGTTGTAGCGTAATTCTCATACGTTTGACCTTCTGTTATGGTTGTATCGGCAGTAAGGGTATCGGTTAAACCTCCGTTTGTGCCTAGCATAATAACAATAACTTCAGCTGTAGAGAAATCAATTGTTTTCAACTTTATATCCCAATAACTTGTAGTTGTATAACCAGATTTGCCATGATTCACAGTGGTGCAACTTAAAAACTGTTGCAGGAAATATGGATAGTTTTCAACTTTTATGTTTTTTGTCCCAGGAGGATTTGAACCATAATCACCTTCAGTTAAACTGTCGCCTAAACAGAAAATTGTCTTGCCGAATAGCTTATTATCAGACGTATTACTTACATCAGTCTTTAAAGCGTAATCCACCATCATTTCATCGGTCATAATTTTATATGGATATGCTTTAGAGGAATATTCATTTGCGACATTACTGACAGCAGAACCGTCATAAGGTTGAATCGTCAAAGGTGTTCCATTGATCGAAACCTTCACATCGTAAATGAACATTTCAAAATTTAGTCCGCTAGTAGATAAAGAAGAAGTACAAACAATATCCAGATTTTCATTGGTCAATGCAATTCCAATAACACCCTCATACTTAAAGTTAGATTCAGTATGGTCAGCGAATTCATTTGGTAACTGATTGGCTTTCGCTGTGCTAAATGTAGAATCTATGGACTTTTTGAAGAAACTTTTCAATGCGGTTACTGTACTTGCACTAGGATATTTTGTTTTATATTCAATTTTTATAGTGTCGGTTGTCGCTGTTGTTACATTCAACGCTTTAAAAATCGGTTGAAGGTTAGAACTTGAGTTTAATTGTTTGTACCAAATTCCGATAGTTGGATCGTTCACATGATTAATCGAAATCGCTCTCGGTTTGATTTTCGAACCTAAAACCGATTTACCTTTTAGGTTTTCAGCTCCGACAGCATCTATACCAACCACAGCAACACTACCGCCTGTCATAGCTGTTTTTACTTCTGTGTGTAATTCAGACAGCATTATAGGATTTGTTCCTGTTTCGAGTCTGACTTCTGTTTTAGACGCTTTTTGAGCCAACTGTGCAGCAGTATCATTCACCGCATTTACTAAACTGTCTTTCTGGGACGTATTCAGTTCAGATAAATTTCCTATTTTATTGGAAGAATCCTGTATGTCATCAATAACTTCTTGATCCAACATGTGTTTTTTTATTCTTTTTAATGGCATTTATTTTCCTCCTTTGAAGAAATAATTAAAAAAATACACACTCGAATTTATCAAGTGTGTATCGAAATCTATTCATCTTATATGAAGTCTTCTGTGCTCCATGAAGTATAGTCATTACCTCTGTTCCCAGATCCTTTGTTTGTAGTAGTAGATGCATTATTAAGTCCTGCGTAAAATCCTGAAGCAGCTAAATCATTATTCATCACTAAGTTATTATCACAGTCTGAAGTAATATACATTCCATATTGTGCTTTTATAGTTAAATCCTCATGTCGAGCAGTGTTGTTTTGTATGTTGTTCTTATGGGAGCTAAATAGTGAGAATTGATCATATGTAACGTCTGCTTCTTGACTATTTCCATTAGCAAAATTTGAAGTTATTTCATTAGATTCACAATAACCGAGCATAAAACCATGACGTTTATTATTTAGTGATTTATTGCCAACAATACTATTATAGTGGCTTTCCATCCAAACAAATCCGTTCTCTTCATTTTCAAAAGACTGATTATTGACGTAGGTATTTTTATCTGCCTTGTTAAAGTAGAATCCACTTGCCTTATTATAGCGTGCAAAGTTTCCATCCACAATACAGTTTTTAGCACTTCTAGTAGCATCCTGTAATGAAGCCATGAGAAGTCCATGAGCATTGTTACCTAAGAAGTGATTACCTTGTAGAATTACTCCATCAACAACTCTTCCGGGGTTAGGCTCAATATCTAAACCACTCTCAGGCAACCATCCGTTCGTTTCTCTGAATACGTTATTTAGAATTTTTCCACCGTATAATCCGGTAATGGAAGCACCGTTTCTTCTATTGTTGTGAGCTAAACACTTATTAATTGTTACATTTGCACTTAGAAGACCAGTTGAGTCTGCTCCAATATAGAAGCCATCTCCTGTGAAATCTTTAGCTGTAACATCCTCTATTACCACATTTGAAGAGCCTACAACTGCTACACCATAACCCCATTGATCACCAAAATCACCGTATGTAGGGCTATTTGTGTGACTGTCACGATCACCGACAAGTGTACCTCCATAAACTTTTACATTGTCACAATTACTGACATTTAAGCACGTATAATGGTCTTTATCATTTGGGATTACTTTTAAAGTTGCTCCATGCATAAATATAGTGATATTGCTTTTCAGTTTCACTCCTGCTGTCGGGAAGTCTGGTTCAGAGTCACTTGCCCACCCTCTTACCATGAATGTATATCCATAAGGAATGACCACAACTCCACCTTCATCACCTAGAGACTCTATACATAAGTTGAGTATATCTGTCTCATCTGTTCCATCCCCTTTTCCTCCGTGGAATAAGGGTGATGTTCCGTTCTTTATGATGTTCTGAATATCAATGGAATGATTGCTTAATTCACTGGAATGAGTATTTAGAGTTGCTTCCACATCAGTCGCTATTGGCAATCTTTTACCAAAATATTTCACTCTTACTTCAGTACCTGCAGGAACACCCTCAGATAATGTAATTTGATTATTAGCACTTTCAATATAGTTCTCGCCTGAATCTTGTGGAACTCCATCAACGTACACTTCTATTTTGTCTTGAAGCTGGTCATATGATGTTTGTAGTGTGAAAACAGTTTGATTTTCACTTGCTGTGAATTTCTCAGCATAGATGCTTTGATTATTAAATTTGTTTATTTCATCCGTATGGTTATCAACTGTAGTTTGGATATCCGATTGTAGAGGTAGGGCTTGACCATAATATTTAACCTCAACTATAGTGCCTGCTGCTACTCCATCATTCAAAACAATCGTTTCATTGGTTGCTTCCTCATAGTTTTCAGGTGTTCTTTGAGGTACGCCACCAACAATTACACTTGTTCTATTTTGATATTGATCATAAAGGTGGTTAAGTGTAAATATTGTTTGCCCTTCAATTGCAACAAATGTGTCTTTGTATACATGTACAGTACCGTTACCGTCAGCACCTTTACGGGAAATTACTGCCCAATATGCAGTATTTTGGTCTTCAATTGGGTCATTACCTTGTGTATCTTGTTTGGCAATGAATGATGAACCGTTAAAGTTTACAATATTGTTTTTTTTGTACTGTGTAGAAGAGTTGTAAGTTTCAATATAAGTTGTTTCTTCAACAACTGCGTCAACTCTGTCCAGTGCTTCTAGTGTATTTTGCTGCCGATTATCTTCTTGCTGTTGTCGAACAGTTTCATTATCTTGTCTTGCCTGTTCATTGATTTCAGCAGTATCATTAGTTTGAATTACATTATCTCTAACTTCGATCATACCATTTGTAAGACCTTCTAATGTTTCAATTACGTTTCCATTTGCGTCCACATTAGTAGAAACCCTATTGGCAGGAACATATATATTTCCTTTACCATAAAAAGAAACGGTGATATTTTCTCCATCAATTATATCGTGGAATAGTAACTCTGAATTCTTCCAATCAATAATTACTGTATCTGAATCAGGAAAGCCATTGTCAGAATAATTTAGTACTGTTCCATCACTCTTAGAAATAACTAATCCCTGAAATTTATCAGGGATTTCTTTTAAGATTATGCGATTATTTCTAACTTTGTCAGTTTGTTCGTACTCAATATAAGGATCATCGGAGTCTCCCTTTCTCATACGATATAAAAATGAATCGTTTGAAGACATTCTATTACCTCCTTATAATATTAATATATTTTATATTTAGTGCTAAATCGGTTGAATTTCATTGTTTACAACCCTATAATTATTTGCATTTTTAAATATCTCTTCATCAACTTCAAAAACATATAAAGCCTCTTGCTCTTTGGATTCAACAGCGATTTTGCCACCATACCATCCTTTGATGTTTCCGTTGTCATATAACTCTACTATGAATAATTTGTACATTTTCCTCACCTACAAGAAGTCCGTTTGCTTCATACGAATGATGTTTACATATGCTTTATTTGAGGAGCTGGAAGATCGTATTTTTGTATATATGGCGTATTCAGAGCCATCAGGTGTACCTAAGTCTAGGGTAATCCAATGTTGAGAAGGATCATCAACGTAAGAAGTGGATGAAGCAGAGCCTAACCATGTATTTTGATCTGCCGTTGAAGTGACATAGAATTGTACTTGCTGTCCTGCATTTTCTGAACCTAATGCAACCTGTATTTTTAAATACCTTGCTTTACGGTCAAATGTGTGCCTGTTACAAATGCCATCTATCATACCTGTTTTTAATGCATAGAATCTCGATCCGACTTGCACTTCAGTGTCAACCATAAATGCAGGTTCAGAGCCGAAAATATCAAATGATTGATTAAGTTTACCTCCTATAATGGTAGGAAAACCATCTTCACGCTCAACATAAATCATCCCTTTTCTTGCTTCAAGTCCACCACTTGTCAAGATTGTGTATCTACTGGAATCATTTGGGTCAATCGCTTTAAGTCCATTGGAGTCCCAAAAAAACTTTGAATCTCTTCGAATAGTGTTCTTAGCTACATCTACATTCCCTTGAAGGGCAGTGGTTAATAAATTTCCATTATTGTCTACTGCATCACTTTTTGCAGCTCTTGACCAACCTTGCCACTGAGCATTTGTACCATCCCATGTTTGTCTTGTGAAAATTGGACTTTTAGTTGTGTCAACATGTGGCTTATAAGTTTGAGTAATTGCACTACCAGCTTTTTCAACAATAAGAACACCATAACCATATGCTCCACTAGGGAAATTTGGAGGATAAGACGAGGAAAATGAGGCTCGATAAGATCCGGCTTCTTTAATATTGTTCAAATCTGTAGACACACTGAGTTCTCCTCTATCTAACTCAATGTTATTGGCTTTGATCTTTCCTACAACTGTTGCAAACTTCGAGAAATCAATGGTTTTTGTGTCTCCATTGATTAATGCTTCTGTACCGTCATTTGATTTAATCACCAAGCCATTTGCATTTACCACACCATTAGTGTCTGCATAAAAAGCATCAATCCAAGAAGTCCCACTTTTACGCTTGATTTTGATTCCTTCTGTTGCATTTAGAAACGTCTGTATTTTACCGTCATTTCTATTAACCACAATGCCGTTTTCTTGACTGATAACTACTCCGTTGTACGCTTTACCTTCACCAACTGCATTATTCCATACTTCCAATAAGTTGTTACCATCTTCATCAGTTACCTTAAATGAAGCACCTTCAATAGTTGCCCCATCTTTATCAAAACGGAATTTACCATCTGCATTTTCAATATATAAATTTACACCAGCAATGATCTTACCCATTAGGGTTTCTGCAAAGACACCATTAGCATTACTCACATTAGTCCATGTGTCTCCGTTGTCTTTGGAGATTGCCATAACTCCTGCTTGGAAGATAATAATTTCATTAGGGAAATCAGGATTCCGAATAATGATACCTCGATCAGAAATCTCAACGGATTCATTCACACCTGCTGAAATCCTTCTTTTCGTAGCATCCCAAGTGTTATTGATGATATCATTGATTTCACCTAAGTCTTCATATGTTTCATTCCATTTATACTTAGACATTTCCAAGGACAGCGAAGATGAATAGGATTTATTTAATTTATCTAATAAGGCACCATCTTTATATATCTCCTGAAAATCAGAAATAGTCAGGTTTAAGCTATCGTCTGTAATTTCCATATCAGTAAGGAAAACTTCATAGTTTACATTAATCATAGGGTGCTTTACTAAGACTACATCACCAAGATACATCTTATCCCAATTTCTTTGTTCAGTGACCATTTGAAAGAAGTTTACAGAACCAATTGTGATATTAATTTTAGGTTTTCTTACATCATCAAACTTCACTTTAGCATCATCGTATAATTCTTGATCATCAATATAATACTCATCTGACCATTTCTTAGTAATGATATAGCGATTCTGCTCAATAATTTGCTCAGGAGTGAAATTGTTTTCAATAGCTAATTCAGTTTTAATGGAGTCAATTGAAGAATATATAGATTCAATTTCCCCATTGATAATATTGATTTCAGCTTTCTTTGAATCAACTTCTTGTTGCTTTGCGACTCTTTCTGACTCTTGAGTGGAGTAGTCTTGTTTAGCAGCCTTCAAAACATAAATCTCATCTTCAATTATTTTCAAGTCAGTTTCTAAAGTAAATAACTCATCCTCTTTAGTTGATTTGATTTCTTGTTTAGAAGTCAACTGATCAAGTAAAGAAGAGAACTCACCCTTTTTAGATTCAACTAAATCCTCATAATCTAAAATCGCATGGCACAAATTATCACTCATAAAATCACTAGATGAAATGACGTTTTTATTGGAATCTCGTTTGAATGGATACATGAAGTATGAAAAGGATTCTATATAGTTAGCACCAGTAGGATTGATTCGATTAATGCTTAAGCCATCTTTTCCTGTGACGATTAATCGAGTAGTCATTTCATCAGAGTTTGATGTTTTGTTTAGAGACTTCAAATATTGACCGTATGTAATCTTAAATCCTCTATTAATTTTATAGTTGTCAGGATGAACCAAACTAACTTTCTGATTTTCAGTATCAAAAACCACTAATGCCCCAAATGTGGTTGCCACATTATAAATGTAATCAAGTAAAGTAGCTTCTGGAATTTCAAATGTTCGATACTTATTGATAATCTTCGGATCAATTGTACCAACAGTCCAAGTTGTTAAGGATAGCCCCTTGTTCAATGCTTGTTCAGGAGTAATTGATACTTCATTTAAATCAGTGATTAACTTGTCAGCCAGTTCATGCCCTAAAGAGAAAGCATGAACACTTAATCCATCAGTATCCCCAACACTATCTGATATTTCATTTATTACAAACCATTCTGTGACATGATTCCATTTTACCTTTAATAAGAAACGGTTTTTGATTATGTCACAGATAGGATTTTTTACTAATTCATGATCTTTCTCTATTTGATAGGGAACAGTAAAAGAAACTTCATTTAATCTACCTAAAGATAATTTTAATGAAGGTTCGTGAAAATGGCTTATTGGTTTAATGACTTCCTTATTAGGCTTCGCAAGTTTTATGGACATTTTTGAAGGCTTTAAATCTAGGTTTACTTTTCTAAGCAAAATATCACTCCCCTTACATTAAATTAATTTACATTCATATAGAATATTGAGTTTACATTTACCGAAAACCTTTAAATGGTTGACTCCTCTTTTTAACTCAATAAACACATCATTTGAGTCATCGTATCTATATACACCGACTATATCTGTATCAATTTCTTCAGTTTGGCAATCAATATTTAACTTTTCTCCGTTTAATAAAGAAGAAATTTTCATTTCTTTTCCACCATTGTTTAAATGAACAATAGAGAAGTCTCCATTTTCTACCTTTTCTAATTCTATAACTGGAGAAATAGAATAATCTCCGTTGTTAGTGATTTTTACTACAGTGCCTGTAGTAGTATTATTTGAAAGGTCAACAAACTCTTCATAAACAGGGGAGTAGGCATGAGGTGCATTACATCTCATTTCTAACGTTGCGTAACCTTGTCTACACCCGTTATGAAGTATTCTTGGGTTTCCAACGAACTTTGCATAATATATTTTGTGTGGATTTGTGCTGAAAATTAAAGGTTTATAATAATCCTGTGTAAACCATCTGCCAACTTTTCTTGCTTCTTCATCTGTCAATTCATTCTCAAAATAAATAGAGAGAGGAAACTCAATCGGTTTCCTCTCCGTTCTAATATAATATGGAATATCATTTCCTGAAACATATTCCTCAACAATCTGTGAGTCTGGGAGAAAATGTTCATCCAAAAGACCATTTCCAATAGAGATTTGAAATACCTTCATATCTCTACTGTCTATTCCATCATATGTAAAGTGCAATGATTCGATCATATTCTAGTATTCAAACCCTTTCCTGAAAATGTATTGTTGATTTCTTTAAAGAAGTCATTTACTCCCTGTTTTCCACCTGCAACATGAAGATTCTGAATCGTTAAAGCAATAGGACTTGAACCCGCAGATTGCTGTGTATTTAACTTTGGTAATGATGGGAGTTTAACTAGGTTTGCAAGTGGACGCAATAATTTAATGGATGAAAGTAAATTCTTCGTATCATCTTTATTTAAAACTAACTCTTTCTCATGAAGAATCGCTAATCCATTACTATTGCCTGTGTATCCACCGGAAGCAAATCCAAGTAATTTATTCCCACTAGTCGAAATGTTGACACCTTTGATGTTAGACAAAGTTGCACCTGCAGAAGCTAATTTATCTAATAAATTTTCTGAGATTGATTTTCCAATGTCAGACATATTACTCTCAACGAATGAGGCGAAATTGGTTAGGTCACTTTGTAACTTTGTCACATGACCACTCATTAGATTTTCTCTTAACTTAGCCCACTCACGCTCATTGTTAATTAACTCATCATAGCGTTTATTCACTGCTTCTTTTTCCTTTTCATAAGCAGTTTCTTTATCTGACAACTCTTCCTCTAGGGCTTTCTTTCTGTCTTCTGTTTGCTTATTCTTGAGGAATTCAGACAGTTCTTCTTGCTGTTGTTTTTGTTGGTCGAGCAATTCAGATAATTTAGCTTTAGCAGAACGAGAATCATCTAATCTTAACTTATCAATTTCTTTCTGCAAGTCTTGAAGTGACTGTTTTCTTTCTACTAAATCCTTGTTGAAATTGTCTTTCTCCTGTTGTTCACTAATCATGTCAAGCTTTTCTTGATTAGCTTTACGGTAAGCATCCATTTCATCATCAAGATTTTTTTGAGCCATATCACGCTGTTTTTCATACATTTCTTTATATAGGTCTACGATGTCATCAACGGATTTCTTTCTTAGTTCAACAAGATCTTTTTCTAGATTCCACAATCCTGATCTTCTTGAGATCAATTCCTGATTCAATCTCTCACGTTGAGCATCATCTAAATCCTTATTATATTTAATCTGATCCTCTAAGAAGTCAATTGCTTGCTTATGATATTTTCGTTGATATTCTAAGTCTTCGATGTGCTCTCTCTCTAAATCTAGCCATTCTCTAGAGGATTCATCAACTAAGCTCTTTTGATACTCAATCCTAGCCGAGTCATCAGAATAGGAATTAATTTTCACATCAAACCCTTTGAGTCTACTATCAATGAGAGCATTTTCAGCTTCTGCTATTTGCTTTTCAATAGCATATAAGGCAGAGTTTCTTGTATCAACTTCAACTTTCAATCTTGTCTTCTGTGCTTCAGATAGGTTCTTATTATAAAGAATTTGTTCCTTGAGATAGGCAATAGTTTGACGTTGATACTTTTGCTGGTACTCTAAGTCAACTTTGTGTTCTTCTTGAAGCTCTCTCCAAGCATTTGAATATTCTTCAACCCAACTTTGACGTAAATCAATTCTAGCAGCATCATCACTGTAGGATTCAATTTTTCTGTCTTGATCACTTAGGAAACTGTCAATAAAACTCATTTCCATTTCTTGAATTTCACGCTTAAGATTCCACAGTGCTTCAGTTCTGTCATTGATTTCTTCAACAAGTCCATGTTTCTGCTCAGAAGTGAGCTTACTATTGTAATGATATTGTTGCTTCAGATAGTCGATTGTCTGTTGTTGGTACTTAGCTTGATATTGCAAGTCGTCTTGATGTTCATTTTGTAACTCTCGCCACTCTTTTGAACCTTCAAACAGTTGAGCCTGTTGATATTCTACTCGTGCAAAATCATCCCTGTATGAATTGATTTTTCTATCTTGGTCAGCAACTGTACTCATTACAACATCTAAGTTTAACTGGTTGATTTGTTGGTCAATATCCATTAAATCTGTTTGAAGTTGGAGTAGTTCTGATTTAGCTTGATCTACTCCTTGTAAACGCTCAGCGTTATCTTTGGATAGGTTGGTACTAGTTGGTGATGCAGAGCCTGAAATTTTACCAAGGCTTGCACCTGTCATTCCTGAACCACTCATAATTGAAGCGATTTTATCTGCCCATCTAGGATCTGTTGCATATTGATGAACACCATTGTTAAATCTCATCTTAGAGAGTGTGTCTTGACCATATCTACCGTTAGCGTAATTCTTTGAAATCCACTTAGCGCCTTCAACAATACCAGCAGTAGCACCGTTATATCCGTATGCAGAAGCGTATGGAGAAGAGTCAAATGCACCAATACCAAAGAAGTTGTTTTTGCTCTTAGCAATACGTGAAGTTCCCCAACCAGTTTCATGTGCAGCATGGGCTACTAAATATAATGGATCTAAACCAGATTCCATTGCTGCTTGCATAAAAGCATCTCCACTGTTGTACATAAGGGAAGACTTGCCAACTTTAGAGTTTATCCATTTATTTAAATCAGAAGCCGTGACATTTGATTGTTGAGTTAGTGGGCGATTTAGAAGAGAGCCTGAATACGATGAACCTCCACTAAAACTTGAACCTGTTGCCGTTGATTTATTTGTGACAATACCAGTTTGAGCAATTTTACCAGTGTTGATTTGATTCTGGAGTGCTTTAGTTTGATCTTGGATTAACTTTTTCTTTTGCTCAAGAAGTTTTAACTCTTTGGAAATTGAATCTCTATATTGCTTAGAGTGACTTGGATATTTACCTTGAAGAGTATTTTGCTTCTCAATTTCTAGGTTAAGTTTCTCCAATGCTGCTTTGAACTTATCTGAAACATAGGTTGCGTTTTCGTATTCCTTACTTCCTTTTTTAGTTGCAGATTCTAATCCTTCAAATGCAATTGACCCGCCTGTGAAATCTTTAGTTACATTTCTCAAAGAATCAGAAAGATTTCTCATTGCAACTTGATAATCACCGATTGCTTTCAACTGAGGTGAATTAATAGCCTCTTGGTAAGACATTGTTTCCAACATCTTTCGACCAGCTTCGGTGAATGCCATTGTCTGAGCATCGTAGTAGTCTGCCCACTCAGAGCCGAGTTTTTGCATTAGTTTGGAGTTAATTTGGGCTTTGAGTTGAGCCATTGACTTAGTATTCTTGATGTCGATTTGATAAGCATCAGCAAGATTATTGATTAATACTTCGTTACCTTTTAGAACGGCATTGAAATATTGCTCATTGCCGTCAAGTTTGGTAGTCATTGCATCTAGAGCAACAGATTCTTCTTCTTGAATCTTCTTGGTGATTTGCTCACGTAATGCAGATTCATCATTGATGTAGCCTAGAAGGTCAGGATATTTCTCGATGAGTAGACCCATAGAATCGGCTGAAAGACCATAGCCATCTCCGTCATTGAGTTCGTTTAGTAGTCCATTAAGAGAAGATATGTTATCAACTGCATCTTCGTAGGATTTTAGTAATTTGTCTGCAGAATCGCTTACACCATCAATAGATTCACTCATACCATCCATTGCTTCTGTGCCATTATAAGTAGCAGAAGCAACAGCGTCAGTTTTCTTTTTGACACTATCGTATGATAAATCTAATTCACCTAGTGATACATCCGTAGCTCCAACTGAACTCATAAATTCACTAAAATCATTTAATGCCTTTTCATACGAATTATTATCTCCACTTTCGTATGCTTTTTGAAGGTTATCTGTTAACTCGGCAATTTTTATTGAAACACCTTCAATTTCACTTGCATCCATATCAGAGAAATCCATAGAGTCAACTAAAGAGTCTACTGATTTTTGAACAATTGGGTTAACTTCAAGCTTGTTATAAGCATCTGATACTTTGAGAATTTGATCATTGATCTTCTGAGAAGCACCTGATATTTTGATTTCTGTGCTAACCATTTGAGTTTCGACACTTTTAATTCTCTTTTCTAATTCTTGATCATTTGCTCCTATGCTACCCTTGTGATCCTTGAAGCTCTCACGTTGCTTTTTAAGGTCTTCTAATTCTTCTTTTAACTCTTTTTGTTTATCAATTTCCTTTTGGATTTCATCTTGAGCTTTGACTTTGAGTTCTTCTTTTTTAGCTTCGATTAATTTATTTGTTAAATCAATCTCTTTTTGGATTTCATCAGAAGTTCGAAGATGTGCCTGTCCGGTTGAATCAATGTGATCAATAAGTGCAGGATACACAGAAGCTATTTCGGATTGTACCCTTAGATATTCTTTTTCGTTCTCAGTGTCCCAGTTTCCAGCTTTCTTTTGCTTGGACAACTTATTATATTCTTTAATTAATTCTTCAGTTTTTTCTTTATTCTTAGTTAGTGCATCAATGTTCTTTTGCTGTGATTCTTCAAACTCTTCTTGCTCACGTTTGGCGTTGGCATATGAACTAATTAGTTTTTCAATTGCAAACCCTAAAGCTACAAATATACCGCCAATTATTGAAGCAGATAATAATCCTCTTAGTGCTCCTGTGAGTCCAATAGTTGCAATTGTTCCAGCCCTCATACTTGTTGTTAGCCCTGCAGTAGCCAATGCTTGTTGAGAGACTGCTTGAGTCCCAAATAATGCAGCAGTTGTTAAAGTTCTTAGATTTCCGCTTAATGCAAATACAACAATTCCTGCTGTACCAAAAACTCCTGAAAGAACACCAACTTTATCTATAACTGCGGAAGAAATATTGGCAATGTCACCAAGAATCTCAACTGCAGAAATTAAACCATCAGTAAGAAAGGCATCACCTGTAGATAAAGTTAATTTATTCCATGCAGTGTCAAGACGATTTATGCGACCTTGCAAACTATCAGCAAACTTTGCTTGCTCTTCCATACTTGAATTAGTACTATTTAAACTTGATTCTGTTGCTTCTTGGCTTATGGAGAAGTTGTTCATTAAAGCAAGGAAGCGGCTGAGTTGATAGCGTCCTGCCAGTGTTACGCCTAAGTTTTGACGTTGCTCATCACTTAAATTTCCCCACTGTCCTGCTAATTCTCCTAGAATGTCACTAACAGGTCTTACGTTACCAGTCATGTCCTTAATAGAAATATTAACTCCATTTAAAGCAGTTTCTGCTTCAGACATTGTTGTTATTCTAGACATTATTGTTTTTAATCCGTTCTATTCTGTTACTTTCACCATAGTAGGTTACTGACCAATATTTTATTGGCGGTAAGGCACTTCAACCTTACTCTCTATGTTTCCATAGATGTTCAGACTGTCGCTTCATCATATTGATGTCTTTCCACTCAGTCGTTCAGGCTGTATTTAAACTTGCCCCCTGTCACCCTCGTCTATACGTTAGGGTTTCCAAGTCAATCAGGAAAGATTTTATATCAGCAACGTTGTTTACCGATAATTGCTCCAGATTCCCTCGTTGTAGAGCCGATTGCAGCAATGTAGCCAAGTAGGGTGTCAATTTCCACCCCAAATGTTTTTGCGGTTGAGGCTGACTTCCTCAAGCCATCAGATAAGTCTTTTGTTGAAACTGCGAAGTTGTTATCAATTTCATTTAATTTATCAGCAATTGTAACTGAGTCTTCTGCAGCAATATTGAAGTTAAGCATGGCACTAGTTAAAGTATCTACTGAATCTTTAGCATCTAAGTCAGAAATGTTTTGGAGCACAGTGGCAGTTTTGGAGATGTCCATTAATTGATCTTCTTGGAATCCCATACGCCCAAAGTCACCCATTACTCCAAGAAAATCTGTTAATTTAGAAGATAGTTGATCACTCGCAACTACAGCTTGGTCTAACATCTCAACAAACTTATAATCAGGTGCATCCATTACACGTTGCAGGTCAACCATTAAAGTGTCGATTTCTACCAATCTAGCAGTCATATCTTGCATTGCTCTAAGAGGAGCATAGAAGACCGTAGCCGAAATCATCCAGATGGGGAACTTGACCATTGCCTGTGACATCATATTTCCAAATGTCATTGAAGACCTAGCAGCCTCACTTGCATTTGCCTTGATTTTCTTTAGCCACATGTCGGATTCTTTTAATGATTGCTTGTATCCATCTAGAGCAGGATCTAATTTCTTAATGGCTGCCAACCAATCATCTAAATCTTTGTGATTAACGGTTCTCCTGTGTGTACTCTTTAATTTGTCATATTCAATTTGTGCATTCTTTTGGTGATTAGCAACATCCTGAGTCATTTTCTTTGTGGACTTCTCATGTGATAGTTCTTGCTCTTTAAGATTTTTAAGCCACCAATTTTCGTATTCAGACTCTAGCTTCTTTCTTGCTTCAATTTCTTTTTTCTTTAACTCTATTTCCCTTCCGGGGTTAAGAGTTTCAGTCAACTTAGTAGTGTCTCCATTAGTATCAATTTTTAGAGTGTTATTACCATTTTTGAAAACTCTACTGTCGCCAATCTGTTCAAGTTGCTCGTTGTATTTCTTAGTTTCTCTGGATAGTTGCTTATATTTATCAGTTAATTTATTTATATCTGAAGACTGATTATTTAATACTTTACTAGTCGTATTACCTAAATCTTGAACTGATTCTTTGGACTTTTTAGCTTCCTCAACTACCTGTGAAAACTCACCTTTCATACCATCGAAGAAAGTTCTCTTTACTTTAGTTCCATCTGGAAGGATAGTTTGCTCAATAATCTTTCCAGTCTTAGTTGACAATTGTTCGATCTTTTTAAATTGCTCATTCATGGTTTTAACCAATTTAAGAGCTTCTTTATCAAGATTTATATTAACATTTAGTTTGTTTATTTTTTTCTCAATACCTTTTAATGCGGTATTGATCTCACTTATTGATTTTCCTGTATTTAGTTTACCGACAATGCTAATCTTGAGATCGTTATTTGCCATATAAACACTCCTTTCTAAAAAATAAAAAGAAGTGTCTAATTGACACTTCCTAGATTGATTTCATATTTAGTTCTTTTCTATTTATGATTATTGATAATGCCTTGTGCCACTTTGTAGCTGCTCTTTCTGTTTCTCTGTAGATGTGGTGACTTTTATCTAATGGATTCAATGCGGTTAAAAAATTTATTTCATGAATAGGGGAGGATAGGTCATCTACAACTATTTGCAGATTTATTTTATTCACTTTATCTCTTGAAGTTTTATTTCCACCTAAGCCACCAATTATTGCTCCAGTAGAACCTGCTAATGCTCCACCGATTATAGCACCACCAACCTGTGAACCTCTAGAAGTTTTTATTAGTGTTTCACCATCTTCATTTAAAGACGATTCAATAATGTCATTGAAATTGAGGATATTAACTTTAAACTCTTCATCAAGTTTATTTCTCTTTAAAACAGCTATTTTATTTGTTTCTTCGTCCAAAGCGATTGCTGATAATTGATTGTCGCCTAGATGAGAGTCAGTTGGTGTGAAATCATTTTCTTTAAGTGAAGATTGAAATTTGAGTAATGAATCACTTATCTGCTGCTGACCTTTATTCTTATTGCTTAAAATAAGAAGGAAAACAAATAAGAAACTTATCATCATGACAATTAGACTTTCGAAATATATACCTAGACTGAATACCAATAAGAATCCAAAAATATATAAAACTGGTTTTCCCATCCCTTGCATAATTTTCACCTCGGATATTAGTTTATATCCATTATATGCAAGAATTGGTTAAATTAAAAGTTGTTTATTTCTTTTGGCTAATATTTTTACAATCATAACTACAAAAATGGGATTTTGCTTTTTTATACCTTGAGATTAGTTGTTCAGTCTCATTTCCACATTGATCACAATTAAAAGTTATCCATTTATCAACTTGCTTGTAGCTTTTCTTCTTCCCATCCGCTGGTATGAATAATTGTTTGATTTCATCAATATCTAAATCCATATATGGAGTTATCTTATTATCACAAACTAATGTGTCATTTTCATCCATAGTGTAATTAAATGAGTCGCTTGCTTCAATTATTCCATTATTAGATATATAATGATATATTAGATTTTTGCAAAGTGATGGATTGTTGAGAATATCGTCTTCCCATAAATATAAAATATTAATATTGTAATTATTTTTTATAAGTTCTCGTTTTCTCTTATCGTGAACTACTCTGTCATATTGAGCCTGATATTTAATATGGTTATAAAATCTTGGGTCAACATGCCAATAACTTCCCATCACTTCTATCATAAGGTGATGGTGTATTAGGTAATTATCAATAGAAACATAAGTACAGTTATATTCATTGACATATTCTATGCGAATATCATCAAGTATTTCATTCAATCTAATCTGGGCAGCAGATTCTGTTTTACTTACAACTCCAGATTCTAAATTTGAGACTGCTCTTTTTCTACTTTCTTCTCTCCACTCATCGGTTTGTGACCAGACTTCCGCATACCACTTCTTCTTGCATTTCATAGAGCAAAAATGCTTTCTACTTTCTTCTTTGACTTGCTTTAAGACATAGGGAGATCTCGCTCTGAAATTTTCACCACATTGCTCACAGGAAATCATTCTATCATCTTCAGTAATTCCTTTGTTATAATTGTTAGCATTTTCACCAACCAATGTACTTGATTGCCACTTAGCCTGACATGTTGTTGAGCATAGAATTCTATTCATACCGCTAGGTTTAACCCAAAAATCTTTATTACACATCAAACAATTCTTTTTAGTCATCTGGCACTTCTTATCTTCATATGAGCACTTTAATGAGCAATAAATTTTTTCTTGATTAGAAATATATGAATATCTTTTACTAAATTCATTTTCACAAAAATCACATTCGCATTTGACTTTTACAGAAGAACCCTTAGTTAAATCTTCTACTCTAACATCAAATTCTTCACTATAGGCGGTAAATTTATATCCTTTGGATTCATAGTGTTCTCTTGTGTGACCAGTCCACTTCAGCCTATATGTCAACCCTTCAACAATAGCCATACCAACACACCCTTCCCATGTTTCCCTTCCACTTTTTAAAAATACGACTTGCGAATGAACGAAGGGAAAGGGTCTTCTAACCAGAGGTAGCTACTCCTCTAGTCTCATTCACAAGTTCTACACTTATAATTATATTAGTTTATTTATAGTAAATCAAGAGCTATTTCCAATTATTTTCAAGTTGTTAGCCGAATTTGATCAGCTAACTAATTCAAAATAATTAACACAAGAGTTTTATATATCATTAAGTCCTTTATTCTCAACTTTCTTAACTCCGTCAGCAGTAAAGAACTTAGCGAAATCATCCTCAGCTTCATTGTCATCATAAATTTCAATCATATCAATGGACTCCCATCCAAAGAAATCTTTAATGATTTTATCTGGAATGTTGTTTGCACGTAGTTTTGTAGTTAAATAGTGTCGCAGACTGTGGAAGTAAAAGTCAGTATCAAGAATCTTGGTAAACTTAGTCTTCCAACTTTGCAACGTTCTATCTGTTGCTAATTCCCATTGTTCTCCTCGTCTTGTTACGAATAAGTCATCAGTATCAATACCTAGTCGTTCACGCTCTTCCATCCACATATCAAAATATTCTTTAAATCCAACTTTAAGAATAAATTTGTGTTTTGATGCTCCGTCACGACCACGACCCTTAATTTTTATCTTGGTTGGTGTTTTATAGTAAGCATTGTTGATCAAATTATCTTCATTAAAGAAACTAACTTTAAATCTAACCAGCTCACTTAGTCGAGCACCTGAATTAGCAGCTAGAGCAAAAACACATGCTTTTTGATACTGCTTAGTTTCAACCAATTCATCAAGAACCTTCTGCACTTGTTCATTTGTAAGTACAGTCTTTTCTCGAACAGGTTTCTTACTTGGCGACTCAATTTTATTTACAACGTTTCTGAAGTCGGGGTAGAGATCGTCCATGATATTCTCAACATAGTTACAGAGACTGCTAAGACATGATTTAAGCCTTCTAACTCGATTGGAGCTATGACCCCATTCGTTGATTGAATACCCTTGAAATGAGATAATATCACGTTTATTCAAGTCGATTACAAACTTGTTCTGAGCCATACGGAGCAAGAAAATAAAGAGAATTCTCATATCGTTTTCGTACTGTTTAATTGTTCCATTTGATTTGTCTGTACTCATCAAGTAAGTTTTCCATTCAAGAAGTAATTGCTTATTTTTAGGGTTTACTTGTTGCCATTCTTCTTCATTAAATATTCGATTATATACGGTTTTCCTTCCCATTTAATTTCACCTTCCTTCTATTCAATATCTAAACCTTTACTTTTCAAACTCTTCTTCAATTCATCCACATGTACATTATCCCTAGAAATTTCATCCTTCGTGTTCTGAATAAACGGTCTTGCTTGAATAAAGTTTTCGCCTTGAGGATAATAAGCAGGATACTCATAACCTTGCCTTGAATCATCATGACCATATTCAATGATCTCAGCGATTTCCCTGCTACCATCTCTACGTGTATTTTCAATCTCGATCCCATTCGCAATAGAGGTTGACTCAAAGCTCTCTTTTAGTTCACCAGTTCTAACATATTCTTTTGGATTTTTGTATACATCATATACGTCTGTTTGAACATGCCTCTCGGCAATATCTATGACCTTCTTGGATACATCTTTTTCTAAAGAATCTTGAATTTGTTGATTAATATATTTTTCTAAATCCTTCATGCTGGAAAATTCTTTTCCCATGCTATATTCAACTCGCTTTAATTAACGACTTCATTTTCAACTTTAAGTTTTTGCTTTGCTACATATTGTTCGAATACTTCCTGATTCTTCAACTGTAAATTCTTAAATTTATCCTGTGCCTGAACCATTACATCATTGATTGCTTGAGATGTGCTCAATACGTCAGTCACTTTATCAAAAATTTTGTTTATCTGATCTGGAAGGAATACACTCTCTGTGATTTCTTTAAAATATCCAGAATCAACAATTACCTCTAGAAATTCTAGTTGGTATTCAATGTTATTCTTCATGCTACTACCTAAGTGAGTAAATTGCTTAATCGCACCTAACAGGATTAAATAGTATGTCATCTTATCAGATAGGTCGATTTCTTTTTCTTTCGCTTCTTCGATTAATTGTTGGTAGTCCTCTAGCAGTTGTACAATTTTAGTATCTGAGAAAACTGGCTGGAATTTTAGTGTTGCCCCATCCTCTAACTCATAAGTTTCCCACTCGTTAACAGACTTTGCCTTCTGCCTGATTTGACCAATTTTAAGTGATTTATCCTGTTTCTTTGGCATGTATTTCTCCTCCTTTTACTCCTAAAAACTATTGATATTAAAAACTAAAAAAATAGAGTAGGGGAGTTATCCCTACTCTTAAGATTAATTTATTTTATTCTTTCAAATTTTAATTCATGTGGATTAGAAAGTTTTCCTTGATGCTTAACTTTAAGAACTTTACCAACATGAAAATCAGACTTACCTACACCTTTATCAAAATAGATACGCATTCTCCAGCCTTCTACTTTGACAATTACTGCTGTATCTTCAACCTCAAGAACTTCAATTTCTGATTCTAAGGTTTCAACTTTGGAGGATGTAAGTTTAATATCTTTTTTCTCCATTGTTACACCACCTTATAAAAATTATACGATATCTGCTTCGTTAAATACTACCATTTCCCACATTGTATTTGTGAGAGGGTCTTTCAAGCACTCTAGAGGCATTTCAAGTGTAGCTGGATCAGAATCTACACTTAGGTTCATACTGAAATTCTCCTCGAACTTGGCTCTAGGTACGATTAACTGTGCAGCATAGTCTTTACCATCTGCAGCATCACGAACAAGAAGGTCAACAATAACTCGGAATGTCCCACCAAAAGCGTCTGAAGACACACGAAGAGTCTTCGCATCTACGGCTGTTTCTACTTTATAATAAACTCGGAATACAGTTCCGTTAGTTACTGCAGTGTTGAAAGTCAATTCCTTAGCAGTGATTGAATACTCTTTTGGATTAGTAGCTGGAGTACCAAGAGTGTACTCTTCACCATTAGTGCCATCCATTGTATTAACTTTATATACTGAAATAATAGCACCTTTAGGAGTTTTAGAAAGAGTTGCTTTTGCTGAAGTGATAGTAACATTTTCATGGTAATCAATTGTTTTAACGCCTTCAGAAAGAGCATTACCTGTAAGCATCGCAAGTGCATGTTTGTCGAATAGGGCATCAGAAAGATTTAATTTTGCTTCTTTATTGCTAGAGAAACCTACTAGTTTAGTGTTCAGTATGTTATCCATAAGGCTTTTTATCCCCATGTTCTTATAGTTTCCTATAAGCTCAGCATATATTTTCTACTCAATGAGTAGTCGGAGACTCGTGGGAGTATTTTTGCTATCATGTCGCTCAACTCCTATGCGTTACAAAGACTATTGATCATAGCCCTCTCGGTATTAGCATATTAATGTCAACGTAGCTTTCACCGATTTTCCCCGATTTTCACTTACATGTCGCCATGTAAGGTGGCAACTATTTACCAAATCCACCTCTAGCATAACTAACTTCTCCGCTTGTTTCAATTCCACTTGTTTTCAGTGTGTTTAGTGTTACAATTGCTTTTCCAGATTGTAAGTTAAAGAATGTGGCTTCTCCTGCATCCCTTATGGCAAAACGATTAGGTGTTGACATATTAATAACATCTCCTTAGTTAATTTAATTTTATATTGTTAGCCCAATTGATTTCGGGTAACTTAATCTTTGATCCATCAACATTTCCTGAATAAATTCCAGTCAATGTATAATGGTAGTTATCTATCATCCCAAGACGATTAAATCCGTCATAAAGTTGATAGATATTGAGTTTATGGACATCAAAAAAACTGTCGGATTTCCATCCCACAGCAGAGATCATACTTTGAAGAGTTATAGCATCTTTCTTTTTTGCCTTTTCTAGCAACTCTTTTTTCTTTCTTAGCTTTTCCATAAACTTTCTTGCTCTCTCATTTCCAGCCTGATATTCCTCTTCCTTCTTAGGTTCTTTTAAGTTATTTGAAATAGTTATCAGTTTCTTAATAAAATGGAATTTATCATTATCCAGAACACTATCTTCACTTAGTTCCCCAAAATAAATAAAACCTTCTTCATGAAGTATTGGGACGGAATCAAAATGGAATTCAATTGCTTGTAGCAGCAATTCTTTAAAACTTTGATCATGATGAACATATGTGTAAAGTATCTGAATATCAGTAAAGTCACTTAAGTCTTCTTTTGATTCTAGATTATCTTTACTGAACATCAGTGCAGAGAGATAATTGTTATACTTCTCTTCTCCAATTTTAGCTATTTCTACGATGTTTGCAGATTTGAAATTTCCTACCCCATCCACATATACAGGTAAATCTAATTGGAATTTAAGATGGATATCAGACTCTTTGAGCATTTCAATCACATCCTAATAGTTCTCACTTGAGAAATAATACACAAGTTTGAATCCGTAGAAATCCTTAATTGCGTTAATTGGATGACGATTCTTAAAAAGAAGCTTCCCAACACCTGTAATATGCTTATTGAATAAAAGTTCATTTACTCTATCATGGATTTTCTCCATGCGGAAATCTAGGATCTCACTATCTGCATGAACAAAGATATCAATCTCATACTCTTGATTTGAGAATAGATAATTATTGTTTGTCCCACGCCCTTGTCCAGCATAAACTAATAATCTAGACTTTTGAGTATCCACAAGATCAGACACTTTAGGTGCAGGAATAATTACATCATCAATTATCTCCCAAAGAGAATCAGCATCCTTATCAAGAATGTTTTCTTTATTTGCATCCAATGGATTATCCATTCTTGATGTAGGAATATAATATAGATACCTGAGCAGCACTTCATCATTTATGAGAACCTTATATATATCTTTAGAATACTTTTCTAATTTCTTATCCTGTTCTTGAATCATCCACTAATCACCCTTTCAGCAGATATAATCAATACACCCTTATCATCAATAACCTTTGAATAGTCAATATTCTTAATCTTGTATGTACCGTCACGCATCTCAAACTCAGCATCAAGTTTAAGACTTTCGCTCTCAACATACTTAATCATAATTTCTATTCGATTGTCAGGTAGGGTAATTTGTTGATCAGAACGGGTGAAGGAATAGCGTGATTCAATAATACATGGGGTAGGGATTGAGTTTTCTTGGTATTCGTATATGGGTCTGCCAAAATCATCATGACCGATTAAAACCTTCGTTTTATCTGAAATGATAGGGAAGGTGGCGTTGCAAATTCTCATCTCAGCTTTACGATAAACTTTATTATCTTCTGGAAAACTGATAACTAACCAATCTTTCCCGTCATGCTTGACTGAATTACCTCTTTCAATGTCAGCCGGATAACCAATAATGGACTTAGACTCACTTTCTGCACCATACTTATTATAAATCATAAGTTTGGTTTCAATAGTGTCATTGATAACTACATCGTATCCTTCAAAGCCATTTAGAGAATGTTCAAGCATCAGATTCCCATCGTGCAAGATCCTGTCATTTGGATTAGCATTATGATAATTACTATAATCCTTCATCTTCATCACCTAATTTCAGGTTGTCATGAAGTTTAGAAATATCGGCACTAACTGTTAAGATAATGTCACGAATTTCAGCAAGTTCTCCATTATCAAGTAATCTTTGGTCGAGATAATTCTCCAACTTATAAAGAATTGAATTATTTTTCTTACTTAACCTAGCACAATAACTATATAGAGTTTCCTCATGGACTTCTCCATTCTGCAGACGGATTATCACCTTTACTTCACTCATAGGAAATCAACCTCCATATTCCGAATAAGCATATCAATTTCATGCTTTTCACTTTCAACAGAGGCTTCAAGTGATTTAATTTGAGATGAAAAGTTTTTCAAGCCAACATCTTTTTGAAACGGCTGCCATAAATTTTCAAAATATGTTTTTTGATTAATTAAGAAAATAAGTCGAATGAAATGTGCCAAGATTAGAAGATGGTCATTATCCAATTCCTCACTCAGAGTTTCAGTTAAGTCATCACAAGCAACTTCGGTTCTGAGTTTGTTGTTAAAGTGCATGACACCGTTCTTAATTTTCTTGTATATACCTTCATCTGTCTGAGGTAAATCGAAATCAGTTGTTTTACAGTTTTCTAGGAATGTTTCCCATACTTGATCATAGGTGGTCATTTAACTCACTCCTAGTCGAAAAGGATGTTTGAATCTACACCCATCCAATCGGATAAGAAGTCAATTTTCCCTTTAGTAAGATCGTCTTTCATTTCAGAAGCAACTTCAATTACGAAGTTCTTTTCAGAGTCAACAGTGATTTTTGCAAGTGCGGATTTCATTTTCATGAAGTTTCCATTAATAAGTTTTTCGATTTCTTCTTTTGAGTGAGTGTTATTCTCATATGTCTCAATCTCAACAATTCCATCTTTAACTTCTTTTGTTTCCTCATTATCATCTACAATTACAAGCTCACCTTTATCAAAACAAATACTGTTCATTTGTAGCCATTCAACTACTTCTCTTGGTACTTCTTTAACATCGACTTTACCGTTGCGACTGCCAGCCCAAGTGTACTGTTTATTAGATCCATCAGCGTCATATTTTAAGAAATATGAAGTGTTTCTATAACGTGCTAATTTGATTTTATCTGCCATTTTTAATATTCCTCCTAGTTATCCTAAATAGGGGATACCGAAATATCCCCTTAAATTTAATTATTTATTATAAATTACAAAGTTACAGCAGCTTGCTCTTCGATGATTCCAATTGCCTCGCCAAATACTAGGTTGATAGAAGCATCTTGAGTGATTTTAACTTTGATTCTTTCGTCTTCGATGTCTTGCTCAACCATTTGACGAAGACCACCATACTCAACGATAGTGAATGGTTTTTGCTCAACTCCACCAGCAAACATGTAACCTTTGTTAACCGGAAGTTCAACTTTAGAGTTAGACTCATCAGTGAATGGGTTTACAAGGTTAACTGCAGTTGTACGAGCAATACGTTGTGGGTTAAGAGCAGTAAGCAACTCTTCTTTAATTCCATCAGTTAAAAGATTAGAGAATGCAGAATCAGAAGCTTGTTGCATAGCAAAGTAATCAATTAGTAAAGAATCACCAACGAATACTGGGCGACCACCATAACGTTGAAGTACAGAAGCAACTTTGTTGTACTCTTGAAGAGTGATGTTTGAACCAGTTTTAACGTTAGCAGCAGGGATTTTTCCACTTGCTACAGCTTGAGCAGTAAGTTTGTTTACTTCATCAAGGTACAAACGAACTTTAGCATTAGCAACATCGTTTACAAGCTTACGGAAGTAAACTTCAGAATCTTGAACTAGATCAAGTGGCTCATAGTAGAAACCAGTAGATAGGTGAGCAGGAGTAGCGAAGATTGACTTGCGTCCTTCTACACGTACTAAATCTACGCCTGAACCAGTAGCAGACCATACGATCTTAGCTTTGTTCTTTTGTGGGATTTTAAGTTCTTTGATATTTCCACGAGTTTCATTATCAACGTTTGCAAATAGACCAAGAAGATTAGTAACCATTGGTTTTGCAATCTCGTCAGCAGTTTCAACTACTAGTTGGTTAAATTGGTGAAGCATAGATGGATCTGGGTTTTGTCCTCCGTTACCAAATACTTTAGTGATGTAAGCTTTGATATCAGATGAATCAGTTTCCTCAGTTTTGCTATTGTATACACGGCTGAATAAGCCTTTTAATTTTGCGTTATCAAGTTTCATAATTTTTATAAACTCCTTTACATTAAGTTATTTTATTTTTTAATTATTAAGCTTCAATTACTTCTAGGCGAACCATAGGTTGACCTTGAGTGTATTCCATATCTTCTTCGTTATTTACTACTAGGAACTTAGCTTTAGCTCCAGCATAATCAAGGTGAGCACCAGCATGAATTACAAACTTTTTAGATGCTACATCAAAGTGAGCAACTTGACCTTTTTCAACTTCTGTAACTGCAGCATCAAGTGCAAATGCAGATGTGTCAAAACGAGTGTAACCTTCTTCAAGGATTACGATACGAGCACGTTCTCCAATAGCATTGTAGAAATCTGTAACTGCTTCTCCTAGGTAGCGAGTTTCAGGAGATGCAATAAGATATCCTTTTTTAGTAGCGTCTGAAAGTTGCTTTGCAGTACGTTCTCCATCTGCATTGAAGCCCAACTCGACCATCGTGAAATTGTCTACGTCAGCACCTTCGATTAATGCACCGTGTGCTAGAGTTTTAACCTTTAATGAATTTAGATTTCCAGTAGAATGATTTCCTACTTCTTGCATTGCTTTAAGTAAACGACTTGCCATGATTATATTCCTCCTAATATTAATTTAATTTTTATAAGCTAAATCTGCTTTCAAAGTCATTACTAGCAGGGATTAAGTTTTCACGCTTACTAGCAATTTCTCTGACTACAGGTGCTTCAGATTCTTTTTCTTGCTTAAGTACAACCATATCAACCAACATTGAATTTAATTGAAGAGTAGCTTTAGTACCTTCTTCAGTATCAGATACGGCTTTTCTAACTAATTCTTGAATTTCATCTTCACCAAATTTTTCATCAGCATTTAATGCTTTAAATTTAGCAGCGTAAAATTCTTTCTTCTCATTAAGAGCTTTTTCAAACTTCTCAGTTTCAACTTGCTCTTTGAAAGGAGTCAATTCTTCTACTTTTGAGTTAAGTTGAGTTAACTGTTCAGATGCCTCATTGAACTTTGTTGCAAGACCATCCTTTTCAGTTGTTAGTTCTGCCACTTTCTCATTCACAGAGTTTAATTGAATTTCCATTTCTTCAATTTTAGCAGTCTTCTCTTCAAGAGAATTTTGCATCTGTTGAACTTCAGTTACTTCAACCCAATCACGTTTGATCTTAACTTCTGATTTAGAATCCAAATCAACTTCAATATCTTCGTTTTCTGCTTTTGAATAATCAAACTTGAAGTATTTATCAAACTCATTTCCTTCTTCAAAACTGTAAATATTTGCTACAAAATATGTCTCATATACATCTGAAATCCAAGAATATTCATTTTCTCCTAGACTTGCATCTAGTTTAGAATATAAAAGGGAACGGATGTCTTGGTGAGACAATTCACATACCTTTTTAAATAATTCAGGCATTGTTTCATCCTCCTTTTGAACATTTGGTTGATCAATTGCCTGTGCAACTAATCTATTAAATTGATTTATTTCATTAAAACTTAATAATCTTGAAGATTCATAAGAAGGTAAAACTTCTTTTTGATTTCCTCGATCTTCTGAGGCAAGAATTGCATGTCCTTCAAAGTAGATAGGTGAGTTATGATATTCAACTCCGTCATTAAACGAAAAGTTGGAATAGAGGTATTCGCAACTAGTATTAATAGTTACACCATTGTCATACCATTCTTGTAATAAGTCACATGCGTCAGAAAACCTAGATTTCCACAATACTGCATCTGCAGCCATTACCTCTTTACTCTCACCGTCAATTGTTACAGTCATTTCATATCCTTCAGTAGTAAATACACCGATTGGAACTGTATCAGTTTTTACTGTTAAATTCCCGTATCTATCTTCCCCAAGATATTGCTCATGACTGCCAAAGTTGTCCGTGTCGGTATTGGCTTCTTCAACTTCATTATATTTTGCAACAATTGGTTTATTAATTAACGTCTTGCCACCCTCTAAAGCAACATCTTTTTCAACAATTACATTGTTACCAGACTTATCATAATCAAGTACAATAAATGTACATTTTAAAATCGTGGGATCATTTGATTGTTGAATTTCATTTAGGACAAGATTTAATGTATGCTTTTTTGTCAAATTCTCACCTCCTTTAAAGGCGACTGATCGTTAATTATGGCGTATTGTTGCTATCAGAAGTCTTAGACTTAATTGTGTTATCATTATCTGAGTTGTCGTTGACAGGTCTTCCAGCATCTTCATCGGACATTGTATGAGATGTTTTGTAAGGTTTAATCTTGTCTTGGAGTTTAAGTACATCAGTTTCGTGTAGAGTTTGCTCCAAATAGCTTTCCCAACTGACTCCTGCAATGTGATCAATTACATGTTTAATAGACCAACCTTTATCATTAAGCTTGGATAGAATATCAATTTTCTCTTTTAAAGTAAGTGGGGCTTCTTTGTCAAACTCAAGATAATAATTGTCTTTCATATTATTAGGTAATATTAGGTTAATTAACTTTTGTATTACTTCTTGTTCAACATCTTCAAGAAGAACCCCAATTCTCTTGTAAAGAGTGTCTAGATTTAATCTCGCTGAAGCAAAGTTTCCACCACTACCATTTAAGACTGACCCAGATAGCCCGTAAGCAGATTGGATATCTCCATTGATATGTTCAAATTTCTTACCATCTAAACCATCAGATTTAACATCAGGAAAATCTAATGCAGCAAAGTCGGGAATTGCCACAACCGATACGCCATTTTGCTCATTCTTTTCTAAAGCAGTTTTAACACCTGAATGGATTTTCTTTTTAATTCCTTTATTTAGCTTTAAGTTTGAATATTCTCCATTATTATCTTTGCTACCAATAGTCAGCACTGCAACTGCATTGATAATCTTATTTGCAATTGATCGCTCAACATCTTTTAATTTTTTCTTATGCAACACATCATATAGACCGGAAGTAACCCAAGACGTACCCATTCCTTGATTCCTTTTTAGTGTCCCAGTCCTAAGAATAAATGTCCTGTCTTGAGGTAAGTACTTATACTGATACTTTGTAGGGTCTTTAAGAAAATTCTTATAATCCTCTTCAGTGATGAAAGGTGAGAGATTTTTAAGCTGCATTTCTCTTAAATCATCAGACATATTCTTAAACCAGTTCATGTCCATTACACAAACCCATTCACCATTCTCGTATCGGTTTGATGGAAAAATGTGTTTCATATCGTCAAATACGAAAGGGTAGGGGCTTGACTTAGAGCCTAGCCATATGCCAATAGTATTACCTGCTGTAGTTGTCTGTTTTAAAAGGTCACGAGTCAAACGCTTATACTTAATTTTCCTCATTATTTTATTAATGTTGCCAATGTGCTTATCCGTATTTTTATCTTTTTCATGAGATTCAATTTTATAGTTAAGAGTAGGTAAAGCTTCAATTAATTCATAGAGTTGATGCACTTCTGCTGTTGTAATGTAATAGTACTGAGCCAAATTCTCAATCTCTTTTTGAAACATATCTGGACTGGAAAAATACTTTTTAAGGTCTTCTGCATTTACCTCATTAATAATGTCTTTTGAGAATAAATTTGATATAAAACTATCAACATATGTGGAGACATAATCTTGATAATCATTGACCATTCTTTGATATTCTTCCTGATCAATTTCGATTTCTTTAATATTATCTGCCACTGTATCACCTCCTGTGTATTAAGTTATTTTAAAAATAAACGAGGTCGTCATCGTCATCATATTGATCTTCAACTTGTAAATTTTCACCTTCAAGTATTTTTGCTAAATAGTTACAGTACGCAAGGCTACTGTATCTATCTTTACGCTTTCCTGATTTTTCTTTAATCTTAATGTACCCACCGACAATATCATGCTCTAAGTTTACTAACTCATTCACTAATAAAGTTGCTTGGACATATGGTTGAACTAGCATTGCTCTATCTTCTGGTGAGGCATTTTGAAATGATTTTTTTTCTGCTAAGAGTTCTTTTGCTTCTATCTCATTGATAAGTAATTCTATATTTGAGTTTTGTAGATTTACACGCAAAGCAGAAGCTATTTCATGGTTTATCTTGCTTCCAGCCTTAATAGAAAATACTACAGGAAGTGGATTTGGAGATTTTGCTCGTTTCTTCATCTCATCATCATTGAAAGAACACCATGCTTCGTACTCTACATCTCGCTCTTCGTCATACAGAACCTTGACCAGTGCATCATATATTGACATACCGTTACCATGACAATCTAGTGCAACATAACTAGCTTGGAAGTCTTCAAATAACTGCTTAATTCTAATTGCCTGATTGTCTGTATGAGATCCTTCCATTGTCTCTATGTACGAAACTTTCCTGAGATATTTGTCACCATTGGGAATAAGTCTTACACATGTAAATACGGTTGCATCATTCTCATTACCGCCCATTAAGGCAACGTCCACACCAATTACCCTTATTTCACCATCTCTTAATTTTTCCTTCTTCTTATTTTTCACAGAAGAGTAGTCAAGGTTATTGATAGGAATGAATGAGTTTTTAAGCTTCCTATTTTTAGTAATATCCTCTAATTTAAAAATGGCATTGGAATTTTGACCATACATCAAGTTTTCATACTCCATAAGAAATGATATCTCATCAAAATTTGAGCTTTCACGCTCTTTCTTTATCCTTTTCTCACTCAATAAACCATGATGTAAGGAGGTCAAGTAATCCATTGAGAATATCATTGTGTCCTTACCTTTTAGCATCATATCTCTCGCACTCTGCATTGACTTCCACATCCAGTGTGAGGTGTACCATGCACTTGAAATGTATAACTCTATGTTTTCTTCACGTAGATGACTGTACTTTTCTTTCTTTAAGAAAGGTGGTTGTCGATATACGTTTAGGAAAGGTTTAAGAACGGTATTTAAGATATTTTCATCAATCATCCTGAATTCTTCCAAAATCAAAATATTTCCCCTGTAACCCCTTGAGTTTTCACTTGAAGTTACAGCTTCAATTGTTGATCCATTATGAAAGATAACTGTGGCATCGTTTGAGGATGACTTTATTTGCTTAATTTCTCTAGCTAAATTAGGATTCTGCATTAATTCTTTTTCAATTTTCTCGGTTATAATTAACTTGGCTTGTTTTTTCACGCCTGATGCAACTATGACCTTTGAATTCGGGTATAACACACAGCGAGCACAAGCAAAGATTGCAATCATAAACGATTTTGAGAGACCCCTTGCTGCCACAAGCATGAAAAAGGCGTTAAGATTCATAAAAAATAACAATACCTTTTGGAAGAAGAATAACTCTATTCCAAAGTAATGCTCAATAAATCTATGGATATTCAATCTATAAAATGATGTCCATTTTCTTATCTGAAGTCTCATGTTTTCATCTTTACTTAAATTGTCTTTTACTTTGCTTACATTTTGAACTTTATCAAGTTGGTTCTGACCTTTTGAGTTTTTATTCCTATCTACTTGAAATTTATTATATGATCCCATAATCAATCATCCTTAACGTCAAAGTTCTTATCAATGTTAAAGATGTTTTTGAAAGGTCTAACAAACCACTTGTCTATGTACTTTTTAAATCCGTCAAAATCTTCGTAAGCAGGTTTATCTTTAAAATATTCACAAGGTTCATCTTGCTCGATTGTTTTAATCCAAAGTCCATAAGTGGATAGCCCACGATCATCATTAGCACCAGTTGACTGAATAGGTTTGATGTTACCATCATTGTGTAACTTAGACGATAACTCCATTAACTCTTTGAATACTTTAGTTTGTCCTTCTGCTAATTCTTTTTCGGCTTGAAGATGAACTTTAGCTATATTCTTGTACAAATTTATTTGTACTGGAGTATCAGTGGCATAACTGTGTCTATACTCATCGTAAAAATTGGAGAGGTATTCATACTCAGTTTTCTTGTAGCCACGACCCCACATCTTTATCATCTCTTTGTCAATGACTACATCATCAACTTCATTCTCAATATCTGAATCATCATCAACGTCCTGATGATTAACGTGACCTTTGAATTCACTATCAGCCCACGTCAATGTTCTGTTCTGGCGAAGCCCCAAGTTCTTCATAACCATTCCCACCATAGATTTACCATTGGCTTCAGCTTCTTCTTGTGAGCTTTTTAATATTTCAGTAGAGAACGGTCTATCTATCATTCTCAATGCATCTTTTAATTTATCTATATCTTCATTCACATATTCTAAAAAACAGCTTTTGCATACATGCATACGTCCAGTATTCTTATGAAAAGGGGAGTGTGATGAGTAATAGTCTCTAGTAGCATCTTTTCCTTTTCCACAACTGGAACAAATAATCTTTTGAGCCATTGACTCACCTTCTTTCCAATAAAAATAAGACACCTAAGTCTGCTCACCAGATTATCTAACCGGATGAGCAGAGTAGAAGTCTTACGTTAAAATATGTATTTCATTAATTTATTTAAATCAATTCATCATACATCTTATATTTGGTAGATTCCTCTAGACCAATGTACCAATCTGATACTCGTTCTTGATGGTCATCTAGGATTTCCTGAGTTACTGCAGTTTTAGAAATAATGTAATCATCATAAATCTTCTGCAACCTATCGTATTCCTTATCAAGACGCTTAACTTCTTGACGAGTTCCACTAGCTCCACCACGCAACTCATGATAGAGGAGGCTTGCATATTTACCTAAGATACGTTTGTGACCAGCCAAGTAAATAGGAAGCCCCATACTCATTGCATATCCTTCGACATATGTATAAACAGGTGTTTTACTGTTTTCAATTACAGATACTAATTGCCAACCGTCATAAGCTGATCCACCATACGATGTGACATGTAGGTGAATTGGTTTCCGATTTTCCACAGGAACTTCTTCATCTTCTTTATTAATCTTATGGATGAGAGGAACAATATTTGAAATAGTGTAAGATGAAATATCTTCATTAAGATAAATGACCCGATCTTTAAATAAATCTTTTTCAACTTGATCCAGTAAAGTTGTTTTTGCTTCTTCTAAAAACATATCCATTTTTAAAACCTCCACTTAATTTAGAATTGGGGAGGCATCGGATCATAAATAAAATATGATCATACCTGAAATATATGTATTGATTTATTTATTATTTTAGTTTAAAGTTATATTATATTGAATTGTTCTCCCTTTACCTTTTTCATAGATAGAGAGATTTGCACCAGCTTTAGCACCAGTCATTAATGAGTCACTGTACTCATCAGATCCCATTACCGAAGGCATTTGAATAACTTCAATATTATTAGATTCTGATTCACCAACTGTCAATGTGCTACCATGATGGAAGTGTGCAATATAAAGGTAATCAAAGAATTTACGCTTCATCATAGAGATATCTTTTAATGCATTTTTTTTACCTTTAAGTTGATGACCATGACATGCAGCAAAATTAAATCCTAACATTTCAAAGTCAATAATACCTTCTTCAAATAACTCAACTTCGACACGCTCATTATCTTTAAGCATGTCATGTATGTATACAGCAATTACACGTTCTACATCTTCTTTAGGCATCTCACCACGACTTGAACCATGTAAGCGAAGTTCTGTATGGTTTGCGGAAGGGATGTGCTTATATTTAACTTTTACATATTTAGAAAGTTCTTTTAGCCACTCAACTTTATAACGAGCATACTTGATGACCTGATCAATGAATCCGTGTTGTAGAGCAGTAATTTGACTAACACGCAGAGCCATTCCTTCAACGGAATCAGCACCGTTGATTACAGTCAACTCATTCAAGTCTTCTTTGTTCACAATGTTAACAGTATCAGTAAGCAATTTACTCATTCTTTCCAAGTAAATCTTCTCATTGTACTCATTGTTATTGCTCACAAACTGTTTACCAAAGTGTTCATCACCATATGCTAGAATTGAACCACGTTCAGATTTATTTAATTGAAGTAATTTGAATTCAGGTATAGGTGATTTACCAACTTCTTCAATCTTTTCAGAAACATGCTCAAAGATTAATTCTTTACGAGATTTTTCACGAGCAATCTTATTATATTCAACTCGAATAGCTTGAAGTTTTTTACGTTCCTCTAATAATTCAAGTTTCTTTAACTCTAATTCATCTAATACTTCATTAGATTCAAGGTTTTGCTTCTTAGAGAATTCCATTCCTTGAAAGAATGAGTACCACCATTTGCGATATACTGATTCACCGTTGCTTTCACCAGTCTCATCATTGATAAGGTCTTTAATATCTTCCCAAGTTAGGTTATATTTCTCCTTATTATCACAAATTCTAATCTTCCAATCCAAGACACTTTCATCATCTCGTCTTTTTAATAGAATGTTATCTATCATCTATTAACCCTCAGACCCTTCAATATCTTCAATAGTATCTTCCTGTTTAAGGGAAACAGAGATTTCAAGTCCGTCTTTAGCTAGTAGAGATAGAATTTCTAATAGATTAGTTTCTTCGCCATCTTTAGAACCCGTGATTACATTTGTATGTGGATTATAGAAACCTTTCTCAGTGAAACCTTTAATATTCTTAGTAAACTTCTTACCCATTGTAAAACTCCTCCTTGTATATCCTCATATTAATTTATTTTTGTGAGAGTAGTGTGTCGCCAAGCATAGTTTAAGCCATGCTAATCAATCTATAAAATATCCGCACATAATTGAGCAAGGTCTGAACGTTCACCTTTTACTAATGAAATATGACCAGCAATCTTCTGATCTTTCATTTTCTCAATTACATATGTAAGACCATTAGAGAATGCATCCAAGTATGGATGATCAATTTGTTGGGGATCACCTAAAAGAACAATTTTTCCTTTTTCTCCGACACGAGTTAAGATGGTCTTGACTTCATGCTGTGTTAAGTTTTGAGCCTCATCAATAATGATGAATTGTTCAGGAATACTTCGACCACGAATATAGGTCAATGCTTCAATTTGAATAATGTCTTCATATCCCATAAGGATATTATCTAACTCTGAACTCGTCTTAGCATTGAATAGAAACTCTAGATTGTCATAAATAGGTTGCATCCAAGGTCTTAGTTTTTCCTCTTTTTCTCCGGGTAAATATCCGATATCTTTACCCATAGGCACTACAGGTCTTGCTGCTAATACCTTTTTATATTTATTTAAATCAACTGCTTGCTTAAGAGCTGCTGCTAGAGCTAGTAAAGTTTTCCCAGTTCCTGCTTTCGCTGACATTGTCACCAATGGGATGTCTGGATTAAGAAGTAGCTCTAATGCAAACTTTTGCTCAACATTTTTTGCAAATAAACCAAACGTGCTTTCCTTTTCATCATAATTATATAGAGGATGTAAATAACCATCTCTAAACATTGTCATTGCACTTTTGTTTCCACTCTTTAGTAAGACAAAGTGGTTAGGATGAAATTTCTCAGGTGAAATTAATTTCTTCTCACTATAGAAAACATCAATGTCCTCAGAATCAACCTCTAAATGTGTCAATCCTTTATATCCTTCTTCGGATGTGCTAATTACCTTATCATTCAAGTAATCCTCTGCTTTAAGGAACATATCTGCTTTTACACGTACCAGAACATCTTTAGAAACAAGTACAACATCTTTATCTTTATTAAATTCTTGCACCGATAGTGCAGTTGCAATAATTTTAGAATCATTTGAATCATCATTGAAAGTTGTGTAGACTTCTGATGTAAGTGGAGCTTGAGTGGTTGAAATTATGCCGCCAGTCACCAATTCAATTCCTTTATGAAGCTTACCTTTTTCACGCAACTTATCAATCTGTCTACTTATATATCTAGCATTACGACCAACTTCATCCATTAATTTTTTCTTTGAGTCCAATTCTTGAAGTACGACTGTAGGAATTAAGATATCATTGTCTCCAAATGAGTAAATTGCATTTGGATCTGACAGTAGAATGTTTGTGTCTAATACATAGATTTTTTTCATCGACATGCCCCTTAATTTATTAGATTTGATAAAACGCAAGACAGGGGGAGAGTGAGGGGGTGTAGAACCTGTCTTTAAGTATTGATAATAAAAAAGAACAGAGCAGGGGAGAGTCTGCTCTGTTATTAAACATTAGTTTATTTTATATAAAAAATTAGAATTGATCCTTCAGTGCTTTTGCTGGCTTGAAGGCAGGAGATTTGCTTGCAGGAATTTCAATTTCGTCACCTGTTTGTGGGTTGCGACCTTTACGGGCTGCACGCTCTCGAACCTCATAGTTACCAAACCCCTGAAGGGCTACTTTATCATCTCTATGTAATAATTCAATAACTGTTTCTTCATAAGAATCAGCCACTAAGTTAATCTCATCTTTGTTTAGTTTTAAACCTTTAACTTCAAGCTTTGATTTTAATGCTTTCTTTAAGTCATTTCTGTTTGCCAATTTAAAGATCCTCCTTTTCATCCTTTGTATCATATGTAAATTTATAATGGTTTATTTAATTTAAAAAGACTGACATATCAAGCCTTTCCAATTGCACACCGCAGAAATCCTTATGTATCAAGGGTTCAAGGCTTACTCATCTGACAAAAAGTGCTCAAAATCCCCATTTTTAAAGGTTTTTAGTAGGCTTTCTTTATGTTCTTTGTGAATAATACTTAAAAGCCTCATGAGTAAATTATGATGATCTTTGATGAAATATTGTATTAAGGCGTTGATTGTATCTTCATTTAATTTAAGTCTACCAATTTGTTCAGTTACTTCTTTAAGTGACTCTTCAATAATAACATATTTCTCGCTCTTATCTAAGTTAGATGCATTCTCGCTCTTAATTTTTTTATCAAGTGCAATTAACTTGGCTTTAATCTTATCTATTTGCTTATAATTTACTTTATTAGGAGTATAATCATTAACGAAACTCTCAATAAAGATTTTATCTTGGGGGAGAGCAGGAGTGATACTTTCTAAATCTTCAATAAGATAATCCATTGGGCAGTCATAGTGCTTTATTCTATTCAAAATTGTCTTACTTTGACTAACATACTTCCAAAAGTTAGGCTTCTTTTTTCTTGATTTTAAATACTCCAACTTCTCCACATTTCTTATTTCCTGATCTATATCTATATCGTAGAATTTTTTCGCCATATCAATAGATATTCCACTTAGCACAGTCATCACATCTACTTTTTTAAGTAACTCGTTTGAGATATCAGATTTTCCATTATTATTTAATTCATCCCAATAGGCAGACATACAGAATTGCCCCAAGTTAACAACTTTTCCTATGTTTCTTTGACTAGTTGAGAGTTGATTGTCGATATCAAACATGCATTCTTTATTAAGTTTATATTTCTTCTTCTGGCTCTCAACCTTATTTGTACATACATCATATCGTCCATAGCATCTCTTTCCAAGCTCTAAAAGTTTCTCATCGTCAAAAAGGACTACTGTGTCAGAATCATAGTCGCAACCACTCAGCATATCCTGCAATTCAAAATCACATGCATTCACGCAGACTATATTGTCTGTTAAGTTGAAATATTTATCTATTTCAGGGATATATTTATTCTTTGCAATTAATACATTCGATGGGCTGGTGTTTGGATTTCTGAAACCAACCAACTCCTTGCCGTCTTGAAACAACTTGGTGTAGACCTCATTATCCTTAAGTTTTAATTTAAAATTATTGGGATTAAATTTACCTATTGAATGATAGAGAAATTCTAGGGGATTTCCTAGCATCACACAATAGTCTCCAACTAACTTAACCTTGCCTTTTTTGGAATGATTAATGTGATTTCGGATAAAACCTTTGCGAAATTCCTTGAATAGCTTAGTATGTATGAAATTCTTATTCAATGTGTAAAGATCAAAAAGCATTTCATTACTGTTTATCAAGGTCTTACTTTCTTTGACCTTTTCCATGAAAAAGACATTATCATTCTTTAGTCTTGAGATATACTCCTTCTCAACTTGCGTTAATTTGTTAATATCATCTCTCTGAATAGGTAAACAGTTAATCATTTGATATGAAGTTTGCTGCATGATGTTTCCATTTTCATCATATCCAAGCTTAGATTTTTTATCATGTTTGCAAACACCGAAAAGATTTCCATCATTGGTCACTACTTTTTTCCAATACTCCCACATTTGTTTATTGTCACCTAAAACACTGCTAAATTTTAGAGCTTTTAGGCTGCTCGGTGTGCAAATTAATTCGATTTTCGAAGCCAATAATGAATTCCCGAACATATCTGATATTTCCCAATCCTCAAAACAAACATCTTTAGGTTTGTTGTCAATGAGGAATTCTTGAATATTACAATTAAAAGCAGCAGATTTAAACATGTGATTTCTCAGGAGTTTCATTGAGACTCCATCTTCAAAGTATTTGCTATCTAAAAGCGATTCACCGTCAAATAGTGAATTACTTATTTCCACTTTTTCTTTAAAACTATCTAAAAAACCATCTCCACCAGTTCTAACAACATTACTAACTCTCATGAACTTACTATTCACATCATCGACCATGAGTATGTTATCAGGGTTAATCTTTATAACATTTTCAAGTGAAGATCCGACAAGTGACTCATACGCAAGTAGCCCTGCAAGATCTATCTCCATATTTTTTCTCAAGGGGAGGTTCATCCTTGACCACTTGATCATCTTATTATAGAGGCTCTTTTTTATAAATAGACATTGACCAGTTCTACTTTTCGATGAACTTCTTTTATATACAACATAGTCAACAGGAGTGGTCTTTTCCGTCTTCTTGTTGTAGTAGTTAATTGTAAAACCCTCTAAATAGAGATTTTCACGTAGCTTATCTGGGCTAATTTCACTCCATTTTGTATCGTCAATATTTATAAGGTTAACAAAAGATTTGAGTTTATTAGTATATTTCTCATTTTCACTACCTTCAATTTTTTTATTCACTAACTTTTTTAGCTCTAAACCGGACTTAACTTTTTGATTAAATTTAACATTGATGATATCATTACTAATTTCTTTGTCTCGACTTTTTATGTATTTTACTTTCAAGCCTTCTTTTCTTAGTTTCAACAACTCAAGACTATATGGAATCATTCCGCAATAATCATAATTAATTGATGTTTCTCTATGCATATGACTGTAAATATCACTGGCTTCTAGGCTGAGTATGTATACTTGCTTATTATCGGTCATTAAGAGCCTCCCTTAGAATAGATTCAATGTTTTCAAAATCTTGATACCAAATTTCTAGCAATGTTATATTATTTAACTCTGCGTAAAGACGCTTTCGTTTATCATGTTCAACCTGTATTGAGTGCTCTTCCTTGGTTTGATACGAGACAGTCCCATCATGGAATTGTCCTTGGTATTCAATCAACAAGTTTTTATTAGGAATGTAAAAATCATAAGAAAGAGGGAAGCCACCTACTCCATATAGAGATTTGAACGTTTTTTGATGTTCGAAAGAGATTAGTTGACTCTCTAGCCATCTCCTAATTCGCTTCTCTCCCTTTGATTCTGAGCACACAGAGCATCCAGACTTCGTTATTGTTCTACTATAAATAGGAGTACTCCACTCATTCCCACACTTACCACATTTCCACCAAGCTAATTTATGTGATGAGTATGTAACCTCATGTGGTGAAAGTACATTAAGAGTAGAGTGCCATTCATTCACTAACTCTGGATGGCGAAGAGATAACCTGTTATTGTCACTTGGAAGTCTACCGTGGCAGTAAGGACATCCACTCCCATTTGTTCTATCAGAAATCTTTGCTCCCCATTCATTCCCACAATCAACTTTTGAGCATTTCCATAATACTGCCTGATTGCTCTTAGGACTTACCATTTCAGGAGTGTAATTTTCGTATCCTTCTGAAAGACATTTGATCCACTCGATACTTAACTCTGGATAATTATCTTTAAGTGAATTAGACTTAGATTTTATTAATTCTCGATGCCTAATTGAACATTTTATACAAACATCTTTCCCATTGTTGTTTTTTCGTTGTTTTAAAAGTGCTGTATATGGCATTTTTTCTACTTTTCTTCCACAATAGTCACATATTTTTGTAACTTCGTAACTTGAGCCTTTTGGTAAGTGGTTTATATCAATTATCAAATCGCTACCCATAGTAACTCTGAGCTTTCCCCTTTTATCAATATGAGTAGGAAGTGCATAGCCAAGTTTCTGATAATGCTTATAATTATTCCTTATTTTAATAGTGTATGTCTGTTCTAAAATCGCTAATTTAATCACATCCTGTCTTAATCAATTTATTTACTTTAATATGTATGTATCAATCAATACTCTTCATCTTCCTCATACTCATCATAACTATCCCAACCATCATCTTGCTTATATGTAAACTTAGTGCCAGTTTCTTCACAGAAACCTTGATACCTCGGATCAATCTCTCCATCAAAGTAAGCATCTTCCCATGTCATTCGTGATGCACCTTTTCTTCTTCGTTGCATTGTAATCACCTCCTATCAATCTTCTTACTTAGGATTATATCAATTTATTTTATATAATACAATAGCTAATATTAAAATATTTAAAATAAATGCCTAACATAAGTTGAAATATCACAACTTTTATTATTATTTGGTATCAAGACAATCCTTATCTACATATAGTGTCATCAAGTAAGCACAAACTCGTGCGAGCAAGTGCAAACTCACACATGTATTCACAAACTTGCACATGTTCGCACATACTCGCACAGAAAGAGGTGTTAAGGTTGTTTCAAGAATTAGTGAGTAGATTGCAACCAGAGGAAATTGTGATTCTTAATTCAATGAATGAAAAGGAGGCAACTAATCAGTTTTCTTCAGTCGATAAAAGTGACATTTTAACCGATTTAAACCTTACGGAATCAGCATTTAGGAAGTCAATTAACCGTCTGGAAGCCACATGCTTTATTAATGTGTCAACCGGAAAACGAAAACTTTCTTATTATCTAAGTCAATATGGGCAGCAAGTTATCAAAGACATAAAGGGAGTGGAGTAAATGATTGGAGTTATTGGATTGGGGCAGGGTGGATCAAACATCACGAATATTTTCGCCAAACATAACTATCCCTCACTAGCCATCAACTATTCTCAAAGTGATTTGCAGAGTTGTGAGCATATTCAAAGTAAGCATCATTTATTGGGTAGCGAGGGAGTAGGGAAGGAAAGGGAATTAGCCACTAAACTTATGCAGAACAATTGGGAAACTACAGTCAATGTTGTAAAAGAGCAATTTAACCACTCATCAATAAAAATAATCTTCGTAGTATTTTCAACTGGTGGTGGAAGTGGATCAGGTATTGCACCAATGATTATTGAGCTTCTAAATAGTGAATTAGAGGATAAAACTGTAGTTGCAGTACCAATTCTCCCTCACCACTCAGAAAGCACTATTTCACATCTAAATACGCTTGAATGTATCAAAGAGTTAAGCGAAGTCGATGTCTGCTTACTTCCTATTGATAATAACCATTCAACATCTCAAAATAAGCTCTCACTATATAAAGAAGTAAACGAATCGTTTTTCACAACCATTAATGAAATAATTTCTCAAACTTCTTTAAATAGTCCATATTCCAATCTTGATCAGACTGATTTACTCAAACTATTCTCAACTGTTGGATGGTCTACAATCACTTCAATGAATCTCACCAACTTGAATTCTCAGGTCAATCTAACTAACCTACCTAAATCAATATCCAACTCTCACTCAATATTCATGAAACCAACTACAAACAAAATTATCCGTCTAGGCTCAGTGTTCTACGGTCAGGAATCATTAATGAAAATGATCGACCTGCAGCAAGTAATTAATCAATTCAACAATCAACCAATGGATATTTTCGAAGGATGGTATCCGAATGATACACAAGGTATCTTACGTCTAATATTTACAGGATTATCATTCAATATGAGCAGATTAAAAGAGATTGAGGGTAAAACCATTGCTGATTCTGAATCGCTTAAAAACGTACTAAATGAAAGCCACAGAGTAAGTGTGAAATCACAAGTTAATTTGAACAAACCAAATAAGCAACGGAAAGCCTTGTCTAGTATTCTTGCAAAATATAAAAAGTGATATATTAATATATTAAATTTTCATTACTGGTATGAAGATTTTCATTACTCGAAGTTTGGTCTTCTCATTACTCAGTAATTACTGAGCGTATTTTCATAGTCTGAGTAATTACTGAGCTTATGAGTAATGAAAAATATGAACCTTTTTTCTGAGTAATGAAAAGTATTATGTATAATTGTAAAATAATATTAGATTAAGTTTAACTTATTTAACTCTTTAGTTATTAACTTATTTATATCATTGGATCTCCAATATGGAATTCTTAATAAATTTAATTGATTTGTTTTGCAGTATTCATTTTTTATTTCATCATGTTTTACAAGTATTTCGTGGCTGTCATTTTCAAACACCTTGAAATAGTGAAACTCACCGTCATATTCAATGAGTAATATTGGTTTATTTATTTTATTCAAGATGGCAAAGTCGAACCTTAGATTTCCTCCCCTCAATCCTACTAGTCCGTCAAATTCAAACTCACGTTGGTAATTAATGCTGTGTTTGCCAAGTAGCTTTGCTATTTTAGTTTCTCCTTTAGACGATTTGCAAGACGGACATCCAGAATTTAGGAGTGTCCTAGCTTTTACTTGAGTTTCCCATTCATGACTACAATCTTTACACTTCCACCAGTACTTCTTTTCAGTAGAAGTTGATACGAATTCCAAATCAATAGAATTTTTTAAAGTATCCCACTCTTTCAACAAATGAGGGTGAGTGTCCTTCATAAGAGACTTACTGTTTCCACTAATTTTTTGGCGATTGTTACAGTTTGGGCAGCCGGAATTAAAAATTGAGCGAGAATTAATTTTACATCTCCATTCATGCTCACACTTAAAACATTTCCACCATGCTCTCTCTGTAGATGTATTAAGAAGTACTTTTAAATCAAATTCTAAATTTTTCTTAAAATCCCATTCATTTAGTATATGTACAGATTTGTATATGAATAGATCATGAGGATCGGTTTCACACAACGGACATCCTTTTCCCGACACTCTTTTATTAATACTCTCACTCCAATTATTATTACACTTACTACAAATCCACCAAACATTATCTGATGAGCTTTGCTTGAAATCCTCTGGGAATAAATGTAGTTCAGTGTTCCTTTTGAAATCCCACTCCAGTAACAAATCCTTATTATGATGAACTATTTTCTTCCCTCTAAATTGTTTTTTGTTTTTACAACGTGGACACTTGCTATGATCCCTCACCCTACTTACAACTGATTTCTTCCATTTATTCTTGCATTCTAAACATTCCCAACTGACTACCCTTTCGTCATACTTAAATAGTTCAGTAATTTGTAGTTCATTAGCTTCTTTGTCGTATTCATTAAGTAGAACTTCATTTTTAATATCAATGAACATCGCTTTCTTTCTACAGACTGGGCAACCTGAATCTAATACAGCCCTGCTTTTTATTTTACTTTGCCATTCATGGGAACATCTTTTGCATATCCACCACGCATAATCGGTTGTGTTTCTATGACACTCATTAAATATTAATTCATTTTTACTATTGTGCCATTCCTCCAACAAATGTGGATGGGTTTCATTTAAAGACGGTTTCTTCACTATGTATTTTCACTCCTCTCAATCATCACATAGACAAAATAATTCATCAATCTTACATCCTAGCAGCTTAGAAATCTTAAATGCTAATTCTAAAGGCGGTGTTGATTTGTTATTTGACCATAGGCTTATTGTTTGGTTAGTAACTCCTAATTCAATTGCTAATTCTCGTTGTTTCATATCTAATTCTGCTAATCTTACTTTTAATCTGCATTTTATCATTATCATCACCTCCTACACATAATATAATATCCATTTATTTATAATAATTCAATACCGAAATTAAATAAATGGAAAATTTTTTTAATTTAGTAACATAATATTTTATAGATTAATATATTTAACAAAAAAGGAGTGATTTAATGAAGTACACCATTACAAGTAGGTTTGGAGATAGGGAGAGTTTTAGGGATCAAATCCAAGGTCACACAGGAATAGATTTTTACATGAAAGAGAATACACCTTTGAAAGCTGTTGAAAATGGAATTTGTCATTTGAAAAATTTCGGAAATGAAAATGCTGGTCGCACAATTATAATTGAAACTGAGGATGGTCGAAGATTGATTTATGGTCACTTGTCAAAATTTAATGTATCTGAAGGTCAGCACATATCGGAAGGAGATTTAATTGGATATTCCGGTCACTCAGGTTTCACAGTAGGTCAAACAGGAGATCATCTACATTTTGGCATGAAAAAGGGAGGGGAATTTTTAGATCCCTCCCAATATATAGATAAAATTCAACATATGAACGATACAGTAACTCACCAAGTAGCCGATAAAATAAACTTCTTTGATTCCATGCAGCAACATATGAATGTATTAACTGATATGGCGAAACATTCCACAATCAATCTTATCCATTTCTTCTCATCAACGGATTACACGCCATTCATAAAGTTTTTCCAAAATGTTCTCCAGTTTATCTTTTTCAATATTTAATTCCTTAAAATCAACACTGTTTAATTTATCAAATTCAACTTGCCATGCTTTTCTTTCGTCTGTAAACCATGCCATATGTTGTCACTCCTTAGTCTCTGTCAGATTTGTCAAATATCTCTTCAATTGATTCAATTATTTCTGAGTCGTCTTTTTTGAAAAGTGTCATGTCTATTCCTCCGTATATTAGATTATTTTTAGTATTAACCAAAGGAGATGAGATTATACGTGAAGAATTATAAAAAAGTTGAACTGTATTTATCAGAGCAAACAATTAACCGATTAGAAAAAGTCACCGCAATTGAAAACCAAAAGAATTCTCTTTGGAAACAGGATAGGGATTCTTACAGGCAACTATCAGATTTCATTAAAGGATTGGTGATTAACTATTTTGATCAGATTGAAAATGAATCTCAAATATCAGGCTATGACGATCTTGGTAAGCCATTTAGATTGATGAACCGTTTTAAGGAAATATCAAGCAAGAAAGGTATTAGTCAAAAACAAATGTCAGACTTAACTGGTATTGATCCAAGTAACATCAGTTATATATGGAGAAATAGGAATCAACCTTCCTTGGATTACTTTCTCCGTATATGGATAGCTTTGGGTTATCCTTCGTTGAATAAGTGCTTATATAGAGAAGACGAAGATGAAAAATAACAATTTTATTCTAATATGTCATAGGACAATTCACCATTTTAATACAATGTCAATATGATATACAAAGAAATGAAAAATAACTATTATGAGGTGAAATGACAATGATTACAAGTGTAATGGGTATTATTGGTGTCTGTGCTTTAGGAATAGGAACATCTTCAGCTCTTAATTTCTTCCACGACTTTGAATTCAAATTTAAACAAAAGGGTGATAAAAATGTCAGTAATGCAGGTCAATCTTTGCGTGAAAGAGCAAAAGGATTATCTTAATTATAACCTGTCATCCTTCAAGGTAAATGCAATAAATTTTCCAATCAAAATATGGGAAGAGGAGGTGAAACTACTTTCCCCCAAGGAAAGGAAAGCAAATCTAAAGTTGGTAAAATCATTCATAGCAAGCACGATCAGTTTTCTGAGCCTATCATCAAAATCAATGGCTGCACCATCAACTCAAGGAGCAATCAATCCAATGTCAATAGGAGGAATACCACCGGAAATTTTAGAGCCTCTTGTTCAACTATTAGCAACAGCATTGGGACTGTCAGTAGCTTTAGCAATGATACTTATGATGAGTGCAGGGGTAATGAGGATGTTCAGGCAGAAGGAAAAAGCAGTAAAGTGGAATACAGACATTATCAAAGGGCTTCTGCAAACGCTCATCAGCATTCCAGTGATTTATTTGCTGTACTTCGCAGTAGTCTCAATTCTCGGAAACTTTTCGATTTTCAGCAAACCATTCTAGCCTTCTTCAAGAAAATAAGAATACCATTTACTGCAGTCTCATCTAGTTTCCTATTTGCTAACATATCACATGCACAGTCGTTCATTGAAAGGGGTGATGTATCAAAGGGTAAATTTTCAAGTGAGCAATATGGTGATCAGAGCACATGGGAGAAATTAAGTAATGCTGCAGACTCTTTCATGGAGATTATCAATTGGTTTAAGAACTTTGGTGAGAACATTGCAGAGTTATCCGTAGAACTATTCAGCAAAGTGTTCGAGTTAATCACATTCTTAATGCTACAAACACCTTCAGTCATTTTCAGTGGAGAGTATGTATCCAAAATTATCCCATCTTTCTCACTAATCTCAGTATCTATAATTATTCTAGCCACTATCTATGAAAGCATTATGATGATGCTCAGAAAGAAGCATACGAAGGGAGAGGATATTCTAAAAAGGATTCCAATAGCAGTAGGAGTAGCGGGGATCGCACCATTCTTATTTGAAAAAGGATTTAAAATGCTAAATAAACTAACAGTTGGTATCACGAAAATCTCAGGGGGTGTATTTGATCCTAACTTCCTTAAAGGAATAGCGAATGCAGGATTCATTGACTCACTCGGACTGTTAGCTTTTGATGTGGCACTAGTTGTATTAGCAGTACCTCTAATAATGCAGAACGCTAGGAGATGGTGGGATTTATTTGTACTATGTTGTGTTAGCCCCCTAGCCCTCTCAGCATTCATATTTGACCGTCACAGACATCTTTATGATTCTTGGGTTACAGCAATTAAGAAGAAAGCAACCGTTCAACTAGTGTATGCAACCTTTATCTCTCTTTTGGGATTATTCATCTTTTCAACCAGACTAATAGCACCTGATATGTGGGCAATTAAATTATTGCTCGTGCTCGGAAGCCTTAATTCATTAGCTAACCCGCCCCAACTAGTAAAATCTTACATGAGGGGAGAGAATTTAGACGATAACTTTGAGAAGGTTTACAAAAAGAAGATTCCTAGTTTATCAAAATTAAACCTAATCACACATTATAAAACACACAAGAATTTAAGTCAGAAGAAAGCAGAGTTAAGACAAAAGAAAGGTAGAAGATTTGTAGATGATCTATTGTAGGGAGGAAGTGAGATGACATTAAGTAGAATTATCAATAAGACACCATTGAAGAATGAGTTAAACAACTCTTACGAAGTTGAAAACATTTCAGCAGACATTTTAAAAAACATTCTTCAATCAAGGTTTATCTCAGAGGGAGTGTATTCATTAGAACAATTACACCTAACTGATTACAGTGAATACAGTTTACACACTCCTTCATTTGATAAATTTAACTTTATTCAAAGAAACACTGATCTCACATTCACAGGGGAAGAAGTCAGAGAGATGCAAGTATTAGAATTGGAACTAGTCAAACCATCATTCATGCCACTGGATGTAAAACAACATGTAAATTTACTTGAAGCAATTGAATCTTATACTCATTGTCCGATTTTTACTCAGGTGTTAATCTCTAAGCGTCAAGACAATTGGAGAGAAAATGCTATTGATATGTATGAGCAGTATTTAAGGGGTGATGATTTACCATCAGATATTCAGAGTGTGCGAAAAGTTCAGGATAAAATCCTTGGGGTGCTCAATAAGATAGGTAGATTTGAAATGAATAGAGATAAGATTACAGAAATGGAACAGAAGATATTGCAGCCAAACTTTAGAGTGGAGATACGATTTATTGTGTATTATGGTAAATTTCTTCAAGATTTTAGTGATTTTTTAAGAAAAAAAGTCAAAAACTTAACATTTTTTAATGAAATTACGATAAATAGGTGCAATAAAAGGGAAGTTTTGAAGCTAATTAAGGATAGGGAGTTTAAAACTTCATCTGTTAATCAATTGTTTTCTGATCAAGAGTTATTCTCTTTGCTTACAAATAAGACGATTCAACCTACTCAAGAGGTAATTGTACCAACAGTCAAGTCAGTATCTCAAAATAAACCCACTTCATCTACATTTACTAATACTTCTCACACTCTACTTCAAGCAATCCAGCACATGCCTCAATCCAATCAAACAGATAAAGTAATTGATGAAACCATTCCAACTAAAATCAACAAAGTGTTTCAACGTGTCAATATTACAAAGAAACCACTTAAAGTATCGGAAGTCTTGCAAGGCAGCACTCTTCACAAAACACAACTAATGATTCCATCTGATATTGTCTACACTCAATTTACTAAGAAGTTAAAGGATATCCAGTCAGCTCTAGGAAGTGAAAGCGTCAGTATTGAAATGGGAGATAAACCGGATACGATTAATGTCTTTACACCACTTCAAGAAAGAGAAGTCCTATATTTCCGTAGCGTACTTGAATCAGAGGAGTTTAAAGTTTTCGCTGAAAATAACCCCCTCCCCTTTGTGATAGGTGAGAAAGCAACAGGTGGATATCAGTTTGCTTGTTTAAGTAAGTTGAGACATTTGATGATTGCTGGTGCTACCGGATCGGGAAAGAGCGTATCAGTAAACTTAATGATTATTTCCTTTATCCTAACTGTATCGCCTGATGAATTGATGCTATATCTCATTGATCCTAAAATGGTTGAGTTTTCACAGTTTGATGGATTCCCACAAGTCAAAGACATTGTTACTGATATGAGTAAGGCAGCATTAAAACTTGAGTCATTAGTGAAAGAAATGGAGAAGAGATATAAACAACTAGCATCTGCAGGTGTGAAAAATATTCAAACTTACAATGAAAAGAATCCTGATAATAAAATGCCATACATTGTGACAGTCATAGATGAGTATGCTGACTTGGTTATGGTAAATGGCTCAGTTGAGGATCACATAGTCAGACTAGGGCAGAAAGCGAGGGCTGCAGGTATACATTTGATATTGGCTACTCAAAGACCATCATCCGATATAGTAACCGGAGTAATAAAAGCAAACTTACCGTCCACTATCTGTTTTAGATTAAAGAGCCATGTAGATTATAAAACTGTATTCGGTAAAACTGTACCGTATCAATTATTAGGAAGAGGGGATGGAGTTGCTGTAATAGAAGGTCAGCATAGAGAGTTTGAACGATTCCAGTCACCGACATTGACTATTGATGAGACTGAGGAAGAACAAATATATGAAAATCTAAAACAATTATTTAAAGATGTGGAGGTGAATCATAATGAGTTGGAAGAGATTAAAACGGAAAAACCTGTTGAGAAACTTAAGAGGATACTTGCTACAAATGGAATTATGCCTATAAGCGAGATACAGAAGGAGATGGGGATTGGAATTAATGTGGTAAGTGAGTTGATGAGGGATCTTGTAGATGAGGAGTGGTTGGGTCGAGAAGGTAGGAAGTATGTGATTACTGCAGAAGAAGATGAATTAAATAAATGGAGGGATATAGATGAGTAAAGAATGGATCATGAATACATGGGAACAAGACTGGGATAATGAGCATATGTATTATAAAGTCCGTAGGGATGGGACGTTGGTTAAGATTAATTTAGAGACAGGTGATATATTTAAATATCGAGTTGAGGAAGTAGTGCATTGATATGTGCTGCTTTTCTTTTTTGTTTGGATATGGTTATTTATTAAATAGGATAGCAAATTAAGCGATTGGAGGAGTTTCGAGTATAAAGTGTAAGGGAAGGGCTAGATGCGATAATTTTACGTTTAAATTTAAGAATAGGAAAATATAAAATAAATTAAAATTAGGTATTGTATTATTATAAATAAGTTGATATGATAATAATTGTAAACTGAATTACAAAGGAGGTGTGGAGTTGGATAAAGGAATGGAGTTGAAGATTAAGAGAATTATGTTAGGTATTGAAGCAAGAGCAATAGCAAAATATCTAGGCGTATCAAAAACGTATATTTCTCTTATGGAAAGTGGTAAGCGAAGAATATCAGATGATCTTTTACATAGATGGAGTGAGTACTTAGGTGTCAATTAAAGTAAATTAAAAATGAGGAGTGAAGGAATGGAAGATAATCAAATTGAAATCAATGTCACTGTAAATATGGAAATGTACTATGACGAGTCGAGTATGTTCGGAGTATATTCTCTTGTAGCAAACAATAAAGAGGATACTATCTACAACAGAGTACCAAAGAACAAGTACGGCACATTTGTGGTTAATGGTAGCATACCAAAATTAATGAAGGGTAAAGACTACGATATTATCATTGAACCTTCTGAACATAAAAAGTACGGGAGAGGTTTCTCATTTGTTGCAGTAAAAGGTAGTAAGCCAGAAACTATTGAAGAGCAGCAGTCTTACATTAGAGCTATGCTCACTGAACGCCAAGCAGAATCCATTCTTGAAGTTTATCCTAACCATAAGATCCTTGACATGATGAAGAATGATGAGTTTGATTATTCTAAGGTAAAAGGTATTGCAGAGAAGACTTACAATAATATTAAATCTTACCTCATGAAGAATATGGATATTCAAGAAGCCATTGTGGAACTGAGTAAGCTTGGAGTTAAATTTAAGGCAATGAAGAAATTAATTGATAATTTTGGTTCTGCAAGTTTAGTAGTCCAGAAGATTAAAGACAATATATACAATCTATGTCACGCTGACGGGTTCGGCTTCAAGAAGGTTGATGAATACGCTCTTAATCGTGGAGATAGTAAAACGAATAAAAATAGGATTCAGGCATCAATCAAATACATACTTGAGCAAGATGCAGTATCCGGTCACTCTTGGATGACTATTAATGCATTGGAGAATGAAATGTTTGAATTATTGCAGATTGAATCAAAGCATATTGAAGAAGGGCTTGACTTAGCCAAAGAAGATTCCATGTTTTACTTTGACGAAGAAAGAGTAGCGTTGAAGAAAAACTATAACATTGAAAAGAATGTGTTAAAAAAGTTAAATAAACTAATCAGTCACGATGTTAAAACAAAAGAGGTCAATCCAACTAAGGCAATAGCAGACTTAGAGGAAGAATTATCTGTTTCTTACACAGATGAGCAAAAGAATGCTATCAAGATGGCTATTGAAAATAATGTATTAATCCTCAATGGTAAAGGTGGTACGGGAAAATCATTTACAGTTAAGGCTATCCTTAATGCATTGAGTGATTACAAGTATTGTTGTTGTGCTCTATCAGGTAAAGCGAGTAAGATTCTTGCTGATCATGGATTAGTATCAATGACGATCCATCGTATGCTTGGGATTGATAAAGATGGATTCAAGTACAATGTGAAGAATCGTTTACCTTATGACATTATTATTCTTGATGAAGCATCAATGGTAAATGGAATGTTGTTCAATGCGTTACTCACAGCAATTAAAGATGATGGAAAGATTATTATCGTAGGGGATGTGGGTCAACTTTCACCTATTGGATGCAGTAATATTTTTTATGACTTACTCAAATCTCAAAAACTACCTCAACAAGAATTAACCATTGTTCACCGACAGGCTCAGAAATCAGGTATCCTTTCCACAGCAAATATGATTAGGGATGGGAAACAGGTTAACGGTAGATACAACTTTGAGAATCAGGTTTATGGTGAATTGAGAGATATGGTACTGATGCCTGTTCAGAATAAGGAAAACCTATTTGATTTGGTAGTTGAAATCTGTGAGAAGTACAAGGGGAAAAATTATTTGGATTTCCAAGTGATAACCGGATTGAAGGATAGAGGTGATGTATCTGTACAGAAATTGAATTTAGCCTTGCAGAAAATATTCAATCCTCATTACCATACTAAAGAAATGATTAAGATTGGAAGGTATGAATTCAAACTCGGAGACAAGGTAATCCAGAATGGGAATAATTACGAAGCTGGAGAGTTTGGAAATGTATCTGTATTCAATGGGACACTTGGAGTAATTAAGAAATTACAATTGGATAAGTCCGATAAGAAGCTACATAAAGTATGGATTGACTTTGATGGTATTGATGAACAAGTATTATACACCAAAGAGGATCTTGCTAAAACTGAATTGGCATATGCGATTACATGTCACAGATCTCAAGGAAGTACGATTCCTCACGTATTGTTTGTATTTGATTATGCGAGTTATATGTTGCTTTCAAAAGAATTTGTATATACGGGGATCACACGTAGTTCAAAAGGATGTGTAATGCTTTGTGAGAATGCTGCGTTACACCATGCAATCCAGACTAGTCATAGTGACAAGAGGAGAACATTCCTTTATGACATGATTATGAGTGGTGATAATGAGGAATCATGAGTGTGCTGAGTGAACAATTACAATATTATGAGAAAGAGAATAAAGTATTTATGCCGAATGAAATATTTAATGATCTGAAACCATTGCATAGTAAGGGCAGCTCACATGTTGCCTTTGCTTATTCTTTTTATTATTTGATCAGTTGGCTATTCAGATACTGTAAATATGACAAGGTAAATGCTGATATGGGATTCATTAAACAAGTGTTGGGATACAACAAGGATTATAAGAAACTGAATTACCTGACTAAGAAAAATGGATTGCTGGATGAGATGGGATATACATTAACCAGTACGGATTATCCGATTGCTTGGAATATGGAGGAAGGATTAGAGTTTATATATTTGAGTGAATTGGATTCTGATTCGCAGAAGATATTAAGAGATGCTAAAGGGAGAAACTTTAAGATTAAATATCCGGTTAAAGGATTATGGAGAAGTGGGGAGTCTGCAGATGTGGGGTATGAAGATGGAACATTCTTTGAAGTAGATCATACGCATATGATTCCATTTGAAGTGTTTATTAAATGTATGGAAAATGGATTAGGTGTGACAGGATTCTATTTATACAGTTATCTGAGTTATAGATGCCAGTGGTTTGAGGAGTTTAACTCTAGTGTGGAGAGATTGGGTGAGGATATAGGATTTAGTGTGAAGACAACTGAGAGAGTGGTAAGTAAGTTAATTGGGAGTGGATTGGTTGATTATAAGGTGAATGATTGCAGGAAGATTGATGGCAAATATATGAGGAAAGCTAATACATATTTAATGAAAAGTTAAACTGTAACCTTTTGACGGGATTAAAGAATATAATTATATATAACTAATAAATATAAAATAAAGTAATATTAATTATTAGTTAACTGTATTGTTATAATACCGTCAGAATATCACCTTTTACAAAATCTATATTTAAGGGGAGTTATATGATGCTAAAAAACATTTATCTCAAGGGAGACATTTCACCTAGAATGAATAATGAAGTTATAGATTCAATTTTTAATTGCAGAAGTATAAATAGTGCAGCTCAAAAAGTATTTGCTTACTGCTATTTAGGAGTTATTTCTTATTTACACACAAACAATAAATATATTCATCACGACATCAGCGTACAAGACATTAAAGGTTATTTGGGTTACGCTCCATTATACAAAAAGGTTGACTATATCATAAAAAAGAATGGAGTGCTTTATAATTTAGGATATGTAGAAGACGTTGTAAACCCAACTCACAATAGGAAAAACAGAATAAAAATTTCTCAATGTTTGGACGAGATAAAAGAGTGTCACACATTTAACTTAAAACTGTACTTTAGATGTATTACTGACAGCGAATTAGGATTAACAGGATTTTTCATACTAAACTACATTAAAGAATTTACCAATGATTATGTTTATGGGGGATGGGGTTCTTTAATTGATCTATCTAAACTTACTGGTATCCCTAAAGAAACATTGAGAAGATATTTAGTTTTGCTTTCCGAGAAAGAATTATTAGAAAGTGAAGATTTAGGATCGAGAAATGTAAATGAATTAAACTTATATATTAGAGGTAAGTTAGGTGAGTGGAAGAACGACAGCCTTAAAAATCACAATCAAAAATGCTTCATATCAGGAGAGGAGGGTAATCTGTATGTGCACCATCCTTATTCATTTAGTGAAATAAGAGATCAGGTATTAAAGATATTGGATATTAAGGTAAAACCATTCCAAGAATATACAGAAGTAGAATTGAACTCAATTAACATGTTAATCTTAAATTATCATAAACTCATATCAGGAGTACCTTTAACGAAAACTATCCATAATGAACTACATCAACGATATGGAGATTCACCAACATTTTATGATTTAATTGAATATAAACATGAATATTTACAGGGTAGTTTATAATGAGCTGCCTTTTTTATTTTGGATGGAAAATATGCCCCTGTGGGTTAATAGGTAGTAAAGAATTGAGAAAAATAGGTTAAAAATGTGTGTGTCGTAAGTGAATGATCAAGTGTGAGGAATAGGATTATTATGGCTTAATCGCTTGATATGAGTGGATTAGAGGGTGATTAAGGGGTAAGTATAGGGAGAATAGTGGATTGGGTGATTTGTGCTGTCGTTGGATAGGTGGGAGATACGGGGGAATTGAGATTAGGAATGGATGGATGAGGGAGAAATGTAGATGTGGTAAGGGATTGAGGGTTGTTTGAGTTGGATTGGTTAGGGCTGAATAGGGTAGGATGTGAGTGATCAGAGTATATGGTGTCGTAGGAATGTTGATATAGAGGGATTTGTTTGGGAATGGAGAGGAAAATAGGATGAAAATATGGGTGATATGACCAGTTTTAGGGGAGGGTGATAGGTGAATGGGAAATGAGGAATGTAGTGATATCAAGGATTGTTATCGGATTGCTTCGATGACACTTTCGACAGCGTGAGAGGGAAAAACTATCGAATATAAGTGCTATCGCCAAAATTCAGTATTCGGTGCATCTCCCAATGTGCTACGGGTCATACAGAAAACCGTAATTTTTATGTGGATTTTAATCATCCCCCCACTCTTCATATACCTTCTTAACCTGTAAAGAAGATTCATTCGGTGGACGTTGTCAGATTAAGCCTATTATTCATCACATTTGCAGCCACAACCTACAATAAAAACAAGTTTTCATCCTGATCAATCCATATTCACCGTACAAGCAGCACCAGACGAGCCAATACCACTACTATCTAACTTGTATATACAAATCGCAATATATAACAGGCGACAAATATTGCAAGTGTTCTATTGTATTAGTACACATAATACAGTTATATCATAATTAAAACTTATCGTCACTCATAGTATTTTCTTATCACTCTGTACTAGTATTTATTCATCAATCTGTACCATAACTGTACTATTATTCCTGTATCAACTGTATTACTCACTTATCATCCAACTGTTATACTCTGTATCAATACATTAATTTATCTCATATTGTTCTCATACTCTACACTATCCACTGGATCACCTACATATTATCTGTACTATACTGTTATACTATAATTATATCTATCTGTATTAGTCTGTATTATACTGTACTAATCACCTTAGCTTTCCATTGTCCACTCAATCAATCTAACAGTAAAATTAGTCCTAAACTTTTTCATCTAATTTATTATAAATAACTTGATGTATATACTTAACCTATGTTATAATAAGTTATAAGCTAATAAAGGTTAAGCAATAAGCCAAACAAATACATCTGAAAGGTTGCTAGTCACTATGTCAACATTCAAACAAGATAACGATATGATGATCAAGAAGTATCAAAAGGAAATCCGAAAACATAAGAAACAAATTAAAGCTAACTTGCATACTGTATCTGTATTATCTAACTTCCCTGATGAATTCAGCAAAGAAGACTTAATGAAGTATAGAAACGATAATAAGTTGCTACAAGATAGAATAGAAGATGTGACCATTCTAATTAATGGACTTAAACGTCTAGCATAATCCCAATTTGAAAGGATCTGATAACCATGATCAAAACTCAATCATCAACCCATAACCAAACTTTACAAACAATCTCAAACCTAATCAACCAACACCAACAACACGACATTATCCATGATCTACGCTACATTAAGCACCAATTAAGAAACCAATATATCACACCAGATAACGCTATAAACTCCACTCAAATCATCCTAGACGCTTACGGAATCAATCAAACGGTATCATATTAATATAAATAACTGAATTAATAAACTAAATCACAAAGGAGTTATCCAAAATGACAACTATCACACTTGATCTAAATTTATCTAAAATTCCTCATACTGGTACACATGAGCAGCGACAATATCAAGCCTTTAAGATTAACTATACAAAGGGTAAACGTGCATATATTACACTAATTAAAGACGGCTACAATCTCTGTACAGTAGCTAAACTAATGCAATTCAAAGAAGGTAACGTTTTATTGTCATTCGGTAAAGATAAAATTAATATTGGCTCATACACTGAGCAATAAAGGAGACTAAACCAATGAATCCATTAAACCTAAAATCCCTATTCATTCACCAGCTACCAACAGAATTACAATATCAAATTAAACACGATATTACCAACTCATTACAATCTCTAAGCCTTTCACCTTCTGAACTATCTGAACATATCCAACAGGCTCTATATTCACGCTTATCTGATCTAGATGACTTAATCAACGTTAATAAGTACCTAACTATCTAAACTTAATCTAATACCATCCAGCAACCTATAAACACTAAATAAACCAATAAAAGGAGCTTATACAATGACTTACAAACTAACTAACCTACTTCTATCTAATATCTACATAATCCTAGCAGCTATCTTGTTTTCACTCTTTCCGGTTGCTTTTGTCTTAATGTCCATTTAAACTATATCCATATACTCTAGGAGGCTTTCAAATGAATCAAACTAAAACTAACCTATCCACTGAACAAATCAACGCAATTAAAAAGGCGTACAAAGATTCTAATAACCGTATGCATGGGACAGCAGATCAAAATACTATATGTCAATCAATCGGACAATTAGAAACATTAGATTTTATGATTGAGTTACTGGGACTAGATAAGAAAGAAATTACAAAAGGTTTAACAAATCATTTTTAAGTCATCTTATAGATGGCTTTTCTTTTTGTCTTGATCAATTATAAAAACTTCCCACAATACAAAAATAATCCTTTACATTAACTTATTTATAATATATAATCTGTTTATAAGCTTCATACATTCAACAAAAAATAACTTTCCTAAAGGGGACTTGATCAAAATGAACAATATTCAAGCAGTTAAAACAAATATCATTAACCTATCCAATGAGCCTGTATACCACTTTCACACAAATCCATTATCCAGCCTTGACTATGCTCGCAACTTATCATCTGAATACTGGGCATCTTCAAAGGTAAATGATCGGTTTAACGCTTACCTTTCAAAATTAATCACTGCAGCCATTTTAACACCTGTTTATGACATTCAAGATAATAACTACCGTGAAGCTCTTTACAACTTCTCAGACGGTACACAAATTAGTTTTGATGGTATGGATCACATGAGTTTAAATATTGAATACTGTTATTAATCTTGATCACTAGTCATCCTCAATGGATGGCTTTTTATTTTAAATAATTTAATATCGACTATTGAAATTTAAGGGAATACTGTATATAATATATAAAGAGGGGATAAATCTGTCCTTTTCTGTAATAAACTATAATTATATTAGTCTGAAGGAGGTTACATATGATATCAAATAAAGATTTATTTTACTGTTATGATTTAGGTTTAGCGAATCATCTTAGAGACAGGAAACAACCTTTTCTAACCGTTGCAATGAATAAAGATACTAAAAGAGTATTTACTCAGTTTATCCGCACATCATCTATTGATCAACACATAAAAGAATATCAACGATCTAACCGCAAATAATAAGCAACCAATAATAAGCAAAGGAGAATATTCAAATGCATACATCTAATATTTCCACTGGACAAATATTTAAAAACTATAAAGAACTTTGTGCAGCTTTATCAGAACCTTTAAAAACAGGTAACGCAAAGAAAGCACAACTAAAAGAATGGGAAAGATATTTCAAGCATGAAAAGAACGGATATAAATTTATAATTACACATATCTATAATATTCCTTTACCTGAGAATCACAACAAGACAAAATATATTTCTACAATTGAAAAGCTGATTATAGATAAAATCATGAAATCTGATCAAGTGGGAAGAGTATTTATATCTAAGTCTGAATTACTTAAAGAATTGAAGATGATTAATCAAAATTATACAATTGCTAAATATAAACAATTAAGACTTGCAAAGCATATGAATATTACATTAGAAGAAATTGAAGATTTTTATTTAACATCTGACAGCCTATTGAAAAGGAATATAGAATCAGCTTTAAATAGTTTACGCAATCAGTCATTGATATTCTGGACAAATGCAATTACTCTTTGTATTGTAAATACTCATGCTCAAGTTAATATAAATAATCAAATTAAGGCTAATAAACATGAATCTATAAATGAATATGGGGAAGAAGAAGTTGATTTTTCTGTAACTCAACCAGTGGCATATAGAGAATACAGGAAAGCTAATAAAGATGAAGTTAGATTAATATTGAAGATTGAGCGGCAGACACTTGATAAATACGAATGTGAATCAATTACTGATATATTTAAAAGAGGATTATCTAAGCGATATTATAAAGATGTCAGGGATCAACTCTTTGACGTATCAAATATATTTTTCTATTTTAACTCTTATGAAATCCTAGCCAATGAAGAACATTTATTAGAAAAATGGGATGAACTTACTCATTTTCAAATGGAGCTAGATGAATGTGAAGAAGAAAAAGACAAATTAAATAAAGATGTTGTTAATAGGATTAATGAAAACACTGATAAACGTCACAATAGGTCAATTGATAGTTATATTATGGGTAATGATGATAAAAGGACTCTAATGAGATCAGATAAGAAATATATTATTAATAGTAACAAGTTAACTGAAACGTTAATATATAAAGATGCTGAATCAATCAGGGAATCATTAGAAAATATGTAATATAAAATGTTGTCCATATCTTTCAATATAATATAAATATACTAATATATAGAAACTTATGGACAACAAATTATAAATAACTAAATGTAATCATATTATTATAATTAAAGTTCAAAAGACAGGCTTGTCAGCCCACTTCCCAAGATCGGGGAAGTTCCTCGACCGTTTTTTCAAGAAGACCACTTGAAAAAAGCGATATATTATTCTTTATGTTCATTATTCACTCAAGCAGCCTAACCAATAAAGGTTGCTTTTTCTTTTCTCCTCATATTATTACTTTAGGATGGGGACAAAACTAATTTCAATAATCATCATTTATTTTCAATTTACCTATTTACATTAATTTATTTATAGTATATAATCTATATTATAGAAGTTAAACAAATACTAACTAATTGGAGTGATTGGGAATGAAAACATTAAACATTGATATCAGAAACGTTGTATCTTACATCCATCAACAATGGGACGGAGAAGGGACTTTTAATAAACACCTAAACAAGAAGAAAACAAAAGAATTTATTCTCACTACTATCCAAAACATTATGCAAGTATCTTTTGATAATGCAGATTGGAAGATCAGCAATAAGGATAGGGAATTAAAAATAATTATTGAATGGGACGAAAAGGAAAATGTAAACGTTTGGAACAAAGAAATGAATGATAAGCTTAAAGAAGCAACTCACAATCTAATACAGAAAGATATTATGGGATATGTTTCATAAAGATCAGTCTTCTGGCTGATCCTTTCTTTCTCTAATTCACAATAAAAGACATATTTCAATCCCATTTGAAAAAGTGTAAAATTTCACTAATAAATTATATAAAATAAGTTGATATTTATTGAGTATTAGCATATAATAGTAAATAAGAAGAGCAAGACAAAAACGGATCACTGACCTATAATAAGGTTAGCAAATAATGGGAGGAATCGGAAATGATTATTGAAAAAAATAAGGCTCTAGAATTGTTGGAAAAATTAGTTGGTTTAGAAAATGAAGAAATTGAATTTTGTATTTCAGGAGGCATTTCTTTTGATGTAGGCTGTAGAGTAAAAGAGGTTACGGCTATGGGCTTTGATAAAGAAACAATTAGCAGCTTTGATACTATTTTCTTTAAAACCGACAAAGGAGATTTTCAAATCACACCAGCAGATTTAACTGAAATTAACTATGAGTGTAAAGAAACAATGGCAAGTATAGTGCTTTCTTTTAATGATCATTATGTTCATATTTACGAATAATTTAATCCAGTTATTACTGGATTTTCTTTTGTATAAAAGGGAATAAATGTCTTCTTTCATTCCCATATGATCAAAACCAACAAACGGAACCTAAACGCAAAAAGTCCCAATTGTTTGCGAAAATTAATCAAGAATAAATTTACAAATAATACTTTACATTAAGTTATTTATAATATATACTTAGGATAGTTAATAAATAAGTTAAATAAATGAATTGGAGATGATCAAGAATGAAAACGATCACTGTAGATTTTAAAAATTTGGTAACTGAGCTAAAACAGAAAGAAATGAATCTTTGCTTCCTGAATAACGGTAAATTATTCATTGAAGATAATCAAAATAACCTATATCAAATGGAAGTATCTAAGCAAGGATCATATCTTGACAAATTGATCAAAGACGGTAACAAAATTAACTTTCAAAAGGTGGAAAAAACTATTAGTGATAAAATTGAAAGCTGGAGAAAAGAATTATGGAGTGTTTTAGAAGTTGAAAACTTCATGGAAAGGAATTCTATTTTCAGCTAATATCTAAATGAAATTACCATTTTGAACAAAAATAAATTAATCTAATTGGAGGAAAAGAAAATGAAATTAAAAGATACAAAAACACTTAGATTTAATGGTACAGAATTAACAAAGGAAACAATCCAAAAAACTTTAAAATGGTTTTATGATAATGCTCTAGGATGTATTGAAGAAGTTAAATCCGGTAAAGTAAAGGTCAATGATCCTGAGTCCTATTTTAAATGGAGGACTGAGCAGGCGAACGAATATAAAGAAGGAAATATTGATATTTCTGTAACTTTTCTACAACGTGCCTATTATATACAAACTGGTGAAAGTGTAGCGTTATTATCTTAAATATTTGAATAAATTCTCAATTTGATCGTGATTTAATCCTTACAAAGCTAGATAATTATAAATAAACTAATCATACTAAACATAAATGATTATCTAGCTCATGGAATGATTAAATAATCCTTTGGAGGTTTTAAGATGGAATTCATTAATTTTAATACTATTCCTTATTCAGAAAGACCGGAAACATATGTTAAACTTTCTTATTGTTTCGGATATGATCAGGAAGGAAATTACGGCAGAAGTAACACAGCTCATGCCTACATCATGCAGAATGGCGAATGTATAGAAAGTAAATTCAACTATGCTAATGAAACAAAAGAAACAGCAATTAAACAGGCTGAAAGGCTAGGATTAAATTTCATTTTAGTGAGTCATGAATAACCTAAATTAATTAACTGGAGGGTTTCACAATGAAAAGAATCGTAATTTATGAAAACAAAGTAAATAACCTGTTAGACATTCATTATAATGAGCTTAATAATGAGGATAGTTTTGAACAGTATGACGGTTTAAGATTTATGGAAGCTTCAAACAAAATTGATGAATTAATAAATAATCACAATATGCAGCCGGATCATCGTATAATTAATTATTATTTCGATAAAGACAGCAACCTAGAACAAATTGAGAAAATGACGATAAGCGAATATCTGGAATATCAATAACTGATCAACTTAGAGGAGATTATAAAAAAATCTTCTCTTTTTTCATTTATTTTATATTTTGGGGTTGCATTACATTAATTTATTTTATATAATAGTATCAGAAGCAACAAACAAAACAAATTAAAGGGAGATGTTTTAAATGACTGCAATCATGAAATTAAATGAAGAATTAAACGGGATCGAATTATACTTTGATGGTAAGCCACAACAATCTATTTTAACGGATCTAAAATCAAATGGTTTCCGCTGGTCTGGTTATAAAAAATGCTGGTATTCTAAACAGTCTGAGAAAGCCCACAAGATCGCTTTAAGCCTTGTAGAAGGTAAGGAAGTAGAAACGGTAACAAGTGAATCAGGATCAACTAAAAAGCAATCTAAAACGGTAAAGAAAGAGGCTCTAAGCCTTTGGAATGCTTGCCAATTTAATAACATTGAAGTAAGTCAAAAAGTAAAAGATCAGGACTGTAAGGAGATTGCAAAGGAAATCCGCTCACACATTAGAAAGAGGTTTCCACAATGCAAGTTTTCTGTAAGGGTTCCTTACTATGGAAGAATTAGTTTTGATATTAAATCTAGTCCATTTGAAAAAGGATCAACATACCTAAATCACATTTTAGGATATTGTAAAAACCTTTTAGACGCTTATAAACATTGTTACAGTCCTTCAGATTCTATGACTGACTATGCTGGAGTTTATAATTTTACTGGATGGGCTGAAATCTCATGGGAATATGAGCAAACAGAAGCAACAGAACAAGATAAAAAGGATATGAAAGAATTTGAAGTTAAATTATCTGAATGGAAAGCAGCAGAAGAGGAAAAAAAGGCTCAAGAATTCCAACAGTGGGAGTTAGAAAGAGAAATTCAAGCCAATGAATATAAGAAACAACAGGAAGAAGCAAAGCAACAAAAAGAAAGTATACTTAACAGCGTTACAGTAAATGAGTTAGAAGAAGATAACCAGTATTACGTTTTAGGCTCTGAATTTGCTAACTTAAACAAAAATAATACATTAGAAGAATATAAAGAAGAAGTTTTAAAAGGTAAATACTCTTTAGAAGATGTTAAAATAACTAAGGAAATTCATTTCAATGATCAAGAATCATTAACAAACTTCTCCAATATGCTTTTAACTGACTTTGACTTTTTAGCGGGTACTGGTGGCAGCTTTACAGAAGATAACCGTTTAAACTCAATGACTGACTTTCACAATATGGAAGAGGAAGAAAGAAACACGGTTAAATGGTATCTGAAAGGTGTAGCGGTTTATTTCAACGGTAAATTACAATTTATTGTTGATGCTCAAGGGCATAACTACGCAAGATATATCGGTCTTTGCTCCAATGCAAAAGTTGAAAAGTCTATAACAGTTGATCCAGTTTTAAGCGGGGAAGAATTAGAGGAATTACAGTATCAGGCAGCTATTTTGGAAGATACTTCTGCAGAAGTTATTGACGAGTTAAACATCCGTAAAACATGGAAAAATGAAAACTGGAACGATTATAAAAATGCCTTTAAAGATAAAATAAATCAATTTAACATTGTGATTAACAAGAAAGTTATTCAACAATTAGACATTGAAGAATTGAAAACGGCAATGTACAGACTTCTGCAGGAAGTTGACGGGATTCAGGATCAATTTGCAAAGGCAGACATTAAAGAAGGGGAAAAGGTTACACTATTCTATATTTCAGACTGGGGAAGCATTGTCACCAATAGAATAACGTTTAATAGTGCGGTTAATTCCTCCTATGCTCAATATGACAATGCGTTGAAAGTCACCTTTACACCTGAGAAGAAAAGGAAACTACATTATAAATATTTTTACTCTACATTGTTAGTGTTCAAGGGCTGGCACTCACTACCGGAAAACGTTTTACACCATGTAGAGGAAAGCAACGGAATGAGAGTAACAAGAAGTAAATTCCATTCATGCGACAATAGGCAATATGACGAGATTTTAAACTATTTCAATGATCAAGGGGTTTCACCTATTGTGAATACTTATAAACCTCAATTCTAATATAACAGCCATTTAACGGTATTGTGGGCAGTTTTAACAGGTTTCTGCATAACAAAAAACCTGAAATCTTTCTAGGAGGTTTTACAAATGTTTAAAGAGAATCCAGACTTTTACCCTACACCTAAAAACCTTATTCATAAAATGTTAAATAAAGTTGATCTAACTTCAGTAAAATCCATTCTTGAACCGTCTGCAGGTCGTGGGGATCTTGTAGAAGCTATAACAAGCAGACTGTATAACAGTAGATACCATCATAAACGGAAACAATATGACATAGACGCTATTGAGATAGACGAGAATTTACAAATGATCTTAAAAGGAAAAGGGCATAGACTAGTACACGACAATTATTTAAACTATTCTACATACAAAAAATATGATGCAATTGTCGCAAACTTCCCATTTAGTCAAGGTGAACACCATTTAAAAAAGGCTATTGAAATGCAGGAAGCTAATGGAGGGCAGTTGGTTTGTCTTGTTAATGCTGAGACAATCAGAAACCCATATACAAATGTAAGAAAAGAAATTATTCAGAAACTAGATAAATATAATGCTGATGTAGATTTTATTGATAATGCTTTTTCAAATTCAGAACGGTCTACAGGTGTAACAGTCGCATTAATTTATATATCTTTTCCTAAAATTGATCATAACAGCGTGATCATTAACGAGCTGAAACAAGATGAATCCCACAAAGTTAATGAAAACCATCATTGTCAGGCTCTTATTAATTCAGATTTCATAACCGGAATTGTTGAACAATACAATTATGAAGTTAAAGCAGGGTTAAAGCTCATAAATGAGTATAACAGCCTTAAGCCTCTCATGCTGAGAAGTTTTAAAGATGACGATAGACCAGTATTAAAATTAGGCTTAGAGTATGAAGACAAAGACGGAAGCAGCCTAGAAAACGCTTATATTAAACAGATCCGGTCAAAATATTGGAGTGCTCTATTCAGTAACGATCAGTTTATGGGGTTGTTTACAAGTAACCTAAAACAAAAATATATGCAGCACGTAGAAGAATTAAAGGACTATGACTTTTCTTTCTATAACATTTATACTTTACGAATTCAGTTAAATAAAGAAATGATCCAAGGGGTAGAGGATACTATTTTAAATTTATTCGAGGAATTCAGTTATAAACATTATTATGATGAATCCTCAAAGAATGTACACATGTACAACGGCTGGAAAACGAATAAAGCCTATAAGATCAATAAGAAAGTTATCATTCCTCTAGATGGGTTTAATGGCTGGTTTGATAAGCATTACAGACCAACAGAATATAAAGTATTAGATAAGTTAAAAGACATTGAAAAGGTATTTAATTACTTAGATGATGGATCAACGGAAAATATAGACATTGAACAAACTTTGAAAATGGCTGAACATTATCAGGAAAGCAGGAAGATAGATTTAAAATACTTCTATGTAACTTTTTATAAGAAGGGTACATGTCATATTGAGTTTAAGAATGAGGACATTTTGAAGAAGTTTAATCTGTTTGGCTCACAGCGTAAAGGATGGCTACCTCCTTCATATGGTAAAGCAGCCTATAATGACATGACACAGGAAGAAAAGGCAACAATAGACGAATTTGAAGGGGAAAAGTCTTACAATGAGACAATGAAAAATAAATCATACTTTATTATGGAAACTGAGCAACTTTTGAAATTAACATCTTAAAATTGTAAATAAGTTTATATGGGATAGATGAAAAGTGTCTATCTTATATAACAGCCGCCCATTTTTCGAGCTGGCTCTTTTTCTGAAATCTATAATAACAGCAACTCATTTTTAACACTGGACAAATTCATAACTCCATAATAACAGATCGACCAAAATATCACTGACAACTTTTTCAATGTCCAATTCTTATATAACAGCCGACTCAAATTATCACTAAACAATTTTCAGAATCCTACATAACAGTCGAGCCTAAAAATCGCCAACACATTTTCGCAATCTTATATAACAGCGACCATGAAATATCACTAAGGAGTTTTCAAATGTCATCCAAGCAGCAAACAAAACTAAGTAAACAATTAGACCAAATATACACACAAAAGAAACGTCTTATAGCTACTTTAATAGGTATCAATGCACTTTTCTATACAGTAGTTATTTTGGCTTTAATATTCGATAATTAAACTATAATTAGGAGGTAATACAATGAGGGACAATAAAGAATTAATCAAAAAGTACATCTCATTAAAGAAAGAATGTGATGAAATAGGCAAAGAAGCAGGTCTTATGATGACTCATAATCTAATTGGTACTGATAAATGGAAGCAATTAGAGATTAAACTTAAACATGTTAATGACAGTATGAATTCAACTGCTAAGAGATTTATCGAAAGTTTCATTATTGAATAACCCAATGAAAGTAGAATTTTATTGTAAATAACTAAATGAAAAACGGAGCATACGAGAGTATGAGGGAGAATGGAGGAGTTTTAAAATGAGAGAAATTAAGTTTCAAGCATGGTTAGGTCATACAATGGTACAAGTGGTAAAGATGGATTTTATGAAAGATTCGAATGGAGAATACTGTGCTCCTTGGCAAGGATATTTCTTGGATGGTGAGAATAAGGGAGTGCACACTGGATTTAGAATGTCAGATGCTTCTATAAGACAATATACCGGAGTCAAAGATAAAAATGATACCGAGATATATGAAGGTGACATCGTTCATTTTATCAGACCTGATCTTCCATATGTAATTAGAGGAAACGGATATTTCGATACAGAGATAGAAGAAGGATTTCAGCTTAAGGGTGAAGTTAAATTTCTTTACGGCTGCTGGTTCATTGATGAAGGTGAAGGGAAAGGCTGCCCATTAGAATTTGAAAAAGAACAGATTTTAGAAGTAATAGGGAACGTCTATCAGAAATAGTGATAATAAGGAGGCAAAGAAATGAAGATTTACCCACATGACAAAATTGAATTCGACTATGTTAATTGGAAAGGTGTTAAGGGTCGTAGGAGGGTAGAAGTAAATGATTTTCTATTCACTTCAAACCAATATCACCCAGATCCTCAATGGCTGCTCAGTGGTTATGATTTAGACAAAGAGCAATTCAGGAACTTTGCAATGAAAGATATGTCTAATGTAAAGTTGATCAATAGATTTATTTAAAGGGAATGAAAAACAAATTTTAACGTGATTTCTAGACGAAAAATACGCAGTAAGGAGGATGGGAATGAAAATACACACTTCTAGGTCGCTATACGATAAATGGGATGAATATTATAACAAGGAAAAGGAATGGATTGAAAAACTCAAAGAAAAACAAAAGCAGACTACTGTTCCAGAAGAACAAGATTCAATCGAGCTTCAACTGAATGAGTCGTTTGTAAAAACAAATATACTTCGGGAATTTTTAGCTGATGTTGGATTGATGGCTTACGTGGAAGAAAATCGTCATAAGTGACTGCACAGCACTAGAAAAGAGAAATCACCAAATAACAACTAAAATTACAATTTTTCAATTTGTACAGACATTTATTATAAATAACTACATATAATATACTATAACTAACAAAGGGGTTGCTTATAGTATGAACAAACAATATGTAATGTCTAACATTGAAATTGTGATCTATCTGGAAACTGGTTTTCATGAGTGTGATGCAGTGGAGATGTTAGAGCCTAAAGATTTATCAGACATCCAACAAATTGCAGCTTACTTCTATGTACCTTACATCGGATTAGAAAAGAATCAGTTAATTGAGAAATTAGTCACCAGAACAATTACAGTAAATAATCGAAAAAAGGGGAGAGGGGTTAGTTAAACTCCTCTTTTTCTATAGGTGATCATGGAGTATAATTAATTTAAAATAATTAGAAAAAGATGTTAATTTTTTGTTGACTTACATTAGATTATTTTATATAATAAAGACAGATAATAAATAGTGTTACCGAGTTTACGGATTTAAGATCAATGTTACCGTAATCACGGCGAACAAAGGAGATGATTGAAATGAAATTTAACATTAATTATTATGTTAAAGTGAAGCTAACAGAAAAAGGAAAAGAAATATTATTTAATGAACACAATCGAATTGATCGACAGTTAAGAGAATCGGGAGCTAAGGGGCTAGGGACATTCATTTTAAAGATAGATAAGGATGGGTACTACAAAGACCAGCTATGGCGTATTATGAGTGTGTTCGGAGGTCATATGCACATGGGTATAGACTTACCATTTGAAACTGAAATAGAAATTGTTGAAGAGTCACGATAAAACAAGACATTTATTCAATGGGAGGTAAGCATTAATGATTATTGATGTAGCAACAAAATTCAACGTAGGTGACACAGGATACATTGATTTCTTAGATCAATATGTTCCGATTGACATTACTGGAATTGAAGTACTTGTAGATGATAAATATAATATTATCATTCAATATAGCTTCAAGCCTTACTCGGATAAAAGTATTACAGAAACAATTAGAGAAGATCTTGTTTTTCATGAAGAAGAAATTGAAAAGTCAAAGTACTAAAATAACTTAACACTAAGGAGTTAACCAAAATGAACCTAAAACCATACGCTCAACTAATCCAACATAAAACACTAACCTATGGGATTGACATCTATTGTGCAGATAAAGGAAAGAAAGGTTACATTCAAGAATTACAACAGGAATATAAAACATTTATGCAGCGTATCTATAAGAGATTGAATAAACAACATGGATTTGATCAGCAGAAATTTAAAGCATTCGTAGAACAGTCCATGACATTTTAGGAGGTGTTTTATGAACAAACTCCTGACATTTGATGAGTGGTTAGAATATCAGGATGGAGATAAGACATTAGATGTACTTAGAGAAGAGTATAAGAGGTTGGATCATTGGAAGGATAAAAGATTAAATAAATTAATCAAGATAAAATTCTGAGTTCAACTTAAAAAGGAGATGGAGAAAAAATGAGTAGAACCGGATGGGAACACGCTGATTTAGAAAGTGAAATCAGTAATACAAACATGGCTCAACTACTGGAATTATTTAAGCGTGAAAATGAAAAGTTTGTAAATAAATGTAGTGAATATGTAGAATCCCTAAGTAAATTTTCAGAAGAAGGAAAAAAGAGAATTGAAGAGGAATGTAAACTGCAGGATGAAGCTAGAATGAAAGTTGCTTTAGTAATTGCAGAAAGAATGACTGATACCAATAGAGTGCAGTATGAGGTAAGACCAAGATAAAAATTTTCATTTATTAGTTGAGGTGAGATAATGGAATTTGTAATTCAATTACTTAAAGAAAAGAAAAAGGAAATTGAAAAGGACTTTGCCGGAACTACTGATTTTGTCAAAATTCATGCTTCCAATATGATGACTGATCAAATTGATAAAGCAATTAAAACATTAGATTATGAGTATTATTGGAAACATCTTAGCGAAAAGCAGGTTTGTGATAAGTTGGGAGTAAGTAAAGTAAGATAGATATTAACTTAAAGGAGTGTCCAAAAATGAGCGATTACAAAACAGGTAACTCAGGATCACTTTACAATTATGATGACAGTATTATCACGTACAAATGTGCAGAATGTAACCAGCAGCTAAGTGATAATGAAACGTATGAAGCATATGGGAAAATTTATTGTGGAACGTGTTATCAATCTCAGTAAATGGTAAAATATGAAAAGAGGTGGAGATTTGAAAAGGAGAGAAATCGAAGGTGAAGTAATAATGTCGGTGCATACTGATGAACGCACTTACTATGTAGATTATGCAGATGTAAGTAATGAATACAATAACCTTACTGAAATCTTAGATGATGAGTTTATGGGTAAAAAAGTAAGAGTCACCATTGAAGAAGTAGAATAAAAATTATATTTCAAAGGAAGTGTTATTTTGGATAAAGAGTTAAAAGAATATTTGCATACTCCTGATTATGAACTTCTTAGTAAGTTTAAGTGGGGCAGTGATGGATCATCAGAGTTTGCAAAGTTCATGAATCTTGTAAGAAAAGAACTTTCTCCAGCTCGCCACCAAATGAGCAGGGATGAGGCTGAAAAAATTATGGATGAAATTATAGACACCTATAGTTAGTATAAAATTTGCATTTCATTAGGTGAATATTTGACACAAACTGTGACACAAGAAAAGGAGAGGTTTAAATGACAAAAATCGAAAAGCAAAAAACAAATGTTAAACAATTACTTGAACTAATTAAAGCCAACCCTGATTTGGAAATTGTACCAATGGTTGATTATGAAGTTTGTGCTAGTGATGACTTTTCTTCTTGGATGGGAAGATGGAGTGAAGCAAAGGTAGAAGAGGTTTATCACGAGGACGAACGCATCTATTTCCGTTCAGAGGATGAGGATAAAGTTGCTGAAAATATCTATGACTCATTGGAATTAGGTGACCCTAGATGGACGCACGAACACATTTCAAAACTGACTGATGAAAAGATGAAAGAGATTCCTTGGGAAAAGGTAATTGTAGTAAAAATCGTAACACCGTAATGAACTATTCGACCAAAATATGACACAAAGGAGGAGAATTTAGTTGGAAGAGAAAATGAATGTCTTATGGGTTGATTTCCGATCCGGTAAAGTAAATGAAGAAATGCTTACTTTCCCTCAAATGAGTAAAATCATGAAGTTAGAAACAAATAATGACGCACAAATTCTAGCACATGAAAATATTTATTCAAAATAAAATGTGGAGTTTATTAAGACTCAGAAAAGGAGGGTATTAAATGGATTACGTTCAACCAGATAGAATGTTTAAATATTCATTAGCTGAAATTGAAAAAACAATAAAGGAAATTGAGGACATGGATAGAAAAGGAATTGATCGCTCTAAAATGAAAAGGAAAGCTGAACATATTGCTTTTATGTCAGGAAAACTAATCAAAGAACTTGATGAATATTATGGGATCAAATAAGTTATCATTCTCAATCAGGAGATACATAAAAGTATCTCTTTTTTATTTGAATTAATTTAATAAAACTATTTACATATATCAATTTATTTTATATAATATACTCAAGAACCAAATAATTCCTATGAGGTGATAATAATGTGTCAAGCAACTCTTATCGGTAGAACTCTAAGTCACTGTGGTTATCAAGATGATCCAACTGAAGCAAACCTGAAAGAATGTTTTCTGGACTATGTAGACGGTGGTATATTCGGTGATTTAGATGTAGAGGAAGCCAAGGAGATGCTTGAAGCAGGTGAAATTACAGTAGAAGTTATCTGTAAGAATTTACTCAAATTGAAAAATCACAATTAAAGTTGTTATTTAGCAATTAATACAGGCACTTTACCTAGCTGCAGGAATAGAATGTATTAAGAAACTAACAAAGGGGATATTTAAAATGATGAAAGTTAAATATGATATTGAGTTAGACTTATATGAAATTCCAGCAGGATCAATGGTGAAAGTGTTAGGAGAGGAGAATGGATTTACGGTTATAGAATGGGGAAATAAGCAGTATTATATAAATGAATTATACTTATGTAGGGAAGTTGCTGGAGTTATTTAAAACAGTCTCAGTGGCTCATATAGGGCTACTGAGAGTATGAAGGATAAAAAAGAAAGGAGTAAATTAAATGAGAGATAATTCCAAAGGGAGGACGATCCCATATGAAGAAAATCATAAATGGATAAATGAGATTGAACACAAAAAATGCAGTATGTGTTTAAACTGGTTTCCAATGACAGATGAGAACTTCTATAAGAATAAATGCAACAAGAAAGATGGATATAGCCCATACTGTAAAACTTGTACGAATAAAAAATCTTTGAAATGGCGTAGCGAAAATCGTGAAAGATCGTACCTTCTTGATAAGAGAAGAAGAGAACGTGTTCCAGATGTGATTAAGGCTAATAGAAAACGATCATATGATAAAAATAAAGAATATGAAAGGCAATATCAAATCGAATGGGTGAAAAATAATAAAGATAGATTAGCTAAATATAGGGAAAATCGTTGAGATCATGATATAACTGAAGTAGAGTGGTTTGATTGTCTAGAATTCTTTAATAACTCCTGTGCGTACTGTGGGTTGAGTGAAGAGGATCAGATTAATCGCTATAATCAGCAATTACACAAGGAGCACGTTATTCACGACGGAAGCAACTATATTGAAAACTGTGTGCCATCATGTACAAGATGTAATACAAGTAAACATGACAGTAATTTTAATGATTGGTATAATGAGAAAAATGAAACTTATTCGAAGCGAAGGTTGAACAAAATTATTAAGTGGATGACTGAGGAGTGTTTGAAAACTTTGAATATCAAGTAAAAAGCCTACTAATTAAAGCAGGCTCTCACATTACTCATCATTCTTCATCTTCTGACTCATCTTTGATATAATCATCTATATGGTAATCTCGAATATTGCCAGTGAATACATCTTTTAAAGTTTTAATGTTGATTGATCCAGAAACACCATTTATATCATTGATTGTGGTTGCCGCCTCTTCAACAGATTTGAATGGTGTTTCAACTAAAATAGACATCTCGATAAATACTCCCATTACAACAACTCCTAGTTTAATAGTATCGGTGTAAATTGTCACGATTGCTCATCTGTAATTAACTATACATGGAAATGTGGGTAACTTCAACCACAAAACATGGTATATTTTACGCCCGAAATGGGCTAAGTAGTGGGAGGATGTATGAAAATATTTGCTGATAGGCTTAAGGAAATTAGAAAAAGGTCGGGAATGGCTCAAAAAGAAGTTGCTGCTGAGCTTGGTTTATCCCTAAGTGGTTATCAAAATCTGGAATATGATCAACGTGATCCTAAACCAGATATACTAAGAAAAATATCCACTCTATTTAATGTTTCATCTGATTATTTGTTAGGACTCGAAAATATTCAAAATAGGCTACTAGAACAAGCATTTGATGTTGTCCTTGCTCAAAATGAGGTTTCTACTACTGGTATGATGTATGAAATAATGAAGAATAGAGAGGGAGAGTCCTCACCTTCAACACTTCAGGCATATGACAATCATTTAAGTGCACAGGGCTATTACAGAAGAGTATTCATGTCTTATGCTGTAGAGTTTTTTAAAACACCCAATACTAACCCTTACGAAGATATGGCACTTAAAAAGAAATATCCGTTCACATTCTCATATCAAAATGATCTATTCGGTGGATGCTTTGTAAATATGAAATTGGCTGATGGATATCTCATTGAAAGGGTTGCTTATTACTCAGGTGGATTTATGCAAGATCCTGAAGAAAGCAGACAAAAAGCACTTTCTTATATAGAGGAACACAAAAAACATTTTAAGTTAAAATAGGGAAGGAAAATTTTTCTTCTTTCCCTATTGAAATATTATAAATAACTCGATATTATATAATATGTAAGGAAAAGGAGAGGTGAAAATGGGTAAAATGAATATTTTTGGTTGTGAACCATATAATTCCATTAGTGAAAAGAACTATTTGATCAAGAAATTACGGAAAGAGTTCCAAGAAAAACTCCGATTCTGGGTAGAAAACGGCATTTTATACTACGAATCCTTTGGATATCGTGAGAATTATTAAGATATTAATAAAGTAAAAATAATTAAAATAAATAACTAAATGTAGTTGACTAAGCATGACAACCTGATGTAAAATAAAGTTAAGTTAGAAATTAACAATTTTACAAGGGGTTGGGTTACATGGGAAGACTTACTCTTAAACAAATGATCTTAAATAAATGCGAAGAAGTTAGAGGATTAGCTGGAGTTCTCGCAGAAGCAGGAGGGTACAGTTCCGGAAGTGCACTGCTAAAGATCCTCAAAGATGAAAAGAAAGAGTTTGCTAAGTTTTACGGCTTACTAAAAATTGTCCGCCACCTATTCCCAGATCAAGAAAAAGAAGTCATGGCTGAATACGCTTTAACCCTTGACCCCAATAAACAGACAGCTAGAGCAATGTTAGAGTATTTGGAAGTTAGTAAGCTACATGATACAAAAAGAGAATTAATTGAAAAAATGCTTGAATCAAGAAATCAAGAGTCGCTAGAATTTGCACAGGTTTATAATATTGACGATCAGTATTTAACTGGTAAAATTGATTACCTTCAAGCAATAAAGAAGTATGATGAATTAGTTATCAAAAAATCTGAAGAAATGAAAGCGGGAATTGTTCTTTTTAAAAATTACTGCTATATGGATAGACAGATGCATCATATGTCTTATGATCTTTCACAAGGACTTGAAGATGTTATCAATCAAATAACTGAGTCCTATATACAGGAAACTTATTATTCCAGACTAATCATATTTAAAGTAAGTTATCTTGTAAGAGTAGATAATCATGATGCTGCTAGAAATTTCTGTAATGAGCTAATCAACAGAGTAGATGACAGTTACTTCAAGTCATGGGCTATGCTTCATTTAGGTAACTCATATATTGTATCTGATTACAGAAAAGCAAATTTCTACTTATCTTCTGGATATAGATTATCTAATGGAAAGCATGAAATTGCTGAAACCAATATTAAGCGAAGTTTGAACTTCTTAAACACTCTATGGGATAAAGATGCAGAACACTTAAATCTTAAGAGTCAACATCCATCAGATATTCATGAAGTGGCATTTTATTTAATTAAAAAAGGTCAGTACACTCAAGCTACAAAAACATTAGATAAAATGGATAAAGAATGTATGACTAGCAGTCAATTAGCTTTTCACTATTATTACAGAGGACTGATTGACAGTAGTATTGAAAATTATTCATTATCAATTGAGTATTTCAAGAAAGCTAATGATGTATACTTTAGAAACCTCCCAATCATGGAACTTCAAAAATTAGGAATTCACGCTTCTCTATTGAAAGCTCTTGCAGTATAATATATATTAATGAAAGGAGGTGAAAAAAATGAAAAAAGTACTAGTCAAATTAACATTAGCAGTAGGTATTTTGTCAGCAGCATTTGTGCTTGCTCCACAACAAGAAAATGTAGAAGTAGCAAACACTGATCTTATTCAAACTCAATCCATCATTGGCGATCCCGGAGATGGAGGAAGAGGCTAAGATTACTCACCATCTTAGAAGATACAATACATGAGTTGTAATTGTATCTACATAATTTATTTAAAATAAATAGATAAAACGACATTAAAAACACACAATTTAACAACCTTTTTATAAATGGACATTGCCTTAACTGGTAATGTCCATTTATAGTTTAGGGGAAAAAGTACAAAAGTATAAAAATAGAAAAATTGGACTTAAACTAAAAAAAGGATAAAGGGGAAATGAAAAATGGAACTAAGATTAATGCAAATGGCTTATATTAATGCAATGGGAACAGATAAAAGCGAGAATTCATCTGAAACATGCTCATTATGCTGGTCTACAGGCTGCGATTGTGGAGGATATGATGTAGCTAACGATCCATTTATTAGCCTGACTGCCGAGGAAATTCACGCTTACTGATCAATATAAAACTAAATACCTCCAGATAAGCAGAGAGTGTTGGAAAATGTCCAATATTGTCTGCTTATTTTTATAAATAAATTGATACAAAAAGGTTTACTTTATGGTGAGATGTGGTATTATTAGACTATAAATATAAAATATATAGATATAGGAGTGTTATAGTCGTGGGGACGAATGTAGTAAACCTTCAAGAAAGACAGGTGAGTAAGCAATACAGTCAATTTTACAGTCAGAAATGTAGCAACTATGATGGATCATTAGATATTGTTGACAGACCAGTGAAGTCTAAAGTTACTAAGGAAAGCTTCACTAAAGACTACATAAGGCTGTTAACAAATTTTAATGCTAAAGGAGGTGATCAGTAAATGAATGCTATTAAAAGCACTGAGAATATTTTCTGGATGATGCTATGGGGAATGGGATTAGGGATCTTTACAATGTTGGGATTTGTAGTTAAGTATTTTGGATGATACATATTAGAAAATATATAGTGCAATAAGAAAGGGTGAATGAATTGTTTAAGGATGAGCATAGAGGTAGTCGTTTAAAATATCCTCATCTAGTCGGTAAGAGTAGTGAAGAACTAGAGGAATCAAAGAGTAAGAGAGAGTTGCACAATGCGATTAATAATATGAATTTAGAACAAATTAAGGCACTAGAAACAATTTTAGATTTGTCCTAGTACGAAAATATAAAACGCAATGAAACAGGAGATTTATTTGGAGGTGAAAACATGAAAGTTGGGGATAAACTTAAAGCTCAGTGGTCTGAAAAGATATCTGATCATGTAACTAAAGGAAAGATATATGAAGTTTCTGAAGTAACCAGTTCAGATTACGGCAGAACATTCTTTAAGATTATCAATGATAAAGGTAAGAGTGTAATGCCTGTATCTGTAATGTTTACTAAGATAAATGAGGAGTGATACATATGCAGCAAACCAAAATTGACTATAACACGTTCACTGAGGAATTGCTGGCTCGTTATAGACAAGTGATTGAGGATAATGGTGGAGTTGTATCCGGTGACTGTGAGAGGATCATAAAGGATGGTATAAGGATATTGGTTGAGGAAGTACATAGAGAATAGTTGAATTGACCTGTATTGTGGGAAAAGAGGGGAGTGAAAAGGAATGAATTACAAAGAATTGAATGAAGTCATCAAAGCGTATGACTCACTAACTAAAGAAGATTTGTTTGCTGCACTCGGAGAAGCAATAAAAGAAAATGAAGAACTAAGAAAAAGGCTTGAAAATACAGTAGAGTTTTATAACAGCAAAATAAAATAGAAATTTTAACTGGAGGTAAAATGAAATGATATTAAAGGGTTGGATAGCTGCAGATTACTCAGATAAGGAACTAATTGAAGAGTCTGGTGCAAAACTAGGAAATTACGATTACGATATGAGTGAGTTTATTGACTGTGAGGTATCCATTGAAGCATTAGGAAAATTAGATCAGTATTGGGGAAGAATTTATTGGGGACTTGAATAAAAAATCAGTTTTAACGAAATATTAGACGACAATCCTGACGAAAAATACACCGAACTGGCTAGATAATCTGACGATATTTTATAATAACTAAGAGGTGATTTAGGTGATAATTGGAGAACATGTAAAATTCAGATATGTGCAGCGAGTTATGGGTATGTCAGGGTATAGTAGGATAAGTAAATTTATAAAAGAAAATGAGTATCTAGTTATATATAAAGTTATGGAATTCTATAATGAATCTAAGTTATTGCACGAAAATTATGCACCTACCAGAAAAGAAACACTTGATTATTACACGAATGGAAACTTTTTAATTGTAGTGCACCCAAAAGATGATGAGATTGTCACTCTGTATAATATGACATTGGAATCTGAAGAAGACATTAATCAGAAATTAGTTAAAGAATATGTTAAAAAGATTAGACAGAATAATAATGAAATAAACAAAATTGAAATTATAAAGAAGAAGCAAGATATGTTATCTGGTCATTTAGAATATATGATCAATAGGTTGAAAGACGTTCAGGGTGTATCGGAGTATCAAATAGAATTTGCACAATCAATTGATATTTGTAAGCGATTTGCTGCAGAACAGAAGAAATTGAGAATGGAAAATCGTGATATGATGTCTCAATTGTTTAAGAAGATTTAAGGAAACATTTATTTAATAGGAGGAACTTAACGATGAAGTTATTTGTAGATGTAACATCAGGAAAGCTTGAAGACCATATCAAGGTATTAAATAAGTACAGTTTTCAAAAAACAAACAAGAATTATTTTGGAACAATCGAAGTGAAGTCTTTAGAAGAATTATTTGAGCTTCAGAAAGAAATTGAAAACGAAATCATCATCTCTTCGGACTGGGAAGATGGATCACAAAGAATAGAAATATATGATTATTACAGAGAGTAAACTAATGAAATGATCCTTTTATTGGAGGTGTCTAAATGAATCCACAGGAAAAACTGCTGCTTAACAGATATAAAACATTACAGTTTAAGAAGAAGGAAGCAATGAGAAACGGTAATATGCCTATGTATTGTAACTATAAGAATAAGATGAAGACAATTAGAAGTGTGCTAGGCACATTAAATATTCATATTGATGGGATAAATCGGGAGGTGAAATGATGACCAATAATAATTATAGGGCTTGGGATGTAGAAGAAGAGAGAATGTATTACAACAGAGCACCATACCTTTACATAACAAATGAAGGTGCTTTGAAGTTAGATCCTCAGTTAAAGCAGGATAGATATTATTTTATTGACAAAGAGTTGGTAATTACTCAATCTACAGGCATGTTGGATATGCTCGCAAGAGAGATTTTTGTTGGAGATGTAGTACAGGGTCAGAGTAGATTGCAAGAAGATTGGATAGTTAAACAAGAAGTTACTTTCCATAATGGATGCTATATGTTTGGTAATTGGAATGCTCATGAGTATTTTAATAAACATACAGAAATCAAAGTAGTTGGGAATATTTATGAGAACTAATAATTAATATCTTATATTAAAAGAGGGTGTAAAAATGGTTGATATAACTAGAAAAAGCGACATTGATAAATTAAGTGAAAAAGAACAGTTGGCATTTTATAAGAAGCATTTTGAATTTCAGCACTGTGAGTTCAATGATTGTGGACATGAGATAGATGACACTTGGGCTTTGTACAATGGAGAATTATACTGTGATGAATGTTTTGATCATTCTACTCAAAAAGACCGTGAGGATGCTGAAAAGGAAGTAAAGAGGTTAGAAATGGAACTGTCTAAAGCAAGAGAAACTTTAAATGAGTTTAGATAAAAACTAGATTTTAACTGAATTTAAGGAGGAGATATGATGAAAGAAACATTAGTAATCTCAGGTTTTCCGGGAACAGGTAAAAGTCATTTACATAAATTAAATGAGAAATTGACTATACTTGATTCAGATAGCAGCGAATTTTCATGGATTGAGGACGGTGTTAGACATCCAGATTTCCCAAACAACTATATGGAGCACATTAAAAGTAATATTGGGAAAGCTGATAACATCTTTGTGTCTTCTCATGACATTGTTAGAAAAGCACTAGAGGAGAATGGAATTAAATATTTGTTAGTTTATCCATCAATTGATTTGAAAGATGAATATATCCAAAGATATAGAGAAAGAGGAAGCAGTGAAGGGTTTATTGATTTCATAAGTTCCAATTGGGAGAAGTTTATCAAGGATATCGAGAACGAGACTTTCCCTGAACTGGTGAAATTATATGGTGGAGAATATTTAAGGGATGCTTTAGAGGATTATTATAAGTTTTCATAATAGAGGAGGGAACGAAATGAGAGATCATAATCGTATTGACCGAATACTATCACTAATTAAGCAAATATGGGTTAAACACACTGACATTCGATTCAATCAGCTAATACATAACCTGTCATGGGAATACAGTCGAGTTAACAATGATGTCTATAAGGAATGGGCTTACAGTAAATTTGAAAATGAAAGAGGAATTCAATTCACAAAAGATGAAGCATTTGTTGATTTATTTCATTTGGAAGATGATGACTTTGAAAAGTTTCTCAATGATAAATTGGAGGGATCATTATGAGTCAACAATTAGCAGCAACAATTAAAACTAATAAAGTACCCATCTCAGAAGCTCAGTCAGGTGACATAATTGTTTACTTATCTGATCTAGGCTACCCAAATACATTTGATGTAAAAGAAGTAAAACAGATTGATGGGAACATCTCTGAAAGGTTTGGAAAGATATTTTACAATTCATGCGGAGAATACATAACAGAACGTGTAGGAGATATTTACGGACATATTAATGATAGATCAGGATTTGCTATTAGAATTACTGTAAATATTTGAACATAGAAAAGAGGGCATATAGCCCTCAAGGATTAGTGTAATTCAGTTTGTGATTGTGTTTGATTTTGCTGGTACATATAAGAGTTAGTTGTTTGTTGATTAGCAATTTCTTGAAGCTTCTGCTCACCTAGTTCTATAAGTTTACGAGTGATACTTCCTCCTATGCGTCCTGCGTCACGAGAAGTCATATTTGGATTTATCTCAATACCCATCTCAGCAGCAATCTCATTACGCATTTGATCAAGTAATTGTTGAACTTCATTAGTGTGTTTTAACATATTGAATCACTCCAGATAGGTTATTCAAGCAAGTTGTTCTTTGCTTGTGAGTTAAGTATATTATTAATTTAAATAAATGTATATGGTGTAAATTTGGGTTAATTGGAAGGTGGTGAATCAATGGAGCATCTAAAGACAATAGCAACCGGATTCATAGCTATTTTGCTTGTTGTTTTCATGATTGGATTGTTGTTTCTATTTCCGAAAGTCTTAGTTGTCTTAGTATTGTTTATACTTTTTATTTTTGCATGTTGGATTGTTGGAACAGTGATTAAGGAAGATTTGTAATACGTTAAAACCAATAACTTATTGAGAGTGAGGTGAACATATGAGCACTTATTTAACTGAAGAGCAGGTTCAACAAATAATCAAATCATCGAGAGAAGTCATCAAAGAGTTAGGATATATGTCTGCAGATGAGCTAATCGAGAGATTGAGTAAAGCAACTATCAATATTAATGACATAATGGATGATGCTGATAAAATCGTTGAATTAATAAAAAGTAAATTTTAATAAGATGTTTCGTTTTATTTTGAAGGAGGGAGATATAAATGAAAAAGATAATTGCGTTAATGACACTATCTTCATTGATGTTAGTAGGATGTGAGGTATCAACCAAACAATTCAGCAGCATGAAATACACAGATAAACTCAATGTAGGTGACTTGGGTTTTATGTATGCTTTTGAAAATAATAATGGTGAAAAGTATGTATTCTTTATTGATCCAGAGAAGGATAACTTTAATTTGGAATTAGAAAGGGAATACGACTTGTCAATTTCAAAAGAGGGATTTATAAATAATCCTAATTTCATTATTAAGGCTAAATTAATTCAAGATAAAAACTAAGTTTTAAAAGGGAGTGAGTTATTATTAAGCAGCATATTACACCAAAACAAGCCAAAGAAGTTAGTAAGAGTATGTTCTATTCATTATTCGATGAATTAGTTGATCGTAATGATTGGGCGAATTTTCATCATAGAAAAGTAACCATTGGTAAAATGATTGAGTTTCTAGGTGGAGTAAATATAGATAAAGATTTAGTTAGTGGACACTGGAGAGTTGATGACAGTTATATAGAGAATGAATTAGTTGATGCTTTGTGGAAGGCAGTTAAAGATATAAATTAAGAGAAGAGGTGAGTTTAATGAAGTGCTTTGATATTGCTTGTAAGTGTGGTAGTAAAAATATCTACATATATGGGACTATCCATGAGGACATAGTTTTCAATTGCGAAGACTGTGGAGAAGAAGAATATTACAAAGAGGATTAACCAGATAAAAGATCCATTTCATTTTGTAAATAGCATGATATAATTAATAAACTAATACAACAGGAGAGATTACAACTTGAAGAAGGATTTTACTAAAAGAGCTGGTCAAATATATGCACTAGGAATTCAACATGGATTCACACCTGAAGAAATTATGAAGCACCTTAATGACTCGTTTCTGGTCTTATATAATGATAAGAAGCAAAAAGAGATCAAGAAGTTAATACATAATTGAGACTTGCCTATATTGGTGAGTCTTTTTATTTTCTAGAAAAGTCCGAAAAGTACTTTACAGAAAAATTGGACTGTAGTATAATTATCTTAAATAAATTAATAAAACATGTTTCAAAAGTAAAACTTCTGGTTATAATATAAATAATTAAACATATAATGAATGGAGGAGGAATAATATAATGGTACTTACAGATATGCTTGGATTCGTGAAGAGGCAATTGCCAAGAATGAACGCTCGTGACACACAGAAGTTACACAAAGAAATGAAAATTATCGTAAATATATTAGAAAAGAAAATGAAGGGAGATGGACAATATGTTGGCTAATGAGAAGGTAACTAAGTTACATGATGATGGCACTTATGATCAATTGGTTAAATTTTTGAAGAAAAAGTCATTTAAGAGTGAAGGAACTGCAATAGCTTATAAAAGAGATATCATTAAATTTTTCAAATTAGTTAAAGATAGAGATGTAGAATACTTAACTAAACAAGATTTAGATTTAACTTTAGATCACTTTGAAGAATTTCAAGCATATTTACATGATACTGAAAAGCTAAATAATAAAACAATCAACAGAAACATTTCTGCAGTTAGAGAATTTATTAAGTATCTTAGAGGTAAGAAGCATATTGAATTTGATACTGAATACTTAAACCTAATTGATTCTTTACCTGAAACTAAGAATGAGCATGGTGTATTGTCTATAGAAGAAATTGAAACAATGACAGAATTAATTATGACTCTGCCCAGAGTAAGAGACAGAGAAATTAAAAAATATTTGTTTCTATTCTCACTAGACACATGTGCTCGTATTGATGAATGCCTAAGTCTAAAGTGGTCAGATTTTAGAGAAAATGAAAACGATGTTGAAATTAGAATTATCGCTAAAGGAAATAGTGATTTTAGACCGAGGATATCTAAAGGTTTTTATAATGAGTTATTAAGTATTAAAGGTGACACTGAAAAGGTTTTCCCTGTTTCAACCAATGCAGTATCTGACATTATGAAGAAGTTAAGAGAAGCAATGAATATTAATGAAAATCGTAATATTGTCTTCCATAGTATCAGAAAAGCAGGCGGAACATTCCAGTATAGACTTCATGGTTCTATCACTGCTGCTCAGAAGGCTTTAGGACATTCAAATATTAATACTACAACTATCTATTTAGAAGATGAAGATTATGGTTTAACTGGTGCTGTATCGAGCAAGGGAAGAGTTAATGAGAAATATTATGAAGAAGTTGATCACAAAACCTTATTAGAAGCTATAAATAAATTACCAAAAAGCCAAAAACTACTACTAAATATCAAAATTGACGAATTAATCAAAAGTCAAAATAACTAATAATCAAAATAAATTAGTAAAAAATACGCAAATTGCGTTCTAAATGTTTACAAAAGTACACTTGCGTTATAGAATTAATTTGTATAATAAAAATGCTTAATTATGGTAATTATTTCAAAAGAGAGGTGTTGTAATTTGTTAGGTAATCGAAATGAATTAGAAGCTAACCTTGCAGAAGCTATCGAGACAATCAAGAAAAAGAAAAGAATTGTCAATGATATTAAAGAAGAACTGATCAATAAGTACGATATTATGGGTGGAACTGTATCAGAATGGCTCAGAAACCCAGAAGAAGTATTAAAGGAATTAGACATTCGTGAATTATATCTAATAAATGAACAGGTATTTTTAAAAACTGGAAATATGAACATTAATCCTGAAGATTATTTCACTGAAGTAGAAGTTAAAGAAGCTAGAAAATATAGTGCAGATGTAAAAAGAAAAGACATGGGATTCCCTATTACACTTAGTAATGCAACAGTAGTTGGCAATGCTGCCTTTACTGTTCCAATGAGCATACAAGTAATTAATGATTTATTAGCAAATAATTTACTAACATATGACTATGAGCTTCAGAGAGAGGCTAAATTTAAACGATCCAGAGACAATGCAATAAGAATTGAGCCGACTTTAAATAAGAAGAACGTAGATGAGATTGAAGAGCATCTATTACAAGGTACATTAGTGCCTACAACTTTGGTTTTCAATGCTATGACCCGATCTGCAGACTCAGGTGATGAGTTGACCTATGATGCCTCTTCTAGAGAGTTAACAATAAATAGCGGCACTGATTTAGCCATTGTAGATGGTTTCCACCGGACTAAGGCGGTTATTAAAGCCCTACAAAAACAATCGGATTTACAATTTAATTTCTCTGTTTTGATTACAAACTATAGTAAAAAACAAGCACAGCAGTATCAAGCCCAGCTTGCTAAAGCTACTCCGATTAGTAAGGTTAGGGTGCAAGAACTTGAAGCAAATAGACATTCAGACAGTGTAGTGAGACAACTTAGAGAAGAGAGTGATCTAAGAGGATTAATTTCTCAAACTAATCGAGTGCATTCATTGAATAAAGAATTAGTAGCATATAATGTTTTGGCAGATACTATTGATGAACAATTCATTATGAAAAATAAGGCAGACGCAATGGATGTTGGTGACTTCTTGGTTGATTATTTCAATGTATTACTTGGAAGTTTTTCAGAAGATTTCTTAGAGAATCCCGTTGAGTCTAAAAAGAATTCACTAATAGCAGAGAATAATTTATTTGTGGGATATATTGTATTAGCACGTAAAATGTTTGAGTCGAAAATCAAACCAAAAGAAGTAAGAAATATAATTAAAAATATTAATTTTGATAAAACAAATAAATTATGGCAGGAAATTGGAGTGTTAGACTCGAAATTAAGAATTGATGATACTAATAAAGCACGTAAAAATATTGCTAATTATTTTGATAATATTGACTTAGGAGAGCTGGTGAAGTGATAATGATAGCTAATCGAATTTACAATGAAGACATTAAACAAAAATTTCTTGAAACTTATGAGAATGAAGGCACTAGGCATACGATGAAGTATATCTTTTTTGCTGCATATGAGAATGAAATGCCACTCGAAAAGGATCTTTATAATTTTAATTTATCTGAAATCGGAAAATGTATTAGCTCAAGTAACCCCAAGTCAGTACCAGTTGCACTAAGTAGAGGGCGTTTTATATCTCAATATATTTCATGGGCTATTGAAAATAATTTAAGAACTAACACATTGAATCCATTACAAAATATAGATAAAAGTTGGTATGAACAATTTGTTGATCCTAAACTTAAAATGTTCATCTCTAAAAATGATGTAGAGGAATTCACAGCACACTTAGTTAATAATCAAGATATAGCTATCCTTCATCTAATTTTCAATGGTGTGTATGGTCATTCATCATCTGAGATAAGAAACCTTAAAATGACTGATTTGAATAGAGAAGAGAAATCAATTAGATTGTACGATGATAAAAAAGGTGAAAGATATATCTATAATGTAGACGAGAAACTTTTCGACATTCTTGAAAAAGCAAATGATGATACTGTGTATAAAAATCAAAATGGGAATAGTGAACGCCAAAAAGAATCTGAATTAATTCAAAACGAATACATTATCAGACCAGCAAGACGAGGTAGAGTAAGCGAAACTGACAGAGCCTCACAAATTACAATTATAAACAGAATTAAAGCAATTGCAGAAGAATTTGATACGGAAGATTTAACACCTAAAGGAATACAGCGTTCCGGTATGATTTATATGGCTTATAAGATGTTAAAAGAAGAGGGTAAAGAAGAATTAGATAAATCCCATTTTGAGACAATTGGAGATCATTTTAACTTAACTAAAATTACAAGTAATGATGGTAAATACAGTTATCACAATAGATCAACTATGAGCGAGTATATCAATACTGACAATATCAAAAAATTATATCCAGACTTCTAATAAGAAAAACAGCAATCCTCCATTCGGAGTGGTTGGCTGCTACATAATAATTAAAATAAACTAATGTAGTAATAAAAATAAAAATATTCCTACAGGCATAAAAATTCAATCCAATTTTTCAAAATAAAAAAATTGGAACGTTGTGGGCACTGAAATTTAAAAAGTCAAGAATTAAACTTCAGTTTCGACAAGATTCCAATCTTTTCGACAAATTATGATATATACATACGACATTAGGTATTGTAAAATGTAGACAAAGGTTGGAAAATATTCACCAACTAGTGAATCACTGGGTGGAAAGAAGTCCTAAGACCTCTTCCAAGATGCCTACGAATGCCACTCATAAAGATCCTCTATTTTGCAATTAAGGGTTGTGCTTAACTTTTTAGCACTGGACAATGACATAATTCTCTTATTTCTTATGTACGCATTGATCTGTCCCTTATTCATTCCGGTTCTAGCTGCGAGGTCTTCCTGAGTCATCCGTCTGTAGATCAATAGTTCACCTAGTAGGCATCTTCCGATAATAATGCCCATCGGAAGTCCTCCATCCTTTTACCTAATTTAGTAATACTAATTATACCAATGCCTACCAATGCAATACAAGATATTTTTACCAACAAACTTGTTTTTATGCTCTGTTCGGACTATAATAAATATAAATACGAACAGATGTTCTGATTTCAAAGGAGGTGTATCAAAAATCTGACAAGGTAGGTTGGTATAATAATTATATAATACAAGACTTAGAGAGGGGAAAGCAAATGAAAACAACTATGGGAACTGGAGAATTAGCGTTAACAATCTCTACATTATTTAAAGGAGCAAGTGAGGAATTTCAAGCTCGAATGAGTGATTCAGGTTTGAAAGGTGTAAAGGTAACTTTAGAAGGAAATGATGGATCACTACATAGTGTTGATGTCTTAGACTATTTCCTTAGCTGGGAAGAGATAAAAGAAAAAGCCACCAAGTAAATTAATACTTAGTGACTACAAGATTAGTAGAAGCATGTCAGGTTAGGAACATCCTTCCGAGAATATCATAACATATTTTTTTTAAAGTTCATATTACAAATGTGTAAAGACACCCACAAAAATTAGTCAGTCATCGAATTATATAAGTTTGGTGGCTGATTTTGGTTTATAGAGGAAATGAAACTTTGATTTTATTAAAATAGAAAAATATTGAAAATAAATTTAAAAAGTGCTTGCATTATTAAATGAAATAAATTAATATTAAGTTAACAAATATGAAAGGTGGTTAGTGGTTGAAGATGTTAGCAAGAGAAAAATTGTTAAAGGCAATCAACAGTTGCCAGCTCGCACTAAACAACTTAGATCAAGACAATAAACGATTGGCAATTGGGGATATGGACTTCGCAGAGGATTACCTCAAGGCAAGCAAGATGATACTTATATCAGAAATCAAATCAAAAGAGGGGAAGTTTTAATATGGAAATCTTACGTTTTAAGAAAGGTCTATTTGAATACTACAAGAAGAATGTTGCAGGAAATGATGAAATCACAAGAGATCAGGCTCAGAGGAAGATGACACGAAATATGGATATAGCAGCTAAAGCAAATTCAGAAGGATTCAAACATCAGAAATACATGTACGGCAATCTCCACTTCACAGTCAATGACAGAGGGGTAATTACATGGATGAGAAATAAATGTTACTCTCCTCAAGATTGGAAAGTTGATAAAGTAAAGTATGTGAAGTTGAGTAAAGAGTTAGGAATTGAAGATGCTGAGTCATATACTGGATTACATATGAGAAATCTGAAACATAAATTGAAGCATAAGTATAACTGGATGAAACGTGGAATGGTTAATAATAAGGAGGCTGAAGTGAAATGACTAATAGACTATTCGTTCACGATCTCTGGGTAAACTTTGTCAAAGAGGATAATTACTTTAATGTGCCTGAATTTCATGAGTGGAGAAAAGAAGGTGATGATATTGAACTAGTTGATCAAATCCCTTTATTGAAAGTAAGCGTTGATACTTTTAACTATGTTGCTTTTGGTGGTAATCAAGTTAAGGAGATTGCCAAAATGGTTGAGGATAATGCTTACTACAGGAAAAATCATGAGAGAATCCAAGTGAAATATATGTTTATCATGTCTGATGGGGAGAGGGTATTGACTGTAAAACTTGATGATGGCATGAGAGTGCTAGAGAAAAGCCATGTTATCCCTAGACAGTATCAATTAGTTATTGAAATGGTTACAGATGCAGGTAACCATATCGAGAGTGAGTATAAATATGAAATAAGCAAATATAAATATAGTGCTGGATTGACACGTAAGGAGAAGGAATCCTATAAGAAGTTAGATGAGTTTCTGCAGCATGTTAATGAAAACGATCTTCCATTGATTAAATACATGCTATCTGAGATTGATTATCCTACATATGTGAAAGTTAAGAATGGGACTTTGAGTGAATGTCTTGAAGCGATTGAGAATCTGCCTATTAGTCTTATTGTTAAAGAGTCTGCAAATATTGAGAAGTTGTTAGGGAAATTGAGTTTGGTTAAATAATATAATAAAAAGATTGTTTCATAGGGAGATGTGGAGAATTGTTTAAGAATAAAGTATATGAACTATGGATAAGCATGATTGTCGAAATTGAACTCTTTTTCACCCACACATTGAAGATTTTCATAAAAGAATACTGGCAGTTGTTTTTAGTGTTAACTATAGGATTTATGGTGTTAGCTTTAATATACTTATAAGGGAGAGTTGATGGAAATGAGCAAAGAAAAAGTTATTCAGATTTATGAAGGTGATGTATTCGAGACAGTAAGTAAGAGATCATTAGAATTTAAAACGTTTACCTTACAATATGAAGGGGATAAATTTCATAAGGTTGAATTTGGGGGACGAGATGAATTCAATCAGAGTATCTGGAATAAGACTGGTCAAGTGTTTACCTTGGGAGAGGTCAATAGATTATAGAGGGGGAGCAAAGTGAACAAAGCCATTTTGTTAGACGAATTAAATAAATGTGGACTGCCTGACGATACAGAGGTGAAAGTTTATTATCGTGACATGACTTACAATGCGAAGATTAAAGATCTATCCGTAGAAAAAGATGTTGGGATAAGTAATAAAACTATAATAATTATAAACTTAAAGGATAGTGGGGGATTATAATGAATAAAAGGATTAAGAAGATGAACAATCTTTGTAATGCCTGCTTATTTAATAAACTCTGCAAAGCAGCAGACCTAAATCATTGTAAAGGTAAAAGCCAAGTCAAATGTTAAATGTCATTATACCAATTGTTGTCTGTCTCATCTTAGGTAAGTGGGCTATTGACTCATTTGACCAAGGAAGCTATGGATTGTTTAGTGGATTTGCTTTATTGATAGTCATCAATGTAATACTAGCTATTTCATCTATTTTAGGAGGTTAAGAAGTGCAATATATTATTGATGCAAACTCTGATTATTATATCGAAGTTAAAAAGTCTTTAAATAATAGCTCAATGGATAATGAGTTGTATGTAGCCGTGTCAGCAACAATTTACCATAAAAAACTACCATACACTAAATTTAAACCAGTCCATTCAATTGAATTAGTGTATGAGAAGACTTTACGAAATTTAATTCTCAGGAGAAGTTGGGGAGAGAGGGTGGTTACAGCAGAGAAAAAACTAATAGATCGGGCAAAGAAAACCATTAAAAAGCTGCCTAATTTAGAGTCTGTTATAACAGGAAAGTTGGTATAAATCATGCATTTTATTGTAAATAAATTAATCGAAAAAGGAGATAATTGGATGAATTATTATGAAGAGGATTTCTACTATGAGCCAAGTGAGTTTGAAATGCAAATTGAGGAATTTAAAACTAGTCTGATGAGCAAGGTGAAGGAAGATTATATAAATGAAATGGAACGGTTGAAGAAGGAAAATGCTGAATTGCAAAACGTGAAGAAGAATTTTGAGGGCATTAAAAATGGCTATGAGAAAAAGAAACGAGAGTTGGAATATGAGAGAAGTAATCTCCTACATCAAGTAAGAAGAGAACGTTTGTCTGAACTTATGAAAGACTGTGAGATCGAGCTGTTTACAGTTGGGTCAAAAGGTAGGCGACAACCAAAATGCGATAAGTGTAATGAAGATAGAAGAATTCCTTACACTACTCCATTAGGAAAAGAAACGTATGAGACTTGTGATTGCGACAGCAAAATTCAAGTTTATGAGCCAATCCCTATTATGTTACACACTTTTTCAATTAGGAATGGAAATGGTATAGCATGGTATAAAGTACATAATGACAGACATGATGAGTGGTTTACTTATTATGATGATAGCATTTCTGGTAAGGACTTGATCATTGATGAAAGCCAGTTTGAAAGCATTGGATACTCTTATAAGACTTTGTTCAAAACAAAAGAATTAGCACAGCAATACAGTGATTATAAAAACTCACAAGTCAATAAAGTGAGTAAGTCACCAAGGAAAAAATAAGATAAAATATAGATTTTATCGTGAAATATAGTTTGAAAATAGGAGCATGAGCGAGCATACGGGAGAATAAAGGAGATTGAAAAATGGGATTTAAATTACCGGAGGAACATTATGAGAGACAGAAAGAATTATATGAGTTGAAGTACATTGACTTTAATGGCAAGCAAGTCCATGTGAGTAAGCTACAGGATAAATCTGTAACATCCGAAATGAAGGATCAAATGAGAATGAATTCCTATGCTCAGGATGACTTACCTCCTAAGCTCACAAATGAGGCATTAATTGAGACTGTGAAACATTATAAAAATAACTGTTCAAGACCACTGCACTTTCCTTGTTCTACATATGATGAGTCAATGATCCATGTCTTAGTTCCTGAGATGGTGAAGAGGTTAGAGGAAATGAGCATAGAAAATAAGAGATATCACGAGATAAATACAGGGCTACTAAATAAGGTCATGGAATTACAATGGATAGCAGGGGTGACGAAATGAAAGACAATCCTAAAGAAGATATCCAATTTTTAAAGGATCTACAGCAAGAACTAACTACGCAAGACAATGACTGTCAAGCTGCACCAAGATATTGGTCAATCATGGACTATAAAACAATTCCAACACATGAGGATTATAGCGATGAAACAATGTATTACTATCATGACGGGGATCATGTAGAGTTCAAAACAGTAAGTGATTTAAAGGACTTCTTGAAGGATTGGGATGAAGAAAATGATGAATTACAATCCCATCTTGACAATCCTGATATTACTTTTGAGGATTTATGGGAGTATGTAGAAAGTGATTTAAATGAAGATAATTATTTCAATGAAGTTCCAATTACTGAAGAGTCCTTTATCGTGCCCAATACCATGTTTCTAAGCAAAGCAGAAGCAAAAAGACATCTTGAGAAGAATCATTATCACTACACTTCAAAAGCTCATACATACGCAATGACATCTTGGAGAGCACCGAAGATGGAGCGACTAATTAAAATTCTAGAAACATTCAATTGGGATAAAATCCAAATAAATCAGGAGAAGTAAAATGAACCTAAAAAGAGGCTACAAGCAAGTAAGACAACTAACCAAAGAAGAATGTCTAGAATACGGAGAATTCTTTAAATCAATGAGGCAATCAATTGGACTAAACCTTGAGCAAATGGCAGCATTGCTAAGATCAAATGGATTAAATGTATTCCGTACAACTATCAGCAGATGGGAAAAGGGTGGCACTGTACCAAATGTTGAAATTGAGATACTTGAAGACGCTTATAGGAGTGCTGTTAAGGGGTTTAGGGTTGCTTAGAATGAAAGGATAGTATCATGAAAGTTGGAGTTAAATATGACTGACATTAAAGAATATAAAATAAATAAGATGAAGCGCAGACTTAATGAGTTAGGGAAGTCAACAAAAGAAGGAGGATATGCTTTCGCAGAGGCATGTTATGCATTAGCATATAAGGTCAGAGAATATGATTCACAAATGAAATCTAATGAAAAGAATGTTAATAAGTTGATAAAATGAATCCTTCATTTGGAAATGGAGATGAGTTAAATGGAAGTGAATGCAATTGCATATCTTGATTATAGAGATGGTGAAGAAATTTCTTCTGGTTGGGAAAGGCTGCGACTAATAGTCAAGTTTAAAGAAAAAGGAAAATTCTTTAAAGTAAGATTAGTAAAGAATTTAGCGAGTACATATTTTGTTGAAAATCCTCATCAAGATATCTGGGATAGGTACGGTGGATCATATGACAAATATTATGAGATTGTAGAAAGCTATATTGGAAATGAGAAGAAGTTAAAGGAAGTGGCTGAAAACTTGATACTGGATTACTTTAAGAACAATAAGAAAAATAATTTGATTAAGAGTAGATCAAAGGAAGTTGCTGATAAGGTGGCTAATAGTAATAAGATTGAAGTTAAAGTTACAATCAAATAATTCTTTTATTAGGAGATGGAGACATGACATATAGAAGTTACCAGTATCATGTATATAATGAACACTTAAGCCTTTTGGTTTCAGTACCTTTAGATAATCCTGAGTATGCGGAAGGTTTTGCTAAAAGGACTGCAATGGATTTTTATAACTACAGTGCTGATCAACTTGAAAATGTAGAGGTTGAATTTATTACAAGTTACCGTACTGAATCGGTAATTAACATTCAGATGTTGAATGAAAAATAATAAAGGAGTTGGAATGATGAATTACGAATTAATCACTGAAAGACCGAGAGCGTCTTATTATAAGTTCAGTAAGCTATTGCACAAAGACTCATGGGGAAGAGAAATTGAAATTCCAACACAATATGTTTGCGTATCAGATGCACACACTCACATTGAGAGATTAGTTTTTCCTGTTAGGTTTGCTGAAGGATTTGGAGAAGATGATTTGAGAAATGGAGTCAAAGCATGTCTAATTAAAGAATTAGTACAGATTGATGGTGAGTGGACAATGATGATTCATGGTGGAGATCCTAGTGCAGTATATGAGCATCAGTATTATTTAGATAGGCTGGTAGCTGCTAATACATAAATAATTGAATGAATAACTTAATTATAAATAGAGGTGAGAACATGTTAATCGGAATATTTTTGATCGTTACAATGGTCTGCATGTATAAACTGACAGATGCATTAGTTAAATATATTGATAGAAAATAATTGAATGAAATCTTTGTATCATTCAAACTGGAGGTGGAGAAGTGAATACGGAAGCTATGATTGTAAGAGATGTATGCAAGGCTGAATTGATCAGTTATCTTGAAACAATTCGTGATACTACAGAATGTGAAGCAACAAAAGTGTATTGTGAAACTGTTATTTATAGGAAGGTAAAAGGGAAATGAAAAAGATCACTAAACTAGGTAAATCCAGCAAATCTAAATTAACAATCGAGTATGAGAAAAAAGTTAAGTGGCTGCTGAAATGGTTATACAGATGAGGTGATATGACTTGAAAATGTTCATTGTGATAATCATCTGTATATTACTTGGAACACTTATGGGATGGTTTGCGACAAAAGAATAGGAGGTGCTGTATGAGAAAATCACCGAAACCTAAAGACATAATCACACCGGAAGTAAGAGATTTATCAGTTGGATTGGTATTTATTGAGTTAGCATTATTGATAACAGCTTTTGTTATTGGAATCTTAGTAGGGAGGATTTAGTTTGCATAAAAAAGAAGACGTGCTTAGATCAGCAAAGCAACAGTTAGATTTACATATTCATATTCTTGTAGAGGAATTGGGAATCAGAAAGGCAGAAGTTGAAATCGAGTTACTGCATCACATGAAGGAAAAATTGTATAAGCAGGAGGAGTTTTAATGAGTAATAATTATACCGTATTTGTAAGTACTTTTGGTATGGTAACATCATATGTAATCTATACCGATCGTGATTTACTGTTAGATTATAAGGATGCACTTCTCAATGAGCGAGGTTTTATTACTTGGGATAAAGGAATTATAAAATTGAAGGATGTAATCGGAATCACTAAAGATAATTAATTCAATATAGATCAGGGAATTTATTTGAATATGGTGAATATGGAGGTGAAATGATGGAAGTAGCTGTAAAATGCGATTTAAGTTTCTTCTACAATTTCAAAAACAAGGTTGCTTTGTTTGTTAACAAATTTGACGCAGGTGTAGACATTTTCATAAATAAGTTGATGTATCCATATGTTGATTTTGATATATCTGATCAACAGAGAGATCAAATATTGATTTTTAAAAACAAAAAGGATTTAGATGAGTTTCAAGTTGAGCTGGATATTATAAAAACCAATGAGGCAATTCAAGGTCAACTTAACATGACTGAAAGACATTTGTTGCTTGGGAAGTATCTAGGGTTTCCTCCAAAAGCGGTTGATTATTTTTCATATGGAAAGCACAGAATTAACGGACACGGTAGCCCAGTTAACATTGGGATTTATTATTACGGACTTGTATTTTCTTCATATCCTGAAACAATTGAAGAAGATATTAAATGGCTTGAGAATACTTACGGAAAACCTTTTGATAGGATGAATAATCTTTTCGAACAATTGAGGTTACATAGAATTTCTATATAAAACTTGTCTTTCATTAAGAATACATAAATTAAAATAGGCATAGGCAATCACACATTTCAATTCATAGCCAACACCACCACAACCATCACACCATATCATGTATTAACAAAAGCCGAAAGGGAGTTATTACATGAATACAAATACAATTAATAAAAATAAACAGATCAAAGTTGATTGCCTTACAAATGTTTGTCACTTTTGCTGGAATGAATCAGTAAAGAAAAACGGTAAACAAATCTGTGAAAATTGTAAAGTGGAGGTTGTGAGTTGGCATGAGGAAATCTAAATACATCTGTGAATATCATGACGAGTTGGGAATTGAGAAATATTATAAGCAGAATTATCTTAAAGAGTTTGATATCTGGGGAGCCAAGTATCCGGTAACACATAAGACATTTGTAAAAAGAATGATTCAAGGGTACCCGGTTGAATATAATGAAGCAGCAGTCAAAGTAGATTCACTTAAGGAGTTTATCAAGGATATAGACAGTTTAATTGATTTAGCGATTGATACGAATGATGAGGATTGGTTCATGGTTTTATCTGCAAAGAGAAATAAATTGATCAATGTCATAAGAAAAGAGGAAACTAAACAACCATTACCACATATACTCTAAGTATTACATTAGGGGAGTGATTGATGTGGGAATCAAAGAAGATATGCAGCAGTGGAAAAAGAGTAATCCGATTAAGTTGTTTAGGAGTCAGAATGGATTATCACAGTCAGATTTAGCTTCATTATTAGGTGTAGCGACATACACTATTCAACGTTGGGAAGAAGGATCGACTAAGCCATCTGGTGATAATGGTCAGAAACTGGAAAAGGTTATAGTTGGATTCAGTGATCAATGGGAAAAGTGGCAGAAAGATAAGCCGAGTTTATAGAGGTTTAGCAGCCTCTTCTACATAGGTGAAATTAATTTGAAAAATAATCAAATACTTGTTGACTTATTATAATAAATAAATTAATATAAGATTATACCAATAAACGAGGTGATCTTATTGAAATGAAGAAGTTAGCAATAGGAGCTAGAGTAAGCTGCAAGTCAGGTATGTATTCAGGTGAGGGAATTGTTCAAGTGATATTCTCAAATGAGATGTATGGTGTTTAGGTCTGGATGGATCAAGGAGATTCAGATGGACATAGGGTTAAGCGATTTAAGTTTAGTGAGGTTACTGTATTGTAGACCCAAATTGCGTAATAAAAGAGAGGTGAGCATTTTGAGAAAACAATCGCAAATGGGCGCAAGCAAGTATGAATTTAATCCTAATAAATTTGATGCGGATGTTGAAAGTAATCGTTTGCGTTATGAAGAAAATCACTCTTTTATAACCACAGAATTAACAAGATTACTTCAAAATAACCCATCTAGGCTAAGAGAAACATTTTCAATCATGCTGGATGTAATGCGTGACCTAAAAAGCAAACATGACTTGTAAAGGTGGTGAAAAAATGTACTCAAGCAGAGGGTTAGAAAACATTAGGAACAGTCTGAAATACTGGAATGTGTCGGATGAACAAAAGCAATGTGTTATTAACTTAATTGAAGAAGTTGAGGTATTGAGAAATGAAAATAACGAGTTGAGCCACTATAAACAAACTTCCGAATTTGTGCTCAATAAAGAAACCATAGAAATCATAAAAGACGAAATGGAAACAAAAGAAGATTAATGAACTATCCGAAAATGTAGTTCAGGAAATGAAATCCTAGTTTTATCGTGAATTTGAGCCTTAGAGCCACAAGGGTTTCAGAGGGGGGAAATCAGTAAAATAGCGTAAAATCCCCTTTTTTGTGACTTTTGATCAAAAATAACAGTTTTCCAGAAAAATAGGCTCTATAAACGTTGATATAATAGGCTTTTGAAAGTAATAATTTTGAATAAAATTGTCCTTTTATTCTGATTTGGAGGTGAAGAGTTGGGCAAGTTAACAGTGGGTGAGACTGCAGAAGTAATTCTATACAATAAGGAAACTGGAGAGAAAATATTTGAAACTACAATAAAGACCTCAAATATGAAAGTTGAGCATGATCCTTTCAAGAATAATAAATAAATAACTTAATAATGAAAAGAGGGAAAGGAAATGAAACTTAAACCGCAGTTTTATAAATTCCTCCTCAAGTGTTTTTTATTGATCCTAGCCTTATTCATAGCATTCAATACGATCCGAGGAGTTACACAACCAGAACAACCTATTCAAATCGTTAAGCAGCACAAACAGATTGCAGATGAGCATTATATAATTAGTGCAGAAATGGTTATGGGGAAGCTAACAAGTCGCAGTCAGTTGGTTAGTATGGAGCAATCAATCAGCAAGACATATATAGATGTTGATGATGGATTCACAGGTACAAGAGAAACAAAACTGTCTGTGGAAGCTACATATAAGTTAGGACTTGAAACAAAGGATATTGAAGTAAAACATATAGATTCAGAGAATGGTATCATCTATCTGAAGTTGCCTAAGCCAACAATGATTAGTTTGGAGATTCCATATGATCAAGTCGAATTTGAGAAAGAATCCGGTTGGCTTAGATTAGCAATGGATGAAGATGAAGAAAAGAAATTCTATAAGGCTGCAGTTAAGAATGTTGAGAATGAGATACTTAAGAATTCTGAGATTATGAGGCAGGCTGATTTACATAATAAAGATGTTGTAGAAGACATATTGAGACTGATACCAAATGTAAAATCGGTGGTATTTGAATAGGAGGTGGAAACTTGAAAGTATTATATTTTAATATCTCTAATGGTAAATGTATTCCTGCATTTACTTGCTTACCAGCGTATAGGGCGACAATTACATTTTCTAAAATACATAAGATCGAAACATGCTTTAACGTATCTAATATAGTACGAAAAGGATACGATTGGTTTCTTGAGGAAGTCAAGGAAGAGAATGATAGTTGGACTAAAAAACATCCTCACTTGATGGAAAGCCTTAAGGAATTGGCTTTAAGACAATCACTTAGACATCCATTTAAGTATTCAAACTTCAATGAAGAGAATCATCGTTTTCCGTTTGTATTAGTTTGGGATCGGAATAGGAAATACGGAGAGGCACACTTTGAATAAATTGATGATTTTAAAGTGAATCAAGGAGAGTGAATCCGGTGGAAGATCAATATTTAAATGCGACTAACTTAGATATTAAAGATGGCGACACAATTATTGTCCACTCTGATAGCATCACACAAGAAAATTTATATAAAATTTACGAAGGACTGAATAAGGACTTTAATAATATAAAGTTAATTAGGCTTAATTCATGCGATAAGATTGAGTCATTATCCGAGTTAGAAATGAATAGATTGGGCTGGTATAGGAATTCACAATAAAGCTGCACTTTTATCTGGACATGGAAAGGGAGAGTGTGTATGGATCATAAAGGTGAGTTAATTGAAGTTTATAATGGTAATAAATCGTTGTCTGTGTGGATGGTAAATGATAGAGTGATTGATACATTCCCCTCCACAAAAATAGCAATGAATGTGTTAGAGAGTGACGGTTGGGAGTACAGGTGGACTTCAGTAGATGGAGAGATTCATCACTTCAACAAATTAAATAAAATAAATTAACATTACCTATTGTAATATATAAAATAACTTGATATAATCATAAATGTAGTAAAGAAAACGTATTTCAAGGAGGTGAGGAAAATGCTACGAGCGAAATACAAAGAGCTTTTACTTCAAGATGTGAGGGAGGCAAATGATCTGAAAGAATTGAAAGCAGTTGTACTTAGATTAATTGATGGAATCCCAACCAATGAGGATACGGTTGAAGCTGTACGAAAATCATTAACAACATCTTCAATGAAATAAAGTTTTTATCGGAATATGAATTACATAAACTAATAATTTAAGAGGATATAAGAGGAGGAAATATTAATATGGCAGAACAAAACGTTTTAAGAGAAGCAGATAACAAGGTAACGGTTGAAGGATTACTATTAGAGGTTCGTCACAGTGAGTGGAGCAGCAAAGAAGGATTCAAGATCGAACTTGATATTGAAGTTGGAGAAAATGAAGTACATACTGTACACGGCATGACTAAATATAAGAAGAAAGATGGTTCAGAAAATGGAATTGCTAAAGGATTCCAAACTGTAATCAATGAATATAAATCAGTTGCTGATGTTGGTCGTGAAGAGGCTGACAAGGTACGAGTTAATCAAGGTCGAATTGACATCAATGAATACTACGGTCAAGACGAAAAACTAAAATCTTTCCCACAAATTAGCACAAACTTCGTTAATCGAGTGCAAGCTGGAGAAGAATATGATCCACGAGCAGAATTCGAAGTTGAAATCATGGTTAAAGCGACTAAACCAGAATTCAACAAGAACAGTGAAGAAACAGATCGTGCTGTGCTTGAAGGCTTTATCCCTGTCTTTGGTGGTAAAGTTATCCCATTCTCTTTTATAGTGGCTGAAGAGGGTGCTGAATACGTTCAAGATAACTACGAAAAAGGATCAACAGTATTTGTTTACGGTAAAATTGTAAACTTTAAAGAGAAAATCGTTAAGAAAACTGAGGCAGCGTTCGGTAAAGATAAAGAAACGATTACATACAATACTGTTCGTGAGTATGTTGTTACAGGCGGAGGAGAGCCATACGAAGAAGAAAATGCAAAAGCGTATGATCCTGAGTTGATTGGTAAAGCCTTAACTGAGCGTGAAACATATTTAGAAGAAATGAAAAATAAGGCTAAGAATAAGGACAACAAGAAAGAAGAGAAAAAAGGTGGATTTGGTGGTAAATCTTCTGGGGAAAAGAAATCAAAAATCAACACTGACAATTTGCCATTTTAATAAAATAAACCAATGTAATTATATAAGTGGAGAGGGTCACTCCTCTCCTAATATAAACAAACAGGGAGGAAATTAATTTATATGTCATTTGATATTTTTAATCCACAAGTTTCTGTAGTAGCTAAAGGTCTAGAAGGCAAGGTAATCACGATTTATGGAAGCAATAACTTAGGTAAAACTAAGCAAGCAACACGAATGAAAAAACCTTTCTATCTTGGATTTGAAAAAGGTATTCGTGCAATCAGTGGTATTCCTTTTTTGCCAATTAATAACTGGAGAGACTTTAAGAAAATCAATAAGCAGCTTACTGATCCTAAAACGTTAGATAAAGCAAAAGAACTTTATCAGACGATTATCTTTGATGAGGTGTATACATCAGCATTATATTGCCAAGATTTCCTTTGTAAAAAGCATGGAGTTGAAACAATTGGTGAGGGTAATGGAGGATTTGGACTTTGGAAAGAGTATGAAACTGAATTCTGGGCTGAAATTGATAAACTTCTAGGTACTGGTTACACACTTGTTTTCATTTCTCATGAAGAGGAAACTAAAGAAGGTAAGCGTATTCCTAAAGGTGATAAACGTTCAATCAAGCCAATTGTTGATAACTCTGATATTGTTGTATTCCTTACTAGCAACGGAGTAGATGATGACAATAATGTGGTTAAGTCTTCAGCATGGTTTGCTGAAACAGAAAACTTCTTCGCAAGATCACGCTTTGATTATATTGATACATATATTCAGGAGTTTACTGCAGAAAATCTTGAAAAAGCTATTGCAGAAGCAATTGAACGACAAGAAAAAGTAGAGGGTGTAGAAGCGGTATCCTATGAGGAACAGAAAGAACGCTTCAAGTCTGAAGAATTGGATTATGATGAACTAATGGATGAAATTAAAGAAATTGGTACTCAATTGGCAGAAGATGAACGATTAGAGGATCTTCAGGAAGTAGTTGAAAAACATCTTGGAGTTGGAAGGAAAGTTACTGACTGCAAGAAGAACCAAGTTCAAGTAATGAGTCTAATCTTAGATGATCTTAAAGACTTACTAAGTGAATAATAAATAACTAGATAAAGGGGAGTATTAATTTACTCTCCTTTTGTTTAAGAGAGGTGGTAATCTTGGCTAGATTAGTTAAGTGTCCTTATTGTGAGGATAAATTAGATAAGGATGAGGCTTATACATATAAAAAGAGGTATTACCATCAGGAGTGCTTTGATACATGGAAATTAGAAACTGAGCACAGGAACAGCCTTATTGAATACATAATGGAACTTTATAGTTTAGATGCTCCTACTGGAATGATGTTAAAGCAGATTAAGGACTTTAAAGAGCAATACAACTATCAATATAAAGGAATGGAATTAACCTTAAAATATTTTCATGAAACTATGGGTAAATCTGTACTTGAGGATAGTGGCATAGGCATTATCCCTTACTACTATGAGAAAGCAAAGAAGCACCATATTATGAAACTCAACGTTGAAAACAGTCTAGAGAATCATGAGGAGAAGGAATGTAAAACCATAGAGGTTCACTCTCCTAAATTTACATACAAGAAGAAAGTAGAGCAGATTGACATTAGCTCATTATAGAGAGGTGAAGAGATGAGTCTGATTGACAAAAGAGCAACACTACAAGTACTGGGTAACATAATGAAAAAACCATCACTTTTAGATGATCATAAGTATAAATTAAGTAAGGAAGATTTTTTTGCTGAAGGAGAATCTTCATTCTATGTAATTATCTTTGCTGCAATAAATAACTTGTTTGAGCAGGGTATTGAAGAAATTGATATTCCGATGATTGATACCTTCTTGAGCAATTATGATGTTCAATACAAAACATTTACTGATAATGATGGTTTGGAATATCTTCAAAATGCAATTGAAATTTCCCACATCAGAAATTTTGATTATAGTTACAATCGACTGAAAAAGTACAGTCTCTTACGAGAATATAAGCGTCATGGTTTTGACATCACTGAGATTTATGATGAGAGTATCATTGACCCTAAAGAAGCAGAGTCAATGATGGGTGAATTTGATCAGTTAACAATTGATAAGATGATTGAGCACTTCGACAAAAAACTAGTTGAAATTGCTAATCAATTCTCCAGCAGTGAAGAGACTAAGACAATCCATGCTTCTTCAAGTGCAAGAGAATTACTGAAAAAGTTTAAACAGTCACCCGATTATGGGATTTCCATGATAGGAAACTTACAAAATACCATTTTCAGGGGAGCAAAACTTAAATCTTTAGGACTAAGATCAGCCCCTTCTAACTTAGGTAAAACTCGTTTAGCATTGGCTGAAGCTGCAGACATGGCTATTGAAGAGATTTTCGATTTACATAAAGGTGAGTGGGTATCAAACAACAATAGTGAAAACGTGCTATTCATTAGTACAGAGATTGAGGGGGATGCCCTTCAAAGTACAATTTTAGCTTACATATCCGGTGTACCTGAAAGAACGATCAAAGACGGAGCTACCACTGAAGAAGAAGATGAGCGATTAGAGTATGCAGTTAAGATTCTTGAGCGAAGTAACTTCTGGATTGAATACATACCTGACTTTGATACTCAGTTAATTGAAAATAAAATTAAACAGCACATCATTGAAAATCAGGCTCAATACATCTACTTTGACTACCTTCATATTTCAATGAGCATCCTAGAGGAAATTGCAAACTCATCCAAGGGAATGAAACTAAGAGAAGATATGGTTCTTTTCATGTTTATGAATCGTTTAGACCAGATGAGAAAACGTTACAATGTTTACATTCAAACAGCCACACAGGTAAATGGAGAGTGGAAGCATATTGAAAACGCAGATTCAACTGTTCTTAGGGGATCAAAAGCAATTGCAGATAAAGCAACAAAAGGGATTATAGCATTAAGTCCATCTCAAAAGGATCTTGAGGCAATTGAACCAATTATGAAAAACATGTTTGGATGCAAAGAGCCAAACATTGTGTATCACATTTATAAAAACCGTGAGACAGAACATAAGGATTGTAAGCTTTGGTTATATGTTGACTTTGATACTATGCGACAAACTGAGCTTTTTCTAACAAAAAATAACTACGAATTAATCAGCATCGAACCAACAGAAATAAAATCTAAGAAACTTGACTTTTAAAGGGGTGAGTCCCCATAAGATACGATAAGGACAAACTCAAAGAGTCATTGACTCTAGAGGATATAAATCTACTACTACATAATTTAGGCAGCAATGAACCAAGAGAAGACAATCAAGGTAATCCAATGTTTCAAACTGTATGTCATGGTGGAGATAGCCACAAGCTCTACTATTATGAGAGGGACAAAGAGTTTCACTGTTATACATCTTGCTCTGAAAACATGGACATTTATGAACTTGTTGAAAGAGTAAAGAAAATTTCATTCTCTCAAGCAGTTCGATATGTGGCTAATACTACAGGTAAGACATTTGGGTTTGGTGCAGTCATTAAAGAGAACAATAGTGAACTAATTAATGACTGGGACTGGATCAATCGACTTAAGAAAAAAGAAAAAAAGATAATTGAGCTTCCAGAATACGATAGTAATGTGCTGGATAGGTTTATTCCTAGCTTACATGAGAGCTGGCTAGATGAGGGTATTTCTATTGAGACTGGAAAGAAATTTGGAATTGGGTATTATTTCAGAGAAGGTCATGAAGCAATAACCATTCCTCATTTTGATATCAATAATCGTTTGGTGGGTATCCGAAGACGGTCATTAATTGAAGAAGATCTCGAAAATGGTAAAAAGTATATGCCTATTACCATTGGAAATAAGAACTACAACCACCAGACGATGTTTAACCTTTTTGGAGTTAATAAAACTCAAGAGTCCATCAAGCGTTTAAAAAAGATATTTTTCTATGAGGGAGAAAAATCAGTATTTAAAACAGAAGACATTTACGGTGAAGATAATTTTAGTTGTGCTGTGTGCTCTTCGCAAATTACTGATTTTCATAGAGATATTGCTATATCGTTAGGCGTGGAAGAAGTGTTTATTGGCTTTGATAAATTTAGGGCTAAAAAGGAACATGAAACTGAAGAAATTTATCAAAAATTGATAGAGAAATACCAAGACAAATTATTGAAATTTGCACGTAAATTTACACCATATTGCCGTACATATATCCTCTGGGACGACTTTGAACTGCTTGACTACAAAGATAGCCCAGTAGACAAAGGTAAATCAATACTTGAGCAATTAATGAAGTGTAAATATGAGATAAAAACAAGTGGGGTGGAGCAATGAAGTACGAATTGATTGGTAAGAATGATTATTTGAATCCAATTGAGACAGTTTTAAGAAATCGAGGGATTGAAGACATTCAATCCTTTTTGTCTACCAGTGAAAAAGATGTGATTCATTGGAGTAAATTAAGGAATATTATAGAGGCTGCAGAATGCTTATTAGAACATATTAAGAAGGGCAGTAAGATATTTGTACAGTGCGATCCAGATGCCGATGGAACGACTTCGAGTGCAGCACTCATAAACTATTTAACTAAAGTATTTCCTGAAATAAATCTACAGTGGAGGATTCATGAAGGAAAGCAACATGGAATTATTGTTAAAGAAGTGCCTAATGATGTAGATTTAGTGTTAATTCCAGATGCAGGATCAAATCAGTATAAAGAACACAAAGAACTAAAAGATAAAGGTATGGACATTATTATATTAGACCACCATGAATGCGAAGAGGAATCTGAGGATGCTATTGTAGTAAATAATCAATTATCACCTGAGTATACAAACAAGGCTTTTTCAGGAGCTGGAGTAGTGTATAAATTTCTGCAAGCTATTGATGATAAAATAGAAATTAAACATGCTGATCATTATTTAGACTTAGTGGCTATTGGTTTGATTGGTGACATGATGGATTTACGATCTCTTGAGACAAGATACTATGTGCAAAAAGGATTAAAGCAAATCAATAATTCATTTCTTAATGCATTGTTTGATAAGCAATCATATTCAACTAAGGGAATAATCAATGTTATCAACTGCCAATTCTATATAGTCCCACTGATCAATGCATGTATTCGAACCGGAAATCTTGAGGAAAAACTTCAGATGATGAGAGCTTTCCTAGAATCAAAAGAGTTAATCTACAATACTCGTAAAAAAGAAAGTGAAGACATTCAAACCGCAACAGCAAGACTATTAACGAATGTGAAAGCAAGACAAGGTAGAATGAGGGATAAAGGTGTTGCAGCCATTGAAGAAAGGATTCAAGAAAAGAACTTATTGGATAATAAAATTCTTATTGTGAATGTATCAGACATTCTTGATAAAAACTTAACTGGTCTTGTGGCTAACAGTCTAACTAGACAGTATAAGCGACCTGCATTGCTTCTAAGGCAGAGAGATGATAAGCCAATATTGAATGGATCAATAAGAGGTTATGATAAAGGAGCAATTAAAAACTTAAAAGAGTTTCTATTAGAAACTGGTAAATTCGACTATGTTGAAGGACATTCTAATGCAGCAGGTTGTCAAATAAGTTTTGATAATATAGTCGAAGTGAATGACATGATCAATGATAAATTAAAAGAAGTTAAAATTGATGTTAATTCATATGAAGTTGACTTTATAGTTCCCGCCAAAAACTTAAAAAGTGGGTTATTAATAGAAATAAATAAACATAGGGATATTTGGGGTTACAAGGTTGAAGAGCCTGTAATTGCAATAAAAGATATTGAAGTGAATAAAGAAGACATACACCTTCTAGGCAGCAAGAAAAACACAATTAAATTTACATACAAAGGTATTGATTATATAAAATTCTTCAGTTCGGAAGAAACATATCAAAAAATAATCAGTGAAGGTGAAAGGTTAGTTATGAATGTTGTCGGAAGGGCAAGTGTTAATGAATATAACGGGGAAATTAAACCGCAAATTCTAGTTGAAGACTTTGTAGTAATTGAGACAAAGAAAAAAGAATTTATCTTTTAAGGGGTGGGGATTGTGGGCGTTAAAACTCACGGTATGACAGGTACAAGAATATATAAAATATGGGATGGTATGAGATATCGTTGCAATAAAGAAACAAGCCACGACTATCGCAATTATGGTGGAAGAGGGATTAGAGTTTGTGATGAGTGGAATAAAGACTTTACTGCATTCTATGATTGGGCAATGAATAACGGTTATAAAGAGAGTTTACAAATAGATCGAATTAATAATGATGGCAATTATGAACCAAACAACTGTAGATGGGCAACAGTGAAAGAACAAGGAAACAATAGAAGAACATGCACCTATCTAACAATAAATAATCAAACAAAAACCATCACTGAATGGGCTGAAGAGAAAAGAATTGACAGAGCAACGCTTTATAATAGATACTCAAATGGAATTGAGGGTGAGGATCTTTTTGCTCCGGTGCTTATCAGTAAGCCAGCAGAGAAACAGGTGGGTTTAGAAGGTCTAACATGGGACAAAGATAAGAAAAAATGGAGACTTAGGCTAAGAGTAAACAAAATACTAAAACATTTTGGCTACTTTGAAGACTTAGATAAAGCAATAGAAAAAAGAAAAGAAAAAGCCAAGGAATTAAATTTACATAAATATCTTTATTTATAATAAATAAACTGATATAATAGAATAAATAAAGATTGGAGGAGATAATCATTGTGTATAATTTCATGTCACAATCACACAGCTAAGGGAAGCAATTTAAGGTTACTTGACTGCACAAATGATGTAAAAGAGTTAATACATACTGCAGCAAAGATTGGCTATAAAGGGTTGGCTATAACTGATCATGAATCTATATCAGCCCACATTGAAGCAATCAAAAAGGCTAAAGATTTAAAGAAAAAAGGTGACATTCCTCAAGATTTCAAGTTGATCTTGGGGAATGAAATATACCTCATTGATTCATTAGAGGAGACTCGTGACAATTACAAGTCTGGCATTACAAAGTTTCCTCATTTTCTTTTAATCAGTAAAGATAAAAAAGGGCATGAGCAACTAAGGTATTTAAGTAGTAAGGCTTGGGAAAATTCCTTCCATACTGGACTTATGGAAAGAACTCCAACTATTAAAGAAACTTTAAAAGAAGTGGTTGTGAACGATCCAAACCACCTTATTGCAACTACTGCTTGTTTAGGTTCAGAAAGCTCAATTCATCTTTTGGCATTGAAGGATGCTGAGTTAGAAAACAATCAAGAATTAATCAATTATCATAAAGGTAAATTAATGGAGTTTATCCAATGGAATATTGATGTTTTTGGCAAAGATAATTTCTTTATTGAGTTGCAACCAGCTTTATCAGAAGAGCAGATATATGTTAATCAAAAACTTATCCCAATTGCAGATTACTTTGGTCTGAAAAGAATAATAAGCACTGACACTCACTACTTAAGACCAGAAGACAGAGTAGTACATAAGGCTTTTCTTAACTCAAAAGAGGGTGAAAGAGAAGTAGATGACTTTTATGAGGCATGTTTCCTTCAAACTGAAGAAGAAATATATGAACGAATGAACTATATAGATAGAGAAATAATTGATGATGCTATTCAAAACACATTGTTAATCGGTGAAATGGTTGAAGATTACACAATTGAACATGATCCTGTCATTCCTAAGATAGAATTACCTGAATTTGAAATTAGACATCTCTTTAAACCTGCTTATGATAAATATGCTTATATTAAGAAAATGGTTGATTCAGATAATGAGCAAGATAGATACATGGTCAAACTGCTTGAAGATGGGTTTGAAGAATATATCCCATTTAATGCCTTAAGTAAAGAAAAATTCCATCAGATACTTGGTCGTATCAACATGGAGTTAGAAGAGCTATGGGAAATCAGCGTTAACTTAAATCAAGCAATGACTTCATATTACATCACTGTTCAAGAAATCATCAACATAATTTGGAGTGATGATGAGTGTGGTGGAAACTCATTAGTTGGAAGTGGTCGTGGATCTGCTGCCGGATTTCTAATTAATTACTTACTAGGTATTACACAAGTAAATCCACTTGAATATGGCATTGAATTACCACATTGGAGACACCTGCATAGATCAAGACCGGACATTCCAGATATAGACGTAGATTCAGAAGGAAGTAAAAGACCTCAAATTATTAAAGCTTTAATTAGTCATTTCGGAAATAATCGAGTCTTGCAGGTTTGCACATTCGGAACTGAGAAAAGCAAATCGGCACTTCAGACAGCTTGTAGGGGATTGGGAATAGATAGTGATATTGCTCTATATTTAAGCGGAATGATACCGTTCGAACGTGGTCAAAACTGGACACTTACTGAATGCTTCTATGGAGATGAAGATGGTGAAAGAAAGCCAATTAAGGAGTTCATCAGAGAGGTTGAAAAATATCCTCACTTAAAAGAAACTGCTTTAAAAATTGAAGGTTTGGTCAACAAAAGAAGTATTCATGCCAGTGGAATAATCATCTTTAATGAAGATTACTATAAATCCAATGCGATGATGAAAGCCCCAAATGGAGATCCTATTACTCAATTTAATCTTGGGGATTGCGAAGCAGTCGGAAATGTTAAGTTTGATTTGTTGACAATTGAAGCTTTAGATAAAATTAGAGCTACCTTAGACATGTTAATAGAACATGATGAAATAAAATGGATTAAGAATTTACGTCAAACCTTTAATACTTATTTACACCCTGACAATATTGAAAAGACAAAATCAGATATCTATAAAATGTTAGGTAGTGGAGAAATTCTTGATTTATTTCAATTCTCTACTGAAATTGGTATGGAAACAACAAAGAAAGTTAAGCCAAGTAATCTATTGGAAACTGCTGCAGCAAACTCTCTTATGCGATTAATGTCTGATGGAGAAGAACAACCTATTGATGTATTTATTAAACATAAGAATGATATCTCGGTCTGGTATAAAGAGATGGGGCAATACGGTTTAAATAATAATGAGATTAAAGTTATGGAAGATCATTTACTAAAATTAAATGGAGTGGCAGATACACAGGAATGTGTTATGCAATTGTCAATGGATAAAAGAATTGCTGGTTTTGATGTTACTCTGGCAAATAAATTAAGAAAGGCAATTGCAAAACCCAAGGGAAAAGGAGCACTAGAAGAGATTCAGGAAAGCTTCTTTAAGCAGGGTAGGGACTTAGGAACTAGAGATGAGCTATTGAACTATGTGTGGAATGTACAGATTAAACGACAACTTGGATACGCATTTAGCGTATTACATACACTTGCTTACTCACTAGTAGCAATTCAAGAGCTTAATCTTAACTATAAATATAATCCTCTTTATTGGCAGACTGCTTGTCTATCAGTCAATGCAGGTAGCAATGAATTGGAAACCATTGAAGAAGATCATAAGAATAAGTCAACAAACTATGGAAAGATTGCTTATGCCATAGGGAACATTCGTCAGAGAGGAATCAAAGTTGACCTACCGGATGTGAATAAAGCTAAGTTTGGCTTCACTCCTGATTTACAAAATAACTCAATTGTTTTTGGCTTAAAGGGGATGAATGGAATAGGTGATGAAGTAGTCCATACAGTTATCTCCAAAAGACCATATGAGTCATTCGATCACTTCATTGATAAGATGTTTACGACTGGGCTAGTGAAGAAAGGACAAATCACACAATTAATAAAAGGTGGATGTTTTGATTCATTCGGAGACAGAAAAGAGATAATGAAGAAGTTTGCAGCACATCTCTTTGAACCTAAGAAACAACTAAACATGCAGAATATGAATATGTTAGTTAATGAAGGTTTAATTCCTGATGAATTTCATCTTTGTGAGAGAATGTTTAAATACAAAGCATACATTTCCAAATCAGTCTATAAAACAATTAAGTCACCTAAAGACAGATGGTTCAAATTAGATGATATTGCTTCGCCATTCTTTAACCAGCATTTTACCGAGAAATGTGTAGAGGATGTTTCTGATCAAGGAGAGCTAATCATCTCTGAGAAGAAATTTAAGAAAGAATATGATGCTCATATGGAAAGACTTAAGGAATGGATGAGCAAAGAAGAAACATTACAATATGTGAATGAGAAATTGTTTGAAAGAGAGTCACAAGCTTTCCTAGATGGGTCACTAAGTAAATGGGAAATGGATTCACTGTCCTTCTACTATCATGATCACGAGTTAGCCCACATGAATAAAGAAAAGTACGATGTATCTATCTTTAGTGAACTACCTGAAGATCCTGAAGTAGTTGATACATATATGTCCAGAGGGATCGAACGTAAAATATTCAAACTTTCCCGTATTGCTGGCACTGTACTAGATAGAGATAAGAATAAACATAAAGTTACGCTGCTTACAACAGATGGAGTTGTAACTGTAAAGTTCTATGGAGGAGCATTCAGTCATTACAATAAGCAATTATCCCGACCTACTAGCAATGGAAAGAAGGAAGTTGTAGAACCTTCTTGGTTTACACGAGGGAATAAACTACTTATCACCGGATTCAGACGAGGTAATCAATTTTCTCCAAGGAAATATAAGAATAGTATTTACCAACACACTGTCGCTTTGATTGAGGATATTGACGATCAAGGAAATCTCACCTTAAAAACAGAACGAGAAGAAATCTGAATAAAAGTGTGATTTCATTCCAAATTATGATTTGAAAACAGGAGTAAATGGAAGTAAAACGGAGAATAAAAGAGATTGAATCGTCACTCATTTACTAAACAATTTATATAAAATAAATTAATAAAAACTATTGACGTAGGTTGCGTCCTTCCATTATAATCAAGTTAAGATATAAATGAAGGGAGGCAACCTACACTACTTTAAAGGGAGGAAGCAAATGAAAAAGATTAAAAAGAAAGTCGCAGGAGTCATTGTAGTCAGCATGTTAGTTGGATCAAATGTTGTTTCACTTGCAGCTTACGACAGACAAATAGATAAAATAAGTGAATATAAACAGGTAAATAAGAATAGAATTAAACAGCTAGAAGAAAACAGTCGTTCATTAAGGGGTGAGGTGTTTGATAAGAATAATCAGATACATAAGCAGGTTGAAGAAATTAATGAATATAAAGTTGATATTCAGGACTTAAAAAAGAAGAATAATGATCTGAAGAAGAAACTAGAAGAAGCCAAGAAGTCTGTTGAATCACGACCCAGTAAGCCTACTCATCAAGTACAGGTGAGTAGGGGGAGTAAAAGTAACCAGAGGTCTTATCAAATGCAGATGACCAGTTACACTGCAAGTTGTGACGGATGTTCGGGGATCACTAGGGCAGGACACAATGCAACTAAGTCGATTTACTCTAATGGTATGAGGGTTATCGCAACAGATCCATCACTAATTCCAATGCACTCAATAGTTAGAGTTGATACAGTGAATGGCTCATTTCAAGCTGTGGCATTAGACACTGGTGGTGCAATCAAAGGAAATATAATCGACTTATTAGTTGGAAATAAGGCTAAGGCAAGAGAAAATGGAAGGCAATATGTGACCGTTACTGTTTTACGAGAAGGTGGACAGTAGACTCAAAAAGCGAAGGAGTGATAATGAATGTACAAGGTGAGACCGAGAAATTACGAATGTAAGAAATGTGGTAGACGCACCTATAAATACTATGAAAAATGTTTAAAGTGTGGCGAAAATAGCACATTAGAGAAACGAAAAGAGGAAATTTAGATACTGCACTATCCGACAAAACAGTGAAGGAGGAAAACAATGCAGGAAATCATGGTTGAACCAAAAGAATACAAATATAAAATTGGTGATCACGTTATCATCAATGAGAAGGTTAAGAAAGACTTACCTAATGATGTAGGTAGGACTGGATACATTGAAGCATATGCAGCAGTCTCGCCTAACTTTGATTATTATGTAGACTTGGGGTTAGAGACTAGAAAAGTAAAAGAATTAGAGATCAATTTAGTTAAAGTTCCTGATACATATAAAGTTGGAGACAAGGTGATCTACTTAATAAATAGTCAATTCTGCAAAGTTGATGAAACTTATGTAGGTAGCAAAGAAGTGAGATTGGTATTTGAAGATGAAACATCAGTAATTACACACATATCAAATATAAGAAAGGTGATTGAGAATGAAGAAGTTAAAGAAGATGCTCAAGTTAATTCACAACCAGAAAATGCTGTTAATCGCTTAGTCGATCTATTACTTACGAAATACAAGAATGAAGATGGTACATACACTTTACCGAGTGACGTTTTACATAAATTAATTGAATATGCTTTAGATGAGGTGAGTCAATGACATTAATTATTCTTGAAGGAAATGAAGCCAATTTCAAGACTACTGTAGCCAATAAGCTTAGTAAGTTAATTAGCTTTCCAGTAGTCAAAGGATCTACTTTTGAACATGCTCAATGCACCAATGAAGAATTATTTGAAAAATTTAAGGAGTTGTCTGAACTTGACAATACTATCCTCGACAGATTTATTTATTCCAATCGAGTTTATGCGACTCTATATAGAGACTTCGCTATTCTCACTGATGATCAAAGAAAAGAAATTGAAGAAAGAATTAAAGGAAAGGCGACTCTAATTTATCTATATGCAGATAATGAGGTAATCAAGCAAAGAATTGAGCAGCGTGGAGATGAATACGTTGAAACTGGAATGGTATCAGCAATTAATAATGAATACATAAAGACAATTCTTGAAGCTAATATTCAAAGGGTATCTTACAATACAGAAGAATGGAATAGTGATGAAATTGTAAGAGACATTGCAAAATGCTTTATCTGATGAAAGGTTGCTTTTATCTTGAATTAAGAAAGGAGAATTAAATGAAATCAACTATATTTATACCAGAGAAAATTAATGTGGGATTTCAAGAAAGAACTGACACCTATACAAAGAAGCTGGCATACGTAATCTACTTTGATGAAAAGGGAAAGCTCAGAAAAGAGGCTTCGTGGAATAGCTGGAGAAACAATAAAATCGACAATGAGATATTCGAAAACGTTCCAACTTCAGGCTTTGTGTTAAATAAGAAGGCAGGAGGCTACAGTACTGGATGGAATCACAGACAAACTTATGTGAGAGTCTATGATCCAAGAGGGTTTGAGTTTGAAATAGATGTCCCTAATCTTTTATATATCCTTGAAAACACAAATTCAATCAAAGGAAAGGGTTTAGAAGGTGAATTTGTTTATGGTTGGGATGGAAAGGAATTAGTACTTATTCCCACAGAATCACCTGACTATATAGAGATTTCAAAGTTTAATGAGAAAGTACACAATCAAGTTAAATTAAAAGGTAAGGATTTAAAATTGGGTGCTACTTATCTAACAAAAGATAATGTGCAATTAGTGTATTTAGGAAGATTTGATGAATGGGATTACGACTACATATATGAGGATGTCAAAAATCATCATTTTGGTGGTTACAGTAGAAAATGGACTGGCAAGACTCAATGGAAGACAAAGAAAAAAGCTTACTTCTTCTCTCGTCTTTCAGACAGTAGTATTACTACAGTTCAATCATTATCTAAGACTATTATTGATGTGATATCAGAGGATTGTGTTGATAATTACGCTGCGTTAATGGATAAATTAGAACACACATCTTCTTATTCACCTGTAGATGATAGTAAAGATGAATACGTTGACTTCACATTTGAAGAATTTAAAGCAAAAGCTGAGAATTCTTGGTGGGATGTAAGGTTTTATATTGATGGTAATGTAGAGAAAAAAGTACATTTTGATAAGAGAAGCGATTACACTCAGGGGATTTATGAAGAAGTAAAAGAGAGTTATGAGGATACTACTGGATGGAGAACAATTACTAGAACTAACACTCATAAGAAATACTTTGACTCACTTGAAGAAGTTTTTAACTTATATAAACCCAAGTATTTAAGAAAGTATCTAGCCAATGGAAAAATCTATAAGGAGGAAAAATAATATGTCAAATATCAATGATCAAAGAATCTTAGAATTAAGGAAACAAATCGCAACTAAGAAAGGAGAGTTAGGGAAGTCACTTAAATTCACACCAGTAACAAACTGCTCTGTTGAACTTGATGGTGAGAGATATAATATTCAAGTATTACAAAAAAATCAGTTAATTGCTTTAATGGTAAAACTAAATGCATATTTGATGTCAGCAAAGGTTCTTGATGTAGCAGATGTTTATGAAATGAGTGGATTCTCTCCATCTGATTGGATCACAGATATCCAATCTAGAGTAGAAATGCTGTCAAGAAAAGATGAAGAAAAGAAGTTGAAAGCAATGGAAGAGAAGTTATCTAAGTTGTTGTCAGATGGCAAGAAGGTCGAACTTGAGATTGATGAGATTGAATCGTTACTCAAAGGTAAATAAAACAACTCTTTCATAGGGAAAGGAGGGTGACATATGACTATTCCAGAGGTTAAAGATGAAGAGATTTTCATTAAAACTAATTCATTGACCAACATGATTAAAGGGAAGAAGTTAAGGAAGAGAATGCTTGATCACAATATTAGGATGGAAATCAAAAAAGTTTCTATTCCAATGTTCTTAGGATTTACTTCAGATAAAGTAGAACTCACTATACATCGACCTGCAGCTACCGATAAGACCCTTGTGAATGAGATTATTCACTTGGTAAGCACTGTAATCATGAGAAGACACGATGTAGGAATGTTCTATAACTATGTAGATACAGAATAAATATTTAAAATAAACTAATCTAAAGGAGAGATAAAATGTTATTTTTAACACTGTTTTTCATCTTTACATATGGGTACTTAGTAGTCAACGGAAAATTATTTCATGAGACATTAATTGAGAATACAAAATTCGAAATTAAAAAGGCAAGCAATCCTGAATTGAAACATCCACCTGAATTAGTAGGTAAACTTATTGTAATTACATTATATATGCTACTATTCATCGTATTAATAATTGTCTACCTAGTAAAAGCAATTAGCATAGACCCATACTTATACCCGACATTGACTATGATTGGTTTGTCATTCATCGGCAGTTTATTCACAAAAAAAGAAGATTTAACAGATGAAAAACAAGCACGTAAGAAGCTAACAAGGGTTGAACAAAAGTATACTCTTAAAGGCACTGTGTCAAATCTAGTCAGATTTACATACTTTGTCTACATGTTCTTAGTATTAGTAGAATTAATTTAATAAGGAGGACTCATATGAGGTCAGTTAAAGAAGAATTTACATCTGTTAGAAAATTAGTGTTACATATGCTTGAGCATTACCCAGAAACACGATCTAATGATAACTTATTATATCTCAAATGTGCCAAATATTTAGGAATGACATCACTTGACGAGATGGCAAACTCTGACTTGAGCATTGTAACGGTTCACAAAGAAAGGCAGAAAATACAGAATAAGATGAAACTCTTTCAGCCAACAGATGAAGTGAAAGCAAATAGGAAGCAGCGAGCTAAAGAAGTAAAAGAATACATGATCAGTTAGGAGGTGAGAATATGTCAGTACAAACAAACTCATTAGACCAATTAGTACATGATCTACTTGAACACAGTTTAATTATAAACGAATATAAGCAGCAAAATAAGATGATTGAAACAGATGAATACATAAAACTATTGGATGGATATTTGGAGTTAGCTAAAACTCATAGAGATCAAATCAATGGAATGCAAGAAATATTTTCTGAGGTTGATAAGTTAGGAGGGAGAAAATGAATATTCTAACTGAGTTGAACAAGATCAATAAAAGTATTGAGCGACTGTATAAATTAGCACCATTTACTGATGAGTACAGTGAAGATTATCAGGCATTAACAGAGAGAAAAGTGAAATTACTACATAGGAAAAATCAGTTGCTGGATAGCTTAGGATAAATAAATTAATGAAACACACATTTTATTCAAAACTTTAAAGATAAAGGGAGATTGATAAGTAATGTTAGACAACTTAATTGGGGCACAGATTCTAACCGTAAGAGAAGATTCGATTGAAGTAAAGTTAAATGACAAAGTTTATATTCTAGAAATTGATTCAGATGGTGGGGATTGCTGTGGATATGCTGACTTCACAACTAATTTACTCTATTCTGAGAATGATATCAGGAATCCAATTATAACCAACGTATCACTTGAAGATGGTGAGAGTGATTATGCGGATTCATCTGTAGTTACTTTTTACGGAGAATCAAAACCTCTTGCAACAATTGAAAGTGAAGCTGGTAGTGGCAGTGGGTGGCATTACGGTGCATTTGTATCATTAAGATGTAGGGCACTGGATATTGATGAAGATTTAGCTTCATGGTAATTAGACAATACATTAAATAAATTAAAATAAGGAAGGTTGATGAAGGATGAAAAAGAAACTTATGGTAACTATCATGGCTGCAGTAACAATTATTATGGCAGGGTGTACATCGGAGGCAGATACCGTATCACATAACTTATCAAAATCTGCAGACTCATTTGATGTTCAAAGGAAAGTAGTATTCTTCAATGGTATTACCGACAACTATCTGTTAACCATCGAAGGATTGTGCTCAATTGATGTGGATGATGCGAAAAAGATTTCTGTAACTTGTAAGGTTGGAGATGATCAATACAAAAAGCATTACCTTGGACTAAGTGATAATGTTAGTTATTTCGTGGAACAGACAGACGCAAAGTATGAAGATGCTTATCATTATAAAGTGTTATTCCGTCCAGAAACAATTGTTCCTGATATTGATCTTCAGACAAGTGGTGAGTAAAGCAAATAGAATATAAGATTAGTTTTATAAAGAAATGGAGGATGAAAAATATGCAAGAAAAGAAGTTAAATATTTTAGGATTTGAAGTTATGAAGTATGAAGAGGGATCTTTCTCAAACGGAAACAACTGGTGCATGTATTATCCGGGTGGCAGATTTAGAGCAAGTAAGTTTAGGTATATTGTTTTAGCAGCAATCAAGAAGAGATTCGGCTTTAAAGAGTGGTATAAATAAAATCAAGAATTCATTTGGAGAGATTACGATGGCAAAAGTATATAAAGTTTCTTTATATGTAACTGACTATAATGAGGAATATCAAAATGGTGAACATTTAAAGGTTAATCTACAGGAAAACCTTGATGATTTATGGGTAGGCACTAGTCACTTAGAGATTCAAGAATCTAAAGAGTTTGAATGGGATGATGAATTACCGATCAATAAAACTAAAGCAAGTAAAGAGGATTTTGAGAACTGTTTTAAATGAAATCTGGGTTGCATAAGGAGGTAATTATTTGAGTGGATTGAGATTAGCCATTTCACCAGTGACCGATAGAGTTTACGCAGGAAAGATGAATAAAGACGGAACGCTTCATCAAAGTAGTAAAACAGATGTTACAAATGACTTTATCGGATCGGTCATTGCTCGATGGAACGGATATCAAGAAACAATAACTGCTGGAGATAAAAAGTATTTAATAAGTGTCAAAGAAATAGACTAAAAATAACATTATAAAGAACAAAATATAAGTTATTTAGCACAAAAAGACTACTATAACGAACAAAATTCGCAATAAAATCGTTCTTTTATTGGAGGTGAAATCATGGAATTCAGGTTTATGAACGGAAGTAAGCTAGAAGCCCTGAAATCATCAACTACCACAAGGGGTAAAAGAGCTAATTTCATAAAGTGGCTAAAACCCTTGAAAATCAAGGAAAATGGTAAATCACGATAAAACCATGTTTTTATTAGAAATAAATTAATTATATTTTTCAAATTTAATATTTACAAAAATGGTTTGAAGTTGGTATAATAGTAGAAAAGGAGATGTTTTAAATGATCAAGGCAATTTTTTCAGAATTCAGTGAGGAATATGGATTGCCAGTCACATTAGGACTGAAAGAATTTGACACTGTTAATATTCAAGAGGCTCATAATAAAGCCAAAACGTATGCTGATATTTTGGAAGAAGTAAGAGGTAAAAGCGTTGAGTATATGTTGGAAAACAAGAACGGCATCATTGTTGCTCTTACCTAGCTGAAATATGCTAGGCTTATAAATATAAATAAATTAATGTAAAGAGGAGTGATTAATATAGGTATTAATGTACTTTCATTATTCGATGGTCAATCATGTGGAGCTGAAGCACTCAAGCGAACCACACATAAAGTAGATAACTATTTTGCAAGTGAGATAGAGGATTCTGCGATTAAGGTTGCATTAAGAAACCATCCTCACATAGATCCAATTGGAGATATAAATAACTTAACAGAGGAAAAATTAAAGAATTGCCCTAAGATAGATTTGATCCTATCGGGCAGCCCGTGCCAGGGCTTCTCAAGAAACGGTAAAGGATTAAACTTTGATGATCCACGAAGTAGTCTATTTTTCAAATTTATAGAGATTGTTAAGTGGGTTAGGGAAAACAATAACCCAGATGTAAAATTCCTGCTCGAAAATGTAGTCATGAAGAAAGAATGGGAAACTGTAATAGATAATTATACAGGGCAAAAAGCAATGTTAATTAATTCAGAATTACTATCTGCTCAGAAAAGACCTCGACTGTATTGGACTAACATTGAAGGGGTAGAGCAGCCACAAGACAAAGGAATTAAGCTCAAAGACATCTTAGAAGAAAATGTTTCGAGTGATTATGACGTTCCAGAGCAAATCTTAAAAAGCAAACCTGTTGAATTTTATGATAAAGATGGCAATCTGCTCTGGAGAAGAGAGCGTTTCATTGAGGTAGTAGGAGATCAAGCAATCGTCAGACAAGCGACTAAATTAGGATATCTAATTGCTGAAGATGGAGATAGTATTAACCTGTCACTTCCAAATTCTAAAACAAGAAGAGGGAGAGTCGGTAAGGGAAAAAGCAATACATTAGATACACAATGCAATCAAGCTGTTTTTATTGATGGAAGAGTAAGATACTTTACATTGACCGAGTTGGAAAGACTGCAGACATTGACTGATGGCTATACTAAAGGAATCAAAGATTCAGCAAGAAAGAAAGCCATTGGTAACGGTTGGACAGTTGATGTAATTGCTCACATATTGTCTTATATGAAATAAATTTACATAAAACTTCAATTTTAACTAGATTGATACATAAATAACTTTATATAATAGCAGCCCTCAGCCAAACGAATGACTATTTGAGGAGATGAAAGGAGTATGAATGTTGATTTCAAGTTTGAGTTAGGTGACGAAGTAAGCACTGAAAATACCGATAAAAAGGGGATTGTTAAAACTAGAAAGTTTGAAGAATCAATAAGAAATGGATCAGTTGTTCCAATGATTAGATACTATGTGGACTTTGGCATTCAAGCATTTAACTGGTTTGACGAAGATAAATTAACATTCGCAAATGATGGTGACATCAAAGTTTCACCTGAAACAGATAAGTTTCTCCTTGAAGGATTACTTAGGAATGAGATTGATCGCCATTTAAGTCACAGAGACTTCGATACTGTATCCAAATTAACTAAACAACTCAATGAATTACATAAAGGGAAGGTGTCTGAATGAACATGTTTAAACCGGATCAATCAACCATCAGTGAGAATAAAAAAGAACGTCTTAATGACTGTGTAGAGAAGTTAGATTCATCCTTTGGTCAACTGCTGGACACATTAGAGAATCACGACTTCGAGCCTGATCAATGGGAGAAAATTGATAAGCTCCTTACTACTTGTGACCTACAAATTGAAGATGTAAAAGAAGAAATAAAATATTCATAAATACGCTTGACTTATTAAGTTAAATAAATTAATATAAAGATACAGACGATGGAGTGATTGGGAGAGGTTACTTCCTCAAATAAAGTGAGGTGAATGTATGGAAGAAATTAAGCAATTGGTTATTGGAAGTTTACTCATGGGAGGGATCATCGGATTCTGCTTAGGGGTTCTAATTATGGGAGTACTATTCACACTTAGTCAGCAAAAATACTATTTACATAGAAAAGGTGATTCATATGAGTAAGGAAATGAAATTGAAAGTAATCGACATTAAGCTTCAGGCATATAGAAAAATTGTTCTTCAACTGGAGAATGAAATGGAAGAATTGTACAAAGAAAAAGATGAAGTAATGGAAGTTGAATAAGGTTATATAATTGCTGTATAATATCACTATACGAACAAGTATTCGGTGGTGATTATCATTCGTGCAAATATTACGGACGAAGAATTGAATATGATCAATGAAAAAATCTATCTTAAGACGGAAATTGAGGTCTTGAATAAAAAACTGATTTCATCTGAAAATATCAACCAAAAACACTTAGAATCAGTCATAAACATGAAGAATAATGAGTTAAAACAGGTAAATTCATTCTTAAACAAGCATCACATTTCAATGGGAGAGATTGAAAAAATTGATGATATGTTTATAAGGGTGTATTACTCAGTCAAAGTTGATGGAGGATTTAAAGAGGGGTTTCAGCAAATTTGGCGAGCTGCTTACCTTTTTAACTTAAAGAAGAGAATGAGTAAATATATAAATGTGAGGTGAAGATATGCTACTTCAATTAGATGAACACTACCGCATAGTAGCCAGTGATAAACTAAACTATTCACTTGAGAAATACGAAGAAACAATTGATTTAAAGTCAAAAGAGCGAACTGGTGAATTTAAGTGGAAGGTATTGGGACATTACGGATTCCAATTGAACCATGCATTAAAGCGATATGCTACTGAGAAGATTCGAGACATAGACAAAGCAACAGCGCATGAGTTAATCGACAGATTAAATGAATTAAGTAGACATATTGATAAAGTGGTAAAGAAAGAGAATATTATCTTCGTTCCTAAAGAGCGTAAGAAAGATGAATGATCGTTTCTGCGAAGTATGCAATGAATACATAAATCCAATGCAGGTACATATTCTTTGTCTGAAGGATGATAAAGAGTCGCATGAACTTGTTGGTCATAAAGAATGTATTGATGAACTAGAGATCAAAGTTAAGTCAATAAAGAATCTTAACAAAAAGAAAGTTAAGGAAATTTTAGAATTAATTTAAAAAACTACTTGTATTATATAAAATAATTTAATATAATCATAGTAATGACTTGGAAGGTGTGAGAACAATGTAGGGCATGGGAAACATCCTCATATCAGTATTTACCAATAAAAACACTAGAATAGGAGAATGAATGTTTATGTATAATCGCAAAAAGAATAATGGCTTTGGATCACGTACTATTTTTAGCAATACTCACGAAGTAAAGTATAACCCTAACAAAAAGTTTGCTGCAACTATGGAAGTTGATGGTGAGACTAAACTACTCACAACTGAAGGTACTGTTCGATCTCAAGTAGTTGCAGAATTCCATGCTATTGCTAAGTCAGTCGGTGCTAAGTTTGACGGTAAGATTTATCCTGTAAACAAATAATAATTTAATATTAAAGGGGATGGGGAAGTGAGTTATTATACTCGTAAAAGGTTTCTCGTTGAGGTTGTCAAGGTAGCTGATTCGGATGGATTCCTCCAGAATGAGGACACAGATTACTATCCAGTCAGTAACGGAGATGTAATACTGAAAGATGGAACAGGGAGATTATTTACGGTAACAGAAGATCATTTTAATGAAAATTACTTAGAAGTTGAGAAAGTGGAGAAGAAACCTTTGAGCAATTTTACTTACGAACAAATGGCTGCAGGATATCAAGCTATGGCTAATTTAGATCAGGAAGAGGATGCTGAATACATACAGAAGTTGAAGAATAACTTAAGTGATAAACCTTGTTAATATAAAATAAACTAATGTGAAAGAGGTAATAGAATGAAACTATACACTAAAACAGTTTGCCCAAAATGTATTGTAGTTAAAGCTCAACTAGAAGAAGAAGGAATTCAGTATGAAGCAGTGAATATTGATACTGATTCATCAGCAAAAGAACTGCTAGTGAACAAAGGCTTCATGGGTGTGCCTATTGCAGAACACGAAGGAGTATTCTACTCAACAGTACCTTCTATTCAGGAATTAATCCAGACACTAAAATGATTGCTTATTCATCAAGGACTGGAAATGTAAAGGACATTGTAAGAAGACTAGGCTTACCTTCTACTGAGATAAGTGAACGGTTGGAAATCAATCGTCCTTTTATTTTATTCACATATACCGATGGACTAGGAAACACTCCCGATACTGTATTAAAATTCATGAAGAGTGAAGGCAACAGTGAAAACATAAGAGGGGTAATTGCATCTGGTAATTTAAACTTTGGTTTATCCTTTTGTAAATGTGCAGATGAAATAAGTAAATTATACAGTGTTCCAATTATTAATAAGATTGATCTAAGAGGCTCTGAGTCTGACTTGGAGGTAATTAGGAATAAATACAGAAAATTAATTGAGGTGATGGATTAAGAATGAAAGAATATTTAAAACTCAACAATGAAGTCCTGAATACATACACGCTTACTGGTGAGGTAGACAGAGAAAAAGATAAAGAAGCAGCGAAGAAATACTTTTTAGATGAAATAAATAAGCAAACAGTGTTCTTTCACAACCTTAAGGAGAAATTGGATTACTTGGTTGAGGAAGATTACTATGAAGAAGACTTCTTAAAATTGTATGATTTCAATTTCATCAAGAAAGTATTCAAAATTGCATATAGTTATAAATTTAGATTTCCATCTTTTATGAGTGCTTTTAAGTTTTATAATAACTATGCACTTAAAACCAGAGATGGGAAGAATATTCTTGAGCGTTACGAGGATCGGATGGCAATCATTGCTCTCTATCTTGCTAACGGAGATAACGATTTAGCATTAAGATCCATTAAACATATGATGGAATCTTACCAAACTGCAACACCAACAACCTTAAACTGTGGTAAAAAGGCTCGTGGAGAATTTGTCTCCTGCTTTAAACTGATGGTCGATGATTCGATGAATAGTATTGCCCATAATATTGGAAACGCTCTGCAGCTATCTAAGTTGGGCGGTGGCGTGGGAATCTCCCTTATTGATTTACGTTGCTCAAGTGACCCGATTAAAGGTGTTGAGAATAGAGCTAGTGGAGTAATGCCTGTTGCAAAATTACTTGAAAACAGCTTCTCCTATGCAAACCAATTAGGGGCTAGAGCTGGAAGTGGTGTGGTATGGTTACATATTTTCCACGGTGATATCATTGACTTCTTATCAGCTAAAAAACCTAACGCAGATGACAAAATTAGATTAGCAACATTGTCTACTGGAATTGTTATTCCTGATATCTTTTTTGAATTAATGAAAGAAGATAAAGATATCTTTTTGTTTAGTCCATACGATATTCAAAAGAAGTATGGAAAACGAATGTCTGAGATTAATATGTCAGAAGTTTACTATGAGCTTTTAGATGATCCCAATGTTAGGAAACTGAAGAAAGTAAATGCACGTAAACTATACACTGAAGTAAAGAAGACTCAAATTGAATCAGGCTACCCATTTGAAATGTATGAGGATAATGTAAACAAAGCAAATCCATTGAATAAAATTGGAAAAGTAAAAATTTCCAATCTTTGCACGGAGGTGCTTCAGCTACAAGAAAACTCAATCATCAATGATTATGATGAGGTTGATCTCATTGGGCAAGACGTATCCTGTAACTTAGGATCATTGAATATTAGTGAGGCAGTAAAATCCAGCAACTTTGAAGAATTAATTAAGACATCTGTTGATCTATTAACTGCTGTTTCAGATATGACTAATATTTCAAATGTACCATCGGTTGCCAGAGGAAACAAGGAAATGCACTCAATCGGATTGGGAGTTATGAATACTCATGGTCACTTGATGGATAATGGAATGAAATACGGTGATAAAGATTCAATTAACTTTGTAGATGTTCTATTTGCAGCTATTAACTATCATTCTCTGAAAGCATCAAATGAAATTGCAAAGAAGAGGAAAGAGACATTTAAAGGTTTTGAAAATACTACATATGCAGATGGATCTTATTTTGATAATTATATTAATACTTCCATTGAACCGGAATCAAATAAGGTGTTAAAAGCATTAGGGAATATTGAGCCAATTACCAATGAACAGTGGCAACAACTGAAAGAGGACGTAGCCAAATATGGTCTATATCATTCCTATAGACTTTGTGTAGCTCCTACGGGCAGTATTTCATACGTGAGATCAGCAACAGCCTCTCTATCCCCAATCACAGAGAGAGTTGAGGTTCGTGATTATGGAGATAGTCGAACAATCTATCCAATGCCATTCTTAACGAAAGAAAATCATCAAGACTACGAGGAAGCATATGAGATGGATATGTTTAAAATGGTTGATTTGTACGCAACTGCACAGAAACATGTTGATCAAGGTCTTTCAATGACATTATATATTACTGATGAGTGGGATACTGAGCGACTAACAAGACTTTATTATTACGCTTGGTTAAAGGGTATAAAAACTACTTATTACGTAAGACAAAGAATGAGGAAATTGGAGGACTGTGTTGGATGCTCAATTTAAAACAATTTGAAGCCGTAAACTGGAATCGACCTACAAGTGACTTAGCAGATGTTTTTTGGAAGCAACAAACTAAACAATATTGGCTAGAAACAGAAGTACCAGTATCAAAAGACTTATTGAAATGGAAATCATTCGAACACCAAGATAAGTATAAAAAAGTATTGGGTGGCTTAACGCTGCTCGATACTATCCAAACAAATATTGGTATGAATGAGATTTCTAAGTTCACAGATGATCTTCAAGAAAAAGCAGTACTGAGTTTATTTGGTGCTATGGAAGCTATTCATGCTCGTAGTTACAGTTATATATTCACAACTTTATGTTCAAATCAGGAAATTGATGAAGTGTTCGAATGGGTAAAAGAAAACGAGTACCTTCAATACAAAGCAAAGAAAATCAGTGAGCAATATAAAGGAATAACTGATAAAGAATCACTATGGAAAGCAATGTTTTCCTCAGTACTATTAGAAAGTTTCTTATTTTATAGTGGATTCTTCTACCCATTGTATTTAGCTGGTCAAGGTATCTTGAAAAATAGTGCTGAAGTAATCAGTTTGATTTTAAGGGATTAATTAGTAGTCCTCCTTTAAAGCAATTTAAAGGTAATAAACCTCTTTAATTGTCTGGGAAGTCCCACTGGGATGATCAGCAGCGAAGTTTTGTGTGTGGTAGCACAAGGAGTGAAATATGGGAGCAAAATCTTATAAAGGTATTTATGTAATACATATTAACGGTAAACCCTATGTCGGTAAGGATTCTAATATTTTTCAATCAAATAGGCTAACTACCCATCTTAACTATCTCAGAAAAGGCACTCATTATAATAATGAGATGCAAACAGACTATGATGAATATGGTGAAAGTTCACTAATCTATTCAATACTTGCTTTTAGCATTGACTATAGCGAAGATGATTTAAGAATACTTGAACAAGAGTATGTGAAAAAGCTTAATTCATTTGAAGATGGGTATAATCAAACCCTTGGGGGAGTAGGGATGCTAGGTTATACATATCCACCGGAGATATTAGAAAAACGAAGTATTGCGTTGACTGGTGAAAACAATCCTGCTTCAAAATTGACAAATGCTGAATTCTTTCAGATAGTTGATCTCTTTAGAAAGGGATACACTAACGATGAAATAGCCGACTTATATAGTGTTCATCCCAGATATGTGTCATTAATTAGGCATAAAAAACGCTTTAAGCGACTTTGGGAAAGCATTAATTATACACCTGAGAAGTCAACTAAGGGGAAAGAGAAAAGAATGATTACATATAACGTTTATTCCGACATAATGACTATGATTGAAAATGGCTGCACAAATGCTGATATTGAAAGAAAGTACTCTCTTTCAGGAGGTACGGGGAGTAGAATTAGGCACGGTAAATTATACAGAGATTACTTTGAAGAATACAATAATGTTAAATAATCTAATACCACACACTTAAAACGTTCAACGACTATCGAAAGCACACTTAAAAGTGGAAGCGAGTAGAGTAGGTTATAAGCGATTGATAACCGAAATGGGAGGCATCTTACAAAGATGAAGATATAGTCTGATCTGCATGGTAACATGTAGCTGACCTTTGAGGTCGGGTAGAAATTAGCGATTTCTGCTGAACATAAATGGAATCATTACATGGGGTTGCAGTAGGGTACTTTGCTCAAAACTTATTCAAACAATTCCCTCAAGAAACTCAAGACAAGTTGAAGGTATGGGGCTATGAGTTCCTATACGATCTTTATCAAAATGAAGTTAAATACACTGAGGAAATTTACAGTGAACTTGGATTGTCTGCAGAAGTTAAAAAATATGTTAGATATAATGCCAACAAAGCATTGATGAATCTGGGACTAGATAAAATGTTTGATGATGAAGTAATTGATCCAATTGTTATGAATGGGATTAGAACAGACAGTGTTACTCATGATTTCTTCAGTCAAAAAGGAAATTCATATACTATTGCAAATGTAAAGGCGATTACTGACGATACATTTAAATTTTAAATTAAATAAACCAATATAAAAGGGAGAGATTACATGTCAAAAATGGACGAAATGATCATTGTAGCACCACGAAAAGAAGTATTAGATAACGAGAAATTAACGTTCCAAGGTATTTTAACTGATGATGCTAAGACTAAAGAAATCGTATCGAATATGGCTCGTACATACTCGGTTATGCGTAGGGGAGATGCTGAAGAGAATCCAAATTATAAGCAGCCTATTCCTTACGTTGCTATCCGTAGAGAGGGTGAGTTATTTACTTATACTCGCTTACAAGGTGGAGGAGAGAAGCGTCTACATAATCAAGTGTCTGCTGGTGTAGGTGGACATCTTAATGATGTTGAAGGCGAAGACTTCTATGGAGTAGTAGCAGATGGATTACAACGTGAATTAGAAGAAGAACTGTTTATCAATAAAGACAAACTATCACTTACAACAATTGGACTGATTAATGATGATGAAAATCCTGTAGGTAAAGTACATCTTGGTATGTTGGTAATTGGTGATTTGCCAGTTGATGAAGAAGTTTCTGTCCGTGAAACTGACCAACTTAAAGGTGAATGGATCAAGATTGATGATTTAAAGAAACCAGACGTGTATGATTCACTTGAGTCTTGGTCACAGTTTGTTGCTGATATTTTGGTAAAATAATAAACCGTAGCAGGAAGGGTGTCAATCACTCTTCCTCTTTACATAAAAGGGAGAGAAACTATGAATAAATCACCGGAAGAATTATTCAATGAGTACGATTACCTATGCAGAAACACTGTATATAAAATGTTTAAGAATCCAGATGCTTTAGCCAACCAAAGAAGAATGCAGAAAGAGGATCTAATCTCAATGGCTAGAGAAGGATTATGGAAAGCTTGTTTAAAGTGGCAGCCTGAAGGTGGAAGGACATTTAAGAATTTTGCAATCCATCACATCCGTTGGGAATTAAGTCAACGATTAGAGAAAGAATCAAGAATATTTAAATTCTCAGGCACAATTAAAACGGATAGAGATTTCAAATTAACTGCACAATTAGCAGTAGATAGTATGGATGCTCAGTTGAAAAATGATGAAGAGTCAAATACATATCATGATGTAATTGGAAATGGCTACAACTTAGAAGACGAAATAATGAATAATGATCTTGTTGAATACATAAAAGATACTGTTTCTCCCGAAGTAATGGATATGATCGTTTTACGTTCAGAAGGAAATACACTTGAAACAATAGCTAATAAGTATGGATTGAGTAGAGAAAGAATTAGGCAGAAAATTAAACAGGTAAGAAAGCATTTGAAGGATATTGATAAATGGGAGGTCGATGCTGTTTGATTAAAGCAGATAAATACTTTTTAGATAATCTAAGAAAAATTAAAGAAGAAGGTGTAACCGATCTTTCAGGAAAAGTTAGACCTAAATATAAAACAGATGGTGCTCCAGCCCATACTAAATACATAACTTTTGTTAATGAAGAGTACGACTTATCTAAAGGTGAGTTTCCTATTTCATCACTAAGACCAGTAGCATTCAAAATGGCAATTGGTGAGATGCTTGCTTTTTATCAGGATCAAACAAATGACTTATCAATCATGAAGGAAAAGTATAAACTTGGTTGGTGGGAAGATTGGGAAGTTGATAACTCTAATACAATCGGTATTAGATATGGTGAAACTATCAGGCGGTATGACCTACTCAATCAACTCCTTGATACATTGAACAATGATATGTTCAGCAGACGTAAAATCATTAACATGTGGCAAGAAAAGGACTTCATTGATGATTCTAAAGGGTTAAAACCTTGTTTCTATATGACTAATTGGGAAGTCAGAGTAATAGATGATGAGGTATATTTAGACCTTCATCTTACTTCTCGCAGCTCAGATTATTCGGTTGCTGGAGTAATTAACCGTACTCAATATGTTGCCTTACAGATGATGATTGCTAAACACTTTGGATTCAAACTGGGTAAATTCAGCGTCTTCACATCTAATCTTCACTATTACTTACGTCACGAGGATCAAGTTGAAGAGTTGTTAAGCCGTAAGCCATCCGGTAAACAACCATATATTAAGTTAAATGTTCCTGAGAAAACAAACTTCTACAATATTAAACTTAGTGATTTTGAGTTAGTTGATTTTGAGTGCGAGTACCCTCAGTTACAATTTGATTTAGGAGTGTGAATATGTCAATTATTCTCGTGGCAGCCATAGACCAGACCTTTGCAATTGGACATAAAGGAAAGTTATTAAGCAAACAATCAGAAGACTTAAAACACTTTAAGAAGCTGACTGAAAACCAATTTATTGTTATGGGGAGAAAAACTTATGAAAGTATCGGAAAGCCTCTTCCCAACCGTCATAATTTAGTCATATCCAGTAAAGCACATAAACTTGATTATGATCCTGAAGTTAGTTTATTTTCATCTGTATCTGAGGTTCTAGCTCATTATAATGACTATGCAGAGAAAAATATAGACCTCTACATAATAGGTGGAGGTACTATCTATGAGCAATTCTTACCGTTTGCTGATGAAATGTATTTAACCATCATTCAATACAAATTTAAGAAAGCTGATACATATTATCCTAAGTTCAATTTTGATGAGTGGAATGATAAATTAATTAAGGTTACCAAGCCCGATCAAAACAACGAATATGAGTGTTACTTTAAGCATTACACTCGTAAACAAGCAAACTAATATTATTTTAAATAAATTAATATTTATTGTTGACTTATATAAAATAAACTGATATTATTGAGTACAAGAGATGGAGAACAAATCCTGATCTTGTACTTATTTTAATTTAGGGGGAGTTATAAATGTGTTTAGCAAGTAAATTTATTAATAAGTTTGAAGATTTAATGCAGGACATTTCTGCAGAACATAAGCGACTAGGTAAAGAAGTTTCTAAATACGACACCTTAGTTTCTGATCATTACCATAAAATTGAGACAGAGAAATTCAACGCATGTGAAGGGTATTATTTAGCTAAACAGTTGCAAGAAACACTCCGGAAGAGAAGGTTAGTTAAAGATGAGTTCACAAAAATTAACTCTATGTATCAAATTATGACTGGGAATATTCAGGGGACATTAGAAAAATCTAAAACAAGTGTAGAAAGAGCAAAAAAGAAGGCAATGAAGTGGCAAAAAGATTGGGGTACATACGATTTAGATGAAATAAGTCATTGATATACTATATGTAGTGTTGAAAGTATGAAGTAAACACAATATATAGTAATAAATTTACAATGAAATCCCTCTTTTATTGAGAGGGGATAATTTAAGCAATTTAAAGGAGGTGATCACTTGCGAAACAACCGTGACATCTATGAAAAATTCTACAACATTAAATTTGAGAATGAAAGACATACATTTTCTGAGACTGAGAGTTATCGAGATAAGAAGTGTTTAGACGTTCGATTCCCATCAGGAGAAAATAAGCCAAGTGAAGTTACAATTAGTTATTTAGTAAAATAAATTAATACATAATGGTGATTAAATGAGAAAGTTAGATGGAGATAAGTTAGTTAGGGATATGGATGCACGGATGAAGAATCTGCTGCAGATGGTTGATAGAGACTTTGGTGGAAATACAAATAAGTTATATGACCAGTATTGGGAATTGAAATATTGGAAGGAGTCTATATTACGTTCAGATTACGATTCTGAGGAGGGTTGATAGTGGTCAGTCACTTACCTTATAAGAACAAACTGATCTATATGCTGCAGACTAAATTAGGGTTAGAATTACAGGAAGATTTACATAAAGATATTGATTATGCGTTACATGATTATGGTAGGGAATGCGTAAAGGTAATTGAGGATGAGAAGTTGTATTGGAGAGATAAAGCGATAGGGGTGTGAGTGGATATTATGGAAAACCAAGTTAAATTAACTGACGATGAATTGTGTACTATTCAAACAGCTTTAGAATTGAATATTAGAGGTGTAGAAAAGTATGCAGAAGTTAATGGATATTCTGCATTAGATTTTCAAACAAAGAGTGCTTACAATGAAATGCAAAAACTTTACAAAAGATTAAATGAAGAATATTTTTAAATTAAAACGAAACAAATGTCCATTTAAAAGGGGAATTTTATTTGGAGAAGGGGTTGGTTAGAAGTGTGGAAAGTTTCTGATTATAAATGCAGAGAAAGAGACAATGGATGTGAGGTACAGATTGAAGAATTTTTTCTTCTTAGTAATACAGAGTCAGCAGAAGTTAAATGGGTAAATGAGTATGAGTTTTTACAACTTAAAAGTTTGGGATTGTTATCGTGAAAGAGGAAGTTATCACACTGTCAATGAGATGGGTGCTCAAGAAAAAGATACCAAGGACAACTTTTTCAGTTAACGTTCAGAAAGAAAGTGACAAAGCTATTTGTGTAAACACGACTCAACTAGAATCATTTTTCTATGCTGGGTGGCTACCTAAAAAGGAACTGATGAAGAGAATTCAAAAATAGATAATTCTAAATGAGGAGTGATCAAATGAAAACAGCATATGACTTGATGGATAGGTTTTATCAATTAGATCAATACTTAGTGGCTTTAAATTCAGCAAAGAGTTCATTAAGTACATATAATGAAGAATTTGGTGAAGGTAATCCAGAAGTGGGAATATTGGATCGACTATCTGTGGAGATATTAGAAGAAAGAGATGAGTTGGAAAAGAAGCTAAAGTCGATTGAAATATGAGGAGGAAACAAATGTACAAAAGTAATAGCGAATCAAACGACTTATTCATAGTCGCTAATGTGGATGAACAAGGTAATGTGATTAACTTTCCAATGGGTGGAGGTAGCAGCACAAAACCTTCTGTAAAAGCTCACATATCTCAAAAAAGTGCTGAAAGATCACGAAAATTCTTTCCTAACTCAAAAGTTGTAAAAGTTACTGGTTTTAAAGTAGTAAATGATTAATAGTAAAAAGTTTGTGAATTTCAAGACACTATAAACGTTGATTTAATAAGATTTCTAAAATTTATTCACAATCTTTTTTACGATGAAATACCAATTTTATTGTAAATAAACTAATGTAAAGGAGTGGTTAGTTGAGTAAGGAACTTAAACTCACACTAAATGAGATTCCTCCCTCTGTAAATCACTATATGGGATATAGAGGAGTCAGGAAAGGTAAAGGTTGCATGGTAATGGCATACACTAAACCTGAATCTAAACAGTTTCAGAAGTCATTTGAGAAGTATGCTAAGGAGCAGGTTAAACTTCAGAATTGGGACATAGAGAACACACGACATATTCATCATTACATGGATTGTATATTCTACTTTGATCGCACTGATAAGGACTCACAGAACTATTTTAAAGTGATGTGTGATGTTCTTAATGGTATAGCTTACATAGATGATAAAACCATTTTAACTCGTACTCATGAACAATACTATGATTCTAACAATCCACGTATTGAAATTGTCATTAGACCAGTTGAGTACAGAGGAATATTTAAATCAGAAATACATATGGATCAGTTTGAAGAAAAGTGCAAGGAATGTAAAAGGTTTAGTAGGAATTGCTCGATACTGAAAAAGGCTAAAGAAGGTCGAATTCAGGAAGAAATTAATGAGGATTATGAATGTGAGAAATTTAATCCGGTTAAGAAATAACACTTTTAATTGTTATAGGACAATCAGCAAGCTACATAGATAATTACTAAAAGGAGATGAATCAGATGGAAGGGACATTCTTTAACCGTAATGAAATTCCAGATACAATGACCCCAACGCATGTTCAAAAGGTATTGGGAATTGGTCGAAGACAGACATATGAAATGGTAGCTAATGATCCACCGTTTCATGTAGTCAAAGTGGGTAAACTTTATAAGATTTCAAAAAGGGCATTCTTTAATTGGTTTGATGGAGAGCAGGATTAATATCTTGCTCTTTTTTATTTGCAGTGATAATATTCAAATATCAGAAGTGACATACTAATAGTCCAGTGGTAGGTTTTTGGTAGGAATCACTCTTGGAACGGTAGGATATTGAAGGATATTAACCTACCACTAAAGATAATACCTTATCAAATACACCTACTAAAAAGCCTATTGAATAGGGCTTTAAAGGACATTAAAGTAAACTTCTGAATAATAATAATCGAATAGGTTTCCTTCGGGGCAGGGTGAAATTCCCTACCGGCGGTGATGAGCAGCATGCTCTCAGTCCGTGACCCGGCTGATCAAGGTCAGACGGTGGATTTGGTGTAATTCCAAAGCCGACAGTGAAAGTCTGGATGGGAGAAGGAACGGCAGTATTTTCTGATTAATTAGTAAAGGGCTCTCAGCAGAAATGGAGTATTCTGAAAATTATCATAAAATACGTTTATTTGTCATGCCAATCTCCCCAAGTAAATTTCGCTTGGGGTTTTTATTTTTATAAAGAGAGGAGGATGAAACGTTGAAACATCATGATTATATGGAACTGGCACTGAATATGGCCAAAGCCACTCAGGGACAAACAGCTCCGAATCCGGCAGTGGGTGCTGTTGTCGTGAACAATGGAGCCATTGTTGGCTTAGGCGCCCATTTAAAAGCAGGAGAAGGACATGCGGAGGTCCATGCCCTTAAAGCAGCTGGTGAAAAGGCGAAAGGAGCAGACATCTATGTCACTCTGGAACCCTGTGCTCACTATGGAAAGACACCGCCTTGTTCACAGCTCATTATTTCAAGTGGAATAAAAAGGGTATTCATTGCAAGCACAGATCCGAATCCATTGGTATCCGGTAAAGGGATAGAACAACTGCGTAACGCCGGAATACAAGTGCATGTTGGAGAGTGTCAGGCTGAAGCTTTGAAACTCAACAAGCATTTCTTTCATTTTATGAAATATAAAACACCATATGTAACGTTAAAAACTGCCGTCACTTTAGACGGTAAAACGGCTGCTCCTTCTGGAGACAGTAAATGGATCACTTCTGAAGAATCAAGGCTCGATGTCCACTATGATCGTCACCGGCATGACGCGATATTAGTTGGAGTCAACACCATTATCCGCGATAACCCGCACCTTACCACCCGTTTGCCCCAAGGTGGAAAAAACCCCATTCGAATTATTTTAGATAATCAATTAAGAACACCGTTAGAATCCAACGTTGTGAAAGATAACGGAAGTAAAACCATCATCATTACAAGTGAATCAGTAAAAGAAGAGGACAAAATTCCTTTCAGGGAAGCAGGATGTGAATTCATTACCCTGCCGTCAAGCCGCATCGATCTTCATCAAGTATTGAAGGAATTAGGGACAAGATCGATCCAATCGGTCTATGTAGAAGGCGGCTCAGCTGTTCATGGTTCCTTTCTTGAAGAAAATGTTTTTCAGGAACTCGTCATGTATATGGCACCTAAGCTTATAGGCGGAAAAAATGCTTTCACCAGCTTTGGAGGAAGCGGAGTATCTTCCATTACAGAAGGATTGGATATGAACATTGTTTCTATTGATTCTATTGGAGAAGATATCAAAATAGTGGCTGTCCCTAAGAAACAATCCAGAATGAAAGAAGGTTGATGAATTGTTTACGGGAATCATAGAGGAAATCGGTAAAATAGACCAAATAAAAAAATCAGCAGCATCAATGATACTTACCATTGCTGCGAAACAAATTCTAAAAGATGTCCATATCGGAGACAGCATAAGTGTGAACGGAGTATGTTTGACGGTAAAGTCCTTTACGGAAAATCAATTTCAAGTCGATGTGATGCCGGAAACATTTGAAGCGACAACCCTTAGGGACTTATCGGCAGGTTCACGTGTCAATCTGGAAAGAGCGATGGCTGCCGGCGGCCGATTTGGCGGACACTTTGTAAATGGTCATGTCGATGCAACAGGGACAGTAAAGAGACTCCAACAAGTCGAAAATGCTGTTTATGTTGAAATTTCAATTCCAACAGAACTTTCTCCTTATTTTATCATGAAAGGGTCCGTTGCGATTGATGGCACTTCTTTAACTGTATTTGGATTAAGTGATGATTCCATCACCGTTTCACTCATTCCACAAACGAGGGGAGATACGATTCTGGGTCAAAAGAAGACAGGGGACATGGTCAATGTGGAATGTGACGTCATGGCCAAATATTTCCATAGGTTTTACGAACAGGCACAGCGAACGAAAAGCAGCTCAAGTAATATCAGCTATGATTTTTTGAATCAACACGGTTTCGCTGACTAATGGAGGAGGAATTGAAGGTGTTTCATACGATCGAAGAAGCAATAGAAGACCTATATAACGGCAAGGTTGTCATCGTAGTCGATGATGAAAATCGTGAGAATGAGGGTGACTTTGTAGCTCTTGCCGAAAAAGCCACGCCCGAAGTCATAAATTTTATGGCTAAAGAAGGAAGAGGCTTGATTTGCGCTCCGATAACAGAGGAATTATCCAATCGATTAAAGCTTGCACCGATGACTGATGAAAATACAGATCCTCATGGAACGGCATTCACCATCAGTATCGATCACCGTTCATCCACGACAGGGATCAGTGCATTCGAACGGTCGGCCACCATCCAAGAGTTATTGAATCATTCGTCCCTTCCGGAAGACTTTAAACGTCCAGGACATGTATTCCCGCTTGTTGCGAAAAAGGGCGGTGTACTGAAAAGGGCAGGCCATACAGAAGCGGCCGTAGATCTCGCTGCTCTGGCAGGTGGAAAGCAGGCTGGTGTCATTTGTGAAATCATGAATGAAGACGGCACGATGGCAAGAGTACCTGAATTAATGAAGATTGCTGAGAAATGGGATTTGAAAATCATCACGATCGAAGATTTGATTCGCTACCGCCGGAAAAAAGAAAAGCTTGTTACGAGAGAAGTCGAAATCGAACTGCCAACTGAGTTCGGTCAATTCAAGGCAGTTGCATACACAGAAAACCTTACCGGCAAAGAACATATCGCCCTCGTTAAAGGGGAGTGGAAAGAAGATGAGGAAGTCCTCGTCAGAGTGCATTCAGAGTGCCTGACCGGAGATGTCTTCGGTTCAAACCGCTGCGACTGTGGTCCTCAGCTTGCCACTGCCCTTGTACAGATAGAAGAGGCGGGACAAGGGGTATTGTTATACATGCGGCAAGAGGGTAGAGGCATCGGCCTGATCAATAAGTTGAAAGCCTACAAGCTTCAAGAAGAAGGTCTTGATACAGTCGAGGCAAATCATAAACTTGGGTTTGGAGCGGATTTACGGGAATACGGCATTGGCGCACAAATACTGAGAGACCTGAATATCAAACGAATAAGATTACTAACCAATAATCCGCGTAAAATTGCAGGTATCAATGGATATGGTTTGGAGATAGTGGACCGAGTAAGCATCCAAGTACCGTCAAAGTTGGAAAACGAGAAGTACTTAAGAACGAAGCATTCAAAGCTGGGTCATTTATTGAAGTTCTAGTAACAGGTGCAAACATCTATAAAAACGATCAATTGGAGGAATGAAAGATGAAAACAATCTATGAAGGTAATTTAGTTGGAACAGGACTGAAAGTAGCGATCGTCGTATCACGTTTTAATGAATTCATCACATCCAAGCTGCTTGGAGGAGCAGAAGATGCTCTTAAAAGACATGGCATCGATGAAGGTGACATCTCAGTCACCTGGGTACCGGGAGCATTTGAAATCCCGATGATTGCTAAAAAGCTTGCTCGTTCAGGCAAGTACGATGCCGTCATCACTCTTGGAACGGTCATCCGCGGGGCCACTGCACACTTTGAATATGTAAGCGGAGAAGTAGCTAAAGGGGTGGCGGGTCTTGCATTGCAGGAAGACATCCCGGTCATCTTTGGTGTCCTGACCACTGATACAATCGAACAGGCAATCGAGCGTGCAGGCACGAAAGCAGGAAACAAAGGATGGGAAGCAGCAGTCTCGGCGATTGAAATGGCGAATCTTGTGCGCGAAATAGATAAGTAAGAATCTATAGCTAATGATATTAGTGAGCCGGTCCCGTTATGGGGTCGGCTTTACTTTTCAATGGAGTGTGGGACGGATCTTGGACATGTCTCTTAGCAGATAATAAATGATATACGCTGTGAAAAAGCAATATGATTGCAGCACTCTGAGTATTGTTGGGAGTGGCTTAATTAGAATTATTCTAGGAAGATCATATATTTCTAAAATGGAACGTATTTTTAAAAATAGGATCATAAAATCTGGAAAAGGATCGTATTTTTTCAAAACGGATCATAAATCCTGAAAATGGATCATATTTCCCTTTTCATCTTACTATAACAGGGTCTTGTCCAGCTGGTTGTATCCAGCAGCGGGGTACTATCCATGAAAACAGTAAGCCTATATACATTTGAACGGGAAAAAGCGCGCTTTTATTCAATAATCGCACAAATTCGAGACAGAGGTTCTTGCCGCAGCGTGGAGATTACTTAATACTTTTCTCCTCAAATCTTACCGAATTCGCCGTATTCCCATCATTCTCCCCATTCAAGCATTACCGAATAAATGCTGTCATCTGACATGTGCGCCTAATCATATTTATACCTGCGACCGATCCAAACTTCTCATAATTCTTATTGGCAAACCCCCACCTTTTTGCTACAATAATATCTTGTGGCTCACCCTTTTGGGATTGAGCGGGTAGGGAGAGGGCAGTTTTATAGGAAGATTATATGAAGGAACGTAAAGGTATTTTTCAGTTAAAGGATCATGGTACCTCGTTCAAGCAGGAGATAATGGCCGGAGCGATCGGTTATTTTACGATTGTGTACATTATCGCAGTGAATGCACTCATTCTTTCTGAAGCTGGAATTCCATTTGAAGGAGCAGTCATGGCAACCATACTGGCTTCTTTTGTTGGATGTTTGGTCATGGCCTTCTGGGCGAATGCACCAATTCTTCTGGTTCCGGGAATGGGTATTAATGCGATGTTTACTTTTACTTTGGTGAAGTCTTCAGGTTTGACGTGGCAGGAAGCTTTAGCTGTTGTAGTTATTTCCGGGATACTGTTCATGATTATTGCATTTACGAAGCTTTCTAAAGTATTATCTGAAGCCATCCCGAAGACATTGAAAGAGGCAATCACAGTCGGTCTCGGAATGTTTTTAATGTTTATCGGTCTTGAAAAAGGCGGTCTCATCCAACGTGGGGACTCAGCTCTCATTACGATCGGTGACTTCGGGGAATTGAAGGTTCTGGCTACGGTGCTGACTTTCTTGGTTACGATTTTCCTTTTTATCCGCAACGTAAAAGGTCAATTTTTATGGAGTATCGCTTTTGGAACATTATTAGGGTTTATCTTTGGAATTGAGCCTTCCATTTCCGGCAGCACGTTTCACTGGAGTGAATACGGTCAGGTATTTGGACAAATTTCCTTTGATGCCATATTAAAAATTCCATTCTGGATTGCTGTATTTTCCGTAACGATGGTGCTTGTATTTGAGAACATCGGCCTGATCCATGGACATGTGGACATGATCGAACAGCCTCACAAGTACCCAAAAGCCTTTCAAGCAAATGCTTTTTCCGCGTTCACATCGGGATTCTTCGGAACAAGTCCGACTGTATCGACGGTTGAAAGTGCAGCAGCTATGACAGCTGGGGGAAGAACAGGTCTTACCTCGCTTACGACCGGGGTTTTATTCCTTGGATCTGTTTTATTCATTCCGTATTTAAAGTGGATTCCGGATCATGCAATCGCTCCGATTCTCATCATCATCGGAGGATTAATGATACAAAATATCCGTCACATGGATCTTAGAGACCTGACGGAAGCATTTCCGGCCATCTTTATCATTGCGATGATTCCGTTTACTTATAGCATTGCAGACGGTATAGCAATCGGGTTCATCATGTATCCGATCTTGAAAATGGCTACTGGTAAAGCAAGGGAAGTATCCATTCCGCTTTACATCATCGCCGGATTATTCTTAATGAACTTCTTTGTTCATTCGATACATTGATCTATACTCTGAAAAAGGAGGCGACACTAATGTCGCCTCCTTTTTTTATTCTATCGCTCTGTTCAAGTTACCTGTTTTATCAACTTTCTGTATGGTGACAATATACCTCTAAATCAACCTTTATTATACATATTTTGTAGACTTTCCACATATTTCTTGATACTATTAAGGAAAAATATATCAAAATAACCACTTTTAATACATATATTGGTTACGTGTAGGATTAAGGTAGGGGTGGACGCGATGGAAGTATTTGTGGCAAGGCAGCCGATTTTTGATGTGAATGAGGAAAAGGCAGCCTACGAGCTTCTATACAGACAAAATCAACTGAATATGTTTCCTGATATAGATGGAGACACAGCGACAGCAGATGTCATCATTAATAGTTTTCTAAATATAGGGATCGATTCACTATCCTCTGGAAAACCTTGTTTCATTAATTTCACAGAAAACCTTCTGAAGTTAAGGGTTCCTACTTATTTTAATCCAAGGGAAATCGTGGTTGAAATTCTGGAGTCGGTAGAGCCAAGCAGGAGTGTGGTGGACATCTGTCTGGAACTGAAAAAACTCGGGTATAAGATTGCATTGGACGATTTTATTTTCAATGAATCGAATCCATTTTGTAAAGAGCTTATGAGGGCAGCCGATTTTGTTAAGGTTGATTTCCAGGCCACAACTGAGGAAATGAGAAGAAATATAGAAATATTATCCAATTCCTTAGGATATAAGATGATTGCTGAAAAAGTAGAAACCGAGGTTCAGTATCAGGAGGCAAGGCAGAAAGGATACCATTATTTCCAAGGATATTTTTTCAGCAGACCGAAGATAATCGCGTCTCATGATGTGCCGGTTTATTTTCATTCTTACTATTCAATCATTCAAAGCCTTGAAATGTCAGAGCCCAGCATCGATGTGATCAGCGGATTGATCGAGCAGGATCTCTCTCTTTCTTATAAACTCTTAAAGCTCATTAATTCCCCGGCATACCGGCCTAAGCATAAAATCCATTCTATCCGCCAAGCGATCGTGTTACTCGGATTAATGGAAATCAAAAGATGGATTTATGTGCTGGCGGTAAGGGAGCAGGTAGCACACAGAAGAAAACTTGAAAATGAAGTGATTACATTATGTCTCACGAGAGCCAAAATGTGTGAGCTTGCAGCAAAGAAAGTAAAAGGCACCGTTAACACATCAAGCTATTTTCTGGCCGGTATGTTCTCCTTGATGGATACGATCCTATCCGTTCCAATGATGAAGATACTTGAAGAATTACCGTTGAATGATGAAATTTGTGATGCATTAATCGGTAAATCCAATGAGTTGAAGGATATGCTGGAATTGGTCATTTCGATTGAGAAGGCCGATTGGGTGGACCTTGATAAGAAAGTGAGTTCGTTAAATTTGACTGAGCAGGATATCTCAGAAAGTTATCAACAAGCCTGTCAATGGGCAGAGGAGCTGCTTACACAGGAACTTACCCATTGAACGGATTACCAAACAGGTTTATAAGAACCGGGCTTTAAGAATTTCCTTTGTGGTTTGATATAACGTTTCAATTCCATCAGCAAGAGACGCTGGACTTTCCTTGAGGTGACTTGTTTCGCAATATCTGCAGGATAAGGATAAATGCCAATCGAATTAAATCGAACTCTGAACAGGCCTTCTTGTAGAAGGTCTTTCTTTTCGTCCAATATCCTGCAAAAGACATGTACATCGCGTGAGTTGTATTCATCATCGGTTTCGCTGACTTCCCTCACTTGAAACCGGAATAGTAATTCATCCATTTATTCCCCTCCTCACTCATTCTTCTAACCCGACACATTGTATGTAAAGTGTAACTGTTTTTGCAAGTAATTTCAGTAAAAACATGCGTCAAAGAACACATCCGGGATGCAATGTAGTAAACTGATAAAGAGTGATGACAGCACATTGCCAAATGAAATCGAATATGGCAAGCTTATGATAAAATTAGTTTCTGTTAGACGAGGATAAAAATGATACTTTTACTGATGCTGCAGAAATCACCTGCGGTATCATTCATACTAAAATCATAAATAATAGTCTGATAGATTGAAAGTAACGGAGGGCTTCTTGATGAAACTAAATCTAATTAAATGCCACGGCTCGGGAAATGACTTTTTACTGATCGATGAAATATCGAATCGATATACGTTTACAGAAGAAGCAAGACAAAATCTTGCTATATCGTTATGCGACAGGCAAAAAGGTTTAGGGGCGGATGGCATATTATTTGTCCTGGAAAGCAAGCGCTGTGATGCAGCGATGAGGGTTTTTAACTCGGATGGTTCTGAAGCTTCCATGTGTGGAAATGGTCTCAGATGTGTTGGACGGTATGTGTGTGAATTATTGGATAAAGAAGGTATCATCATTGAAACGATGAAAGCTGATTTGAGAGTTGCTTCAGCACCTGCCATCTATGATGATATCCCGACTTATAATGTAGAAATTTCCCCTGTGTATTTTGAACTTGATAAAGTACCGATGAATATGGATTATTCTCGAGTAATAGACCAAAAGATCCCTGAAATATCGGATCGTTTGCAGTTTACGGTTTTAGCGGTTCCAAATCCCCATTTGATCAGTATTGTGGATGCAGACACGATCATTTCCAATGAACAGAAGATGATCTCAGAAGCGGTCAATGGACCGAATAACCTCTTTCCGGATGGAGTGAATGTAAGTTTTGTGCACTTGTTAGGAAAAGGTTCCATCTATGTCCGTACATTTGAAAGAGGTGTCGGATTCACGAATGCGTGCGGTACTGCGATGTCAGCATCCAGTCTGGTCACATGTCTGCTTGGGGAGAATGGATTAGGTGATGAGATCGATGTATACAACAATGGAGGAAAGGTTCGGGTGGTGGTGAACCGTAAAGAAACAGGCGAGTACTTTATGGAATTGATCGGAAATGCTACCTATATGTTCGAAGCCGAGCTGGATCTATCTTTGTCACACCCTGAAGTATTCGAAGTGATATCCGAAACGGAATTCAATGAAGAAGCTGCATATGGGCTGCTTCAGACACATGCCAAGAAAGTTGTCGACAGTAAGATATTTACAAATGCGTAAAAGAATGAGCCTGGACGCCTCCGTCCAGGCTCATTTTCTGGTATTCCCTTTAAGAAAACCGATAACTTCTTGAAAAGGCTGATGCTCCTTTACCCGGTCAAATTGACGGAATGGACACCCGAGTTTTGTAAAACGGCTTAATACTTCGTGCATTGTAAACTGCTCGGGACTTAGTTCTTCGTTTACTTCATTCCACCATAGCGGGGCAGCAACAAGAGCTTTGTCGTTCCCTCTTACTGAATAGGGGGCAATAATCGTTTTTCCTTCTCCGTGCTGAATGTAATCTACATAGAGCCGGCCCTTTCTATTCTTTTTCATCCGCTCAATCGTGAAGTCATCCGGATAGTTGGATACAAGGTAATGAGCAATGAATTCCGTGAATACACCTGTGTCTTTCCAAGAATATCCCGATGGAAGCGGGATATAGATTTGCAGGCCTTTGTTTCCCGACGTTTTAACGAAGCTCTTTAATTTCAAACCTTCAAATAACTCCTTCATGATAAGGGCTGCCTTGACCGCCAAAGGAAATTGTTCCCGGCTGGGCGGATCCAAATCAAACACGATTTCATTTACGTCCTGCTGAACCGCTTTCTGAAAAGGTATATGAAATTCCAGTGCTAATTGGTTTCCTAGCCACATCAGACTCTCCAATTCATTGCAAACTATATATTCGATCCCGCCAAGTACATGCGTTTCGATAAACTCGGGCGCATAATCGGGAACGTTCTTCTGATAAAAAGACTCACCAAACATACCGTGGGGAAAACGGATGCAAGTCAAAGGACGATTGTATAGGAAAGGCATCATTGCAACTGATATTTTGCGAAGGTATCTGATATAATCCAATTTTGTAAGTTGGGGTGCTTCCCATAAAGTTTTTTCAGGGTGAGTGATTTCCACGCTTTGAGGCAAACTGGCTTCATCCTGGAGGAATTGTTCCAGTGTGCATTCCTCAGGACGGGAAGCGAACTTAAATTGGTGAAAATGCGGCTCCCTTAATTGTTCTTCATACCAGTTTAAGTATAATACCTCCACACAAATTGCCGGTTCAATAAAATAATGGCTTCCTTCTTTTCGGGAATGATTTTTTTTGATGATTTCTTTTAACGTTCTCTTTTCACTTGGAGAAATGCCAAAATGGAATAATCCGATCTTTTTTATTTTTTCACCATCAAAAACCCCGATATGAAAATAATCGTTATTTACATCGACGGAAGTGATAAAACACAGACTTATTTTCCAATTCTTGATTTTCAGCCAGGAGGAACTCCTTTTCCCTTCTTCCCACTTACTTTCTGAAAGCTTCGCAACAACACCTTCACCTTCTTCACTTGTCACTCTACTCCACACCTTATTCCATTCAGTAAAGAAAGGAATCATTTGAATGACAGCAGGATCGGCCGGGTCCGGTTTCAATGGGATCTCAAGTGCGGAGAACATTTTCTCCAATTCCTTTTTACGCTTAGTATATGGTTGATTGCTCCATCGTTCATTCCCGCTTTGTATCAGGTCGAATGCCAAAAACTTCACAGGTCTTAAAGAAGATAATTCGTTCATTTTCTGTTTGTTTTTCATCCTTCCACGGATTTGAAGTTCGAAAAATTCACTGCTGAATGATGAACGCAGGATAACAATCTCACCATCCAGCACCAGGGGAAGGGGGGGAGAAGCGAGTTTCAGGAGTTCCTTTATATATTCTTCAATCTCGGGAAAATGGTTTAAAAGATTCTTGTTGTTTCTGCTGGTTAATGATATTTCTTCAGAAGAATCAATCTTTAAAATCCCTCTGAAACCATCATATTTTACTTCGTAGTTCCATTTTCCATTAAGGGGAGCTTCCTCTGTAAGTGTGGGCAGCATCGGTTTCATTTATATCACCTTGGCTATTTTTATTTAGTGTAGCCTCGTTCAAGTTCAATTATTTCCAAATGTTTTTGCGCATGAAGCGTAATAAGTAATTAAAAGATAAAGCTAACAGGATTTAGTATACAAAAAGGAGGGTATTGTAATGCATACCATATGGAAAGGTTCCATAAGTTTCGGATTGGTAAATATCCCAATCAAACTGCATTCCGCTACTGAAGATCGTGATATAAAGCTTCGTTCTCTGCATAAAGAATGCCACACGCCAATCAAATATGAAAAAGTCTGCCCGGTCTGCGATAAAGAAATTGATCATAACGACATAGTCAAAGGATACGAGGTTACGAAAGGGAAATTTGTGGTATTGGAAGAAGATGAGCTGAACCAAATTAAAGAAGCTAATGCAGAAAAAACGGTTGAGATTTTAGATTTTATTAAAATCGATGAAATCGATCCGATCTTTTATGACAGAAGTTATTTTGTCTCACCGAATGATGGAGGGAAAAAAGCTTATTCTCTTCTGCGAAAAGCTTTAGTGACTTCGGGGAAGGTAGGGATCGCAAAAATTACGATGAGATCTAAAGAACAATTATCTGTAGTAAGGGTATATGAAAATACATTAGTGATGGAAACGATTCACTATCCTGATGAAGTACGGACTTCTAGGGATGTACCGAATGTACCCGAGAACGATGAAATTTCGGAAAAAGAGTTGGAAACGGCCACGATGCTCATTGAACAATTGACATCAGAATTCCAGCCGGAAAATTATCATGATGAATACCGAGAGCGACTCAGTCAGTTGATTGAATCCAAGCAAACAGGGGAGAAGATCGTAACTGCTAAAGAAAAGGCTCCGAAAGAAAATGTAACGGACCTAATGGCAGCCCTTCAGGCTTCAATTGATTCGACAAAGCCGGAAAAGGCGGAAAAGCCGGATAAGAAGAAGACCGCAAAAAAGAAACCGGCTAAAAAGAAAACAACTACAAAGAAAAAAGCACAATAAATCAATAAAAGGGAAGGAGATACACGTTGGAGGAAAGACATGTAAAAAAGGCCGTATTTTTCATCATTTCTTTAATCTGTTTAGGTATCTTCACATGGGGATTTGTTTCAATCCTGGAAGAGTGGAAAGAGAATGAAATTGCGGGCTTTGATAATGGAGTTTTCAATGTTGTTCACGGGTTTATTTCTCCTAAGCTGACAACATTGATGACTTCCATTACCTTTATGGGTGGAGTGAAATGGCTGAGTATCTGCACGATTGGGATAGTCATCGTATTAATATTTATGAAAAAATATCCTCTCGCTTTATTTTTGAGTTTGACAGTCGGCCTGGGGGCAGGTTTTAATTGGCTGTTGAAATGGATATTCAAACGGGACAGGCCCGATATTGAAGCCCTGATCGAGCAGGGGGGATACAGCTTTCCGAGCGGTCACTCGATGGGTTCCTTTATCTTTTACGGCGCTATGGCATTTATGCTATTTCGTGCGTTGGACAGGGCAGTGTACAAGTGGCTGAGCGTACTCGGTTTATCTGTGCTGATATTTTTAATCGGAATCAGCAGGGTATATCTGGGTGTTCATTATCCGAGTGATATCGTCGGGGGATTTACAGCCGGCGGAGGCTGGCTTACGCTTAGCATCGCAGTGTATATCTATTTCTACAAACGAAGTGATTGGAAATATATCGATGAATGAAAAAACCTGAAACGGGAAGTGCCGTTTCAGGTTTTTTTGAAAATAAATTGCTTTGAGGCATTTTAAAATAAATTAAATATATATGGACCAAAGGAAGTGACGTACAAAAGGATGTATACGCCCATAAAGTAAAATACTCCTCCAAATGTTCCCCAGTCAGGATTTCTTCCAACCTTCCAGATCAGAGCGGTCAGCAGAGTGATGACCATTATTCCAACATACCCGCTCCCTGTAAACGTAAGGTAATCGGGAGCAATAAAGTAAAAGTATCCATTCATGGCTTTATTCATAAATGTAAGTGGCATGATCAGGAATATGAGTATTGAAGCGTATTCCACCCAGTTAATGCCTTCTTTTTCAAAAATATTTGGTTTGAACATATACAGAAGGATGAGCAGAAATAATGAAGGCAGCACCCAATAGAACGACGTCAAGATGGTGACAACACTGCTGAATATCATCATTATACTGTTGTTGACAGCTTCTTTTACGTTCCGTTTGTTGAGTTCAACACTTGCTGAAATCACTTCTGGATCCTGAGAAGCACCGAACAGTTCATACGTATCTCCATCATAGTCCAGCCAAGCGATACTGTTTTGGGTCAACTGTAAAGGAAGATATGAATAATGCTTGGTTGTTCCAAAAGGTTTAGCCTTTAAACTGGACGCATCCTCTAAAGGTGCCAAGTATACGCTCACTGCGTTATGGTCACTAACTTTATGGCCTTCAGAGGTGAATAGGATAGAATTCTTTCCATCAATATTCACCAACTTTGGAGAACGTGGTCCCTGTAGCATCTCACCTGAATACGTATTAAGAAACTTAAGACCTTCAGGTTTCAGGGTGTCGGTTCCGATTTTGTCTAAAGAGGTTTCGAGCTTCATGATTTTATAGCTTAAAACGCCTTGAGCTCTCATTTCTTCATTATAAAGGACTGTCAGAGTATTGTTTTCTACTCCATAGGTCAATCCGTCAATATGATGATTCGTTGAGATGTTGACCGTTGCAAAAGGATCTCCTACTATTTTCTCATTTTCATCCATATAATGTAGAACAGCAGAATTATTATTAAGTTGTTCCTGAACAATCGCACTGCCGTTATTTCCTTGATAAACGTCCATTATGTTTTTAGAAAACAAATGAACGCTTCTGCTTGATAAATCAGCTGGGTTCAATGTGAACAACTCATTGTCCACCCAGTAATATATTTTATCGCTAGATGTACTAAGCCCGGCAGCATTCTCTGAAATGACGATGTCCTTATTGTTTTCAGTTGCAACCAATTGTCCTGATTTCATTTGTATAAAGACAGATCCGTCAGACCAGAAAGGGTGGCCCCGAGTTATTTTAGTATTCTGGACAGAATCTTGCGTTATGTTGAATTGATCATCAAATGCCAACTGCCGCACTTTTCCTTTATCCGTTAAGAAAAGGCTGCCGTTGTTGAAAAATGCCTGAGGGCGTTCTTCAGAAGTGAATCCCAACGGAACCGAACGGCTCCATTCTGGCTGAGGCTGTTTCTTGACCTCCAGTAATTGGTGGATAAATAGTGCACCCAAAAGCAGTAAGATGATCATCAAAGGCACACCGAATGACTTTAGTTTTTCTTTCACCAAAATCCCCTCAATCTTTCTATATCTATATTTTGATTTCAATTTAGAATTTTACCACAATTCAATTATTTTGGCACCAAATATTTCCTTTCATGAAGGTATGTTTGTTTATTTGTTGGAAGGGGTCAGGTTTCATAATTCATGAAGGTAAGGGAGTGAATCAATATGCTTTCACCCGAAAGAATGATGGATTTCCAATTGTTTTCAGGCGAACATCTTCTGACATTGCTATTGTTTGTTTTGCTGGCTGCAGGGGTCTTATGGTGCTTCACCAAATTTACAGACGTTAAATGGCTGGGAACTATACTTGTCGGTATTTTATGTATTTCTGAATTCAGCTATCAGATTTGGATGGCAGCGAATGGGCTCTGGGCAATCCAGACAGCGCTGCCCCTTCAACTATGCAGCATCAGTACATTTATTGGCATCTATTTATATTTCAAACGTGACAGCAGGTTGTTTTACCTCTTTCTGTATATAGGTTTTATTCCTCCCATCTTGGCACTTATCACTCCCGACAATCCTTATTCTTTTCCACATTTTCGATATATTAAATATTTCATTCATCATATGGCAATTCCATTAATGGTCCTGTACTTATTTTATTTTGATTACTATCCTCTTCGTAAAAGATCCATTCTCTATGGTCTTGGCATGTTGAATTGTTTAGCCGTTCCCATTTTCATCCTGAACAAATTAATCGGGTCTAACTATTTCTTTCTGGCCGGGCCGCCTGAAGGAAACACACCATTATTATGGTTCGGTGAGGGTATCATTTATATTATTAATTTAGAAATAGCTGCGGTAATCGTCTTTTCATTGAATTACCTGTTGTTTAGAATGCTTGCCCGAACAAGAAGAAATCAAGAAACTTCAAGCCTTATGAGTCATAAAACAATTCAATCTTAAAAAGATATCTTTTTTTGTTGACAAAACCTAATATAAGAATTACAATGATATTGAAAATCATTCTCAATGAAATTACAAGAGTTTCCCCCTCTTTCTTTTTATATTGGAGAATGGTTCATGATTACCCCCCTTTAATAAATCGTAGAGACAATCCCGGAGCGCAAAGCTTCGGGATTGTCTTTTTTTCTTCTGAAAATAGGGAAGTTATTGCAATTCGCTGCCTACTGTCGTAAATTGTAAAAGAATGTGCACATCGGAATGATAAAGGAGGGAGATGAGAGTGAATGAAAAAGAAGATAAACGGTTTCATATCGCTCACCGCGAAGCTTTAATCGGAGTTGGCCTTGTTGTGATAAATTTTTTATGGTGGTACGGCTTTGCGTTTGGACTTGGCGATGGCCCCGTCACAGATTATGACTGGATCATGGGAATGCCTGCGTGGTTTTTCTACAGCTGCATTGCAGGTTTTCTGCTGATGGTTGTTTTAGTGGTGTTGGTTGTAAGATATTTGCTTACAGATATTCCTTTTGATGGAGATGAGGGTGAATATCGTGAATAGTATGGCATTGATTCCTATGATCGTCTTTTTAATTATTATTTTTATTGTTGGAGTCTATTCATCAAGGAAAATCGGGAAAGCAGATTCTTTCGTACAGGATTACTTCCTGGGAAGCAGGCAGCTTGGCGGTTTCATTCTGGCTATGACCATGATTGCTACATATGGAAGTGCGAGCAGTTTCATTGGTGGACCCGGTGCAGCTTATTCATTTGGCTTATCCTGGGTACTTCTTGCAATGTCCCAAGTGGTAACCGGATACTTTGTCCTTCTTGTACTCGGGAAAAAGTTTGCGATCATGTCTCGGAAATATAATGCTGTTACGTTGGTCGATTACTTGCAAGGACGTTATCAAAATCATTACATAACAATCCTTTCCGCTGTAAGCATCATTATTTTCCTGTTTTCTGCGATGATTGCGCAATGGGTCGGGGGAGCTAGATTAATAGAATCTTTAACGGGTCTCTCTTATAAGAGTGCGTTATTTCTATTTGCCATTTCAGTGCTTGTATATGTCATCATCGGCGGATTCAGGGCTGTGGCCGTCACTGATGCAATACAAGGGGTCGTGATGCTTGGTGGTACGATCATCTTATTGATTGCTACGATCATTGCAGGAGGCGGCATGGAAAATATCATGATGGATCTAAAAGCGGAAAACCCCAATCTTTTAAGTCCGAATGGTGCAAATGGGGAGTTGAGTGCAAGATATATTTCTTCCTTTTGGATCCTGGTAGGGGTAGGGGTCATAGGTCTCCCACAAGTAGCTGTAAGGGCCATGAGCTATAAAAACTCTCGCTCCCTGCACCGAGCCCTGGTCATCGGGACGATTGTAGTCGGCTCGATTATGCTCGGGATGCATCTAATCGGGGTTCTGGCACGTGCGGTGATGCCCGGAGTGGAGGTTGCCGATAAAGTCATGCCTCTGCTTGCCTTGGAAGTACTGCCTCCGTGGCTGGCAGGGATCGTACTTGCCGCCCCAATGGCAGCCATAATGTCAACGGTCGATTCGCTGTTATTGATTGTCTCATCTGCCATCGTGAAAGATCTTTATATGAATTTTGTAAACAAAGAGGCAGAGGAAAAAACGGTTAAAAAGATGAGCTTCCTTGTGACATCCATTACAGGGATTGCTGTATTCCTGATGGCATTAAGTCCGCCAGAGCTCATCATCTGGCTGAATCTATTTTCATTCGGAGGCTTGGAAGCAGTGTTCATCTGGCCTATTGTACTAGGTTTATACTGGAAGACTGGAAATGCCTATGGAGCGCTGGCCTCCATGCTATCAGGATTGATTTCATACATTATATTTCACAGTTTCCTGCCAAACTATCTGGATATGCACACCGTCGTATTCCCGATACTCATATCCTTCTTCATGTATATAACAGTTTCGCTGCTCACAAAGAGAAAATTATTATATTAGAGTTTGGAGGAGATTCCTTAGTTGGAATCTCCCTTTATTTATTTAAAGGAAAATGATAAAAGAAGATAGAATTCTAAAGAAGGGGTGAGGAAAATGAGTTGGAAGCTGACAAAATATAACGATATCAATAGCTTTTACAGCCGTGTGTATCCGTTTCTTCTAACGAAGGAAGCTGAAAATAATTTACCACTGGGGCTGTTGAATAATATCAAGACCGGTGACAGGTATAAAGACCCTCTTCTCATTAGCGTGGAGGGTGAAGGTTCCCAGGTTAAGGGTGCTTTCATCATGACACCGCCGCATCATTTGGTGGCAGTTCTTGAAATGGATGACAAAGATTACCACACCATTGCAGAAGAACTGAATAAACTTTTAAGTAAGGAAGGATTAGCGGTCCCGGGATTCGTCTCTGAAAAGACTACCGCACAAAAACTTACTGAAGCATGGTGCAATCTGAAAGGCTGTAATCATGAAATCGGTATGAATCAACGTATATACAAGTTGAATCAAGTAAATGATAGTGCATCCCCTGAAGGTAGATTAGTTACACCGAAGGAGAAAGATCTCCTCCTTCTGGCTAAATGGGTAAAGGCTTTTACTGAAGAGACAGGGGTACACATTTTATCCGAACATGAAGCTCTTGAAAGGGCGCAGGATATGATTTCTAATGAAAAGTACCTCTATTTTTGGAAAGTTGATGGGGAACCTGTTTCCATGGCAAGAGGCGGGAGATGGACAGATAGGGGGATCACCGTGAATTTTGTCTATACCCCGAAGCCACATAGGAGGAATGGATATGCGTCCGCCGTTGTAGCAGGGTTGAGCAGGTTATTGCTAAAAGAGTTTGAATTCTGTACGTTGTACACTGACTTGGAGAATCCGACTTCCAACAAGATCTATATGGAGATCGGATATGAGCCAATCGGTGATTCACTGATGGTAAATATTAAGTGAATTCAAAAAAATGTTCATGTTTTGTGTTGACATCTAAAGTGAAACGGATTAGTATAGAAAACAATAATTCAATGAGCGAATGGCGTTGACGAAGAGAAGTACCCTTTGCAGACACTTAAGAGAGCTAGTGGCCGGTGTGAACTAGTGTGAATGCTTTGGGGAATGGACTTCCGAGCCTCCAAACCGAAATCCCTTGGAGAGTAGGCTTTGGCGAATGTCTTATCGTTACAAAAGACACGCATTCAAGCTATGGACTTCGATGCGGAAGAGTGGACTGTTCAGGCAGTCAACAAAGGTGGCACCACGGGTATCTCGTCCTTTTTATAAGGAATGAGATGCCCTTTTTTATTGTTTCTAAAATAACATATAGTAAATCGTCGAATAAGAGTAGTAAGCTTAAGTGAAGCTTTACAGAGAGTCAAGGAGCGGTGAGACCTTGGCAGGATAGCTTAAGTCGAATGGACTTATGAGAGATGACTTGAAAAGTGAAGTAGGGTCATACGGGATTCCACCGTTATATGGATAGAATATCGGGATTTAAACCCTGTATTCGAAATGAAGAGGGAGTAAATTTGTTACTCCAATCTGAGGTGGCACCGCGGTCAGCATCGTCCTCTATAAGCACATTACATCTGTGTTTATAGGGGACTTTTTTATTTGATTGGAGGAATGGAAAGTGAAACAGCAGGAAGCAGTCAATTATGCAGTGAAAGAATTAAATGGTGATCTATACACGCCCATTTCCCTTTATCAGTCCTTGAAGGGATCTAAAAAGTTTTTGCTCGAAAGTTCATTGAAGCATGAGCAGTCAGGAAGATATTCCTTCGTTGGAAGCGACCCTTATTTAGAATGTAAAGCACACGGAGATGAAGTACAAATCGTAAATCACAAGACAGGTGAAAAAGAAGAGCGCAAAGGTAATCCGATAGAAATTATCCAACATCTCGTCCCTCATGTAGATCAACAGGATCTTGATTTACCTTTTGCAGGAGGAGGCATCGGATACCTCGGGTATGACTCGATCAGGCAGTATGAAGATATCGGGCCCGTGCCTCATGATGAATTAAATATGCCCGATCTTCATTTAATGTTTTACGAAAAAGTGATTGTTTTCGATCATGCTGAACAAAAAATGTATATCGTAGTCCTGGATGCAGAAAAAGGCAAGCTTGAAGAAAAGCTGAATGAAGTCGAAAACCAGATTACAAATGTTTACCTTGATGTCAAAAAAGTACAGCTGAAAGGACTGCAGTTTCAATCTCAACTATCTGAACAGGAGTTTATCGAAAAAATTAAAACAGCTAAAGAATATATCAGGAATGGAGATATTTTTCAGGTCGTACTTTCTCAAAGAATGCAGGCATCTTTTACTGAAGATTCGTTCAGCTTCTACAGAAGGCTGCGACAATCCAACCCGTCACCATACATGTTCTTCATAGACTTTGAAGATTATGTGGTACTCGGGGCATCACCTGAAAGCCTGGTAAAAGTACAAGGCCGGAGGATTACAACCAACCCAATAGCTGGAACGAGAAAAAGAGGGGCCACCGAAGAGGAAGACCACCTTTTGGAAAATGAACTGGCTTCAGACGAGAAGGAAGTGGCTGAGCACAGGATGCTTGTCGATTTAGGGAGAAACGATTTAGGAAAGGTGTGCGAACCCGGATCGATCAAATTATCAAAATACATGCTGGTGGAGCGGTATAAATATGTGATGCATCTGGTATCCGAAGTGAAAGGAATTCTCAAAGAAGAGGTTACTGCTCTCGAAGCCTTGGTAAGCTGCTTACCGGCCGGAACAGTAAGTGGTGCTCCAAAAATCAGGGCCATGCAGATTATTAATGAACTTGAGGTAAAAAAGAGAGGGGTTTACTCAGGAGCCATCGGTTATATAGGGGTGAACGGCAACCTTGATTTTGCCTTGGCGATCAGGACGCTCGTATTGAAGGATAATACTGCTTATGTTCAGGCTGGCGCCGGTATTGTTTATGACTCTGATCCTAAAAGTGAATATGAAGAAACGATCAATAAAGCCAAATCTTTATTGGAGGTGGGAGTATGATCCTGCTCATCGACAATTATGATTCCTTCACGTATAACCTGTATCAGTATTTAAAGGAACTTGGTGAGGAAGTTCTAATAAAAAGAAATGATCAAATCACAATCGAAGAAATTCAGGAGCTGAATCCATCCGGAATCATTTTGTCTCCCGGACCTGGAACACCTGAAAATGCGGGTATCTGCATCGATATTATACAGAATCTTCACTCTAGCGTGCCGATTCTGGGTGTGTGCTTGGGCCATCAGGCAATCGGAGCGGCCTTTGGTGCAAACATCGTGATTGCAGACCACATCATGCATGGTAAAACATCCCTGATACGTCATAACGGTCATGGAATATTCCAATATTTAAGTCAGCCATTGAGTGTGATGAGATATCATTCGCTGGTCATAGAAAGAGATTCCCTTCCGCCACAGTTCGAAACTGCTGCCGTATCGATGGATGACAAAGAAATCATGGCTATAAAACATATACGTTACCCTGTTTTCGGGGTACAATTTCACCCGGAATCGATAGGGACTGCTACTGGCAGAAAAATGCTGAATAATTTTATAGATGAGATGAGAAAGGGGAATACCCGTGAAACAGTTTCTACAAAAGCTATCTAACGGACATTCATTAGAGAGAGATGAGATGAGAAGAGCAGCATACGAACTATTCAGTGACGAAACGACAGATAGTCAAATCGCGTGTTTCTTGACACTGTTGAAAACAAAAGGTGAATCAGTGGACGAAATAACAGGGCTGGTCGAAGTGCTCAGGGAAAAGGCCTTGCCTGTAAGAAACAATATGAGTGGAGTATTGGATAACTGCGGGACCGGTGGAGACGGCTCCAACAGTTTCAATATCAGTACAACGAGTGCATTTGTTTTGGCCGGTGCGGGAGTGAAGGTGGCAAAGCATGGAAACAGAAGCATTTCAAGTAAAACCGGCAGTGCCGACGTACTGGAGAACCTGGGAGTGTCTCTGGACTTCCATGCAAATGATATCAACACCCTTCTGACAGAGTGTAATATCGCATTTCTTTATGCCCCACTCATCCATTCAGGGCTTAAGAGAATCATGAAAGTCAGAAAGGAAATGAAAATTCCAACAATCTTTAATCTGATCGGTCCTTTGACAAATCCGGTGGAGCTTGAAACTCAGCTGATCGGGGTGTACAGGAGAGATAAGCTTGAGACGATGGCCAGGGTATTAGACCAATTAGGGAGAAAAAGGGCGATTGTTTTAAACGGGGCGGATTACATGGATGAGGCTTCACTAGCAGGAGAAAATTATCTAGTGCTGCTCGATAACGGCAGCATCACTTCTTTTACCTTGAAAGGGGAAGATGTCGGACTGCCCCATTATCCCAATTCAATGATCAGAGGGGGAGAAGCTGCTGATAACGCGTTAATTCTTCAAGCGGTCTTAGAAGGGGAAGAAGGACCGTATCTTGACACCGTTTTATTCAACGCAGGAATTGCTTTATTTGCACATGGCAGTGTATCTACGGTAGCAGAGGGAATCAAAGCGGCCCGGGAAAGCATTTTCTCAGGAAAAGCGAAAGAAATCCTTCACTCGCTGATTACGTTCAGTGGGCAAAAGAGAAAGCAGGTGATCTAAGTGTCTACCATCCTTCAAGAAATCATAAATAGGAAAAGCGGCGAAATAAAAGAACTGAAAGAACAGGGTTTCAAAACATATAATCAGTCATTGAAGCATTCGGGCGGTTTATATGATTCTCTAGTAAAAGCAGACAGACTGCAGGTGATTGCAGAAATAAAACGGGCTTCACCTTCCAAAGGAGATATCAAAGTGGAGGTTGATCCCGTCGAACAGGCAAAGGATTATGAACGAGCAGGTGCCGCCGCCATTTCAGTTTTAACGGACACCCCTTACTTTAAAGGAACGATGAATGACCTGGCAGAGGTCAGGAAGCAGGTCAGCCTCCCTATTCTATGCAAGGATTTCATCATTGATCCCATACAGATCGACAGGGCTCATGATGCTGGTGCCAACATCATCCTTCTGATTGTAGCCGCCCTTGATATATCAACTCTTCACTATTTGTTCGACTATGCAGAAAATCTGGGGCTTGAAGTATTGGTAGAAGTCCACAATGAAGAAGAAATGAGAATTGCTTTGGAAATGGGTGCGAGCATAATCGGCATCAATAATCGCAACTTAAAAACGTTTGAAGTAAGCTTGGATGTAACGGAGAACCTGGCAGCCATGATTAACAATAAAAAAATCGTCCTGATCAGTGAAAGCGGGATTAAAAATGAATCTGATTGTGAAAGAGCGGCAAAAGCCGGTGCTCATGGAGTATTGGTCGGAGAGACCTTGATGAGAAGTGAGGATAGTGGAAAGACCCTCTCCTCCCTTCAAGTGTTAAGGGGTGGAGTGTTATGACAAAAGTAAAGGTATGCGGGATACAGCATTTGGAAGCGGCTCAATGGGCGGTGGAAGCAGGTGCAGATGCCGTGGGCTTCATTTTTGCCGACAGCAGACGAAGAATTTCAGTGGAAAAGGCGGCTGCCATCTCTGATTCAATTCCCGAAGGTATTCTTAAAATCGGTGTATTTGTGAATGCATCTAAGGAGGAACTGGAATCCATCGTACAAAAGGTGAATCTCAACTATGTTCAACTGCACGGAGATGAAAGTCCGGCATTTTGCAGTAACCTAAACGTTCCTTATATAAAGGCAGTTGCGGTTAAAGAAAAGAGAGATTTAAATACCCTGCCGCATTATAGTGGCAAATTCGTGCTTGTTGACAGTGGAAAAGGACCGTACAGGGGAGGCAACGGGACCTCTTTCGACTGGGATTATCTTAAAAATTATCACTCCAGTAATCATAAATTGATACTCGCAGGAGGCTTGAAGAAGGATAACGTAAGGAAGGCAATCAGCATAGTAAAACCTTATATGGTCGATGTTTCAAGCGGAGTGGAAAGCGGCGGAATCAAAGATAAAGAAAAGATATTGGATTTCATTAATGAAGTAAGAGCCATAAAAACAGATAGTGAAAGCGGGGAATGACAATGATTTATGCACAGCCGGACCAAAAGGGGTTATTTGGACAGTTTGGTGGAAAATATGTTCCTGAAACATTGATGAAAGCAGTAAAGGAACTTGAAGCGGCTTATAATGAAGCTTCACAGGACGAAGAATTCCAGCAGAAGCTGGGGTATTATCTTAAGGAATATGTCGGGAGGGAGAATCCACTTTACTTTGCGGAAAATTTAACGGAAAAAACAGGCGGGGCAAAACTGTATCTGAAAAGGGAAGACCTAAACCATACCGGAGCCCACAAGATCAATAACACAATTGGTCAGGCCCTCTTGGCCGAACGGATGGGCAAGCGGAAGATTGTAGCCGAAACCGGGGCGGGTCAGCATGGGGTAGCCACCGCTACAGTTTGTGCGCTTCTGAACCTTGAGTGTGTCATTTTTATGGGTGAAGAAGATATCAGAAGGCAAAAATTGAATGTTTTCCGAATGGAACTGCTTGGTGCCAAAGTGATCAGTGTTACGGCAGGAAGCGCCACATTGAAAGATGCAGTCAACGAAGCCCTGCGTTACTGGGTCACGAATGTGGAGGATACTCACTATATTATCGGATCGGTTCTTGGTCCACATCCGTTCCCAAAAATGGTACGGGATTTTCAAAGTGTAATTGGAAAGGAAACGAAGAAACAATTTTTCGAAAAAGAAAACTCACTCCCGCAGGCGATTGTGGCGTGCGTAGGGGGAGGAAGCAACGCAATCGGGATGTTCCACCCGTTTATTGAAGATAAAGATGTTCAATTGTATGGGGTCGAAGCTGCCGGTTCCGGCCTCGATTCAGATAAACATGCGGCAACCCTTACGAAAGGAACGCCGGGGATACTTCACGGGAGCTTAATGTATCTCCTCCAGGATGATGATGGCCAGATTCAGGAAGCCCATTCTGTCTCTGCCGGGCTGGATTATCCCGGGGTCGGTCCCGAACACAGCTATTTGAAGGATATTAATAGAGTCCAATATACTTCAATCTCTGACAAAGAAGCATTGGATGCGTTCAAGCAGTTGTCTCAAACAGAAGGGATCATTCCCGCATTGGAAAGCTCACATGCTGTTGCCTATGCGTTGAATTTAGCAAAGGATATGAATCCGGGCGAATCGGTCGTCATTTGTCTGTCGGGAAGAGGAGATAAAGACGTGGAACAAGTGAAGGAATTGCTGGGAGGTAATGAGAATGGGTAAGGTTTTCATGGAACAGGCATTTCAATATGAATTGGATAAAGGAAATAAATTGTTCATCCCCTATATCATGGCAGGAGATGGGGGGATCGAGAGTTTTATAGATACATTGAAACAACTCGAGGAAGCCGGGGCGACGGCCATCGAAGTCGGCATCCCCTTCTCAGATCCGGTCGCTGATGGCCCTACAATCCAGAAAGCAGGAAAAAGGGCTCTCGAAAAAGGAGTCACCTTGCAGCAGGTATTGGATGAGTTAGTCCGGAGACGAGAAGAAATTGGCGTACCACTAGTGTTCATGACGTACATCAATCCGGTTTTTAAATACGGCATTGACCGCTTTTTCACTCGATGTGAAGAAGCTGGAGTGGACGGGCTGATTATCCCGGATCTGCCAGTTGAGCACCTTGATTTGGTCTCGGCGCCTGCTGAGAAACACGGGATAGCAATCATTCAGCTTGCAACCTTGACCAGTTCCCGTGAACGGATCAGTGAACTTGCAAATCTGACGGAAGGATTTTTGTATGCCGTGACCATAAACGGTACGACAGGGGCGAGAAATGCTGTTAATGAAAAGATTGGCGATCATCTGCAAATACTAAAAGAATATAGTAAAGTACCTGTCCTTGCTGGCTTTGGTATCTCCACCCCTGAGCATGTAAAAGGGATGACCGAGAATTGTGACGGAGTTGTAGTCGGGAGCCGGATCATCGACCTCCTTCAGGAGAACAGGCTCAGCGAAATAAAAGAATTAATCGATGCAGTGAAAGTGAATTCGCTCCAAAGTAAATGATTCACATATTATTTTGTAAACTTGATGGTTATTAAGTAAACGAGGTTTAAAGATAGGTTAATTTATGGTAAAAAGACTTTTCTATCGGTGAAAAATCGATATGATAGAGGTGTATTACAAATGCATCTTATTAGGAGGTCTTTACATGAAATCAATGAAGAAATGGTTATTAATGCTTTTGACGTCGGTATCAGTAATTGGATTTGCAGCAGGATGCAGCGGGGAAACAGAAGAAGATACAGGAACAGAAGAACAAATGGAAGAAGAGTCTAATACAGAAGAAGAGTCAAATACTGAAGAAAGCAACACTGAAGAATAAATAGCTGAACAGTCAGTCCTTTTGGGGGCTGGCTGTTTTTTACTGTCCGGCGGCTATTGATCCTAGTAACTTGTTTCACTCTCCTGAGAGAAAAGAAACTTTACATATTTCTTGTCTTTGATCAAGTGTCCTCATTGATGAAGAAAGGCAGGTATTTTTGTCGCAAAATATACATATTGGGGTATAAAGTAATAGCGGTATTAAGAGACTACTCTAAAATTGTACCTCTTTATGTGGTGGTTTTTTAGTTTAATCCCAGCTTCTTTTTGTTGTCTCTTTTGGAAAATTCAGTTAATGTTAAATTGACAATCCATTTCTAAGATGTTTTTTTGGATAAATAAGGAGGCTTTTATTTTGATAGTAAATAAAATTAATACTGTATTTATTCCTGTTGCCGACTTGAGAAAATCTGTGGATTGGTACGGGCAGATACTGGGATTAAAGATTGATCAAGAGCAATATCGTGAAATAGATGGACTGCCTGTCTATACATTTTCCATGGGGGAGACATCTCTGACTCTAGAAAAAGAAGAGTCATATATGCCGTCAGCATCCACCGTGCCGATTTGTAACATTCATACAACGGAAATAGGAAGAGTAAGAGAAGACTTCCTTTCAAGAGGTGTGGCTGTAGAATCAGAAATTGTCACATTCCCTGATTTTTCCTATTTTAATTTTCGGGATTTGAACGGTAATTTGTTGATGATTTGCACAGGATAATTGATGGTTGGTTAAGATTCCAGCTGCACAATAAAAAACCTTCCAGAAGGATTATGGGAGGTTAACCATTATTTAGTGCACTTTACAGAAACAGTTAATGCAGGACGTACTTTTTTATAAGATATTTGAACGCTTTTGAATCCTGCACCGTCCAAATCGTTCGAAATTTGTTCTGCGTAACTGTGGGCTCTGCTGTCTTTTTCTTCCTCACCCCTGGGTTGTACGGTAATAACCAGGGTTCCGCCGGGTTTGAGCATTTGATGTAAATGGGATAGAGCTTTTTCCGCGTCATTCCACAGTGGATAATTATTCACAGAAAAAATATGGTCATATTCCTCGTCCTTTATATGGAATTGAGAAATGTCCTGGACAAATAAACGGACTCTGCCTTCCTCGATGGCTGCCTTGTTTTTTTGGTGGGCAGCCTCCTTCATCGTGGATGATATGTCGACTCCGTCTACCTTCGAGCCACGATAATCTTGTATGATTTTATTGATGCAATAACCAGGTCCGAATCCTACTTCAAGGATGTGGTCTCCTTTTTTGATGGGCAGCCGCTGAATGGACCACTTATTGATTCTCCGGTTGTCGAATTCCATTACCTTTCCGACGATCCACCCCAGGATTCCCTTCGGTCTCTTGAATTGCTTTTGCAGTGAAAATAGCATGTTATCCCCTCGTTTATGCTTGATAATTGCATCTTTCCACCAACCAGCCATTTTGAAACATCAAACAACCCCAATAGTTTTGATTTTTAATATCGAAAGGAGAAGAAGATGAAAATAACCATACTTTCAGACACACACTTGCCTAAGAAGGGAAAAGGATTTCCGGTCGATTTAGTGAATGATCTTAATGATAGTGAACGGATCATTCATGCCGGGGATTTTCAAACTGTTGACACTCATAACATTTTGATGGAATACGGGGAAATGACCGGAGTGGCAGGAAATGTTGATGAAGAGGGATTACAGGAAATGCTCCCTAAGAAAAGGAAATTGGTATTAAATGGAATCAGAATAGGGGTCGTCCATGGAGACGGCAGCGGCAAGACTACTGAAAAAAGAGCAGAGGAAGCTTTTAATGACGATCCGGTTGATTTAATCGTCTTTGGACATTCCCATATTCCTTATCTACGGTACCATCAAGGCGTATTATTATTTAACCCGGGTTCACCGACAGATAAGCGCAGGCAGCCGATGTATTCCCATGGGGTGCTTAACATTGAAGACGAATCCAAGTGGTCCATCCAGCATAAGTTTTACTCATGAAAAAGGGTGGTGAAAGGTCAGCAGCACCTTATTACCACCCGATTGAGGTCAAATATTGTATCTATAATAATCCTGGCTGTATATCGTTTTAAAACCGCTTTTTTCGTATAGCTTCAATGCATTGCTGTTCGTCGCTGCAACGTCAAGGAATATATCCTGTGTCCATTGGGATTCCTCTCTGACAGTAAGCGAGAGTGCCTTTCGTCCGATCCCCATACCTTGAAATGAAGGCTCAACCGCAAATCCATAGATGAAACTCTGCCCCTGCATTCGCTGTACCCGGATTTTCCCGACAGCTTTTCCGCCAGCTTCGATCATCAAACTTCTTTGTCCGGTTTCCTTACTAATCTGCTTCATCCTGGATTCAGCATCAGAGTGGCTAGTACCGAAACATTCGATGTCTAATTTGATGCAAAAGGGAATATCCTCATCCCTCATTTGTCTGGTAACGATATTCTCCGTCAAGGGTAGATGACAACTCGGATCCCATTTCATTTCATACTCTGTGAAGTCATATGCTGCCCCAATCGAAGAAGCGAATATTTTGCCAGATTGAGACGTACCGGGGACATTGATTAGAAGGGAACTCGCATCCCTGTGTTTCAATGACTCCAGCGCTTCGCTGAACATGTGATGAAAGATTCCCCGTTTCCTGGTCAGGGGATGAACCATCCCGCACAATTCATATCGATTGCCGAAACCATAAAGAGCAAGATATCCGGACAATTGATTCTTATCGTAAAAAAAATAATCATCTTTTAGAGAACCTCTTTGTGCAAGCATGTCCCAATTCAATTTCAACTTTATCCCATCATGGTCTTCACAAATATCCTGGAGGGATTTGATATCGTTAAGCTGATTCTTATTTAACATGTTAACTCTCCTGTAAAAGATAGAATTTTCTTACTAATTTTATTTGATATCCATCTTTAAAACAACTGTTTTTTTTATTTTTTGAAAAAACTCCATAAACAATGGGACCGGAACATTAAAAAAGTCACGGGAAGTTCCGTGACTTTTTTAATCTATTCTTTTGTTTCTATTCGCTGGATTACTTCATGCAGGTCGTCTGGTTTTAAAAATTCCAACGGTGAGAAACCTTTTTCGAACATTACCGAATCGCTTTCGATCATAAGGACATATTTGCCGTTCACTTTCGCTAAATGAATGCTGTCACCGAAGTCGGAGAGAAGGGCTTTTACCGAAACATGATCAAGCTTGACTTTCAATTCCACTTCTGGAGAATGCTCGACAATTTGAGATGCAGCCTCGACTACCTGCTCGGTGGAGAAACGTTCCTGCAGCTCCCGTTTCGGACTGATCGCCCATTCCTCCATTGCCTGTTCGAACTCCACCCGTTCATCGCTTTCTTCTACATATGTTTCTTCAATATGTTCCTTCACCATGCCGTATACTTGGGACTTCACGATCTCTGGCATCGATTTCTCATATTCGACCCACTTAAGGAAGTCTTCAAAGTAGCGTGCATGGGATGCTTGATGGATTTTCAGTTCAGCGGAATCCATCATTCCTTCTTCAGGCATGTAAGGGTATTGAATCGATTTCATATTTTTAGTGGTGATGGCCATTTCGACATTGTGAATCAGGGTGGATGCATCTGTAATTCTTGCCACCTTTGGTTCAAAGTCACACTTCATTATGAACACAAAAGGTTCATCGAAGAATTTTGTCAGTTTTGCAGTAGCTACTAATAAAGCTCCACCACGAATCGCACTTGTCTCGATATACATTTGAACAATCTGGTCACAAGCATCCCTGAACGTCTCCTTATCTTCAGCGGATCTCGTCTTATGAAATAAATTGTAGTTTGGATTGGAAGTTAGTTCATGGCCCGGTTCTACTATAAACCGTCCGATTTTGGTAGGGGCTGAATCCGACTTGGCGTGACGGTCAACCTTTCTTTTTACAATTTTCGTTAGTTCCCCATCCAGGAATGTCTTCAGATGGCTTTCCTCGTATTGTTCGGAAGAAAGTGTTTGAAAGTGTTTATAATGTTTATCTGCTTCTTCACCTTTTCCATCTACTTGAATCAAATAAAAAGAAAGATGTTGAATCGTAAAATCCATTTTTGTGCTCCATTTCTTTGTGGATGATTTTCTCTCTGAGAACCCCTTATAATTTTTCAGTATAAGAAAGGAAAAATGGTTCGTCAATTCACTAATGAAACTTATTCTTTGGAGAGATACTAAATTTGATTGAAGTCCTTTTTATAAAGGGTCTGTTAAAGGCCGCTGTAGATTTCCGTGCAAGACTTCGCTTTCCGCGGGTGACACGTGAGCCTCCTCGTCGCTACGCTCCTGCGGGATAGAAAAGCGGAGGGGCTTTGTTCAGAGGCGGGTGGCATAAGGCGAATCGTCCAAGAAGGCGTTTTTTGCCTTCTTGGACGATTTGACTTATGACATGTGCCTCTAAGCCCGGAGCTGGACAAGTCTCACAATAGTCACTTCTCCCGCAGGAGTCTTCGTCTTGCACTCCAATCAACAGTTAGAAACATTCAAAAACCAACAATAATCTTTAACACAACCAAAATGTTCTTCACGAAAAGAAACTTTAGATAAAGAAGTCCAGAGGTGAATTGTATGAGTAAGCAATCGATATGGGAATTAGTGAAGAAAGGGAATAAGTCCTCTTTGTATGCGATGATTGGCAATACTGTACTTGCAATAGCTAAGGGAGCTGCGTATGTGGCCAGCGGAAGCGGGGCGATGTTTGCATCTGCCATGCATTCATTGGCAGACTCTATAAACCAAGGTTTTGTGTTTATCGGAAGTGTACTGTCCGAAAAAGAACCCACTAAGAAATTCCCGACAGGTTTTGGCCGTGTCATCAATCTATTCTGTATGATTGCCGTGATTGTTGTATCCATCATGGCGTATGAAACAATCAAAGAAGGTGTTCACCTGATCAATCATCCGGCAGAGGTAAGGGGGATTCTGCTCAATCTATCCATATTATTATTGAATATCATTATTGATGGAGCTATCCTAGTCAAGGTGATGAAGGAAATCGGGGAAGAAGCCAGAGATATCAGAAAGGGCATGGGAATCATACAAGGGGCCATCAAAAATGTAAAAAAAGCTTCTCCTCCTACCAGGCTCGTTTTTTATGAAGATGTAGTAGCAGTATGTGGAGCTGTCCTTGCACTTATTGCGGTACTCGTTTCTTACTTCACAGCTTTTCAGCTTCTGGATGGAATCGTCACGATCATCATAGGGTTCCTGATGGTAGGTGTAGCATTCAGAGTGGGGTATGACAACATGGTCGGTTTGATTGGAGTGGCTGCCCCGAAAGATGTTGAAAACAAGGTTGCCGATATGATACTTGAACACGATATGGTAATGGATATATTTAAAATGAGAATTATCCAAGAAGGGAGATATTATCATGTCGAGGCATATCTAGAGTTGAAAAAAGGACTGCCATTATCACAAGCGGACGACATTAAGTTTTCAATCCAGGAAAAATTGATTGCTGACCCTGACATAACGGATGTCACACTGGGAATCATTGAAGACGATGGTATTCAGGGATGGGGAAGAGATGATACTACTTAAATATAAAGATGAAAAAACCGGCAATGAAGTCATTGCCGGTTTTTTGCTGAATTAACATGAAACTTTTCATTTTGTCAGTTACTCTGTTCATATTATAATAAAGGAATAGCTGAAAGGGGGTGGAGAAATGAATGGGGACGATATCATGCAATCAATAAAGGGACGAACCCCAAAGGTCCTGGGCAGTGAAAACTTTAACGAGTACGCCATTTTAGTGCCATTAATAGAAGTTGATAAAGAAACACATATCTTGTTTGAGGTAAGATCTTATAAACTGCGAAGGCAGCCGGGTGAAATTTGTTTTCCGGGTGGAAGAATCGATAAGACCGATAAAGATGCAAAATCAGCTGCCATACGTGAAACCTCGGAAGAATTGGGGATTTCACAAAAGCTCATTACCGATATTCACCCCCTGGATTACCTTGTTTCTCCTTTTGGTACGATCATTTATCCGTTTGCAGGGAAGCTGAATGCAGGGATAAAGGACCTGAAACCAAACGGGGATGAAGTGGAAGAAGTGTTCACCTCCCCTTTGAAAGACCTGCAAAGAAAAGAACCGGAGTTATATGATATTAAATTTTCAATGGAGCCTGAAGAAAATTTTCCATATAAAAGCATTCCAGGTGGAGAAAACTATGACTTTCAGCCAAGGAATTTGAAAGAACACTTTTATTATTATGAGGACAAAGTGATTTGGGGATTGACTGCCAGAATACTTCATCATTTCATTGAAATCGTTTCAAACCAAAAAAAATAATTTAATATCTACAAAATGCAAATAGAATAGACACGATCATCTCATTTTTACTTTCTTCTGCAAAGAAATTTGTCGGAGAAAGTATTTTTATTTGCCTTCATGTCGGCATTTGTTTGGTTTGTTTCCGTTTAAATAGAGGTAAACATAAAACAAATGAAAGAATGTAATCAGGAGGGGAAAAAATGATCATTCGTGCAAAATCATGGAGAATGCTAAGTGTACAAGAAAAAATGTTTATTTTAAAAGCAGTTTGCAATAAGACCATTCAATCAAGTAAGACGGCGGTGAAATAGTATCCTATTCATGAATAGCACCACACAGAGGCAGAGAGGATTTTATAGTATTACATTAGATTAGTACCAGTACCTCCGGCTAAAATTCTCTCTAATCATTCTTTTTATACAGAATCCCCCGCAAGCAACCCAAATGATCTAAACCCACTATAAAAGAAAAAATGAAATGACCTTTGTCAAATTAATACTTTTTTGAAGTAACAATTTTTATCTTGTGATAAAATAAATAGAGATAAATTTGACGGAGGAAACGAATGAACGAGAATATTAAAAAAATCGGACAAGCAATCATTGATAGGAAATTAGAGCTAGCCAATGAAGTTCATGAGGAAAGATTCGGAGAGATACCTGCTGAAGAGAGAGTAAAGATTGCATCAATAGAAAAAGAAATACTTGAAATACGTGCTGGATTTATACATATTTTTGGAGAAGCGCTTATCGATACTCAAAACAAGGAACACTATAAGGATCTCCTCTCTAAATGGGGAAAAGATACTGGAGAGCGAATTTATAATATGGGTGTTCCTTTAGATGAGGCACTGAAAGATACGAATCATTATAGGAGTGGGATTTGGAAAGAGGTTAAACAGCAAGCTCAGAAACATAATATGTCATTGGAGACAGTGTTTGAAGCTCAGGAAATATTGGATCCGCTTCTTGATCAGGCGGTGTATTCATTCAGTTTGACGTATGTGACATTTCATAAAGAAACACTTGAAAAGGCCAATACCGCGTTTTTGGAATTATCTGTTCCTGTCGTTCCGCTTATCACAGGTGTCGCTGTCCTGCCTCTCATTGGAAACATCGATACTCAAAGAGCCCAGCTTATCATGGAGGAAGCTCTTATGCAGGCCAATAAATTGAAACTGAATAAACTCTTTATAGACCTTTCAGGTGTTGCCATTGTGGATACGATGGTGGCTGACCGTATCTTCATGGTCATTTCTGCATTAAAGCTGCTCGGTGTTAAAACCATCCTGACAGGAATACGTCCTGAAATCGCCCAAACCATCACTCAGATTGGCATCAACTTCAGTAATGTCGAAATAAGGGCAAATCTTCAACAAGCTATAGAGGAATTGAAGACACTCATGTAATGGAGGAATAAACCATTGAAGTGCAGGGGGATATACAATTGAAGAGAAAAGCAACCATCATCGCACTTTTATTTGTCATCGTATTATCGGGCTGTAATGGAAATGCAGCAGAGATGATCACCGATGGAAAAGTGATTATCAACAAAGTAGATCAGACCATCACATTTCAAGGAGTATTGACAGATCGGAAATTGGAAGCAAACACATCATTCCAAGCCCGTTTTTTCCTTCAAGGAAGTACGATTAGAAATGCATTGGAAACGGATTTAGTATATACCGATGAAGAATTAAAAAGTGATGCAGATTTGAAAAAGTCTGAAGAATATAAAGTTCAAACAACTCTTAAAATTAAACAACCACAAAAAATGGACGAATTAGTCCAAGTGATCAAAGATAAGGAAGAGAAAGCTGTCACCATTGAAGTCATTAACAAAAATGGGCGGATAGATGATCAGGTCATACATAAGGTGGAAGAAAAGTAGAGTCAACTGACTCTACTTTTCTTAGTTTTTATTTACGCTGCAAAGGTCTTTTTAAAGCATATAAATCATCTTCCATAAGGAGCATTTTATCCATAAGCACCCTTTTGGAGTCCTCGACACCTTTGTTATAAAGAAATGGACCAACCTCTTTCATGAAGAAATCAAACCAATTTTCCGCTCCCAGATCACCAATTTCGTCACCGGTTTGTTCATAGTAAAAGGTTTGGATACGCTGTATCATCTCGTCTTTTTGTTCCTTTGGTATATTTGTAAAAGTCAATTTTTCAACCCTCCACGACTGCTTTCTTATCATCTTAACATAGGATGAGACGTGGATGGTGAGCGTCTACTTTCTCAGGATCCTTATACTATCAAAATTTCTTGTCTTTTACTATTTGCAAGTATAAGGATGCGTACTTTATTTTTTCACTTTTCTGAATTACTTGATAGAGGAAGGAAGTGGATAACTTTTATCTAATAGTATAGAAGTGGATTAGAAAGGGGACATGACAATGGAACAAGATTCTACTTTTTTGATTAAGGAAAAATATGGTCTGCCCAAGGATTTTGGCCTTCTGATGTCGATGATGGACTATGCGAGGTTAACAACTCTTCAGGAAGTTGAACATCTCTCTATGGAAGAACTGGATTACAGGGCGCATGACGAAGCGAATTCAATAGGAATGCTATTGGCTCATTTTGATGCAGTTGAAAAAATCTATCAGGCACTGACTTTTTCTCATTTAAGTGATGAAGAGGTGGACCGGTACGCAGAAACTCTAGAACCTGCTCTGAGTTTAGGGAAAGCGGCGGAAGTGATCAAAGGTAAGGAAGCCCGTGAGTATCTAGAGAGGTTAAACGAGACCAGAAACAAAACGATAAGCCACTTCAGGCAATTACCAGAAGAATGGCTTTATGAAGAGACCGATTGGTGGTATGGAAAGAAAGGCAATAACTTCTTTAAATGGTTTCATGTCTTTGAAGATGAGATTAATCATCGCGGGCAGATTCGTATGATCAAAAAAATCCTATCTAGAGAAGGGAAAATGGAAAAAATCGATTAAACAAAGCAGTTTGACCTATTTTTTTTCCTTTTCTTGAGTTTTGAAGAACAGTCTGTTATAGTATAAATAATTATTTTTGTTCGGTTAAATTTACACGATAGAAGAACATTCGTCTTGAAGCTTAATCGAAGCAAGAATATTAATATTTTTATGTGCAACTGCACTAGGAGGTACTTGTTTTATGCTACAAGGTAAAGTTAAATGGTTCAATGCAGAAAAAGGTTTCGGTTTCATCGAAGTTGAAGGTCAAGACGATGTTTTTGTTCACTTCTCTGCTATCCAAGGTGAAGGCTACAAATCACTTGAAGAAGGACAAGACGTTACATTTGAAATCGTTGAAGGTGCTCGTGGACCACAAGCAGCTAACGTTCAAAAGTAATTAAATAGCAAAACTCCAAACAGAGTACGTTTTTAGCGTACTCTGTTTTTTTGATGAATACATTTTGAAATTTACATAATAATATTATCTGAAACTTTCGTTGTTTTCGATCTTCTAAACTGAGAGGTGATTGATTTTGTGGAGATATTTTAAGAAGTTTTTTATCTTTGCCGGAGTCTTTGTGGGGACGAGCATTATATTGAGCATCATTACAGGGCTGATACTTACTTATTTCTATACAGAAGGCGGCTTTGCCGGTCATCCAATGATAAGTACAATGATCAATGTCATTTCTGCTGCAGTGGCTGTTTTGGTCGCTTATAGACCATTTAATAAGAAGGTGAAATAATCTTTTTTCATCTAAAGAGAAAGAGCAAGAGAGGGGATGAGCCCATCTCTTGCTCTTTCATTAAGTATACAGCTTTTGAATTATATGTCTGATTACTTATTGTTTTGGTTTTGCTGCTGCTGTTGTTGTTGAGCAGCTTTACGCGCTTTTTGAGCAGCGTTTTGCTCTTGAGCGAATTCAGCTTCATTTTTTTGTTGTTGTGGCTTTTGGTTGTTGTTTGTCATGTTTATCACCTCCGTCCTACATTAAGATGCCCGGTTGAGGTGAAATTATTCTATAAAAATTTATATTTTTATCTTTTTTTGATTTCCTTTTACTACTACTTCCAAATCTCATTCACCCACTCCGGGTGATCGATAAATGGATTCCTGTTTCCTTGATAGCGTTCGTAAATAATTTGGTTTCTTCTCATTTCAAATGAATCCACTGGGTCTTCTTTATGCCACTCCAATAATACGGACAATTTCCCATGCAGGGGCTTATTGTTATTTTCAACTTCATTGTTCAGCTCCAGGTCCAGTTCCCCGCTGTCACCTTCATATCGTACATCCATATAGAAGAGCATTCGTGCGACATCCCCTTTGATGGAATCCTTTGGTTCCCAGGAATCCTTGTCATAGAATGTAAGGGGTGCCTCAGGGTGAGGAGATCCGCCATTATCAAAATCCAAATTGCTTCTTGATGAGTTGACGGTCACATCAGTCGGCCTTAAATGGTGCAGGTCCGTCCCCGGTCCTTGAGATGTACCAAAATCCCCGTGCGACTTTGCCCATACATGTTCTCGGTTCCAATCATCCACATTTCCGCCATTTTGAGTTTTGGACTGGGAGCGCCCTGTATATAAAAGGATGACGTTGCTCTGATCCGACGGGTCCTCATCTGTGTTTTTTAAAGCTTCCCAAACCGCGCTGTAAGTAAGTTCATGGTGATCATCAATAATCTCATGAAGCGTTTGCTTCAATTCCTGTCCCTTTTTTCCTCCGGCCTGATGATAATACTCTTCAAGTTCAGGAGAGTCGGGTTGCTCAGGCTCTTCAATGGGATCAGAATCATTTATCAATGCAAAATCGTCAGGAGATTTCAGTCCGGGTTGTGAAAAATAGTTGCTTAACGTTCCAGAAATAGAGAGTTTCTTTCCGAGCAGGGAAGGATTGGTCATAAGACCGAATGTATGCCGGTATCCGGAAGGGACCTGTACAAAAAGGATTTCGTTTATTTCTGTCTCGTCTGCTGAATCCGCAATAGCGATTGCATAATCGCTGGGAAAATCTTTCTTTAAGATCTTGGACTCCGATACAGGCTGGCCGACTACATAGCCTGTGACGGTCCCGCGGCTTCCGTCCTGCTTATTTATGGCATCAATTACAGACATATTGGTGTATTCCCCACTCGAAGGAGAAGCAGTTTCGGGCTGAGTCCCCTGATTGTAGCTGCAGCCAGTTAGTAGAAATACAATTAGTATCAGTACCCTTGTGTTGAGAAATCGGCGGTTTGTCAACTTTTTTACCTCCTTATGTATCACTATCATTGACTACGCTTAGAATAGTCAATGATTCAGAGTGTTCCAGTTAATTACGGAAAGGTTTAAGAAAGGCTTAATGAAGCGAATGTTTGCTTCTAAATCACCAGCCTCAATTAACAGAGCCTTTTTTGTTAAGAGTACATCAAGAAAGGAAGGGATGGTGACTTTTTGTTTTAGAAACAATAAAATGATACAAACTGCCCATGGTTATCAATAGGGAGGGCAAGTATTAACAGGCTCAGTCAAGCCGATGAGCGCAGCCTATTTTGAGAAGCAGATATTGTTGAAAACATACGATTGAATGAGTTGTTTTAAATCTCTCTTAGCAATTGATTAATCCTGACCGCGTTGGGTATTACTAAATTTAAGCTATTATGGTCATCCTAACGAAAAGAGTCACAGTTGGACTGAAAGGGGAAGTGCTTTTGAAGAAGTTTACATCTATGTTTTGGATATCCATATCAATCGGTGTCATATTTGTACTATGGGGAGTGATTTTCCCGGATAACCTGATTTCTGTCATGTCTAATCTGCAGGGAATCCTTCTTGATAAATTCGGATGGTTTTATCAATTTTCAGCCACATTCTTTTTTTTGGTTGCAATATTTTTCGCGTTAAGTAAGTATGGAAAGATCAGGCTTGGGAAAGACGGGGATAAACCTGATTATTCAACACCGACCTGGTTTGCCATGTTATTCAGTGCCGGTATGGGTATTGGCCTCCTATTCTATGGTGTATCAGAGCCTGTCTCCCATTATGCGTCTCCGCCATTCGGGGAAGGAAATACGATCGAATCGGCACAAGTCGGACTTCGCTATACATACTTACACTGGGGATTTCATGCTTGGGCGATTTATGCCGTTGTAGCGCTTGCACTTGCTTATTATAAATTCAGAAAGGATATGCCTGGTCTGCTGAGTGCCACTTTATTTCCTGTCATCGGAAATAGAATCCATGGTCCTATCGGTTATATTGTGGATATCATTGCGGTTTTTGCCACGATATTCGGTGTAGCGATTTCGCTTGGAATCGGTGCCCAACAAATCAACAGTGGACTGAATTATCTTCTCGATATTCCAATCAGCTTCAACGTGCAGCTTATCATCATAGGAGTCGCCACTGTTTTATTCATCACATCTGCTGCAACAGGGCTTTCCAAGGGGATAAAATACTTGAGTAACGCCAATATGGTCTTGGCAGTGGTTTTATTCTTTAGCTTCTTGTTATTGGGACCTGCACAATTCGCACTAGAGTTATTCCTGACGACATTTGGAAGTTATGTACAGAAACTACCGAGCATGGGGCTGAGGTTCTCTCCATTCAATAAGGAAGATAATCAATGGGTAAAGGATTGGACAATCTTCTATTGGGCGTGGTGGATTTCCTGGACTCCATTTGTCGGAACGTTCATTGCAAGGGTTTCAAGAGGAAGGACGGTCCGTGAATTCATTGTAGCCGTCATCATCGTCCCAACAATTATTTGTGCCTTGTGGTTCGGTGTCTTTGGAGGGACAGGCCTATACTTCGATGTTGTGAAAGGGATGGATGTAGCCGGACAGAGTCTTGAAACTGCTTTATTCTATGTATATGATCTCATGCCGTTAAGCGGGCTTTTGTCTGTCGTTTCGTTATTCCTGATCATTACATTCTTCGTTACGTCTGCAGATTCCGCCACTTTTGTACTCGGTATGCAAACCTCTAATGGCAGTCTGAATCCTCCATTCTTCGTGAAGTTCAGCTGGGGGATCATACTGGCTGCGATTGCGGCCATCTTGATGGGAACTGGAGGGATAAGTGGACTACAGGCAGCAACGATCATAACTGCTCTTCCGCTTGGAGTGGTTCTGTTAGTCATGACTTACGGAATGGTTCTATCATTCCAGAAAGAGGTCAAAAGATCAAAGGATATGAAATAAAAGGACTGGGTCTCAAAAAAGGAAGTCACAGTCCGCATTTTATCAATAGATGCAATAAAGACCTGATTCTCGGAAGCTAATGAAAAAAGTTACAACCGGCTGTGGTTGTAACTTTTTTCTGTCTTATTCCCGTCTCAATTCATCGAAGCCTGAACGGCGGAGTTTGATAAACTTAATCAGATTCAAAATGATTGTTTTTGCTACCGCATAGGTAGGAATAGCCAGAATCATTCCGAGTATTCCTGCTAAGTTTCCTGCGACAAGTAAAAGAATGATGATTGTGGCAGGATGTGTATCGAGTCTTTTTCCAAGTATAAGAGGAGAAAGAACGTTTCCTTCGATCTGCTGTGCGATCGTAATAACAACAATGACAAGGATCGCTTTAGTTGGTGAATCAAAAAGAGCAACAATTACTGCCGGAACAGCACCAAGAAATGGCCCAAGGTAAGGAATGATGTTCGTAACTGCACCAATCAATGCCATGACAAGTGCAAAAGGAAGCCCGATGATCAAATAACCGATAAAGGTAAGAGTACCTACAAATAATGCAACCAGTAACTGACCTTGAATATAGGCAGCAAGTGTTTCGTTTGTATCCTTTAACGTCTTTAACCCTTCTTCACGATAAGAGGAAGGCAGAAATTTAGAAATCGCCTTCGGAAGCTTATGACCATCCTTGAACATGAAGAATAATAAGAAAGGAACAGTCACAATCGTGATCGCGATGCTCGTCAGAATACTGAAAAAGCCTTTGATTCCAGCTGTGATATTGTCAGGGAGTGTATTGGCAAAATCAGCCAGCTGTTTCTCGATATCTTTTATCGAAACATAATCCTGAGTCATCATCCACTTGAATTGTTCTGTTTGAGATAAATACTCGATAAAATCCCTGGTTTGTTTTACATACTCGGGTAATTCATTGATCAGACCCGTCACCTGCCTTGAAATGACCGGTGCGATATTTCCGATGATCAGTGCCAGAAGCCCGATGATTAAAGCATAAAGAACAATAATCGCAAGGGTTCTCGGCAGCTTTGCCTTTTCAAGCAAATTAACTAATGGGTTCAACAAGAAATAAAGAAAACCTGAAATGATGATCGGAAAAAAAAGTGTTGAAAAAAGGACACCTATTGGTTCAAAAATAAATGAAATCTTCGTTCCTACATAAAAAATCGTTAAGATGATAAGAACTTGCAGACTCCAAGTGTAAAATTTCTTCCTGTTCAATCGTTTCACCTCTGAATCTGATTAGTAGCGATAGTAAGCTATGTAAGTATCCAGCCTATCCCATATGCTGGATTTAAAATGTTTCCATTAAGTATACCAAACTGATGGGATAAACTACTACTAATATCTATCCTGGAAAGGAACGAAACAGCGTTATGGACCGAATACTAAGTGAACTGCTGAAAATTGAAGTACAGTACGGGGTGAAAATCCTATATGCCGTGGAGGCAGGCAGCAGAGCCTGGGGATATGAGTCAGACCGTAGCGACTTTGACATCAGGTTTATTTATGTACATCCTCTACCACATTATTTGTCTCTTCAGCATAAAAAAGAAGTAATCGAAATTAAGTGCTTTAATCAGATGGAGTTCGTTGGCTGGGATATTAAGAAAGCATTATCGCTCCTTCACAAGTCCAATCCCTCAATTCTTGAGTGGATGACCGAAGAGAACATCTATACAGAGCATAGGACAGTGGGAGAAATGAGGGAACTTGCCAAAAGGAGTGTTTCATCGTTCAAAGTATTGCACCATTATTTGAAAATGGCGAAAAGAAACATCCATCTGTATAAGGAGAAAAATCAGATTAAACCATTTCTGAATGTGATCAGGCCTTTTCTTTCATGTCTATGGGTGGAACAGTTTCATTCATTTCCTCCTAACCATATCTACAAGGTGTTGAATGAAATATTTATCGACAAACGTGCAAAAGAACAAATAGAAGGGATTCTCCTATCAAAAAAGAAAGGGTTTATAGGGATGCCCTCTAGTCGAATTTTCTCCCTTATCACTTATATCGATAAAGAAATTATGCGAATAGAGGTACATCTGGAGGGAATGGGAAGAGAGCAGCCTGGTAAGATAGAAGAATTCAACGATGTGTTTGTACAAATCCTTGAAGAAATGTGGGGATTCGAGGGACTGCGTTCATAATAATACTAAGTTTCACCCTGTATTGGAAGGATATGCATAAGTGCATATTTCATGGAGAACCTATGGAGAAACAAGACCAACTGAGGGTGTTATGATGAGCGGCTTTGACAAAAAGAATAGAAGAAGAGTAAAGCAGCTTATCCATACGGAGGAGCTGAATAGACAGAGTCTTGAAGAACGAATTGAAGAATTCAAGCAGGGATTCTATCATACGGATGATTTAATAGTCCGCGAAATGATCTTTAATGGAAAGCGGGTCATCATTTTATTTATAGATTCCGTCATCAACAATAAAAATTTGCAGACGTATGTCATTCAACCTATCAATGAAGAAAAGGTTGGTGATATAAAGAATGCCATAAACGCGAATTCGATCGTTGAAACCAAAAGCAAGGATGAGGCAATGAACGCCATGGTTGACGGGCATTGTTTGATTGTTACTGAAGAACATGAAATCATGTACCTGATCAGCATGCCAAAGATCGATGATAATCTTAATGAACCGATCAATGAAAAAGTAGTCAGAGGGTCCCATCAGGGATTCAGAGAAGGTATCACGAAGAATATTCACTTTATCAGAGAAAGGATATCGGATCCTCGACTCACGGTAAAGTACGCGACAGTAGGGGAAACTGCGACAACAAAATTTGCACTTGTTTATATCTCAAACTTAACCGACCCTGTTTTGTTGAATACGATTGAGAATCGAATCAGTTACATTAAAGCGGATGCGATTCAATCTCCGGGCAATTTCGAAGAGTTTTTGGAAGATCATCCATTTTCACCATTCCCTCAATTTTTAAATACTGAAAGACCTGACCGTGTGGCCGCAAACCTGATGGAGGGAAGAGTGGCGCTTGTCATGGAAGGAAGTCCCACAGTACTGATATTCCCAGTTACGTTTTTCAGCTTTCTCCAGACAACCGAGGATTACAATAATCGTGCGTTCATTAGTTCATTCTTCAGGATTGTAAGGTTATTCAGTTTTATCATTGCTCTTTGTCTGCCAGCTTTTTATATTGCCGTCATTTCATTCAATTATGAAATCATTCCGGTCGAGATCATTTTTTCCATTAAAAGCTCGCTGGAATATGTCCCATTTCCCCCGCTGATCGAAGCCATGATCATGCAGCTGACCCTTGAGCTGCTCCGGGAGGCATCCATCAGATTACCGAATCCGATAGCCCAAACGATCGGTGTTGTGGGGGGACTTGTTATCGGAACAGCTGTGGTCGAAGCGAATCTGGTCTCGAACACGATGGTCATCGTTGTAGCAATCACTGCGATCTCTTCTTTTGTCATTCCGTCAAATGAACTGAGCACATCCATCAGGATATTAGGGTTCCCGCTAATGCTGATGGCTGCATTCTTTGGTGTATTCGGTATTGTGATTGGGTTGATGATCATACTAATTCATATGTCAAAACTAAAATCACTTGGACATTCCTATCTTTATCCAATCGCCCCTTTGGATATAAGCAGGTTAACAGATACCCTGATCAGGGTACCGATATGGAGGATAAAGGAGAGGCCCCGCGACTTAAAAGCAAAGTACAGGTGGAGGACGTCAGCCTCAAGAGGATGGAAACAAGATGAAAAAGCAGAGTAAGCTGGCTTCCTTTCAATTAACTTTCTTTATCATTCAAACTCAGATTGGTGTGGGCGTCCTTGGTCTCCCATTTAACGTATTTTCGGTCTCAAAAGGGGATGCGTGGATCTCGGTATTGACTGCAGGGGGGATTATACAAGTCATTGTTATACTCATGTGGCTGCTTGGAAGAAGATTCCCTTCATCATCGATTTTAGAATATTCCAAGCTTTTAGTGGGGAAATTTACTGGAACACTTATCACGATAGGCTTTCTCATCTATGGTATCCTTGTGACCAGTTTGATATTGGTTTCTGCTGCTGAAATCATTAAGTCCTGGTCACTTACGCTTACTCCCAAGTGGGTTATCATGGTCCTTTTGATTCTCCCTGCTATTTATATAGGTAAAGAAACAGTAATGGAAATCAGCAATGTGTATGTTGTGGTGTCCGGCCTGATCATGTTCTTGCTCATCGTTTCAGTCATTGTATTGTTCATCTATCCAGTGGATTGGCGATATTTGTTCCCGATTGGTGCTGCAGGTGGATTAACCATTCTGAGGGGAGCAAAAGAAGCGTATTTTTCAATGTTCGGATTTGAACTTCTTTTATTTTTGTACCCTCATTTCAAGCATAATGGCAGTCGGTCCATTTTAAAATCTGTTACTACAGCAAATGTAATCGTCACACTGGCCTATACGTTCTTTACACTTGTCAGCCTGGTGACGTTCAGCCCTGAAGAATTGAAGATTGTTCCTCAGCCTGTTTTATATTATGTCAAATCCCTTTACTTTCAAGTGCTCGAAAGAATCGACCTATTATTTGTTTCTCTATGGGTCGTAAATGTAATAACTTCCTTGACTGGTTATCTTTTTCTGAGCACGGAAAGCTCCACTCAGATATTGAAACGGTTCAAAAAGCTAAAAAGAGGTTACTCTACAATGTTTTTGGGGTTCTTTCCGCTATTACTGGCTTTGATGCCTGGAAATGAGCAGGAAATAGAATGGCTAAATCAATGGGTGGTCAGTTTTTCATTTATTTTCGTGATTGTGATTCCTATACTTTTGTTGTGTATTTCATTGATCTTTAAGAAAAAGGAGAGTGAAAGTGCTTGAAGAAGCTTCTCATAACCGGAGTAATACTCCTTTTTCATCTTTCTATGACAGGCTGCTGGGATCAAAGGCTTTTGAAAGAAGGAAGATTGGTGTACTCTTCAGCTTTTGATTTACTGGAAGACGACAAGATCTTAACCACTGCCGTCATCAGGGACTTTCAAGGGCAGTACCCAACAAATGTAAAAATACAGGGCGAGGGCAGGACAATCCGAGAAACAAGAATGAAAATGGATCGGAAGGTCTCTGGAACTTTCGAGCCTTCCAAAAATAGGGTCTTTTTACTGGGGGAAGAGTTGGCAAAAAAAGACATTTATCAGTTTTTGGATGTATTCTATCGAGATCCAAGCAGTTCGATCTCAGCTAAAGTGGCTGTTGCAGAAGGGAAGGGAGCGGATATCCTCTCTACATTGGGTCAGAAAAACACATTGATCTCAGAATTCTTAGTGGAACAATTAAGGACTGCGGAAGAATCGACAGAAATTGAAAAATATAATCTGCAAACGATATGTACGGTCATGTTTGATGAAGGACAGGATTTTATCATTCCGTTTATCTCGTTAGAGGATGATGAAGTGGTATTAAAAGGGAGTGCCATCTTCCATAAACATTCCATGGCAGGAAAAATAAGCGTTCTGCAAACAACATTATACTTGCTTCTTAAGGATAAAAAAGGAAAAATTGCAAGATTTATTACAGAGGTGGATACAAAGAATGAATCTCCTCTTGATGACTACATTACCTACAATATTGTGAAGCCAAAGTCTAAGATGATCATCGTTTCGGATTCTCCACATGATATCAAAGTCGAGATCACGATGGAAGCGGGGATCACAATCAACGAATACCCCGCAGATAAGTTAAAGGATGAGAAAATGATAAAGAAAATCAACAAAAAAATTGAGGAAGACTTAACAAACCGCTCAATGAAACTGATTGAAACCATCCAAGCAGCCAATGCCGATTTATTCGGGATAGGGAGAGAACTGATCGCGTTCCATCCAAGAACATGGGAAAAGATCGATTGGGAGAAAGAATATCCCGAAATCACAATCACTCCAAAGATTGAAACAGAGATTATCGGTCATGGGATCATCAATTAATTTGGGTTTGCAGCTCTGTTAAACGGTTTAGTGTTGATCAGCCTTAGGGAAATATACAGCTTTAGTTGAAATCTCTCTTCGGTTTAACAGAGCCTTATATTTAAGATACAATCTTGAGCCCAACGATACTGATCATGATCACACTGATGAAAAACAATCTAGCAGGATTTTTCTTCTCTTTAAAAAATATCATGCCAATCACTACTGCGCCTGCTGAACCGATACCTGTCCAAATACCGTAACCGGTGGATACTGGTATGTGCAGAAGGGAAAGGGACAGCAGGTAAAAGCTAAGCGCACCGGCGGAAAAACTGATGATAGAGGGAAGCCATCTCTTATATCCATCGGAAAGCTTCATGAAAGTAACCATGACAACCTCCGCTAAACCGGCGGCGATCAATGCTAACCAAGCCATTCTTCAGCCCTCCTTTGTTCCTTCTTTTCCTTATCGCTTATTTTAAGACCGATGACCCCGATAAGGAGCAGTATGATGAACGTAATCTTTAACAGATTGACGTCTTCCTGAAGGAAGGTCATCCCCACTATAGCTGTTCCGGCAGCCCCAATTCCTGTAAAGACGGCATATGCAGTTCCGATCGGTAGTAATTTCATTGAATTAGAAAAGAAATAAAAGCTGATGACAATCAGGCATGCAGTGATGATGCTTGGCAGAGGCTCTGTAAACCCTTTTGACAACGAAAGACCTGTTGCCCATCCGATTTCCAGGAGTCCCCCGATGATGACGTAGATCCAACCCATAAGTCATTCTCCTTTTCCTTTGAAAATTCCCATTGTGTACACTTTCCACACTGCGTTCATTCTTTTCTGAAAGATGTCTTCCTGATAATAATGATGCTCCAGAAAAACACCATCAACCAGGCATAGAAAAGAAGCTTTGAAATCATGCAGGCTAATTTCTTCCAATGAACCCTTATCATGGGCATCTTTGAAGATCTCTTCCAGAACTCTGGTGATCGTTTCTTCGAATTGAAAGAACTTTTCCTCAATCATTTCTTTAAATTGCGGAGGCGGAAAAAAGGTGACCCGCTTCCATAATAATGCTTCTTCAGTAGTCATCAATCGGCTGCAGTACAAATCGAATAACAGTCTGAGATTGTCCTTTGGAAAGCCTTTTTCCATTTTCTTCTGAAAGTGTTGATAAGCTGTCATTTCAGAAACCAGCAAATCATCCAACACAGCAGAAAAAATATCTTCTTTATTGTCAAAATGATTGTAAATGGATGGCTTTTTAATCCCGACATAGCTGGCAATTTCATGAAGGGACGTATCTTCATATCCTTTTTGTCCGAATAAGCGTAAAGCAATTTTTTTAATTTTATTTTTGTTGTCCTGTTTCATAGTATGAACGCCTCCGAATTTAAACTAACTACCGTTCGTTAGTTTAAATTTTAACTGCTTTTATATTGAAATGCAACCGAAAATAATTGTCATGAGTAACATTCGTATTTCATATAATGACTCTGTTGATTTCAAACAGAAAGGCCGGGGGCTCATGAGGAATGAAAAAGTGAAGATTGCGTTTTTATGTCTTTCGATGGTTTTTTTAGTCTACCTGCTAAATTTCAAAGGGTTCATTGCTTCTAAAGGTGAGAGGTGGATGACGATTGAAGAAAAATATTATCCTGGAGATGGTGCTTTTCTAAAAGGGATTAGGACGGGTGATGAAATCAGAAGAGAAGGTACAGGTTGTGCTTTTAAGTTCAGCATCCACCATAAGCCCGCCATTTACAGTATTGATTGTGACAGGTATGCAGATTACCGAATCGGTGAGAAGGTAAAGGTGACCGTTCATGATGATAAAATAATGAAAATCAGAAGAAAGTAATCCTTCTTTCCATTTCCAATCTTCTAATAAAAACGCTAGTATTGATGTATACATTTTATTGGATTATGTATTCGAGAAAGGGGAAATGGATAGTGACAAATAGAGATCTTGTCCAATATTTCGTCGTAAATTGGGAATTGAACATGTCAAAAGGTAAAACAGCTGCACAAGTGGCACATGCAGCAACACTAAGCACCATTGAAATGGCCTCTACCAACACCTCATTCAAGGATAGGCAGCCTGATTTCGTGGAGTGGTTACAAACTGGAATGAAAAAAATCATACTTAAAGGAAAGCAAGCTGAACTTGAAAAATTGGAAGGTAATGGATTTTTCAGTATCCGGGACAGCGGATTAACTGAGATTGAAAAAGGGTCACTAACCGTAATAGCTTTGCCCCCAATGGATAAGTGGGAAGCAAAAGAGCTTGTCGGGCACCTTACTTTATTAAGGAATTGAACTTAACTTAGAAGGAGTGATGTCAATTGTTTTCGAAAATAGATACGATACATATTTCTGTCAGTGATTTAGAGCGTGCCCGGAAGTGGTATAAGACGGTGCTTGAACTAGAGGAAATCTTTCATTCGGGTCACTATATTGTGTTTAAGGTGGGATCGGGAGAAACTCCGATTACCATTCAGGAGGGAGAAGTCCGTTCTTCCTCAACGAAAACAATATTATTTTCTGATGCCTTGGAAGAAACAAGATTAAAGTTGCTCGATCGGAAAGTGAAGGTTGGGGAGGTTCTAACAGATGAAGGCGTAACGTATTTTGAGTTCAAGGATTTGGATGGTAATCACCTTGAAGTCTGCCATTATCTATAGATATACATATGTTTTACTTTTCTGCATATTTGTTATATTGGTGTGAAAATGGATGATTTTTCTATATAATATGGATGTGGAGGTGAAAAGTTATGGAACAAGGCATGGCAATGGAAGGGATTGGGATTTTCTTTGGGCTTTTTAGTATTCTGTATATAGGAATTGCGTTATTTATTACTGTATTGACAATTGTGTTCATTTTTAAAGCAATGAGTTTTATGAAACATAAAACAGAGAGTGATCGCAAGTTGATTCAAGCCATTGAAAGATTAGATTCAACGCATAAGGCAAATATCACAGAACCTTATGAAAATGACATGCGATGATTGTTATAACCCAATGAAGCATCTGCTCTTCTTGGGTTTTATTATTTATTACATAGTAATAGTACTTGGCAATAGAAAGGAAGTATCCAGATGGGCTACATTGACGAGTTAAGAAAGCTGGTGGGTACCCGGCCTGTGATCCTGCCTGGCGCAGTGGTGATTATACTTGATGAACGGATGAATGTCCTTCTTCAGCAGAGGAGATTTCCAAACGGGAAATGGGGATTGCCTGGAGGTTTAATGGAGTTGACGGAATCCACCGAAGAAACTGCACGAAGAGAAGTAAAAGAAGAAACAAATTTACAATTAGGCGACCTTCACCTATTAAATATATACTCCGGAAAAGATCAGTACATAAAAGCAGAAAACGGTGATGAATTCTATGTTGTTGCCACCGTATACTTCACAAACGAATTCCACGGTGAAATGAAAGCCGAACAAACAGAATCAATCAAACTTGAATTTCACCCACTAAAGAACCTTCCCTCAAACATGGTCGGAAGCCATAAAGAAATGGTAGAAGAATATATAAGACGATATTGCTTAACATAAAAAAGTAAGTAGTATGCATATCTTCTGAACTAAAAGATTTACAATATACTCTCAAAAAATCATAAACCACCCCCAAAAAATGATTCGGCATGAACGAATACTGTATTATCAAGTACTTCATGCATGGAAAGATCATATAAACAACCGGGGAGGTATTTTAAGTATGAACATAGATGAAATACTGGAAGATACCGCAGAACTTGCACAAGAAGATATTCACACGCCAATTTATAGATTTGACATAGATCGACTTTTAGAACAAACGGATGATCTGTAATGATCAAAAGCAATAACCAGTAAGGGAACCCGCTCCCTGATCACATAGATAAAAGCGGTTAACAGACTAACAAAAAAAGGAAAGTCCCAAGCGTAAGGGACTTTCCTTTTTGTTTGCCATTCGCTTTTAGTCATGGCGTTTATGTTTATTGACCAATTCTTTCATCATATTGATGATGGTGGCTCTTTCTTCCTTATTGAAATGCTGTACCCAATTGTTGATGAGCAGATTTTCTTCCATTGAAAGATCCCTCTGTAAAGCATCTTCAAAAATCCCCTTTATCTCAGATCCTTTTCTATGATTATCAATTCCTACTTCAGGTCTCATAACTCTTTATAACCTCCTTGTTTTCTAATTATTTTCCCTTTATTGAATATATAAAACATCCGGATGTGGGAAAAAGAATCGTGAATAGAACAGGGGGTATGATATTTCTCATCAATTATAGGTTCGTTTGTGATAAAATCAGTAAAAACATCTATACAGTAGATTACAGTAGGGGGAGAGAAAGCAATGACTCATATTTGTATCGTCCGCCACGGTCAAACCGACTGGAATCTGAAGGGCAGACTTCAGGGACAGACGGATATCCCGCTTAATGAAACGGGTAGGAAACAAGCTGAGGAGTGCAGGGAGTTTCTGAAGGATATGGAATGGGATGTAGTCGTCACTACTTCCCTTAAGAGAGCGAAAGAAACCGCTGAAATCATCAATGAAGCTCTTCACCTCCCAATAATAGAAATGAATAGTTTCAAAGAACGATATTTTGGTGAAGGTGAAGGATTGACAAGAGACGTAAGAGAGAAGCAATATCCTGACTTTGTATTCCCAGGAATGGAGCCTATCGAGGAACTTGAAGAGCGGATTGAAGCAGGTTTGAAGGATGTCAATAAACAATTCCCGGAAAAAAAAGTCTTGATGGTTTCACATGGTGCCGTCATCCATGCAATTATAAAAAAGTATCACTTAGATGGAAGCAAGCTGGAGAATTTCCGGCTGTTTAACGGATGCTTAACCAACCTGCATCACAAAGAAGAAGTCTGGAATGTGGATGATTATAATGTCACAGATCATTTAATCGAATGTAAGAAGTAACCTCTTAGATTAATAAATATAACGGAGAGGTGTTGGACCTATGGGAATCATTTTATTCGACGGAATCTGTAACTTATGTAATAACTCTGTACGTTTTATCATTCAAAAGGATCCGATGCGGGAATTCAAATTTGCTTCCCTGCAGAGCGAAGCCGGGAAACACTACATGGAGCAATATCATATTCCTCAATCCACTGACAGTATAGTGTTGATTATGGATGGTAATGTATATTTGGAATCGACGGCAGCTTTAAAAATAGCGTCGCGTTTAAAGTGGCCATGGAAGATTTGCAGTATATTTTTGATGCTTCCGAAGCCGGTCAGGGACAGATTGTATAAGTGGATAGCCACAAATCGTTATGAATGGTTCGGTCGTAATGATTCATGTATGATCCCAAGTAAAGAAAACCGAGACAGGTTCCTTGAAGAAAAGACTCCGAATTGATTCGGAGTCTTTGTTCTGAAAGGGTACTATGAACCCATGACGCTAACGGCAAATTTACGATTTCGAGGCCCATCAAATTCACAGAAATAAATCCCTTGCCAAGTACCCAGCAATAATTGTCCTTCTTTAATGATGACTGTTTGGGAATGCCCCACCGTACTTGTCTTTAAATGAGCAGCTGTATTACCTTCACCATGGAGGTCTTTGGAGTGATTCCAGGGATAAACTTCATCAAGTCGTCTTAGAAAATCCGTCTTTACATCAGGATCTGCATTCTCATTTACTGTAATTCCAGCAGTGGTATGCAGTGATTGTATAATGGCCAGTCCCTCTGTAATTTCTGATAGATTGACACAGTCCTGAACGCTGCGTGTGATTTCAATCATTTCATCACGTTTGTGAGTTTCTACGTTCATTATTCTCATTCGTCATACTCCTTCCTGAAAAATACTTCTCCAAGTTTCTATCCAGCAATATCTATGTTTAATCTATTCTGGCCTTAAACCAGTTTTTCCCTCAGCCTCTTAGCAAGGCTGACACCTTCTATATTATCCCCATGTAAGCAAATCGTATCTGCTTGGATGGAGATGACTTCCCCAGTTATGGTGTGCACCTTTTGATGCTCAACCATTCTAAGCACCTGTTCCTCCACTCTGTCAGCATCATGGAGGACAGCATCTGGAAGAGACCTTGGAGTGAGAGTTCCGTCTGCTTGGTAAGTGCGGTCAGCAAAAACCTCGTGGGCGACTTGTAAACCTGTTTCTAAACCAGCCTCGGTCAATTCGCTTCCTGAAAGGCCGAATAATACGAGACTTTCATCTATATCATATACTGATTTCGCGATAGAGCGTGCGAGTTCCCTGTCTTTTGCTGCCATATTGTATAATGCACCGTGCGGTTTTACATGAGTAAGCTTTCCACCTTGTGCCGTTACCATTGCCTGCAATGCACCGACTTGATATTGCACCAGTGCATATGCTTCCCGTGGTGTAATATGTATGATTCTTCGTCCGAAACCCTGAAGGTCCGGCAAACCTGGATGTGCACCTACCTTCAGGTCAAGTTTTAGGGCTTGTTCTACGGTCTGCATCATGACCAGGGGATCGCCGGCGTGCATGCCGCATGCAATATTGACAGAAGATACATACTTCATCATTTCTTCATCTTGCCCAATTTTATAAGCACCGAAGCTTTCTCCCAAATCACAATTTAAATCAATTCTCATCGTAAGCACCCTTTCAAGTATCATCATATAAGTAGTATTCATCTTATCATATGAATGTTGTTCAATCACTTCTAAGGCTGAATCGAGCTAAGGATAATGTATCAGTCGTTAACAACCTTTGGTAGAATGATAGAGAATTACTCAAAAGAAAAAGCTCGATCCTAGGAAGGACTAAGCTTTAATTTTACCTTTTTATAGAGAGATTTTATTTTTCCTTCTTTTACTGGATGATTATTCTCTATTACTCTCGTACGCAGGATAAAATAGATTACTTCTTCAAAGATGGCAAAACATAAAATGAAAGATGCGGAAAGTATGATCCACATTGTCATATCCTTCTCTCCTTTCAACTAAAGGTAATACATATATATGGATATAAATACCTCTTCATGAAAATAATTAAACGTAATGATGAAAGGAAGAAGAGAATTGAAGGCTATCCTTTTTGATTTAGATGAAACCCTGTTGAACAGGGGACAATCATTATTGAATTTCATCAGTGAACAATACGACCGTCTTTTCACAGATTATGGTGTGAACAAAGAAGAGTTCTGCTCAAAGTTTGTGGAGTGGGACCAAAGAGGGTATGTATGGAAAGATGCCGTCTATGAAAAAATGATGGAGTATTTTTCCTTGAATCATTTATGTTCGGAAGATTTAGTGAAGGATTATTTATTGAATTTCGCTCGGCACGCTGTACCATTTCCCGGTTTGCATCATGTATTGTCGACACTGAAAAGAGAAGGATACTTCTTAGGGCTTATTACCAATGGAAGAGAAGATTTACAGACCAGTACCATTGAGGCGCTTAAGATAGCATCATTTTTTGACATCATATTAATTTCAGAAAGCTTAGGCATTAAAAAACCTGATCCCCGTATTTTTAAACATGCTTTGAATCAACTGGGAGTCGAACCTTCAAATGCCATTTATGTAGGTGATCATCCAATAAATGATGTAGAGGCTGCCATTCAATGCGGTATGACCGGGGTATGGAAAAAAACAGAGTATCGGGATGGGCAAGAGATTCATTATAAAATAGAAGAACTATCTGATTTACTGGGCTTGATTAAAATCATTGCCAAAATGAATAGACAATAATCAAATTATGTTAACTTACCCTGTTTTAGCGAAATTTTATCGTCTTCTCATCAGAATTTAATATTGAGAGTGGATGATGAACCCGAGAGCTAATAAGGGAGGTAATCATATGATGTGGATTCGCTTCATACCCATCCTGTTTTTTAGTTTCACAGCTATGACATTGTTCACTTATCAGGGAATTGAAATTTTTCAGGCGTTCAATGACTTTTTCACAACAAAGAAATAAAGAAATCAGTATATTTAGCAGGTGAGTGAATGAATAGAGTTTTAGTAATTGAAGACGAAAAAAATCTATCGCGTTTTATTGAATTAGAGCTTAAATATGAAGGGTATGATACTGGCCTCGCATATACAGGGAGGGACGGGCTGGATTTGGCATTAAACGAAGAATGGGATGTTATACTGCTCGACCTGATGCTCCCGGGCCTTAACGGACTCGAAGTATGCAGGAGGATCAGACAGTCTAAAGAAACTCCCATCCTGATGATAACAGCACGGGATAGTGTGATGGACAGAGTATCAGGCTTGGACAGTGGAGCGGATGATTACATCGTAAAACCATTTGCGATAGAAGAGCTCCTGGCAAGACTGAGAGCTGTCTTTCGCAGGTCGAAAAACGATCTCTCTCAATCCCCGGTTACTACTCATGCCCATAAAGACCTGACAGTTCATAAAGAATCAAGACAAGTATTTAAAGATGGTAATGAAATCATAGTGACGAAAAGAGAGTATGATCTCCTTCTTGCATTTTTGGAAAATAAAAATATAGTGCTGACACGGGATGTCCTGCTGAATAAAGTATGGGGCTATGATACGGAAGTTGAAACCAATGTTGTAGATGTTTATGTTCGTTATCTGCGCAATAAACTGGATTCCCCTGAGGATGAGAGTATCATTCAAACGGTACGGGGAACTGGATATGTGTTGAGGTCATGAACACATGGATGAGATGGTTTACACCATCATCTTTAAAGGTCAAGTGGGCACTTGCAGCCGGGTCAGCCATATTTTTCGCGTTTTTTTTGTTCAGCTTCTTTCAATATCATGCAATTAGCAAATGGATGATTGATGAAGAAGAGAATAACTTCAATCGTGTTCTGGATGAGATCACGGTTTTCTTTAAACAGCGCGGCCCAAATATCGAACTGGAAGATATTTATGACAGCCGAGATTTCATGAAGGAGATTGCAGAAAAGGATCAGACCATCAGGATACTTGACCATCAAGGAGAACAGACTTTGGGAATCAGCGGGGAAAATGAGCCGGCCTTTTATATACCTTTTCAGCCAGTCAGAGATAAAACAGTGAAACTGATCGAATCTGACGGAAGGAAGATATTGATTGGACATTCTCCAATACGATCGAAACAATTCGATGGGTATGTAGAAATCATTCAGCCGCTCAATCGTTATGAAAAAATAATGAAGAACTTATTTTGGATGATGACGATAACCGGCGCTGCTGCATTGCTGTTAAGTGCTTTACTGGGTTATTTAATGGCAAAAAGTTTCATAAGGCCGTTGAATAAATTATCAGAGGCAATGCGATCTATTGAACAAGGTGGATTTCAGAGGCGGGTAGAAAACACGAACGCTCACGACGAAATCAGTGATTTATCACAAATATTCAATAAAATGATGAGTGAGATTGAAAAGTCATTCAACCAGCAGCAGCAGTTCGTGGAGGATGCCTCGCATGAATTAAGAACTCCCATTCAAGTACTCGAGGGACATCTCGCCTTATTAAACAGATGGGGGAAAAAGGATCCTTCGATACTGGAAGAATCCTTACAGGTCTCATTAAAAGAGCTAGAAAGAGTAAAAAGGCTAGTGGGAGAACTCCTCGAATTATCAAGAGCGGATCGTGAAATGACAGATTATGAAAATTCCAACGTAAACATAAAGACAGCAGCAGACAAAATCATCCGTGATTTTGCGTTTCTGCATGAAGATTATGTGTTTCTGGTCAAGAATGAGCTTGGGCAAAACATAAACGCGTTTATATTGAAGAGACATTTAGAACAAGTTCTGGTTATTTTATTGGACAATGCTGTAAAGTATTCCGAACCTCGAACTTTCATTGAAGTTCATTTATCAGAGATTCAGGGGCACCTAGTCATTGATGTGAAGGATGAAGGGATTGGAATACCTGAAGCAGATTTGGAGAAGGTCTTTGATCGTTTCTATAGGGTAGATAAAGCAAGAAGCAGAGAAAAAGGCGGATATGGCTTAGGCCTGGCGATTGCCTCAAAGATAATTAATAATTATGGCGGAACAATCGAAGCGAAAAAAAATGAGCCGGCAGGGACAATCATACGAGTTTCTTTAAAAAAATCATCGAATGCAATGTAGACGTCTCAATATTTTTCTGAGACGTCTATTTCTGTGTATTGCATATCAATGCTTTTTGGAATCTTTAACTCAAGGATGCCATCCTTGAATTGTGCAATCGCTCCTTTTCTCTTTACCAATGAAGGCAGCGTGAGTACTTGCCTGTCACCGTGTTCCGGGATGTTTTCTATGATCGCTTGATTTGATGTGTGAAAAATCTTCATTTGTTTCATCCACTCTTCATCAGGGATTTTCAATCGGATATAAACATCTTCAAACGTCTCGAATATATTGACAGGAATTGAATTGGCAGGCGGAGAAGGTTTTGAATCCTGATGATTTGGTTCGTTACTCATCGGATGTATAAAAGGCTGATGTCCTTTCATTGATTCAGTAGGGTTCATCATATTACTCCATCCGCCGGGAAACATTTTTTTCATCATATCCTGTACATATGAATCAATTTCTTTTGGATTCATCTGATTCATTTGTTCCTTCATATCTTTACTGAATGGAAAAAGGCTCCAAGGGAACATAAGCATCACCTTTCTTAAACACACTCTAAGCGAACCGCAGGATAACCGGATTCTATAGGATGTAATATTCTATGCAAAAATGGGCGAAGAGTTCAAATACATCGGAGGTTAATCTTTTAATCATATGTTGCGGAATCAGGGAGCGGTGTTTAACAGGGTCAATTTTAAGGGAATGAGAGTTATATCTTCGCTAGATGAAACACTTCTAATCTGCAATTCTTACAAATAATAAAAATTAGCGAAAATGATAAAAAGTATTTGGTTTTTTTTAGTAAGAGTAGTAAGATGGTTTATGAAAAAAAGTTACCTTATCAGGCATTCATAAGAGGGTGAATAAGAAAGCGCTTAATATAAAGTTATTTCAGAATAGTCGATTTTACATGAAATTTTTCACAATTTATTATGGGAATATAAGTTAAAAGGATAGCAAGCAGGGGAGAAAGCAAAATTTTAAGAAATTTGTCATTAAGACTTTATCTTAATACTGCACAGTGATAAAATATCCTTGTAAGCGTTTTAATGCTTTGTTAATTATTATTCTTGCATAACAATTAATGACTGTTTATATGGAAGAATACCTGATACCCAAATTATACTAACTGGCAAATAGTTGGAGGTTTTTCACAATGAAAAAGCAATCGACAAACCAAAGCGAGCCATGGCATTCCTTTTATGGACCAAATCTGGGCTACGTAATGGAGGTTTATGAACAATTCCTTGAGGATCCAGCGGAAGTAGATCCTGAATTGAGGGAATTATTTGAACAATGGGGGCCTCCTACTGCTGAAGATGCCGCAGTGATGGCAAATGCGCAAAAAGCAGATACTTCTTTTACTTTACCTGCTCAGCCTACAGCGTTAAGTAAGATGGTAGCCGCTGTCAAGCTGGCAGATAATATTCGTACATATGGACATTTAGCGGCAGATATAAACCCGCTGAATGATCGGAATAAAGATACAAGAAGAATTGAATTGTCAGAATTTGATTTAACGGAAGAAGATTTGAAGAGTATTCCAGTGGATTTTTTATGTCCGGATGCTCCTTCACATATTCAAGACGGGCTTCAGGCTGTTAATCACTTGAAGGAAGTTTATACTAAAAAGCTGGCATTTGAATATGCCCACGTGCATGAATTGGAAGAGAAAAATTGGCTTAGAGAAAAAATTGAATCAGGCTCTTATTTTTCACCGCTGTCGAAGGACCAAAAAACTTCTCTGTTAAAACGTCTGGCGGAAGTCGACGGTTTTGAGAAGTATGTCCATCGTACATTTGTAGGTCAAAAACGTTTTTCAATAGAAGGCTTGGATACGATGGTGCCGCTATTGGATGAATTAATTCGCTATTCGGTTGAAGCCGGTGCCAAGACGGTTAATATCGGTATGGCTCACCGTGGTCGATTGAATGTTCTTGCACATGTAATCGGTAAACCTTACGAAATGATATTTGCCGAATTCCAGCATGCACCAAGCAAAGACCTGATTCCTTCAGAGGGATCCATCGGAATCACTTTCGGCTGGACCGGTGATGTGAAGTACCACCTGGGTGCGGACAGGGAAATTTCTCCGCAGTCATTGCCTACTGCACGAGCACGGGTTACTTTGGCAAATAACCCAAGTCACTTGGAGGTTGTAAGCCCGATTGTTGCAGGATATACCCGTGCAGCTCAGGAGAATCGTGAAGATAACGGTTACCCTGTACAATCATCTGAAACCTCCTATGCTGTGATGATTCATGGGGATGCTGCTTTCCCAGGTCAGGGAGTAGTGGCCGAAACGTTAAATATGAGTCGGTTAAGAGGCTATAATACCGGTGGTTCGATTCATTTAATCGCAAATAATATGATCGGATTCACAACCGAAAGCCGTGACTCTCGTTCAACTAAATATGCATCTGATACAGCCAAAGGCTTTGAAGTGCCTATCGTGCATGTGAATGCTGATGATCCTGAAGCATGCTTGGCTGCTGCTGTATTAGCCTATGAATATCGTAAAACGTTTGGTAAAGATTTTGTCATCGATTTGATCGGCTATCGCAGATTCGGTCATAACGAAATGGATGAGCCGATGGTGACGAATCCGCAAATGTATTCAATCATCCAGAACCATCCGAATGTCAAAAAACTTTACGCTGAAAAGCTGATTTCTGATGGCATTGTCACTCAGGAAGATGTCGATAAGATGGATACCGAAATTGAAGAAGTGCTGAAGGCTGCATTTGAAAAAGTGCCGGCAAAGGATGAAGACCCTGATACAGTTCTTGCACCTCCTGAAGACGTAGCAAATGGATTGCCTGCACTGGACACATCCGTTGAATACAAAAAGCTTCAGCACATAAATGAAGAGTTACTGCAATGGCCGGAAGGTTTCAATGTTTTCAAGAAGCTTGACAAAATCTTGAAGAGACGAAGTCAAGTATTTGAAGGTAAAGGGAAAATCGATTGGGCACATGCGGAAACACTTGCATTTGCATCCATATTAAAAGATGGAACTCCTATCCGTTTAACAGGTCAGGATTCTGAGCGAGGGACTTTTGCTCAGCGCCATCTGGTTCTGCATGATGAAAAGTCAGGTGAGGAATATATTCCACTGCATCATATCCAGGACAGCCATGCATCATTTGTAGTGCTTAATAGTCCATTAACAGAGACAGCAGTTGTCGGATACGAATATGGATACAATGTTTTCGCACCTGAAACTCTTGTCCTTTGGGAAGCCCAATTCGGTGATTTCTCCAATATGGCACAGGTAATGTTCGATCAGTTCATTTCTGCAGGCCGGGCTAAATGGGGTCAAAAATCAGGACTTGTCATGCTCCTCCCGCACGGTTATGAAGGTCAGGGGCCTGAACACTCGAGTGCACGTCTGGAAAGGTTCCTCCAATTAGGCGGAGAGTATAACTGGACAGTTGCAAACTGTTCGACTGCAGGTCAATATTTCCATATCCTGAGACGTCAAGCGGCAATCCTTCAGAAAGAAGAAGTACGCCCGCTCGTTATCATGACTCCTAAAAGCTTGTTAAGAAATCAATTTGCAGCTGTTACGGCTGAAGAGCTCGCTAATGGTGAATTCCACTCCGTTCTGGAACAAAAAGGATTGGGTGAAAATTATGAAGCGGTAGAGCGCATCGTGATAGGCAGCGGTAAGATCGGGATTGACTTGGAAGAAAAACTTCAGGGTATAGATGAAACAGATTGGCTTCATATTCTTCGTTTAGAAGAAATTTACCCATTCCCTAATAATGATTTAGCAGGCATCCTGGACAGATATCCAAATCTGAAAGAACTTGTATGGATTCAAGAAGAACCTAAGAATATGGGAGCTTGGACATTTGTTGAACCACGACTGCGTGACTTGGCACCAGACGGCGTTGAAGTTCAATATGTCGGCCGCCGCAGACGTTCAAGTCCTTCAGAAGGTGAACCGACTGTACACAAAAAAGAACAAGCACGTATTATTAATGAAGCGTTAACTCGATAAGAAAGAGGAGGACATCACAGTGGCAGAAATCAAAGTTCCAGAATTGGCAGAATCAATTACAGAAGGTACGATTGCTCAATGGTTGAAGCAACCGGGCGATTATGTAGAAAAAGGCGAATACATCGTAGAGCTTGAGACCGATAAAGTCAATGTTGAAGTGATCTCTGAAGAAGCAGGTACCATTCAAGAGCTTAAAGCAGACGAAGGTGATACTGTAGAAGTAGGACAGGTCATTGCCATTGTAGGAGCAGGCGGGGAAGCTCCGGCACCATCAGAACAAAAAGAGGAAGAGAAGGAAGCCTCTAAACAAGAGGAGAAAACGGAAGAAAAAACTCCTCAACAAGAAGCTCCTGCTGCCAAAGACGATAAGAAGAATCGTCCGATTGCATCACCAGCTGCAAGAAAGCTCGCTCGTGAAAAAGGAATCGATCTTTCACAAGTTCCTACCGATCCACTTGGCCGAGTGCGCAAACAGGATATTGAAGCCTATGAAAACAAACCTGCATCTGCCCCATCAAAACCTGCGCCGGAAGCAAAAAAAGCGCCAGCTAAGAAAGATGATGGGAAGCCGGTCGAACGTGAAAAGATGTCACGACGCAGACAAACGATTGCGAAACGCCTGGTGGAAGTACAGCAGACAGCTGCAATGTTGACCACTTTCAATGAAATTGATATGACAGCAGTAATGGAATTGCGTAAACGTAAAAAGGATAAATTCTTTGAAAGCCACGATGTTAGATTAGGATTTATGAGCTTCTTTACGAAAGCTGTAGTAGCTGCTCTTAAGAAATATCCTTACGTGAATGCTGAAATTGACGGAGATGAAATCGTCCTTAAGAAATATTATGACGTTGGTGTGGCTGTTTCCACTGAAGATGGTCTAGTAGTCCCTATCGTTAGAGACTGTGACCGCAAAAACTTTGCAGAAATCGAAGGGGAAATCATGGAGCTGGCAACGAAAGCAAGAAATAACAAGCTTGCTCTCTCAGACTTACAAGGTGGTTCCTTCACGATCACAAACGGCGGGGTATTTGGTTCTTTACTTTCTACACCTATCTTAAACGGACCACAGGTTGGTATTTTAGGAATGCACACCATCCAACTTCGTCCTGTAGCTATTGATAAGGAAACAATGGAAAACCGTCCGATGATGTATATCGCTCTTTCTTATGATCATAGAATCATTGATGGGAAAGAGGCTGTAGGCTTCCTTGCAATGGTTAAAAACCTATTGGAGAATCCTGAAGATTTACTTTTAGAGGGATAAGCCTCTTGTTTAAAAATATAGATGAATGTGTTGGCTGATACATGATCAATGTATCAGCTTTTTTTTACCAATTCCCACAGGTTGGCTCCTTTTTTCTTCACTCTTTTTCACCTTCTACATAAAATATAGTAATATGAAAACATGTTTCCTTAAGGAAAGATTAGGACGAAAGGAGCTTATGAGCATGAACCCTCGCAATGCCAAAAAAATCATTTATTATACTTATTTATTTCATAAAATCGGTCTTTTGAATAGTAAACAAAAACAGCAAATAGAGGATTACTATATCCAGAAACACAGTAATTTGGAATGAGCACAAAAAAGACAGACTCTATGATCGAGTCTGTCAGACGTTATTCTCAGGGGGTGAGAATGAGTCATTTCATTTTATCTATATTCCCAGTGTCATGATTTCCTAAAAGGTTTTAATCCACGATTGCGGATTTCTTTTCTTAATAATTGAATCCAGTCTTGATCATTCCCTTGTTTCTCAGCATCACGATAAGCTGCCACCAACTGTTCATTACTTAAGATTTTCATGACCAACCTCCTAGGAATGTTTAAAATATAGAATTTTCTATATTTTCTATATATTCTACATAGAAAAATTGATTTTGAAAAGTGTTTTTTGCTCAAATCCATCCAAAGTAGGATTTTAAGGATTTTTGTAGAAATTGGTTTAATCGATGGTTAATTTGTCTAAATATAATAGTTTAGGAAAATTCGTTACTTCAAGTGATAAATGATAAAGAAATCATTCTAACGATATTAGTTTGAAAATTTCAATTTTTGTGATAATATACACGCATAGAACTACATTTTGACTTTCACACAACGATATTAAAAACAAAGGGGGATATTCGTTTGACCGAAATTTTACAAACTACCATTGGAGATTTACTTGAAGAGAAAGCCCGTATCCAGCCAGACAATGAGGCTGTGGTTTATTCTGACAGAGGATTAAGGTGGACATATGAAGAGTTGAATCTAAAATGCAGGCAAGCTGCTAAAGGTTTTATGAAGCTTGGCATTGAAAAAGGGGATCACATCGCAATCTGGGCGTCCAATACACCTGAATGGATTTTAAGTCAGTTTTCAACAGGGAAGATGGGAGCAGTATTAGTAACGGTTAATACGAATTACCGCACAGCTGAGCTGGAATATTTATTAAGGCAGTCAGACAGTACAACCATCATCTTAATGGAAGAATACCGTGGAGCCTCTTATATTGATATGCTTTATGAAATCTGTCCTGAACTGACGTGTTCAGAACCTGGTAAGTTACATAGTACAAAGCTGCCGAATTTGAAAAATGTCATTGTGATGGGAAATGAAAAATATCCTGGGACATTTAACTGGGAAGAAATCATGGAACTTGGGAATGGAGTGGAGGATGAACTTCTAGACAACAGGATGAAGAATCTGTCACCGCATGAAGTCATAAATATGCAATATACCTCTGGAACGACCGGTTTTCCAAAAGGGGTGATGCTCACTCACTCAAATATAGTAAATAACGCTTATAATGTTGCAGGGTGTATGAGACTGACAAATGAAGATCGATTATGCATACCCGTACCATTCTTCCATTGCTTCGGGTGCGTGATGGGGACACTGGCCTGTGTGTCTGTTGGAGCTGTAATGGTACCTGTACAAGAATTTAATCCAGGACAAGTACTTCAGATTGTACAGGATGAAAAATGTACAGCATTGCATGGAGTGCCAACCATGTTTATCGGGGAATTGAATCTTCCCGATTTCGATGACTATGACCTGAGCAGTCTGCGGACAGGCATAATGGCAGGCAGTAATTGCCCGATTGAAGTAATGAAGGATGTAATGAACAAAATGGGGGCTGAAGAAATCACCATCGCATATGGTCAGACGGAATCTTCACCGGTTATCACGCAAACCCGCACTCATGACCCCATCGAATTAAAGGTTGAGACAGTCGGCAGAGGACTTCCTAATGTAGAGGTGAAAATTGTAGAGCCCGGGACCGACCAGGAAGTTCCCAATGGGACACAAGGAGAGCTTTGCACCAGGGGCTACCATGTGATGAAAGGGTATTACAAGAACGAAGAAGCTACCAATGCTGCCATTGATGACGAAAATTGGCTGCATACAGGTGACTTGGCTGTGATGGATGAGCATGGATACTGCAGGATTACTGGAAGATTAAAAGACATGATCATTAGAGGCGGTGAAAATATTTATCCACGAGAAATTGAAGAGTTTTTGTATTCTCACCCTAAAATACTCGATGTTCAGGTGATTGGAATTCCTGACGAAACCTTCGGTGAAGAAGTGATGGCGTGGGTCATCCTGAAGGAGGGCCAGTCGGCAACATGTGATGAGATCAAAGAATACTGCAGAGGAAAAATTTCTAGACATAAGGTTCCGAGATACATTGAATTTACGGATTCTTATCCGATGACAGCGTCAGGAAAAATTCAAAAGTTCAGGTTAAAAGAACAAGCTCAAAAAGCGATTTCTCCAAAAAGTTAAAGCAAATTGTAAGCGCATTCTAAAAAGCCAATCATCTTTCATCCGGATTGGCTTTTTTTATTTGTTCTTTTCTGATTAATCCAAAACCTAAATAATCTTAAGCGCATTTACCTGAAAAATCAAAAAGATTTTGTTAAAATACATTTAATATCACATTCGTAAGAGGAGAGATAGCGTGAACGTATTTGTTTATGGAACATTAAGAAGACATGAAGAGAATCATTCCCTTCTAAAAGACGCTCAATTACTGTATGAACAAGCGTGGACAGAAGGAACTCTCTATGATACTGAAAGAGGTTACCCTGCCCTTAAAGAAGGTGAAGGTACAGCATATGGCGAAGTATATAAAATAAATGATTCCCTTCTTGCCAAACTCGATGAAATAGAGGACTACATCGAAGGCAGGGAAGAGAATCTATATAATCGACAACTTTGTAAAATAAATACTGATCGAGGGCCGATCGAAGCTTTCGTTTACTATGGGTTAGAGGAAAAAATGTTTCAACATGAAATTTCCTCCGGTGATTGGAAAGTCCATCACTTCATTAATGATAATCCTCAACGGATTTTATATTTTGCTTATGGTTCCTGTATGGACGATGCACGATTCAAACTGGCGAAGGTAGATCATCACTTTCAAGACTGTCTGGGGGCAGGATCTTTGAAGGGGTATTCCATGAGATACCTATTTAAAGTAGATGATGGCGGCCGTGGGGATATCATTGAAGATGGAGGCACGATGGAAGGCGTCGTTTATGATGTACCCCGAGAAGCGGTTGAATATCTGTTTACAAGAGAAGGAGTTGCCCCTGGCTGGTACAGGGCGGCTTTTGTAGATGTTGCAATCGGTGGGGAAATGTATAAAGATGTACTTACTTTCATTGTGAAAACTAAGTTCGACGAAGTACTTCCCCCCGAACATTACGCTCGGGAAATCTTAAGAGGGAGCCTTCCTCATGTCAGTGCAGCATATCATTCGAAATTACAGCAACAGCTTATTGACCTTGGAATGGTTGAAGAACAAGTGAAAAGTCTATTAAAAGACCCCAAGTCTTCATAATATATATCATTACACATAAATAAATGAGTTGAACAACCAGAAAAGCATCGTTTATTTAACCATATTCTATCAAGAATTACTATGCTTGTTTCCTTCAATGGTAAATGAGCCTGATAAGAACGTTTATTGAACGAGTCTTTTTTAAGGAAACGGGGTGCTTTATGGATACCTTACTTTACCTTGTCGACCAATATGGCTATATAGCTATGTTCCTTTTCAGCTGGATCGTATTTTTAGGCTTGCCTGTTCCTAATGAAATAGCAGCTGCGTTTGCAGGGTATCTTTCTGAATGGAGGCATTTCAACCCATACACCTCGTTTCTATTCATGTACAGCGGATTAATAAGCTATGGTATGTTCGGATTTCTTATAGGGAAGCAATATGGAACCAGGCTGCTGCTTCGTTTTTTTAAAGGAAGTAAGACACAAGGGCTAATAAAGAAATGTGAGACTTGGATTGATAAATATGGATTATTCGCTATTTCCATTAGCTACTTCATCCCCGGCGTCCGTCTTGTGATGCCGTATATTGCCGGTACTGGAAAGGGCATCACATTGTTGAGGTTTTTGTTGTATGCAGCGCCTTCTGCATGCATATGGGCACTGGTTTATTTTCAAATAGGAAGATACTTTCCTGTCAGTTTTCAGTCAATGGTGGAAGAAGTCAGTTTGAAAGCAGGAATGACAGCTGGTTTTATCGTTTCGGTAATACTCCTTTACTTCATCTTCATATTTTTAAAAAAGAAGCATCCTTCTTTAACCAAAAAAAAGGTAAGATACAGAAAATAAATAACCGATTTAACGTTAATCGTTAAATCGGTTTAACTATGTGGTGAGGATTCATCTTTAATGATCGTGTAAAAATGATCGAATACTCCAATTGCTTTGATGGTGGTACGGTCGCCGTTTTGGTCTTCGTATATTTTTCCCACAGTATTAAATAACAAATATTCACTCTTTATATTTGAACCGGTCTCGATTAGGGTATATACAGAGTTTTCATCTGCTTTTTTTGTACAGGATACCTTCTCTTTACAGTCTATCTGATATTCTTCCTTCAGCCATGTATAAAATTGTTCTTCCGACGGCCGGTGAGTAGTCATATAATAGGCAAGGAAAAGTAGAGAAATAAAGAGAATCTGGAAGATCGCTTTTTTCATTGATTATCGCCTTTCGAATTATATTCTCCTATAATATACCATATGCTGTGAGAGAATGACAGGGGTATTAAGAGAAGAGAATAATGTGCAAAGTCGTTTATAGATTCAATGGAATTCAGTGAAGTTTGCAGTTGAACAAAAGACTGGGGAAGAATATACTAAATACATACAATCGTTCTAGGAGGATTTAGATGATACATCATACTTGGACAGAAAATAACGCAGTGAAGCTAGTTAAATGTGTACATACCGATGCAAAAAAATACACGGTGGAAAATGTTCTTGAAATCGGCAAAGAATACGAAGTGAAAAATGAATCTGAAGACTATTACTTTGTTATTGATGAAAGCGGCAAAATGGGAGGCTTCTATAAAGAATACTTCGAAGAAATAAAATAAGGTTTTCATGAAGCTGATTTCTTCTTTTAGGTTGAAATCAGCTTTTTTTAATTCGTGATAAAGGGGGAAGTTTATGGAGCGTCATTCATTTACCATAAAAACAGCAATGCTGGAAGACCTGCCTTCCATATCAGGGTTATTTAAGGAGTACGAAACAAAGGTATATGGAGAAAGTCAAACCAGCGAAATGGAAATTCGTGAAATAGTAACGTCGATAAAAGAAAAGGATCGTAAAGGGTTGTGGGAAAATGGGGAACTGAAAGGTTTTTCTATTCTGACAGAGAAAGATCATCGCCTGCCTTCTCTCTTATTAACTTCCCCTGATGATACTATGTGTCTATATATGAATGAATTGCTGGATGAGCTTTTCCAATCAGCTGTTAGGAAAAAGGACAACGTCAAGGATGAAAAGGTGATTGTCTTATCAGCAAATCTTGATATAGAAAGAGAGACCCTTGAAGAATATGGTTTCCACCCTGTTCGCCATTGGTTTCAAATGAAATTGGATCTGAATGAGTACAAGGCTGGTATGCGTGTGACCGATTCAAATGCCGCAATATCAACCTTCCGTATAAAAGATACAGAACGGTTGCATGAATCATTTGAGGAAGTGTTCTCTGATCATTTTGATTACCACCCAACGAGTCTTGAAGAGTTTAAAAAGAGATTTGAGCGTGAGTCATTCGATCCGGATCTCTGGTTCTTATTGAAGAAAGAAAATAATTTGATTGGCTTTATTTTGTGCACTGTCAATGATGAAACGAAAATAGGAGAAATCACTCATTTAGGTGTGCAGAAGAATTGGAGAAGAAGAGGATTTGCTAAAGTTCTGCTGCATCATGCATTCGAAGCGATGAAACAAAAGGGGATGACATCTGCGGCTCTTTCAGTAGACAGTGACTCTCTGACTGATGCGACTGTCGTATATCAAAAAGCAGGGATGTATGTCCACAGAAGTTTCACCCGCTGTGATTTAACCGTATAAGATCTTCTGAAGAGGCTGGGACAAAAGTGTTTTAACCTAAGTAAAACTCGAGCTAATTTGTGTAATAAGAGCCAAATTAGTTCGGGTTTTTAATTTGATCAAATAGAGATTTAGATTTAGCGCTCACCAGCGGTTGATTGGAGTGCAAGACGAAGACTCCTATCAGAAAAGCGGAGGGGCTTTGCCCAGAAGAGTGTGGCATAAGACGAATTGTCCTAGAAGGCGTTCTTTGCCTTCTTGGTCGGTTTGGCTTATGACATGTGCCTCTAAGCCCTGCAGCTAGCCATGTAAGACCCCGCAGGCTAAGCCAAGGAGGCTCACGGGCTACCCGCGGAAAGCGAAGTCTTGCACGGAAATCATTAGCGATATTAAGAGCCTATACATAAATTGTTCGTCTTTATGTGGTGTTCTTTTAGTTTTGTCCCAGCCTCTTTTTTTATTTCAAACTCCTTTTTTTGCAGTGAAAGCGCTCTTACATGTATGATGTGTCTAGTACGATGAATTTGAAAGGATGTCATGGATGAATTACGAAACAGCTCTACCGGAAACGGTTATTGATATAATCAACCAAAGAAAAGAATTATTTAATACATCACAGTATGGATACCTAATTGGGGAGGGAGGATACTCGTCAAGTGATCATCACATCATTGAAGACAGCATCATCTCTTTATCAATGGGGAAAAACGTTCTGTTGAAGGGTCCGACGGGATCAGGTAAAACAAAACTTTCAGAAACCTTGTCTTCCATCTTCACACAGCCGATGCACAGTATAAACTGCTCCGTCGATCTGGATGCAGAAGCTTTACTTGGTTATAAGACGATCACGGATAAAAACGGCAAAAATTCGATTGAATTCATTGAAGGTCCCGTAATCCAGGCAATGAAGAAAGGGCACCTTTTATATATCGATGAAATCAATATGGCGAAGCCTGAAACTTTGCCGATCCTAAATGGTGTACTGGATTACCGCAGAAGCATCACGAATCCTTTCACAGGGGAAGTGATCAAAGCTGCACCTACTTTTGGTGTAATTGCGGCCATCAATGAAGGATATGTAGGTACTGTTCCATTGAATGAAGCGCTAAAAAACAGATTTGTCGTTGTCGATGTCCCTTATATTGAAGGTGAAGTATTGACTTCAGTCATTAAAAGTCAAAGCCAGTTGAATGATGAGAAACTAATTAACAAATTCGTTGCCCTTTCTTCCGATTTGTTGATTCAGGTAAAAAACGGCCAGGTCTCAGAGGAAGCTGCATCGATCCGGGCTCTACTGGACGCTTGCGACCTTGCAGTATTCTTACCCGCTAAACGTGCCATTCAACGTGGAATTATTGATAAATTGGAAGATGAGCGGGAGAAAGCGGCTATAAAAAATATTGCGGAAACCCTATTTGAATGAGGGATCGATAATGGAAAGGTTTATACAATTCAACGATGAAACCATTGATTCATTTCTATTCATGGAAATGGCGGATTTAGCAAAGACCCTGTCCAAAAATGGTGAGATGGAATTGAAATATGGTCCTTTTTCTTATATTGATTATAAACAGCAAACAGTTTATGTCAGCCATTTTTGGGATCATAGGAACAGGGTGGATGAGCTAAACGGATTGAAAAGTGATATTTACCTCAGGACTGTCGGAAACCTCTCGGAAACGGACAATGAAGAAGTGTTTAACTATATTAACAAGGTCAAACATACTTCCATCCCGAAATTTTCAAAACAATTATTTGTAATGGGCGAAGACTTGCGTCTGGAAGAGATTTGCAAAGCAAAACGCCCGGGAACCAGGCAGGCATTTTCAACAAGAAGAGATTTATATCGTCAGTATTTCAAAGCTCAACTAAAAGTCAATTTAACGAAAAGCGTATTTACTGATTCCTTGTTTAATGCATTATTTCTTATGTTGAATGCCCAGTCACCACTTGAAGAGCCTCCATCCATTAACGAAGAAATCGACTTGGCCATACCGTACCTTCAATCCCGGCTCACCCGCTTCTATGAAACGGATTCAACTGCCGAGGTTGTAAGGATCTGTTTGGAGATCATTGAGGTGGTCGATGAAATCGTAAAGAAAGATATGCTGAATGAATATTTTCATTTACCGGAAGATGCATATGAACAAGCAGATCCACCTGCTGAAACCTTTGAGGACCTTAAACGGAAGGACCCATTGGCTAATCAGGATGTTCTGGAGGAAGAGAGTACCGGGGATGAAGACGTGATGGATGAAGAATTCCGTACATGGCATAGGGAAACGGAGGATAAAGGTGAATCCTTTTTACAATTCGACTTGGATCAAGGATCACAATCGGACTTAATGGGTGAAGGAGTCCGGGAAGGGGACGATGGAGATCAGGCCATGGCAATGGTCCAGGGATCCGCTCAGGAAACTGACATGGAACATTATGAAAATGTGAAAGCAGCGGAGAAAGAGCATGAAGAACTGAAAGGAGGGGGGGAAAGTAAATACGGAAAAGATAATCGATTCGCAGTTCCTTATTTTCTTTCACCTTCGATTCCGAGCTTTGAAGAGCAGCAGCTATATCGCACTTATAAAGCTGAAATCTCGCCTTTTCAGAAAAAACTTCAGAAGATGATTGAAAAAACGCTCGAGCATAAAAGGATTCAACCAAGGTCAGACCTGCATTTTGGTAGATTAAACAACAAACTGCTGCGGTTTATCACTGATGATAATCCGAGACTTTTTTACAAAAAACAAAATCCATCGACTGAAATTGATGCTGTCTTTTCTCTCTTGGTTGATTGCTCCGGATCGATGTTTGATAAAATGGATCAAACAAAATTGGGAATTACCTTATTCCATGAGTCCTTGAAATCTGTTCGGGTCCCTCATGAAGTAGTGGGTTTCTGGGAAGATACCAATCAGGCAACCAAGAGCAGCCAGCCTAATTACCTGAAACCCGTGCTGGATTATTCTGCTTCTCTGAAACCTTCTTCTGGAGCGGAGATTTTACAACTGGCACCAGAAGAAGATAACAGGGATGGATTTGCCATCCGTTTAATGACAGAGAGAATCTTGAGAAGAAATGAAAAACAAAAATTTCTCCTTGTCTTTTCAGACGGTGAACCTGCAGCGATGGATTATGATCAGAATGGAATCGTTGATACACATGAAGCAGTTTTGGATGCAAGAAAACAAGGTATCGAAGTCATCAATGTGTTCTTATCAAACGGACCAATCGATGAAGGCCAGCGAAATACGATCCAAAATATATATGGAAACTACAGTATTTTGGTCTCTGATATTGAAGAGCTTCCTGACGTATTATTTCCATTGCTTCGTAAACTTCTTTATAAAAGCATTTAAAATGAATAGACTTTAGGCGATTCACCAAATAGGTGTAATCGCCTATTTTTTCGTATAGAAAATAATTCTTTTCATAATATTGTATTAGTTGGAAAGTTTAAGGTTTAGGAAGCGTGAGATGGGTTATTAATGTAATCATAAGCAAAAGGCTGTTTCTTATTGGAGGTTGTATTGTGGAAGAAATAGATTTGCATCATATCTTTGAACTCGGACTTATATTGGTGATGATCGCAGCGGGGATAACTGCGATTGCTAAGAAATTCAAGCAGCCTTACCCCATTGCACTTGTCATAGTAGGAGCTTCAATAGGATTATTGAACATCCCTATCTTGGAACCCCTTAAGGAATTCATCACCGAGGGAGAAGTCTTTAATTTTGTCATCATCACTCTTTTTCTGCCCGCACTGTTAGGAGAGGCAGCTTTGAAACTCCCTTTTTCCCAATTGAATGCAAACAAGGAACCGGTATTGGCCCTTGCCTTCGGAGGAACGTTTCTTTCCTTTTTGATCATCGGGTTCTCTGCCTATTATTTCTTTGACTTTCCAATTCCTGCAGCATTTGTTTTTGGTGCGCTGATGAGCGCAACCGACCCTGTGAGTGTGCTGTCCATCTTCAAAAGTGTGGGAGTGAAGAAGAGGCTGGCAGTCGTGATCGAAGGTGAGAGTTTATTCAATGATGGGCTGGCGGTTGTCTTATTTAATATTTCCGCATTCTATTTATTAACATACATAGACGCTGGGTGGGCAGGCCTCGGCAGTGGTTTGTGGGAGTTCATTCGTGTTGTTTCACTGGGGGTGATTATTGGAGGATCATTGGGCTATGCCTTTTCCATCCTTACAAAGTATTTTGACGATTACCCTTTAGAGATCATATTTAGTATCATTTTATTTTATGGATCGTTCCTGCTCGCTGAAAGTGTCCATGCCTCAGGGGTTATTGCAGTAGTGATTGCAGCCCTCATTTTCGGAAATTATGGCGGGAAGATTGGTATGAGTCCTACCACAAAGCTGAACATCAACAGCTTTTGGGACGTAGCGGCTTTACTTGCTAATTCCCTTGTTTTTCTAATGGTCGGTCTTGAAATAACAAGGATTGATCTGATGGAAAAATGGCCGTTGATATTTGCAGCCATTCCGATCGTACTGATTGCAAGAAGTATTGCCGTTTATACCAGTCTATCGTTGATCAGTAATTTCCCTCATAAATGGAAGCATATATTGAATTGGGGAGGTTTAAAGGGGTCGCTTTCTGTTGCCCTTGTATTAAGTCTCCCGAGGGATTTTCCTGCCAGAGAGGATGTATTGATTCTGGGATTCAGTGTAGTACTCTTCAGCTTGGTGGTTCAAGGATTAACGATTAAGCCGCTAATTTCTTTAATGGGTGTTAAGGCAAAAGAAGGGGAGCACCAAGAATTCCAAGAACTGCTGTCCCAAGTCCATCGATATGAAACGGCAATTTCTGAAATCCATCGCGTCAAACAGAAGCTTTATATTACCGATTCAGTTTCAGACGAAATAATAGATATGTATAAGAAAAGAATCGATATGATAAAAGCCCAATTGAATGATCTTTATGAGGAAAATCCTGAGTTGAAAAATAATCAGATATCAACGATTAAGAAGCATGCATTATATGCTGAATACGACGCTATAATGAAGCTTGAAAAGGAAGAAATCATCTCAAGTAATCTCGCTGAAAAGCAATATGACGCAATTACTGATGCAATAGTAAACAATGAAGAAAAATGAAGAGGCACCGTTCAGGCGCCTCTTCATTTTTTTATCTCCATTAATTTTTGTTTTAATTCCTGTTCCATGACCACCATTTCCTGTTCGGCTTGCTGACGTTTTTGACGTCCTTCTGCTTGAATGGTCAAGGTTTCCTCGATGGTTGCTATTAAATTTTCCTGCGTTTTCTTAAGGGTTTCCACATCAATGATTCCACGCTCGTTTTCCCGGGCAGTCTCAATGCTGTTTGTTTTCAGCATTTCCGAGTTTTTCAATAAAAGGTCATTCGTTGTACGGGAAACCTGTTTTTGAGCCGTGACTGCTTTTTGCTGATTTAATAGGGTGAGTGCTATCGCTATCTGGTTTTTCCACAACGGTATCGCAGTAAGAATGGATGCTTGGATTTTTTCAGCGAGCGCCTGGTTGGTATTTTGAATCAAGCGGATTTGCGGAGCAGATTGTATGGTCATTTGTCTGCTCAATTTAAGGTCGTGAATCCGCTTGTCCAGGCGATCAAGAAACTGCATCGTATCATTTACCTCTTGAAATAGAAGTTCGTCACCTGATTCTTCCGCTTTTTTCCGTAAAGAAGGAAGGAGTGTGTGCTGGATTTCATCCCGTTTAATTTCCGCTGCAGCAATATAAACATTCAGAGCCTGAAAGTAATCCTTATTTTTTTCGTAAAGGGTTTCCAAAAGTCTATTGTCATCCAACAATGTTTTCTGGGAATGTTCCAGTCTTACAGAAATGCGGTCAATCTGAGAACCTATTTTTTGATATTTAGAAAGAACTTCCTGTATGGAAGAAGAGACTTTTCTGAATAGCTTTTTGAAAATCCCTTTTTGCTTTGAGTTTAATTCTTCAGGATTCATCTGTTCCAGTTTTTTCATAAGATCGCTTAATACGTCCCCAATTGGTCCGATGTCCCTTTTTTGAACATGTTCGAGCATCGAATGGGAAAAGCTCGATAATTGGTTTTGTGCGGCAGTACCGTATTTTAAAATGGCCTCATAATCTTTATAATCGATCTGCTCAGCTAGTTGTTTAGCCTTTTCCTGCTGTTCTTTCGGAAGGCGGTCCATTAAGGCGGGATTACTGGGAGGATTGGTATCCGCTTCATTTGAAAAAGGATTGGAAAGCAGATGATCTAACTCATTAAGCTCCTGACGTTGTTCCATGATAAAACCTCCATCATCTATTTTAAATCTTTTTTATGCGAAAGGTGCTGGTTGGCAAAGTTCAATTCTATTTTTAAATTATCCATATCATTAGCCAATACCATTTCTAAATCCTTCTCTAATGAATCGATTAATTCATCCAATGTGGACCGGGTCTGCTGGAGGGATAAAAAAGCTTCTTGGCTTTTGCCTGGCTGGGCTGCCAGGAAAGTATATTTCTCCGTCAGCTCGACAACGGAATCCAGATGGTAGTAGAAGAAAGATTCAGCTGAGTAATAACGTTTGGGTTCTTTATTTACTAACTGAAAGATTCTTCTTGATAACCGGTTTATTTCAAGAATTTGTTTAAATGCACCTAATGAACGGACTTTTAATTGCTGTTTCTGAAGCCGTTTGATTTTTTCCTTCGCTTCTTTTAAATTCTTGCTTATATAGCGATATTCCTTTCTTGTTAGTCCTTTTTTATCCAGCCACAAGCTTTTTTGGATTCCTTTAACAAGCAGGAAGGTAAGTATACCTGTGACAATACTGAATAAAAAAGTCAGGGGAAATCCAATGTCCAAAGACAGTAAATAAACAATGAAACTGGCAGTGCCGATTGAAACGGCAAGTATACTTCTTATAATTAAATGCAAAAACGTATTCATTTCATCTACCCCTTAAAAGAATGCTTTCCTTTTATACGTTCAACTGTTCGAAAAAGTTTCAACGAAGTTATTCTAATTGTAACAGAATACAGGGCATGGTCATACTGGTCGGAAATTTTATATCAGTCCCATCTACTGTAAGGAATTGACTGCATTCTTTCAGTTTAATAACATTTCCGGAATTTGTGATTAAAGTTTCCTATTTTTTGATAAAATGTTTTAGTAAATAGAAAAGTGGAGGCGGGTCGCCCAGAGGCGACAAGCATAAGCCAGGGCAGCCATAAAGGCGTTTTTTGCCTTTCTGGATGGCATGGCTTATGTCTCGAGCCTCTAGCCGCAGTAGCTGGACAAATAGAAAAGCGGAGGCGGCTCGTTCAGCCCCGACAAGCATAAGATGAATGAGCCGGGAAGGCGCTTTTTGCTTTCTTGGACCATTGACATATTGACGAGACAGGTGTGTGGACAGATGAAAAAAACGATCACGCTGATGATTATTGTGCTCTTCTGGGTGTCTTCACCCATAGCATCAGCTCAGGAAAATACAGTAAAAAAGCCGGATACCCTTTTTAGTAAATCGGCTGTCTTAATAGATTCCGGGACAGGAAGTGTTCTTTATTCGAAGAATGCCCATAAAAGAATGAACCCGGCAAGTATTACAAAGATCGCTACAGCCATCTACGCACTTGAACATAGTACCCTGGATGAAACTGTTACAGTCAGTGAACGGGCTTCGAATACCGAAGGCTCTACCGTGTATTTGCTCACCGGAGAGAAGATTTCGATGCAGCAGTTACTACAGGGATTGATGATCAACTCGGGAAATGATGCTGCAGTAGCCATCGCGGAGCACACGGAAGGCTCCGTAGATGCTTATATGGAAAAATTGAATGAATTTCTAAAGGATGAGGTGGGTGTAAAGAATACTCACTTTGATAATCCTCACGGGCTCTATCACGAAGATCACTATACGACAGCATATGATATGGCTAAAATTACAAGCTATGCATTAAAAAACGATGCGTTTAAAGAGCTGTTTGATATCGACTCGATGGATTGGTCCTCTGAAGGATGGAAGACAACCTTATACAACCATCATAAAATGGTCAAGGGTGAATTGCCTTATCCCGAAGTGACGGGTGGTAAAAATGGGTTTGTGCCTGAAGCCAACCATACCCTTGTCACTTCAGCAGAAAATAATGGATTATCGATTGTAGCTGTGACGATGAATGCACAGAGTAAACGTGCTATATATGGAGACACGAAATCACTATTGGATTACGGATTGAATCAATTCACCCGCACATATGTATCCAAGGAAAGTAAATTTCAAACAACTATGGATTCGTACGAATTACAATCTGATTTTCATTATACAAAGCACCTCAACGAAACAGTAAATGAGGTGGTTGATAAAAATGGCATCCTGACGATTTATAACGAACAACATGAAAAAATAGCTTCCACGAAGCTTCAAGCGGCTCATACTTCCTCTGAAAAGCAGCAAGAAGTCCTGGCTTCGAGCAGTAATGGAACGGAAGAAAGTGAATGGACGGATTCTGCCGCATTTTACCCTGCCTTTCTTTATATGATCATCCTGGTGATGGCTGCGATTTCTATGCTGAGGAGAAGGGAACGCGGTCTCTAGTGCTCCATATGTGATAAATGGTCTGCACGCAGAACAAATAAACAGGCTGTCCCGTCGAGGACAGCCTGTTTTATCATCAGTCAACGATTATATATCCGATCATGGGTCCGTTATTTTCCATTGTTTTATGAGTTTCACATATCAAGCGGTACGTGCCTTCTTTAGTGAAAGTAACATTAACGATTGTTTCTTCCCCTTTCTTTACAGTGCCTTTTATATTTGTTCCTTCGATGTAAAATGGATGTTCTTTTCCATTCACACCATGTATTCGGAGCTGTACTTGTATATCCTTTTCGACTACAATGGTGCCCGGGTCCCAGCGATATGATTCAATTTCGTTTCCATCAGCGCCTTGAGTCTTGAACTCGCCCGTCACCAATTCAATGGTCTGTACATCAGACGAACCCCCTAATGAAACCGTAGGGTAAGAATGTTGGGTTTTATAAGCCCAAATGGATCCTATACTGATAATTAGAATGGTAAAGAAGATGGCAATAAGTGATGATTTTTTCAGTACTAAAAATTTCAAGATTTCTCCTCCTTATAATAATTAATCAGAAACCTTAATTTATTGTTATGCGGAGAAGAGGGGGAACTTGTCTAATTAATGAGAAGTGTATGATCAAATCCATTTCATTTTACGTTTTATTTATGTAAAATTTGATGGAGAGAGCAAGGAGGGTGGAGCATTGGAAAACACTTGGAAAGTGATCTTGACACGAAGTGATGCCGAACCATGGTGGTTTTTTGAAGATTGGACACGCGATATTGTGGAAGAGTGGAAGTTCGATAATAAAAGTGATGCCATAAGAAAATATCTGGATGAAAGTATAAGGTTAAGCAGGGATTTTCCTGAAATGAAGACGAAGAAGTACAATTCAATCGCATTTTGGGATGAAAACGAAGTAGAGTTCTGTGAAGCTTGCGACGATGATTTGCAAATATATCATGGTATCATTTTATTTGAAAATGATCATCTTATCGAGAATGATGATACTCTTGAAAAAATAAAGGAACAAATACAATCTTTAATGAACAAAAAAAATTGAGAAAAAAAGAATGTGGCAGCTGCCACATTCTTTTTTTCCTTAATCTGTTACTCCGGTTCTGATTAGCTTAAGTTGGACATTAACATCGAACTCGGCATCTTTATACATCTCCTCCCACTTCTTATCGGTGAGGGATGCATGCTTTCTTCCCGTTTTATATTCCATTCCAAAGCCTATTGGATCAGCATTGACTTCCTGCAGCATGTGGATGTTCTTCATGATCTTTTCTTCTATAAATTTACTTGCTTCCACTTCAATAAGTTTAAGGGTTTTCGGATCAGAAAGCTTCAATTTTTCTGTTATTTCATGAAGTCGTGCATCAAGGGTTAATTTTACTGTAAAAGTGGGTTTATCATGATGTTCAGCTTTAATATGGTGATCTGACTTTATACTGTCAAATACGATGTAAATCTTCTCTACATCATTACTTTCTTCCCTGTCCCCATTTCCCCCTTCGGAAAGGTGTGGTTTAAAAGGGGCAATGGGCAATGCGACTTCAAAACTACCGGCAGTATGATAGTTTTCAACTAACGCCCGAATATAAAACATATCTTCCTTTTCAATTTCCTTAACAAATTTATCCTTGTGGAATACGGCAAATCCGTCAATACCCAATTTGCCTTTAGAAGCAGAGAGTATAGGCAGTATGGGATCTTTTCCTATGCTTCCATAGTTTGTGATGAATTCCTGCAGGGTTGGGGCAATCATGAGCTCACTTTCCACATTCTGCTTCACAAGATTATATAAATAGGTGCCCTTATTTGAATGTTTTTCAATCATTTGATAGGTGAGTAAATCCTCTGCTGTAGTATCAGAAACTGCTAAGTACACCATATTCCCAATTGACGAATCCCTTTCCAGTGTATCAACGAGATGAGAGATGCCCTTACCTGCCAATTCTCTACCGTATATGGCGATCCTTAACTGTCCGGAAACAAGTTTATGGTCAGTATCAAAGTTTAGCGATATTCGGTTACCTTTAGAAGAATTTGCTTTACTTGTGAGTACTTTTTCAACATCCTGCATAGCAGGGTTGAATTGATAGAGTACAACCGTTGCTTTAAGTTCCTTATTTTCCGCTTCGTCGTATCCTACAGCCGTAATCAATCCTAATTTCTCTAAATATTTATATTCCACGCATCCCGTGATGAATGAAAGCGCCAATACGATCGAGAGGAGCAAATATCGTTTCATTATCCTTTTACTCCTTTCATTTTAGTGAATGACTGTTTTATTTTCACTAGAACTAATAAGAAACAGGGATAAATAAAAGACAAAATAAAAGCAGCTGTACCCACTTTGTCGGTAACTTTATTCATCGTCAATCGATCCTCAATCAGAAGACTTCCCGCAACGAGCAGAACGGCAAAACAATAGATCGTTTTTTTCTGGGAAAAATTAAATACACGTTTGACGCCCCTCGTGGCAGCCCAGAAAAATATGCAAATATTCGGCAGAATGATCAGCATCCAAAAAGAAACAGCGATAAATTCGAATCTTTCCAGATTAGGGATCCTTACAAGTTTAAACATGGAGAGAACAGGCCAGATCGTCTTCATTAATGATTCATGAGAAAAAAAACCTATACTTATCGCAGTTACCAGAGTCAAAAGAAAGGTACTGTACCATGTACCGATCAATGAATATTTCAACGCTTTCTTCTTTTCTTTAATGTATGGATAAATAAATAATAATAGTTCAAAACCAACCATTGAAAAGCTGACCTTATAAATCGCCTTCAAGTGCTCTTTCCAAGTAGAGACGAATACTGGTTGAAGGTGGTTAACGTCTAAATGTCTGATTGGTGTATAGATCATGACCACTAGCCAAAGAGTGAGAATTAAACTAATAAAGGTAACACCAACAACCACTCTGATACCGCCAAGAACCGCATAGCTGGCCAAAAAGACCAGAAAAGCCACTAAAAGCCAAGTCGGCATCTTCGGAAAAATCCATGCCTGCACCATCTCTGTATAATTCATCATGATTACATACGTAACGATCAAAAAATAGAGGATGTACACCACATTAAATAGTTTACTTATCCACTTCCCGAATACATCAAATTGAATGCCATATAGATCCGCACTTGAATAACATGCAAGTAATTTTGACATGATGAACAGAACGATGGAAACAAGTATCCCCGACAAAATGGTAGAAATCCAAGCATCCTGTTTTGATTCCATATAAACAATCCTCGGAATCCCTGCTATACCGACACCAATTTGAGCTGTATGAAGAACAAAAGCAACCAGATAAGCGTTGAATATCAAATTTTTCTTAGGCTCGAGATTTACTTTCATTCTCCTCATCCTTTTTGCAGACTTTGTTCACACAGAGATTATTGGCTTAATCAAAATAGAAGGAAAGATGAAGCTTATTCATCCACATCTTTTTTCTCCTTCATCTTTTTAGCAGGAATGCGAGTCGAATCTTCTGGGCGGTTTGATACCGGACGTTGTAATAAAAATTGATAAGGGAGGCGGAAAAGGCTATACTTCAAGTCAGTAAATCTGAATGGGTAAACTGGTGACAAAAATGGTCGTCCCAATGTGGTAACTTTCAATAAATGAATCAGAATGAAACAAAGACAGAACATGATGCCTACCCCGCCATAAAGCCCAGCCATTAAAATGATAGGAAAGCGAATCATTCGGACTGCCGCACCGATGGCATAGCTCGGTGCGGTAAAGGACCCAAGGGCGCTGATCGCAATGATGATAATCAGGATATTACTGGTGAATCCTGCGTCGACAGCAGCCTGTCCGATAACGATACCGCCAACGATACCCATGGTTTGACCAACCTTCGTAGGAAGTCTGGCTCCAGCTTCTCTCAAGAGCTCTATGACAAATTCAAAAAGAAGAGCTTCAAAAACTGGAGGGAACGGAACATTGGAACGTGATTGCCCCAGTGAAACCAATAGTGCGGAAGGGATCACCTCATAATGAAAAGTGAGCACGGCAACATACGCAGGCGTCAATAGAACAGAAAAGAATATGGCAATGAATCTTATTAACCGGAGAAAAGTCCCCATATTCCATCTCATGTAAATATCTTCAGTCGATTCAAAAAAATTCATAAAAGTAGAAGGACCGATAATGACAGTGGGACTTCGGTCCACGAGCAGACCGATTTTTCCGTGCAGCAATGAAATCGTTAGCCGATCAGGAAGTTCTGTTGTGATGAATTGAGGGAAGACAGTCAGGGAATTGTCTTCTATCATTTGCGATAGAACGGTTGAATCGATGATACTATCCACCTCAAGATCCATCATTCTTTGTCTGAATGTATTGACGTTTTCTTCATCTGCTATATCTCTGATATAGACCATCTGAACTTTCTTTTTAGAACGTGTACCGATCATTAACGTCTCTACACAAAGCTTGGGATCGTTTATGTTAGAACGGATGAGATTTAAGTTTTTAGATATCGATTCTGTGAAAGCAATTTTGGGACCGAAAACAAGCGATTCAGTTTCCGCCTTTTCTAATCCGCGGGTCGCTTTATCCTGTACATCTGCGAGAATCCCGTATGTATCATTTTCTCTGAACATATAAGCAGAACCATTAACTAATTGTTCTACTACTTCACTAATTTGGTTTGTCCTTGAAATGTTCGCTATGTTTATTTTATTTGCGATTGTTTCCGAGTCAATTTCATCCTTACATTCTTCAAGGGGACGAACGATGGAGGTGTTCAATGACTTAACATCGATCAAATCTTCGAAATAAATGATGATGATTTTCTGGTTGAGCGGCTTCAGTATACGGAAGATTAAATCATCACTGCTGCTCACATACGATTTTATCTCTTGTTTGAAGTTTTCTATATCGAAGCTATGAGCAGCGTTCGTTTCTAAGTTAGCAGCTGCTTTATTGCGTCTGAACACTTCTCATCACCCTATGTCTATATTTATTCTTAGAGTTCCCAGCTTTTATTTTCTTACTCATATCTAAGAGAGGATTCGGAAGAGAGATAGCGTACATATTTCACAAGGTGAATGGTAAAGATAAAAGTGGAGGTGATGATAGATGAGTAGAAAAAAAGAAGATCCATCGAAGGCGATGTTAGGCTCTTCCCAAGTAGAAGGACAAGGAACGACCAATCAAGAATTACCCGGTGGCACGAAAGCAGATTCTTCAAGATCTAAGAAGAAAAAGTAATCAGAGGCTAATCCATTTCCCTCAGTCTGATCGGTTCTTGCCGACAGGGCGACTGTGTATATAAATATGAAAGAAAGTATGGTATAATGGTATCAATCGCAGAAAAATTACCTACACAACACCCAGTTTCATTATATAACCACTCATAAAATCTGCTGAGCAACACTACCACAATCAGTTTTTTCGTGCCTGGCATGGAAATCCTGCTTACCTTAAAGGAGGACATTCAATGGCTTTTGGTCGTCGAAATCAAGTAGAAGAAGAAATAAAAACTGAGGAAACAGAAATTTGGGCTTGTTCTTCTGATGATTGCAAAGGATGGATGAGGGATAACTTCAAGAGCGAAGAAACTCCTAAATGCCCGCTTTGCAACGCTGATATGGAAAAATCAACAAAAGTACTGCAAGTAGTGGATAATCCCCATCCAACAATGAAATCGTCCTGATCCGTCTAAGAATCAATCATCTGATTGGTTCTTTTTTTTGAGTGAAATTCCCCCTTTGCCTCAAAATATTCTCATATCCTTAAACGCTTTTTTTATTCATGAATAGTATGTAATGTATGCAGGCAAAAAAGGAGGGAGCACGATGGCAAACAAAGTTAAAAAGGAAAAAGAAGTTTCAGCAGAGGCTGAAAAGAATGAACATACACTCTGGGACAACTTTTGGAAAATTTCAAAGCCGGAAGTAAGTGAAACAAAGAAAGAAGAAACTACCTTCAGATGGTTTTGATCAAATCCTCCAGGAACTGCACAGGGAATGAAATCACTGTGCAGTTTTTTCATTTTGTTTGTAATCTTGATTTCGTTACGAAGAACGTTTTTTGAATATAAATAAAAATTATCTTAAGCGTACCCAAGGTGGCCAAGTCTACTTATTGATGTTTTTATTTTTTCGTTTCCTATGTATTGGCACAGGATTTAAATTAGAATACAATGAAGAGAAGAAACGGCGGGGAGGTAATATTTTGATAAAAGAAGCTGAACACGTACTAAAGCAATATTTCGGTTACGAAAAATTTAGAAATGGACAGGCTGAGATTATCTCAAACATCTTATCAGGTCGGAATACTGCCGGCATCATGCCGACAGGCGGCGGGAAATCAATTTGTTACCAGGTTCCTGCATTGCTGCTTGATGGAATCACACTTGTCATCTCTCCTTTAATTTCACTCATGAAAGATCAGGTCGATTCATTGACCTTCCAAGGGATACCGGCAACTTATATAAATAGTACCCTGAGAGCGGGGGAAGTGGAACAAAGAATGGAAGAAGTATCTCATGGAGAATACAAACTGCTTTATGTAGCCCCTGAGCGGCTGGAATCTTCACACTTCATCGACTTCCTTAATTCAGTGAACATACCATTGGTCGCTGTTGATGAAGCACATTGTTTATCCCAATGGGGACACGATTTCAGACCTAGCTATTTAGGAATTTATCATGCAGTAAATCAGCTTTCCTCCAATCCGGTTATTTTAGCTTTGACTGCTACAGCTACCCCTCAAGTTCAAATCGATATCCTCAACCATTTACATATTCCTTCAGAAAACAAAGTATTGACTGGTTTTCAACGAAACAATTTATTTTTTAATGTTCTAAAAGGTGAGGACAGGAAACGATGGGTTGGCCAGTATGTACATAGGAACATACAGCAATCAGGGATCATTTATTGTGCAACCCGGAAAGAAGTAGAAAGTGTCCATGATTATTTAGTAAAAAAAGGATTGTCTGCCGGGAAATATCATGGAGGTCTTTCTGATTCCTTACGCCTCGAGCAGCAGGAGGCATTTTTGAACGATTCAATTATGGTGATGGTTGCAACCAATGCATTTGGAATGGGCATCAACAAATCAAATGTACGCTATGTTGTCCATTATCAAATTCCAAAGAACATGGAAGCTTACTACCAGGAAGCAGGAAGAGCGGGAAGGGACGGTGTTGAGAGTGAATGCATCTTACTTTTTTCCCCGCAGGATATTCAGACTCAACGCTATATCATAGAACAGAATGTGATGAGTCCAGAATTACATCGCAATGAACTTCAAAAGCTGAGGGACATGGTGGATTTTGTTCATACTGAGTCATGCCTCCAAAATTACATTCTTTCTTATTTCGGGGAAGAGGCCTATACAGAATGCGGCCACTGCAGCAATTGTCTCGACGACAGGGAGACGGAAGATGTAACCGTTAAAGCCCAAATGGTGCTCTCATGCATGATCCGTATGAATGAGCGATTTGGCACATCTCTTATAAGCGGTGTTCTGACTGGTTCTAAAGGGAAGAAAATAGTCGATTTTGGCTTTGATAAATTAACCACATATGGATTGTTAAAAGGGGAATCGCAGAAGGAAGTCGGACTATTCATTGATTACTTGATCGCAGAAGGAATCATTGCTGTAGAAGGTGGCAGCTTCCCGATCCTGAAGGTTTCCAGTAAAGGAAAAGAAGTTTTGCTTGGGGAGAGGGAGGTTTCAAGAAAGAAACAGGTAACTGCTGCTCCCGTATTATCAAATGACGATGATTTATTTCATACACTCCGGATGCTCAGGAAGTCCATCGCGGAGGAAGAGGGAGTACCGCCATTTGTTATCTTTTCAGATAAAACGCTGCATGATATGTGTTTGAAGCAGCCTTCCAATGATACTGAATTTCTGAATGTAAGCGGGGTCGGAGAGAGCAAGTTGGAACGGTACGGAGAACCTTTTATGAATGAAATACATTCATTTTTACAAGAGAACCAGGATTATTCCCGAAAGGTTGATCAAAAAGCCTCCTCCGGTTCTTCTTCCGCACGGCCGAGAGAAAAGACTGATGAACCCTCTCATATTCTGACTTTCCGGATGTTCAGAGAGAATAAAAACATAAAAGAAATAGCTGGTGCACGTGAAATGAGTACTGCTACGATAGAGAATCATATAATACGTTCCTACGAGGAAGGGATGACCGATGATTGGACGATCTTCTTCAATGATAATGAAGAATCCTTGATCGAAGAGGCCGTTAAAAAGGTCGGGGAGAAACCATTGAAGCCAATCAAAGAGGAACTCCCCGATAACATCACTTATTTTCAAATCAAAGGGTACTTAGCCAAAAAGAGAATAGGGAATGAATAAGGCTTTTCCAGAACCTTTATGATATTATTCTTAAGGGTGGGACATAAGTGTGTTAGTCTAAGTAAAACCCGAACTAATTTGAAGTAGGCAAATTAGTTCGGGTTTTAAGTGTTGTTTAAACATACAATTACATTTTAGCTTTTTTTAGCGGTTGATTGGAGTGCAAGACTAAGACTCCTGTGGGAAGCTTATCAGAAAAGCGGAAGGGCTTAGTTCAGAGGCGGGGGGGCATGAGTCGAATCGGTCACGAAGGCGTTCTTTGCCTTCATGGTCGGTTTGGCTTATGACCTGTGCCTCTAAGCCCTGTAGCTAGACATGTGAGACCCCACAGGAGCGCAGCTCCGAGGTGGCTCACGGGCTACCCGCGAAAAAGCGAAGTCTTGCACGGAAATCAATAGCGGTATTAAGAGTCTATACTGTAATTGTTCGTCCATATGGGGCGGTTTTTTGATTTTGTCCCAGCCTCATTTGATGTTGTACGTTTTTGCTATGAAAGAGAGAGATAATCATGGGATCGTGGCATAACACAGGGATTTTTGTGGTAATATTCACGAAAATAGTTTCGTTCTCCATGTGGAGGACTTAAATCAAAGGGTGCCTTTTGTTGAAAACAAGGTTTATGATCCGTTTTCGCAATTTATGATCCATTTCAGGAAAATACGATCCATTTACAGGATATATGATCCATTTCAGGGAAATACGATCCATTTTAAAAATTTATGATCTTTTTGTCGAAAAATCTTTAAGTAGAGCCCCCCTTAAAACCTAAAATCAACAGACCATTTCCCATACTAAAGGACGGCACTATCATCACGAATTCATGCCCTCTCCTCAGACAGGATTTTACCGGTTAATAAACGCTATCTATGCCGCCCATCCAAATATCCACAAAAAAAAACGCACTGGAGATTTCAGGATGAAATCTCCAGTGCGTCTATTTTACCATTCGAACTTAACATTGCCATTCGGTATGAACCATTCAATCTGACTGGTGTTCGAACTCTTTAAGCTTTTTGGGATGCTTTCATTTCAAGGAATTCATCATAAGTAGTCTGCTTATCAATGATTCCTCCATCCGTGATTTCAATGATGCGGTTTGCGATCGTTTCGATGAACTGATGGTCATGGGATGCGAAGATCATGGCTCCCTTAAACGCGATCAATCCATTGTTCAATGCAGTGATGGACTCTAGATCCAAGTGGTTGGTAGGCTCATCCAATAAAAGGACGTTAGAACCGCTCAACATCATCTTGGATAACATGCAGCGGACTTTTTCCCCACCTGAAAGAACACTAGGTTTCTTTAAGACTTCTTCACCGGAGAACAACATACGTCCCAAGAATCCGCGAAGGAACGTCTCACTTTCATCCTCTGGCGAATATTGGCGCAGCCAGTCTACCAGTGAAGGCTCCGAACCTTCAAAGTACTCAGAGTTATCTTTAGGGAAATAAGCTTGAGATGTAGTGACACCCCATTTATAAGAACCGCTGTCCGGCTCCATCTCACCAGCCAGGATTTTGAACAGAGTGGTTTTCGCAATTTCATCTGCTCCGACAAGGGCGATCTTATCTTCCTTGTTCATGATGAAGCTGACGTTGTCTAAAACCTTGACTCCGTCGATCGTTTTCGTCAGGCCTTCGACTCTTAGTACGTCGTTCCCGATTTCCCGTTCAGGCTTGAACTGAACATAAGGATAGCGGCGGGAACTCGGCTTGATATCATCCAAAGAAATTTTATCCAAGAGCTTTTTACGGGAAGTCGCCTGCTTCGATTTGGAAGCATTGGCAGAGAACCTTGCGACGAAGGCTTGAAGTTCTTTGATTTTTTCTTCTTTCTTTTTATTCTGATCCTGAGCCATTTTAAGTGCCAGTTGACTGGACTCATACCAGAAATCATAGTTTCCGACATAGATTTGGATCTTCCCGAAATCAAGGTCGGCGATATGCGTACATACTTTGTTAAGGAAGTGACGGTCATGTGATACGACGATGACCGTATTCTCAAAATTGATCAGGAATTCTTCCAGCCATTGAATCGCCTGGATATCCAAGTGGTTGGTAGGCTCATCCAGCAGCAGGACATCCGGTTTCCCGAACAGGGCCTGAGCAAGAAGGACTTTTACTTTTTCTCCACCTGTAAGCTCGGACATTTGTTTAGAATGAACGTCCTCACCAATCCCAAGACCTTTCAATAGAATGGCAGCTTCGGATTCCGCTTCCCAACCATTTAACTCAGCGAATTCACCTTCTAATTCAGCGGCTCTCATGCCGTCTTCATCAGAGAAATCTTCTTTCATGTAAATGGCATCTTTTTCCTGCATTACTTCGTATAAACGGGTATGTCCCATGATAACGACTTTCAACACTTCATATTCTTCATACTCAAAGTGATCCTGCTTCAAAACAGCAAGGCGTTCACCTGGAGACATGGAAACATTCCCGGTTTGTGCTTCGATATCACCTGAAAGGATTTTCAGGAAAGTCGATTTACCTGCACCGTTCGCACCAATCAGTCCGTAACAGTTCCCAGGAGTAAATTTTATATTCACGTCTTCGAATAACTTGCGGTCACCGAAACGTAAGCTTACATCTGATACTTGAATCATTCATACTACCTCCCAATACTCAATCTAAGAGATTATAACACGTGAAAGGGTGAAAAAGATAGCGTTTAGAAGAATCCAAGTAGTAATGAATTCATTAAGAAGTAAAGTTGTTTACCTTTTCTCCTGGTGGCCAAGGTGAACTGTTTATTCCTGAAGCCACTCCAAAAAAATTGGGCAGCTATGTTCAGATTTTTACTTTGATTTAACCTACCCAATGAAGTAAACTATAATTACACAAATTCCAATCAGAAAGGTATGAATTAAAATGAGTGCTCAACATTCCATACCGAAACCTTTAGTAGACTTAAATCAATGGTTCATTGTAAGTTTTGTCATTCTATCCTGGATACTTCAGCTTCAATGGCTCTTATGGATTCCATTTTTAGCTGTTCTCTCAGGAGCGGTCTTTAAATATAATCCCGTTATGAAAATAGGAAGGTTGTTCTTGAGGAAAGATGCCAATGCTTATCGTCCTGAAGATGCAGGTCAGCAGAGATTCAATGCAGTAATCGCAGCCTTTTGCCTGGGATCTGCCCTGGTCAGTGGATTGCTTCATTGGACAATGGGATTTTATCTTTTCTCTGGAATGGTATTCCTTGCTGCATCTATCGCTCTGGCGGGCTTCTGCATCGGATGTTTCATACGTTATCAATGGCATCGGCTGCACTATAAACAGAAAATCATTAAAGAATGAACCAATCAAACAAGGACTCACCTCATCTTACCCGAGGTGAGTCCTTGTTCGTTATAGATTTGTAAAAATATATGAGAGGATGATCCCTGCTGCGGAAATGAATCCAATCAGCGGCCCCCCATCTTCAAATGCTTCTGGAAGCATGGTAGAAGAAACCATGGCTAACAACCCTCCGGCACCAAAAGCTCCGATAATGTACTCTGTACTTTCAGGAGCATTCTGTAAAAAAGTATACCCTAAAAGGGAACTTAGGGAAGAGACCACTCCAACACTGCCCCAGAGAATCAAAATCTTTTTAATGCTGTATTGATCAAGCTTCAATCCGATACTGCTTGATAATGCTTCTGGAAAATTACTGATAAATATAGCTACAATAAAAACCCATTGTATGGATTGACTTTCGAGGAAACTCACGCCGATGATAATGGATTCTGGTATGGCATCCATAAGGGTCCCTATGTATATGGCTAACCCAGAATGATTATGAGGATTCTTCTTTGAGCGTTTCCGCTGGCTTCCCCCTTTTTGGGAGATCCAACATTCAAACGTTGTAAACATGGCTGCACCTAATAAAAACATGGAGGTAATATGAATAATTTTTGCATTGCCCGCGGCTTCGCTAAGCAAATCAAAGGTTGCAGAACCAATGATAAGTCCTGTTCCGAATGCCATGATAAAGGCAGTGATTCTCTTTGGTATCTTAAAGAAAATGCCGATCAAGGCTCCTAAAAATAAAGATAAACTTGCAACTCCTCCCCAAAGTGCTGCCTGAAACATCTCACTGCCTCCTTTATGTTATTAGTATAGAAATGCCTCTACTTTACATACAGCCAAATCATTTCCTTATGACGTTCTTCAACCAAAATGCCGCTTTTGAATATTTACTCCCAAAATGGGAGATAGTAAAATCGATGATTTAATCATAAGGAGGAAACAACATGAAAAAGTATCTAATCGTTACTTTACTCGGAGCAATGGTTTCATTGGCGGCAGCCGGATGCGGAATGAACAATGATAATATGAATGAGCAAGGCATGAATACGAAGTATGATAACGGTGCGCTGGAAAGGGTAGGGTATGACAGGGATCGAACAGGAGATTATATGAACGTAAATGATACCGGAACCCGTGATTCAGTGAGAGAAAATTATTCATTATCAAAAGAAGCTGCAAATAATGTTGCAGATTTAAAAGAAGTGAAAAGAGCTTACGTGATGAGCACTGAAAGAAATGCTTATGTTGCAGCAGTTTTGGAAAACGGAGAAAATGAAGTTAGTCAAAAACTTGAAGATAAAATTGCAAATCAGATCAGAAATGTAGATGCAGGAATTGAAAATGTCTATGTATCAACCAACCCTGATTTTTTTGATCGTATGAGAGGGTATGCAGACAGAGCGGAAAACGGAGAACCGATTGAAGGGATTGGCGACGAATTCGTGAATGTTTTGGAGCGGGTATTTCCAGATAGGGAATAATAAAATATTGCATGATAAAAAGCCGCTGAGTATAGACTCGGCGGCTTTTTATCATGTTCATTATTGGTTGTTTTTAGAGAAAGTCTACAAAAATAGAATAAATTTCATTATACTATTTAGCATACCGAAATAAATAAGGGGGAGATCATTTGGCTCAGGCCGCAATGAAACGAGTACATAAGCAGCAAAATGCTACAATTTACGGAATCCTATTTGCCATCAGTTCAGGACATTTCATCAATGATACGTTACAGTCAGTGGTTCCTGCCATGTTTCCGATCATCGAGAGATCTCTTCATTTAAGTTACATACAAATTGGGTGGATTGCGTTTGCGTTGAACATGACATCATCATTATTGCAGCCTGTATTTGGTTATTATGCAGATATGAAATCCCGACCATACTTATTACCGCTGGGGATGCTTTCTAGTTTGATCGGCCTCATAGGATTTGCACTATCAGGCCACTTTTTATGGATCATTCTGTCTGTTTTGTTTATCGGCTTTGGCTCAGCCATTTTTCATCCAGAAGGTTCCAGAGTCGCATATATGGCAGCAGGACAGAGGAGGGGACTCGCTCAGTCGATCTATCAGGTCGGGGGGAATACGGGACAATCACTCGCTCCTTTGATTACCGCATTCATCTTTGTTCCATTCGGCCAAAAGGGGGCACTTTGGTTTTCCATTGCTGCGGTCATGGGGATTCTACTATTATTTAAGGTATCCAACTGGTATTCGAGGCAGATTCAAACTCAGGAAACAACACATGTCCGGAAGAATAAAGGTGTGAAATCTTCGCCAATCCATCGAAAGATTAAGTGGACTATGGTATTAGTTGTGTTTTTGGTATTCGCCCGGTCTTGGTATGGAGCCGGTTTATCGAATTATTATCAATTTTATTTAATTGAAGACTACGGGTTATCCATCAAGGAAGCGCAGGCTTATATTTTTACATTCATGTTTGCAGGTGTGCTGGGCACCTTCTTAGGCGGTCCGTTGGCAGACAGATTTGGTAAACGGAATATCATCTTCTTTTCAATGTTGGGGGCTGCACCTCTAACTTTGGCACTACCTTATTTGTCGTTAGCAATCGTATTCCCGGTTATTTTCTGCATCGGTTTCATTATTTCATCGAGCTTCAGCGTCATTGTCGTGTATGCACAAGAATTACTGCCTAAAAAGATCGGAATGGTCTCAGGTCTGACAGTAGGACTTGCATTCGGTATGGGCGCAGTGGGGGCTGTTCTTTTCGGTGGACTTGCAGATCTATATTCCATTCGGTTTGTCATGATCCTATGCAGTTTTCTCCCTTTACTTGGAATGCTCACATTTTTACTTCCAACGGACGAAGCAGTAAGGAAATACAATCATAATTAAATAATCTTGGGGGACCCTGGGTTTAAGCTATGGGTCCCTGCATACAACCCGCAAATGAATATTTTGGAATCCACAAATTTATTATTTTCAAAATACATTTACTACTTCCTGCAGAAAATAAGCACTATACATATAGAAGAAAAAAAGATATATTAATTCAATATACACGATGTGTAATGAGCGGATGAATGCTATTACCATTTGAATTGGAGGAATTTGATCATGTCTTCATTGAAACCGGGAACAGTAGAAGAATTATATGTCGACCATGAAGTGCAGTACGGCTTCTTTTTAACAAATGAACATGAAGATCGCGTACTGCTGCATCATTCAGAAATAACAGATGATATTCAAGAGGGGGATACAGTCAAAGTATTTCTCTATCACGATAAGGATGTCAGGCTGACAGCAACCATGCGTATTCCAAAGATACAGGCAGGAGCTTATGGATGGGCTGAAGTAGTAGATAAGCGCGAAGATTTAGGTGTGTTTGTCAATATCGGACTTCCTAAAGATATTCTTGTATCTGCAGATGATCTTCCAAAGTTCCTTTCCTTATGGCCGGAGCCGGGCGACCAATTGTTCATGTCATTAAATCGGGACAAGCAGGACCGTTTATACGGAAAGCTTGCAACGGAAAATATCATTGAGCAAGTGTCGAGAAGAGCATCCAAGGAAATGCTGAATGCGAAGGTCCAAGGCAGGGTTTACCGTCTTTTGAAAGTAGGTACCTTCTTTTTATCCGAACAGGGATACCGTTGTTTTGTACATGAGAATGAACGGAAGCAAGAGCCGAGACTGGGAGAGTTGGTTGAAGGAAGAGTCATCGATGTAAAGGATGATGGAAACCTGAACGTCTCATTCCTCCCGCTCAAACAAGATAAGATGCATGATGATGCAGGTGTGATACTGGCGTACCTTCATCAACGGAATGGCGCGATTCCGTTCTGGGACAAGAGTCAGCCGGATGAAATAAAGGAACGCTTCAATATGAGCAAGGCTTCCTTTAAACGTGCGGTCGGGAAACTGATGAAAGAAAACAAAGTATATCAAGAAGAAGGCTGGACGTATTTGAAGAAGTAGAAAGTAAAAAGGAGCGCGGAATTATTCGCCTCCTTTTTTTGATTGTATAAATGATTTCCTATAAAAAAGATTGGGCTTTAGTAAATGATTCGGTTGGGGGGACATAGGAAGGTTTGAGTTAAAAGCGGAGGCTTGCTAAGGCTGAATGACAGCACATGGGATATGAAAAAATGTAACAGAACCGAGAAAATCTAGCGATTGATGGCTTTTCTTGGTGGAGGATTTCCCCGGTTCCTTCTTCTTAACTTATACAAAAGTTATCATACTATTCGTTTTGGGCTCGACCTATTTACTCTCTGTCTTTTTTTTCCTCACCTTGCTCTGCATTTTTGTAATTCACTTTGTCTTCATCAGGGTAGGGATCGAAAAAATTGACTGCCTTTCCTGGCCCTTCGAATCCGATTACTTGTTCCTTGTCTTGATTTTGTTTTTTCATCAAAAAACCCCCTTTCTTCACATCTAGTTTGTGAGAAAGGGGAGACTTTCATGCGCAGGCTATGACTCCCAGTGATTACTGATGAATTCATCCCTGCCGGATACTTTGCGGTCAGCTTTATACTCTTCAGGATTTTTTTTATAAAACTTTTGGTGATAATCTTCAGCAGGGTAGAAAGGTGCTGCAGGCAGGATCTTTGTCACGATCGGCTTTGTGAATCGTCCGCTGTCTGTAATTCTTTGTTTGGATTCTTCTGCCGCACATCTTTGTTCATCATTATGATAAAAGATGGCGGTGCGATACTGATCCCCGCGGTCATGAAATTGCCCGCCGTCATCAGTTGGGTCGATTTGGGGCCAGTATAGGTCCAATAGATCCCGATATGGGAATACGGAAGGGTCAAATGTGATTTGAACCACTTCATAATGTCCGGTTTGTCCTTCTTTTATTTCTTTATATGTGGGATTTTCAACGTGTCCGCCTGAATAACCAGACACTACATCAATGATTCCGGGTAATTCATCAAAAGGTTTTACCATGCACCAGAAACAGCCACCGGCAAAAGTAGCACGTTCGATTTCTTTCTTCATTCCAAACAAACCTCCTGCAACTATTTGCTGCTGTAATGTAGTAAAGATATTTTAGATTGAACAAATTTTATCACTTTCACATCGTGTTTGACAATCAAAAAAACTGTGACACTAATACAAAAAAATATTTACCGGACATAAAAGCTCCTGTATAATTCATGTGAACGGAAAATTACATAGTTGAATGATCGGGTGAAGCGGAGTATGTTTTCATATTCCAGCGCTTCTTAAAAGGGAAGTTGGTGCAACTCCAACGCGGTCCCGCCACTGTAAATGGGAGCAAGCTGCAATGAACCACTGTACATATGTACGGGAAGGTGCAGCAAGCAATGACCATGAGCCAGGAGACCTGCCTGACATCTTTGACACTGGTACTACGCGGATAGGAAGGTGTAACATGCATGCATGGCATTTACATAATGGTCCTAATTGCATATTACACAGCATCGCCTTTTCGGGGATGTTTTTTTATTTGTCTCTAAGTAGGGTTTGATCGATGCATGTTCAACTCCTCAAACATTCAGGTAAGGGAAAGAGCGCAGCGATCATTCTGAAAGCGGTTTAAATGATGAGGGAAGAAGGAGAGAAACAATGAAAAAAATCAGTAGTTTGATAATTATTTTAATGCTGTCTGTATTATTGGCTGCTTGTGGAAATGAGCCTGAGAATCAAAAGGCAGGGGAAGGTACTGAAGAGAAATCTGTTGACCAGTCCATTCAAGTGAAAGATGCTTTAGGTGATGAAATCACGTTGGAATCCAAACCCGAACGAATCATTTCGTTAATTCCCAGTAATACGGAAATACTATTTGAACTGGGTCTTGGTGAAAATGTCGTGGGAGTGACAGATTTCGATAACTATCCCGAAGAAGCTGCTGCAAAAGAGAAAATTGGAGGAATGGAATTCAATGTTGAGAAAATCATCAGCCTCAATCCAGAGCTTGTGCTTGCACATGAGTCTACGGCAGTGAGTGCGAAAGAAGGATTAAATCAATTACGTGACTCAGGAATCAACGTATTCGTGGTCAGGGATACACAGAAAATAAATGAAGTATACACAATCATAGAGAATATTGGTAAGCTGACCGGAACGACAAAGGAAGCGGAAAAGCTTGTATCTTCTATGAAAAAAGATCTTCAAGAACTTAAATCAAAAGCAGAAGAAGTTGAGCAGCAGAAGAAGGTGTACGTGGAAGTGGCTCCTGCACCGGACATTTACTCAACAGGAAACAATACCTTTATTAATGAGATGCTTGAATTGATTAATGCAGAAAATGCTTTGAAAGATCAGGAAGGATGGATCGCCGTCAATCAAGAGGAGGTCATCGCAGCGAATCCTGATGTCATTATTACCACATACGGTGATAACGAACAGGTCATGACCCGGGATGGCTGGCAGGGTATCAATGCAGTGAACAATGAACATGTTTATGATGTAAATCCTGATCTAGTGACCCGTACTGGTCCTAGATTGGTAGAAGGAGTAGAGGAAATTGCCAAGTCTGTTTATCCGGAGATATTTACAGAATAGAATATGGATCATTTATCTGCTGGCATTGAGTATTCTTATCCTATCTTTATTGATCGGGATATCGATAGGAACTGTAAAGGTTCCCATCATTGATATCCTTAAGATCATCAGTGCCGAAATGTTTGGGAACGGCTCAGCGGGGGCTGTCGACCCCATGCATTCAAACATTGTATTTTCCATTCGTTTACCCCGTGTTTTATTGGCTTTACTAGTTGGGAGCTCCTTAGCGATAGCGGGAGCTTCCTTTCAAGGTTTATTAAGAAACCCTCTTGCCGACCCGTATACTCTGGGGATGTCCTCTGGAGCATCGGTCGGTGCAGTTGTCACTCTGTTTTTCAATATAAGTCTGCCGTTTTTAGGCCTGTTCACACTGCCAGTCATCAGTATCTTTGGTTCATTGCTTACCGTATTCCTTGTGTTGACGTTTGCAAGGAAGGTCGACCGCACGATGAAAGTGGAAACGATCATACTGACAGGGATCATTTTCAGCTCGTTTCTAGGATCCGTCATCTCTCTTATGATCGCTCTTTCTGGTGAGGAGTTAAGGCAGATTATCGGCTGGCTGCTAGGCAGTGTATCCATGAGGGGCTGGGATTATATTTTTATTGTATTTCCTTTTTTTGTTGCCGGGACGCTCCTTCTTATGTTTAATGCCAAGGAATTGAACGGCATGAGCTTCGGGGAAGAGCAGGCCCGCCATATAGGAATCTCCGTTCAGAAGAGAAAATATATGGTTCTGATTGCAGGAAGCACATTGACCGGGGCGGCGGTTGCAGTATCAGGTACCATCGGTTTTGTAGGGCTGGTGATCCCTCACTTTATCAGAAGGATCATTGGATATGACCATCAGCATGTACTACCGCTTTCGGTTATTACAGGCGGGGCGTTTCTAGTTATTGCTGACTTGATTTCGCGTACAGTGATTAGTCCGTCTGAATTGCCAATCGGAGTGATCACAGCATTGATCGGAGCTCCGATTTTTGCCTATATACTGCTTAAGAAAAGGGGGGAGTAACATGCTCGATGTCCATCGATTATCTGTGGGCTATGAAGAAACGTCTATCATAGAGAACATTGATTTCCAAGTTGAAACAGGTGAATTCTTCGGCATTTTAGGGCCAAATGGGAGCGGGAAGACAACGCTCTTAAAGGCACTCTCGGGGATCCTCCCCCATACATCAGGAACAGTCAATCTGAATGGAAAATCCCTGGCTGATTATTCCGCCAAAGAGTTAGCGAAACTGGTAGCCGTGCTGCCCCAAAACTCCTCGCACTCCTTTTCATACAGTGTGAAAGAAACGGTCATGCTTGGGCGCTACCCGCATCAGAAAGGAATTTTTAAATCGATTTCCTCCTACGATGAAGAAATTGTTCATGAGGCCATGACTCAGACGGGCGTAGAGGGTCTGCATCATCGTAAACTTGATGAGCTGTCAGGAGGAGAAAAGCAAAGGGTGTTCCTTGCCCAGGCCCTTGCCCAGGAACCGAAGATCATCTTGTTGGACGAACCGACTAATCACCTGGACCTCTCTTTTCAAAAAAGCTTGCTCGAATTATTAAAGAAACAAACAAAAGAGCGTAACTTGACAGTCGTCTCTATCTTTCATGATTTAAACCTTGCAAGTCTTTATTGTGACCGGCTCCTTCTTCTGCAAAAGGGTATGACCAAAGTAGTCGATCACCCCGAAGAAGTGTTGAAGGAAGAACATATTCAAGAGGTCTACGATACAGAGGTAAATAAACAAGCCCATCCACATGTAGCCAAACCTCAAATTGTCATCCTGCCTGATGAGAAAACAGGTGATGAAACGGTGGAAGCGCGTGAGAAGTTCCTGACAGTTTCTACTGAAATGATCACCTATCAGTCACCCATTTACATGAAGTGCATGTCCTCAGGGGTGATCGGTTCAGGATTTGGATGGTACAAAAATGTAGTGAACCGATACGTTTCCCCCGAATATGACTGTACCGATTACCGGAGGGATATGATAAATTTCCTTGAAGAAAAGGATTTTGATCCTTCTTTCACAGTTGGAATGATGACAGCAGTGAACCTGGAGGATGTGGAGTATGGTTCGTTCACTGTGGATGAGCATTCAATTTTTGTAGTCGTGACGGCAGGTGTAGGGAATGCTGTGGATGTGACTGGCACTCACCTACTTCCTCAAGAGATGAGGCCGGGCACGATCAATACTTGGGTATTTGTCAATGGAAAGCTTTCAGATGAAGCTTTCATAGAAGCCCTTGTAACATCCACTGAAGCAAAAGTCAGGGCGATGCAGGAACAAGAAGTGTATGATCATAGGACCGGCACACTCGCAACCGGTACACCGACAGACAGCATCCTGATCGCTTCGACCCATCAAGGGACGGCTTATCCCTTCGCCGGGAGCGTCACCCCGCTTGGGAGGCTGATCGGAAAGGGTGTATTTGAAACAACGAAGAAAGCCATTGAATCTTATCGTCACAGAAGCGGGAAACCGTCATAAGTGAATTATCAAGTAATTGAAAGCTGGGTCGTTAATTATACAGACTCAGCTTCTTTTTTATATAGAGGAAAGGACAATACGTTTAATTCCACAGTATATAAGGGTATTAACTTCAGAACCTAAAAAAACTCACGATATCTTATTAATTATGGTACGATAAAATTATCATGCTGGAAATTCATGCATGTCCCTCCATAACCTGAGTATTGAGTTAGGATGGATAGTAGAGTAGAATTTCTCAATAGCTTGCTGTCATTTCATTTTGCAAAGAAGGTGGAAAAATGGATTCAAGACTCGATCGCAAGAAACGAAAGAAAAAACGTGGCAGAAAAATGATCATAGTGCTATTATTAATCATTTTATCGTTATTAGGCTATTCAGCTTTTCAATTTTATAACGGATATCAGATGGCTGATGGCGAACAGAATATGAAAGAATATAAATTTAACGGGGTCAAAGACGAAAATGGCAAGATAAACGTATTGTTATTGGGCGTAGACAGCAGGGGGGAAGAGAAATCCCGCACTGATACTATGATGCTCGCACAAGTAGATCCCAAAACGAATGAAACAAAGCTGGTCTCTTTTATGCGGGATATCTATGTGGAGATCCCCGGATACCAGAATTATAAGTTGAATACCGCGTTTTACTTAGGTGGACCGGAATTATTAAGAAAAACGATCAAGCATAATTTTGATATTGATATTCAGTATTACATGATGGTAGATTTTAAAGGATTTGAACAATCAGTTGATATCCTTGCTCCAGAAGGTATAGAAATGGACGTCGAGAAAGCGATGTCTGAAAATATCGGAGTCTCCCTTGAACCGGGAGTCCAGAAATTAAATGGGAAAGAATTACTAGGCTATGCCAGATTCCGTCAAGATGCAGAAGGGGATTTCGGACGGGTTGAGAGACAGCAAAAAGTCATCACGGCTCTAAAAGGAGAAGTTCTGACCATCGACGGTGTCACCAAGCTGCCTAAACTCGCTGGCTCCATACAGCCTTATATTCAAACGAACATGTCTAAGCTTGATCAGATTTCCATTGTTAAAGATGTTCTCTTAAGTAATAGCGATGAAATCGACAAGCTGACGATCCCAGTTGAAGGTTCCTATGATTTCGGAAGCTATGAGGGAGTAGGTTCAGTCATCGAATTGGACTATGAAGAAAACATCCAGGCGCTTAAAGATTTCCTGAACGGGAAGAGCTCGGATGAAGTAACGGAACAATAATATATTGTAGAATGCACATCGGACGTTTTCGTCTGATGTGCATTTTTTATTGTGTGGGTGATCGGGGATGTCGGTCTGGCAGTTGTATCCTTATTTTCCCAAGTGACGGAATTATCGACGGAATCGAAAGATTAATGGTCGATAGTAAAAGATTATCGGCCCAAACTAAAAGTTTACTGCGATAAACGGCAATATTCCGTCCACTCAATCTGATAAAAGCCGCTTATTCTTAGAAAGCAAACCAAATAATTCTGATTATACGGGATTATCAGTGATTTGAAGCTCTCAGAGGGCATTTGAATCACTGAAAAGGGAATGATAACGCTTCCACTTTCTTTTTCGGCTTATTCCTTACTACTTCCTATTATCGCCTTGATATCATCTACCAGCATGTTACGATTATAAACGTTGTGAACAAAGCACAAGACAAAGCAAACATTCAAATTTTATTTAACAATAATAATGAAATAAACAATCAATATTAAAACAACCTTATTAAATGAATGGAACGGAGTGGATAGGCTTGTTGAAAAATAAAACAGTAGCTTTTTTAGGTGCAGGTAATATGGCTGAAGCAATGATTTCTGGAACGGTTCATAGCGGAAAGATCCCTAAAGATCAAATTATTGTTTCAAATCGAAGTAACAAAGGAAAACTTCAAGAAATCAATGAAAAATATGGTGTGCGCACCCTGTTAAAAGATGAACTTTCTTTTGGAGAAATCGATATCCTCATACTTGCTATGAAGCCTAAAGATATAGATAAAGCGTTAGATTCCATTAACCATCTTGTAAAGAAAGATACAGTCATCATGTCAGTTCTTGCAGGAATTACTACTTCCCATATGGAGGAACAGCTTCCTGCAGGTCAATCAGTCATCCGTGTGATGCCGAATACGTCAAGTATGCTTAAGGAGTCTGCCACAGCTATAAGTGCAGGCAGATTTACGTCAGAAGAAGATATGAAGAATGCGAAAGAATTACTTTCAAGTATCGGTGAAGTATATGTAATTGATGAAAGTAAAATGGATATTTTCACTGGGATTGCCGGAAGCGGACCAGCTTACTTCTATTATTTAATGGAACACATCGAAAAGACTGGAGCAGAAGCTGGATTAGATCCGAAGCTCGCACGTAAGATCGGTGCACAGACAATCTTCGGAGCAGCTAAAATGATGCTGGAACGTGAAGAAACACCAACACAACTAAGAGAAAATGTAACATCCCCTAATGGCACGACAGCTGCCGGACTTGATGCATTAGCAGAGTTTGGTGGAGGAAAGGCTATCTCAGAAGCTGTAAAAGGAGCAGAAAAAAGATCCAAAGAAATAAGCTCTGAATTACAGTCCCGACAGTTAGTAACGAACTAATAAACACTTAAATAAAACCTCTATTAAAACAAATTACCATTTAAAGAAGAACGTGAAATACAGAAATACAAGTCCGTCCCTCATCACAACTATGGGACGAGGGACGGACTTTTTTACTAGGAGTGATTGGATGTCCCAAGAAAATAAGAAGAAACGCATTGTGATCAAGATTGGAAGTAGTTCATTAACGAGCTTGCATGGAGAGATGAGCCGCAGAAAATTAGAACGTTTAGTGGATGAAGTTGTACGCCTGAAAGATGACGGTCATGAAGTATTACTTGTATCTTCTGGAGCTGTCGCTGCAGGATACCGTAAACTGGGCTGCTTAACACGTCCTAGCTCTCTGCCTGAGAAGCAAGCCGCAGCTGCAATTGGTCAAGGTTTATTAATTGAAGCTTACTCTGATCTGTTTATATCGCATGGCTACGTCGCTTCGCAAATTCTGATTACTCGTAGTGATTTTTCAGATGAAGACCGTTACAACAATGCACGCAACACGATTAACGTTCTGCTGGAACGAGGCATCATCCCGATTGTAAATGAGAATGATACGGTAACAGTGGATCGTTTGAAGTTTGGAGACAACGATACCCTTTCAGCGAAAGTAGCAGCTTTAGTGGACGCAGATCAATTGATCATTCTGTCTGATATTGATGGACTATATGATTCTGATCCACGTAAGAACCCTGAAGCAGAATTGTTGGAAAGCGTTACGGAAATCAACGATGATATTGAAGATATGGCAGGAGAACCGGGCAGTTCAGTAGGTACCGGGGGCATGCGCTCTAAAATTGATGCATTCAAAATTACAATGGCATCAGGCATCCCTGCATTTCTTGGGAAATCCGGTAACACCAATATCATTTATGATGCCGTGCAGCATACTGCGAAAGGGACGTATTTTGAATCAGCAGATGATGCAGTGAACTTGGATTCCAAGAAGCAATGGATTGCATTCAACTCAGGTCCAGAAGGTGAAATCACCATCGACCTTAATGCAAAAGAACGTATCCTTGAACAGAAAGAAAGCCTGACAATCAATGATATTTATACTGTGAAAGGTCGCTTCGACAAAGGTGCTGTCGTAAGAATCCTGGATAGTGGAAATGAAGAAGTCGGCCTCGGAATGGTCAACTTCCGTTCAGGCCAACTAAAAAATCCATCAGACATCAAAGACGACCAAATCGCAGTAGAAATAGACCACCTGGTATGCCACATCGAAGTACCGATTCCAGTTGGAGTGTAAGAAACTTTCGGATTCAGGGACTTAATGATATTGAAATAAGGATTAATATTATTTTCTATCAAAACTGCTCTTGTTAATGGGTATTCTTCATAATATTTCGACACTAGCGGTTGATTGGAGTGCAAGTTGCAGACTCCTGCGGGAAATGCGGAGTAGGGGAGACCCCGCAGGCGCAAGCCGAGGAGGCTCCCCACCCGCCCGCGGAAAGCGGAGACTTGCACGGAAATCATAAGCGGTAATTAAAGTGATTGACCAATATACAATTGGCAATACAAAATAAATCAGGAGGCATTTGATGACTTTAACAATTGAAAAAACCGATGTAAAAAAACAAGCGATGAAGGCAAAAAAAGCTTCTAAAACATTAAGTTTATTAACAACCGAACAAAAGAACAAAGCATTGCATAAAATTGCTGACCACCTGGACGCAAATTATCAAACTATCTTGGATGAAAACGAAAAAGATCTTCAAAAAGGAAGAGAAAAAGGATTTGAAGAAGCGTTCATGGATCGTCTTTCACTAACAAAGGAACGTGTGGAAGACTTTGCAAATGGACTGAGACAAGTTGCTGACTTAGAAGATCCAACAGGAAAAATTGTTTCAGATTGGACACTGGAAAATAAACTTCAAGTACAAAAAGTAACAGTTCCTCTTGGTGTTATCGGCATGATTTATGAGGCCCGTCCGAATGTTACAGTGGATGCAACAGGTTTAGCATTGAAATCAGGAAATGCCATTGTTTTAAAAGGCGGTTCTAATGCCATTACTTCAAATAAAGCGATTGTAGATGTCATGCATGACGCTTTGGAACAAACAGATATTCCAAAAGAAGCGGTTCAATTCATTAATACAACTGATCGTGAAGCTACCAATGAATTGTTCACAATGAAAGAATATATTGATGTTCTGATACCACGCGGCGGTGGAGCGCTTATTAATGCAGTGGTAAACAATGCAACGGTACCTGTTCTGGAGACAGGTGTAGGGAATTGCCATATCTATATTGATAAAGATGCTGATGTTGAAAAAGCATTGAATATCCTCATTAATGCTAAAACGGATCGACCAGCTGTATGTAATGCAGCTGAGACAGTCATCATCCATGAAGACTGGTTTAAAGAGCATAAAGATGCATTTACATCTAAGTTAGCTCAATCTAATGTTTCAATTCATGGTGATGAAAAAGTGGTAGAAGCAATTAAAGATGCAAAGCTTGCTAGTGAAGAAGACTGGGCGAACGAGTATCTAAGCCTGGATATCGCAGTAAAAGTTGTAGAATCACTTGATGGTGCAGTGGATCATATTGAACAATATGGTACAAAACATTCAGAAGCCATTGTGACTGAAAATGAACAAACTGCGAAGAAATTCATGATGCTAGTCGATGCAGCAGCACTTTATCACAATGCATCAACACGTTTCACTGACGGCGGAGCTTTAGGATTCGGTGCTGAAATCGGAATTTCAACTCAGAAATTACATGCACGAGGACCAATGGGACTTCCTGCATTAACGACTGTGAAATATATGATGCATGGTACCGGCCAAATCCGATAAATCGATAATAAGAAGACCTTCAGGGGCAATGTGCCCGCTGAAGGTCTTTTTTGGTTGCAGATAACTGCATTTCCTTTACTTATCATTGATGAATTCATGCAATGCCTGAATCGTATGCACCTCTTGTGCATAACAAAGCTTCAGCAGCTTTTCGAATACTTCAGCCGTCATGATGGCATCATTCAGTGCATGATGCCTTGTTCTCTTAGTGATTCCGAATTTTTTTACCATTGCATCCAAGTAGCAGTCATTCCGCTCCAATAATGCATTGGCGAGAGCAAAAGAATCAATGTATTCGGGTAAAAAGGAGGGAAGCTCCCATTTGTGCAATCTCTTTTGAAGAAAATTGATATCAAAGCTTGCAGGGTGTGCGACTAAAATCGTTCCTTTGCTGAATTCAAGAAAATGTTTCAGTCCTACAGGAAGAGTGACGCCATTCTTGAAATCCTTTCTTTTTAAGCCAGTGAATTTCTTTGTCTTTCTTGATACTGTTTGAAGAGGATCGATGACCTTGTAAAATGTCTCTTTCTCCTGAATTTCCCCTTCAGAAACCTTTACTGCCCCAATCGAAATGATTTCATCACCTACTTCAGGGAAGAAACCAGTGGTCTCCAAATCGAAAATGGTAAACGTGCAATTATACAAATGTTTCTGCTGAAGAGTAGGTTTTTCTGATTCAAATTCCTTCAAAGCAGCGGCTACTTTATCATAAGAGGGGCGTGCTTTTTCACCGTTTACCTGAGCCCTGAAAAAAAACTGCTGCCATAAATAATATTTCAGGATGCGATATCCTACATTTATACCAATGTCATTCATTAAACCACCCGATTTCTGTTAAAGCTTATTTCCATCACTTGCTGTAATCGGTTTGCAATCTGGATGGCTTCCTTCAATCTTTGACGTTCTTCTTTGGACAACTCGCGGACATCAATGTCATTGCTTAACAGTTTGCCTTCTTTTAACTCTTTCAGGTTTTGTTTTGTACGAAGATGTAAAAGGATGTTCATGGCCATCTTAACATTCTCTGCATCTCTAGGGTGGAACGCCTGCATGTTTTTCAATGCATTTACTCTTTTGATGGTATTTACTTCTTTCACACCATATTTTACACAGTGAATCCTGATCATATTGACAATCTGCAAAAGGCCAGATTTCTTGATGTTGAATAAGTGGTTCTTGGGCTTCAGGTTTACTCTGCCCAATGGTCCGACAGGGAGCTTGAAGCGCAATGCATCTTTTCTAAGAAGCTGCTGCATGTTGAGGGAACGCTTTGATTTTTCAGCCAGATAGTTACGGATTTCCTCAGCAATCGAATAGTCACCATAGATTGGCCGGAAATCATAAAACATCGTTGTATTCTGAACTTCTTGTGCATCCATTTCATGCAGCCATTCATCGATCGCTTTTTTCCAATCCGTATAGGATCGTTTCCATTTCTGCTCTTTTGCCATTATTCCGCCTGTACATTCAGGGAACCCGCATGCTGCAAGTTTATGATTTAACTTTTCTGTAAAGGCTTGAAAATACGTATCAACCCTTTTCGTATCTGACAAATGACTGTAGTCATCCAATATGATTCCGTTATCCTGGTCGGTATGAAATCCCTGCTCACTCCGTCCCTGGCTTCCCATTACAATGAAACAATAGTTGACGGGTGCACGTCCAAATCCTTCTACCCGCATTTCTTTCTCAGTTAACTGAATGATTTTTCGGTGCAGTCGGTCATTGTAATTACTGATGACTTCACATACATCATATCCCGGGCTGTCCTGCAGGAGAAGGTCACCGATGAATTGCTGGAAGGTTTCACTTTTGACAGTAGCCAGTTGAACCAATTCTTCCTTACTTACTGCTTTTTGAATCCGATATGATAAATCGAGGTAATTTGAGTCCTGAATATTTAGGAATGAGCTGCTTGTAAGCACTCCTACAACCGAATCATTCCGTATGATAGGCATAAAATCAACTTCTTCATGTTTGAAATAAGATAAGGCTTCGTATGCGAAGGACTCATCTCTGATCCAAAAAGGGTTGCATTTCATCCAATCCTTCACTTTTTCAGATCCAGTCGGCTCAGTTAGATAGGAGAGAATCTCTCTCTGGGTAAGAATTCCTTTCATTTTTCCGTTCGAATCCACTGTGACCAACCCGTATGTATCTCTTTCTTTCATTAACTGTGCAGCTTCAAGAATCGTATCATCTTCACCGATAAAAGAAGGGAAGTCCATCAGATTATGTACTTTTGTACGGAAAAGAGAGATATTTTCCTCATCATTATCTGACGACTTCGATTTGATTTCATCATATAAAGTCTTCATGCGGTTACCGATACTTTCAAACACAATTTTTGAGAAATCGTTATTTTTTGTCATGATATCAAGCAGGCGCTGCTTCTGTATACGGAACACATTACAATCTTCCATTGCTTGTACCGAAAAAGTCATTTCCCCGCTTGTCAGCATGATCATAATACCAATCAAGTCACCCGGATAGTAAAATCTTAAAGAATATTGCTTTCCGCTTGTCCGGTGAAGGACATTTTTAGCCAGGCCGGAAACCAGGAAATATATGTCAAGTTCTTCGAGTGTTTCGTCTTCATGGAAAAGGAATTCACCTTTTTTAAAAGTAGTATATTTTGAACCCGATAATATATAGTTTAATTGGTCTTCCGTAAGCACATCAAACGGATAGACGTTTTTGACAATTTCTAAAAGTTCATGCTGATCCAAAACGATTCCCTCCATTTCTAACCAGTTCCATAGTACTCTAACATAGAATTCCCTATTTGGAAAAGGATAAAACGGTGATGAGAGAGGGGATAATGAAAAATAAAAACCCTGCTGAATAGAAGGCAGGGGATGGGTTCACTATGAATTTGAAAAGCTTACAACAAACTTTGCTGCTTCAAATAATGACTTAAAGACAAAATCAGCTTCATAAAGCGGAGAAGGAGCATCTGCAATTAATATTGTTTTACATCCTGCTTTCCGACCTGCCTCTATATCCGGTTCTCTGTCACCAATCATAAATGAAGAAGATAGGTCGAGGTTGTATTTTTCTGTAAGGTCAAGAATCATTCCGGGTTCCGGTTTTCTGCATGCACAACCTTCGTTAGGTTTATGGGTGCAGCAGGAAACTTCATGAATCTTTCCTCCTGCTGTTTCAAGTTCCCTGACCATATAATCATGGATTGATTGTAAATGTTCATTTGATAAATACCCAAGACCGACGCCGCCTTGGTTGGTTACGACAAATAAATGATAGCCTTCATCGGTCAATAATTGGACTGCTTCCTTCACACCTTCCAGGAAATAAAACTGCTCCGGCTTGTTCACAAACTTTACTCTTTTTGATTTTACTTCATTAATGACCCCGTCACGATCCAGAAATACGGCTTTATTCAACAATAACACCCCTCATTCGATTATTTTCTACAATGATACATATGATTTGTCGCATCTTGCGGTTTCCAAGGAAATAATGACAGACTATTCTGTCATTATTTCGGAACGAAAATGAAGACTCTCGATATCAAGTTTACCCAATTCAGCTGGTTATTTACACGGTAGAAGGGAAGGGAAATAAGAAAAGGAAAGTCTCTAAAGAAACTTTCCCGTAAAATAAGTCAACGTTTTTGAATAAATACGACCTTCAGATAGTCACCTTGCTTGTATTGGTTAATTGTCTTGAAATCTTCAGGAAGTGTGAATTCTTCCATCAGCTTATAAGATCCATTGGTTTCTTTGAAAGCAGCCTCTATGAATCCTTTGAACTTCTTCATATTGAACGTGCTGCAATTTGTAGATGCTACAATCACACCATTCTTTTCAGTGATGGCGATAGCTTCTTTAAGAAGGTCCTTATAGTCTTTAGAAGCAGAGAAAGTGTGCTTTTTGGAACGTGCGAAACTTGGCGGGTCAAGGATGACCATATCAAATGTAAGTTCTTTCTTCACAGCAAATTTAAAATACTTGAATACATCTTCCACGATAATGTCTTGTGCCTCGTAATCAATCCCGTTGATGCTGAATTGTTCAATTGTTTTACTCAGGCTACGATTTGCTAAGTCCACACTTGTTGTTTCTGCAGCACCCCCAAGGGCAGCGAATACTGAAAAAGCTCCTGTATAGGAAAAGGTGTTAAGAACCCGCTTGCCATCTGCATACTTATCGCGGATCAGCTTTCTCACTTCCCGTTGATCAAGAAATACTCCGACCATTGCACCGTCATTGAGATAGATGGCGAAGTTGACTCCGTTTTCCTTCACAAGTAAAGGAAAGGAAGGGCGTTCGCCATGTACGAAGTCATCTTCTTCCACATACTTTCCTTCAACGGCAAATCGTTTCTTCTGATAAAGGCCTTTATAATTGGGAAGTTTTTTTATTACAGAGACAATATCTTCTTTAAACGAGTAGGCTCCCATGCTGTACCATTGGATAAGGTAGTATCCTTCAAAGTAATCAACAGTGATTCCTCCAAAACCGTCTCCCTCACTGTTAAACAGCCGGAACGCTGTCGTGTTTTCGTCATAGAAAAAATGAAGGCGTTGGTTGACTGCGTTTTGAAACTTTCGATCGAAAAAATCCAGGTCGATCGTTTCATGTTCTTTCCAGCTTACAAGCCATCCGATCCCTTTATTTTGTTTTCCGTAATATCCCCTGGCAATGAAATTCCTGTTGGTATCTACAAGGTTTACGATGTCTCCTTCATTGAGGCCGTCAACAGGGGAACTGACATTCTCCTTGTTTAATAGAGGAAAGCCCTTAAGAAATTGTTTTATGTATTTAGGGTTAGCTTTTAAGGTGATTTCAGTTGTCATGCTTTTCATCCTTACGTTTCGTTAGTCTTGTGTAGTATAGAACTTCTTCAGAGATAACGCAACCGTCATATATGCGCAGGAGAGTAGAACAAAAAAATCTTACCCTGATCTCCAGGGTAAGATTAGTGAGTTATTATTTCCCCCATAAAAAATCACCTGCAAGACGGTCGACTTTCGTTGTCTCATGCAGTCCGCTGTGGGAAATGGAAGGGTCATAAACAATTTTCGATGAAAATTCATTTCGATCATAGATTTTTTCGCTTGCCAGCGCACTTGGTACATTCACGATATCGTCACCCGAACCTGCTATGGACAGCACTTTGATTGCTGGATCGATTAAATGACGATTGTGATACAGCTGTTCAATTGCTTTGGAGTCTGGCTTTAAATCAATCACAGCAGCACCGGTGTTAATTTGGTCATATGAATCCTTTGTCACTCCCAAAAAGGGTGTGGCGATGGAAATGAACTTATATGTTTTTGGCAGAAATTCTTTCCCATGTGCGTTTTCAAGATACTTGGTTGTCGCCAGTCCGCCCATTGAATGGCCGATCAGATTCACATTCTCCACCTCAAAGCGATGATGCAAAAGTTTCATTGCATTTTCGAGCCATATCGCTTGTTTATGCAATGCTGCCCGATTATCCTCGAAAATAACCTGGACGAGAGGAGGGGCAGAGGGGTTCTTGGGTATCGTTCCTTTATAAGATACATTTCCATTTTCGGAAACATAAATTTCCAAAGTCTTTTTTCCCCAGCCATGATGATGCTCAAAGCGGTCAAGCATCGTTTTGAATGAATTATACGTTCCTTTGTATCCATGTACAAATACCGTTGGATATCGTTCAACCTCTGATAATGCTTTTTCGCTTGATTGAACATTAGACGTCTTGAATAAAGCAATTATGATAAAAAGAGAGGCTAGTAAAAGTCCGCTCCAAAATAATGTAGGTTTATTCGTGAAGATTGACAAATGATATCGCTCCTTAAAATCCTATATCTTTATTGTAAGCGATTCGTGCGGTATTGAAAATGTTATAAAAGAAATTTATTTGTCATATTGTATGTAATTTATGGAAATTTAAATATTGCTCAAAAATGAGGGTGGGACAAAACTAAAAAACTACCCCATAACGACGAACAAATTCAGTGTAGACTCTTAATACCGCTAATGATTTCCGTGCAAGACTCCGCTTTCCGCGGGTAGCCCGTGAGCCTCCTCGACAAGTGGTGTAACTGTCCAGCTGCAGGGCTTAGAAGCACATGTCATAAGCCAAACCGACCAAGAAGGCAAAGAACGCCTTCATGGACGATTCGTCTTATGCCACACGCTTCTGGGCAAAGCCCCTCCGCTTTTCTGATAGGATCTTCGTCTTGCTCTCCAATCAACCGCTAGAAAGAGATAAATTTAAATATCCATTTGAACAAATAATAATCCCGAACTAGTTTGCCTATTAAAAGCAAACTAGTTCGGGATTTAGTTAGACTAAAACTCTTCTGTCCGATTTTCTTTAAAGACGTTAGTAATTAAACCCAGTCACCGTTCCTGAAGATTGGTTGGGTTGTCCCGTCTGTTTTTTCTCCATCGATATTTAAATCTTTGGACCCAATCATGAAATCTACGTGTATCATGCTCTCGTTAAATCCGATGGCATTCAGTTCTTCTTGACTCATTTCTTTGCCATTTTCTACACATACGGACAGAGCCCTTCCAAGGGCGATATGACAGGATGCATTTTCATCGAACAGTGTGTTATTAAAGATGATATTTGTATTCGAGATAGGGGAGTTGTGTGGAACCAGAGCAACTTCTCCCAAATAAGATGCGCCCTCATCCGCCGCTAAAAGATTTTTGAGCGTTTCATATCCTTCCCTTGCAGAAAAATCGACTACTTTTCCATCTTTGAATGTCAACGAGAAATCTTTAATAAGAGTTCCCCCATAATTAAGTGGTTTCGTAGAGCTCACCACGCCATTTACGCTTGTCTTATCAGGGATTGTAAAGACTTCTTCAGTCGGCAGGTTCGGTACAAATGGAATTCCTTTATCATTTGTAAACTGGGCGCTTATCCATTTAGTTTGGGGATTGAATCCAATCGTCAAATCTGTTCCGGGTCCCTTATAATGAAGTTTTTTATACTGCGCCTGATTTAGCAGGCTGGCTCTTTCATTCAGGTTACTAATGTGCTGTTCCCATCGTTCAACTGTTTGTTCCTGGTCTGTTCTGGTGGTGTAAAAAATGTTTTCCCAAAGTTTTTCGACTGCCTCAGTCCGTTCAGACTCAGGGAATACGCTCTGCGCCCATTCCTCGGTTGGATAAGCTGCAATCAGCCAGCTTATTTTCCCGCCGCCTATATAAGCTGAGAATTCCTTGGATGCTTCTGCAGCTACCTTATTCAATAGTGCGACTCTTCCGGGATCTGCTTGTTTGAGCAGCGACGGGTTGGGAGCAATAAGGTTCAATAATGCAACGTTGTTCTCAGCCATCTCAATATATCCTTTTTGTTTCCAATGTGGGAATACCTTTAAGCCTTCCTCACTGGATTTTTCCAGACGAATTCTCTTTAACTCTTCATCATGGAAATCTGTCATGACGTGAAGGGCTCCTGCTTCGTATGCTTTTGCCGTAATTTGGCGAACGAATTCATAAGCTGAAATAGGAGCGGAAATTAATAGTTCTTGATCTTTTTGCAGGTTCAGACCAACCTGTACAATAAGATCGGCGTATCTTTCTAAGTTCTCTGTGTAACGTGAATTCATTGTTTGAGTCCCCCTTTAAGTATCCTTTTTAACTATATAACTTTATTCAGAAAATTTCCATTTATTTAAGGGATATTTTCTGTTGGATATCAAATGATATTTACTGATAAAGGAAGTGATGGAAGTGGATTTCGATCTAATATGGAAAGCCATACTTGTTGTGATCGGCGGCACACTATTGTTAAGGATTGCAGGCAGGAAATCAATTTCCCAAATGTCACTTGCCCAAGTAGTCATTATGGTGGGAATAGGATCTCTTCTTGTTCAGCCCATTGTCGGGAAAAGCATTTGGTCCACCTTAATTGTGGGATTAGTATTAGTAGTCTCTTTAGTTGTGGTTGAATATCTGCAAATAAGGGTGGATTGGATTGAAAAGTTCATTACAGGAAGAGCAAAGATCCTGGTCAAAAATGGAGAGTTACAGGCTGATACTCTTAAAAAACTGAGACTCACTGTTGATCAATTAGAAATGAAGTTAAGACAAAATCAAATCCGTTCCCTTTCCGATGTTGAAGAAGTCACGTTAGAACCGAATGGACAGGTAGGATTCGTCCTAAAAGAGAATAAGCAGCCTTCGACAAAAAGTGAAATTCAATTATTGAAACAAGAGATCCATGCATTAAGATTGATGATTGAAAATACATCCCTGGGTGGTAAAAGTCGTTTTACATCTTCGATATCCGCAGCAGAAGCTGTTTCTTCATCAACGATTCAGGAAGGAAACGATTTGTTCAGAGAAGTCGAAACGGGTTCTCATATTATAGAGCCACCTGATGAATTGCAATAAAAAAAGACTGGTCACTAAAAACCAGTCTTTTCAAAGTTGTTATTGTTTAACACTGTATGGCGGAAAATCCTCCTCTGGAGAATTGATGACAACCACTCCGCCCAGTGCCATTGCAGTTAAGCTGGTTACAATGATTAATTGTTTTATCTTTTTCATGATCTCACCTCCCTACAAGGACAGCATATCTTCATAGATGGAATTGGATTCCTTTAAATGAAATGCTGCATTTTTATATTTTCTTACTCCCTGGTAATATTGACCAAGGAATTTAGAATACTCAGCATATAATAGTTGCTCGCCATTTTCTCTGAAGTAGGGCAAAGTATGTTCTTTCATAAAATTCTCAAAACCGTCAGGAAAATCATTCAAGGCATAGTGGTAATAAGACAGTTGATAATATTTATCAGGAAATAAGTCTCTTGAACATAATTTCAAGCCCTCTGGAAGCCAATATCGTACCTGATTAAATTGGTTTAACTTAAAGTACTCCTTTACAAGGGCCAAAACGGAATTGAGTTTTCCTTCCACATCTGATTCTTTAAGTTCAATACTCCTTAAATAGTGAAGGATGGCTTCTTCACTTTTATTCATTACGGATTTTAAATAACCCAGGTTTTGTTCCACCATGGAACTGAGACTGTTGTAATTGATAGACGTGCTAATGAAGTTTGCCCACTCATAATGTTTGAGTGCTTCTTCGCTGTACCTGATTCTCCGGTAGCAAATACCCAGCAGCAAGTGAACTTCAGCACACCTCTTTTGGAAATAAACACCTTGAAAGATGGATAATGATTTTTCCCCATAGTAAATCGCAAGCCTGTACACATTCAAACGTGTTAATACCAGACTGAATAAATAATAAAGGTCCGCTCTTTCTTCTTCATTCACTACACTGCCTAATACATAATAGGTTTCTGCCTCTTTAAGCTCAGCACGTGCTTTCTCATATTCGTGAAGCAGGTAATAATAATTGCCCTTGTACTTGTGATAATAAAACCTCAGTGTATCTGATAATTCTTTGTAATGAGTATGGATATGTATTAAATTGTTCCGGGCATGAACGAGGTCGGAGTGAATCAATTGAAATCGAATGCACAATATTTGATAATAAAGCTGAGGAGTCAAATCATCCGTGTCCTTCAGCTGTCTTTTTATTTGTTCATGATAGCTTTCTGCTTCTTGGAGATTTTTCCATAATAGCGAGTGGTTCCACTTTTCAAGCAGCTGATTCAGTTCCTGTCCGTCGTTTCGGAGGGAGGACACACCAAGACGTTCACATAATAATTCAATAATATCATCAGAGGGTGTGACTTGGTTGTTTTCCAGTTTCGAAAGATATGAGATGGAAATGATCCCTTTTGATAATTCCTCTTGAGTTAAATTTCTTTTTTGTCTATGGAAGCGGATTTTTGAACCAATATTCATGTTCTTACTCCTCTAACCTTTATTGATGTTTTAAAGATAGGAATCACCATGTGTCTACTATTATATAAGACACATGGTTCAGTCGTTTTAACTACGTGTCTTTACACCTTCCGTTAAAATAGTATCATAAAAAAGAAGTGAATGTTGCGAATATTCCTATAATTATATTTTTAAATAGGTAATTGTAATTATCTTCAATCTTACAGGTGTATAGTTCAACCTATTGTGCAAACAATTTTTTGTTATAATGTGTTAAATGAAATTGAGAGTTCAGGAGGGGATAAAATGATCGATTTACGAAGTGATACTGTAACCAAACCAACCCGGGAAATGAGACAGGCAGCATTTGAAGCTGAAGTGGGGGATGATGTATATGGTGAAGATCCTGCCGTAACGAAATTAGAGCAGGAAGCTGCCCGCATATTGGGAAAAGAAGCGGCACTATTTGTTACAAGCGGTACACAGGGGAATCAAATAGCCGTCCTCACTCACACCCGTCCCGGGAATGAAATTATATTAGAAGAAAATTCCCATATTTTTTATTATGAATCTGGTGCAGTTGCAGCTTTGGCAGGTGTCCAGACCAGAACGATACCAGGTGTAAAAGGAGAAATGGATCCAAAAGTCGTAGAAGCAGCGATTAGGGTTGAAGATCAACACTTTCCAGAAACTGGATTAATCTGTATCGAAAATACCCATAATCGGGCAGGAGGAGCCATCATTTCAACAGAGAATATGGAATCTATACATTCAATTGCCAGAAATCATTCGATTCCGGTCCACGTTGATGGAGCAAGACTATTTAACGCTGCAGCCGGGAGTGGAAGGGATGTACAGGAATTCACCAAACATTGCGACACTGTTCAGATTTGCTTATCGAAGGGTTTGGGAGCACCAGTCGGATCAATCATAGCAGGCGATAGTCCATTCATTAAAAGGGCAAGAAAGTGGAGGAAGAGACTTGGTGGAGGCATGCGGCAAGTAGGGATCATCGCTGCCCCCGGCCTGGTGGCACTGACAACCATGAGGGAACGATTGGTGGAAGACCATGAAAAAGCTGTCGTCCTAAAAGAAGCTTTACAAAGCGCTAATGGAATCCGTGTTGTGAATGATGTTGATACAAACATAGTGGTGGCAGATATTCAGGGCAGTGGACTTTCCACTGAAGGCTTTGTAGAACTACTGAAAGACAAGGGAATTATGATAGGTGGTTTCGGCCCTCATACTGTAAGGTTTACCACTCACTACGATGTAAGTATGGATGAAGTGGAGAAGGTGGCTAAAATCCTTAAGTCCATTTAAGTCAAAAAAAGCCGGGAAGAAGATCAGGCATCCAACCAGCTTTTTCTGAACACAGTATTTTAATTGATTGGAAATCGGTTCCGGGCAGAGCATAAATGATTTTATACTTGTGACAAACCGTACCCAACCAATACTTTACTAATTATTCTTTTGGGGATGAGGCATTTTTCCCTGGTGATGATGCCATCTCATCATATAACCGTTTTCTTTTAGTTTTTGATAGCGTTCCTCCATTTTCTTAAGCATCATATCACCTTGTTCTTTCGTGAAAACACCGTACTCTACATACTTGTTAATCAGTTCTTTTTTTGTGGTGAACAACTGCTTATGCAGTTTGTCCAGTTCTTGTTTCTGATCCTCCGAGAGATTGACTTTCTGAGGAGTGAGCTGCAGCCCTTCAGCAGAAGCATATCCATGCAAGTTGATGCTTAGCAGACAGACAGTGATGAGTGTGAAAATTACCTTTTTCATTCATATCCCTTCTTTCCTTAAGTTTCTTTAATAGTTTCAACGAAAATTTAGCAATATATGTATAGGCATTTAATGATTTTGGGTAATGTATAGTGATGTTCATTCAATCTTTGAAGCAGAAGGTGGTCATAATATGCTAGAAAAATTCTTATCCAGTATCGGGATCGGACATGTAAAAGTTGATACCGTAGTGGGAAAAGCGTCCATTAAGCAAGGCGAAATAATCAAAGGTGAAGTAATCATAGAGGGAGGAAACGCAGATCAGCCGATCAATGAAGTTCAATTGCTCCTTTTACATAAATATGAAGAAGATAAAGAGGACAGTGACTTTCCTTACCACGAAAAAGAGTTGAAGACCATCAAATTAAATGATATCGGAACGATAAAAGCAGGGGAGAAAAAATCAATCAGCTTTCAATTTCCAACAGATAGCAATCATCCCAAAACAACCAAGACCGATCAAACCATCTTAAGGACGACAGTCGATATTCCTCAGGCGGTTGACCCGACAGATGAAGACAGTATTATAGTGAGTTGACAGACGGAACCGGAATCTAATGGATTCCGGTTCTTTCGTATAAAGGACCTTTTTCCCAGGCCTGTGAAATGTGAAATTTAATAAGGAAAAATCCCGTTGAAAAGATGGATAAGCCAATGTAAAATATAGTAAGCGCATACATTCTAAAAATTCTGTATTTTTACCTCACCATGAATTGCTTCCTGAATGAATAGTGGATGATATGGCTGTATTTTTTTATTTAGAAGGAGGAGTTTTATGGGAGGAATCTGGCTGGCATTAATAGGGGGGATAGTATTTTTAATTGGGTACAAGTATTACTCTAAGCTGATTGCGGAAAGAATCTACCGATTAGATCCGAACTACGTCACTCCTGCACATCAATTTAAGGATGGCGTTGACTTTGTACCGACAAATAAGTTTGTCCTATGGGGACATCATTTTACATCTGTGGCTGGTGCTGCACCGATTGTAGGTCCTGCCATCGCTGTTTATTGGGGTTGGCTGCCCGCCTTTTTATGGGTGATTCTCGGGACGGTCTTCGCTGCAGGTGTCCATGATTTCGGCACACTCGTCCTTTCTGTCAGAAACAAGGGGCAATCAGTTGGTACATTGGCCAGTAAGCTGATCGGAAAGCGGGCAAAAGTACTCTTTCTTTGCATTATCCTAATCCTTGTACTAATGGTAAATGCAGTTTTTGCATGGGTTATTGCAAATTTATTTATTACATTTCCAGCTAGTGTGCTGTCTGTCTTCATCCAGATACCATTGGCGGTATGGATCGGGTATAGAGTTTATAAACGAAGCGGAAGCATGCTGCTGCCATCCGTTGTCGCCCTTCTGGTGATGTATGTATCTGCCATCATTGCAAGCAGAGTGGAATTCCTTCAAATCGACCTTGTTAAGTATTTCGGAGGTGAAGGAGCATCATCACTATTTGGTTTAAGTTCCACCAGCATGGCATTCTTTGTCTGGATTGTCATTCTAATGATTTATGTGTATATAGCGTCCACCCTTCCTGTCTGGAAGCTATTGCAGCCCAGGGATTATATCAATTCACACCAATTAGTGGTCGGTCTGGGTTTACTTTATTTAGGATTATTATTTTCAAATCCACAAATTACAGCACCGATGACCAATAGTTCGGCTGATGTTTCATGGTTTCCGTTATTGTTCATTACCATTGCTTGCGGAGCGATATCAGGCTTTCACGGATTGGTCTCATCCGGTACTTCATCTAAACAACTGAATAAAGAAACAGATGCCAGGTTTGTAGGGTATTTAGGGGCCGTTGGTGAAGGGGCATTAGCTCTTATTGCAATCATTGCATGTATCACCTTTTTCCCGAGTGTTGAAGAATTCAAAGCTACATACAGCGGATTTGCGGCTGCAAGCGGTGCAGGTCTGGGTGTTTTCATCCAGGGAGCGGGACAGCTTGCAACAGGATTAGGAATCCCGGCAGATATTGCTGCTACAATCGTTTCCGTCATCATTGTGAGCTTTGCGGCAACTACCCTCGATTCTTCTGTACGATTAATGAGATACATCATTGCAGAATTAGGCGAAGAGTATAATGTCATGCCGCTTACGAAAACACATGTTGCGACAACGATAGCCGTTGTTTCCAGTGCGGCCCTGACACTCCTGCCGCAAGGTCCAAAAGGATTCGGCTCTGGAGGATATCTGCTATGGCCGTTATTTGGGACATCGAATCAATTGTTGGCCGGCATCAGTTTATTGTTGATCACTATATGGCTCAAGAGACAGGGAAGAAACTATCTGGCTACATTGATCCCAATGCTGTTCCTGATGTTCATGACGCTTTGGGCAATGATTAATCAGGTGATATTCGAATGGTCCGGAATAGGAGAAGCAGAAGGAAATATGCTTTTATTCATTTTTGGCAGCATCATATTGATATTCACACTATGGATTTTAATTACAGCCGCCTCATCCCTTTCTAAAAGAGGAGAGGATCCGACACAGTTCACTGCCTGAACATTTTGAAGATAGGGGACCCTTTTGAGCAAAGGCGCTTAAAAAGGGTTCCCTTTTATTGAAGGGGGGTATAGGATGATTGATTCATCAATGAAAGAAAAATTCAAACACATCATCAAACTATATGATGAGATCATTAAACATCCTCATAAAACAGAAATTGCAAGAGAATTAAGAGATGAGGATGATTTGTTCTTCTTATTATTATATTCGGATATGCTCGGACTGCCGAATCCGGTTTTTTATTACACATTAGAACTTTACCCGTATATGATAGAAAAGTTTCATGATTGGCATTTACGGATGGGGATGGAGCATTCCCCGTTAGAAGGAATAAGGTGCTGCTGATGCTAAGAGGAAGGTGTGAAAAAGTGAATGAATGAAATTGAAAATCAATCGATCCTTTTTGTAGGGGGGAAAGGAGGGGTTGGAAAGTCCACTTCTGCTTCTGCATTAGCCTTGATGTTCGCCAAATCAGGGAGGAAGACACTTATCATTTCAACGGATCCTGCTCACAATTTAGGTGATATCTTTCATAAGAAGATAGGCGAAGAAATAACGCCTTTACTTGAAAACTTATGGGGCCTTGAAATAAACCCTGAAACGGAAACGGATAAGTATATAAAGGGCGTAAAAGGTAATTTAAAAGGTATGGTCAAGTCCTCTATGATTGAGGAGGTTCACCGGCAAATCGATATGGCGGCATCTGCACCAGGTGCTGAAGAAGCAGCTTTATTTGACAAGATTGTATCGATTATTTTAGAAGAAAAGGAAGAGTTTGATAAAATTATCTTTGACACTGCACCTACCGGACATACAATCCGTCTGCTTTCGCTTCCTGAGTTGATGGGTGTCTGGATGGACGGCATGCTTGAAAGAAGAAAGAAAACGAATAAGAACTACTCTCAGCTGTTGAATGATGGGGAGCCGGTAGAGGACCCGATTTTCGACGTATTACAGAAGCGAAGAGATAAGTTTGCAAGAGTTCGCTCCATCATGTTAGATTCAGCAGAGACCGGGTTCATCTTTGTCTTGATACCAGAGAGGCTCCCGATCTTGGAAACGGAAAAAGCCATCGAATTGATGAAGAAGCATAATTTGAAGATACAAGGGTTGATCGTCAACAAAATCCTGCCGCCTTCAGCAGATGGGTCATTTCTTCAAAAAAGAAAAGAGCAGGAGAAAGCTTACCTGCAGCTGATGAAGAAGAAGTTTACCGAACAGAGTTTATATGAAATTCCCTTATTAGAAGAAGATGTGTGTACACTCAACCACCTTGATTCATTCGTTTTGCATTTACAGCAGGAGGTATCCGGTAAGGTATAAGGAATTATTCAAAATAATATTGTTGAGCAAGCAATGTGATGGTCGAATCAATCGATCATCACTTTTTTAATGTAGAACAGAATCTTGAACGGTAGTCGAGAGTGGAAAAAAATTTATTATTTAGTGTTGACAATATACCTGGTAGGGTATAATATAGTGAGTGTAGCAAGAAAACAACACAATAAGCTTGTTTCTGGGAGGTGTCTTTATGGAATACAATTCTCAAGTTAAAAATCGAATCAAACGTGTTGAAGGGCAGCTCCGGGGAATCTTAAGGATGATGGAGCAAGGGGAAGATTGTAAAGATGTGATTTCCCAGCTGTCAGCAGCTAAAACTGCTCTTGATCGTTCGGTTGGCTTGATTGTAAGTTTAAACCTTGTTGAATGTGTGAGAGATTCACATGAATCTGGTGAAAATACAGATGAAATTGTAAAGGAAGCAGTAAACTTGTTAGTGAAAAGCAGATAATGAAAAAGTGTTGACAACTTTTTTTATATCATTTAACATACCCTTATAGGTATATAAAAACTTTTAACAACTATTTAGGAGGAATTTTAAATGAACGCAGATAAAGTATTAGACGCAAAAGGATTAGCTTGTCCAATGCCAATCGTAAAAACAAGAAAAGCAATCAAGGAGATTGAAGCAGGTCAGATCCTGGAAGTTCAAACGACTGACAAAGGTGCCAAGAGTGATTTAACGGCATGGGCTAAATCAACTGGACATGAGCTTGTAGAGTCTAAAGAAGAAAACGATGTATTCACATTCTGGATTAAAAAAGGATAATTTTTTTTGAGGGGGAATATACCCCTAGTTGTATTAAGAGGAGGAAAAAACAGATGTCAGAGACAAAAACAACAAACATTATTCTCTTTAGCGGAGATTATGATAAAGCAATGGCTGCTTACATCATCGCTAATGGTGCGGCGGCTTACGATCACGAAGTTACTATTTTCCATACATTTTGGGGTCTTAATGCGTTGAGAAAAGAAGAAATGGTCCCTGTTAAGAAAAGCTTCATGGAAAAGATGTTCGGCAAAATGATGCCGCGCGGTGCAGATAAATTGGGTTTATCCAATATGAACTTTGCAGGAATGGGTCCTAAAATGATCAAAGGTGTCATGAAGAAGCATAATGCAATGCCGCTGCCTGACTTGATTGAGATGGCCAAGGAGCAAGATGTAAAGCTGGTTGCTTGTACAATGACAATGGATTTATTGGGACTTCATAAAGATGAGTTAATGGATGAGATCGAATATGCAGGTGTAGCCGCGTATCTAGCGGATGCAGAAGACGGTAATGTAAACTTATTCATCTAAATTTTTTTAAGAAAAAATATACCCTATAAGGTAATTGGAGGTTATTGTATGACTATTGAAGCGAATGTTGTATTAGATGCAAAAGGGTTAGCATGTCCTATGCCGATCGTAAAAACGAAGAAAGCGATGAAAGACCTTGAAGCCGGGCACGTGATTGAAATTCAGGCGACGGATAAAGGGTCAAGAGCCGACCTTCAAGCATGGGCGAAGAGTTCAGGTCATGATTATCTTGGTACGATTGAAGAAGGCGATGTTCTGAAGCATTTCGTTCGTAAATCAAGCGGCGAAGATAGTGTTGAGCGTAAGCACGAAACGGTTACCAATAATGAAGAGTTAGCTGGTAAGCTCGGCGATGAGAATACGCTCGTATTGGATGTTCGTGAAAAGGCAGAATATGCATTCAAGCACATTCCCGGAGCGGTATCCATTCCGCTAGGGGAATTAGAAGCAAAAGCTGATGGGCTTGCTAAAGATAAGAATATTTATGTTGTGTGCCGCACCGGTAACCGCAGTGATATGGCAGCACAAATGTTAACAGATAAAGGATTTGCGAATGTCATCAACGTAGTGCCAGGCATGAGCGAATGGTCAGGCGACGTAGAATCTGACGTTGAATAATAGATATTAAATGATTAACAGATAGAAACTATAAAAGAAATTAATTGGGAGGTAGAAACAATGGCAGTGAAAGCAATGAGTCCGAAAGAAGTAGCACAAAAAGTGATCAAAAAAGAAGATTTGTTCATCTTGGATGTACGTAACACAGACGCATTTGAAGATTGGAAAATCGACGGACATACGTTTGAATATCTGAACATTCCTTACTTCGATCTTTTAGATGGAGTGGAAGAGATTTTAGAGGAACTTCCAAACGATAAGGATATCCTGGTTGTCTGTGCGAAAGAAGGTTCTTCTGTCATGGTGGCAGAAATGCTTTCAGATGAAGGGAAAGATGTTGCTTATCTGGAAGGCGGAATGAAAGCGTGGAGTGAGCATCTTGAACCGGTCAAAGTCGGTGACCTCACTGACGGAGGCGAGCTCTATCAATTCGTCCGTCTAGGGAAAGGCTGTCTTTCATATATGGTGGTTTCAAAAGGTGAAGCGGCAATCGTTGATGCTACACGAATGACTGATATTTTCATCGATTTTGCAAAAGAGAAAAATGCTGAAATCACACATGTATTTGATACTCACTTACATGCGGATCACATTTCAGGCGGACGTAAAATCGCTGAAGCGACAAATGCTGCTTACTGGCTGCCTCCAAAAGATGCAGAGGAAGTTACGTTTGAGTATGCAGCTCTTGAGGATGGCAATAAAGTCGTTATCGGTAACTCAACAATCGACATCAATGCTTTATATTCACCTGGACACACAATCGGGTCTACTTCTTTCGTCATTGACGAGAAGTATCTATTATCAGGAGACATTCTGTTCGTAGACAGCATCGGACGTCCTGACCTTGCTGGTAAGGCAGAGGACTGGGTTGCAGACTTGAGAGAAAGTCTATACAAACGTTATAAAAATTTATCCATGGAGCTGACTGTATTACCCGCTCACTTCATGATCATCGATGAATTAAATGAAAACGGTACTGTCGGAGAAAAACTTGGTACACTATTTGCAAAAAATCACGGTTTGAATATTGAAAATGAAGATGAGTTCAGAAAATTGGTTTCTGAAAATTTACCACCACAGCCAAATGCTTATCAGGAAATCCGTGAAACAAACATGGGCAAAATCACACCTGATGATGAAAAGCAGCGTGAAATGGAAATCGGACCAAACCGCTGTGCAGTTCGATAATCTGACTCTTTTTTAAACTCGAAGAAATAAATGGGGACCTTTTAAAGAGGTTCCCATTTAAAGTAAAGGAGGAACTTTACAGTGGATTTGGCATTTATCATTACAGTCTTTTTAATTGGCTTCATTGGCTCATTTATTTCCGGGATGGTAGGGATCGGAGGCAGCATCATCAAGTACCCGATGCTTCTATATATTCCTCCATTACTGGGAGTCGCATCATTTTCCGCTCACGAAGTATCCGGTATCAGTGCAGTGCAAGTGTTCTTCGCCACACTTGGCGGGGTATGGGCTTATCGTAAAGGCGGTTACTTGAACAAAACACTCATCACTTATATGGGTGTGAGCATCTTGATCGGAAGCTTCATCGGTGGCTATGGTTCCAAGGCCATGAGTGAAGACGGCATCAACCTTGTATATGGAGTACTTGCTTTAACAGCGGCAATCATGATGTTCATCCCGAAAAAAGGGATAGATGACATCAAGTTTGAGGATGTTACATTCAATAAATGGCTTGCAGCAGTTTTGTCCTTAATCGTCGGGATCGGAGCAGGAATCGTTGGAGCTGCAGGAGCATTTCTATTAGTCCCGATCATGCTTGTGGTTCTTAAAATCCCTACAAAGATGACGATTGCATCATCACTTGCCATTACCCTTATTTCTTCTATCGGCTCGACAGTCGGGAAGATCAGTACTGGTCAAGTAGATTATGTACCTGCATTGATCATGGTAGTAGCAAGCTTAATCGCATCTCCATTGGGTGCAACAGCAGGTAAGAAAATGAACACGAAAATATTGCAGACCATATTGGCAGTACTGATTTTGGGTACCGCTATCAAGATTTGGCTCGATATCCTATAAGAAATTCTCAGACACCTGTCTCTCTCTGCGTTGATTCACTATCGCAGCGGGGGCGGGTGTTTTTTTACTGTCTAACACTCCTATAGTTGAGGTGAAAATTACCAAGCGCATTACTAAAAAAATTTGAAACTTATTTCTTTGTTAAACGTCTATTACAATGTAGAGAAATAAGACCAGAGAATGATGCAAAGTAAGTTAGGCACTTGTACAATGGATAAAAGTTTGTAGATTTGCTAAAAACATTGAATGCAGTAAAAAGGAGAATCGAAAAATGAAAAAATTAATGAGTATTGTACTTCTTATACTATTGGTAATTGGTTTAGGCCAGCCAGCAGCGGCTTCAGATAACAACAACGAAAAAGAAAGTATCAATGAAAAATTTGGAGTTCCGATTGTCGTATATGGTGAGACACTCACAGCAGAGCAAAAAAAGTCTGTACAGGAACAGCTCGGCATTGATGAGAATGACGATGTGGAGGAATTTACTGCAACAGGGGAAGACCTTGTTAAATACATCGAAGGGGAAAATAGAAATGCCCGAATGTTTTCTTCAGCAAAAATCACCAGACAGGAAAAAGGACAGGGTCTGAATGTGGAGATCGTTACTCCTGATCATATTACTGAAGTAACCGAATCCATGTATGCCAATGCGTTATTGACGGCTGGGGTAGAAAATGCAAATGTGGAAGTGGCCTCACCTGTAAAGGTAAGCGGACACTCTGCATTAACGGGCATCTATAAAGCTTATGATGTAAGTGGGGAAAAACTTGATTCCGTACGTATGGAAGTGGCGAATGAAGAGTTAAATGTTGCAACTGAATTAGCTAAAGATGCTGGCATCGATAAAGAAAAAGTCAGTGAGCTGCTGACAGAAATAAAAAAGGAAATTGCAGAACAGGATCCGGCAACTAAAGAAGAAGTGCAGAAAATCGTTGAAGAAGAGCTTAAGAATATGAACATCGAGCTAAGTCCTGAAGATCGTCAATTATTGATTGATTTATTTGATAAAATCAGATCCCTCGATATCGACTTTGATAATGTGCAGCAGCAACTCGAGGATTTGACGAAGGATATTCAATCGACCATCAAAGATATTGTAAATGATGAGAGCTTTGGTCAAAAGGTATCTGATTTCTTTACGAGCTTATTGGACGCAATAGCTGAATTCTTCAGATCGATAAAAAATTTATTCTCATAACATTGATTAAGAAGCCCAGGTACATTCCGGGCTTCTTTTTTCTCTGTCTTCCCATCATTTACACCGATACTTTTTATTTACTAGTCAAATGCCCTTCCATAATTCCAATTTGTTAATAGGCTAATAAAGAGGAGTGTCAGATATGAACTTTAAACGAAATATGTATGGAATGAATTTTAATCAAAGTCCTGCTTTTTCAAATATAGATCAATCATACCAAGGGCCATATTCACAGTATGGACCGGTAGGAGGACAGCCTGGATACGGATATGGATTTCCTGGTTATCCTCCGCCAGTACAGGGTCCGGGACCTGGTCCAGGCTTCGGGTATGGGTATGGTTATGGCTATGGCATAAATCCGTTAGGTGCAGGGCTGATCGGATTGGGATTAGGATTTTTAGGAGGACAGATTGTAGGTGGCCCATTCAATAAATTCGGGAAAAGATATTATTACTACTATTGATCATTAGCACCAAAAATGTAACCATCGAAAAGCTGATTCTGTATAATGAATCAGCTTTTATGCTTTTTCCACGGAAATCAACATCGGTGTTTAACAGAACGAAGAAATAATATTTGACTAAATACCTATAGGGGTATAAAATAAATATATACTAAACAAAAAGAGGTGTTTTCATGGAATTTATCGGATTGATAATCATGGCATTCTTGGTTCTTTTATATATAAGGCAAATGAAGCCAGGAAAAAATATTAAACAAATCACCACTTCGGAGTTGAAAAAACACTTAGGAGATACTACCAAACAATTTATTGATGTACGCACTCCTGGTGAGTTCAAAGGAAGACATATAAAAGGGTTTAAAAATATACCGCTAAATACCCTACAAAAGAATATGGACAAGCTCTCGAAGAATAAGGAAATAGTCATTATCTGCCAGAGTGGCATGAGAAGTGCCAAAGCGGGTAAAATCTTATCTTCTTCAGGGTTTCATTCTGTTACAAACGTCAGAGGCGGAATGAATGCCTGGTCTGATTAAACTAATTGTAGAAAGGGAAATGAGAATGAATCGTATCACACCAATGGAATTACAAAAGAAATTTGAAAATGGTGAAGTTCTAAGTATCATCGATGTAAGAGAAACAGCCGAGGTGAGGGCAGGGAAAATCAAGGATGCAGTAAATATTCCCTTGGGTCTTTTGGAATTCAGAATGAATGAATTGGATAAGACAGAACAATATTTCATTGTTTGTCAATCGGGTGGAAGAAGCAGTCAAGCTGTGCGGTTTCTTGAATATCAAGGCTTTGATGTGGTGAACATAGATGGTGGAATGTCTGCTTGGAAAGGTAAGCTTCAATAATACTGTTTTTAAAGGGCTGAACTCTTTTGGTCCTTTTTGTTTTCTCCTTGATAAACAAGGTAATCATAGTAAGGAGTAATTGTAGTATAAAAGAAATGAGATGAAGCATGTTGAAAGAAACAAATGAATCCAAATATATCCAGCAGCATCTAGCGAATGAACGGACCTATCTAGCTTGGATCAGAACATCAATTGCTATATTGGGGATAGGCTTTTTAACAACCAGCCTTCATTACACATCAACGCAGGAGAATGAATTTCAAGGGAAAATCACTGTTCTGATAAGCGGGGTAAGTATATTAATCGGTCTATTCCTCATTATCGGCTCAACCATAAATTATTATCGGGCACGTAAGCATATCAACACACAAACCTTTACATCCGCCAATGCCGTCATCATCTTCATGTCTATCGTTGCAATGATCATTTTGCTATTTGTATGTATTTATTTATTTTCGTTGAATATATAAATACATCCTTTTGAAGCAAAAAAAGCAGGGGATGAAATCCCTGCTTATTGGTTATCCTGTTTCTTTTCATTATAATATTGGACTGACGTCATTGCACCTTCACTGACCATAGAATTGTCTTCGATATTTTGAGGGTCTGGATTACCGCCTTTTTCAACTGGGAGGTCTTCTGATTTACGTTTTTTGATCTTTGTCATTAATCCTTCTTTCATATTGTGCAGGTGATTTCTGTTTTCTTTGGAAGATAACAACCATCCTAAAGACCCAGCCGTTACAGTAGCACCAACTAATAATGTTTTATTTACTTTCATATATTCTCCTCCTAGGAAATGCATATTTTTTATGTTTCTTTGCTTTTTGTATTCCCCGCATCTGTTCTTTTAAACATATAATTAAATCCAAAAAATAGTAATCCAGACAGAGTCATCTGTACTTCTTGATTCAGGGAATTATCGTAATGAGAGAACCTATCATAAATATTCTTTCTAATTTTTGGCATAATACTTGTATGATACTCAATTGAGAAAGGTGATAGCATGAGGAAGGTAACAAGCAAACAAATGTCTGCAGTCATTTACATAGTCGGAGCAATGATGACGGTGATAGCGATTGCCGTTTCCCTGGTCCAAACCAATACCATCATTAAAGCGATAAAGAAGTACAGTCCGTATAATTAAGGTTTATTAGTTGCAAAGAACTTCTATTGTCAGCACAATAGAAAACATGGGAGGGATGTAAGATGAAACTTAAAGGTAAAAAAATCATTCAGCTTGTAAGCGGAGATTTTGAAGACCTTGAACTGTGGTATCCTGTCCTCCGTTTGAGGGAAGAAGGAGCCGAGGTTCATATTGTCGGGGAAAAAGCAGACGAAGAATATATTGGAAAATACGGAGTGCCGATTGTTTCCGACTTTTCATTTGATGAAGTCAATCCGGAAAACTATGACGCCATATTAGTACCGGGAGGGTGGTCTCCAGATAAATTGCGGAGATATCCAGAAGTCATTGATATGATTAAAGAAATGAATTCACATACCAAGCCAATCGGCCAAATATGCCATGCCGGCTGGGTATTGATTTCTGCCAAAATATTAAACGGGGTAAAAGTAACCAGTACGCCAGGTATCAAGGATGATATGGAAAATGCCGGTGCCCATTGGGTGAACGAGCCTGTGGTGGTTGATGGTCATATCGTTTCCAGCCGCAGACCGCCTGACTTACCAGATTATATGAGAGCTTTTATTGACGTAATGGATTAATTTTAAAGACCGAAATAGTACCTGTCTTCAGTAATGAAGAGGGTATTATTTCGGTCTTTTTATGATAGAACTATTTTTCATTTTTATTATTTTGCCTTTTGTCATGATCATTCAATCGTGCAAAAAACGTCTGTTTAATGGATTGATGGGTGGTGATGGCGGCTCCTGTACAAATGAATCCATTTGCAATGCCGTTAAAATCGAATCCCAATCTCCAACTGCTGGCTGCCACACCGACCACTAATAATATCCAAATGATCAACCAGTCAGGAACATGAGGTGTTCTTTTTAGTGCAAAACCTAATACCCAAAGTGCAGGAACCAGAATCGTTAATTGAGGATGAATGGTTATTCCGTTGAACAATTCTGTCATATGCAGAATCCTCCTTATGAATCGACCTGTTACTAATCTATTCTGCAGCCTTACACATTCATGACAATTTAAAGGAAGGACATTGCATACGATACAAATAGCCCATATAAAAATTGAAATGAATGGAGGTGAAGGCAAAGTTGAGGAATTCTAATGTTAAAAGTGACAACACATACCTTCAGTGATAAAATATGAATGAATTTATATAAGATTAGGAGTTGTTAATAATGACGAAAAAAGGATACATACAATTTCAAACAGGTGAAAAGATTGAATTTGATTTATTCCCTAATGAAGCTCCGGGAACAGTAGAAAACTTTGAGAAGTTAGCAAAAGAAGGATTTTATGACGGCTTGACATTCCACCGTGTAATCCCTGGATTTGTGAGTCAAGGGGGCTGCCCGAATGGAAATGGAATGGGTGGACCTGGCTACACGATCAAATGTGAAACGGAAGGCAATCCTCACAAGCACGAAGAAGGATCCCTATCAATGGCTCATGCAGGTAAAGACACAGGCGGAAGCCAATTCTTTATCGTTCATGATCCACAGCCGCATTTAAACGGTGTTCATACCGTTTTCGGAAAAGTGACTTCAGGAATCGATATCGTGAAATCAATGAGAAATGGCGATGTAATGGAGAAAGTTGAAGTATTCGACGCTTAATTATTTTATCTGAGATATTTCGGTTGAAATTCCTGTGGAAATCATATAATATATAGAATACAAGCTGCGTTGTACGTAATCATAACGAAGTTTTAACCTTTAAACTGTAACAGGGAGTTTTATATCGAAGCCGGAATGTCAAGCCTCCACGATAGAGGACGACAGGAAGTCTTCTGCAAACACCCACTTTGAGGAGTGGTGGTTTAAAACTTTCTTATCTAACATTACGGCAAATGTGGCTCTAACTTTACAAACATCAAGCCAGTTCTCATAAGAGGGCTGGCTTTTTATTTTGTTTAAAGATTTTTTGTCCTATCAATCTGAATAAACAAAGTATATTGAATACATAAGGAGGCAGTTATGGCTGACGACTCATTTAGAGAATTTCTTGATGCTTTTTTAGCTGCATGGAAACAATCATCGATCAGGGAGATGGAAAAATGTATATCTACTGATTATCAAGCCAGAGAAATATCCGGGGGTGACATAGCGGACTTTGGTTATGAACAATCGATCAATGGCTGGAAACAAGGGTTTGATTTCGTAAAGGAAAATCAAGCCCAATGGGATATAAACGAAATCTCAATCATCCCTTTAAGACAGAGTGAAATGCTCGTTACCTTATCAGCGACTATCATCATTCATGGAAAATCAATGGAAACAGTGAATTTGTTTTTTGACACGTTCAAAAAATATGAAAGTGGCGATTGGAAGCTAATCAGAAGTTACATAGAATCAGGGGTTCCGATTAAGAATGTAAAGAGAATACAGGATGAATAACGATATTAGAATCTGAAGGGGGTGTAGGAATTGATCGATGATTATAAAAAAATCGTGAGAAACACCACAGAAAATGAAGCAAAATCACTTTTATTACAAACATTGATCCGAATCCAGATGGCAGAAGAAAAGGGGCAGTATTCAGATGAGCAGCTTTTGATTGACCTGAAAAGTACCTATGCTGATTTTCTGGGGTATAAACGTAATGAAGCGAAAAAGGAGAATCATAGACACTACAATACTGCACATATTGTGTTTGGTGATTCACCTTCAGGCAGTTTAAAGATGGCGTTAAAGGAGAAGGACGGCCATCAGTACGAAACGGTCATCCATTTTTCAGATATGTTTTCGGTTGGACCCGTATGGCGATTACATGCAGATGAGGGAATCAGATGCAGGCATGACTGGATTAAAAATCACCTTATTACTGATGACGACTATATCCATGAATATCAAGACAAATTCAACCAGACGCTCATAAAAATTGACTCGATCCCAGCGCATTCATCCATCATCATCTGGGCTGGTGAAAACGCTAATGAACAAACGGCATTGAGATATGTTTTATATTTATTGAAAGAAAAAACAAATCGAATCTTTCTCGTCAATACGACTCAATCATTAAAACAGCAATTTGATACTCCGGAATGTGAACACTTCCCTCTGCACACCGGAGAAATTTCACCTGATAAACTTCTAGTGATGTATGAGGATAACAGGAATGTCCAGATGTTGACTCGGATGCAACGGAAAGTGTACGAAGAGAAGTGGGAAGCGCTTTCTTCTAAACAGGAAGTTCTGAGGGTATGGGAAAAGCATGAAATACGAAGTGTTGATGAAACTTTTTACGATGACAATATCATTCAAGCAGCAGAAAAGATACACAGAGAGCGTAAAAATGATGACTTTATGAAATCAGCACGCCTCATAGGTGAAGTCATCGGCCATTTAACTCAATATACCGGTGACGAGTTCTTGGAGTATCGGGTCAGACAGTTGATCCTGAAGGGTGTTTTCGAAATGAAAGGTGTCCCGAAAGCAATGAGGTTTTATAGCGTGAGGCTTCGATCGGATTATTTGAACATTACTAATTCTAGTAGTAAAAGTTGATACTTGCAGAAATCATGCTGTAAAATAAATTAAGGTATTATCCAATTAATCTGAAAATTACCTTCACATCTATCTTAAATTTCCTTTAAAATAGAAACTATCACGTTTGTAATTGAAAGGATGATTAAAATGAATGAAATACAGACTAATAGTACTCACTCACAGAAAGAGAAAGCAGTGACTTTTCTACAAATGGTAGCATCGGGGGACGTCAGGGAAGCATTCAGTAGTTATACAAGTCCTGACTTCTGTCACCATAACCCTTATTTCCGCGGAGATACTGAATCTCTTATGACAGCAATGGAAGAGAATGCTGCTGAAAACCCGGAAAAGATCTTTGAGGTCAAACATGCTGTTGAAGAAGGAGAAACCGTTGCGGTTCACTCCCATGTAAGACAGCATCCAGAGGATCTTGGAGCAGTTGTCGTCCACATCTTTCGCTTTCAGGATGAACGGATCGTTGAAATGTGGGATATAGGGCAGCTCATACCAGAGAATTCCCTTAATGAGAACGGAATTTTTTAATGTTTAGAAGGTTGAACAGAAATCAACTATCTGACCACTGTTTAGTGGGTAAGAACGTTTCTTTTGCTTGCGTGAGGCAAGTGAGAGGGGCGTTCTTTTTGTGTGCATGAGTTTCTGTCAGCTCCTCCCCCAAAAGTCGTAGAAAACATTTGACCATTGGACGAAGAGACACCTTAAAAAGAAGAATAATATAAAGAATATGGTGAATATTTTCATTTCTTGGTATAAAATTGAATTTTGTGAGGGGGATCGAACATGAACTTATTAAAGACTACTATTTACCATTTTAAGCCTTATTGGAAAAAGCTGCTGGCTGCTCTTCTATTATCCATTGTAGGCGGTTTGTTTACAATTGTACCTTCCATCTTGGTGAAACGCTTGGTGGATGATGTGATTGTTGGAGGAGACATGGGTTTCCTCATTTGGGTCGTCGGGGGAATCCTTGGTGCATACTTAGGTAAATCCCTGTTTGAAACGATGCAGGAATTTGTACAGGTGAAGATCGGGCTGGATGTGATTACGGATATGCAAATCCGTGCCTTTAGGAGGCTGCATCGGACGCCGATGTCGTTTTTCTCGAAGACGCCGAGGGGTGATATGCTTTTTCGACTGACTCATGATGTCGAATCGGTTCAGAATCTGAATAATACGGTCGTTCCGCGTATTTTGCAGCAGGTTGTTGGTGCGATTGCAGCATTCTCGACGGTGTTTGTTTTATTCTGGCCTGCGGCGGTAGTGATGTTTGCGGTGTTTGCCATCTATATCGTTCCATCCTTTTCTCTCGGGAAAAAGATGCGGACGATGAGCGCGGTCCAGCGTGAGATGAGTGCGGATATGTACCAGCATTTGCAGGAAAGCATCGAAAGCGTCCGATTGGTGAGAACCTATCAGACACAGGATCAAGAAGTCGGAACGCAAGAGAAGAAACTGACAGAATGGAAGCGTTTCTCAATTCGTGCTGCATTAATCGGAAAGGTCAATTGGCGCCTCGGAAACTTGTTCAACATAGCAGCTCCAGGTGTTGTCATGCTGATCGGGGGATTGGCGATCTGGGATGGTAAGATTACGATTGGTACACTGATTGCCTGTCTAAGTTTCATCCCGATCATGTTTTTGCCGGTCCGTTCGATGGCTGAGCATGCACTCACGATTCAGCAGGCCATTCCTGCGCTGCAGCGAATCTATGAGTATTTTGATCTGCCTGAGGAACATGAGGAAGACCTGCCGTTTTTTGGAGACGTAAAAGGGAAGATTGATTTGGAAAATCTCTGGTTTTCGTACCCTGGAAGCGATAAGCAGATCCTGAAAGGTATCTCCCTATGCCTGGAGCAGGGAAACCACATCGGAATCGTCGGCACAAGCGGCGGAGGGAAAAGTACACTCGTCCAGTTGCTGCTCGGGTTGTATGAACCTGAACAAGGTTCCGTTCGAATCGATGATAAGAACCTTTTTGAGTATAATCGTAACAGTTTCAGAAAACAGGTCGGAGTTGTCTCCCAGGAAACGTTCCTATTAAACAGCACACTAAAGCAAAACCTTCTATATGGAAAGCCTCACGCGACAATCGAGGAAATGGATCGTGCAGCAGGTGCAGCCGGTCTTAAGGAATTGATCGACTCGCTAGACGATGGATATGAAACGATTGTCGGCGAAAGGGGTTTGAAGCTATCTGGAGGACAGAGACAAAGGGTGGCGCTTGCTCGTGCAATTCTGAGACAGCCGCCTGTCTTGATTTTTGATGAAGCGACTTCTTCTTTGGACGGGGAAACGGAAGAACGGGTACAGGCGTCCCTTGAACAGTTGATTCCCGGCAGGACGACGATCACCATCGCTCACCGTCTTGTGACGGTGAGGAACGCTGATATGATCATCCTTCTCGATCAAGGAGTGATTGCTGAAAAAGGTACACATGAAGAGCTGCTCCTGCAGAGAGGGAAATACTATGAATTATATAAAGCCCAATACAGTGAATTGGAAAAGGAGATGATAGGATGAGCGTGAATGCTGTCTCCCAACAGAAGAATCGTGACGGCAGAAGGGTTCTTGCTTTCCTGCGTCCGTATAAAAAATGGGTCATAGCCGACTCGATTGTCATCGCGATCAGCCAGGTGTTTTCGGCGCTGATCCCGACACTGGCACTAAGCTGGCTTGTGGATACGATCATCCCTAACGAAAACTACAATTGGCTGTGGGGGCTGATGTGGCTCCTGATTCTATCGGCAGTCCTGGATCTGGTGATGATGGTCATTGATGAATATTTCTGCCATCAGACCGCAAAAACCGTGACGAACTGGCAAAAGCTGCGCCTATTCCGTCACTTACAGATACTGCCGTATTCGTTTTACCACAACAATTCCACTGGAGAAATGCTTGCGAGGGTGTCGGATGATCCGGATACACTTCACAATTTCCTTGCTTGGGAAGGATCGACCTTCATGGCGAGTGTGCAGGGAGTGATCATCTATAGTCTAGTGCTGCTATGGATTCATCCTTATCTTATGATCACCAGTGTGGTCCTCGGGGTGATTTTTTACTGGACATCCAATTATGTTGGAGCGAGAACGAGAGCTGCGTCTGCAGATGCGAGAAAAGAAGCTTCCAGGTACCTTGAGAGATTAAGAGAATCTGTCACGGGTATTCATTTATCAAGGGTGATGGGAGTCTCTGACAGTGAGGTGGAAAGTGTCATTTCAATTCGCGACAGCTTTGTCCAGCACTCGATAAAAGAACTGAAGGCAAGAATGCAGTCCGTTGTCGTGATTGCGAGCTATAACGGATTTGCTCTCGGACTTGTTTATTTGATAAGTACAATCTTGATTTGGAATCAAGGTCTTACAAGCGGACAAATGCTGACAGCGGGTGGCCTTGTGACCATTGCAGCGAATGAGATGCAGAAACTCCTCCGAAACTGGCTCTCTGTCAGAAGAACAGGCCCAGCGCTGGATCGTTCAGAAATCCTCTTGGCTGAAAAAGCCTCCGAAGCAGAGATGACAGAAGGTGTCTGCGGTGAAAGGGCAATCGGGAACATCCGTTTGAAAGACGTTGCGTTTGCCTATCCTGGAAAAGATGAAAACGTGTTAAAAGGGGTTTCCTTTTCAATAGGAGCAGGTGAGAAATGGGCGTTGGTCGGCCCAAGCGGTTCGGGAAAATCAACCATTGTAGACCTGTTATTCAAGCTTTATGATACCGGGGTCGGACGGATTGAAGTAGACGGCCGCGACATCCGCGAGTGGGATACAGGGTGGCTGCGTTCCCAAATGGCGATTGTGACCCAGGATGTCCTGTTGCGAAGCGGTACCTTAGCGGATAATCTGAGGATCGGAAAGCGGGATGCGACAGAGGAAGAATGTCAGAAAGCGCTGATTGACAGCGGGCTCGGTGACCTACTTGAAACCTTGCCGGAAGGACTCGACACTCAGGTTGGTGAAAGGGGAGGCCTTCTTTCCGGAGGTCAAAAGCAGCGGCTGTCTCTTGCCAGAGCCCTTCTAAAGGATGCACCGATTCTCATCCTCGACGAAGCCAGCTCCGCCCTGGATCCGATTACTGAAACCAAGATCAACGAAGCTGTACTTAGAGCAGGAAAAAATCAAACGATTATCATCGTGTCGCATCGATTATCAACCGTGCTTGCTGCTGACAAGATCGTCGTCCTTGAAGAAGGAAAGGTCGTGGAACAAGGAAAACATGCCGATCTTTTAGTAGATTCAAAAGGGGTATACTCCCGACTGTTCGGACGGGAAGTTGAAATCGGCGGGACATCGATTGATCATGTTTCATAAATGTCTATATTTGTGGTAGGAACGGTTCTTAAAGGGCCGTTCTTTTAATTGAATGATAGGAGATGGTAAGTTTGAATGTTGAAATTTTGAGTTTCACAGAGAGACCTATTAAAGCTGCTGAATTGATGAGACTTTATCGAGATGCAGGGTGGTGGGAAGAAAGAGCGGAACAGGATATTGAGAAAGTATTACAGCAAGCGAGTTCGGTTGGTGCCTGGAGTAATAATGTCCTTATAGGGTTTGCGAGGTCGGTGGGTGACGGTGAATTTAGAGCGTATATTGAAGATGTTGTGATACATAAAGAGTTTCAGAAATCCGGGATTGGAACAAAGCTTGTATCATGTTTACTAGATGAGCTTTCTAATATTGATGTGATCAGTTTGTTTTGCGAAGAGGAATTACTCCCATTCTATGAAAAAAATGATTTTAAGTTCAGCAAGGCTCAATTTGTCATGCATAAAAAAAGTTGAGTGTGATAGCTGAACATGCAATCGAGGGTGAAGATAAAGAAACAGGTAATATACTTAAAAACATTATTAAAAAGCTTCGTGTTTCTTTACGAAGCTTTTTAGGTGCTGCTATTTGGGGAATTTATGGACATCCGATTTACTTGAATTTCTTTTGAAGAAAATATACACCCTTAACCTTAACTAGAAATCTTTATCTTTCTTCGATTTCTTTCTGAAAAACCATATGGTCACTCCAATCAGTACCAAAATAATGATCAGAGGAAGAATCAAAAATAAAGAAAATCCTGTTGTTCCAAGCATTGAAGTTCCTCCCAGCTAAATTAATGTTTTTGATAAAAAACTATTCCCTTCCTTTCTTTCATTAAAACGTTCAAATGTGCAAAGGCCCGTCCCTCGATGTATTAACGTGTTAACGCATCGAGGGACGGGCCTTTGAATGAAAGTTAGTCTATTAATCCATCGAATCTAAGGTATAATAGTTTATAGAAAGTTTGTGTTTTTCTGTAAATAATTCGTTTATGAGAATTGAAATAACGGAGGCATTACCGATGGGGCATTCAGAGTTATTTAACGGTTTACTGATTAACCTTCTTGTCATACTGATCATCATATTGCTGGTAAACTTTTATCATTTCTCCAAACAACGAGTATATAAAGTTCAAATCAAAACTTTACACATATACATCATCAGTACCTTGTTAATTCTTCTTTGCTTGATGCTCTCCGTACAATTAGAAGAAGGACTAATGTATGATTTGCGGTTCATCCCATTTCTATTGGGAGGGGTATACGGAGGGAGAAAAGTGCTGCCCTGGCTAGCATTAACGATGATTGTATCCCGCCTTCTGTTTATGGGATCGGGCTTTCTGCTGGCGGTTGCGCTGACCATTCTTTCAAGCACGGCAATCTTCTATCTGATTCCTAAATTATCTGAAAAGCCATGGGTGACGAGAGTGTATTGGTTTACGTGCTTCTCATTCTGCTACTCGATTCTCGCTTTCTTGCTGCCATATTTGCTTTTTGGTTTCAGTGATTACTCTTCTTTTATCATTTATTCAGTGACTCTTACAGGCTCGACGTTCTTTGTCTTTTATTTGTGTGAAATGATACGGACCACCAATATACTGCAATTGGAATCCATTAAATACGAGAAGATGCAAGTGGTCAGCCACCTGGCTGCTAGCATGAGTCATGAGGTAAGGAATCCGCTAACAACGGTAAAGGGATTTCTGCAATTGATAAACGAAAATCCGGCAGATGCATCGACCAACACTGAGCTTTCAAAGATAGCGGTCAGTGAAATCGATCGGGCCACTGAGGTCATCAATCAATACTTGAACTTCGCCAAACCTCATCCTGAAATGGATATTGATGTGGATGTCACTGGAGAGATAAAACGGTCCCAGGAAATCATCATGCCCCTTGCGATCAAAAAGGGGACGATTGTGGAGGCGGAACTATTACATAACCATTCAATCAAAGGCGACCCAAATAAGCTTCAGCAGGTCCTGATCAATGTCATGAAAAACGGGATTGAAGCGATGGAATCTGGCGGAATCCTGAAAGTCAACAGCTATGAAGAGGATGACCGTCTCGTGATTGTAATCAAAGACACGGGAATTGGTATGACCAAAGAACAAGTTACTCGACTAGGCGAACCTTATTTTTCACTGAAAGGGAAGAACGGAACGGGGCTTGGGATGATGACAGTCTTTCAATTGGTTGCCGGGATGAACGGGACTGTAAAAGTCGTCAGTAAGAAAAATAAAGGAACCTCGATCATTTTGTCCTTTCCTGTATCGACAGAAAGGTATGAGAAAAAGGCAGAGGTAATATGATGGTAAGGCCCTTTCCCCGATGCGTTAATGCGTTATCACTCGAGGAAAGGGCCTTTTTGGGTGAACGCACATACGCCGGATTCTCTGCATATCATATCGTGGTAAAAAAGTGAAGGGAATGAGTATAGATGTATGATCCATATTATACCAATGGGAATCCGGTACACCCGAATTTCATGCCTGGAGGACAGGAGAATCATCAGGTAGTGGACGTATTACTGAACGGAATCATTGGAAAGGCTTCAGCGGTTGATTTTTACAGCCGGCTGGCAGATGCGGCACCAGATAAAGAGCACAGGAATCACCTCGTCCACATTGCTGAAGACGAAAGAGCGCAGTGGGGCCGGTTGACAAGTCTGTATACCTCAATGACTGGAGTGCAGCCGATGTATGAGATTGAGCAGATTCCGTTTTATAGTTATCGGGAAGGTCTGCAAAGAGGCTATGAAGCGGAACTGGAGAGCTATGAACATTACCGGCTGGGTACATTGATTACCCAAAACCCTTCGATTTATGAAGCGTTTTTAAATGCTTGTAAAGGTGAATGGGAGCATGCGGACACATTGAGATACTTGGGTTCTGCCGGAAGTCGAATGGATTATGGTCCGGAACCGTTCACTTTTAATATTGACGAAGCGACAGTCAACAACAATACATTCCGCACAGCCGTCTGGACTGGGGAACATCTGCAAGTTACGTTGATGAGCATCAATGTCGGGGAAGATATCGGACTGGAAAAGCACCCGGAACTTGACCAATTCCTTCGAATCGAGCAAGGGCAGGGCATCGTGCAAATGGGGGATGACCCAAATAACCTGACCTTCCAAAGAAATGTTGAGGAAGACTACGCAATCCTGATCCCGGCTGGTACGTGGCATAACCTGACCAATACAGGAAATGTGCCCCTGAAGCTTTACTCAATCTATGCACCTCCACAGCATCCGAAGGGCACTATTCATGAAACAAAAGCGGATGCGATGGCTGCTGAAGAAGCAGAGCATGGCAGGTATTTTGGTTCATTTTGAAATTGAGAGACAGAGACGGTTTTCTATTTTGGAGGGCCGTTTTGTTTTATTCATGTACTAATTAGTGTCCCAGAAATAATTATAATTTACAAAATAATGAAAAAGTGAGATAATCAAGCAAATGAAGAAGGGGGAAAGTAAGTTTATGGAACCAACAAATTGCTAATTATTAATTTTATCTTAAATTAATAGGGATTTTATTTAGAACGTTAATTTGCCTAGTTTCAATAGGTTTATTTGTTATGTTCTTTATGGAATCAGGCAATTTAGAAGGTACTTACTTACTTTACTCAGGTTGATCACTAAATGGATTGGCGGCAAGTTTTTGATAACGATGCCGGATGTGTGTTGTTACCACGGACGGCTTCTGTCAGCGCACAATCCATGGTCGTAATAATCGAGTACACAAGACTGTAAGAAGACGATCTTCTTACGGTCTTTTTTTTTGGCTCTTCTCTGAAAGAGAATATTGGAAAATTGAATGAAGTAGTTGATGGGTGGAGAGGATGCTCGTATTTATACTCCACAGAGCCATTTTATATTGACTGAATAGGTATGTAGTTCTTCTTGATGCTGTCCATAAAGCGTAACGCACAATATGGATGAAAGAAGGAATCAGTATGCTTGAATTATCATTGAATGGTGTAAAAAAATATATGGATGCCACACTGGTTTTAGAAGATATCTCGTTTGAAGTATTTACCGGAGAGAAGATCGGGATTGTAGGTGTCAATGGAAGCGGGAAGAGCACAATTCTGAAATTGATTGCTGGGATAGAGCCGATGCATTACTATCCAGGCTACCCGCAAACCTCGAGCTACGGTTATGATGAAGGATTTGTAAATGTACCTAAAGACGCTGCTGTGGCGTTCCTTGAACAGATGCCCCAACTCCCTGATGGACTGAAGGTCATCGATGTCTTAAACCTTGCCTTTGAAGAAATTCACCTCATCGAGAAGCAGATGCGTGAAGTAGAGGAATCGATGAAAACACTAGAAGGTACGGCTCTTGAAAAAGCCCTGACGAAATACAGCGGCCTTGTTCAACTGTATGAGGTAAGAGGAGGATATGAGGCAGAGGAGAAATTAGGCCGGGTATGTACCGGGTTGAAGTTCGATGAGAATTTTTTAAGCAGGGATTTCGATTTCTTGAGCGGCGGGGAAAAAACAACAGTCATGCTCGGGAAGCTCCTGATTCATGCACCGGACATCCTGCTATTGGATGAACCGACCAACCACCTGGATATGGAGTCGATCGAATGGCTCGAGGGCTATCTCAAGAGCTACAAGGGGATTGTCCTCATCGTATCCCATGATCGTTATTTTCTAGATAACGTGGTTACAAATATCATTGAAATAGAGGATATGGTATCCAAGACGTATAAAGGGAATTATTCCTCCTATGTCCTGCAAAAAGAAGAACATTTGCGCATTCAATATGAGCACTTCCGGGAACAGCAGAAAAAAATCGGCAACATGGAAAATCAGGTCAAAAATCTAAGGGACTGGGCGCTTCGTGCCGATAATAATAAGTTTTTCCGAAGAGCTGCAAGCATCCAGAAAAAGCTCGAAAAACTCGATAGAATCGACAAACCGGTATTCGAAAAAAAGAATATGAGAATTGATTTCACAGCTTCCGAGCGATCTGGAATTGAAACGGTAAAAGCGGTTGGGCTTTCTAAACGTTATGTTGATAAAGTGATTTTCAAGGATGCTGGATTGATGATTCATTACGGTGAAAGGGTAGGGCTGATCGGTTCGAATGGAAGCGGGAAGTCGACATTCCTGAAGATGCTTCTTGGAGAGGAACAGCCGGATGGCGGTGTGGCGGAATTAGGGGCCAATGTTATGCCGGCTTATCTGCCTCAAAAAATCACGTTTAAAAATGAAGAGCTTACTGTGTTGGAAGCTTTTAGGGAAGACATCACGATTGTAGAAGGAAAAGCACGTGAATACCTGGCGAAATTCATGTTCTACAAAGGTAGTGTCTTCAAAAAAGTGAAGCAACTGTCAGGTGGTGAACGAATCAGGCTGAAGCTGGCCATGCTGCTGTTTAAGGATATCAATATATTGATCCTTGATGAGCCGACAAACCATCTCGATATTGCTTCAATTGAAACCCTGGAAGAAGCGCTGGAGGAATTCAAAGGAACCATTTTCTTCATCTCCCACGACCGTTATTTTATCAATAAGATGAGTGAGAGAGTGGTCGCGATTGAGGGTCATGGATTTAAAAGCTACACTGGGAATTACGATGATTATCGAACGGAAATAGAGAAAATAAAAAACAGGCAGTTAATGAAAAATCCTGTTGAAAAAGTAAAGAAACCACGAAAAAAGGTAGAAGATCATAATAAGGAAGAGGAAAAAGTCTTGGCAGAGGTGGAAGCGCTTGAGAATGAAATCATTCAACTGGATGAAGCCATGGCCAGGGATGATATAGAACATGAGCAGCTCAACAAGCTTTATAGAAGGAAACAGGAGTTGAATGTAGAGCTTGATTCAGTAATGGAGATATGGATGAGGTCTGCTGAGTGAATATGAGGGGATGACGGGACAAAGTTCCTCCCCCCTTTCCCATAACGAAAAGAGAGTGATGTATAGCGTGTTACTAAGAAGGTTTCATAAAAGAGATGCAGAACTGACGATGAATCTATTTAAGGAAACGATTAATGCCATTAATCTAGGGGACTATTCGAAATCACAAGTTGAAGTGTGGGCAAGCAGCATCACGTGTATAGAAATGATGGCGAATCGTTTAGAAGCGAGCATTGCCTATGTGGCCGTTATTGACGAGCTTATTGTAGGGTTCGTGAACATTAATAAGATGGGTGAAGTTGATTTGCTTTATGTTCATAAAGATTATCAAAGACAGGGGATAGGAGCCGGACTATTATCCAAGGTGGAAGACATGGCCGAATCGATAGGATTGATAGATCTGTTTACAGAAGCAAGCATTACGGCAAAGCCTTTCTTTGAATCCCAGGGTTATAAAGCAATAAAAAAGCAAATCAAACAAGTAAACGGTATCGACTTCGTCAATTTTTTGATGCTAAAAAAGAGGATTTGAACCCTGGTTTTAAAAGATATGAACTCCCGAAAGGTGATTGAGTTTTCAAAATTGTGATATTCAAGCCAACCACCCATGCTCCACATACGTTATGATAGAAATAAATGAAAAATATTATATAAAAAAAAGAGGGGTTCGCGGATGAATACTGAAAACGAGGCATTATATGAATTTATATTGAAAAATACAGATGAACTGACCAACACATGGTTTAAATCCAAAACAGCTTCAATAGGGAGTGTCTATTCAGAAAGTGCGCCTATTACCATTGAGGAGAAGCTTCGGGCTCAAAACAGGAAATTCATCATGACGATCGCTCAAATATTCAAACATCATGACGATGGAAAAAAGTATGAATCGATTAAACAATGGGCCACTGAAGTTGCCAAAGATCGAGTGTTAACGAATACTCCATTAAATGAAATCATTCGTCAATTCAAGTTGTTCAGACAAATCTATTGGAATAAAATCAATGATTTCACCCAAATGGATTCATCGAGTGTACCTCCAGCTCAACTGTTAGAATGGTCGAATCAATTCAACTTTGCGTTTGATACAGTCATCGAAGAATTTGTAAGTACGTATACAGATTTCCATCAAGCCACTCTTTCAGCACAACAAGAAGTGATCATGGAACTGAGTTCACCTGTCATTAAATTGACTCAATCAATCGCTGTCTTGCCTTTGATCGGCAATATCGATACTCATAGAGCAAAAACAATGATGGAATCAAGTCTCGAGCAATGCCAGGAGAAAGGTATAGAGTGCCTGGTCATCGATATATCTGGTGTGGCAATTGTTGATACAATGGTAGCAAATCAAATATTCTTGCTCGTATCTGCTTTAGATTTAATCGGGGTGAGAAGCATCATCACCGGTATGAGACCGGAAGTAGCTCAGACAGCCACACAGCTTGGACTCGATTTTTCAAAAATTACTATCTACTCAAATCTGGAGAGAGCCCTTGGAAATATTAAGGGGGTTTATGAGAGTTCAATTTGATTGAATGAAATCGTGTTAATATTGATAGTATATAAAATAATATTTATTTGTTTTTAACATTGGGATAATGTTATTCAACTTAATATAAAATTACAACAGTTATGATAGTTTGCTTGTAAATTGTGGGGTGTAAATATCCTTTGTCTTCAGTGAATGACCACAATTCGTAAGGACTCCGAAAGATAGGAGTAAAAAAGAATCTAGGGAATTCTTTTAAAAAAATCTTTTTTTTCTGAAAACTAATTGCTATAATGTTGATACAAGTGAAAATTAAATGGTGAAGGCGCCATAATAGATAAACTAAAGCTGGTTTATCTATTATGGCGCCTTTTTGTTATCATCCGGTGATTGTTAAAAACGCTTTCTGTTAAAACGCAACAGAAGCCTTAACTGTAGAAAGGTGGGAAACACATATGTATACATGTTCAGTCAAGAATGTACGATTTCAGTTTCGTTCTGTCAGCGAGGTGCTGGCAAAAGCGAGCGAGGAGAAGTCAGGGGACATAATGGCGAAGATTGCGGCGGAGTCATATTTGGAAAGGATGGCAGCAAAGATCGTATTAGGTGAGATGACGCTTAAAGAAATTTATGAAAATCCGGTAATCCCGTATGAGAAAGATGAGATTACAAGAATCATTTATGATGATGTGAATCAATTCATCTATAAAGAAATTTCGGGGTGGACAGTCGGGGAACTTCGCGATTACATCCTGGCTCATAAAACGGGTACCCCTGATTTATTCAGGCTTAGTAAAGGATTGACTAGTGAGATGATTTCCGCAGTGGCGAAGCTGATGTCGAGCATCGATTTGGTGATGGCCTCGCAGAAGATCAGACCGACGGCTCATTGCAATACGACGATCGGGGAAGCAGGCCGCCTCGCGTTCCGCTGCCAGCCGAATCATCCAACAGATAATCCAGAAGGAATCCTGGCCTCCATGAAAGAAGGGCTGTCCTATGGATCTGGGGATGCGGTGATTGGTGTGAACCCAAATAATGATTCAGTTGAATCGGTTTCAAAGATTTTACAAATGACGCATGATTTTATGCAAAAGTGGGAGATTCCGACCCAAAACTGTGTATTGGCCCATGTTACCACCCAAATGAAGTCACTGGAAAGGGGAGCGCCAATCGCGCTGATGTTCCAAAGTCTTGCAGGTACTCAAGAAGCAAATGATGATTTCGGGGTTTCAAAGGAAATTCTGGACGAAGCTTTTGAGATGATGGCTAAATACGGTACGTCTACTGGACCCAATCAGCTTTATTTTGAAACGGGGCAAGGGTCTGAAGTGTCTCTTGATGCCCATTCGGGAATCGACATGCAGACCCTGGAGGCACGGACGTACGGGTATGCCCGACACTGGAAGCCTTTCATGGTGAATAACGTGTCTGGATTTATCGGCCCTGAAACACTCTATGACGGAAGACAAGTGATTCGCGCAGACCTTGAGGATCTGTTCATGGGGAAATTACATGGATTGCCGATGGGGATTGCTCCTACCTATACGAATCATATGCAGATGGATCAAAATGATCAGGAAATCGGCGGGATGCTGACGGCCCTTGCCGGGGCTAACTTTTACATGGGGGTTCCTGGTGGGGATGATGTCATGCTCAGCTACCAGGATACAAGCTACCACGATGATGCAAGCCTGCGGGAAATGCTGGGGCTTCGTCCTCTGGCTGAATTCGAAGTCTGGCTTGAGAAGATGGGAATCATGGAAAATGGCAGATTGACAGAGCGCGCAGGAGACCTATCTATTTTCAAATAAGAAAGGAGGGGAATGAATATGGATATCCAAACGATTGTGAAACAGGTACTTGAAGAATTGGAGAAAGCTGAACCGAAGAATACTCCGTCTCAAGCGAATGAAGAGAAACAAGCTGGCAAGGACCACATGTATGAAAAACAAAAGGTGGTAAGGGTAGATGATCCTTTAGATTATGATGTGGTTGAGAAAGCCCGGTCCATTACACCCGCGAGAATTGGGATCGGACGGACAGGCACCAGGATGAAGACGAAGGAATACCTCGACTTCCGCATTGATCATGCCGCGGCTCAGGATGCAGTATTTAAAGGGGTTTCAGAAGAATTCCTGAAAAAAATGAAGCTGTCTGTCCTTCATTCCAAATCTGAATCGATGGATGAATATTTAATGAATTTGGACAGCGGACGCCAGCTTGATGAGGGATCAAGAAAATGGGCAGAGGAAAATCTATCAACAAATAAGCAAGTGCAAATCATAGTTTCCGACGGACTCAGTTCTACGGGGATAGAAGAGAATATTCCGGATTTGCTTCCGGCGCTGATCCAGGGCTTGAAGGGGAAAAATATTACACTTGGAGAAACGGTATTTATTAAAAGGAGCCGTGTGTGGATACAAGATGTTATCGCGAAGATTACCAAATGTGATGTGGTGATTTCATTGATCGGCGAGAGGCCTGGTCTCGCTACCTCTAAGAGTATAAGCGCATACCTTATTTATCGTCCTGGTGAAGATACAGTGGAGGCAGATCGAACGGTCATTTCCAATATACATGATGGGGGAATCCCCCCTGTGGAAGCAGGTGCTTACTTGGCTGATTTACTGGAAGATGTATTGAAGAATAAGGTCAGTGGAGTGGAGTATGCAAAGCTTAAGTAAGTTACTAATCGATAGAAAAAAGTTACTAATCTAGAATCTATTGACCTATAATATTATTTCTTTCCATTGACAACCCTAAAAAAAGAGAAATATAATGTTCTATATTCAGAATTTTCTGTATGGACAGGGGTTTTATAAATGGCAAACAATTCACTGGAATATTTATGCAGTATTCATACGGATCTATCTAAGGAAGATATACTAAAGATCCAAGAAATAGCGGCAAACCTTCCGTTGATGGCTGACTTGAATAAAGCCCATATATTTGTGGATTGCCTGACAAAAGAAGGAATGCATGCAATAGTAGTAGCAGAAGCTGCTCCAACAACGTCGAGATCGATTTATAAAAATACCGTGGCAGGAAAATTCGTCTATGAACCATTTGAGCCTTCCGTCTTATATACGTTAAGAACGGGTCAGCCCGTGTTTCATAATCGGGCGATCACACAGGAAGGAAAAACGGTTGAACAAAGTGTCGTTCCAATTAGAGGAATAAATGATAGCGTCATTGGGTCCCTGATTATGGAAAAGGATATAAGTGAACAGCTTCAGCGTCAGAGAAAATTGGAAGCGCTATCAGAGGCGACAGAAGCATTGAGTGAAATTCTCATCAGTGCGAGTGAGAGTCACCCTATTATCCCCGAAGTAATTGAAGAATCCCTATTCTTTATTGAGAAAGATAGCAAAATATTGTACAGCAATTCTGCTGCTTCCAATATGATTCAAGAGCTAGGGATGGGGGAATGTATCGCAGGTGATTTTCTGGTTCAATATTTTCCGGAGATAAAGGAAATTCTGCATTCTTCTGAAGAATTACTCGTGAAAGAAATTAAATTTTACAGCAATGTATTTAAGGTGAAGAAAATACAGCTTGGACAGTCTGATCGACCGAACGGAACATTTATCATCTTTAAGAACATAACAGAACTAAGAGAAAAAGAAAGAGAGTTGATTGTAAAATCAGTTGCCATTCGCGAAATTCATCATCGGGTCAAAAACAATCTGCAAACGGTGGCAAGCCTGCTGAGATTACAAATGAGAAGAGGTCTCCCGGAAGAAAGCAAAGTCCATTTTGTCGAAAGCCTGAATCGTATCTCAAGTATTGCATCCGTTTATGAAATCATATTGGCAAATTCGAGTGTAGACGATGTCGATCTTTATAGCTTGATTGAGAAGATCGGGAATATGCTGGTGTCGGAAACAGAGGATCATAAGATGATCTCAATCACATATTCCGGCCCTCAATTACTGATAAAATCGAGTAAAGCCGTGTCGGTGGCTTTAGTTCTAAATGAATTGATTCAAAATTGTATGAAGCATGCCTTCAAAAACATGAGTGAAGGGGAAATCGATGTGGTCTTCCAACGTAAAGAGGGAGACTTGGAGGTTCAGGTCATTGATAACGGTGAAGGTCTTTCACCCGGCTACAAGTCTTCACTTGGCCTGGATATTGTACAGATGATGATAGAGCATGACTTGTCAGGGCAATTTCTGATTGAACGAACCCAGACTTCCGGAACAGCGGCCGTGGTTAAATTTCCGTTAGAAAGGGAGGAGGCTCTTGTATGAGTAAACGAATCATGATCGTTGAAGATGAGTCGATCGTTCGCCTTGACGTTTCCATGATGCTAGAGGATGCCGGCTATGAAGTCATCGCCCAGGTTGGAGATGGTGAAAGTGCCATTGAAAAAGCTTTTTCATTGCATCCTGATTTGATCATCATGGATATCAAAATGCCGAAATTAAATGGCTTGAAGGCTAGTGAAATCATTTCAAAACGTACGAATATTCCCATCCTGCTTTTAACGGCATATAGTCAGCGGGAATACATTGATAAAGCAAAGCAGGCCAATATCATGGGCTATCTTGTAAAGCCGGTGAAGGAATCGAGCCTGATTCCAGCCGTTGAAATAGCCTTGCAGCAAGCAGAGAATGCCAAGGCCTTCAGACAGAAGGTAGAAGACATGAAAGAAGAACTCTCAGGGAGGAAAATGATCGAAAAGGCAAAAGGGCTGATCATGGAAAAGTTCCACTTGCCTGAAAATAAAGCCTACAACAAGATGCGGAAAATCAGCATGGATAAGCAAGTATCCATGGAAATCGTGGCACAGAGGGTTCTTCATAAGTATAAAAGTTAATCATTCATACAAGTGAATAAAAGAAGCGAGGGTGCTCATGCGGTTTGTGCATTTGAAACCGCAGGGCACCTTTATGCTTTTTTTAGGATTTGGCTCTGTTAACGAGGTATTGCAGAGGTAAATGCGGAGGGAATCTATCCTAAGCACCCTTTTTAAGAGCCAAGGATATATATTTGCAAAAGATCACCAAGGGGTATTCATAAATTTCATTTAAACAAGGGGGAAATGTTATGGAAATGATAGGGAATGTTGTGATTTACATCATCATGGCGTGTGCTGTGCTGGGTGCTTTTGCCGCCATCCGCAATAGTGATGACGGGCTGGGGAAGCAGTTTATGGAAGGTCTGCACGCTGTCGGTCACATTTTTGTACCTGCGGCGGGAATCATGGCTTCGATTCCTTACCTGTCATGGTTCATTGACAAGGTTTGCGGTCCATTTTTCGCAGCAATTGGGGCAGATCCTGCAATCGCAGCGACATCCATTTTAGCCACGGATATGGGAGGCTATCAACTAGCCGAGGTACTAAAGGAAACACAGGAAGGATGGATCATGGCCATGATTGTTGGATTCATGGCCGGGGCCACCATCGTATTTTCCATCCCAATGGGTCTGGCAATGCTTGATAAGCGTGACCATAAATATATGGCACTCGGAGTGATGTCAGGGGTATTGACGATTCCGATTGGTGCGCTTATCTCAAGTACGATCATTGCCTTCTCGAATTCAAATGTCCGTGATTTCATTTCAACTTCAGGAGAAGCGAAATTTCAATTTGCTTTAGGATATGGACAAATCCTATTGAACTTGAGTCCGCTTTTGATTTTCGTTGTTCTCATTGCGGTCGGGCTTTATTTCCTTCCTGACCTGATGATTAATGGATTCATGTGGTTTGGGCGGATACTGGATGCTGCGATTAAGCTAGTTCTCGTATTTTCAATCGTTGAAATTTTCACAGGTCTCTTTTCAACCGTATTCGGTGGCTGGGGCTTCCATCCAATCATGGCGGATGAAGCGGATCAATTCCGTGCACTTGAGACTGCCGGGTATATCGGAATCATGCTTGCCGGGGCGTTTCCGATGGTTTATTTACTTCAGAAATATGCAGGTGGACCGCTTGAAGCAATGGGGAGAAAAGTAGGACTCAGTAAAGAAGGAAGTGCAGGTATCGTTGCTACGATCGCTAATATTTTGGCCATGTTCAAGCTGGTTAGAACGATGCCTCCAAAGGATAAGGTCATCAATATTTCATTTGCTGTCTGCGCGGCATTCTTACTTGGAGATCACTTGTCCTTTACAGCAAACTTCCAGCCCACATTGATTCTTCCGATTATTGTAGGGAAGATTTCTGCGGGTGTAATCGGAATCGGTCTGGCTTATTGGCTATCTGTACCGAAAGCATTGGAACTTGAGAAGAAGGATCGTGCAGCGGGGATCATAGGTGAAGATGAATATTTAAATAAAGCTGAAGAGGATAAAGCGAAAGCAGTGTAAAATACTGCTGTAACAAACTAAGGGGGTGCCAAACAATCATGGATGAGAAGAAACGATTTATACAGGAGTTCGTACCTGGAAAACAAGTCACATTAAGTCATGTGATTGCTAATCCTGATCCGGGCATGTTTGAGAACTTGGGGATTCAGCAGGCAGGGTCCTTGGGGATTTTGACCTTGACGCCGAGTGAAACGGTCATTATCGCAGGCGATCTGGCTACAAAGGCAGCCGATGTGCATTTAGGATTTCTTGATCGATTTACCGGAAGTCTGGTTATTGTCGGAAGTGTTTCTTCTGTTGAAATGGCCATGGAGGAAATCAATCGTTTTTTATCAGAGACACTGCAGTATACCCCTTCAAAAATCACTAAATCATAAAGGGGGGATGACCTGTGAACAGACAAAATCGAGCCATGCTCATTGGATCGATCGGGGCTGGGAAATCGACATTGACGAATGCCCTTTTGGAAAGGAACGAAAGGGCTGTCAAAACCCAATCCTTAAACTATTCTGACTGGATTGTCGATACTCCTGGGGAATATACGGAGAATCCTTTTTATTATAAAAACATTATGGCGACTTCACTTGAAGTTTCACATGTATTGTATTTACAGGATGCCACCAGAAAGAAAACGATCTTCCCGCCTAATTTCAGTACTGGTATTAATAAGCTGCCAATCGGTGTTGTCACAAAGTGCGATTGTGATAAAGCCGATGTCGAAGAAGCTGTGAGACAGTTAAAAAGAGTGATTCCATCCGGACCCATCGTCCTTGCATCCGCGGTTACGGGAAAAGGGATTCAAGAGATCAGGGAACTAGTGAAATGCAAATCGCTTAAAGAGATGAGGGAATACGTATCCGCAACGACAGAACGGAACATCTTCTTTTTTTGAAACCCTTTACAAAATTCAAAAAATAGACTATATTCAAATTATAAAAAGATTTTCGAGCAAAGGCGCTCAATACAACCGTCAAAAAAATGACGGTTCGTATTGGGCGTCTTTTTTTACTTATTAAAAACTCTGGAGCAGGGGGTGAAAACCTTTGAAACGTTATGATCCTCAAAAAGAGGAGATTCTGAGTGCCGGGATCGATATTGGGACCAGTACCACAAAAGTCGTCATCAGTAAATTTTTTCTTATGAACATGGCTGGCGGCACCCACATGCCCCGCATCGAAATTATAGATAAAGAGATTCTTTACAGAAGTCCCATATTCAGAACTCCTCTTCAATCCAGAACCTCAATCGATATCGAAGCAGTCGAAAAGCTGGTGAAGCAAGAATATAAACAAGCTGGAATCAGCCCAAGTGATATTAAAACAGGGGCTGTGATCATCACGGGCGAAACGGCTACAAAAGAGAACGCACAGCAAATGGTCCACCATTTATCCGACCATGCAGGTGATTTCCTTGTTGCAACCGCCGGCCCTGATTTGGAAGGCATTGTCGCAGCTAAAGGTTCTGGGGCTCATGAATTTTCTAAGAAAACGGGGAAATCCATCGCAAATATCGATATCGGCGGCGGCACAGCAAATGTCGCAGTCTATAAATCCGGCAAGCTCTCGGGAACCTGTACGCTGCACATAGGCGGAAGGCTGATCGAGTTTAAAGGAGCCACCATCCAAAGCATCTCCCATCCCATTCGAAAAGTCTTGGAAAACTTAGGGCTGCCTCTCAAGGAAGGGGATAAACGGGAGGCATCAGAAATCAAAAGAATAACAGATTTCATGGCAGGCTCTATTGCTAGGATGTTGGATCGAAACCTATTAGAACACGACCTTCCCCTTTTGCTGGGGCATAAGCCAAATTGGCTGGAAGATATCGATTCGATCATGTTTTCGGGTGGAATAAGTGAATGCATCTATGCACTTGAAGCGTCAAATGCTTCTCAAGCACAATATGACGACATCGGAAAAATGCTGGCTGCTTCTCTGAAAGAATGTAAAGCGTTGTCGAAATGGGAGTGGGTGAAGCCAGTTGAAACAGTCAGGGCTACGGTTCTTGGTGCTGGAACGCAGACGACCGAAATCAGCGGTGCGACCATTCACGTTGAAAGCAGGGATCTTCCCCTGAGGAATCTCCCTGTCTATCAACTTCCATTCGGACATGATCTTGAAAAGGGTTTGAAACGGATACCCCAAGCAATGGAACAGGCATTGGAAGTCTATGATTCACAGCGGGAAGGCATCAATTTCGCTCTCTACCTGACGGAAATCCCCTATCTGGGATTCAAGGATGTTCAGACACTGGCACATGCCTTGCTCGACGCCATCAGAACTAAACCCAGACCAGGCCAGCCTCTTGTCATCGTCCTTGAAAGCGACCATGCAAAGGTTCTCGGTCAGACGCTTAAGACGTTGAACCCCACACAAATGGTCATCTGCATCGACCAGATCAATGTAGAGCACGGAGACTATATCGATATCGGGAACTTGCTTCAAACAAACGTGGTTCCTGTCGTCATTAAAACATTAACCTTCCATCATTGAGAAAGGAGGCGCGGGTTGTGAACCTTAAAACAACTTATTTAGGAACGGTATATCAATTTTCATCTTTAAAAGAATTATTCGCAAAAGCAAATGAAGAAAAGTCAGGCGACCGCCTCGCAGGAATTGCTGCTGAAACGGTTCAAGAAAGGATCGCGGCCAAGGAAGTGTTGAGCCAACTGACACTCGCTGAGATCAGGGAGCATCCGCTGCTATCTCCCGAAGAAGATGAAGTATCCCGGATGATTGAAAATCAGGTGAATAAACCGGTCTATGAATCAATCAAAAGCTGGTCCGTGGCTGAGCTGCGGGAATACATCCTTGAAGATACCACTTCAGGGGAAGATTTAAAGAGGCTGGGCAGAGGCTTGAACAGCGAAATGATAGCTGCGACTGCAAAGCTCATGTCGAATCTCGATCTTGTTCACGCAGCAAACAAGATTGAAGTCTTAACGAAATGCAATATTACGATCGGTTATCATGGGACACTCGCTTCCAGGCTGCAGCCGAACCATCCGACAGATGATGTCGAAGGGATGATTGCATCCCTAAAGGAAGGATTGGCATATGGGATGGGGGACGCTGTCATCGGGATCAACCCTGTCGACGATTCAGTCGAAAGTGTCAAACGGCTGCTTCACGCGACCCACAGATTTATCGATGACTGGCATATTCCCACTCAAAACTGTGTGCTTGCCCATGTGACGGCCCAGATGAAGGCGATTGAACAAGGAGCGCCGGCCGATATGATCTTTCAGAGTATAGCTGGTACGGAAGCGGCGAACCGTTCGTTTGGCATTACAGCTTCCTTGTTGGATGAAGCGAACGAAATGGCGAAGACGCTCGGGACAGGAACCGGCCCGCAGCGCTTATATTTTGAGACAGGGCAGGGTTCAGAGCTTTCAGCTGAAGCGCATTTTGATATCGATCAAATGACCCTTGAAGCAAGAAACTATGGATTTGCTGCCTGCTACGATCCGTTCATTGTGAACACGGTTGTAGGCTTCATAGGTCCTGAATACCTTTACAACAACAAACAAGTCATCCGTGCAGGGCTTGAAGACCATTTTATGGGGAAAATGCACGGCATCCCAATGGGAGTGGATGTGTGCTATACCAACCATATCAAAGCAGATCAGAATGACATAGAAGATCTCGGCGTTCTCTTGACAGCTTCGGGAGTTAATTTCGTCATCGCAACACCAATGGGGGATGATTGCATGCTGAACTATCAATCTCTCAGCTATCATGATGTCGCTGCCCTGCGACAAACAATGAAGAAGCGTCCATCCCCTGTTTTTGAAGAGTGGCTTGAGAAAATGGGGATCTACGAAAACGGCAAGCTAAGCAAGAGCGCCGGGGACGCGACCATTTTTTCACGATAGGAGTTGAAATGAATGAACCCTGAGCTTATAGAACAAGTAACTAAAATGGTGATAGAAAAGATCCAAAACCAGCAGCAATCAACAGAAAAGCACAGTACTGAGAAAGCTTCACCGGTTAAATTTTGGAATCTAACATCGACCTCTGAAAATAAAAGCAATTTTAAGCGTACACAGGATCAGTCCCGTACTGAAAGTGATGGAAAGCTGATTGAGTTCAACCGCTACACGGACTCAAACACAACAAACACCCTGAAAACAGAAGGAAACTCAATGGACAACAAGAACAGCGGCCATCAGGAGGAGGCTTCAGTCTCTGAAGAGCTTCAAGAACTGAAGGATAAGACTCCGGCACGGATCGGAGTGGGAAGGGCAGGGGTGAGACCGAAAACGAATACGTGGCTGAAATTTCGTTATGACCATGCAGCAGCCGTTGATGCTGTTTACGGAGATGTAAATGATTCACTGTTATCCCGCCTCGATTTATTTAAAGTAAACACCCTGGTCGAGGATAAAGAGATTTACATCCGGAGGCCTGATTACGGAAGGAAGCTTTCAGAAGAAGCGAAGCAGACCATTTCGGAGCGCTGCAATAAATCCCCGACCGTACAAATTGTTGTATCAGACGGCCTGAGTTCAAGTGCGATTGAAGAAAATGTGGAAGATGTCTACTTTTCATTGAAGCAGTCACTCACAAGTTTGGATCTAGATATAGGAACCTCATTTTATATCGAAAAAGGAAGAGTTGCAGTGATGGATGATGTCGGGGAACTCTTGAAGCCCAAAGTGGTGGTCTTGTTGATCGGTGAAAGGCCGGGTCTTGTCAGTGCGGAATCGATGAGTGCCTATTTGTGCTACGAACCGAGAAAAGGAACGATCGAAGCAGACCGCATGGTGATCTCGAATATCCATAAAGGCGGCATCCCTCCTGTAGAAGCGGGGGCATATCTCGGGACCGTCATTCAGAAGATTTTAAAATATGAAGCAAGCGGTGTATCGCTTGTGAAGAAGGAAGAATAGGAGGGGACGGAAATGGCATTAGAACGAATTCAGGCAGACATCCTGGCCATTCGGGTCATTCCCAATGTAGACAGCGGATTAGCGAAACATTTCAACCTTGATCCCTATCACAGGAGCCTGGGGATCTTCACCTCCACCGTCGATGATATTGGGTACACAGCTCTTGATGAAGCAACAAAGCGGGCAGAAGTGGAAGTGGTGTATGCACGCTCTTTCTACGCTGGCGCCGGTCATGCTTCAGGTCCTTTATCAGGCGAGATGATCGGGGTCATGTCAGGACCTTCTCCCGATGAAGTGAAAAGCGGGATGGAAGCAGTACTCCAGACGGCGGAATCGGGTGCTTTCTTTGAAGCTTTGGACGCTGATAAGAGTCATGCCATCTATGCGCATGTTGTTTCGCGGACAGGCACGTATCTTTCCAAAGAAGCAGGAATTAATCAGGGGGAGCCTCTTGCCTATCTAATTGCACCGCCGCTTGAAGCGGTCTACGGATTGGACGCTGCCCTAAAGGCCGCAGATGTCGAGCTCGTTAAATTTTTTGGTCCTCCGTCAGAAACGAACTTCGGCGGCGGTCTCCTGACTGGTTCCCAATCAGCCTGCCAGGCAGCAGCGGATGCTTTCCGTGAGGCCATCACAGATATCAGTCACAACCCAACCAGATATTAATCACTGAGAAAGAATCGAAAGGAGCGTGGTAATGTGCAATTTGATAACGATCTCCAGTCCATCCAGGAAATGCGGAACGCTGTCAAACGGGCAAAAGAAGCTCAGGCTGAATACTTGTCCTACAGCCAGGAACAAGTCGATGAAATTGTGAAGAATGTGGCAGAAGCCGCTTATGCGAAATCACTTGACCTTGCCCGGATGGCAGTGGAAGAAACCGGGATGGGGCTCGTAGAACACAAAAAAATCAAAAATGAAGTCGGATCCAAAGACGTCTATGAATCGATAAAAGATGAAAAGACCGTTGGCATCATCGGCGAGGACCGCGTAAATAAAGTGACAGAAATCGCTTATCCCTTCGGTGTAGTGGCAGGCATCATCCCGACGACCAACCCTACTTCGACAGCCATTTTTAAAACACTGATTTCCTTGAAAACGAGAAATGCAATCGTCGTCAGCCCCCATCCACGGGCAGTAAACTGCACAGTGGAAGCATTAAAAATATGCAATGAGGCCGCTGTTAAGGCGGGAGCGCCTGAAGGGTTGGTGGGGTGGATATCCAAACCATCCATGGCTGCAACAAATGAGTTGATCAAACATCGCGATATTGATGTGATCCTCGCAACAGGGGGAGGCGGTCTTGTCCGTGCTGCTTATAGTTCGGGGAAACCGGCTTACGGTGTCGGACCGGGAAACGTCCCGGTTTATATCGAAAAGTCAGCGAAGGTCAACGAAGCGGTCTCGATGATCGTCGACAGCAAATCTTTTGATAATGGCACAATCTGCGCAACGGAGCAGGCGATTGTCGTCGACCGGAATATCCAGCAGATGGTCATGCGCGAGCTGAGGAATAATGGGGCCTACATCCTCAATAAGGAAGAAAAAGCGACTCTTGAAAAAATCATTTCCCCAGCCCCTGGAAAATTGAATCCTGGGATCGTGGGGCAGCATGCAGTGAAAATAGCCGAGATGGCAGGAATCACGGTCCCTTCCGACACACGGGTGTTGATAGCAGAAGAGACCAGGGTCGGAAAACACATACCGTTCTCTATCGAAAAATTGTCGCCGATCTTTGCTTTATATACGGCTGAAAGCTACCAGGAAGCCAAGGATTATTGTATGAAGCTATTAAATCTCGGCGGAAGGGGGCACAGTCTCTCGCTTCATACAACAGATGAGGATGTAGCAAAAGAGGTGGCATTTGAAATGCCGGTGTCCAGGATCATGGTCAATACCCTGTCATCCATAGGTGCAGTAGGAGCGACAACAGGGTTAAAGCCTTCCTTGACATTGGGATGCGGGTCTTTCGGGGGGAATATCACATCCGATAACGTATCCGCCCGCCACTTGATCAATATTAAGAGGATGGCCTATGGAATCAAGAGTCCTTCTATACCGAAAGCATCTACTTCTGATCTCCCGAAGGCAAGAGAAAACGGGAATCAAGAGGTAGAAGAGATTGTCAATCAAGTATTGAAGCAGGTGCCGGGGAAAGAGATGGACCCAGCGAAGATTACTGAAATGGTTAATCAAGTCATTAAAAAATATCAACTAAATTAATTGGAGGAATGAAAAATGAGCAGAGAATTAACAGCATTAGGAATGATCGAGACTAAAGGATTAGTGGCATCTGTTGAAGCAGCGGATGCAATGGTAAAGGCTGCGAATGTGCATTTAGTAGGGAAAGTCCACGTTGGAGGCGGAATCGTGACGGTACTGGTAAGAGGAGATGTTGGTGCAGTCAAAGCGGCTACTGATGCAGGGGCGGCGGCAGCTCAGCGCGTAGGTGAAATCATGAGTGTACATGTCATCCCGCGTCCTCACAACGAACTTGAAAACATCCTTCCGAAGCTAGAGGTAGAAGTCTAAAACCGGCATCACAGTTAGGAGCATGAAGCATGAATAATGAAGCCATTCAAACGATTGTGGAAGAAGTCATGTCCCGATTATCAGTTGGAACAGAGAAGAGGAACTCTGTTCCGATGGCGGTTTCAGCACGGCATTGCCATTTAAGTCAAACAGACCTGGAAGCACTTTTCGGAGAAGGGTATACGCTGACGAAAAAAGCCGATCTATCTCAGCCCGGTCAATTCGCAGCGAACGAAACAATAACAATCGCCGGACCAAGAGGGAGCCTTGAAAAAGTGCGCATTCTTGGTCCTGCTCGCCATATGACCCAAATTGAAGTAAGCCGGACGGACTCTATTAAACTGGGAGTGAAGCCCCCTTTACGGGAGTCAGGTGACATCAAAGGCTCCGCCCCTATTACGCTTGTGGGACCAAAAGGGAGTCTCTATAAGAAGGAGGGTCTGATCATCGCCCAGATGCATATTCATATGACTCCCGAAGATGCTCAGGGTTTCGGGGTCGAAAACGGAGAATATGTGGAAATTAAAGTCGGCGGCGAACGTCCGCTCATATTCGGCAAAGTCCTGATTCGGGTATCTTCCAGGTACAAACTTGAAATGCATATCGATACAGACGAAGCGAATGCTGGGTTAATAAATGGAAAATCAGCATGTAAATTGGTGAAAATCGAGGGGATTCTATGATTGACCGTGAACTGGTGGAACAAATCGTCTTCGAGGTTTTAAAGAAACTTGACCTTTCAGAAAGCCAGCAGGTGTATCATTCAAAGGCCAATCTCTTGCTGATAGGGAATCCATCCAGCCTGGAACCTGCCCATCTATCAAGGCTGGAGTCCAGCTGGAATGTATTTACCTGTGAATCTCTGGAACAAGCGGAATTGCATACTGCAGAAAGAGTGATTTTCCTGGATGCTTCACAGGATCTAATCGTGAAGGGTGCGTTAGGAATAGGGGATACACCGGAAACCGAGCTCTTGTCACGGTGCATCCTGGAATATGTTCCCGTCACAATTATTCCGAAAATACACTTAAACAAGCATTTGTTCAATGGAAATCAGCAAAACTCAGAATATATCAAGCAACTCCACTCTTATACAAAGCTATTATTGAAATTTGGCGTGAAGGTTGAAGCGTTGAACGGTTTCCTCGGTGAAAAGGACGAAGAAAAGAAACAGGCATCCTCATCTAAAGGTAAATCAACACAGCTGCTGACACAAAGAGATATTCAAGATCATAAAGAAGATGAAATACAAGTGGCGAAACAAACAATTATTACCCCTTTAGCACGTGATGCAGCACAAGATCTGGGGAAACGTATTATCGTAATTGATTGAAAAGGGGAGAAGTCATCATGCAATTAGGGAAAGTAATTGGCAACGTATGGGCAACCAGGAAAGAAGATGATCTGAAAGGGTTGAAATTCTTAGTCGTAAAACCTGAACTGCCGGATGGACCTTCAAAAGAAGATCCTTTCATTGCGGTGGACCGAATTGGAGCAGGTGTCGGGGATCAGGTGCTGGTTACCCGTGGAGGTGCAGCTGCCAATATGTCCACTGAACCTAAATTGCCCATCGACTCTCTCATAATCGGAATAATCGACTCGATTGATGTGGAAAAAGAAAGAGGTGAAGGATGATGAGTAGAGCACTGGGATTGATTGAAACAAGAGGACTTATCGGCTCCATCGAAGCGGCGGACGCGATGCTTAAGTCTGCCGATGTCACCTTGGTCAAACAGGAAAAAGTGGATGCCGCACTTGTGACCGTGCTGGTAAAAGGAGATGTAAGTGCTGTTCAAGCGGCTGTCGATGCCGGTGAAGAAGCAGCGAAACGTGTGGGAGAGCTGGTATCTGCCCTGGTCATCCCCCACCCGGATGAAGAGATAGAGAATGTTCTTTTTAAAGATAAGAAAAAACCTGAGGTCAAGTCGGAAAAGGATTCCCAGCCCATAGGAAAACGTGTTCCGAAGAAAAAGCCGGAAGCTCAACCGCCAAAAAATACGGCAAAAAAAGCTGCTGAACACAATGAAAATCAACCACCAAAGGCCCCTTAATCATCAGGTTTAGGTGAGAGAACGGAGGATAGCATCATGGCATTTAAAAGGAAAAAAATTGCAGTGATCGGAGCGGGATTCACAGGTACCACAGCTGCATTGATGCTCGCTCAAAAGGACTTGGGAGATATCGTTATCGTTGATATCCCCTCACAAACCAACCCGACCAAGGGAAAAGCACTCGATATGCTGGAAGCCGGACCTGTACAGCGGTTCAATGCAAAGATTACAGGTACATCAAACTATGAAGACATTCAGGACGCAGATCTTGTTCTCATCACAGCAGGGCTGCCAAGAAAACCGGGAATGAGCCGGGACGATCTTGTCGCAACCAACGAAAAGATCATGAAAGACGTTTCAGAAAACGTGAAAAAATATGCACCGGACAGCTATATCATCGTCCTCAGCAATCCTGTGGATGCAATGACATACGTATGCTTCAAAACCACCGGATTTCCTAAGAATAGAGTCATCGGACAGTCTGGTGTACTCGACACGGCCCGTTTCAATACATTTGTTGCACAGGAGTTGAACGTATCCGTAGAAGATGTCACCGGCTTTGTCCTTGGCGGGCACGGAGACGATATGGTACCGCTTGTGCGCTATTCCTATGCAGGTGGAATCCCGCTTGAAAAAATCCTACCACAAGACAGAATCGATGCCATCGTGGAAAGAACACGCAAAGGCGGGGGAGAAATCGTCAACCTTCTCGGTCAGGGAAGCGCCTATTATGCTCCCGCAGCTTCGATGGTCCAAATGGCAGAAGCCATTTTGATGGACAAGAAAAGAATTCTTCCGTCGATCGCGTATCTGGAAGGTGAATACGGTTACAGCAATGTATACCTAGGAGTACCGACTGTATTAGGCGGAAACGGAATCGAGAGTGTCATCGAAATCTCTCTTACAGGTGAGGAGGCTACGGCACTGAACAAGTCGGTAAAGTCGGTTGAGAAGGTGTTACATCTGCTTGAGGTTAAAAAGTAGTTGGTCAATTAATGGTCATGGGCCGAGTCCTATGGCCTTTTTTGATTTCTGAAAATAGCTTTAGTATTCTGCGTGAAAAGTGACTTGTTTAATGATTGAAGCAAGAAAATAGTCATTTTTTTATATTCCACTATGGTAATATGAGGTTAATTAATTTGCAGAAACTTCAATCAGTCACTGGAGGATAAAACTACAAAAAAAACTACATGAAAGGGATAACTAATTATTCGAAAAATATAAATGGTAATACCTTGGATTTAATGGAAGGAGAAACTTTTCGGATTAAATAATAATCTAGTAAAGGTTGGTTATAAAAGAAGGTGGTGAATTTGTTGAATATAAAAATGATCATTCTACTAATGCTCACTTCTATTATACTGGTACCGCATATCGCTGAAGGTAAAGCATTTGTGATAGCGTCAGAAAAAGCTGGAGGGTATCATTACTCCGTTACTAAAGAAGAGAATACATACACTTGGAAAATTGCTCATCGGGACAAACAAACAGTAATTGAAGAAAATGAGGCGAATGAAGAGCAATTGGAACGATTCAGGCTTTCCGTTGAGGATATCAATACATATATAGTCGAACTGCTGATTTCTGCCGCATACTTTCTAATCGTCATTATCTCGATTCTCATTATTGTAAAGAAAAGTAAAAAAATCCTTAAAAGCGGCTATTTCGTCATCATTGCCTCATTTGCGGTAATCGCCCTATACAACAGCATTTTAACTTTCATTGATTTGAACTCTGCGTTGGAAGAGGCAAACTATTATTATACGATGCTGATATCTTCAACTTAAGAGCATTTGAACAGGTGGGTGCCAGTCTTGCTAAAAGAATTCCTTAAGAAACGTCTGGATCATGATCACATCAAAGCTTTTAAGGACCATTCAAATACTCTTCATTCTTCCAATCTGTCACAAACATATGACCAGGGGCGTGCGTGATCATATAAGGGATTTCAGCTTGAAGCGCTACTGCCTGAGGGGTGACGCCGCAAGCCCAGAACATCGGGGTCTCACCTTCTTGGATTCCCACAAAATCACCAAAGTCGGGCTTTGTGATATCCCTGATGCCGATTTTCCCGGGATCTCCGACGTGTAGTGGGGAACCGTGCATTTCCGGGAATAAGGAGGTGATGTCCGCTGCTTTTTGAACCAGTGAATTTGGAACCGGCCTCATCGACACGACCGTCGATCCTTCAAACACACCCGCTTTTTCAGTAGGGATGGATGTTTTGTACATTGCCACATTCTTATTTTCCTCGATATGTCGGAGCGGGATGCCGCCTTTGATCAGCTGGCTTTCAAAAGTAAAGCTGCAGCCGATTAAGAAGCTGACGAAATCATCTTTCCAGCAGTCATCGATCCGATGCTTCTTGTCCACCAATTTTCCGTGCTCATACACATGGTAGTGGGGGATGTCAGTCCGGATATCGGAACCTTTCGCATACTTTGATTCAAATTGTCCCGCTTCGAGTACTTCGATGATCGGGCATGATTTAGGATTTCTCATGGTGAACAGCATGAAGTCGAAGGCGTATTCCTTGGGGAGGACGACCAGATTGGCCTGTACATAATCTTGACAGACACCGGATGTATGGGTATTGTGGTCCCCGGATCTGATGTTTTTTCTTAGGTCTGACGGTAACATGGTTAGAGGCTCCTTCCTTTGATTCTTGTTGAATGGGTGAAGCGGTTATATGATTCTTTGATTTTTATCATTGTAACATGAATGGGAGGAATGGAAAGTTTGGTGGTTGGGACTTGACTGCTGATGTGTTAAAACTTTAAGGAGCCGGGATGGTAAGGGCTTTAAAATAAAATTGGGCAAAGGGACCTTTCCCTATGTACTTCAAAACATAGGGTCTGACTCCGTGCGAATTTCGCGCGCTGAGGGTCAGACCCTATTTTTATGCTTATTAACCCTATTTCCCAACTCAAATTCATCCTTACAGAAGCTTTTTAGCTGAAAAAAGACAAATTCATCTCTTACAAGCTAGAGAAGGAGATGAATTCGCTGGGTGGAATCAGTGAAATTCCATTTTAGGGCAGTATTCAAGCCACTATCCAGATTTATAAGCCACATTTGAAAAATACAAACCAGTTTCCTGATATACGAGCCAGATTTTAAATATTCAAGCCAAATTCCGATTATACGAGCTACTTAGAATTATTCTAATTTAATCCGGAGAAATTTGATGAGGTTCAAGGTTCAAGGTTCAAAATAGGGGGACGCTTCGATTGGGGCCAGAGCCTATCTTAGACCTGAATCTACTGAAAATGGACCAAGGGACCTGTCCCCGTGGCCCGTAAATGCTTAATTTAATGTGTGATGGCACATATTAAGTGAACAGGAGGGGATGCAAATGGAACAACTTTCTTATAAAGCATCGTGGACTCACAATATTAGAGGCGATATTTTGTCGGGATTAGTGGTTGCTCTGGCTTTGATTCCGGAAGCGATTGCCTTTTCTATCATTGCGGGTGTGGATCCAATGGTAGGTTTGTATGCTTCCTTCACGATTGCCGTAACCATGGCATTTGTGGGAGGAAGGCCAGGTATGATATCAGCTGCCACCGGGGCCATGGCTTTATTGTTTACTAATCTGGTTGCCGACCATGGGATACAATATCTGTTGGCAGCAACTGTTTTAACGGGTATTTTTCAAATCCTCTTTGGAATGTTTAAATTGGCACGATACATGAAATTTATTCCGCGTTCTGTGATGGTAGGTTTTGTGAATGCATTAGCCATTCTCATCTTTTCTTCTCAATTACAACATTTTGAGGGAGAAGAGTGGATTATGTATGGTTTGGTAGGTCTGACACTCGCTATTATTTATCTGTTACCTTATTTAACAAGAATCGTTCCATCTACACTAGTGGCTATCATTGTCGTTACCGCTCTTTCTATTTATATGAATTATGGGGTGCGTACCGTCGGGGACATGGGGGATATAACCCGTTCGCTCCCTGATTTTTTGATCCCTGACATCCCTATTACCTTTGACACGCTGTTGATCATTTTCCCTTATTCCCTGGCATTGGCGGTGGTTGGATTGCTGGAGTCATTATTGACAGCCACTATCGTTGATGACATGACCGTAACCGAAAGTGATAAAAATATAGAGAGTAGAGGGCAAGGCATTGCCAATATTGTGACAGGCTTCTTTGGCGGGATGGCCGGATGTGCCATGATCGGTCAATCTGTCATCAACGTCAAATCCGGCGGGAGAGGAAGATTGTCTTCCTTGATAGCAGGGGTATTCTTAATGTTCTTGATCGTTGTACTAGGGGATATTGTCGTCCAAATTCCAATGGCAGCACTCGCAGGGGTCATGATCATGGTTTCGGTCAGTACCTTTGACTGGAATTCCTTGCGTACCCTTCATCTTGTTCCTAAAAGTGATGCGGTTGTGATGATCATCACTGTGCTGGCTGTCGTTTTGACTCATAATTTAGCCATTGGCGTGTTTACAGGAATCTTATTAAGTGCCATCTTCTTCGTTTCAAAGATTTCGCAGATCCGCGTGGAAAGTAAATTGGAAGGAGATATAAGGACGTACAAGATATTCGGAGAACTGTTCTTTGCTTCTGTAACAGATTTGATAAAGAAATTTGACTACAGCGAAAATGTGAAAAGTGTTGAGCTCGATCTCAGCCACACCCACATTTGGGATGATTCCGCTGTAGCGGCAATCGATAAGATTGTATATAAGTTTGAAGGCAGCAATATTACCGTAAAGGTAAAAGGATTAAATGAGGATAGTACAGAATTAGTAAATAAACTGGCGAATAAACTTGGATCGCATTAAAAGGGGGAATCAATATGTATAAGAAAATCCTATTGGCTTCAGATGGATCCGAACACTCCAAGCGTGCTGCTGAAAATGCTATTCATATAGCGAAGTGCAGCAAGGATTCTACCGTTGAAGTCGTCTATGTAGTGGACCATGATCGCGTGAAGTCAGATGTTTTGAAAAATTGGAACTCAAGTGAAATGGGTGATTCCCGCATCGAGAGGATGAAGGATGTGGAAAGGATCGCAAAGGAAGAGGGGGTTTCATATACACTGACCATTTTGCATGGGGAACCTGGCCCAATCATTGTAGACTATATTAATAAAAACGATATTGATATTGCCATCATCGGGAGCAGAGGCTTGAACGGTCTTCAGGAGTTTGTCTTAGGAAGCGTCAGTCATAAGGTAGCCAAACGAGCCAATTGCCCTGTTCTGATTGTGAAGTGATTGATCCCGCAGATGTATAGGGTTTGACCCAATGTGAAAGGCAAAGGTGAAAGGCAAAGGTGAAAGGCAAAGGTGAAAGGCAAAGGTGAAAGGCAAAGGTGAAAGGCCCGTCCCTCGTTACGGTAAAGCTTTACCGTAACGAGGGACGGGCCTTTGGAGTGGGCCGGGGACCTGTCCCCGCGGCCCGCTATTTCTCCCCGGAAGAACTCATCACTTCGATAAAGTCCTTTACAAACGCTTCATAATCCAGTTCGAGATAAATATTGATGTTTTTTTCTGCCGGTTTGGAGCTGACTCTGAAGTCGGCGATCGAGGTACCCATTCCGCTGCCTGCGGTGAGGACCTCGACTTCCCTTCTGATGGTTTTGCCCATTGACGGGTTGACCATGAGGGAGAGGGTCACGACGTCGTGCATGGGTGCACCGTTGATGCCGGGAATGAGCTTTTTGTAGGCGTTTATATAATAGTTCATGACGTCGTCCAGGATTTGGACGAGAGGGTGATCGGTCATTTCAAGGATGGTTTGTACGTGTTCCATTGTGATGATTGCTTTGTTTGTGACGTTCAGGGGTGCGAGATAGATATCATCGAAGTCGGTCATTACCAGGTGTGAAGCGGTCGGATCACCGTAAAAGTTGGCTTCGGCTGAAGGGGTGACGTTACCTGGAACTAAAAAGGCACCACCCATAATATAAAATTCCTTTACGTCTTGTGTCAGGTCTTCCCCTAAAAGAAACAAAGTGGCAAGTGATGTGTTTCTCCCTACATCCACAACCGTAAGTCCCTTGTTGTTACGGATGATGGTGTATAGTTCCGAGAAGTTGGTGAGCTCTACTGAAATATCTTCTGGGGGACGTATAGGGCCAAGTCCTTCCTCACCATGGATTTCTGGATAATACGTAGGCATCTCACCTGACAAAGGGGCGTTGGACCCTCCGATGATGGGAACATCTTCCCTTCCGGCCAGTTTCAATAAGTAGGCGATATTATCTGTCGACTGCTTCTTGTCGACATTTCCATAGCTGGATACAATGGCGAGGACTTCGATCTCAGGGTTGAGCAGTGCGTACATGATGGCAACCGAATCATCGATGCCAGGATCAGCAAACAGAATGATCTTTTTCATCTTTCATTCTCCTTACATTCAGTTTTAGGGGGTTTTTATAGCGTATCGAATTGGGGAAGAGATTATTCCATTGGTGGGACTTTCAGTTTATGAAGTTGAATCGGTGAAGGGTAGGTATATAAGCACAAGGTGTGAAAATGGACGCTTGAACGCCTGCGTTGTGACAGGGAATAAATTTGCTGGACCGGCCATATCACCAGCTTTATTTTATGAATAAAGGCAAACACGACAATGTGTTTGCCTTGGTCTCAAAGATTTAATAAGCACCTTCTGAATAAGTCAGCTCATAGCTGTGTGTATAGACTTCAAAGATGTTTCCGAATGGGTCTTCCACATACACCATTTTAAATGGTTTTTCCCCAGGGTAGTACTCTCGGATCGGCATGCGCTGTTTGCCTCCGTGGGCTTTGATCTTTTCGACGATGCCTTCAATGTCAGGATCCTGGACACAGAAGTGGAAAATCCCTGTCTTCCAATATTCGAAGTTATTTTCAGGCTGTTCATTATGATGGAATTCAAACAGTTCGATCCCGATTTTGTCACCCGTTGAAAGGTGAGCGATCCGGAAGCTTTCCCAATCGTTTCCGAATACATCCCGGCACATCTGTCCGATCGGTGTATCGTCATTTTTGACTTCAGATGGTTCCATGATGACATACCACCCGAATACTTCCTTATAAAATTTCACGGCTTGTTCCACGTCGGGGACGGAGAGGCCGATATGAGAAAAAGATCTAGGATATGGATGCATGTTGTATACCTCCTATTTATATTTTGACAAGTCTTATTATAAATCCGTAAGCTTTTATTATGTAAGAGTGCACTTTTTTGTGAGAAACTAACCTAAAGGTAAGTAAGGGGTGAATGAGAGCTTGGAGAAGAACGTGCAAGTCGATGATAAAGGCAAATTGAAATGTTCGATTGAATATACATTAAACAAAATCGGTGGTAAATGGAAAACCGTGATCCTTTGGCATCTGAGCGTTGAAGGGACGTACCGTTACAATGAACTGCGGCGTCTATTGCCAGGGGTTGCCCATAAAGTATTGAGCCAGCAGCTGAAGGAACTAGAGGAAGATGGATTGATCAAAAGGAAGCAATACAATGAAATCCCTCCGAAGGTTGAATACTCGGTAACCGGGAAAGGCATGACGTTGAAGCCGGTTTTAGAGGCGATGCATAGGTGGGGGACGGAGCAGGCTGAAGAGTGTTGATGAGAGGGCTGGCATTATCGTGTCAGCCCTTTAAATATGGTGCCAGGTTCTTCTGCTTCAAAAGCAAGGAAACCTTCCCTGTTCGCTCAAGGGGTGAAACGTGGATACCCCCTGGCTATGCAAAAAGCCGATGCCCAGAAAAAGGACAGGAAGGCGTTGATAAAAACCGTTGCCACCCAGCTTTTCCTCTGCTACGATTATCTTACCTATAATAGAAACGGGGGTTTTTCTTTTGACAGCTTCGATGAGATTGCGTTCCGGTATGTCAATTGCGAATTGAATACGTTTGGGGGCTCTGCCTTTGTTCAGGGCGATGGGATAGATCTGTCTGTCTTTAAGAAAAACCAGTGTTTGACGGTTGTTTTTAAAAGAAGGGAGGAGTCTCCCTTCTTTTTTGTTGCCATTGAACATGCATGAGCCGGTTTTTATCAACTTAATAGAAACGAGTGATAGGAAATGGAAATGGTCAAACACAATGATAAGGAAAATTGGCTGAGGAATATCATTCTCTTTTTGAGCAGCCAGACGATTTCGCTGTTCGGATCGGCGCTGGTGCAGTATGCAATCATGTGGCATATCACATTGACGACGGAGTCCGGTCTGATGATGACGCTGTTCATCATTTGCGGGTTTATCCCTACCTTCCTTTTGTCACCGGTTGCAGGTGTGTGGGCGGATAGATATAACAGGAAGATGTTGATCATGCTGTCGGATGGGCTGATCGCGTTTTCCACGCTGATCCTGGCGATTCTCTTTTTGATGGGCTACGACTCGATCTGGCTGCTGTTTGTCATGGCAGCGGTCCGAGCACTTGGGACCGGTATTCAGACACCTGCCGTCGGGGCGATTTTGCCGCAAATCGTGCCGAAGGATAAATTGACGAAGGTGAATGGGGTGAATGGAAGCATCCAGGCTGTCATCATGTTCGTGGCCCCGATGGTCAGTGCGGCACTGCTCGCAATGGCGTCGATTGAAACCATCTTTTTCATCGATGTGGTTACGGCTGCGATTGCCATCTTCACACTGCTAGCTTTCTTGAAGATTTCGGTGCATCAGAAGGCAGCGGATAAACAGACGACGAGCTATTTCAGCGACTTCAAAGAAGGCTTGCAATATGTCAACAGCCATGGATTCCTGAAGAAGTTCTTCCTGTTCTTCGCAATTTTCTTCGTGTTGATGGCCCCGGCTGCCTTTTTGACGCCGCTGCAAGTGACACGGAGTTTCGGCGATGACATCTGGAGACTGACCGCGATTGAGATCGCCTTCTCTGTCGGTATGATGGCGGGAGGTGGAATCATTGCCTCATGGGGCGGGTTCAAGAATAAGATTGCAACCATGACATTCGCAAGCCTGATCATGGGGTTCTGCACCTTTGCGCTTGGCGCCGCCCCGATTTTCTGGGTGTACCTGGTGTTCATGGTCCTATTCGGCATCGCCATGCCGATCTTTAATACACCGACGATGGTGTTGCTGCAAGAGAAGGTTGAAGAAAACTTTCTCGGAAGGGTCTTCGGTGTGATGGGGATGATCTCGACCTCGATGATGCCGATCGGCATGCTGATCTTCGGACCGATCGCGGACATCATCGACATCGAATGGTTACTGATCGGAACAGGTGTGTTTACCATCCTGCTCTCCGTCATGCTTGGACGCGATCAAGTATTGATCGAAGCTGGGAAACCTGTGGTTAGCACTGAAGTATAAGGAGCAAGGAGAGAGCTGTCATAGAGGCAGCTCTTTTTTTGGTAGAGGAAAAAACAGGATCGAAAGAGAATACTAATACTAAACGGGAAACTGATAAGGAGGACTGGGATATGAATAAGGAAATCACACAGGAAAGCGAATTGCCGAAGATAAGCAAGCCTGCGGAGCGCGGGCTTCATAACGCTGGGTTTTACCGGCTGGAGCAATTTACCGAAGTGACGGAAAACGATATTCTGAAGATCCATGGGGTCGGGCCGAAAGCTGTGAGGATTTTGAAAGAGACTCTAGGCGAGAAGCGGCTGTCGTTTGCCGGAAATAAGAACGGGGAATTAGACAAAGCAGGAGTGAAGGAAGTGAAGGATGCTGAGAATCTGGATGCCGAAACGGTGATGCGGGAACTCGAAGCGCTCGGCAAGGAACGGTCGAAGAAAATGTACATATCCAATGGGGCGATGGAGCCGGTATTTGGCGTTGCGACCGGTGCGATGAAGCCGATCGCGAAAAAAATAAAAATCAATCAGAAGCTGGCGGATGAACTTTACGCTACCGGAAACTACGACGCCATGTACTTTGCAGGCATCATCGCCGATCCGAACGCCATGACCGAGGAAGATTATGACCGCTGGATGAACGGTGCGTATTTTTATATGCTGTCGGATTATGTGGTTGCCGTGACGCTCGCTGAATCCCATATTGCACAGGAAGTTGCCGATAAATGGATCGCGAGCGGGGAAGAGCTGAGGATGTCGGCGGGCTGGAGCTGCTACTGCTGGCTGCTCGGGAACCGGAAGGACGATGAGTTTTCCACAGAGAAGCTTGCGGGTATGCTTGAAAAAGTGAAAGAGACCATCCATGATGCGCCGGAACGGACGAAATCCGCCATGAATAATTTCGTGTACACAGTAGGGATTTCCTATGTGCCGCTCCATGAAAAGGCGGTCGAAATCGCGAACGAGATCGGACCGGTTGAAATGAAACGGGACGGTAAAAAGAGCAGTATCCTGAAGGCTTCCGAAGATATTCAGAAGTTTGTGGATAAGGGGAAGATCGGGTTTAAGCGGAAGTATGTGAGGTGTTAGAAGCATGGGGAAGTGTTTCCTGATACAAAATCGGGAACCTTCCCTTTGTTTTATTCGTATGTAAAGTAAGATATCAAAAGTGGAACCTGATAGGTCAGCAAGGAAGTGCTGTCGTTTTAGGTCCAGGGGGGAGGTCTTACAATGAACAATCCAGAGAGGGCAACAGAATGTCCAAAATGCGGAGGTAAAGAACTGGGCATCGGAAAACATAGCGGGTATGCGGTGATGGCCCCGGTAAATAAAATCAGTATGGGATCGAACGTGGAATACGTTATTTGCACGGATTGCGGGTTCATCATTGAAGGGTATGTGAAGAAGCCGGAGAAGTTTAAGGGGACGTTGATATAGTGTATTGAAATAAGGGTCAAATCACGGTAAACGTTTATATCAGGATTAGACCCTTTTTCAATTCTATTCAGCATAAAATCTATATACTTTAGAAAGGTTGTCCCCGATTCCTCCAACACCCTTCCAATTTTTATAGCTGGATGGAGTCTGGAAGTCGGATACAAACGATTCCAATGAGACCTTTTTTTCAATTGCTTCTTTCGTTTCTTCCTGTAAAAAGGATATATAACCTTCTATTTGATCAAGAAGTTCTTCTCTTCCGAATTTCCCATGACCAGGGACAAAGAGATCAATCTCCATTTCCTTCACTTTCTTCAATATGCTGCTGAATTCTTCAGGATTATATATGGGTACATGCAGTTCTTCCGTGACTAAATCTCCCATGAAGGCAATTTTTTCTTGGGGCAAATACATGAATGTATCACTCGGAGTATGCCCTCCGCCAAGACAGTGCAATTCCACTTTTCTTTTTGAACCTTCGATGATCAATTTCTCCTCAAATAAAACGGCCGGCAGAACAATTTCCATATGGGGTAAGTCATCAAGCACGTTCGACATTTCGTTATACTGATTCGTCAGGCTTGATTTGATGATGGGATCTTGGGTGAGTTCGATTTGTTTTTTTATGTTAGAAAGGTATTCTTTCGTATCTTCGATTTCTTTCTCGACATCATCCAGTTTGTTTTTTTCTTTGGACCATTCCTTCGTAAGGGACGTGGAAATGATGGTTGAATCAGTGAATGCCTGGTTACCGAATACGTGGTCCCCGTGGTAGTGGCTGTTGATGAGGTACTTTACCTTTTTTCCTGTAAGGGATTCCGCTTGTTTTCTTAACTCATGGCCGGCTGAAGGAGTGGTGAATGAATCGAAAACCAATAATTCATCACCGAGATCCACGATCCCCGCGTTACTCCAGGCACCTTTTCCCGGGATTGAAATCGCGGCATAAACGCCGTCGGACAGGGTGTATATATGAAAGAATTCTGTCTTTGTTATTGCGGTTGTCAAGATTGTTTCCCCCTTGTAACGATCTAGTTCACTATATTATTTTCCATCGAGGGTATGAATTCCTGCATATGAACAGCACAAAGGGTCCGTCCCACGTATGATCCAAGGGGGCAGACCCAATTTTCTAATGATGAACTTTCTTTGTTTCAGCCAGTTTGCCTCGACCCCATAAGAAACCATATCATTGCTGGAATGAGTACAAGCGATATAACTCCTCCGCCAATGGAAAGAGCAGGATAGCTGGAGAAAGCTACGATGACGCCTGACAGCACGCCGCCTGAAGCCCCAGCCAATGCAACGAACACGTCCACTGATCCCTGGGTTTTTGCTCGTGTGGCAGGATCTGTTGAGTCGACAAGGATCGCAGTCCCGCTGATGAGTCCGAAGTTCCAGCCGAGGCCGAGAAGTCCGAGTGCGACGGAGAGAGCCGGGATCGAATTCGGCGGTGCCATCGCTGCAAGGATTCCGGAAGCGAGAAGCGTGAGGGCAGATGCGAGAACCATGGGCATCCGTCCGATTTTGTCCACTAGGACCCCGGTGACAAGTGACGGAAGGTACATCGCACCGATGTGGATGCCGATGATCAGACCGATGGCCGTCAATCCATGTCCGTGATGCCCCATATGGACAGGAGTCATCGTCATGACGGCGACCATGACGATCTGAGTCAAGATCATGACGGACGATCCGAGGAAAATGCCCCGTCTGTTACTTTGGGAAGAAGTGGACGCTTCAGAGACAGTGCTCCCACCTGCTGATTTCAATGGTGCAGAAAGAGCTTTTGCCACGATATATGGGTCTGGGCGCATAAGCGCAAAGATGACAATCCCGGCCAGGATGTATGCAGCTGATGCCAGAATGAATGGTCCGCCCAGAGGCGGGATGCCAATCGATTCGGCAAATCTGCCCATCACATCAACCAGGTTAGGTCCAGCCACCGCCCCGAATGTGGTGGAGACCATGGCAAAGCTGACCGCAGTCGCTCTTTGTGACGGTTTTGCCAAGTCTGTCCCTGCATAGCGCGTCTGCAGGTTAGTCGCAGAACCCGCACCATAAATCAAAAGCGATATGAAAAGAAGGGTGATGGAACTGGTGACAGACGCGGCGACTGCTCCGATTGCGCCGATGCCCCCGATGATGAAACCGATAGAAAGGCCGATCCGTCTTCCATGTCGTTGAGACTGCCGTCCGACAAAGAGGGCGGCCCCGGCTGAACCAAGTGTGAACAGGGCAACCGGTACGCCTGAGAAGCTGTCCGTCCCGAGCATATCCTGAGCCAGAAGCGCGCCTACCGTTATACCGGCAGCAAGCCCGGCGCCACCAAAGACCTGTGCGATCATGATGATGATTAACGTGCGTTTATAGAGAGCCTGCTGGTGGTCGGAGGAGTCCTGACACCTTGTGATGGCTTCTTCATTGTGTATGAAACTAGTATTTGTCTTCATCTGTTATTCATCCTATTCAGGGAAATTAGTGAGAAATTGCGATTATCAATCTTTGATTCTCCTAAAGAATTTATGAAAGTCTATTCAATTATATACGTAAGCAGGTATAGAGGGAAGGGGAATTATGGAAACCTTGGGTACCTTGGTCCATAATTGAACCGCGGTACCTGTCCCTGTGGTCCGCCTCACCGAAGGCCCGTCCCTCGTTACGGTAAAGTTTTACCGCAGCGAGGGACGGGCCTTTTGGTGGTTGGTAGTTAATGTTAAAATAAAGGATTATAATGGAAGTGGTTTTTAGTTTAAGTAGAGAAAGGAAAAGGGGATCATGTTTAATTTTGATTTTGGAACCGATGCTGTATCCGTAGGGTTGGATGTGGCTGCCTGGGTGCTTATCGGGTTGGCGGCTTTTAGGCTGTATAAAAAACAGCAGGTGAAACCTAAAGTATGGAAGATTGTTGTTGTCATAGTGGCAGGGTTGTTCTCATTCTCATTTAATTGGGAGCTGTCAGGAACGATGTTGAAGATCCCGGTATTACCGCTTGGCGTGTGGGTCTTGTATTGGATTTTAAATAGAGTAGAAGACAGGTGGGACAATTACCGATCGTTTGCCTGGCTTGGGTTCGCGGGGAATTTCATTTTCCTTGCGGCTGCCTTGGTTTCGATCCCGCTTTATTCATTGGTGTATCCAGGCAGCGATGCATCAACCCACATAGCAGATGCGGGTATTGCTTCGATCGTCGCCACTCATCCGTCAGGAGAAGCGGATATGGTCCTCGATAAAGATAGATTAGTAGACCAGCTGCCATCTATGAAGCTGGAAAAAGTACAAAGTGCCTCATGGTATGAAGAGATGTATCACCAGTCGGAAGGTAAACGAAACAAAAATGAGCGTTTCCCTTATCAGCTGATTGGAGCTTCATCAAAGTGGGGAACCGGGATGAATCCGGTCATCTATGTGGAGGATGACGGGAGAGGAATCCTTATCACCACCTATCGCGACCAACTCTATTTCAGGTTCAATGATTCGGTCTTAAAGGAGGGGATGGCAAGGTGACTGGGAAAAAGAAAAGAATATTCATAGGAGCCGCCATCTTATTTCTTGTCGGGACTTTTGCAATCTACTGGTTTTATTTTTCAAAACCTGCTTCTCTTCCGGGTGCACAACAGATAATGAAGGAAATCAATGAATTACTGCCTGAAGCAGATGCCGGGGAGATCCAGGAGACGATTCTGGTCGACGATAAGCATGCTGTGGCCCCTTTTAAGTCAAAAGAAGGAACCTATGGTGTCAGCAATTGGGTCTGGAAACATCACGAATGGAAGCTCGTCACTGTGCGGACGGCAGGGGAACCGAAGATATGGAAAGTCGATCCGGATGATCCGTCGAGCTATCACATCGTCTGGAATATCGACCCTGCAGAAGGCAGTCTCCATACGTTGAATTATTATTTTATCAGGGAGCGGTATTATTCCATTACTGGTGATAAGCATCATTACGATCCGAGTATCCAGATGAAAGAGGAAGTCTCTTTTCAGGAGCAGCCGTATGGAGTCATGAAGCTGCCGGATGATTGGGCTGCCGTGATGGAAGCGATGGATGATGGAAGCTCTGGGAGTGGGTCATTAATCGTTGATGATTTTATTCAAAAGCCTCATTTGAGTTTTGGATGGATTCCTCTCGATGAAAAGGGTGAGGAGTCTTTTCCTGAAGACGCGGTAAATGGATCGAGTATTCAGACTGGGAATGTGCAGGAAGAGCATATGATGATTCTTAATTTGGAGGAGGTAGAGTGAGGAGATGCGGCATGGGGACAGGTCCCGGTTCCCGGCTAGCAGGGGGATCTTCTGTCCCCTTTGTTCTTCCTTTTACATTATTCTATTCAACCATTCTGCTAAATCCCGAACCATCTCAGCAGTAAAAACATGATTCACACCTTTATGAATCTTGAACTCTACATTCGTCCTTTTTTCACTTTCCGTTAAGTATCGATGGTAGTCTTTCTGCCCCTCAATCGATATGATTTCATCAGAGTCCCCATGAATCAGGAGGACGGGTGAAGGTGGGTTCACTCTTTCTATTGGATCATACTCTCTTAATCTCTTCTCTTCAGCATGCGCGATCTTTCCCCGTCCATCCTTCGTTCTGAATAGCTTTTCCGCCAACAAAAACGATCCGGAACCGTTTATATTGGCCAGCCCGGAAATGGCTGGTTCACGGGCGAAGATTCCATTTGCAATGAATCCACCCATCGAACTTCCGGCAAGAACGATATCCTCTTTACGTTTTCCCAGGGCAGTGACAAATTCGTCAAATTCATCGATGCTTTCAAAAATCGTTTGCCAAAAGTAACGCTGCGTTGTATCCGGATCAAAGTGATTTTCTAGCGGCTGCCTTGTATCGTGGTAGATGATTTCAGGGATGATGACCTGATATCCTTCTTTAGATAATTCCTCCGCTACATCAATATATCCAGCAGCAGACCCGCCCCAGCCGTGATAGATGATCACTGTTTTATGACGATTAACTGCTTCAGCGGGTGGGGTAGAGTAATATTTATATTGGTTGGTGTTATGGTTTTGCATAGTAGACCTTCTTTCGGTAAAGTGTGGTGTCCCCGGTATCTTCCTAATAATCAATGGTTGTATCTCCAAGAATGAATATTGGAGGGAATCAATGCTATTAAGAGAGTGCTTGCAACAGCAGTTCATGAAAAAATTCCCATATACACTCTTCTTTATATTACCATATTGGTCTATATCGTTATTGAAAATCTATGACTAAACATAACTGTGAATATCCAAAATATAGTAAAATGTAATAATATAAAAATTTCTGACTGAATTTCGTGAACTCTCATGCCCGAGGCTTAAAAAAGCAACCCACGATAGAACGGAGGCCCCTTGTTGATTATCAAAAAATGGATACTCATCACCATCCTTTCGCTCGCTTGCCTGATCGGCATCTCGGGTTATTGTATCTATCACTACCCTATTGTGGAAGATCACTATGATGAATTGACGATTACGAAAAATGGACAGATTGTTTACGTCATAGATGATCAGGAAGAGATTCGTTTGATAAAAGACATGATCAATACCAGTCCCAGAAGCTTTCATCCCCAGAATGGATTTCGTTATGATTATCTGCCTCATGGTGTATTCATCTTTAAGAATGGAAATGAGAAGAAAGAGGTAGCATTTGTGATGCCGAAAGGGAATGTGGTGACGAAATATTGGGAGATCAAGACGGCTTTTGTTATTGGTGGAGACCCCAATGAACATGGAAAGCAGAAGATTTTGGGACCGGGTTTTTGAATTTACGAAGGGAAAAAAGGGGGTGTTTCCCATAAAGAAAATCATGCTGGCAGCTTTCGTATTGAGTATCCTGGCAGGGCTTTATTTTCTTATCATCCGCGGTAATCCCGTTGAGTATGTAGATCTGCGCATAGAAGAGGCTCCAGAAACGATCCAGAAAGTGTTGCGGGAGCGTGAAGGCACGCTCGGCTTTCAAATTTTTCAGGAGGGTGAGTATACCTACATTTATTATAAAAGTGAAGACGCTCACGATGAATATACCACCACGGATGTCAGTTTGAAGGAAAGAAGAAGGAGAGTCGTCGTGACGGCAAGAGTTGCTCATGCAACGAATGACGGTGATGTGAAGTACTATGATCTGTTGAGGATCGATCATGTAGCGGAGGAAGATATGATTCTTGAGGAGAAGATAGATGTTCCTTACTTGAGGAGAAGATAGATGTTCCTTAAATGATAGGGAAGGAATCAAGGGGGGACTGCTGGATGAATAAACTCAAGAAGCAGGAAATATGAATCTATTTGTTTGTTTTTAGCTGAAAACCAATCTGATTAATTAAAAAAAGACAAATTTATTTTTACATGCTTACAAAGGAGTTGAATCAGGGGGCTGAAAGCTGCAAAACCTCATTAAGGGACAGGATTCAAGCCGGATTTTCATTTTTTAAGCCACTTTCCAGATTTACGAACCAGATTTGAAAAATACAAGCCAGGTTCCTGATATACAAGCCAAATTTCAATTTTACGTGCCACTTAGAATTATTCTAATTTCCATCGGTAGAAAAGATGGGTCTGGTACTACACTTTGAAAAAGAACCGTGGGCCAGTCCCCACGGCCCTCCTCAAAAAGTACCGGGGAACCTGTCCCCATGGTCCTAGTATCCCGGATGCCCGGTTTCCTCGAGGCTTAATAATCAACAAAAAAACCTCCTTATCCTTATAGTCATGAGGATAAGAAGGCTTTTCACTCTTTATTGGATTACTGTCGGGAAGCCGAATCCAGAAGCGATGTCATCACCTTGTTCGGCATGTAAGCCTCCAAGGATGTCCTTCGCTTTGGCTCTGTTTTGAAGTTCTTTTCTCAGGTCTGCGTTAGATATGGACGGATTTTCTGCCCAAATCTTTGCGGCAAGTCCCGATACGTGCGGAGTCGCCATAGATGTACCGCTGATTGTATTATATTGACCATCATTCCATGTGGATAAAATATCTCTTCCAGGAGCAGAAACTTCCACATCCTGTTCTCCGATCACATAGTCTCCGTCTGTTGCAGGGTTTCCTCTGGAAGAGAAATCTGCGATGCGGAGGGTTCCATTTTCATTGGTATTCTCAAGGGCAGCCACAGCAACGGCATCTTTAAGACCGCCTGGATATCCAATCGTATTCTCATCAGGACCTGAATTTCCAGCAGCCGCTACAACCAGCGTACCGTTATTGTTTGCATAGGTGACTGCCTCGGAAATCAGCTCGTCCTTCCCATCAGAACCAAGGGACATCGAAATCACAAGATTCACGCCAAGGCGCTTTGCTTCATCGGACGCATGACGGATGGCAGCAGCGATATCATCAGAGAATCCCATTCCCGTATCGCCGAGAACTTTGTAAGCCCATAGCTTAGCATCCGGAGCAACACCATAAATACCTGTCCCTGCATCTCCCCCGTCAGCTAGAACGCTTCCGGCTACATGGGTTCCGTGACCGTGTAAATCAGAACAGCTTCCGTCACTTATAGGGGAAAGGAGACCAGTGAAATCCTTACACTGTTCATCGCGATTCTTTAAGTCCTGATGACTGATGTTCACACCTGTATCCAAGACAGCTACCCGGATGTTTTCGCCTCCGTTTGTTGCTTGAATGGCAGGGTCCTCATAGATTGCTTCAATTCCCCAAGGTGTTTGATCCTCAGGGGATACAGCATTATTCGAGCCTCCAGGCAGTTCTAACTGAACTTTTGATACTTTTTTAACGGATAGAAATTTGCTGTTTTGAAGAGCTTCATACTGACGTTGATTGACACTCGTTGAAAAAGTCTCCCCATCCAAATCCCATCTCGATCCGTATTTAGCCTTCGCCTCCTGCTTGGCCACATTCTTCTCCGCTTGTATGTAGACCCTGAATTTTTCCTGCCCCGTGTCTTCAACCTGTGACAGTTCGTCTGCCTGCACGCCAAAGGAAGGGACAATTAAAGAAGCACCAAGCAGGAGTGACCCTACCCATTTCCATTTTTTCTTCACGTTTTTCATCCTTTCTGTCTCAAATGTTAATATTCTGTATTTTCTTACAATATAAAACTAGCAAATAAATACAAGGGTGAATATAGGTTGTTATTCCTGTGGGAGAGAGGGAAGAAATAGGGTTTATTACATATATTGGGATACTCAGATGGGGTTCTGTTAAATAACGGAAGAGTTTTATCCCATAATACTTAAAAGGGACTCTGTGGGCATGAACGGTAAAGACTAAATATTTAGTAAATTATACTATGTTATTTTTTTGTAAATACTGCTCTGACGTTTCGTTCTGAAGACAATGAAAGGATGTAGGTCAAGGGAATAGGTCAATTGGTTCAGGCGGGGCACGGGACCTGTCCACGCGTCTCTCATATAAAGGAGATAATCTGTTGGCTGGAAGCTGCCATCCCCCGCTTTAGCGGAAGGATTCAAGCCGCTTTTCAGTTTGACGTGCCAGAAAAGAACCGGGGGACATATTCCAGTGTCAAACCAGTGCTGCCAGTTTAGAATGATTATCATAAGATCATATATTTTGATTTAGGATCGTATTTTTGGAAAGAGGATCATAAATTCGGAAAACGGATCGTATTTTTTGTCGAATGGATCATAAATCTCCAGTTTGGATCATATCCAGCTTCCAGGTCACTTTCAAGCGGGTCTTATTCAGAAAAAACGAACCCTTTTAATCTTCTTAACTCTATTTTTTTCTTAAACTCTTGTTTACCGAAAATTTTTTAATTAAAAATAGACAAATTTATGTTTTACAAGCTCAAATAAAATAAAAATCTGCTGAATGTAAGCTGAGTACCCCCGCTTTTAGCGGCAGGAACCAAGCATTTACAAGCCAGAAAAGAACCAAGGGACCTGTCCCCATGGCCCCTGCGTCAATAAAAAATACATATTTTAACATAATCGACACAATGTTGTGGCTGAATTTCTAATAAAGGTAAATATTCCTATATTTGTAGTAAAAAAACACGTACATTAAAAGTAGGAAAAAAATTACATAAGGTACTGTTGCCGGGAAGGTTAACATTCCCACCATCGTACCCACAAGCCCAAGGGGGAGTAAGATGGACACGCAGATGATCATTTCCGTCATTATTTTAATTACGCTGGCGGAAGCCGGTGCCGTCATCTTGTTTGTGAAATACAGGCGGGGGGACATGGATACGAACCCGTTTGTCACCATCTTGAAGAAAGAATGGGTCATCTTTTTTCATGCATTGTTTAAATGGAAGTTAAAAAAGAAAACTCCTCAAAATGTCCGCACTTACGCCTACCACAAAGGTTCAAACTATTTCTGGCTATTCATCGCGCTCCTTCATGAACAGGTGATCGAGGGCATCGTTTTTCATATCTACTTAAAAGAAGTGGATCCCCTCCGAGCAAACATCCTGGTGGTGCTCCATGTCTACACGATCCTCTACATGCTAGGCGATTATAACCTCGTTAGAAATTCACCTATTCAGCTAAAAGGGAACCATGTCCTGATGAATATCGGGGCGAGAAGGTCGCTGCGCTTTCACTTCAGGGACGTCGCAGCCATCCAGCCTGCAAAAACTCACTATCATACACACGGCGGCATGATCCATGAAAAGAATGTCTTCCACGTTACTGCACTACCGAGGGTGCTGACGCGGATCTTCGGGGTGACGGATGAGCTTAAATATGAAATCGTCTTTAGGGAACCGATTTACGCACGCGGCTATTTCGGCCAGAAAAAAGAGGTTAGGAAGGCCTTGATCTATATGGATGATCCCGAAGCACTCATCAGTGACCTCAAGGATAGGACGGCCGATTATGATGAGGCAGAAGAAATGGAAGAAGAACGGTTCACTGCTGCAGCTGTCGAAAGAAAACGGCCGGCTTTGATCAACTGGAAGGTGTATTTCACCCTTCTTTTCCTTAACATTCTGGGGGCACTTGCGATCGCCCCTTACGCGATTGCACGGGAAAACCTTCATGAAGTCATGGGGCTGAGCAAGCTGTCCTTCACCCTGTTTTATGTCGTGCAAGTTTTACTGGAAGCGGGTATCCTGTTGTTTATCGGGCTGTGGCTCGCTAAAAAAGTAAAGCTCACTGTCCCGATCATCGAGGTAATGTTCAATAAAAGCAAGCCGCTTCGTTCTTTTAAGATGAAGGGTATTTATTCTGCCCTGTACGGGATCCTTGCTGGAATCGCCATCAGCATCTTCAGCCTGATCGTTTCAAAACCGCTCGGTGTGGACAATTCCTCATTGAATGAGCCTGCCTGGTGGCTGGGCTTGCTCGGGTCGTTCGGAGCGGCCGTGAATGAAGAGTCAATCTTCCGGCTGTTTCTTATTACACTGATTCTTTGGATGTTCCTGAAGTTCACGAAAGGGGCGGTGACGAAGACGAAGATATGGATGGCGATCGTCCTTTCATCCCTGGTCTTCGGGGTTATGCATTACAGTGTAGCCGCTGCCAACTTAGAAATGAGTATGGGGATCTTCCTCAGCATGCTGGTGATAAATGGGATCGGAGGACTGGTGTTTGGAGCACTCTTCGTCTTCATGGGGTTGGAGTTTGCAATGATTGCTCATTTCACTGCGGATATTGTCCTTCATGTGTTGGGGCCGCGGGTGGTGGAGTAAATACTTAAGGGTGGCCAAACTTCTTAATAAATTCTTCATGTCCGCCTACAACTTGTTCAATAACTTTTTTAAGGTTTTGGTCAAGATCGTTCATTCTTTTGTGAGAATGGTTGTTTGAAAGATAGTTATTTGTCATTTTTAAAGAAATCGGTACAAACTTCTGTCCCGTGTCTGGATTGGTGATGGATACTTTTTTGAAATCGTTATCGAAAGTAAGTAGGAAGGCTGAATGACTTGCAGCTGGCATTCGGCCCGGTTCTAGTTCCGGGTAATAAAATATACATATATTAATAATAGCCACTTTTTAGTAGCTTTAATTCCTGAATGGGAGGGGACAGGTTCGTTGTCCCAATCGCAGAATGAGTAGGCTGATCCCGCTGTTCGCGGGGCTATTTGTTTTAAAAGTAGAGCCGAATCTGCTATTTAGCCTGCACCTCATTCAGTCTCCAAAATCCAGTCAGCTAAAAATAGACTCATTTATCTTTTACGTGCTTGGATTGTGGCAGGAAGAGAGGTCGTGGGCTTTCCATTGGCTAATCCAGCCTCCTGCGGATAAATTCAAGGAAGCAGGTCAACGTACCTGACCCCGTGGCCCACTCCGCCATCTACTCTCACAGAAAAAATAATAAAAACACCTACTTGACGATATATTCAGCCGCTTGCTATAGTTAACTTACAGCCACCGTTCTGGTGGGAAACGTGAATAGGAAAGACTCCAAAGGGGAGTAGCTTTCAAGTATGCCGTCATTCCGTGATGGGGTTCCCATCTCCGGCTCACTTGGCAACGAAGACGTTGCTTGCGAGACCTTTGCCTGATTAGGTAAAGGATTTCTTGCGTATAGATGCAGACCAAAGACCTTTACCAATCGGTAGAGGTCTTTTTCTATGGGAAAAAGGAGTGGTGTGAAGGGGATGGAAGGGTTGTGCTGCAACTTATCGCTGTATCAATGTCAGTGTGAATGCCTATCAAAAATGGAGAAATGAGGGATGACGGTTGGAATGGTCACTATTACTGGAGTACGGTTGGGTTTTAATGATTTTGATCGCTTTGGAAGGGATTCTGGCTGCGGATAATGCGCTGGTTATAGCTACTATGGTCCGCCATTTACCGGAGCAGAAACGGAAGAAGGCGTTGTTTTATGGTCTGGCAGGGGCATTCCTTTTCCGATTCGGTTCGCTGTTCCTGATTTCGTATCTCGTGGACATTTGGCAGGTGCAGGCGATCGGTGCATTGTACCTGCTGGGGATCGCTGCTTACCATTTAATTAAAAAGCACGTCATTAAGAAACAAGTGGAAAAAAAGAAAGACAAGGAAGAGCCGAAGGGATCCGGTTTCTGGTGGACAGTGGTCAAAGTCGAAGCAGCGGATATAGCATTTGCGGTTGATGCGATATTGGCGGCAGTTGCCTTGGCAGTGACCTTGCCTAAGACAAATCTTCCGGCAATCGGCGGACTCGACGGTGGACATTTTATCGTCATTTTACTGGGTGGGATCATCGGCCTCGTGATCATGCGATTTGCAGCATCAGCGTTTGTCGGCCTGCTGGAGAAACGTCCCGGACTTGAGTCGGCTGCTTTTGTCGTGGTCGGCTGGGTCGGGGTCAAGCTTGCCGTCTATACGCTGGCTCATCCATCCGTGGGGATCATTGCCTACGAATTTGCGAAAGGCCCAGTGTGGAAAGGGATTTTCTGGGCGGTGCTGATCGGGATTGGAATTGTTGGATGGGTGAAATCGAAACCGAAGGAAGATTGATCGTGTTAATGAACAGATAGAGGGTTTGTCCCCCTGTACCGAGGGCGGGCCCTGTTTTTGTTATTATTTTATAGTTTAGTAGGTAATAAGACACGTGTATTCTATCTTTCCCCATAATAAAATGATGAAGAAACCTATTGATTTGTTTAGAGAAGGGGAAATTATGAACGAACTTACATTACGAAATATGATGAAGCAGCTGCACAGTCCTGATCCTGAAAAGCGCTTTGATGCGATGGGAAGTTTCTATGAATTAAAAGAGAATGATGACCTGAAAATCCGGGTTGAATTGTTGAAGGATATGGTGAAGGCAGCGGCTTCTTCTTTTCCGGAGCGTGTCGACAGCTGGGATAACCCTTCTCTTTGTTTGATTGATTTTGTCTGTGATTATCCGATGCCGGAAATCATTGATGAAATCGTTCTGAACTTTGATCGGTTGGATCCGCAGGCAAAAGTCCGTGCCCTGGAATGTTTGTTATTGACGAAGGATGAAGGGATTTTTCAAGAAATCAGTGATAAAACGGTTCAATTGATTCTGGATGAGGAAGTCGAACTGCCGATCGAGGAGCTATGTGAGTTTCCGGTGCTCCTACGGGGGATTGTGGATAAGACGTTTGACAAAATTGAATCACCACATTATAAATTTATGATCTATGAATTCATTGCAGCCATCAATGAATCAGGGGTTGAGCCCGGGTATAAACGGTCTAAAATCTTACCGGTGCTCCTTGCGGATTATAAACAGCTGAGGGACGAGTATCAATCATACGATGCAGAATATCAGCCCAAATATGTGTATAAATCGTGGAAAGATTCCTATTTCCTGCTGAGGTACCGGATCAATATCCTGATCGGATTGATGAACTTTTATTTTTCCGAAGAGGCAGAGGAATATTTAAAAGAGGCTGTTTTGTTCAATGATCCGCGAATCAGCAGCAATGCGGCAGGCGTGTGTATAAATAAGAACATTCATGTCAGCGGGGACATCCTTGAAAGGCTTTCGTCCAATATGGAAAGTTCGGAAATGATGTATTGGGGGTTGGCGGAAAGCAAGAAAGAACATTTATTCCCGATCAGCCCGAAACAGCCGGTTCTGGCAAAGTCACACCTTTTCAGCCATCTCGTATTCCTGCGTGATGAAGAAGGGGAGCATCTCGGTATATATCCGGAGAATATCCAGGTCGTTGATTCAGTCGACACCGTCAATTCATACGGCCAGCCTCTCCGCTATTATCTGTTGAGCTTCAAGCATGAAGGGGAAGTCCTGGCGGCGTGGGCAGGAGGCTATATTTTAGAGGAAGAGGACGACGGTGCGGAAATATGGGAAGGCACCTACACCGATTTCGAACCTTTTCATGACAAAACTGTTGAAGAGCACAAGCAGCTGTTTATGAAAAAGCGTGAAGAGGATCATCTTGAAAGTGAACAGGCGGTATATTATGAAAGTTCCCCAAGCCTCTCAAAAGGATTATGGTTATTCTATGCCCTGCTTATTACCCATTGGATAAGGGTCTTCATGAACGGGATTGATGAGGATGTGTTCATTTCCATCGGTTTCACCGTTCTAGGCGGTATTCTGACAATCTATGAACTTTGGAAGAAAAAGCGGAGTGCCGTATCCATCGTCGGCAGGGAATTGATCAAGGTGGCAGGGGATAAGAAGGAAAGCATCCCTCTTCAGGAGATCAAGAAAGTGACTTACGATAAAAAGAAAATCAACATCTTCAACAAGGAGAATGTCCTTCAATTGACGATACCTATGCGCTGGGTGGAGTATGATGAGCTTCACTATGCGATGGCTGAACGTACGAGTCATTTGAGGGATCAGCCTTATATACAGGATTAGGGCTTGATCGTTTGTTAACGAACAAACGAACAAAGGGGCCTGACCCCCGGTACACTAAAGCATTAGTGCGCTGAGGGTCAGGCCCTTTTTATCTTATTTATGTCTTCGGAAACGTAAACCCTTCCCCAAACACATCTCTCACATCGTGCACAACGACAAAGGCTTTCTCGTCAATTTGCTGGATCATTTTCTTTAAGAGGAATAGCTCCTGCTTATTGATGACCACATACAAGATATCCTTTGATTCTTTCGAATAATGACCTCTTGCATTGATAACGGTCACGCCTCGGTCCATTTCAGCGCTCACTTTTTCAGCGATGTCGTCCGTCTGTGCAGAAATGATTGTGACCGCCTTTCTCGTATCGAAACCATCAATCAAGTAATCTAGGATCTTCGTACTGATATAAATCGAGATTCCGGTGTACATCGTATTTTCGATCCCGATCACAAACGAAGAGCCAAGGACAACGATAATATCGAAGACAAACATCGTCGTGCTGACAGCCCAGCCGAAATGCTGATTGAGCATGCGGGCAATGATCGTCGAGCCGCCCGTCGTACCTCCCGAACGCAGCACAATACCAAGCCCGAGACCGATGAATACCCCGGCAAACACAGTCCCAAGCATGATGTCTATGGATTCACCCATGCCTTCTGTCAATTTAATAAAAAGGGACGTAAAGAAGATCGCAAGCATCGTATACCATGTCACGCGTTTATTGAGCACCTTGTATCCGATCGCAAGGAGAGCTGCGTTCATCACGAAGTTTGTGATACCCGGCGACCATCCAAGGACATAATAAAGGGTCATCGAGATCCCGGTCACGCCGCCTTCACCGAGTTCGTTCGGAATGGCAAACAAGTTCACGCCAAGGGCAAAGAACAGGGACCCTACTATGATTAACGTAATTTCTTTCGCAGTTGTTGTATTCATGTCATCACTCCGTTCTATTGGAATACTAGGATACTATAGCACAGGGGAAATGTTTGAACAAGATTGTTCTACAATATTATTCGATAACTGCCAAACCCTATGATAAAATAGGAAAAAAGCACGTATAGGCGGGTTAATGTAAATGCGAAAAGAAACAGTCGAGCAAAAAGTGTACCACCTCATCAAAAATGCCATCTTGAACAGGCAGATCGCGCCAGGCAACCAGCTGGTGGAAAGTGCGATCGCCGAAAAGGTCAATGCAAGCCGGACACCGATCAGAAGCGCCATTGCAAAACTAGAGTCGGAAGGTCTCGTGAATGTGATCCCGAATAGGGGAGCATTCATCGTCCAGCCGACGATCGGTGAAATGGTAGAGGCATTTGAAATGCGAAAAAATCTGGAAGAAATGGCGGTCCAGAAAGGATTCTCGCATCTCGGAGAGGAAGAAATCATCCGGATGAAACAACTTCTTAAGGAAATGAGAACGGCCTGCGATCAACGGGAAATTCTTTTATATCAGGAAAAAAACAATGCCTTTCACCTTATTCTCGGGGAGGTAAGCGGCAACCGCTATCTCGTTGAATTCATGGAGGAATTATTCAACCGGATCACCATTTATATGGTGTTATATGATGTGTTCGATGAGGAGAATGAAGAACGGGATCTGCTCGAACATGAACGGATGATCAAACATATTGAAAGCGGAGAAGAGAAAGAACTCCAAACACTACTCATGAAGCATCTTGACAGCAGCTTGAGAAAGCTCCATCAGGATAAGGTCAATTATCAGTCGATTGGGGAGTTGTTTTAAAAAGGGAGTCCGCCTGATTGGGGCTGCTTAGAGTGAATGGTAATAGGGTCCTGTCCCCCGGTAAGCGCACGTCACCGGGGGACAGGCCCTATTTAGATTTTATACTTTCTCGAGACAACCGTAATCACACAGTTCACGAAGTTTGCGGATGATTTCCCCTTCATAGTCTCCCAAGAGGGAAATGGATTCATCTGCGTACCCGGACAGTTCTTCATGATGGCCGATCATGACAGAGTGCGTGGCTCCTTTGAACAGTTGGATGTCGTTTGCGTCATTTCCAAAGGCAATATAGTCACCGGACAGCTGCTGCATGGCTGTGAGTTTGTGAATGCCTTTTGGGCTGATATCGATGACATCTTCCTGACCGTGCATGTGGATGACCACATCCAGATGGGACAATTGTTGTAGCAATTCGTCTTTGTTGTCAGCGCTGAGAATCAGCACTTTGATGATGGATGCGTGGTCTGTCAGGCTGATATTGGATGCCCGTTTCTCAGGATCGAGATTGTTGAGGATGGGATGGCTGTCGCTTCCGGTGTAGGAATAGTCCCACTCCCCGTCGATAAGGTACGTCGCACGGTGATCGTTGATCAACTTCTTTATGTATTCCACTTGCTCCTGTGAAAAACTTCTGGCAAACGTAATGTTTCCCTCTTCTGAAATCAATGCCCCATTTCCGCCGATCAAGGTGTGATGATGAAAATATTCATGTAGTACGGGGAGCATGTCCCGTATCGGCCTGGCCGAGGCGAAGATGATGGTATGCCCTGCGGCCTCAAGATCTTTGAGGGCATCATTGATCCGGTTCGAGACGGGCACGCCTTTAAAGCAAATGGTCCCGTCGAGGTCAAAGACGAAGTTCATGGAAGGTATCCTCCTTTATGTTGGTAACAACCTAATATTACTATTTTTTTACTTTTGTTGGGTATCTTTTTGGCTATGGAAATTGTGCTTTTTTCAGTGAGTGGATGGGGAGGTGCTGCTGGTTCTAATATCGAGGGGAGTTTGTAAATAGTGAGTCTGCCTGATGAGGCGGGGATTTTCTTTTTGGAAGATGGCTCGAGATGACGGCAATTCTGGCGTTTTGATAATATATTTTGATTTATGATAATAAAAGTTGTGTTTTTGATAATATATCCGGATTTTTGATAATATCAGGTCCGTTTTTGATAATAAGTGGGGGCCGGCGGTTTGGTTTTGGGGTGCAGCCTGCCTGAATTGGGCTATATGCCTTAAATATAGACTGGAACCAAACGCAACGACGAATTTAAAGAGATTTTTTTGAAAAATAATGCTGCTTTAGAGCAAATTTACAAGGAAATCGGAGCATCCCCGAATGTTGGGCTTGTCCTCTGACACAAAACTGTGTGTCAAAGGACGAGCCTCATTTCTTAGCTCTATCCTCGATTCCGCTTCATCCACAACGCAATCCCCTGCTCATCCGTACGCGGGATTTTTTCCAGTTGCTGAATCACCCGATCTTGCCGGTTCGCAGGATGGTTTTGGCTTAATTTCGCTTTTCCTTCGATTTTCGTGATGTGCATTTTGAAGCCCTGGATTCCTTTGTTCAGGCCGGCAAGATACTTTGAATCGACATCTTCTAATTTGTAGGAGCTGTCAGTTTCTTCATACTTCATCACCAGATCCTGCAGGGATTCTTTTACCTCATCTTCATCCTCCACAAGCTCGATTTCGCCGTATACGTGGACGGTCACGTAATTCCAGGTGGGGACGGACTGATTCGTCTCATACCAGGAGGGGGAGATGTAGCAATGCGGACCTTGGAAAATGGCGAGGACGGTTTGGCTACCGATTTCCTTCCACTGCGGATTTGGGCGGGCAACATGTCCGTATAAACAGGTTTTTTCCTTATTCAACAGTAAAGGTAAGTGAGTGGCAAAAGGCATTCCGTTGTGTTGGGAAATGAGCGTCGCAAAGCCGTGTTCGTTTATGATGTCATATGCAATCGAGTTGTCTGTGATCTTAAAATGATGCGGGATGTACATGGTGTTTCTCCTTTCAATTAATCTATGACATACACATTCGGCGGGAAAGGGGGGAAACCCTTTTTTATGTTGAGAGAGGAAAGTCATCTCGATTGTACAAAAAAACCGGCTTCCGCCGGTTTCCTCTCTGCCTATTTTGAAGCATTCATCGCTTCCCATTCTTCTTTACTCGGACCATAGACGCCGGGAACTTTCAAATCGGCCTGTCTCATCAGGACTGTCAATTGTCCGCGGTGATGGGCCTGGTGCTGGATGAGCAGGCGGAATACGGCCTGAATCGGCATCTCCATCCCGAATAAATTCACCATTTCATTCATCTTTTCATCTGAGACCTGCTCAGATACGGCTTCCGTCAGACGCTGACTTACTAGTTTATAAGTTTCGCTGATTTCAGCAGCTGTGGCAGGTGCCTCTTTCCTTAGATCCGGAACCTCAAATGTGATGCCGACTTGAGACGGGAAGTAATAAGCGGCTCCCGTGATGTGCCAGGCGACACTTCCGATGCTGTACAATCCTGGAGCAGCCTCTTGCTTCAACGATTCATCGGTCAGTGCATCAAGCACCTTTTGCGTGACCGCTGCTTCCTGTTTCCATTCCTGTAAGAAATCATTGACTGTTGTAAACATTGTAATACCCTCCCCTTTTTTGAAAATACGGACTTTCTGCTTTATTGTATCATGGCAGGGTTGAGGGGGCTTGTTTGGAGGGCTGGGTTTGAGAGATTTTTTTTATAGAGCCATCAATTACTGGTCCAATTCGATCATGTACCTACCTGTTCGATCATAACAAAAATAGCTTGATAATATGACAGGGTGTTCGATAATAAAGTTGAGAGGCTGGCATCAATTCGATAATAGAACGGTCATTTCCGATAATAAATCTTTCGTTTTCGATAATAGTTTTGAAGAAATCGATAATAAAAGAGTGGATGGGTGCTGCCCGGCGCTGGAATTTGGTTGATTGTGCAAGGAATCGGGCCAGCATTACAATCATATGCCTCACGAAACAGAGGCTGAGTGATACATATACATATTCGGGCTATATTTTGTGTGTTTAATAGAGTTTTTAGCTGTGAAATCCGGTAATTTTTATTTTTATTGAGAATAACTCCTTACGCCAGTCGTTGTACTTTATGAAAAAGCTTTTTCAATAACAAAAGGAGCGGAAAAGATGAAAAGTTCCTCGACAAACTTTGTTACCCGGTTAAAGAAACAGAAAGAAGATGCACTTGAATTCATCATCGAAGAATATATGCCGCTTGTGAAGACGATTGCGGCGAAGATCCTTCACAGCATGAAGCAGCCAGATATCGATGAATGCATCAATGATGTGTTTCTGACGGTTTGGCAAAATGCGCATCAGTTTCAAGGTGAACCGCAGGATTTTAAAAAATGGATCGGCATGATTGCGAAGTATAAAGCGATCGATCGGTATCGTCAGGCGAAAAGGCGGATTGAGCGTGAGCAACCGGATGCCATGCTGAAGGAGAATGAGAGTGCCTTCCGAACGGAAGAGTCCATTTTGAAGCGTGAAGAGAGAGATGAATTATTGGCTGCGATTAGTCAGTTAAAGGATCACGACCGGGATATTTTTATGATGAAATATTATTTGGAGCTTTCGAATGGGGAAATTGCTGACAGCCTCGGATTGACGAAAGCGGCCATCGATAACCGTCTGTACCGCGGTAAGAAGATCTTGGCCACTAATGTGAAGGTAAAGGAGTTGCTGATATGAGCATGAAGGAATGGATGGAACTCGATGTCGATCAGCTTGAGTTACTGGACGTGACGGATGTGGAAAAAGAACGGGTGAAACAGCACGTATTGAAAAAACGCAAAAAAGCACCGGTTTGGCGCAGGGCTGCAGCGGCTGCTGTCATTATTATCGGGGCGACAACGGCAGCAAGTTTTGCGATCCCGTCTGTTGCGTCACAGATACCATTTATGGATGACGTCATCCGTTATTTCAACGGTGAAGACAACAAAAACTTTGAAACTTTTTCTACAGATATCGGTCTGGCAGAGAAGGATAATGGGGTGACGGTCATGATTGACAATGCGGTATACGACGGGACGAATATTACGGTGTCGTTTGCGATTGAAACGGAGAAAGATTTCGGAGAGGCGATGCACATCACAGGGCCGAATTGGTTTGAAGTCGCCGGGTCAAAAGGAAGCAGCGGCACGAATGAAATCACAAAGATCAGCGAAACGCGCTATGTCGGCTTATTTACCTTTACGCCGCACTTTGAAGATGGAGAGTATCCGGAAGAGGTCGACATCAGCTGGACACCTCACGCCTTTTCGAACATTGAGAATGATACAGAGGTTGAGGGGGATTGGTCATTCGCCTTTTCGCTGGAGCGCGTGGAGGGAGAGCAGAAGCTAGTGAATAAAACCGTTCAAGATAAAGATGTGACCTTTACGCTGAAATCGATTGAATTCACGGATGTATCCACGGTCATTGCCTACGAGCAGGCGGTGAAGAAAGAGTTCCATGAAAAGTGGCCGAGTGTGACTCCAGTATTCCGGGTCACCGATGATCTCGGTCATGTGTACATGGACGGCACGGGCGGCGGCGGTGTTTCGCACGATGAAGGGAAAACCTTTGAAGGAACGACCGCGTTCGGTACAATCCAGGAAGGTGCCAGTCAGCTCATCATCCAGCCGATTGAAATTGCCAGTTTGATGTCTGGGAAGGGGCATGAGGAGATTGAGCTGGATCCGATTGTGATTGAGTTGGGTGAATAAGGCGAAATTCAGTACCTTTAACGGGGGAAAAGTCATGTTTCCTTCCAGGGTTTTATAGTATGCATTATCCTCTTGTCTATAATTCCCTTAACATTTATAAGAGCCACGGGGACAGGTTCCGTGGCCCACCTGAGCCAATTGACCTCTCCCTGTGGCTCTCTGGAGTGCGGGGGTTGCTGAAGAATTGTTGATAATCAGTTCGGCCATGCACCGGTCAGTTGTTCAGCCATAGACGCCAGCATAATGTCTGACGAGGGGAACAAATAAGCTATGGTATAGGCAAATAAAAAAAGGATCTTTAAAAAGAAAGATCCTTTTTGTTTCTTAACGGGATGGAGTCAATATTCTAAAAATAAGGGAAAATAGTTAGAAGATTTTTTTTGCAATCAGTGTTGGGTTTAAATAAGCTGGTATATTCTGTACAACAGAAGGTCGAACGGTTATCTGATCAGAAGAATTTAATGTTATTAGAATGGTCTTAGATCCTGGTGAAGTAGCAAGAGCACTGGTGTTGGTAAAAATGATACGGGAAGTAGTAACCTCAGACCCATTAACATAAATACTGTATCGAACTGAGGAACCAATAGGACCTTGATTAGTCAATGAAAAATTAACTTCATATAAACCAAAGCTATTTACGGTTATTGTTTCTGTTGCAGGATCAGACGTCATTCCAGAAGTTGGTCCTGCATTAACGAATTGCAACGGTACATTGTTTGCAGCAAGAATGAATCCATCAGTACCATATAACGAACCAAATACAGGCTGCTCTTTCGGAAGGTTTATTGGAGGGCAACAAGGATTTCCACACACTACTAAAATATCCCCCTTTCAAATGCTAATATAGTTGATCTATCCAATTTATAAGGTTTACGTACCTATTAATGTTGAAATGGATGATGAGAAGAATTTAGTATGTTTATCGACTACATTATGCTAGAACACGTTTATAAAGAGTCATACAGTACGTACCGCTTTCTCCTACATCTGCAAATATTGTTAAAGAAACAGGGTTAATTACTGATAATGATACTGTAGAACCAGGTGTGGCTGATTCTGATACAACTGATCCATCAACACGTGCAATATTGATTGAAATATTATCTGGGCTTGCCGCTGAATTGAAGGCCTGAAACGCGCCTTCAAAATAATCGCCGGCAGGCGCTGACCATACTAATTGAGGCCCGGTCCCAACACCAACAAAGTTTCCGCAAATCTTCTCTTGAAAGAATTGTGCTGGAGGACAGCAGGCACCATCGGATCCACCATTTGAATTACACATAGCTATCTCTTCCCTTCACAAATTTTTAATGAACATGCTTTCGTTATTCAGGATAAAAACCAAATATAGGTTTGTCCATTTTGAAATACAACGTTTTATTTAGTTTTTATACACCTTATGCTAGAACACGTTTATATAGGGTAATACAGTACGTACCGCTTGTTCCGACAGGTGCTGTGATATTAAAGGTTGCTGGATTGATGACAGATCTAGAGATGGTAAAGCCGGGTGGAACAGTAAAAGGAGTATTATTACCGTTACCATCGATGACATTACCAGTTACGTTGCTTCCACTACTTGCAGAGTTGAAGATCTGAAATGTTCCTTCAAAGTAAACCCCGGCTGGAACTGACCATACGATTTGACCAGTCCCATCTCCTCTAAAATTCCCGCAGATTTCCTCTTGGAATATTAGTGCTGGAGGACAACAAGCTCCAGACGAATGTTTTTTGCTACACATCGCTATCATTCCTTTCTATTAATGTAAGAATAGTAATAGTATATGGAAATAAGTGAGAATTCGTTTGGACAGGTGTGGAAATAATAGAGTTTGTTTAATAGTTCTATTAAGTAGAGTAGCTGCGGGTTCAATAAGATAAGAATGGTCTCCGTACTTCCTGGGACAACTTCTGGAAGCAGCCTGGATTGAACAAGGGAGTATTGGTGATTGGTTAGGGAAAAGAACCATGGTACCTGTCCCCATGGTGTAAATTGCAGCCCCCAACCAGTGCCAATTTCAGTGTTAATTCGAGTGCCGGCCATTATTCAGGTTAGGGGGAGTAGAGTTCATATGCTGAAAACACTAACCCATAAATAAAAGAAAGCACTTAATTCAAGTGCCTTCTTCGTAGAAGTAATGAGCAGATTATACTGGATCATTTGGAGCAACAGGATCAGCTGGATAAATCACAGTAATAAAGAATCTCACTCTACTCGCAACTTCCGCTGAAGCGACAAGTTGATTCGCATTAGGAGCAGATAACGCCACTTCGCTGTTTGGTGAAACGGTCACATTTACTAGATTAACAGGTGGCAGACTATCTGATGTTGAAGCACGTTGTATGGTCACATCCACAGAGTTGGCAGAGAGGTTTCGAGCGATAACGGTCATTAGTCGAACAGGTTCATTTGGAAGTGAAACTCCTGGTGCATATTTAAAAATCGTATTTTCAACTAATTCCTGTATGGTACCACCATCTGTGGGTGGTGTTACACCCACGATTGCATCCACACAGAAGTCTTGGCGTATTAGCAGGTTATTACACTCTATCACGACATCACTATGAATCCTGTCATTGCGGCATACTTCCCCGGATTCTTCAGGACAATGGCTTGGACATTTCTTTCCCATAATCAAACCTCCTTTCAAATTGAAGCTATAATAGTAAATGCAATCCTAGTACAAGTTGTTACGGCTACTATCTTATTTCTACTAATTTATAAACTGAACTTATTTTGTGTACTAACTACCATAGCAAGATAAATAGAATTAATTCTGTAAAAGAATATGAATTCTTCCTTCTACTATAGGAATCAGAACTTAACAACGAGAACTCACCATTACAGTGGGGAGTTTTTGCTTTTCTGGAATAGACTGAAGTGAATGGTGGGGCTTGGGGGACGAGTCCTAATATTCACTTGTCTATAACTGGAAACCTCTATATAATAAAAGGGAATCTTAAACATAAAGGAGGGAAACTCATGCAATCGTTCACTGTAGACATCAGAGCCAGAAAGAAATATCTTGTTTTCATGATGTCTATTTTTGGATTTTCAGCTGCCAACGGGACAGGTCTGTCCATTTTTAGCTGAATATCCATGAACGATGTATGATTTCCTGAAAATAGCGAAAGCCGCAGGGGATGATGCCCTGCGGCTTTTTTTGACTTTTTGTTTAAGAGAGGACGACATTCAATGAAAACGAAAAACAATATATATTTGCTCTATTTTTATTTATTCTTTGCACAGTTATTTTTTGACCGCGCTTTGTGGGTCATTTATCTCGGCGATAAGGGCATGACGTTCGGTGAGATCGGGCTGCTGGAGGCGCTGCTGCACCTAGCCATCGTGTTATTTGAGGTGCCGACCGGTATGATCGCCGATTTGTACGGAAGGAAGGTCAGCCTGGTGATCGGGAATCTGTTCAGCCTCCTGTATGCACTGTTAATGCTGATCAGCGGGACGTTTACTGTGTTCACGCTCGCGTTTCTGTCGATGGGGCTGATGGTCACCTTCCATTCAGGCGCCGAGCAGGCATTTGCTTATGACACATTGAAAAATCAAAATCGAGAAAAAGACTATACGAGGGTGATCGGGAACATGATGGCGATTTCGTTATTATCGCTGAGCCTGGCGAAATTCCTAGGCGGCTTCATGGCCGAGGTCAGCTGGGAATGGGTGTACGGCTCGACGATCGTGACCCATGTCCTTGCCGTGATTCCGCTGCTGTTCATGAATGAGCCACAGCGCGAGAAGACGGAAGACATCGGCGGGCGCTGGTATAACCAGTGGGTCCATCAATTCAAACTTGGTGTGAGGGTCTGGAAAAACAATCCCGTCATCCACCGGCCGGTCGTGCTGTTCATCCTGGCGAGTGCCGTCATGGTAATCATCGTGTTCTATGGACAGGAATACTTCATTCAACTGGGCTACTCCTCGATCGTAGTAGGGGCAATATTCACGATTGAAGGACTCCTAGGGGTTGTGATGGCGAAGGTCGCGTACAAGGTGGAAGAACGGTTCAAGTTTTTCAATATCCTCTATTACGGGTTGGGACTATTCCTTTTGTTCTTCATTCTGTTCATCTTTGCCACCGACTGGGCGATCCTGCTGTCATTCCTGTTCCTCGCGCAGCTGCTGAGCCTGTTCGAACCGATTTTCAGCTCATTCATTCAGCGGTTCCTGGAAAGCAATGTCAGGTCGACGTTCCTTTCGCTGATCGGCTTGATGGAGAGTTTTGTGATCATGATCAGCTTTCCGTTGTTCGGATATGCGATTGAACGTAGCGGGTTTACAGATGGTTTTGCCGGCTTGCTGCTGATCTTTTTTGTGATGTCCGGCGGGTATTTGGCTGTTGGACGGATCAGGGGTCGGGGGAACGGGTGATGTGGATGGAGCGCGGGGGCAATGGTGAGTCACGCCGCGGGCCACTTCTCTATTTGAGTCATTGGGACAGGTCCTACGGCTCATTTCGACATTTGAAAAAACGTTCTACCTAAACGACACAAGAAATGACGTATGGATTGGCATGCGTCATTTCTATTTATTCGATATTTTTTTGTTTTGATATGACAATTGACATAAATTTCGGACAATACTTATTGTACAATTAAAAGAGAGTACCAAAACCAATGTCGAGTTAGGCGCTGTTTTGATTATCGATATTTTACATCATTCTTCTGCGGGCGTGAATGTTAAAATGGAAACAGTGTTAAAGATTGACGAGAGACAGGAGTGGGAAAGATGATAAAAGGTTTCGGAGGAGTATTTTGGAGAACGAAGAATATGGAAGATGTGAAAAGATGGTACAGTGAAGTGCTGAAGATTGATATTGAAAATTGGAATGGGACTGTGATAAAACCCGAACCAGGAAATGAAACGATCTTTTCATTCTTTACCGAGGACAGCAGTTATTTTCCAGCAGAACAGCAAGTGATGTTGAATTTTCAAGTGCATAATCTGGACGAGATGATGATGCACCTTGAACGGATTGGTGTACCGCTTGTAAAGGAAAAAGAGGTTAGTGAATTTGGACAATTTGTTTGGATTGAAGATCCAGATGGCCGACTGGTCGAGCTTTGGGAGAAATAGCAACAGGTGGTTCATTGAGGTAAGAAACTCGCCAATTCATAGGGCCAGACCCCCGCCAAACAAAACATTAGCACGGCGGGGGTCTGGCCCTATTTTTTTGGCTCTTTTTTGTGATGACGGACGGGTATGGCTGTTGGACGGATCCGGACTTGGTTAAAGGGATAGATTTTCAATCTCATTAAATTATAAATTGATGGCTGATTCCCGGCTGTAGTGTTGCCGGGAATCAGCCCTTTTTGTGTGGTTTTGTTTAAAATAGACAAATTCATCCCTTACAAGCCTGAGATTCAGGGGAAAACTCGGGTGACAAGCTGGTGAAACCGTGCCCGATGTCATCAATCAAGCCACTTTCACCATTTATCGCCCCACTTATCAGATTTACAAGCCAAATCACAGATTTACAAGCCACTTTTGAAAAATACAAGCCAAACCACAAAATTACAAGCCGGATTTCAAATATATAAGCCACTTAGAATGATTCTAATGGAATGTCATCAATGGAGGCAGGATGGAATTAGAAAACTCACTAGTCCCGCATCGCACCAGCTTCACGGGAAGTCATCGAGCCCTGTCCGGCACTCACATCTTTTTGGATTTGTTTTTTCACTTCCTGGGCATTGGTTCCGGCAGCTTCCGGTTTCATCGCTGAATCCAACTTCTGTTGTTGGTTTTGTTTCATGAAAGTTCACCTTCCTTAGTTGATTTAAGCTTTTATTATGAACGGAATGGGATGGGGATATGCGTTTAGGCGGCAGGAGAACCCACATCTGTATTACATAAAGACGGAGATTACTCGCTGATTTTAACCGTTATCCGGGTCTTTTAGTAAGGTAGATGTGAAGGGAAGAGAGCAATATGATGATTCCATTCAGTATATAGAGTCCTGAAAAAACCACCGCCAATATGCCGGCGCCCCAGCCGCTCTCATCAAATATAGATACGAACATAAGCGTTCCGAAAAAGATGATAGGGGTCAGAAATAGAAAAATGATACCAGCCCACAACCGCCTTTTAATACTGCCGGCCGATTTCTTGAATGCAAAATAGTTAAGCAGGACAAACACGAAAATCTCGAGAACAATCGTCAAAAACAAACCTAAGCCGTCTGACATTCAATTCACCTCTTTGTTGGAAAATAAATGCAAATTCATTCTACCATATAGATGGCTGTCTATTTAGACAATTTATCACTTGCGAACAAAAAATCCTTGAGCTGAAGCCGTTAAACTAAAGTCATTAAAAATATTTTTACTAATCATATAGAAAAATATGGTATGATCATTATGCCTGAGTTTATATGGCCATCTTTGTTAAGGGAGGCGTTCAGTATGAAAAACAAAACTGCATTGAATAAGGTAAAACACCAGGGGAGCACGCCTCATTAACAAAGGTGATGGAGCGGTCCCCTAGATCGAAAGGGGAATATAAGATGAATGTCAGATTAGATGAAATCAACTCTGAAAATTGGTATGAGTGCTGCGGGTTGGCGTTAACGGAAAAACAAGCCGAGTACATGGAATCAAACGCGGTTTCGATCGCACAGACGAAATTCGAACCGGGGCTGAAGGCATATGCGATATACAGCGATGGGAAGATGGCCGGGTTCCTGATGTTTAATTCAGTCAAGGAAGAACTTGACGGATACTGGATCTACAGGATCATGGTGGATCAATCCTGGCAGGGCCAAGGAATAGGGAAAGAAGCAACGAAACTGATGATCGAGGAAATGGCCAAGCTGCCGGTTGCGGACAAAATTGTGGTCGGCTACCACCCGGATAATAAAGGAGCTCATCACCTATATGCAGGCTTGGGGTTTGTTGATGAGGGAGACCGGTTTGGCAGGGAGATAGCTGTCGTTAAACATATATAGGAATGGGACGGATCCTCATTGAGGGACCGTCTTTTTTTGGCTTCGTTTTGCGAGGATCGGTAACTTTCAGTTGCATAATCGGAATGATTATGATTTAATACTTTTATACTCATTAAATCGTAATGATTACGATTTGAAAATAGATAGGAGGACATACAGTTGGCGAAGAAATCGAAAGTCGCAAAGGAAAAGAAGCGTCAGGAGACGGTGTTGAAATATGCAGAGTTAAGGAGAGAGTTGAAGGAGAAGGGGGATTACGAAGCGCTTAAGAAACTTCCTCGGGATTCATCCCCTACCCGCCTGAAGAACCGCTGCGATGTGACGGGGCGTCCTCGCGGATATCTTAGAAAGTTCAAGATGTCTCGTATTGCATTCCGTGAATTGGCGCATAAAGGGCAGATTCCCGGTGTGAAGAAATCAAGCTGGTAATAGAAACAAGGAGGAAAATGACGGATGAAAAAAGGAATTCACCCAGACTATCAAGATGTAGTGTTTATGGATACGAACAGCGGATTTAAGTTCCTGACGGGTTCGACAATGACGTCAGCTGAAACGATTGAGTGGGAGGACGGGAATGTCTATCCGCTCTTAAAAGTGGAAATCAGTTCCGACACCCACCCGTTCTATACGGGAAGACAGAAGTTCTCCGATCGCGGAGGCCGTGCGGAGCGCTTCATGAAGAAATACAATATGAAAAAATAATCGGAGGGGGCTGCATACATGTGCAGCCCGTTTCTGTCATAAGAAAGGTGTTAGGCATGAATGGACATATGATGGAAATACTGGCGAGAGACATCGTGCAGTCACTTCCTCCACGAAAGAGAGAGATGTATCAGTATATCGTCCAGCGGGAGGATGAACTTGCCAGGCAGGCTTCAACCTCGGATGAATTCATGGAACTTCTCATCCTGCACGCTCCCCACCGGCAGGCCGCCGATCACTTTCATCTCACATTTGGGGAGTTCATGGCGGAGATGAGGGAGATCGAAAAGGAGATTAATCGTCAACTAGATCAGAAGCTTCAGCAGGTGAAGTGGGTGGATTGTACGGATGTGATTGAGCGCGGGGAGCCGGGGGTATCCGATAAGAAGTACTTTTATTTTTCGGTTGGAATGGGATCGGTTCTTTGGTAAAGCTAGTCTTAGCGTATGGAAGGACATAGTTTGATCATAAAAGTTTCAAGACGCTCATAACAAGAGCTATTTGGTCATATATCCAGAGAATTGAAAATAAACTAAAGCTGCTTCCGGCCATTCGATAATATATTCCTCAATTTCGATAATAATTCTTTGGATTTCAATAATAAATTCAAAGAATTCGATAATAAAAGGGCGAGAAGGTTACTGATTTTGTCTGATTTGACTTGAAGGAGGATCTTTTTAACGATCGAATGCTAAATAGTGATGGAGCTACGATATAATTTGTAGAAATATTAAAAAATGGTCCATTTCAGTGTCATTAAGGCTGAAATTTTCATTGAAAAGGGTGTGTTTTCATGACAGAATTCTGGGAAGCAAGTTTCATACAAAATCAAACGATGTGGGGGTTCGAACCTGCAGACTCTGCCATCCGTACGAAGGATTTTTTCCTTGAGAAGAACGTGAAGGATGTGCTTATTCCGGGTATTGGTTACGGCCGAAATGCGAAGGTTTTTATGGAAAGCGGTATGAGTGCAACTGGTATCGAGATTTCTAAAACGGCGATAGAACTGGCGAGGGAAAGCAGAATGGAGATTCCCATCTACCATGGTTCGGTATCCGATATGCCGTTTGACAACAAACAGTACGACGGGATATTCAGCTATGCGCTCATTGACTTGTTGAGTGAAGAGGAGCGGGGAAAGTTTATCAGGGACTGCTACGACCAGCTGATACCCGGCGGATACATGGTGTTTACGACGATTTCAAAAGATGCCCCGATGTATGGGAAGGGCAAACAGCTCGGCAAGGACTATTTCGAGATCATGGAAGGTGTGAAAATGTTCTTCTATAATAGCGAGTCCATCAAGCGTGACTTCGGGGATTATGGGCTTGTGGAAATTTCGGAGATAGTGGAGCCCCATAAGAATGCGGAGGGGAAGCCACCGTTTCCGTTTATGGTGATAACATGTCATAAATCCAACTAAATAGAGATCCACCATTTCTGAAGAAAACATCCAATTCCCGCATAATATGTGTTAACTCCCGAAAAAATGGGGAACTAGTATAGAGGAAGGTTTACCAGAAGAATGAAAAAGGAGTGGAACGGATGAATCAGAGTCAATTGGATCGAATGAAGAATGGTAAAGGGTTTATTGCAGCGCTGGATCAGAGCGGCGGCAGTACACCTAAAGCGTTGGAAGCGTATGGCGTGATTGGGGATGCCTATTCGAATGACGACGAAATGTTTGAGCAGGTGCACGAGATGCGTACGAGGATCATGACGTCTCCTGCTTTCACCTCAGAGCACATCCTCGGAGTGATTTTGTTCGAGCAGACGATGGACAGCAAGGTAGAAGGGAAGTATACGGCGGATTATCTGGCTGACAACGGAATTGTCCCATTCTTGAAAGTGGATAAAGGGCTTGCTGAACAAGAAAATGGCGTCCAGCTCATGAAGCCGAATCCGGATTTGGATGAGACGCTTCGCCGTGCGAATGAACGGAATATTTTCGGCACCAAGATGCGTTCGGTCATCCATGAGCCGAATGAAGCGGGGATCAAGGCCGTGGTGGATCAGCAATTCGAGATCGGCAAGAGAATTATAGCGGCCGATCTCATTCCAATCATCGAGCCGGAAGTGAATATCCACAGCGGGAACAAGGAAGAGTGCGAAGAAATCCTGCGGACGGAGATCCTCAAGCATCTGAATGATTTGTCCGAAGATGAAAACGTGATGCTGAAGCTCACCATACCGACAAAGGCCAATGCGTACAAAGAATTGGTCGAGCATCCGCGCGTCGTCCGGGTGGTTGCCCTGTCCGGAGGATACTCCCGTGAAGAAGCGAATGAGAAGCTGAAAGAAAACGATGGAATGATTGCAAGCTTCTCCCGTGCACTGGCTGAGGAATTGAGGGTCAATCAAACGGGTGAAGAATTCGACGAAGCGATGAAGAGTGCGATTGAGTCGATTTATAATGCTTCTGTTCATAAAAAATAAAGCGTTTCGGCCTTCTGCTTCCTTTGGGAGTGGGAGGCTTTTTTATGTGCATCATGATCATACGCAGCTTTTTCGCATAGATTAAAGGATATCAACCGTCTTACTAGAACTTATATATAGGAAATAAATAGAAAAGGAGAATACTAGATGTGAGTGATCAAATCATCCCGGCCATCATTGCTTTTATAGTAGTCGCTGTGTTGTCCCCGTTTTTCATTGCTCTATTAACAAAATTAAAGCTGCTTCAGCCGATCAGGAAAGAGCTTCCTTCCAATCATCAGTTGAAAAAAGGGACTCCGCTGATGTTTGGAATCATTCTTTTAACAGGCATTATCGTATCCGTCCTATTTTCGCCTACCCCATTTATGTATTTCCTGGCTGCTACGTACATCCTATTTGGTTTTATCGGTTTTTTGGATGACTTTTGGAAGGCTTCACGCCAAGATCCATTAGGGGTATCGGGCAGGACAAAGCTCGTGCTGCAATTTCTATTTACGGGTTCATTGCTTTTCTACGTGATCAGCGGACTGGGGATAGATACCGGAATTCGTATTACTCAAAATGTCTCCTTTGATATTCCGATGGTGGTTTATATCATTGTGATCGCCTTATTTGTTGTTGGTTCGGCCAATGCCATCAATTTTACAGACGGCCTGGACGGGCTGTTAGGCATCGTTGCCATCCCTACATACTTTTTCTTTTTTGTCATATCGGACACACCAGAGGTGAAGCTTTTTAGTTTGGTCATGATCGGATGCCTGCTCGGTTTTCTTATTTATAATCTCTATCCTGCCAAAGCATTTATGGGGGATACCGGATCATTGGCGATCGGCGGATCCCTTTCATTTCTTGCCGTGATTGAGAAGGTGGAGATTCTCATTCCGCTGTTATTCATCATCTATTTTGCCGAGCAGCTTTCGGTGATCCTTCAGGTTGCCTCATTTAAAATGACAGGGAAGCGGATCTTCAGGATGACACCGATTCATTTTCACTATGGCTTGAGATACGGGTGGTCTGAGAATACGATTGTCACGGTGTTTGGGTTTGTTTCCTGGGTTTGTACGTTTATTTGTTTGGCATATTGGAGGTTTGTACTGCATCCATAAAGGAAGATTCTTACCAGAAATCAATTTCTAAAGTCTTTTAATTCCAATTAAGGTGGGCTATTTATTGAATAATACATTGACAGATCTTTTAAAAATTAATTATCCGATCATTCAAGCACCTATGGCGGGTGGAATTACAACTTCTCAATTGGTATCTGAGGTATCCAATTCTGGCGGCTTAGGAATGATGGGAGCAGGTTACATGACTGCTGAGCAAATAAGAATACAAACCAGGGAAATCAAACAATTAACAACAGGTAACTTTGGAATCAATCTATTCGTCCCTAATGAATTTAATTTCACTGATGCATCCATCAAATTCGCTGATGAGAAATTAGAACCTATAAGAAAGGAACTACATGTTCAAGAACCTGACCGTCTTGAAGTTCCTCAATTTAACCAAGTGGTAAACTCTTTTAATGAACAAATTAAAGTGGTGATTGAAGAAAAGATCCCTATCTGTTCATTTACTTTTGGTATTCCTTCCGCGGAAATCATTCATGAGTTAAAGCGACAAAATATTATGTTGATTGGAACAGCCACCACTGTTTCGGAAGCAGTTGAAATTGAAAACAGTGGGATGGATATGGTTGTGGTTCAAGGAAGTGAAGCTGGCGGACATCGAGGAAACTTTATAAAGGACACTCAAGAAAGTTTGGTTGGATTAATGTCCCTAATTCCTCAAGTAGTTGATTCTGTAAGTATTCCCGTCATTGCCGCTGGTGGAATTATGGACGGAAGAGGTTTGATGGCTTCCCTATGTCTGGGAGCTCAAGGTGTCCAGATGGGTACAGCATTTTTAACGTGTGCTGAGAGTGGTGCTAACCGTCTGCATAAAGATGCAATCTTAAATACCAATGAAGATATCATAATTTTAACGCGTGCATTTTCTGGTAAATGGGCAAGAGGTATAAAAAATAAATTCACGTGTGATATGCAGGAATGCGAAGAGTTATTACCAGATTTCCCCATTCAAAATTCATTAACTAAAAGAATAAGAAAAGCATCTTCACTACAAGGCAAAGATGCTTTTATGTCCCTTTGGTCTGGGCAAAGTCCCAGATTAGCTAAAGAACAAAGCGTGTCTACACTGATAAATTCAATCATCAAAGAAGCCAAAAGCATCCAAGAAGGAGTGGCATACTTTTAATGACTATTAATATAGAAAGATGTACCCTTGCTGATTCACACTAAACTGGAACACACTCTTTTTATTTGGGTGATGAAGAGCAAATGGATATCATTATGGTTAAGAAATGTTGAGATTAATCGTATATTACAGCTTTTCCTTGTTCACGTAACTTTCTTAAAGAGGTAAGCATATGATTTATTTCTTCATCGGAATGTCTTTCCCATGTACGTAATTCAGCTATTATTTTCAAAGGCGATTTAGACCTATATGAACGTGTTGGGTTTCCAGGAAACTTCTTGTCTGTTAAGTTCGGATCATTTTCAAAATCACCTAATGGTTCTACAATGTAAATTCTTTCTTTTGATTCAGATTTTGCTAATTCAGCACCCCATTTAGCCGCATTTAATGTTGCAGTGAAATATATATAGTTGGATTTTTTGTCCTGGTAATTTGATAAGTGCTGCGGTTCTAAAAGATCCCCAATGTTTAGTTTTGCTTTAGTACCATGAAAGAAAGGACCATGATCCAAGACATTTTTTTTGTCATCCATACTGATACACCTCGTATACTTTAGATTTGTATATAACAGTATAGGGCAGGATCTATAGAAAGAATAGTCTGTAAATAATTTTTCATTAGTAGTATAATGTAAGTAGAGAGAACAATGTAGAACGGCGATTACCTATCATTAGGAAACAACAATTATGGTTTCTTGGATTCTATCGATCTGATTTGTATTAAAAAGTGATATGAAACAATCGGGAGCAATAACTGAAGATCAGATAATTGATCTCCGGCTATTGCTCTTCTTCAATTATTGGGAGTTTAGTTGAAGAGGAGGGGGAGAATGAATGAGTGAGCAAGGTCAATCTTTAAAGGAACGTATTGATCTAGAAGATGGGTTGAGATTAGTCTATCAGGAACCCGAAGAATACATCCGCTATTATTCCATTTATTATGGACAAAAATATGCAGATTACTTTTTTAGAAGGTCCACGGCGGCAATGATCGAAATTGCATCCATTTTTGACTGCGGATATTTAATCTTGAAGGATGAAACCATCGTTGGCGGTGTATTCCTGAAACCTCATTTCATGGCAGATTTATTTGTTGTGCCGCCTTATGATGATTATGAAGGGTTGGTCCATAAGCTTTTAAACTATTTAAAAAAGATATCGAAAACTGAAGATGAAATTTACTTTATAGACATTGTAGAAGAACACGTTCCTGCTTATAAACAACAAGGATGCCAGGTTCGTGAAGTCAATTATTGGATGATCCGTCCAACACAATCGTTGAAGGCAATGCTTCCTGAAGGATATAGATCAAAATCTGTTTCAAGTAAAGATACGGATGATATAGCAGGTTTAATCATGAAAGCCTTTAAAGCAAATAGAGCATATAAACAGATCGCAGCCAAAGAGGATTATATTCAACACGTGATGGAATTCATAGAAAACATAAAAACAATAGAATCATGGATGAGTCTTCAAGAGTGATTGTAGATAAGAGCACTGACAGCATTGTGGGTGTCTGCCTTCACATGGAATTTGAAAACTATCCTCTCATCATGAGTTTAGCCGTGGATCCTGAACACCAACAAAGGGGTCTTGGTCGATTTTTGTTATCCCATTCTATTAACATTTCGAGTAAAGAGTACCCGGCTACCCGTTTGGCTGTACTTAAAGATAATCCAGCGATTAAGCTTTATGAAGACCTTGGGTTCATTAGGAATAAGTCTATAACGGATATGTATTTAGTATGATTGAATTAAGAAGTTGGTTCAAAAGTGATTGTTAAACGGGGCAATTGCTGGAGGTCAGATAGTTGATTTCGGGCTATTGCCTATCTTTAACTATTGGGCAGGTTAGTTGAAGAATTGGATTCGGGATTATGATAAATGAAAATTGAATTATTCGGTGCATTTTGAAATAATTATTGTGGCAATATCCCATTTCTTGTGTTTGTTCCAGACTATAAATAACCAATCCGGTTTTGTTGAAAAGAAATGGGTCAGTAAAAAAATTATGAAGAATAGAACAGCTTAGTTGTAGAAAAAATCGTCAGAGGTGAAGTTAATTTGTGTTTTAAATTTATTCCCATAAATATGGAGTTTGTAAAAGAAATTGACTCATGGAATTATGAGGGCTTTATTGAAGAAGTAGTAATGACTCCATATTATGAGTCATTCAAGGAGACTAATAAATTAAAAGGGCCTGGTGGTTGCGACGGGTTTGTAGCATTATTAGATAATGAGGCTGCTGGTTTATTTGAGTTCAACACAAATGGAAACATTATGGAAATAGGTTTAGCTCTAAAACCTAATTTAGTTGGCGAAGGCTTAGGGGCAAACTATGTCCAACAAGGAATAGAGTTTGGTATTAAACACTATAACACTAACATTGATATCGTAAAATTAGTTGTAGACTCGAAAAACAAAGCAGCAATTCGTGTCTATGAAAAAGTAGGATTTAGCAGTGTTGGACAAAAAGAAAACGAAATTGAAATGAGAATGATTTTGTAAGCAGTTTAGTTTAAGAAGAACTAATATAGATAAGTAAAAATTCTATATCTATCAAATGTAGAAACTCAAGGAGCATTTCTAAATGCCAAGTTTCTTTGTAAGATTTATAGCTATTTTTTCACAATGTCTTTTATTTTTATTAAAGTAAAGGGAGCTTTAACGAAATAAGAAGATTATATAGACATAAAAATAAAAGACATCTAATGGCTCTGGTTTTTTACTGTTAAATACAGTGATAATTACATTACTATTTCTGCTTCTAATTTGGGTGTGAATCAAGGATTCCCCCCTAAACGGAACCCCTTAGAGGCAGAACCTTTTTTGATGTTTGCAAAAAAATGCTCAGTTCAACCTAACCCCAGCAGGATCCACATCATTCCTCCCGTCACCTGTAAAATGAACAGCATGCAATCGAACATCCTCCTCCTTATTGAAGACAATGCTCCATTCATCATTCCCGACATTCAAACGCGATTCTTCCTCATGAAGGACATCCAGGTCCAACAATTGGGCAACCGATCCAGGGTGTAAAGTAAAAGGAACATTGATCTTCATTTGACGGATTACTGTATGCTGTTCCTCCGTCACCACATCGCTTCTTCGTTGAAGCTCGATCCGGAATTTCCACGGAGTCGAAATGAAGGTTCTCCGTTCGCCTTCGCTGACGGCCCAGTCCAGTTCGCCAGCCCTGCCAAGGATTTCGCTGTACTCTTTTTCATCCACCAGAACACCGATATGATCGAACCGGTCCCGCTTGCCCTGTCCGAATGTCACATTTGTCTGCCCTTTGACCATCTCGATGATCCTGAACGCAATTTCTTTTCCTTGAAAATCATCCCAGGTCAACGGGGGATTGAAGGTTTGCATCTCACCATCCAGCCTGCCGACCCTCAACACGGTCTGGAAGCCGAGCTGCTGATAAACGTGTTCCATTTCCTTTACTTTGTCTGTCCAGTAGTGGTAATGAAATAATTTCATAGGTTTTCTCCTTTGGTTAGTATTTGTGAAAGCGCCCCTTTTTATATAGTATACGGGTGATTGCGTGTTTTTTCTTCGTATGAAAGATTGAAGGGGTGTAAGACTTTTGACATAATGAGGAAGGAATGTCAGTGGAGTTGAGGAATGTCACTGGTTACGGGGAACAAATAACCAGGTAAAAGGGGAGTTATTCGTTTGTACTTGATCCTATCGATTTTTTTAGCGAGTATACTAGGTTTGGTATTGTTTATAACGGGGCCTTGGGTTGGCGGCGTCCTTGCTTTCGGCATCATTGCAGGTTGTTTGTTCAGGGGGCTATATCTGTTGAATGACATACATAGAAGAGTAGCGAAGGAAATGCCGAATCCGGATAAGGCAAGAGAGGTATATGAGAACTTTTTGAGAGAGAGAGAGGAGAACGTTTAAGATAGACAAAACGATTTCCATCATCAAAAACGTCCAGAGTAAGAAACCCTGGACGTTTTTTTGCGCTGAATGTCAGCTGCCTGTATGCTGCTTTTCTTTTTCCAAGGCCTTCAGTCTTTGACCTTCGTCTGCAGAAGGACTCTTGTCTTCATCATGTCCATTGACTAAGTCTTTGGTGGCGCTTTTGAATTCTTTTAATGTGCTTCCGAAAGCACGTCCGATTTCCGGTAGTTTCGAAGGGCCGAAGATGATCAACGCGATCACCAATACAAGGATTAATCCTGGGATTCCGATATTCGTTAGCATACTTTTCTCCTCCTGTCGGTTTTATAAAATTGGCATGCCGTGACGCTGGAACGCAGCTGCCTCTAAATCCGACATTCCCTGTACTTCCGCAAAGGCCGATAGTTTGTCAGAGATTTTCGGTGCGTAGGCAGCCGGCGGGGCGGCATGGCCCTTCAGCCTTCTGCGGGCTGCATTTTTCCTGGCGAATGGTCCCCAGATCGCAAAGGTCATCCCGGGTGACTGGATATTGATGAAGAACGTCCGGCCGTCTGTTGAGAACGTAGGCCCTGCAAGCTCGGAATCGTTCACTTTATTTTCTGCGAACACGTACGTTTCGCCCTCTGGTGTCATCCCGATGACACGATCGACACCGCCGCCGTCTTCAGCGATCCACAGATCTCCCCAGGGTGTGATGCAAATATTATCAGGCATTTCCAGATCATTTTGCGCAGTAGATTCATAGAATAGCTCCAGTGTATTGGTGGCCGGAATATAGCGGTACACACGGCCCAAATCTTTATCCCCGGCGGATGTATCATCAAACCAGAACACGCCGCCTTCAAAATAAGCACCCTCCAGACGGCTGAAGGCAATGCATCCTTTTCTGCCTGCATCAAGGGTCGGTTTTTCCGGATCTACATCTTTCCAAACAATGCCGAATTTCTGCCCTGTATGGAACTGGCTGGTTTCATCCATGCTCATTTCTTCGTAGGCTGCCGCTTGAAGCTTGCCGCCTTTTTGCAGGGCACCGACCCTTTGACTGCGGTCGTTAGGAAGGAAGCGATACAAATAACTTGGACCGGCGTCTTCGGTCAGATAAACGACACCTGTTGCCGGGTCGATGGCCGTGGCTTCATGGGAAAAGGCACCCATGTCGCGAATCGGGGTTTTCGAGATGTTGTTTTCAGGGTTATTTGGATCTACTTCAAACACATAGCCGTGACCTTCTTCGAGCGTTTCTTCACAAGTAAGCCATGTGCCCCAAGGAGTCGCCCCGCCTGCACAGTTACGGATGGTACCGGAAGATGAGACGTATTCCTTCCTTACTTGGCGGTCAGGTCCGACCACTAAAGAAGTGGTTCCGCCCGATTCTTCACGGCGGTAAGGATTTTTCCCGATCACGGGGTATTTAGTATTCCCGCTCAATTCATGGTTTCTCACGAGAATAGTAGAGTTATGGGTGCCTGCATAGGCGGCCATCCCGTCGAACTTGGCAGGGACGGGCCTGCCGTCCGAAAGTGTTCCGCCTTCTTCTGAAATAATCCGGTACTGGAAGCCGCGCGGAAGGTCCATCACTCCGCCCGGGTCTTTGACAAGCGGACCATAACCGCCGGCTGCTTTACTATTTTTCGTTGTACCGGCAAATACTTTATTACTACCCAAAGACATCAATCCAGTGGTACCAAGGGCAAGCGCAGCTGTGCCGATCCCGCTTGCTTTCAGAAAGTCTCTTCTGTTCATATCGTGTTTATTCAAGTCCTTTCACTCCTTAAAACTAAATTTTCCTGAGCTGCATCTGACTCCGCAGAACGAGAAGCGCGTTTCTTATACGCAATCGTTGAACATGTAATGCTGATCTCATATAAAAGCAGAAGCGGCAGGATGACGAGTACATCCGAAAGGAAATCCGGCGGTGTAATCAACACGGAAATGACAATCAGCAAAAAATAGGCGATCCTTCTTGATTTTTTCAATTTTGCCGGATCCAAAATGCCAAGTACCGTCAGGAAGACGATCACCAAGGGCATCTCAAATAAGAGTCCAAAAGGGACAGTAAGGTGCAGCATAAAGCGGAAATATTTTTCCGCGGTAAACATCATTTCAAACTGGCCGGCGGAAAGGGTGGTTAAGAAACCCAGGACGATCGGGAAAAGTAAGAAATAACCGAACCCAATGCCGAAAATGAACAAAAAGAATAAGGCTGGAATGAAGCGTACCGTCACTTTTCGTTCTCTTGGGCTCAGACCCGGTGCGACAAACCGCCAGATTTGATAGGCAGCGACGGGGATGGTTGCAGCCAGTGAGAAAACGGCTGCTATCATCAGGTACACCCATAAAATGTCGCTCGGTCCGAGAATCGCAAGTTTCGTGTCTAAATCTCTGATCAGCCACTCGTAGATCGGTTTCACAAAAGCCAGCCCCGCTATAAGGAAACCAATAAAGGCGAGCACGGTTTTGATGGCCCGGCTCCTCAGTTCTTCCAAGTGTCCGATCAACTGCTGGTTGCGATCATTCATAGCCTCAGCCTCCTCTATGCTAAACTAGGCTAGTTCATTTGCTTTTGTTTGCCTTTTTGGGCTTGTTTTTTATGGGCGCGGGCGTGCGCTTCATGACGATCATCTTCCACTTCAGTCGACTGCAGCTTCCCTTGTGGAACGGTTGATGCTGAGATTTCCTTCAGTCCTTCTGAATCTTTTTCGTAAACAAATGAAGCTCTGGTAGAAATATCTGCACCAGGGTTGGAGACAAATGGAACGACACGATAATCGGTTCTCCACTGGGTCGGTGTGACATGGCAGCGGACATACCCACGATAATCGTTGAAAAATTTTATATGTTCGTTCTGCTGGAGGATGCGGTCCGTGTCTGCGCGTTTGTCCGCTCCGTTCCCGCCTGATGTGATCGACGTGCCGACAAACTCAGCTCCAAGCATATTCGAAGACGGATCATCAAAGTCTGCCAGGATATTAGAAGCCCAGTTCGCGTGTACATCACCTGTCAGGACGATCAGGTTATCCATGTTTTCTTTTCGTGCAAATTCCGTGATGCGCTCCCTTGCAGGTGTGTAGCCATCCCAGCCATCCATACTGTATAACGGCTGATCAGGGCTTGGGCCATAGTTTCTTTTTGCAAAAAAGATCTGCTGGGCAAGTACATTCCAGGAGCTGGTGGATTTGCCGAGATGATCAAGAACCCATTGTTCCTGCTCGCCGCCAAGCAGTGTGCGTGAAGGGTCCAGGGATTCTGCCGTCTGCGGAGAGCTTTTATCTCCATTCGCCTGATCAGAACGATACTGGCGGGAATCGAGGACCATGAAATTAGCCAAGTTCCCGTATGAGAACTGACGGTAAAGCTGCATGTCCGCGCCGTGCGGCATCGACGATCGTCTTAATGGCATGTGTTCATAGTAAGCCTGATAAGCAGCAACTCGCCGTTTCACGAACTCTTCCACAGATTGTCCTTTTTCAGGGATCGTATCAGCATAGTTGTTTTCCACTTCATGGTCATCCCATGTGACAACCCAGGGGAACGCCGCATGAGCAGCCTGCAGATCCGTATCTGAACGATATTGGGCATGACGGTTCCGGTAGTCCTCCAACGAACGGATTTCCGGTCCTTTATGGTGCCGGACATTTCCTGTTTTAGCTACATATTCATCAGGACCGTATTCATAAATGTAGTCCCCAAGATGGAAAACGAGGTCAAGGTCTTCTTTGGCCATATGCTTATAGGCAGTATAATAGCCATGCTCATATTGCTGGCAGGAAGCAAAGGCAAAAGAGAGGCTAGCGACGTCTGCATTCAGGGCAGGGAGGGTTTTCGTTTTTCCGATCGGGCTGAAATCCTTCCCGGCTTTGAACCGGTAATAGTACACCGTACCTGCTTCGAGGTTCTCTACCTCGGCATGTACGGAGTGTGCGAGGGCCGGACTTGCCACTTCCGTACCGCGCTGAACAATATGCCGAAAATGTTCATCTTTCGCGATTTCCCACTTCAAGGGAATCTTACGGTCAGGCATGCCGCCGCCATTAAGAGGGTCGACTGCTAAACGTGTCCATAAAACGATACTATCCGGGAGTGGATCCCCGGAAGCTACCCCAAGTAAAAACGGATAATCCTGAAACTCTTCTTCTTCTGCGGACACAGAAAAACCGCCCATCGAATGAGCAATCACCATTCCTAAAGAAATGCCAGCGACTTTCCCCGCTCCCTGAAGGAAGCTGCGACGGTCGACCCCTTTATGTAAGGTCTCTTCATTCAGTCTTTGAATCCAATTTTCCATCGGTCTCTCATTTGTCATGCGGATGACTCCCTTCATGAATCTATTGAATACAACAGCTCATATTATAGGAGACTATTTTTAATTTGTTGTAAATGAATGTAAATAGAGGATAGAACAGGAGGGTCATCATTCCTGGGAAAAAAGATTGGTTATTGTTTGAATATTTCATTAAATGGGAGAGATTCAGCAGATTTATCCAATTTTAAGTGGGCGGTCAGTCTCAGTTTTCTTAACATGGGTGAAAAGAAAACTATATAATAAAATGAAAATTATGATGACGTTTGAAGCGAGGGAAGGGCAGGACGAGCTTTAGGGAGGAAAAAGAAAGCTGCTGGATTGACACGGATGAATGCTCTTAGTAGGTGTGTCTGACCCAGTTCATTCATCGATACAGCCCCAGTATGGGCGTCTGCATTCTTTTGATATTTGAATTTCGGCTGGCTTGGGGGTAAAATTAATTGAAAATTAAAACAATGAATAGGAGGGGGAAGGTGGAAACCGGAATTTTTGAGAAGAGGGAGATGTACTCAAGGGTCTATTTATATATGATTTCCTTCCTGGGGTGGCTGACTGTTATTTCAGCTGTGCTTTTCGTTGAGCCAGTTGAAAACTATCTTGTCCTCTTGCTTTTATTTATTTTCCTTATTGTCAGTGAATATTATCCTATGCCTGTATGGAGAGGATTTACGGCCATTACTTTTCCTATTGTGTATGTCATTTTTTTGTTGTTTGGCTTCTCGGTCACAGCGATTACATACGCCACGGCTGTTTTGCTGGTTAATGTAAAGCATCAGCGGCCTTTAAGAACCATTATTTTTAATCCTGCCCAATTGGTTCTAAGCCTTTTGGCAGCTACTTTTTTTCTCAACGAGCTTGACCCCTTTATTCAACAGGCAATTGATTCATCTTTCCTGCAGGGGATATTTCAGTATTTCTTTATGCAGCTCTTTTTTTTCTTGGTAAATAATTTGATTGTCGATATCGTCCTTTTGCTCAGGCCGCAAGCTTATACTTTCAAATCCTGGGCTACAAAAACCCTTACAGAGTTAAACTGTGTGTTGATTTCCTTGCTTTATGGGGGATTGTTATATGTGCTTGGAAGCCAAAATAGAGGGGAAATCGATGTTTTTTCATATTTCTTTTTCTTTTCTCCGCTGGTCGGTTTCGCGCTTTTAAGCTCTGCCATTGTGAGGCTTCGTGCTGAAAAGAAAAGATTGAAATCCCTATTTATCATCACCTCCCAACTCAACCAGTTAGTACCGGGAGAAAAATGGTTGAATGAACTCAAAACCACTTTCTCGGAGTTTATCAATGCAGATGCATTTGTATTATGGGTCAAGGAGAATGGACAATGGAGTATGCAATTTCAGAAAGGGGATACAGTCCATGTTACAGAGTTGGATCAGGAGACGGCGGAAGAATTTGAAGAAGTGAAGGAACCCATTATATATGGAGATATGAGCATGAATGTAATGAAATCAACGAACTTATTTAATGATCGCTTAAAAGCCCAAGTCTATTTCCCTTTGCGAGTTGAGAAAGAAACGGTCGGAATGCTGGTGGCTGCAAGGACTCGAACCAAGAGTTTTACGGATGAGGATGTTCAATCCATTGCGACGCTTTCAAACCAATTGGCGGTGACCATCAAGACTCGTATGCTGTTCAAAGAGAAGGAAAAGCGAATCTTACTTGAAGAGAGGAATAGAATTGCAAGGGATATCCATGATGGGATTGCACAGACACTCGCGGGGGCTGTGATGAAATTGGAATCGGCCGGCCGAAGGTTCAATAAGAAGCCTGAAGAAACCCTGAAACTCGTTGATGAAAGTGTCTTTGGGCTGCGGGAAAGTTTGCGGGAAGTTAGAGAATCCATCTATGCCTTGAGGCCGTATCCTACAGAAAGAGTGGGTCTGTCAAAAGCGATAGAGGCAAAAACGGAAGCAGCCAGAAGAGAATTTTCGCTCAATATCTCTTTCAAAGTTAGAGGGGATGAAGTGGAGTTAAATTCCATGGTTGAGAAAGTATTGTTTGATATCTTTCAGGAAAGCTTGCAAAACGTCATCAAGCATGCAAAGGCCACTACCGTTGAGATTCTGTTGTGTTATGAATACGAGCATATTTTACTGCGGGTCAAAGATGACGGTGTCGGATTTTCACTTTTTCAAGCGATGCTTGATGCGAGGGAGAATCCTCATTTTGGAATCCTGCAAATCAATGATTCTGCTGAGAAAATCAATGCATCCCTTCAAATTGACAGCAAAGAAGGTGAAGGGACGGATGTGACCATCACTGTTCCTAGGATGGGATTGGAAGGAGAAAGCGACAATGATCAAATTATTATTGGTGGATGACCATGCAGTGCTGCGGGATGGGCTGAAAACCATCATCGAGTCAGAAGATGATATTAACGTTATTGGGGAAGCCGTTACCGGAAGCGATGCATTGAATAAGGTAAGAGAGCTGGCTCCCGATATCATTCTAATGGATATCAATTTACCGGGAATGAACGGAGTAGAGGTAACAAGGATCTTGAAACAGCAATACCCTCAAATCAAGGTTCTGATATTAACCATGCACAGCCATGAAGAATATTTTATGTCGGCCATCAAAGAAGGAGCAGATGGCTATCTATTAAAGGATGCACCATCGGATCAAGTGGTAGAGGCTGTAAGAACTGTGTTTCATGGAGAATCGGTTATTCATCCTTCACTAACTAGAAAACTCTTAACCTTCCATCAGCAGAACCATAGAAATGATAAGGAAGAGAATTCACTCACGGAAAGAGAAAGGGAAGTTCTCTCTTGTCTGGTTGAAGGGTTAACCAATAAAGAAATTGGCGAGAGGCTGTTTGTAAGTGACAAAACGGTTAAAATCCATGTGAGCAATATATTTAAGAAACTAAATGTGAAAAGCCGCTCACAGGTGATCATCCATGCAGTTCAAAACAAATTAGTGCCCTTCCCGCCAAGTTCTTGAAAGCGAATAAAGTGAAGCTATATGTAAACCGGTCATGGGCCTCAGCCTATGGCCGGTTTTGTTGTGTTTTACTCTATTGATTGCCTGTTGATGTCTCACCTGATGTGCTCGTTTTTGAGGAAAAGAGTACTAGGTTATCTACTACTAAAGTAGTAACCATATACTGCTCATGCTCTGTTTATTTACTACAGACGCATAATAGTCGAAAGATTAGGAAAATGAGAGAATGAATACATGGAAAGGAGTGGATAAAGTGAAGATAAAAACGATTTTCATTTCACTTTTGTTGATCATAACGATGTTTTCTTCATCTTGGGCCCATCATGAGGCATCAAGCATGGACCGTAAGGCGGTAGTAGATGAGAACCTTGTAGAGGAGATGGCCACAGCTTTGGAGCCTGTTGAAGTGATTGTCACCTTTGAAGAGGGAGCTCATGAAAATAGGGCAAACATCTTAAAGGAAGCCGGCATAGATGCAGGTTTGAGTTTTGAAAGTCTGCCAATGGCAGGAGTGCTGGCCACCAAATCTCAGGTGGAGAAGCTTGCGGAATCCCAAGAAGTTGTTTCGATTTACTTAAATAGAGATTTGACATATGAAAATGAAGATGGCACTTCCATAACGGGTGTGGATGAAGTACGTACTAACCCAGTTATGACGAAACAAAATGGAGGTCTTCCTGTGTCCGGTAAAGGAATCGGAGTGGTCATTAACGATAGCGGGGTAGATGGAACCCATGATGACCTCGAATACGGCAGTCATCTGGTTCAAAACGTGCTCGGTTCCACCAATCTCCACGCAGTGGATGCAATCCTTCCAGTTACTTACACAGAGAATGTCCCTAACACCGACAATAACTCAGGACACGGGACTCATGTCGCTGGTATTGTCGGCGGTACAGGAACCATGTCGGGAGGTAAGTATGAAGGCGTTGCACCGGGTGCCAACTTAATTGGATATGGTTCCGGAGCGGCACTGGCTATGCTCGATACGATTGGGGGATTTGATTATGCCCTGACCCACCAGCGGGAATATAATATCCGGGTCATTACGAACTCCTGGGGAGATACGAGCGAAGCAGGTAAAGAGTTTGATCCCTATGATCCTATTAATATCGCCACAAAGAAATTATTTGACAGAGGGATCATCACAGTCTTTTCAGCGGGCAACTCTGGACCGGATGCTTCGACGATATCCGGAAATTACAAGAAAGCCCCCTGGGTAGTAACGGCATCAGCCGGAAACGATACCTATGAACTTGCTGATTTCTCTTCAAGAGGAGAACAAGGAAAAGGAGGTACAGTGACAGTAGATGGGAAAGAGTGGACTTGGTCTGACAGACCTACCATTACGGCACCGGGAGTGGATATTATTTCGACACGTGTGCTGTCGCCGCTTCCGCTTCTTGGAGCAACTAAGGACGCCGAATACATTGACCCCGCTTATATCCCGTATTATACAACGATGAGCGGTACTTCGATGGCGGCACCTCATACTGCAGGAGTCATTGCGCTTTTATTGGATGCAAATCCAACGCTTACTCCTTTAGAAGTGAAGAGTATCTTGGAGGAAACGGCCAGACCCATGCCGGGTTATGAAATATGGGAAACCGGTGCAGGTTACATTGATGCCTTCAAGGCAGTGGAAAATGCTTTTCAACAATATTAATAGACTTTGAGAGAGGAGAATACTATGAAGAAGATTGGTTTGGTTTTACTTGCGGTGTTCTTGATTATCCCTTCATTCTTTATCGGGGGGGCAGCTGCCGAAACGACAGGTACCCCAGGGGCAGTTGTGGATTCGAAGATTCAGAACGTATTGGAAACGGCGTCAACTGTAGAGGCTATTGTTACATTTAAAGGGGACGGTGCCCCTGGAGCCGATCATCTTGACTTATTAAGAGAAGCGGGTGTGACGACAGGGGTGACGCTGAAGTCTCTTCCAATGGCCGGAATCATTGCCACTAAGGCGGGGATTGAAAAACTTGCAGACTCTTCAGAAGTGCAATCCATCTACTTAAATGAGGAATTAGAGTTTTTCAATGCGGATGCAACAGCCATCACCGGCGTTGACAAAGCAAGAACCGATCAATCTTTTCAAGAAAAGAACGGTGGTTTCCCTGTAACGGGTGAAGGCGTAGGTGTGGTTGTCAATGACAGCGGTGTCGACGGCACGCACAAAGACCATGAACTCGGAAGGAATCTTGTTCAAAATGTCATGGCACCTGCCAATTTAAACGCACTGGAACCGTCTCTTTTACCGATTACTTATCAAGAAAATGTACCGAACACAGACACCAATTCCGGACACGGAACGCATGTGGCAGGTACGGTTGGCGGAACAGGTGCCATGTCTTCAGGAAAATATGAAGGGGCAGCACCTGGAGCTGATTTGATTGGTTATGGATCAGGAGCGGCACTATTTGTTCTTGACGGGATTGGCGGGTTTGATTATGCCATCACCCATCAACAGGAATACCAAATTAGAGTAATCACTAACTCTTGGGGGTCTTCCGGGGATTTTGATCCGAACCACCCAATTAACATCGCAAGTAAAAAAGCATATGACAGAGGAATCACTGTTTTATTTGCTGCAGGGAATGAAGGGCCTGGTGAAAACACACATAATCCGTATGCAAAAGCACCATGGGTCATTTCCGTGGCAGCTGGGGTAAAAGACGGTACACTGGCTGATTTCTCATCAAGAGGCACAAAGGATGCAGGCGGAACATTCGTCATGGACGGTCAGGAATGGACATGGATGGATGAACCATCCATAACAGCTCCAGGTGTAGATATCGTCTCGACTAGAGTATTGGCACCTGTTTCCAGTCTGGCGATTGACCAGGATGCCGAGACCCTTGATCCAGCACATGTGCCATACTACACAACAATGAGTGGAACATCTATGGCAACTCCGCATGTAGCGGGAATTGTGGCTCTCCTTCTCGAAGCAGAACCTACAATGTCACCAGCAGGAGTAAAAGAAATTCTTCAACAAACCGCCACCAATATGCCAGGATACGAATCTTGGGAGGTGGGAGCAGGGTATGTGAACGCATATGCAGCTCTTGATGCTATTTATAACGGAAAGGAATATGGTCAGACTCTTAATATGAATCAAGCTTTCAACAGCAGTGTTGAGTCGGAAACACAAAGAGAAGACTTTACAGTGGATTATGATCCGGCTGCTTTACTCTCTACTAACCAGCATGAGTTCACTGTGGAAGAAGGTTTAACTTCCCTGACAGCCAAGATCAATGCTAAAGGACTGCTTGAGGAAACAGGAAACCCTGTTAACCTCATCCTCATTGCACCGAATGGAGAGGAGCACAGTTCAGGTATCAGCGTGCTTTTTCCATTGTATACTGATCGCACTGTCACTGTTAATTCTCCTCAGCCTGGTCTATGGAAAGTGGAATTAAGAGGGCTGAAAGGAAGTGAATCAAATCCGCTTGGTGTGAGTATACCTGAAACGGTGAATGGATCTCTTGCTTTTTCAAAAATCAGTGGGTTTACGGGATTGAACGATATTAGCGGACACCCAGCTGCTTCTGCCATCCAGATGGGGGTTAAGGAACGTCTATTTGATGGACTTTCCACTGGCAATTTCAATCCAGGTTCATACATTGACAGAAAGCATCTTGCCCGGTATTTGGTGATGGGTGCTGAAATCCGTCAATCTTTACCTCTCGATACAAAGGGTACTTTCACTGATGTGAAGTCAAAGGATAAAGCATTTGTAGAGGCTGTGACTGCCAAGGGGAGTGCTTTCCGTGATGAAAGTCATAACCAGAATGCAGTTGTACTTGTGGATGAAGCAACCGGGAATTTTTCTCCTAATGCCAGCGTAAGCCGTGCAGAACTTGCTTATTCTCTTGTTCAAGCGATTGGATTACAAGAAGAAGCACAGCAATTTGAAGGAGAATTAACGGTACAGTACAAAGATGAAAGGATTGCCATTGAAGATGCTTCCGTTGTACCGGCAGAATTAAGAGGATATGTGCAACTTGCGCTCGACTTAAACATCCTTAATGCACAATTTTCATCTGAACAAGGACCTTATGATCTGGAACCAGTAATCAAGGCTTCCTTTAACCCAGAAGAAAAAGTCGCGCGTGGAGATTTTGCGGTTGCGATGACCCGCTATTATCAAGCATTTCTAAAATAAGAAGAACAGCCATTTCAAGCTTTTGAGTTAGGGAATTTCTTCACATGCATCCCAACCAATTGTTCCTTATATTAAAGGAAGAGTATATGTAGAAGAGATGGGTCTTTAGAGGCTCATCTCTTTTTGTGATCCCTCCCGTTACTTCGCTAGTATGGGTGAGGGGGAGGTGGAAATATTATTAGCACTCCCAAGTCCCAAAAAATAAGGTCTGACCCCCCTGGTGCTCTACCAAGTGTCAGACCCATATCCTACTTCAACTGCAACTCAATCTCATATTCCTTATATTCCGCTTCAAAATCATCCTCCGGTCCCTGATGGCCGCTGAATTCAAGTTTGATCCATTCGATATCTTCTGCATGGCCTCTTTCAAGGTACCAGATGATATTACCTTCCTTGATGACGCCTTTGTCGATCTCGCCACCGATGTTGTCGGAGACCCACATGTCAGGCATGTCGATCTGTTCTCCGGTGCTGGTTACGAGCACGGCCTGGTCGGGGTAGAAGGTGAACTTTCCATCAGTGGTGTTTTCCATTTTGAACTTTACCCCAACTGCTGATGCCTTGGCATTTTCATCTTCCATCGTAGGGGCTTGATCCGTGACGACCGCTTTTTGAATTTCCATTTTCAAGCCCTTGTAGTTATCGGACCATTTTGAATCATTGTAGTACGTCCAGATATCTTCCTCCTGCACTTCTTCCTCTGGTTTTTCTTCCTTGCCGGCATCACTATTCGTTTTCGCCTCAGCTTTTTCTGTATCGTTTTGAACAAGTTCCTCAACTGCTGCATCACTTCCGCAACCTGCAAGCATAAGGGCCATGGCACCTGCTAACATGAAATAAACCATCTTCTTCATAAAATAATTCCTCCTTAGGGGATTCATTTGGAAATGTAAATAATTTCCTTGTAGTTCCAGTTTACCGGGTGACCTGTTTGGATTTTTGATATGGTTCAAGGTTCTATTTCAAAATATAAAGGACTGGCCGCGGGTTAATTTGAACAACCTGAGACCTGTTAGATCCTGGAGCGTGGCCGCACCTCATAACTTAAAGGTGTTTGTATTTTTTATCAGGTAAAATCAATAATATTAATATAAAAATTAATTATTTAAATTATTTTTTAAAAAATATTAACTTTTGTTATTTACAGTTTCTGTTTATTGATATATAATCAAATCAACTAAAGGAAAGGAATTCCAATATGGCTTATAAAGTAATCACGAATTGTCCGGTCTGCAGTGAAACGATGAAGATTACGAAGCTGCAGTGTTCTCATTGTCAGACGACGATTGAAAATGAGTTTGAGTTATCGAAGCTGGCTTCGCTGTCAGCGGATCAGCTGAATTTTGTGGAAGTATTTTTAGCGTGCAGAGGGAATATAAAGGAAGTTGAGAAGGAACTGGGGATTTCGTATCCAACGGTTCGAGGCAAGCTGACGGAGATCATTTCATCACTAGGCTATGTACAGAAGAAAAGAAACGACGTTGACGAGAAGAAGGTTGTCACGATGCTTGAAAATGGCGAAATCACTCCGGAGGAAGCCATTAAACTTTTAAAAAACGAATAGGGGGAACGTTCCATGAATGAGGAAATCACAAGAGTGTTGACCATGGTGCAGGATGGGAAGATTGATGCAGCGAAGGGAGCCGAACTGATATCTGTGCTAAAAGAGAAAGAAGACACAGGAGGCAGGGTGACGGAAAAAAAGGCACACTATGCAGACAAGACATTAAAAGTCCGTGTCGTATCAGCTGAAGGTGACAACGTCTCGGCCAATCTGCCGATCAAACTGATCAAGGCCGTATTAAAGGCGGGACACAGCATCGCAACGGGCATTCCGCAATCCGAAAAGTATGTAAAAGATATTGACATCAACCTTATTTCAGAAGCAATCGAACATGAACTGGAAGGTCCTATCGTCGATGTGAAATCGGCAAACGGAGATACCGTTTCAGTCATCATCGAATAGTGGGTAGCCTATGCTCCATATAAAAGTGAAATCAGAAGACGTCCGGTTCTCCATCCCGATTCCATATGCCCTTTTGAACGTGGGCATATCCATCCTATCCTCTAAGTTTTTTCATCAACGACTCCATCATTGGACAAAAGAGAATTTTAATAGAAAGCAGCTGGACTTTACGATTCTGGACATCGATCGAAAGGCGCTAAAGCCCATCTACAAGGAATTGAAAAAACATAGGGGGTTGGTGCTGGTAGATGTGAAGGCGAAGGACGGTACAGAGGTTTTGGTTAGGCTGTAATTTACATCATTGATGTAAATAATTGAATAGAAATAAAGCTCGTATAAACTCAGTAATACAGTCTGAGAGTTTCTACCCGGTTCCCATCGTAAGAACCGGACTACGAGATAATGTTTGCTTATTGGTATAAGAAGATCATTTATCAACTAATAGCGGACTGGAATGTCAACTTTCGTTATTAGCATCTATGATAAAGAATGATTTTTTATGAGTGTGTAATCAAAAGCCAAGTAAAAAGTGGGACTTATCACTGGTTTGAGGATAAGGCACTTTTACTTGGCTCTTTTAGTTGTTCATATATCCAAGTCAAATACAAAATGAATAGAAGCATACTGGGGTGTAGATCTTGTTATGCTTTTTTTCAGAAAGGGTGTTTACGATGATTCCTCCAAGGAAAAGTGATCAGCTCGTCATTATCGTGCACGAAATTCACGGGTTGAATCAGCATATGAGGTATATCTCTGAATTGATCAATAATCTGGGAATGGATGTGATTTGCCCCGACCTTTATCCACCGGGGACTCATTTGGGGGAAAGCGAAGAAGAGGTGTATAACAGCTTTTTTAAGCATGTTGGATTTCAGAAAGCCGCATCCCACATCAAGGAATCCATTGAGGATAATAGAGGGAAGTATAAGAACATCTATGTAGTGGGATTCAGCGTTGGAGCCACTGCTGCCTGGTTATGCAGTGGTCATGAGGGTGTTTCAGGAGTTCTATGTTTCTATGGATCAAGGATAAGGGATTATGTTGGAGTGAATCCGACATCTCGTACTTTACTATTCTTTTCAAACAAGGAAAAGACGTTTGATGTAAACCCTCTTATAAAAGAACTTGAGAAGAAAGAGAACAAGTTTATCGACATTCATGTATTTGATGCTGGACATGGATTTGCCAATCCGTATTCTAAAGAGTTCTGCCAGGAAGCGTTTGATACATCGTTCTCTCTTTTGAAAGGGGTTTTAACTAAGACGGCGGAGGTCATGGAATAACAGCGCTGGGTCTATCCCCCGGAAACGCAATCATTAATGCTCCAGGGGCTGGCCCATGTGATTGGCAAGCATCTCACCAGTGCACTTGAAGTTTATTCCCATTTGGATCGTAAAAGTGAAAATAGGCATGTCCGTTATCTTCTTGTATATCCTCAACCGTGACGCCATTATCTGCTAGATGTTCATGGAATTTCGATAATTCAGGACTGGTAAAGCCAATGTTGAAGGCTGACTCATTATGAACTGTAAAATGTGCATATGTTTCATCAGCAGTGGGGACTAAGATAAGCAAAAATGGCCCATCATTTATTTTTATAACCGCAAATGGATCCTCCGTAATGGTCAACAATTGCAGTCCTAACACGTCCCTATACCAGTGGGCAGACTCCTCTAAATCTCGTACAGGGATTCTAATGTAATGAACTTGTTCAATAAACGATTTACTCATTGGTTATCTCTCCTTTGTTTGATTGGGGGTAGGTTTCAAAACCAAATACAGAATTTGTTTACACAGACTCGTAAACTCCTAGACTAGCATTTTTAAAAAGAGGGGGGAGGTGGAAAACTTTTAGATGTAATAGCTATATAGGAAATTATCGCATTTATTATTGATTATTTCCATATTTATGAAAAATCAAGTGGGAGATACGTGCCCACGCTTCCTAGATGTGATCGGTGTCGAGGATATGGATCGAAAAGAACGCAGACGTTAGGTGAACACTTAACGGTCTGCGTTTTTTGACATTTCCTATCCTCTAGAGACTGGAAATTGCCTAGGAACTTCTTCGGAAGTGATATACTCACGACTACTCTAAACTCCTCGCTTAATCTCCATGTTCATCAGGTTTCCTATAACCGTACTATACTTTTTTATGAACTGCTTGAAGCGTTGTTAACTTGTGTTAAAAGTGTGAATTTATTTTTAAAGAAAAGTTTGACAATTAAAAAAATTATGGTAATCTTTATTTATAAGTTTAATATATAAAACTTGGTTTATTATAGTAAACCATGGAGGTTAAGATGAATGAAACAAAAGTATTGGGTTCCAGCTTTAGAACGAGCAAACTTGATTATTGAGTTAATTGCAAATCATCCTTCCCAATTGAGATTGATTGATCTCTCTAAAAAGTTAGACATCAATAAAAGTTCCATGTACTCCTTGTTGAACACACTCGAAACGATCGGTTGGATTAAAAAGGATAAAAAGGACTTTTACACATTAGGACCGGTATTGGGTTCTTATAGTTCTGCTTATTTTAGCCAATACGATATTTTGGAAACCTTTTCATCGGAAGCAGGTCATTCCATCAAAGTTGTTGATGAGCACATTCAACTGGGGACGTTGGTAGGAAATGAAGTCTTTTATTTAGCCAGGGAAGATGGAAGCTCACCGGCGCGCTTAGTAACAGATCCCGGTATGAAATTTCCAGCTTACGCTTCAGCGATAGGCAAAATCAATTTATCACATTTGGATTATGAAGAATTAGTAGAGTTATATCCTGAGAAAGTATTTGAAAAGAAAACAGAAAATACCGTTGAAACCGTTGATGAACTGTGGGAGCAGCTAGTGAAAGCAAAGAAAGACGGCTTTATTACAGAAGAACAAGAAGGAGCCATTGGTTTTTGTTGTGTGGCAGCCCCTATATATAATCAAGAAAATCAGATCACAGCGGGAGTAAGTTTTACGATGTTGGAAAATAGCTGGAAGGAAAAGCGGGAAATGGCTACTGAAGAAATTATGAAGCTAGCTAAAAAGTTGTCTACAAATCAATCATTTGTAAATAAATAAAGGAAAGCAGGGATAGGATGAAGCTACTTACTTATCATGTGAAAGATGAAAAGAAAATCGGGATGTTAGAAAACGATTTGGTTTATTGTTTGGCAGAACTTGCAGAACTTTATAATGCTGAAAGAAATGAAAGCGTCACCATTGAAGGGGATATGCTTTCCCTGATTGAAAACCATCAAACTGCGATCTACAACATATGGGATTGGGTGCAGACAAATCCAAAACAGGCAGCGGGCAGCGCAGTACCGGTTCAGGAAGTGACAATCGCAGCCCCTATTTCAAATCCTGGAAAGGTGGTTTGTGTAGGGAATAATTACATGGATCATTGTATTGAACAAAATGTAGAACCTCCAAAGAAGCCAATGATCTTCTCAAAATGGGCTACCTGTATTATTGCAGATGGAGAAGACATCGTGCTTCCTCCAGATTCAGAACAAGTCGACTATGAAGCTGAACTCGCGGTTGTGATAGGCAAAGCCGGGAAAAATATTTCCGAAGAGGAAGCCTTTGATCATGTATTTGGTTATACCATCTTAAATGATGTAAGCGCACGAGATATACAATTTGAGGACGTACAATGGGTGCGGGGGAAATCCTATGACACATTTGCTCCATTAGGTCCCGTCATTGTGACAAAAGATGAAATTGAAGATCCTCACAACCTAGACATCAGATTGGAAGTTAATGGTGAACCTCTTCAGGATTCAAACACAAAACATCTAATCTTTAACATTCCACACATCATCTCTTATCTATCAAAAGGCTTTACTTTTCAACCTGGAGATATCATCGCGACTGGAACCCCTCATGGAGTAGGCGTGTTCCGCAACCCTCAAATATTCTTACAACCTGGTGATTCCTGCAAAATAGAAATTCAATCAATTGGAGTATTAGAAAACAAAGTAGTCAAATAGGAGGGAAAACATGAAAGTCTTATCTTGGAATGGTCCAAAACAAATTGATGTAGAAGAACGCCCAATACCTGAATGTAAAAAAGATGAAGTGCTAATCAGGGTTGACGTAGTCGGGATCTGCGGGTCGGAAATTGAAGGATTTCTGGGTCACAACAGTCTGCGCGTACCTCCACTCATTATGGGACACGAATTCAGTGGTTTTATCGAGGAAATGGGGGATGAGGTACAGAATGTAGTGATCGGATCCAAGGTCGTTGTAAACCCCTTGATCAGTTGTGGAAATTGTCCGAAATGCAGGAGGGGCCTTGAAAATTTATGTGACAACAGGCAAATCATCGGCGTCCACAGGCCCGGTGCATTTGCTGAATATGTCGTGGTACCTGCAAGTTCGGTCATAGAGGTTCCTAAGACTTTAGATTCGCATACCGCCTCATTATCTGAACCTTTAGCATGTTGTTTAAGAGCGGTCAGAAGGGCTTTGGAGCACCATCCTTTTTCTAATGTATTGATTTATGGTGCTGGTGCAATAGGAGTGTTAAGTGGTTTTGTGGCAGATATTCTAGGAGCGAGAAAAGTAGTCATTGCAGACATTAACAATGATCGTTTGAACACCTTGAATAATGTCGGTTTTAACCATACTTTAAATCCAAATGAAGAAAGCTTTGAAGAGAAATTAAACGAAATGGCTGGACCTGAAGGAATCGATGTAGTCATTGATGCAGCCGGTTTTCTGCCGACACGCACACAAGCAGCCAGTATCGTGAATACTGGAGGGGTCATCATGAATATCGGACTGGGTATAGATGAAACCCCTTTACCTGTAAATGTATTCATAAGAAGTGAAATTACCGTGTTAGGTTCTTTTTGCTATACAAAACAAGATTTCTTAGATGCAGTCAATCTTCTTGTAGATTCCAAGATTAATATAAAAGGCTGGACTCAAGTGCGGGAATTAAATGAAGGTCAGCAAGCTTTCTTGGATCTCATCGGAAACAAGGTTGAAAACAGCAAGATTTTTCTAAGTTAAATAATTTTCAGGAGGTAACTCATGGGTGTGACTGGAAGAAAAATTACGGCAGTAAGGGCATATGTAGCAAGCGGCGGCGGGGGAGATTATCACGATCAGAAAGAAGAACACTGGATTGTGAATCAAATCTCTACTCCGATGAGTATTTATCCGGATTATAAAAAGACGAGAACCAGCTTTGGAATAAATGCATTGAAGACATTGGTTGTAGAAATTGAGTCGGACAATGGTGAAGTGGGAGTGGGGATTTCCACTGGGGGATTTCCTGCTGCCTGGATCGTCATGAACCACTTGGATCGATTCATTGTCGATCAGCCTGTTGAAAATATTGAACAGATTTGGGACCAGATGTACCGCTCTACCATGTATTACGGAAGAAAAGGCGTAGTCATGAATGCTATCTCAGCTGTTGATTTAGCTTTATGGGACCTGTTGGGGAAAATTCGCGAGGAACCGGTTTATGCCATGATTGGAGGGAAAGTGCGGGAAGAAATCCCGTGCTATGCAACAGGACCCCGTCCAGACCTGGCTAAAGAAATGGGTTTTATCGGAGGGAAGCTTCCATTAGTATACGGTCCGGCCGATGGGGAAGAAGGACTTAGAAAGAACCTGGAAACTGCAGCTTCGATGAGGGAGAAAGTAGGTGAAGACTTCTGGCTTATGTGGGATTGCTGGATGTCGTTAGACCTCCCTTATTCACAAAAACTCATGCAAAAATCTGATGAGCTCGGTTTTAAATGGATAGAAGAGTGTTTTAATCCTGATGATTACTGGGCTTACAGAGATTTAAAGAAGAGGGCATCAAATAATATCCTTGTTACAGGAGGAGAGCATGAGGCCACTCGTTACGGATTTCGTATGCTTCTGGAATTCTGTGATTTGGACATCGTCCAGCCTGACGTCGGATGGTGTGGCGGGTTAACAGAATTAATTAAGATTGGGAACCTGGCAGAGTCATATGGAAAATATGTCATTCCTCATGGCAGCGGAATTTATAGTTATCATTATGTTGTAACAAAGACCAACAGCCCTTTTGCAGAATACTTAGTGATGAGCCCTAAAGCGGATGAAGTGGTCCCGCAGTATTATCCGCTATTAGAAGGAGAAGTGATCCCGGTTAACGGGAAGGTGAAGCTCAATGACAGACCAGGGTTTGGGGTTAGTCTGAACAATACTTCAAACTTACAACTGATCCATAAAGATTAACTATTATTAAACAAAGGGGATGGAATACGTGAAGAAAATGATGATTATTTTCACATTAGTAATCTTGTCTTTTGGTCTTGCAGCTTGTAATGGCGGGAACCAGGAAACGAATTCAGGCACCGCTTCAAGCTCTTCGGGTGGGGAAGAGATGACGATTCGTTTAGGATCCCACTTACCTCCCAGCCACTCAGTTATTGCAGTGACTGAAAAATTCAAGGAGATTGTTGAAGAAAAGTCTGAAGGCCGTATTACAGTGGAAATTCATCCTTCAGGTGAATTGGGCGGACAAAGTGAATTGATTCAGTCCCTTCAAGTAGGATCTGTTGAAATGACGATAAATGATGCGGGTGTCCTATCCAACTTCGCTCCTAAAGTAGGGGTGCTGGATTTACCTTACACGTTTAAAGATTATGATCACGTGCATAAGGTTCTCGATAGTCCTGTTGCAGAGGAATTAGAAAAAGAGCTGGATGCGATTGGAGTTAAATCAATTGGTTGGGTTGATTCTGCATTCCGTGATTTGTTAGTAAACGAGGAAGTCTCTTCAATAAAAGATGTAAATGGCCTGAAAATAAGGGTTCCTGATGCACCTCAATACTTAAGGACCGTACAGTCATGGGGAGCTTCTGCAAGCACGATTCCTTGGGGTGACTTGTATACATCACTTGAAACGGGAGTAGTGGATGGTTTTGAAGGTTCAGCCGAGAGTATCCATTCATCAGCCCTGCATGAAGTGGTGGATTATCGAGTTCCGACAGAGCATATCTTCACGGTCTTATCATTAAACATCAGCAAAAGTGTATTTGAAGGCATGTCGAGTGAAGATCAAACGTTGATTGAAGAAGCAGGACGCGAAGCTGCACTTTATGGAAGAGATTTAGCAATGGAAAGAGATGTTGAGTATAAAGAAAAATTAGAAGAAGAGGGCTTAAAAACTCTCGAGATCGATAAAGAAAGTTACAAGAAAGCAGCCATGGAATTTGTTAATGAGTACGCTAAAGAAATTGAAGTGACGGATCTGTTAGAAGAAATAAAAGAACTTCAATAAACAATATAGGCCAGCAAACGTTTGCTGGCTTTCCTTTTCAAAACTAAAAGGGGTGAAGACCTTGGAAAAGGGATTTAACAAAGTCATTAGGGTATTGTTATTAGCCTTATTTTCAATCATTACGTTATTAGCAGTAGTACAAGTCGTAACCCGGTTCGCAGGAATATCGATGAGCTGGATAGATGAAGCAATGAGATTTCTATTTATTTGGTTTGCTTTCATAGGCTCAGCTTATGCCATTCGTGAAAAGAAGCATATTGTTGTAGATCTACTGAGTGAATCGATTTCAAAAAATATAATAAGAGTACTGGATGTTCTCGTGCATCTCATCATGTTGTCATTCATCTTTGTATTAATTAAATATGGATATGAAGTAGCAAATGTAATGGGGATTCAAAAGTCTTCATCTATGAGAATTCCTATGTTTTATGTGTTCTTGGCCATACCTGTCAGCGGCTTATTGATGCTTTTTTATACGATATTGAACCTGGTGGATTTAATTAGAGGAGAGGAGGAACGTATATGACGCTTTTAATTATGTTTGGTATTTTAATTATTTTACTTGTTATTAGAATGCCGGTAGCGTTTGCTATTGGAGTATCTTCTCTTGTCACGTTGGTCATTACCACGGATGTCACACTCTCCCTTATTATTCCTAGAATATTCAATACTCTGAATAGCTTTACGTTCCTTGCTATTCCTTTCTTCATGCTGGCGGGTTCGATTATGGAGCATGGAGGTATATCGACGAGACTCGTTCGTTTTGCAAATAGTTTATTAGGTCATATTAAAGGCGGACTTGGTCATGCCACGATTTTTACAAGCACGATTTTTGCAGGGATATCCGGTTCCGCATCGGCGGATACCTCAGCTGTTGGATCCGTTATGATTCCATCTATGGTCAGACGCGGGTACCCAAGAGGATATGCTGCAGCATTGACTGCCTGTGCAGGTGCCATTGGACCAATCATCCCACCAAGTATCATCATGATTATTTACGGATCACTTACGGGGTTATCTATATCCAAGCTATTTTTAGCAGGAGCAATACCTGGGATTATTATGGCCATAGGCTTAATCATCACAAACTATCTTGGTGCCATCAAATATAATCTGCCTTACGAAAAGAGGGCTACATTAAAAGAAGTCTGGAAGAGCTTCTTAGATGCATTTTGGGCATTGCTTGCCCCTGTAATTATTATCGGGGGAATACTATTAGGTTTCTTTACAGCTACTGAAGCGAGTGTAGTCGCTGTCATTTACTCACTGCTGGTAAGTATGTTCATTTATAAAGAACTAAATCTAAAAGACTTGTATAAAGTGATCATACAATCAACTCATACCAGCGTCATGGTACTATTTATTGCAGTGACTGCCTCTATTTTTGGATGGATATTGGCGAATGAAAAGCTGCCTTTGAAGATATCGACATGGCTGAGTGAATTTACAACGAATACTTACCTGATCATGCTGCTTATTGTTATCATCCTCTTAATCATTGGATGTGTAATCGAAACAATCGCAGCATCGATTATCTTTATACCAGTGCTTGCAACAATTGCTGCAGCAAGTGGGTTTGACCCTTACCATTTTGCCACTGTAGTTGCCATCTGTTTGATAATAGGAGGCGTGACTCCACCTGTAGGAGTACTTCTCTTTATCACAAATGGTATTGCTGAAGCGAGATTTAAAGATACTCTTAAATATCTGGTACCGTTCTTTACATTGATCATCATTGTTGTGTTATTGGTCGCTTATATTCCTTCGTTGTCTACGTTCCTTCCTGGTTTGATTGAATAGGATGAACCTTTTCCCTGGTTGGGGAAAAGGTTTTTTTATTTCTTTCAGTTACTGCTGGATTTAATAGCTTGGAAGGGATGCAGGTGGCTATGAATAAAAACAAATGCATCATTATGGAACCAAATCCCATCTCAATCGTACATAAAGTAAAGATAAAAAAGCGGGAGGCATGATCATGAAACAACTCTATATAAAGCAGAAGGTATTTAGTCTCAGCGGGAAATTCACGGTAAAGGATCAGGAGGAGAAGGACCGGTATTATGTGGAGGGAAGTTTCATGAAGGTTCCGAAGACATTCTCCATTATGGATACAAACAGGGATGAAGTGGCTCTCATTACGAAAAAGGTGCTCAGTTTTTTACCGAAGTTTTTTGTTGAGGTGAATGGGCGAGAGGTATTGACGATCAAGAAGGAGTTCTCCTTTCTAAAAGCTCGCTATTCAATCGATGCGGCAGGCATTGAAGTGCGGGGGAATTGGTGGGATATGCATTTTCAGGTGTTACAGCATGGCAAGGTTGTGGGCGAAGTGGATAAGAAGTGGTTCAGTTGGGGCGACAGTTACCGAGTGCAAGTAATGGATGAAGAGTTGGAGACGATGATGATTGCACTGGTTGTTGCGATTGATTGTGTGAAGGCGGATGAGTCGTCTGCTTCGTCTGGAGGGGCGGTATAAAGTAGGAGTGTGAAAGGGAAGAAGGACAGTTTTTGAAGTGGGGGACTGATTTGGAGGAAGCGTCGGGTTCCCCAATTTTTAAGCGTAAGTGTGCATTATTCAACCTTAAAGGGAAATCGGCAAGAGAGGTCGGGGTTCGTCATTCATAAGCAAGAGAAACCCCTGTCTTTCCGTGGTAACTTTCAAACAAAAGGAGCGGTAGATGTGAAACGACCGGTTATGAAACAAGTGTTACTTTATATAATAGGAATGATGATCGGGCTTACGATAGGCATTGCATTTTTTATTCCAATTGTAGAGGATACGACCATAGGTCTTGTCATCGGGTTTAGTCTGGGTATTATGACAGGATTGTCGCTGCAGCCAATTGCTAATAAGAAGTGGGTTTGAATATGATGAATTCCTTGTCCAAAAGACTCAATCCTTTCGCTAAGGGTTGAGGCTTTATTTTTGTTTTTTAATAAATCATCACCATCTTCTCAACCCGCGCAACCATCAATACCGAACCAAGGATTTCAGAAGCATCCGTTTCTATATGGGGAAAAGCAGTTTAGGATGAGTATTATATCAAAGGAGTAAGGGGATTGATGTTGTGAAATAGCAGTCACATCATCAATCCCCTTTTTGTGATTTATTCGGCGTTTACTAAGAATTCCTTCAAGAATCCTCTAAAGCTATCTTTCAAACAAACCGCCATGAAAACAGTAATAGTATTTCATATCCAAGTTTAAGACCTTGTTCAATGATTTTTCAGCCTCTTTTAAATTCAATGCAAATTGCGGATTGGCGACCGCTAAGGCATTCTCTTTGATTACAGCGGCATCTCCAGTGATGACCGCATCCAGTTTTTCGCTGACGATGGATATGTGGCCAGGTGTATGTCCTGGCGTAGAGAGGATTTCACAACCTCCGGCCCAATCCAATATATCACCGTTTCTAAATACGATATCGACCGGAACGCTTTTTATCTGTTTAAGACGATCGATGAAGGATAGTCCGAAGTCTCTATGTTCTGCCGGCAATGTCTCCAGCATCTCTTCTGCCTGTATAAGGCGGAGTGACTTCTTATTTCCATTGATATATTCTTTTTCTATTTCACCGGCTGCCACCTTGATGACAGGATACTTTTCCTTTAATTCATGTAAGGCTCCCATATGGTCGTCATCATGATGAGTGATAATCACGTAGGTTATGGATTCGGGCGGGATTCCTTTACTTTTGAGTTCCTTTTCCAATAATGAGAGCATGCCTGGGTATCCGCAATCGACCAATATCACTTCTTCATCACTTCTTATGACAGTGGGGTGAATGGCTATTTTTTTGTCATTATAATTAAATGTCAAATCAAGCTGGATAAATTCCATTTCGTTCACTCCATCCTTCCAATTCCCATGTAAAAACAATTGTTATAGATTATTAATATTATAACCTGATAAGAGATTGCTGTCCTTGGAATGGATATCCCTCCACTACCAGGTTCAATAGAAATGAATCTGACAATCCGGTATCCATTCATTATAGGGGGTGAATTTAGGCAACCTTAAAGTTTTAATGCTTGTATTCGATTAATTCTCCTTCTCATCTCCATCAACCATATGGGACATCCCGCATTCACCCTTATCATACAAAATAACGGTATAGACTTTTGCCAGCATCTCGGCAAAGGGAAGGGAAACTCATGACTGCCCCCGGGACCGCCGTGCAGGAACACAATCGGTTCACCGTTGAGCGTCAGGTGTTTTTCCATCATATCCATCCTTTACAGAGGAATAAATAGTCGTTTCATATAAAGCGTTTAGCTGTTGTTGTTCTTTCACCCCATGAAGTAATTTAGTAACCAAAACAGCAATGGCATAATCATGACATATGGTTTTTTGTCAGGTGGCAATACATAGGCAAGAACCATTCCGATCAAGGCAAATGGAATCACTAGTTTCCTGTATGTAGTTTTCTTCAATATCACAGCCTCCAAACGTTGTGCTGGCTTCGCTATTTATTCCAAGCTCCCCGCATAATCCTCCTTCACCCAATAGGTAAGCGAACCGTCCTGGTTGATCTTATAACGCAGATTCGCTTTCTGGAGTCCTTCGATCATGAGGGGCTGCAGCTGACTCAACTTCAGATTGCTTTCTTCTATGTAGGTCGACAGGATTTCAGGGTGATAGGTATTCGATTGGGACGTTGAGACGAGATAATCGACCGCCGCTTGTTTGATCACATAAAGCTCCATCGTTTTGGTGTGCAGGTCTTTAAAATCGCGTGGGGGCTGCAGTTCCATGAGCTTCAAATAGTTTTGTTTCACCATGATATCCGTTTCATTGATGTCCAACTTGAGCGAACTCAGGTCTCCGTTAGCCTCATTGATCTTTGTCATCAGCTGCTTGAAGCTTTGGTCACTAGAACTGAAATATTGTTCACGCTCCTGCAGGTAGCTTCTGATCTTCTGGTCATGGTGGATGGTCAGTTCATAGTAGATCTTCATTGGCTGGCCGCTGGCAAATAAGGCGAGCAGGATGAACCCGATTGCTCCCCAGGACCATTTGGGCGGTGTTTTCTTGTTCGTTGGCCTGTACCGATCATCATTCCAGTAATCTCTTTCAGCTATGGGCATTTCTTGATTCCTCGATTCATTCTTTTCTAGTAAAATACTTCTTTTATATTACCATAATATTACAGTGTATCGATCTTATTTTTTTAAAGTAAGGAGTCTATCATGAATCATTTCAATCTTATGCAATTCTTTGAAGGCTACGTAAGGAAATATAGAAGGAAGTGTATATAAGATTGGCGTGGGTTCAGTTATTAGCAGGATACCCACCTTCACCACTATCTTTTTACTTCATACGATAGTATTAATAGAAGTTTTAACTTCTATTAATTTCGCTGAAGGGGGGTGTGTCTATGACTAGAAGGAAGTGTCGTAGAATTACACGCAGTAGGGACGTTTTTACAATTGGTAATAAAGCTAATGGTCGGGCCAAAGTGAAAAATAAGCTTTCCATTCAACTACCTGTTTGTCCAGGTGATGACTTCTTTTTGAATCTCGAAACGATTGTGAGTATCTGCTGTAAGAGTCTTGGGGGAGGAGGGTTTATAGCTCTCGATTCTCTTGAAGCATCTATTAGTGGGCCGGCAAGTATCACAAGTATCCTAGTCAAACCTGCTGAGGACTGTCCGGATGGATGTCCAGAGGGGTCCATCTCAGGTTTTCTCTCGCCTGATGGAAAACAAGCTTTTGTTATATGGGATGATTTTCTTGTTGAATGTGTTCTTAATGAGGGTGGCGGTTTATGTGGGAAATGTGTATGTAAAAATAAGAAGTGCTGTACCTTACGTTTCCCATTAGAAGAAGATGGGGAAGTGCCTAAGAAACAACCTATCCTGTTTACTGGAACAATAAGAGGATTTGCGAGTCTGCTGGAAGGCTGCGGTGGACCCTTCACTGGACAATTCGAGACAGACATTAGCATTGAAGCCAAATTTATTCATTGTAAGCATCCTTGCTGTAAGAAAAAAGGAGACAAGCGTGGAATATTTGAAAACCCCGTTAAATTAGAAACAGAGCTGGACCAAATGAAAGAAGAACATTCTCTGAGGATGAAAGACAAATACGGTAAAGCCATATTGCCATCCCCAGATTTTTTAAAACAACAATGCAATCTCCTACTTGACGAACGCTTTGTCCACTGAGGGGGTTAGACATTGAACTTCGAAAAAGTTCTGATTTATCTTGGAAGAAGGGAAACAACATTATTGTGAGTTCCTGCATGACTTTATCAAAATGAAAGCAATCTTGGCCAAGAAAAAAGCTTGGGGAGTCCCAAGCTTCTTGTTATGGCTTCGTATCGATATCTACTCTCCAACCATCCCGTCTCCATCATTATCTCGCATATGAGGGTATAACCAGTGAACGCTTGTGATTGGCATGCTGAAGCCAGCTGCTTTTGCTTCTTTTATTGTCACCAGTCCACTACCGTCCGTATCAATGCTTGAGAGGTCGCCGTCTGTGTTTGAATTCGATGAGTTTGGGTTGGAGCTCTCTGAACTGGAAGGCTTACTTTCTGTTAAGCCGAGTGATTCGTTTACTTCATCAGGGTTCGCATTGTCGAATGTATCAACGATTACGTTAAGACTAAAATGCCTTGCGAGTGAAAAATGGGTGTAAAGAAATTTCTTGAAGATAATGGGTTTATCTGTGATACAATGATATCCTAGTACATATTTTGAAAAAGGGGAGATTAGCGTGGATGAGAAGAACCCGAGGATATTAGCTTATGCCAATTCGAAATTAGCAAATGAATGGCATTCTTCAAAAAATGGGGGACTCACTCCTTTTGATATTACAATTGGTTCTGGCAAGAAAGTGTGGTGGCGGTGTTCTGTAAATCCTAATCACGAATGGGAAGCAAAAGTGCTAAATCGTGGGAAGGGGAACGGATGCCCTTTTTGTAGTGGGAAACGTGCATCGATAGAAAACTGTTTAGAGACTTTAAATCCGCAATTAGCCAAGGATTGGGATGAAAAGAGAAACGGTTTATTAACACCGAAAGATGTAACAACAGGTTCTAATAAGAAAGTGTGGTGGCGGTGTCAGATTGATGATACTCATAGCTGGCAAGCAACTATAAGCAGTCGTCATTCTGGCGGCCACCAATGCCCGGTTTGTTCAGGTCGGGTTGCATCAAAGAAAAACAACCTTGAACTTTTAAACCCGCTATTATCAAAAGAGTGGCATCCAGAACGAAATAGTGGAAAATCACCTCGAGATTTCACACTCAATTCCGGACAAAAAGTGTGGTGGCGATGTTCTGTTGATCCTAGTCATGAGTGGGAGGCTGTAATTGCTAGTCGTAATGCAGGTCATGGGTGCCCTGATTGTGGATTAGAAAAAACAAAAAAATCTCGATTAGAGAAAAACAAACGTAAAAGTTTGGCGGTGTTACACCCTGAATTATTAAAGGAATGGGACTTCGAGAAAAACAGTGAATACTCCCCCTATGAACTCGCTTCAAAGTCGTCTACTAAAGTATGGTGGAGATGCTCAGAAAATCCATCTCACCGATGGGTAACAGCTATTGTGGATCGTTCTAAGGGCAGTAAGTGTCCATATTGTATTGGTCGATTAGCATCACTAGAAACATGCCTAGCAACACTTAACCCAACTCTTGCAAAAGAGTGGCATCCTACTAAAAATGGAGAAATGACTCCTCACGATGTTGTCCCAGGTTCGGGGTATAAAGTTTGGTGGTTGTGCTCTAACAATCCGGAACATGAATGGGAAACAACAGTTGTTAACCGTCATATAAGAGGAGATGGATGTCCTATTTGTCACACTAGAACGTCTTTCCATGAACAAAGCATTGTGTATTACTTGAAACAAGTTTTTTCGGATATTGTCAATCATGAAATGGTATATGACGGCTACGATAGGAAAGAATTAGATGTTTACATTCCTTCTCTATCATTAGGTATAGAATTTGATGGTCATTACTATCATAAAAATAGGCACGTTCAAGATATTGATAAGAACGCTTATATGAACCAACAGAACATTCAATTAATTCGGATCCGTGAACGTCCATTACAAGAATTAAAAGATTTTGGCTGTCAGAACTACCTCATTGAACCGAACGACATATCCGAAATGAACGGAGCTCTTCAATTCATTCTGGATTTCATTTCCCGCAACTATAAGCTGGACTTACTTTTACAAAGGAAGTTGACACTTCTGAATGATATTATCGATGTTGATAAACATCGATCCGGCATTTATGAACAATACAATCTAACGGTACGAAAAAACAATCTAAATGAAAAGGAACCTCTTATTGCTCAAGAGTGGCATCCCACTAAAAACGGTAAACTCCACCCATCGCATGTTTCTTATGCTTCTAATCGTAAAGTTTGGTGGCTATGTGATAAGAATCATAGTTATTTAAAAGTGGTTTCCCAAAGAACAACAGGAAGAAGAGGTGGATGCCCGTATTGCGCTGGGAAAAAGGTATGTTTGGATAATTGTCTGCTTACTGTTAATCCTGAATTATCAAAAGAATGGCACCCGACAGAAAATGGAGAGTTAACACCAAAAGACGTTGTGCCAGGGAGTCAGAAGAAAGTGTGGTGGCGCTGTAATAGAAATCCTAAACACGAATGGGAAGCAGTAGTTAGCAGCCGTAATAGCGGAAATGGTTGCCCTTATTGTGCAGGGAGAAAAATTGATGACTCAAATTCTCTCTTTTCAAAAAATCCAGAAGCTTCTCGTTTGTGGCATCCGTTGAAAAATAAAGACTTAACCCCCCATGATGTAGCGCCTAACTCTCATAAACGAGTATGGTGTCAATGTGATATTCATCCTGAGCATGAATGGCAAATACTTGTTTCGAATTTAAATAAAGGGAGAGGTTGCCCAACATGTGCAAAAACTACTCGAAAAAAGCGCGCGCTTGAAACAAAAAACAAAAAATATTATGAAAAATTAAAAAACATCGCAAAAGAAAAATCAGGAGAAATTCTCAGTGAAAAATACTTAGGTCAAAGAGAGAACCACGAATGGAGATGTATTAATGGTCACACGTTTACCATGAAACCTAGAAGAGTAATTGAACAGGGGGCTTGGTGTCCAGATTGTGAAAATATAGATTAGCTTTCACTCAAAAGTCAGGTTGCTGAAATTTAGTAGAAGCAGGTCATAAAATGACCTTCTTTTTTTATTCCGTTAACGACCAATTTATCAGCACTCAACAATCAAACTCTCGTATTTTCCTCATATCGCGGACATGGCTTATTATAGTAATAGTGTGTTATATCCAGTTTGATTTTTGTTCAAAAAAGTTAGTTTTACTAAGTTAGCTGGCAGTAAGCACAATTGTTGTAATCTTATATAATTGTAAAATTGTTCAAGAGAGGTAAATAAATGTATCCGGAAAGCGCCATTATAAAAATTTGGTATTTTTTTGGGGCGGGGACGGTTCTTCCCCTCCTTTCTAAGGTGGGGCTTGCTATGCAATAAATTTTTTGTGAAATGAGAAAAGTAGAGAGGGAACCGTACCCACCTAACCTGGGGATTATCAAGTGGTAAGACTGACACAGGTAATACGAGCTGTACTTAGGTCTTTATCAAGTTGGCATCATGGTCACGAAAAAAGCTTGGGGAATCCCAAGCTTCTTGTTATGACTTCATATCGATATTCTACTCTCCGACCATCCCGTCTCCATCATTGTCACGCATATGAGGGTATAACCAGTGATCGCTAGTGATTGGCATGCTGAAGCCCGCTGCTTTCGCTTCATTAATTGTCACCAGTCCGTTACCGTTCGTATCAATGGTTGAGATATCGCCGTCCGTGTTTGGATTCGTTGAGTTTGTGTTAGAGCTCTTTGAACTGGAAGGCTTACTTTCTGTTAAACCGAGTGATTCGTTTACTTCATCAGGGTTCACATTGTCGAATGTATCAACGATTACGTTCCCTCTTAGCGTATAGGTATACTGATAACTTGAGGGGATCTGCGTTTTTGTATTTGGATAGGTGATAATGGCTTCGAAATTAGTGGCTCCACCTGCGTCCCGGATACTTTTTTCCATATACGCTTGATCACCGTGCCGGTTAAGCGTGCTGTCTTGAGGGGTGATATTATAAGCATTCGATACCCCGCCGAGAGAGTCAGCAATGATATGCCCTTCATCTAATACAGTACTTTCGACGCCAGGAACCTTTGCCTCATCAGAATAGTATCTGCCAGACGATGTTACCGGTTCCGTGCGGTCATTTTGTAGTAAGATTTCGTCTGCAGTGACGCGCACCAGCTGACCGTATTCATTCGTGAATGCCCAATACTCGCGGTCCCCGAAACCAATGTCAACGACGACGTTCGGTTGACGATCCCCAGACAAATCACCACCATCGACTTCAAGGAGATCGAATCCTGGAAATTCTTCATCACCTGTTTCGGTTGAGGTTTCTTCTGCGACTGCTTCCTCTACTTCAGTCTCATCCACAATCTCCGGAGCTGCTTCTTCCTTTTCCCCATTTATATCTGTAATCTCCGTTGCTGCTATTTTCGAATCTGCTTCTTTATCTGGAGTGGTTGAATCTCCTACGTTGGCACAACCAACGATAACCATACTCGTTAAAAGCAAGAGTAATCCGTTTATTTTCTTTTTCATTGTTTAGACACCCCTATAATATGTTTCTGACTGACCGAAATCCCTTCGTACATTTTACCACAAATTGTTATTAATCCTTTGAGTTTTCACTAATCTGAATAAAATCACACTTCAAATAATATGTCTTAATAATAAGAAATCCATAGTGTATTATACGGCAAGGGTTCATTTGGCAGAAAAAAGAACTGACACCCTTTTTCAGGTGCCTGCTCTACAATACATATGCGAATTTCTTCTCATATGTACGATGGATATAGCCTGTTGCCCAGACAAAGAAAACTATGCGTGTAACCGATATAAATATACCGGGCCATTCCTTTTGAGGGATGGCCTATTAGTGTTTAAAAAGAAAGCAGCAACTTACTTCCGTCTTAAGCTACTGCTTTCTTTCTTTGCTAACATAATAACTTCCTTCACATTAGACCCCCTGTAAACGGAAGTCTTTTTATTATTATCTGTAAAATAGATTTCTCCATAATCATGTTCACGGGTAAAACCGAGAATCATAAAATTGAATGTTTGCTTATCTTTTAATAGGCTGAATTCTTGTTTTTTGATGTTAATGCCCCCAATGAACTACCAAGTCTATCTTGTGTGAGTTCTTCTTTTTTCTATTATACCAATTTATTGGAAAATCTGAAATTTATTATGCTGTTTAGTGTTAGTGCACTCGTGATTCTATTTCCCCGCTCAATAATCCTATAGCCTTCTTCTGACATATCAACTTTCCAAGCAAACTCAGCCTGTGGCAGTCCAAGCTCATGTCTTCCACGTTTTAAATATTGATCCAGTAATTTTGCGAAGAGCTTATTTTCTTCATTTATCAAAGAATTCTCCCATTTTTTACCCATTATCAAATCGGGGAAAAAATGAGTACCACGAACAGGTAATTGATTTATTGAAAATTATGTAAATTATTAAAGGTTTTTTCATCTTACAAATAAAAATTGAAACAGATGTGGATTTTTCATTCTTATAGCTGTAATTTTAAAGAGACCTTGGAATTATTTTCTGAAGACCAAACTAGATTAAATACTAGATATTTAAGGGATTGATGAATCAGATGCTACGAAATAAAACTGTTGAAGAACTTTTGGATATGGAAGAGGAATTGAAAGCAGAAATCGATACAGAAGAAAAACCATATTATTATAAGTTGATAGAAGTATATGAACATCTTTATAGAGCCATAGGAAAAGATCCTCACACGGAATATCAGTCAAGTTTGCATAGTATAAAAACCAAACTTATTTCTTACCTGGTTAAATACGGCACCCACCTCAAAACCGTTGATCGAAAAGACGATTATGCTTCAGAGAGGACTTTAAAAAAAGCCATTGGTTATGAAAAAAAGCTGCCGATTGCACATTACAGGCTTGGTTTCTTATCTTATAAAAAGAGTAACTTTACTCAAGCCCTTACATATTTCCAAAAGGCGCTTAATTATCAAAAGCAGGAATGCGATGCTGCTTATAAGCTGAATCATCAGCAATTGCATAATGCCCATCTGTATTTGGCCAACTGTGGTCTATTTATTGCGAAGCAGACACAAGAGGAACTGGAGGACCTCCATCTTGACGTTGATCTAAATAAGTCGCTTGCTTATAAGGTATCGCCTTTATATCAGATGATTTCAAATAATGAGCAGTACCTGGCAAATCATGAATACCTGGTGATAACTCCTGGGAAAGAAGAGTATTGCAGCAAAGAGGATATTGAAACTTTGCAGGATATAAACGAAAGCCTTGTTCTCGATTATTCCGGCAGGGAGTATCTGTTAATATTTAACGGAAGAGAAAAAAGATTATCTAAAAGCCATGCGGAAATGCTGCGGTACTTTCTTATAAACAGTAAAGAAGACTCTCCATTAACAAGACACCACTTTTTCGATATTTTTTCTGTATCCGGCGAAAACGGCGAAGTGCCGAGAAATACTTACATACAAAATGTCAGAAGGATAAGGAACAAGCTCAGCGAAGCAGGAATAACGGAAGAGCTCCTGGTTAACAAAAGTGACAGGAATGAAACCGCGTATTATTACAATCAGAACTACCCTTATATGATCATACAACGGAGTGATGACACATTTCTCCTGAACTGATGACAGGTCTGTCATCGCCTTTTTGAGATACTTAGTTTACAAACAAAGGGGAGATGATGAGATGGGAAAAACCTGGAATCAATTATTTATAAGGTATGGCTGGTTAGTGACTGAGAAAGAAGAAAATATTTTCGATTGCAACAGTGAAACAAAGGAAAATCTTGAATTCTTAATGAGGAGCCTGGAAACCGCGCATGTGAACTATTCAATGTTCGACAGGGAACTGATTCTTTATTCACAGACAGTCGCAGAGGAAGAGTGGATTGAAGCTGTTGACTATGATGGGCGCGGCCGCGGAGAGGGACTTTGGTTCAGGTCGGGGATCGATCAACCTAAAGTTGCAGAGCTTGACACCTATATTAGCGCTGTCGTTCGGCAGTTGGTTCGATTGGGGTTCTATACAATGGGCTCATGCGACGGACATGAAAGAAGACCTGCACATGTGATTATTACAAAAGAAAGTGACATTGAGGAACTGTCAGGACTATTACTGGCACTGGGAGATAAAAAGAGGATTTACTGGAGAGAGCAGCGTAAAAGTTATCATGTATCTCTCCACTTAGACCGATTTGAACTATTGGACCTTGCTGAAAAACTTTCCCTTATAAAAGAAGACTGGATTGGGGAAGGGTATGATTTCATTAAAGAGAAACTGTTTCAACGCCAGGTAGAGGAACTGCTGATGATTCCAGGCTCCAGCGGGAATGAAGGAAAAGTCAGAAACTACGTAGCAGAAAAACTCAAGCCCCTGGTTGACCATTTGACGATTGACCGTACCGGGAACATCCTGGCTGAGAAAACCTGCAAAAGCGGTATTGGACCGGTCATTTTGTTGAATGCTCACTTGGATACAGTTATTGAAATCGAGAGGGACCGAGAAATCATAAAAGACAACAATATCTGGTCGAGCAGCAATGGAATACTGGGAGCGGATGACCGTGCGGGAGTCGGTGTTCTACTCCATATAGCCGAATATCTTAATCACTCTTCCTTCAGTGGAAAAGTGAAGTTCATCTTCACGGTCGAAGAAGAATGCGGCTTGGTGGGAGCCGGTCAAGTTGATGAATACTTCCTATGGAATACAGATGCAGCCATCGTGGTCGATCGCCGTGGCACGGGTGATATTGTCACTTCGTGTGGAGGTTTCATACCTTTCTGCCATCCTACCTATGGTAGCTTCTTTGAAGATGTAGCGGGGGAAGAAGGATTAAATGGTTGGAGGACGACTCCAGGAGGAAGCAGCGATACACGGATTTGGGCATCGCACGATATCCAATGCGTCAACCTGTCAGCAGGATATTCGAATGAACATACTGCAAAAGAATATTTAGATGTAGAAAGCTGCTACAGAACAGCTAAGCTGATAGAAGGGGTATTTAAAAGAGGAAAAGAGCTGAAGAGTATATTAAGAGAAGTCAGGCGTGTAGAAGCAAAGGAGTTTCTTAGTGAAGCACGATAATTAGTAAGATTAAGAGTTTAGGGCCACTGTTTCAGATGGCTCTTTCTTTATTGATTTGGTAATATGTAGGTGGAAGTCGTAATTATTGAAAATATCTTTTATGGAGGGATCCCTTTGCCTGTATATAACAAACTAGTACGAGACAAGATTCCTGAAATCATTGAATCAAACGGTAAAGAATTTACAACAAAAATTCTTTCTGACGAAGAATTTATTACCGAATTAAAAAATAAGAGTTTTGAAGAGTTAGAGGAATATTGTGATACTGAAACAAGAGAAGAAGCTTTGGAGGAACTGGCTGATTTGATGGAGATTGTTCATGCATTCGCCAAATCCCATGGTACAACCCTGGAAGAAGTTGAAGAGATACGATGTGAGAAAGCAGAAAGACGTGGTGCTTTTGATGAAAAAATCTTCTTGATTGAGGTAGAGGATTAAATACATTAAGGGAAGGATTTAAATGAGTCATAAACTAAAGGTCGGAATGCTAAAAGAGGATTACTTAACTGATGAAGAAATCTGGAGAATATTTACGATCGTCTTATCGAGCAAATCAGTCAAATCAGCTACATATAAATATGCATTGATCAAAGCATTGATTGAAAACTTGTATCAAGTTAACGAAGATTTTGAATTGACTTATGATCAACTAGCCTACTCATTTACGAAAGTGTATTGGAATTTAATTGTTCATCATAACCTGACCCAACACAATAGAGGAAAGAATGCCAGAGTAGTGTCAATTATACAAGATGAGCAAAGGAAACACTCCATACCCCCAGAAATGGTTTTTGATAAACTCCAAGATTCTTTGCAGTTGAAATTGATTAGTAAAATAAAAACAACAATGAAGATTAATGTCTTCGGTGCATTATATGGTGATACCAGAGAAAAGTTTTATGCATTTGATCATAAAACAGAGAAGTTAAGGTTAAACCCTCCAGTTCATACTTTTATGCTTAATTATCAAAGGCTTATCGTACACCTCACTAATTATCATATGGCAGCAATGGTTGAGGAGCTAAACGAAGTTCCGAGTATTAATTACCTTCTTAGAAAAGTAGAGAGCATTGCTAAACGTTCATCACTTCAGCCGTTTGAGGAGATTCTTCTATCACATTTTGAATCGAGATGTTTTTATTGTGGAAAAGCATTGACAGGCAAGCAGAGAGAAACTCATGTTGACCATTTTATTCCGTGGTCATTTGTACAGTCAGATCATTTATGGAACCTTGTTTTAGCTTGTAATCAATGTAATAGTTCAAAAAGTGATAAGCTGGTGGAGAGAGGATTTCTTGATATCATTATAGAACGCAATGAAGAATTAATTTATTCAGAGAATAATAGGTTGCTTGATGATTTTATGCAGAATTATCAAGCGGAAAAGATTATTATGCTTTACGATTATTCTGTTAAAAATGGATTTGATTCTGTGTGGACTCCATCAATGGGAAAAAATAATTAACTATGTAGCAAGTATAGTAAATCAACAACTACTTTCCTGCTTATACGTGTAAATACTTAAATCATGAAATATTTGTTTTTTGGGGATTAACAAGTGAAGATTGTTTTGTATATTGCTCTTTGTATTTCGCTTGGCAGTTCTTTAAGCTATTATTCTGTTGCCAACAGTGAATCAATCTGTCTATTAATTCATTTATTTATGAAATTACAATTACCAGAGATTTTTTTAGAGTATATCAAGTTGGTTCAAGAGAAGCGGTTATATTATTAATAAGAGAAAAAATGAAGTCAAAGTATGGCACAAACAATGTAAATAGCCTATCTTTTTTGATTTCTAAAATGACTTGAGGTGTTTGAATGTCAGAAGTTTATTCTTCTTCATGGACTGAACAACAAATATTCGATGTAGCGGATACTCTCATCGGGAAAAAACTTGGTGAGTTGGACAATTCCGGCTGGTTAAAGAAGAAAAAAGACAAAGGTAGTATAGGGAATATGATTCAATCGGATTATTTCGGTATTCCTGCTAACTCCATCAAAGGTGCCGATTTCGCTTATCATGGGATTGAATTGAAAGTGACACCGATTCTTAAGAAACCAAAAGCCGGCTTCAGCTCAAAAGAGCGACTTGTATTGGGAATGATCAACTATATGGAGGATTATGAGATTCCATTTGAAAAGAGCATCGTGCATAGAAAAGCGGGAAACATGCTGGTGATTTTTTACCTCCATGAAGAAAACAAGCCAGTGGAAGAATTCAGAATAATAAAGACTTCCCGTTTTCAGTTGCCGATTTCTGATGTACCTCAAGTTCAAACAGATTATAAGAGTATCATAGATAAAATCCAACAAGGAAAAGCAAATGAAATAAGTGAAGGACAACAAAAAATACTGGGGGCTTGTACTAAAGGGCAAGGAAAAGGAAAGGACTTCGTCAAACAACCATTTTCCCCAGAGAAAGCCAAGTCACGTGCATATTCTTATAAAGTAGGTTATATGTCTGCTTATTTCAGGAACCTAGTGACACCTGAGCAAGTCGAACATATCTATATACCTCCTCAAAAAAGCTTCCTCGATACGGTCAAACAAATTTTGGATAAATATATCGGAAGGACCGATAAAGAAATACAATCCGAGTTGCAAATGGAAGTGAGGGGTAAAAGCGGTCTTTTCAATTTGATTGGTTACATGTTTGGTAAAAAGGGTGAAAACCTCAATCATACCGAGGAGTTTTTAAAAGAAGGTTATGCAATAAAAACAGTTCGAAACAGGTTTGATAAACAAAAAAACCAAGATATGTCATTCCCTAATCTTGATTTTACTGAAATAGCCAATGATGAATTCGAGGAGTCTACTTGGTATGGGTGGTTTGCAGAAACAAAATACATATTGGCAGTATGGGATGAATATGAGGAAGATAAAAATAGATTTCTAGGTTATACAGTGTGGACACCTGAAGAAGAACTAGTCTCAACGGCCTCCAATCTTTATTATCATATAAAACATATGCTCAATTCAGATTCCATAGTTGTCGAAATTGATGAAACAAAAGGAAAGCACGGAAGATGGTCCGATAATCTACCCGGCGGGAAAGAAGACTATCCACCATTTCAGATTCGTCCTAAGGGTTCAGGAAAGAGTATATTTGTGACTTTACCTTCTGGATTGGTACTAAAGAAAAAATGTCTTTTCATTAATAAGGAATATATAAGAAAAATTGTCGGATTGGATTAATCAGGAATAAGCATCGAAAGGGGATAGAAAGAGTATCCCCTCTTTTTGAAAATCGTCATGTTTAAGTATTGGAGTAACTTCAACACCGATAAGAGGATATGTTTTTATTAATGGTTGAAGAATTTTCACGTACATTGTTCAAGATGAGAAACCTCCAATATGATAATTTTTTTGTCAAGGAGTATCTTGTAGCAAACTGTGTGAAAAGAGACAGGCAGGGTTAATGGTTGGTTATTAGATAGGAATCTCAGGGAAGCAAGGAGAAATGTGTTATTTCAACCATCTATCCGAGTTGTTCCACTTATCCCTTGGATAGGGCTTATCACGATAAATCTTAAAATGAAACTCTGCTAATGACTTGTATATCTCTTTGTTTACCACCAAGTTTACAGGAGCCTCGCCAAGGTGCTTTGAAAGGCTATATCTCATTTGGTGAATACCATTTACCTTAAGCTGTTGATTTATTTGATTGACTCTATTCATTATAAGAATAGAATTGACATGACTGTTAATATTGGCTTTTGAAAGATGACTTTTATTTAAACTGTCGATCAATGACTTTCTGTTCACCAACATTACTTCCACATTTTTTATATCCTCTTGTTTAAGGTCATTTAACTCAACGTGTTTTCGTATTGGCCATGCAAATAAATAATGCGTGCTCACTTTTTTATCATCAAACAACCAACCTTCTTTTTGTTTTCCCCCTTTTTTATAATGCAATTCCAACGCAAAGGTATTCAATCCGTCCGGATAATGCAATGCAGCTTTCTCATCTATGATGTATTTAGTTCCATTTCTCTCGATGGTAACATCCATGCCAAGATATTGCTCGTTTTTATTGTGGTGTCTGTAGAAATTATCTATTTCAATTTTATTATAAAAAAAACGGTCCAGAAATCCACCCAGAACTTTCTCACCAACTGAATCTCCGGGAAATTTACTTTCAATCATAACTTACTCCTTACATCCTTTTTTTACCACTATACTATATGAGTGGTATGTCTAAAAGAAAAAATCTAATAATCCTAGCAATATATGAAACCTCCACTTAAATCATTTCCATATTAATGGTATTCTAGTAAAATAGATAGAGTCACATTTTCCTGCCAAGGAGGAACTTGAAAAAATGCAACGAATGATTCAATACTCTTACATATTATTTGCAGATAATGAATTCATAAATGAAAAACTAGTAGAAATCTCCGATTTGTTGGCAAGAGGGGTTAAGGTCCTCCTGTTTACAAATTCAGATTTTCAGTTGGTAGATAAAGATGATTTTGAAGGATATCTCGACGCCAAACTCTTACATATTCATAAAGAGGATATATCGATAACACAGGCACTTGAAGTTATTGATGGTCAATCACTTGAGGAGATGAAACACATTGCCCAGTTCTTTCCTCGGTTCAATATCGAACAGTTCTTAATCGAGCATGCAGATTTTGATGAAAATATCATGGTGAAGGCAGGGGCTGGCACAGGGAAGACGAGCGTCATGATCGACCGGATCCTTTATCTTCTGTTGGCAGCCAAGCTTAAACCTGCTGAGATAGTAATGATCACTTTCACTAGGGATGCTGCAAGGAATATGTATGATAAACTGCGTGAGAGCTTATTTTTACGCTTCAAGACTACAGGGAACCGGGACATTCTAATGTTGATAGAGCATCTTGCCGATATAAGGATTCAAACGATTCACTCCTTCTCTAAATCTTTACTGAAGGAAGTTGGTTCACTCGGGGGCTTTGGATTGAATGTGACACTACGGAGCTTCAAGCAAAAGAAGAAAGAGTGGATTGAAGAGGAGCTCGATCGGTATTTCGAAATGGAACTCTCTCAAGCATCAGGGAGGATTGAAGTGCTGATTTCTCCATTGAAGCTCTATGAGTTGATAGATACCATATATGACTTTTCGGAAAAGTTCGAGCAAAAGGGATTTTCAACTACGGAAATCCTTAAGGGAACGGATTTTGGTCAAGGAACTATGGGCAACGAACGCATGAATAACCTGTTGCAAACCGTCATCCGGAGGGTGGAGCGCCGCTTTCAGGAAGAGAAAAATCTTTTGAATGCGGTTACAATGAATGATTTGACGAGGCAAATAGATGAAATAAGGGAAAGACATGGGGTGGATGCATTTAAGAATATTAGCCAACCCATTTCCCATCTGTTCGTGGATGAGTTCCAGGATAGTGATGATATTCAAATCCGGTTGATAGCCACCATCCAAGAGGCATTTTCGGCAACTTTGTTCGTTGTAGGAGACATCAAGCAGTCAATCTATCGCTTTAGGGGTGCAAACCATACCGCTTTCAAAATCTTGAAAGAGAAGCTTGTGCAACGCCATATTTTTATCGATGACGGAAAATACTACCTCAAGAAGAATTATCGTACGACCAAACAATTGTTGGAACAAATGGATGTCCATTTTTCAGTGTGGGGGGAAAGGAGATATCTTGATTATGATGTCGATGGTAAGGATAGCAGTGACCGCTTGGTGGGCATGAGGAGCGGCATGGAAGAGAATCCATTGAAAATAGAGACGAAACGTGAGGAAACGAAAGAGAATATGAGGACTCATATTTTACCAAAGATAGTCGCCGGGTTGAAGAAGATAGTTGAGTTGAATGACTCTAAACAAAAGGGAGAAAAGCGGGAAAAGATTGCAGTCCTGACCAGGACAATCGAGGAGGCCAGGATAGTCGATGAGTGGTGCAGGGGGCAGAAACTGTTGACCAAGCTCGAAGTCGGTGGGGGCTTCTTTCAGTCAAAGGCGGTCCGCCATTTTCATTCCTTGGTACTCGCCCTCCTCCATCCTGAAGATGGTAAATATCTAAGCAACCTGTTGCATGGCCCATACGGGCAATTGCAGGACTATATCCTTCATGAACTTGTCAATCGAAAGGGGTTCAGGGAATCGTCAATCGAGAGGATGAAGGAATCTACCGCCTTCCCATTCCAGCGTTATCAACGTCTTCTGACCTATCAACCTGTCTTATCGGTACTGAGGACAATCATTGAGGAAAGGGAGCCATTAAATTGGATATATTCCCGTCGCATGGATGATTTGGTTAATTTTCTTTCGAAAGATTATACGCCCGACCAACTTCAACGACAGGCAGTCAATGATACGGAAAAATATAAGTTGAATGTAGGTAAATTATTCGAAATGCTCCATCAGGCATTTTCAGCTGAATTCGTCTCCCTTCAGAAGATCGAGAGTTGGCTGAGTATACAGATTGCAACCAACCGTGATGAAGAGGAAATGACTGTGGAAGGCATGGATACGGAAATTGATCATGTTCATATCCTGACGGCTCACCGAGCAAAGGGACTTGAATACCATACTGTCATCATCCCTTTCACAGAGCGTCCTTTCACTACTTCATTCAGCAAAATCATCTTTGACATTGAACGCCGGAGGGTCGGCTGGCTTATCAATAAGCCAGGCCATGAAGAAAAGAAAAATAATCATTTTGAGTTGCTGAATCAACAAGATGATACTGAATCGATTCAGGAGGAAACAAGGCTTCTCTATGTAGCGATGACCAGGGCGAAGAATCAGTTGATTATCATCCGGAACCTTAAAAACGATACCTATAATATGACTTGGTCGAAAATTTTAAAACAAGAAGGATAGGAGGAGTAAAGGATGAGTGGAAAAGTGAATGTCATCATGTATGAGAATCCGTATACCTTTCAAGATTTGCCCGAATATTCCCCATTCAAGACTTCCCCTCACATTTGTGCAACAGAGTCATTGAAGCATGGTCTTAAGGAGAAGGTGAGATCAGGGCTTTTCTCGGCAACGGAGGTCATCCAGAAATTCTATCCTGAATGGAATGATGTTGATAAGCGGTTCGAGCAATATGCTGAACTGGCTGATCACCTAAGGGCATGGGATGATGATTGTACAGCGAAAGTCATCCAATCATTCAAGCGCAATAAGCTGAATGTATTGATTACTATGAGAAATCTTACTGAAATCGGATTGAGGCCGGAACTTTTACGCTCATTCTGTAAAAAGGTAGAAGAGCGTGTTTTTTGCGAAATATGGGAGAAAATGTTGCCTACTTTCGATACCTATATGGAAGATGCAGCAAAAAATCTAGATTCCTTGGATACCATACAATCGTTCATTGGTACTTCAGGGAATACCATTGTCCTTCATGGCTTCTACTTCATCACGCCTGTCCAGCACCATGTTTTCACCAAATGGAAGGAGCTGGGGATGAACCTGGTATTCATTAATCTTTATAATAAAAATCATCCTGCGATTTTTTCTTTTCTGGAGGAAAGTTTCTCTGTGGAAAATGGCTGGGTCTCTAAAGAGGAGTGGATGCTGACGGAATCAGGGGACATGTCTGCGGCAAGCAGGATGTTTGCCTCTGCATTTGAAGGAAGTTATAAAAGGCACCCATTGCCGTCCATTTCAGAGAAACCATATGAATATATGATCGATTTTGTACAGGATATACAGGAAAACCACCGTTATATTTCACCAAACCAGGATGAACTGACTGGGAGATTGATGGAGTTCAAGCCCGATATGTTCATAGAAGAGCGACATTTTCTATCGTATCCCATCGGTCAGTATTTGCTGCATCTCCACTCCGTTTGGGATGAAGCGAAGCAAGAGTATCTCTTGACCGGTTCGATGTTGGCTGAATGCTTTGCATCCGGGTGGCTGGAATACGATGGCCATAATGCAAGAAGTTATACAAATCAGCTAAGGGCAATCCTACCGTACTTTGAAAAATGCCACGCCGTTGAAGAATGGCTATCGTCCTTTGAAAAATTAAAAGTGGCGAAGCGTTCATCATCTGGCTCCATCAAAACTCATGGGTTGAGAACAGGGGATCATTTCAAGGCTGTCCGTGTGAACCCGGTGCTTAGGTTTTCCTTCCTATCTGTGACACTCAAGGAAATAGGGATTATCGAGGGCTTCATCAAAAAGCTGCTACAAGATGCGAGATGGTTGATGAACATAGAGGAAGAGCGGGTGACGATCAAGACACACTTCAATCGTATAAAGCAATTAATCGATAATCATGAAACGCGGGACTCCCTACTTGGGAAGACGGAGAAAAAGCTCGTCTCACAGCTGGAGGATATGCTGGGGCGCCCTGGACGCTCGAACAGAGCCTATCATATTTCCGACTTATCGGATGCGATAGTCGTCTTCCTGAAAACGGGACTTAAAGATAAGGATGAAGAGGATTTTGAAGAACCAATGGATGATGAAGTGAATATCAGGATTCAAAAGATGCAAGCCATTGACGGGCTCATCTATAAGAATCCCAATCAGGTCCTTCATTTATGCGGATTAGACGAAAAGCACTTTCCTAATGGGCAAACGCCGATGCCCTGGCCATTGTCCGAAGCCTTATTGAGGGATTTGGATGATGCGGCTGCGAACATGTATTTATTCAGGAAAAAGCATGAGCTTTCCTTTTCAAAATATTTGTTTTATTCAGGACTTTGCTACAACGGGGAAATCCAGCTGTCTTGGATAAAGAATTGGAATGACCACGAAAACCTCAACAAATCCATTTATGTTCAGCTTTTGGAAGTAGAAAAAGCATCTGGCTATGAAGGTTCTCAATATCAATATGTAAAGTGTTCCTCCGGACCGGCTGAGGATCAAAAGGGAAAAGTGGTCGAAGAGCTTTTATCATATCCGAATGAAGAATTCGTTGAAATGAATTTATGCAAGCGACGCTTTTTCTACAGTAGTGTCGCCGACCGTTTTTCAACCTATAATTCCTCATTTCACCATGGATTCCTGATGGGGAATGTGGTGAAATTATATGCTTCCATCGGAAAAAACAAAATCGAAGTCATGGGGTTGATGAAGACTCTTTTCCCATTCATGAGCGATGTTCGACTCCGTGCAATCATTGATACCAATATGGAGGAAAACCTCGTTAAGAGCATGAGGAAGTATGGATTGACCAATCGGTTGAAGTATGAGGATGTTGAATACGCAGAAAGCACCATGTATTTTCAATACCTGACCCACCGTGGTGCCTTCCAAAATGAACGGTGGAAGACCTCATATGCAATGGTGAAAGGAAAAAGGCGGGAACGGAATGACCTCGCAACGCAAATCGCTTTAATAGACGGGATATTGCCTGGGGCGAATCCATCAGAATTTTGCAAGCTCTGCCCACATGCCGGATATTGCGAGGATGCTTTTTACGCTGTCGATATTTCTAAAAAAGGATGGGATGACAATGACACAAATGACAATTGATGAGAAGAATTTGAACGAAGCATTCGGACTATTGAATGAGGCATTGTCGACTATCCCCAGCACAGCGAATGATATAGTAAACCAAACCAAGAAGTTCCTTCATAACATCGAACTGAGTGATGAGCAGCAAAAGGTAGCAATGATGGAATCCACCCATTTGCTTGTGAAAGGCACGGCTGGAAGCGGAAAGAGTATAACTCTTTTAACCAGGATGATGCAGAAGATGTCCGAGGAATTCGGAAAAAGGTTACTGTTCGTTTCCTACAGTGAGGAATTAATTAAAGATGCCCAGAACCGTTTTAGGCAGTCTAGGTATTATGATGCAATCCAGGAACATAATCATAGGGTCGATTTCCTGACCTTTCATGAATTGGCGCATCGTTTACTGGCATCTATCGGCATCAAAGTACGGAAGTTCCGGACTAATCATAAGGGATTGAACAGTGGGGAGGACGGGGTGAGGGCCCGTATCCTCCGTCTGATGGATTTGCTTGAGTCCGATGAGTTCAAGGAGCTTCCGGCTATCCATACAATCAAGAAAACACAGAATACTTCGTTTTTGTCAGAGGAATTTGCGTGGATGAAGGGGAATGGTTTCATCACCGAAGAAGACTATCTGATGTGTGATCGGGTGGGGCGTGGGCAGCTGCCGAATATATCTGTGAAACAACGGTCGACCATCTTCAGATTATTCGAATATTATCAAGAGGATCAGTTGAAGAACTTCTATAATAGGGTTGATTCAGAAGATTTTGCATTGCTCATCATGAAAAACTTCCACCTTTTCAAGAGGGAGCAGATGTATGACCACATTTTCATCGATGAGGTACAGGACCTTCAACCGATGCAGCTCAGGATCTTAGTTGCGTTCAACAAAGGTACTTTATCCCTAAGTGGCGACGAGAGGCAAAGAATATATAAAAGCAGCCCATTTTCCTACAAGGCACTTGGCATCAATATACGAAGCGGCAACAACGTCGTCTTGAAACGGAACTGGCGTTCGACTTATCCCATAATGAAGCTGGCGAATTCCCTGAAGTTCAATCGCTCAACCGAAGACTCCAAGTATGACGATGAGAAGTATTTTCCGCGTCCCGGGCAAAAGCCAAAGATAAAGGCTTTTAAAGCCTACCCTGATATGCTGGATGAAATAGGCAGAAAAATTAGAAGCATACATCGGGAACATCCGGATAGGACTTTCGCAATTATCCACCGTAGGCATGACACGCAGGATGAGAATCACATTAAAATTTACCTTGGGAAATATTTCAAGCTCAGAACCTACATTGAACGCATCACGGAGTCAGGATATCCACAGCATGGACCTAAGGTATATCTCATCGAGGCAAAGGCGACCAAAGGACTGGAATTCGATTATGTTTTCATTATGGATATGGATAAAAAGCATTATCCACACAAGGACGAGGTGGAAAACCTGAATAAAGTGAGACTCGTCAAGTCAAAGTCACCGGATTTCGAAGCTGACAAAAAGGAACTTGAGGAAAAGGAAAAAAGGATTCTATACGTATCCTTGACCCGGGCGAAGCAAGAGGTTTTTATGTATTACCACGCTCCTAGAAACCCTGAAATAATGATTTCCCGATTTGTGAAAGATTTTGAAACAAGGGATTACGAAGCAAGTGGATTCAGGAAGACATTATTATAAAATCAGATGTTCCCCTGACAATTCAGGGGACTCCATATTTTGTTGAAAGAAGTTCGAGGGAATTGTCGAGTTTTGTAAATTCATTCCCATTTCATACTTAAGTTTTAGTATAATGAGACTAACTCGGTTTATTTTGGAGGTTTGTTTACATTGTTTATTGAAGGAACGGTTGTTGATTACAGACCGGGAATCGTTGCAGAGCGACATGTTTGGGCCCATGTGAAATCATTATTTTCAGAGCGGGACAGCTTCGGTTTCCTTCACTTTCCCATGTTCAAGAAAAATCACTCGAAAAAACGGGAGATTGATATATTACTATTGGATCGCGTGTTGGGGGCGACCGTCATAGAAGTAAAAGGGCTCACCATTGACAATATTGTTGGAATCCAAGGCCATAAATGGCTATATGAAGATTTTTATTCAAAGCAAGGGGAGCCATACAATCAGGCAAATCAACAGCTTAATATGCTGTGCGATGATATCGAAAAGAGGGCATTGCTATACCGTTCATTCACTAAACGGGCGGTCGTGGCGCTTCCTTATATCACAAGCACTCAGTGGAAGGAGAAAGGCTTCGATGTTCTCCTCACAACCCCCCCCATCCTGTTCAAAGATGATTTTGAGCAAGGAACATGGGTACGAAAGCTTAATGGAATGGAAGTATATAAAGCAAGAAAGCCTTTGAATGACCACAAGTGGCTGGCACTGAAGAAGCATTTTTACATCAAGGAACATGAAGAGATGAATTTTGATCAGGAAGGTTCCTATTCCCGGTTATATCTCTTCCATGATAAGCAAGCTTTTTTAAAGGAAAAGGAAGCGATTGAAACTTTCATAAGAGACGGCATCAAGATTTATCTTTTCTCTACTTTTCCACTAGAGAAGGCTTGGTTGGATACATATAAGGGCTTTCGGAAAGAATTCCAACTCCAGGTGTTTGTGACTGATAGATGGAATGGGCATTTGGAGACGGTGGTTATGAAGGATGGGAAAGGTGATGTAGCATTCCTTAAGGATGTCCTCGCCCCTGCTTTCCCTGACTTTAACTATGGGCAGTTTACCGCAGCACATACACCTCCTTCAAACCACTTGATGATAACAGCTGGGGCGGGTACCGGGAAGACTTATGTGATGATTGACCGGATATTATTTCTAGTTGAAATGGCGAATATCAAATTAAAGGAAATCGTCATGATCACTTTCACTAATGCGTCCACAAATGAAATGAAGGAAAGGCTACAAAAAAAATTGTTAACCATGTTCGAACTGACAGACAAAACAAAGTACCTTTTATTGGCTGAAGATGTGAAAAACATGCAAATCAGTACGATTCATTCCTTTTCAAAGACCATTTTGACACAGCTGGCACATGAGTTGGGATTTGGTCGCAATATGAAGCTGAGGAGCTTCATCAAAAAGAAAAAGGAAATTATTGAGGAATTGGCAGATGCATATTTCAAAATCCATCCCATCACTGACTTGGTATCTCTTAAGCTTGATCATTATGAAGTTGTCAATTTGATGAACAGTTTTTGGGATGAAATGGAAAAGAAGGGTTTGACAAAGGAAGAAATCCAGAACTTGGAGTGGGGGAAGGTTATCGATGAAAGATATACCGTCCTTCATAACCTTTTCAAATTTGTATTCACTCGTTGTGAAACAATGCTGGAAGTTGAGAAGAAGAAAGAAAATGCCATTGACATGGGCGACCTTATCCGCAAGTTGAAGTTGTTTACAAGAGACGGTAATAAAATGAATCAGCTTGAAACTGGAAAGTACCTGTTTGTAGATGAATTCCAGGACAGCGATAATACTCAAATAGAGCTTGTTGCAAGTCTTCAAAGCCTCTTAGGTTATAAGCTATTCGTTGTGGGGGATGTAAAGCAATCCATTTATCGTTTCAGGGGGGCGGACTATACCTCTTTTGAGCGTCTGGAAGAGTTTGCAATGAAAACTAATCAATCAGGATTTGTTCCCATTTCCTTGAATCAGAATTACCGTACCACCAGGAGCTTGCTGAATGAATTGGATAAACTTTTTTCTGTGTGGGGGCAAAAGAAATGGGGCAAGGAGAAGAATCGTCAAAGCCTTCTTCCTTATTCCAAGGCAGACCGCCTTATTGGGATGGACACCGATTGTGCAGACAATGAATTCTGTACAATAGAATCGAAGGCAAAAGAACTTGAAGTAAATACGGTCCGTGAGATTCAGGATGCATTCCAACATGTCGAAAAGTTACCGGAAAAGGAAAATAAGAAAATTGCCCTTATCGTTAGGACCAATAAACAAGCGTTAGATGTCCGGGAATGGTGTGATAGAGCCGAAATAGGCACTGTGCAAAATCTGGATGGGACTTTCTTTAAGTCAGATGCTGTGCTGCACTTCAAGATGCTACTGGATGCTTTAATGTATCCACATGAGGCGACGCATTTGATCAACGTCTTGCAGTCACCGTATTTCGGTTATTCTATCCCTGGCAAACTTTTGGTTCCTTTCAAAGGGGATGGCGAGAAAATCATTAAATTCCTTCGTACCCATCTCAAAGGGGGGTTCGACCGTTACTTGGACGACTTGCGTTCATTACCTGCGATGGCGGTCATCCAGAAGGTGATTTCAGAAAATGGCCTGCTTTGTAATGTCGAGGAATTTTATAAGTCAACCATCGACAATGAAAGCACACTCAGGAATGCTATAAAACAATATGAAAAGAATCTGTTCCATCTCCTGAATCTCATACAACAACAATTCGATTCCATGAATGGAACGATATGGACCCTGCACGAGTGGCTGTCTTTGCAAATCCGTGTGAATCGTACGGAAAATGAGCCTATGATTAAGGCTGAAGGCGTGGCAGTAGAGATTACTACGGTTCACCGTTCGAAGGGATTGGAATATCATTCGGTAATTATTCCCAAGGTCGGCCATAAATTTTCGAGCGATAAGACCGCTTTTTACGTTCAGGATGAAAAGGAAATTGATGGGCATCACCGATTGGTTGGTTGGTCAATCAAAGAACACACGGAAAATGACCAATATTTATCCTTGAATTCTTATGAGGCGTTTGAAGTGGAGCGCGAGGAAACACGCCTACTATATGTAGCCATGACTAGGGCCAAGAAGCGATTAATCCTTATGATGCCGAAGAGGGTCCAGGACTTCACTTGGGGTTCCCTATTAGATCAGGCAGTTAAAGGAGTTCACAATGAAGATAAAAGTTTACACTTATGATGATCCTAAGGGGTGGAGGCATCATTCTCAGTTTGAAAAAATAAATAAAGCAATCCACATCTGCGCCACAAAAAATATGGCTGATGGCATTGCGGATGCATACAGGGACAAACAGAAGGGCGAGTTTCATTCCATTTTTACGATTCGTGAAGTCATCGACTCATTATTGTTCCAATGGAATATGCCAGAGGAGGAATTAAAGCAGTATCTTACGCTTTCAAAAGTAATAGCTGAAAGTAATCCTCTCAACCCACTATTGAAGGAAGCCTTCAGAAATAACATAGCTGATACTCTTGAAACCATCCGATTATTGACTAATACAGGGGTGATGCCCGGAGATTTATCAGGGCTTTGTCGCACTGAAAAAGAAGAGTACTTTCAGCAAATCTGGTCTGAGGCGGAGGAAGCAGATAAATCCTATAATGCAATCAGAAGGAAACTGAATAATGGTTGGTCTATCACTGATGTAATGAAGAAGTTAGTCGAAATTATTACGAAGAGCAACGAGAAAAATCGAACAAATTTTAGAATCAATACCAAGTGTGAAAGAATTGTTTTACATGGCTTTTACTTCATAACCCCTGAACAGCAGGTATTCTTACAGGCACTTGCAAAAGCGGGGTTTGAACTTGTTTTTTTCAATTTTTATGATCAACGATTTTCCGAGACATTTGACTTTACAAGGGCCTTCATTTCAGAACAATTCAATTGGACTGATGAGTGGGTTATTGAAAGTAACCGTGAAATCTTGAAGGAGACAATCGGAACTAACTTCCTATCGGCCTTTGAAGGGGGGGAAGCTCAGAAGAAAAATCATGGAAGGAATATCATTAAATATGATTCATTTTTTGAGTTCCTTAATGAAGTGATTGTACCTTCTTATCCAATCGGAATGGAAGAGGAAGATAAAGAGGATGTTCAAATAATTGCGACGAATGCCGACATGCTGAATGATATCCTTGTTCAGTACTACCCGGAAAGGTTTGCGGAGAAGCGAAATTTCCTACAGTATCCGATAGGACAATTCATAAGCAAAATTCACGGGATGTTGGAGGGGAAGAGGTTCATCCTTGATGAAGATATCCTGATGTCGACCTTTTCATCAGGCTGGCTTTACAATCCCAATAATAAGAAAAACGCGAGGGACTATACCTACATCCTGAAACAGCTTTTGCCATTCTTTTCGGGTTGCGAAAGTACACAAAGCTGGATGAAAAGATTTGAAGAGCTGCTGGGTCATTACGAGAATGTACTCCCACATTTCGAAGAACCCGGGGATGACAGGATAGTAAAGAGTGTCCGGAGTCCATTCACCAAGATTGCACACTTCTCTTTTACTAAAAAACAAGTGGTAGATGTCAAGTACTTCATCAATCAGCTGATATTCATCGCTGAAGAGTTGTTTGATGCAGGGGCAGAAGAAACATCGATCACACGACATTTCACTAAGCTACTCAGAATCGTTCAAAAGCGGAATCCCTTGAAACATTCAGTCTTATATGATAAAGAAATCAAGGTGATTAATGAGTTAAACAACAAGTTGGAGACAATCAAAGATGATAATTTCTTCCTTTACGACGACATCGGGGAAGCAATCAACCTTTATCTAAGCGGAAAACTTTCCAAAAAAGATAATACATTCATCAAGCCTTTCATCGAAGTCGATGGAGAAGCCTTCAAGAAGGATGTGAAGTCCTTTTATTTGACAGGGTTGGATGAGAAGGGCTTGCCTCTGGACGAGTTCAGTACGCCTTGGCCACTTCAGGAGGAGACGTTTGAAAAACTCTCACTACGTCATGAAGTGCTTGAATTGAACATTCTTCGGAACAAATCCATCAAGCAGATATCAAGGTACTTGCTTTTTATCGCCCTGGAATTTCTTGATGGAGATAACATGAACCTTGAACTTTCATGGATGGCGAACTTTTTAGATCGAAAAGATTTACAGCCGGCGGTATATGTCCATCAGCTTGGAATGAAGATATTGGACCCCAAAAAAAATGGGGAGGGGAAACAAGAGGAATTCTGTCCAAACCCTGTCAATTTCAATGAAGTGCAATCAAGCGGTATAGAAGAAGCCCTTCACGAGCTTTCTTTTGAAGATTACTTAGTTGAATTCAATCAATGTCAACGTAGATTCTACTATAGCTATGTCACGAATGAATATCCTGTTTTTGCTGATGATTTCGTCCATCAATTTCTTTACACTGAGTTGATTCGGACTGTGAAAAGAAGCACTACCCTGAAGAATGATGATATTATCCAAGTGGTTGGGAATTTATTTCCTCAATGGACGCTGTATAAAAAGGAATCTATCGCTCGGAAGTTCATCAATGGCGTCTCGCCTGTAAATCATGATGAAGTTAATGAAATGTTCAGCGTAAGTTCTTCAAGGAAAGTGGTTCAGTTCCCGGGATTGAGTTCATATAAACGAAACCGGCTGTTCCAAGAAACGTTGGAAAACAGAGAATCGTTACAAGAAATGATGATTGAAAGTTTTCAAGATGATTCAACATTCCCACCAGCAACAGCAGGAGAACATTGCAAGTTTTGTCCGCACCAAGATACATGCATGGATGCAAGACTGGCCATAGATAAGGGGTGAAGTGAAGAATGGATTCCATATGGAAGCAAGTCGCTGCTAACTGGAGAATGCTGATTGATGATGCCCCTTCAACTTCAATCGAGGATTTGACTGATGAAGCGTTGGATTTGATTGAGTTGGGAGGATTGATTGGCCACCATCAGGACGAATTCGACGATGAGGATGATGACGACGATGATGACTGGCCTTAGAGTGATTGAGGATTGAGAGGTGTAAGGAGTAAAAGGGGATTTTATTCACCTTTTATGTATTATGACAAATTTAGAACCGACTCTGACGAAAGAACAACAAGATATAGTGGATTACAAAGGCAGTGAAGTATTGATAAGAGGGATTGCAGGAAGTGGAAAAACCCTCGTAATGTTGAAAAAAGCCAAGAAGACAGCCATTAAATACCCGGGAGATAAAATTGTCATCTTCACATATGCCGGGGCCCTGAACAATTCAACAAAGCATATTATTGAAAAATATGACCTTAAAAACTTGGAGGTCAAGACCTTCCATTCTTGGGCAATGGGAGCATTCATGCGGGCCATGAAAAAGAAATATTGGTTGGTGAAAGGGAAACAGCAGGATAATTTCATTAAACAAGGAATCGAAAAGGTGAAGTCTAACCGCTCGCATAGATTCGTGGACACGGGCGATTACTTTGATTTCTTGAAGGAAGAAATTAAATGGATTAAAGGTAAAGGCATACAAACCAAGGATGAATACCTGGATGTCAACCGAAGGGGCCGTGGCACAAGTACACGTGTAACGATGGGAGACCGTGAAATCATATTTGATATTTTCGAAGCCTATAACAAGGAAAAGGACTATCGGAATGACTTTGATGATGCTGCAGTGGCGTTATTCTTTAATAAAGAAAAAATCTCTGATGGGGATAAATACGACCATATCTTTGTAGATGAGGCACAGGATCTTCAGCAAGTCCAATTACAGGTGCTAAAAAATATAGCACGTAAATCGTTCATTGTTGCGGCTGATAAAGGTCAGAAAATCTATAAGACCTCGTTCACCTGGAAGGAAATTGGGATAAATATCACTGGTGGGCGCACGAAGGTCCTCAAGGAATCTTACCGCTCCACCAAACAGATAATCGAATTGGCAAATAGTCTTCAGCAAAATGACAGTGTAATTCATGATGAAGAATACGTAGCACCGACATTGCCGACAAGGGAAGGCCCTGTGCCTATCCTGTATAAATGTAAATCGGAAAGTGTCCAGGACGATGAAATCATCAAATCGATAAAAAGAATTCAGGCGAAAACTCCAGACTGCACGATAGGGATATTATATCGTAATGGGCTTGCTTGGAGGAAAGATTCATCCAGGAACCGGATACTTAGAAAATTAGAGACAACAGGGTACCGACCTGAGGATATCAAAGAAGGTGGCAATCCACATACACCTGGTATTAAGTTATGTACGTTCCACTCTGCTAAGGGACTGGAATTTGATTTTGTATTCATCATCGATTTAGTTGAACCCTCCAGTGCACCTGACGAAGAAAAAGAAGAAAACTATTGGGAGATTGAAAGACGTTTATTATACGTTTCAATTACACGTGCCCGAGCACATCTTCAATTATTCACTCATGGGGAGCCATTGCGTCTTCTGAAAGAGTTGGATACACAATTATATAAAAGTATGAAATTGTAATAATATAAGAGCTGGAGATGCCGGCTCTTCTTTTTTTGTAATGAATTTACTTATCACAACCATAAATATGCATTTATTTACTATTATATTAAATTATGGAATAATGATTCAATTTAAGAAATTTACCTATAAAGGAAGACCATTGTTCTGCTATAATATACTTTTGTAAACTTATAATATATTTTATTTTTTGAGATAAAAAAGTTGATCTTTTGGACAACTTTTATTATAATGAACCTAGGTAATAAAACCGAAAGGATGTTCGGTCATGATAAATGTAATAGAATTATTTGCCGGAGTTGGCGGCTTCCGAATCGGCCTTGAAGCTGCAGGTGGATTCGATGTTGTATGGGGTAATCAATGGGAGCCTTCCAAGAAGGCGCAGCATGCATTCGACTGTTATGCACGTCGATTTGAAGGTCAAGGTGAACATTCCAACGAAGATATCAGCATGGTGGATGGAGAGACATTCAAGAACCAGGGTATCGACATGATCGTTGGTGGATTCCCCTGCCAGGATTATTCAGTGGCGAGGAGTTTGAATGGGGAAAAAGGACTTCAAGGAAAGAAGGGTGTCCTATTTTGGGAAATCACCCGACTGATGAGGGAGACAAGCCCCAAATATGTTTTGCTTGAAAATGTCGATAGATTGCTGAAGTCCCCTTCTAAGCAACGGGGAAGGGATTTCTCCATCATGTTGGCAAGCCTCAGAGACTTGGGATATTCAGTGGAGTGGAGAGTCATCAATGCGGCAGAATATGGACAAGCCCAGAGAAGAAGGAGGGTATTCATCTTTGCCACGAAGAATGAAACCCCTTATGTCGTTAATAGAAGAGGGTTCGATGAAAGCCAGATGATACACGAGAAAGGCTTCTTTGCGAAGGCATTTCCGGTGAAGGAAGGTATTTCTGAAAAGAAAAAGCCTCAATCTTTCATCATGAAGAAGGATCTTGTCGAGATTTCAGATGAGTTTTCGATGAATTACTATAATGCTGGCATCATGAGGGACGATCTGGTTTATACGGAAGAAGTTACACCTGTAGTAGAAGAATCACCGACTCCATTGAAGGATATCCTTCAAACCGATGTTGACGAAAAATATTATTTGTCGGAATCGGCCGTTGAAAAGTTCACATACCTAAAAGGTCCCAAAAGGATTGAAAGGACGTCAGCAACAGGGCATAAATACACATTTTCCGAAGGTGGCATGTCTTTTCCTGAGCCATTGGACAAGCCTGGAAGGACGATGTTGACGAGCGAAGGCACTGTCAATCGCAGCACTCATGTGGTGGAAGATCCCCAGACGAAAAGGCTGCGTATCCTGACACCTGTAGAGTGTGAACGCCTGAATGGATTCCCGGATGAGTGGACGGAAGGGATGACTGACAGGATGAGATACTTCTGTATGGGGAATGCATTGGTCGTCGGTTTGATAGAGCGGATGGGTAAACGCATCTCGGAAATCGAGAAAGAAAATATCGAGGGGAATCAAGTTGAACTTGATTTGGTCTTTTCGGATACGGACTCACAATAAATAAAGGACTTTCCTGGATTGATCCAGGAAAGTCCTTTATTTAAATTCCGCTTTTGCTTCATCGATAAAGTCACATATCTTATGGATGGCACTTTCGAACTCCCCGCGTATCTCATGCTCCCAGAGGCGTAGGATATACCAGCTTCTTTCCTTATAAAATTCCGTCACTTCCTTGTCGCGCTCTTGATTTCTGGTCAGTTTTTCCGTCCAGAACTCGACGTTGGATTTAGGTATCTTGCCATGGATTGGACAAAGATGCCAAAAGCAGGAGTCGATGAACACCACTACTTTATACTTCTTTATGGCGATATCGGGCGTTCCTTTTAATGACCTTACATTTCTCTGAATCCTGTAGCCTCGGCTCCACAATTCTTCGGTCACCATATTTTCCAATTTCGAGACAGCTTTGATGGACCCCATGATTTTGCTTCTTTCCTCTGTTGTTTTAGGGTTCTTCATTTTAACGAACTCCTTTGAAGGCTATATGTTTATACTACCTAGCTTATTATAAAGATAAACATATTAAACAATTTTTATCAGAAAACCTGCTTATAGCCTTGGTGATTTTGTGCATAGGCTTTCCAGCAGTATATAGTGTTTGGGGAATAGATATTTTATGGGCAAAATATTTTTCTACTGAATAATATTTTTGATTTACCTCGTGGAAACTGTAGACGCTGCTTTTGGAGCTTTCATATATACTCACCATTCTACTGCAATATTATTGAAGTAGAGTGGTGAATACAAAGTTTGAGCTTATGTGATAAAATGTAAATTATGTAAAATGTATATTGCAACATACACATTTCCAGGGGATGAGATTATAAGTGATTGATTTATATAAAATGACAGTAAATGAGTTCCGTGATTTATATAACGATGAAGAGAATGAAACGTCAGAACGGTTACTGAGAGGCCTAGTAAAGGTGATAAAGGAAGTAGAAAATAGATCGGTATATTATGGATTTTTGATGGTGTTGATAGGTAAACAAAGCCCAGGTAGAAGATTTTGTGAGATTAGCTTAATGGAAAAACTAACTACAAATATTCATTCTATGAAAAATAACTTTATTCAGAATGGGAATAAAATATGGAATTTCAAAGATGAGGTTGGCTTCTGTAATATTTTGTTTGGTGACAGAATTAATGCAAAAGATGATCGAAAGATGTCTGATGATATGGAAGCTTTTATAAAGAAAGAGGTTTCTATTGATAACACAATTGAGGATTGTTATCGTGACTTATTATTAAGAATTGAAAATAGTATCTATTCTAGCGTAGAAAATCGGCAAAACTTAATCGCTAAGATAATTAAATGCTACGACGAAATGAATATTTCAGGTGAATATCTTGAAGCAAAGGAAACAAACTTATCGTCACCAGACAAAATTAGTACGGAAAAGTGGGTGGAACTCTTACAGAATGAGGATGTGTTCGGAAAGAACGATCTCCTCTACCTACATAAAATGTATGAGCTTGGAGGAGAGGCAACAGCTACTCATTTGGCTGGTGCGCTTGGGAAGCATCATTCTTCATTCAATGCTCCGGTTGTTAATCTTGCAAAGAGGGTGATTGATGTAACGGGGATTCAGGTGCCAGTAAAGGATGAGGGTACTGATTGCTATTGGTACGTACTTTTTAACGGGGAATATGAAGAAAACAACCACTTTATCTGGCGATTGAAACCGAATTTAAAAGAAGCAATCGGGATTATTCATGAGTATACTGCGGAAGAACTGGAGAGCTATTCGAAAGTGGATTTCCTTGAAGAAGTGTTCATAGATGAAAACCAATACAACAAAATCACCAGCCTTCTCCGCTACAAGAAAAACATCATTCTTCAGGGGCCTCCGGGAGTAGGGAAGACTTTTGTGTCCAAGCGTTTGGCTTATTCACTTATAGGAGTGAAGGATTCTTCCCGGATTGAGATGGTTCAGTTCCACCAGAATTATGCTTATGAAGATTTTGTGATGGGGTTCAGGCCGGATAAGCATGGCTTTTCCCTTCAGTATGGGGTGTTCTTTGATTTCTGCCAGCGGGCATTGGAAAATCCGGATGAAGACTATTATTTCATTATCGATGAAATCAACCGCGGGAATTTGTCCAAGGTGTTCGGCGAGCTATTTATGCTGATTGAGCGTGACAAGCGGGATGAATATGTCACGATGGGGTACTCGAAGAAAAAGTTCACGGTGCCGTCCAATGTGTATTTGATCGGTACGATGAATACGGCTGACCGTTCCCTGGCTCAGCTTGAAGTGGCCATTCGTCGCCGATTTGCCTTCATTACGCTCCAGCCGGCATTTAATGAAAAGTGGTATAAGGCTGTTCAGGAGACAGGAGTATCTCAAGGCATGATGCAGCGAATCACGAATACAGTCACAAAGATTAACGATGAGATTGTAAATGACTTTCAACTTGGTGCGGGATATGCAATCGGTCATTCCTTCTTTGCCGGTAAGCCTGAGGAGATGGATGAAGAAGCTTGGTATCAAGGGGTTCTCATGTTTGAAATCCAGCCGCTTTTGGAAGAGTACTTCTTTGATCGGCCGGATATTGTCACCTCTCTCGTAGAAGGTCTGTAAGATGGAGAGGATGTTCAAAGTACCAATCCGCAATCTATTCTGCCTATTAAGCTATGTCAATGACATGCCGGAGTTGATTGAAAGTCTGAATGATGTCGATGAAGATCTGATTACCTATGACTTCATCGTCAATCAATTTATCCGGGAAGTGGAATGGCTTCACAGGCGGGGATTCGTCAAGGACTATGTCGAGAAGCGGGAAGTGACTAACCGGCTGGGTGGAAGGATGATGATTAACGAATCTATCCCCTACCTAGTCGGAAGAAAGCCGATGCTTGTTTGTGAAAAGGATGAGTATTCACCTGATATCTTGCTGAATCAAGTAATAAAATCAACGCTGCAGTCAATCTGTGTGAATCAATATGTGAAAAAAGAGACCCGGAAGAAGAGTTTCATGCAATTGGATTATCTCCATGAGGTTGGGGAGATCCAGCTAACAAAGAAGATATTTTCGCAGATCTATTTTGGAAGACATAATGTGCATTACAAACGGATGATTCATCTGGCTAAGATGTTATTCGAGCTTAGTTTGTTGTCTCACAAGCAAGGCAAGTGGAGCTTATTCTCCGCTGAACTTGATGAAAAGGCACTGAATGGGATCTTTGAAAAGTTCTTGTTTCATTTCTACAGGATAGAGCAGAAGGATTATCGTGTGTCCTCAGAGGTGCTAAAGTGGGGGCTTGAAGGGAATACTGCCTTTTTGCCGCAGATGAAGACGGATGTATCGCTTACCCATAAAAATGGCCAGGAGAAGGTCATCATAGATGCGAAGTTTTATAAAAACGTCTTTCAGGAGCACTTTGGGAAGTCCTCTTTTCACAGCCACAATATGTATCAGTTGTTTACGTATTTGATGCACCAGAAGAAGGAGCTTCAACTAAGAGGGATCTTAATCTATCCGACAAATGGAACGGAAGTTGATGAGAAGTATCAGTGGAATGAGAATGTCTGGATGGAAGTGATGACAGTTGATTTGGATGGTTCTTGGAAGGAGATTTACGGGAGGTTGATCCGTGTGGTCCAAGGTGAAGATTCAAAAAAGATAGAACAGATTCAAGCAAGAATTGATGAAATCTTCAAGGGATAGAGATCCGGCCGGAATATTCGACTGAGGTCTTTCTTATCACGGAGTATAAGTGGAATGGGAAGATGAACGATTTTAGAGTTGAGTATTTTGTCGAAAGTACGAAATATGTGTTTCATTATCCTGAAAGGGTTTGCCCAGAGCTGGCTGTTTATAAAATCAGTGAAGATCCCTTGGAGCAGTTTGAGAACGAAGTAATGTATGTGAAAAGAATGATGACTAGAGGGATTGGGGCGAAGGAGTATTATCCATTGACGGAGGTTCTGAGATAAGAGTTCCGGAGCAGAAATTGTAAAGGAATCCCTTTTTACTGTGGGGTATGGAAATGAGGAGGAAAAAGTTTTGCGGAATATTTATAAGTATGTTGCTGCATCCTTTCTGTGCGGAGCAGTGTTGGCCGGTTGTTCAGCTGAAGAAGCGGCAGAACCGAAAAAGACCGAAGAAACCGCAGCGAGTGTGGAAGTGAAATCGAAGTCGATTGACACGAAACCGGAGTCTAAAGACAACGAAGTCGTTATGAATAACAGGGAAGATGCGGTGAAAGTCGTAGCCAGCTTAAAAAGGATTCTGGATGAGCCCATGGATCCGGCCCTTGTGGAAAAGGGATTTGATAAGGAATATGACTGGTATTTGAAGTCAAAGTTAGTATCTAATGAGGTTGATAGATTTTTAGCACGACAGGATGAACCGATATCCAGTGACTTGAGGAATGTGAGGATGCTTGCCGGAATGATCGGCCATCTGCAGTATGTGAGAACAGCTCATATTGATGATACAGGCGGAGAGACAGAAGCTCAGACAGCAGTTGAAGATTGGAAGCCGGCAAGCCTTGGTCTGAATTATTCTTATATGTATATGAAGAGGATTGTCCATGATTTAGGTGTTGCTTTGAATCATGATGGTCAAGGAGAGACGTATGGCGTTACTTATTTGCTTGATGGTGAGAAGTTGGAAGAGTTGAAGTCGTTTATGAATGGTGGGGAATATGTAGGGGATGAGTAGTCTTCCCACTTGATTCAAGCCGTCAGTATCCATAAGGGAGCCATTCTATAAAAATGGTATCAAGAACTATGAGCATGGGGTGTATAGTATGTTTAAATCATTGAAAGCGCGACTTATCTTATCTCTCTTTGTAGCCGGGGCGTTTATTTATCACTCTCTCTCTTATGTTGAATTCACCGGGGAGTTTAGGTTCAATCAGGTGCTTATGTATGTGATTATGGTTGTGTCAGTGTATAATGCGGGGCTGATTACGCAGAGGTATGTTGAGGCAAAAAAGAAGGATCATTGATAAAGGTTTTTTGTGAAGTTGCGCAGTTTCCAGTTCTACTTTTCTCATTTACAAAAATTAGGGTAATAACCGTTCTAAGATGACGCTATTTTAATTTTTGGTGGTGTGAGGATGTGAGAAGTTGCTGGTAGCAAAAAAAATTCTTGTTTAGTTAAACCGAAGTTATAAAGATTAGAGTTGATTCTGAAAGCATATTAACACTCTGAAAGTGGGGAAGTAATTTGTTTTGGGAAAATGAATGGGTTATTGGAATTAGTGTTGGGATTATTAGTGGCTTGATAATTTACTTTATTCAAATATTTGTTGCTTCTTTTCTTACAAAAAGGGAATATTACAAAAATGTAGAATCTGCCAACGAAGAAATATTATCACTGTTGAAATCAGTAATTTCCGAAGGGGAGTATCCTTCTATATTAATTCAAAATTCTCTTATAAAATCAATTGCGAGAAAATATAGAGTGAAAATAGATGATTTAAACACAATTCCAGATGTATTAGATGACTTGATTAGAGAGGTTTTTGATACTAGTTTCATGTCAATAGATAAAAAAATTGAGAGTGCAAATAAATTACTAGAATTAAAAAACCAGTATAGTTCTCAGAATACTGATAATGCAATTAATGTTACTTTAAGGAACACATATTATAAGAATACTACAATTGCATCTACTTTAACCACTTCTACCTTATTGGCAGTATCTAGTGCTTTTATAGTTAGCATAAATAATAGTAATAAATTTTTTTATGAGGATTTAGTAGATAAGTTGTCTTTTTCGTTAATACCAATAGGAATAACCTCATTATCCTTAGTACTAGGGATATTGAGCTTTATAAACTACAAAAAAAATAAAGAGTTAGATCAATACATACAGAAGACGTTAGAAAAATTCAAGAAATTTAAAAGGAATGATTAGTTGGCAGAAAGGAAGCATAGGGACGGTTCTCTTGCTTCGGAAGCGCAAGAACCCTCCCCATGTTTCACGCCTAAAATGTATTAATATTGAGAAGGAGTCCATTAGTCATAACCGGACTTCTTTTTTTGTTTGGTACCATGCATATTTTTTGAAAGGGTAGAAATTTATACTAAGATTAATAGCTACTAAGAATTAGTAATAATTGCAAATGGAAAGTATAGGGATATTAAAGTAGTATTAATAATACTGAATAAATGGGGGATAGAACATGTTCAAGAACATAAAAGAGTTATTTACGATCAATAAAACACTACCATTAAAAGAGCAGCAACTTAAAGAGCTGGATGAAAGGATTGAACACCGCGAGAAGCTAATTGAAGAATTGAAGATAGAGGTGAAGAAATCACTTCAAGAAGAAAGCGACCTAATAATAACGGCTGCACGGGAAGAGGCAGCGTCGTTGCGTACCCTTGCTCAAAAGGATGTATCTGAGCTAATAGAGAGAAAGAACGACTATGAGGTGAAAATATCTGAAGTAGAAGAGGATTTAAACCAGAAACGTACGGAACTTGCCAAGATCGTAAAAAAAGCAAGGAAGTTTAGTACTGAAAGTCATGGTATCAAGAACTTGATTGAAAGATTTCCGATAGCAGTCAATTTTGATGAAATCCAAAAAGAACTTGAGGTCCTTGAGGAGTCATTAAGAGAAGGCGTATTAGATACGATTGTTCATCTTGATCTTCACCATAAAGATTCAAAATTGCTTCGCAAAGAGATGACGACCAATAACCGTGACATTAAGAATCTGTTAAAATCCTATCAATCACGGTATACCACGAAGGCCAATATCGCAATCTATAACCTTATGGTAATCGGGTTACAAGCTGAATTACAAAACATCTTATTTACCTTAAGCTATTCTAAAATAGATAAAGCCGAGGAAAATGCCAAGGCCTTGATTAATAAGTACTTGACGATAAGCGGTGAAGGGAATGCCAGCATACTTCCAACGGTAACACGCTTCCTGACGGAATTGGAACCGTTATTTATCAATGCTATCAGGATAGAATACAAATACTATATTCAAAAGGAAAAAGAAAAAGAAGAACAGCGCCGCATTAAAGAACAAATGCGTCAAGAAGCTGAAGAGAAGAGATTACTGGAGCAGGAACGTAAGAAGATTGAAAAAGAAGAAGAGAAGTATCTCAATGAGATGGCAAAAAACCAGGCACTTCTTGAAAAAGAAAGCGACCTTGATAAAATTGCCGCTCTTCAAGCAAGACTGGCTGAGCTTAAAAGCCAAGTGGATCAACTTGAAGAACAAAAAGAAGAAATTGTTAAAAGAGCGAATGGACGGGCCGGATATGTATATATCATATCTAATTTAGGTTCATTTGGAGAAAAGACGTTTAAGGTTGGTATGACGAGAAGACTGAATCCATTAGATAGAATAGATGAACTTGGAGACGCATCAGTACCTTTTAAATTTGACGTTCATGCCATGGTATTTAGTGATAATGCTGTAGAGTTGGAGCAACAACTTCATCAGAGACTTGAAAGCAACAGGGTTAACAGAATAAACCTAAGAAAAGAGTTTTTTAATACGGATGTACAAGAATTACAGGAACTTGTCCAAGAGATTGACCCTACGGTTGAATTTACAACAACTATGAAAGCAGTGGAGTTTAATCAGAGTCAAAGTATCATGAAAGAGGAACAAGAGGAGTTGGAGCATAGTGTTTAAATATTAATTTTTATTATTAGGTGGGGACGGTTCTTTTAATGAAAGGGAACCGTCCCCATTCTTACCAAAACACCTTAGTTTTTCAGGGAATGCAATCCGTCCCTGTTAATCCTTATTGCTGATATTTTGAATTTTCTACCTAATACAGGCGGCATGGGGACGGTTCTCTTGCTTCCAAAATACAAGAACCGTCCCGTGCTTTCATGTTGGGTCTACGATGGGGATGTGGTTTTTTGGTTTGATGTAAGTTGTGGGGTGGGGAGGGTTCCCGCTCTACTTTTTTATTTAAAGAAGCAGGATGAGAACCGTCCTCAAATTAATACTATGTAACAAAGCTTCTAAAGTGATAAGCTAGTGATTAAGTGTCAAGATAATGAACAGGAGGTCAATCATGAATATAGATAACAACGATATACTGATTCGTTTACGATATGCTTTGGATATAAAAAATACAGAGATGGTGGAGATTTTTAAGCTTGGCGGCATGGATTTCTCTAAAGATGAGGTGATGAAGGTCCTGACCAAATCAGTGGATGAGGATGATCAACAGGAAAATCATATCCCATGTGATGATGAAATGTTCGAGTCTTTCTTAAATGGCTTCATTACATATAAAAGAGGCAAACAGGAGCCTAAGCCAGGACAGCCGGAACGGCCGGCAATAACGTATGAACACGTAAATAATCTTCTCCTCAAGAAAGTGAAAATTGCGCTCTCTTTGACAAGTGAAGATATGATCGACATCCTGGGAGATGCGGGTGTGAAGGTCACCAAAGGCGAAATGAGTGCCATTTTACGGAGAGAAGGCCACAAGAATTACCAAATTTGTGGTGACCGATATGCCAGGAATTTCTTAAAAGGATTAACGATTAGATACAGGGGATAAGTCATGAATCATACTTTTTTAGGTGAGACGATACATTTTGATATTAAGTACAAAAATCGAAAATCCATCGGTATTTATCTTGATAGTTATGGAAATGTCGAGGTGCATGCCCCGAAAGGCACACCGGACGAGTCTATCATTCAATTAGTAGAGGATAAATGGGATGTGATTCTAAGGAATTCGAAAGAAAGGAAGGACCGTCTGAATGGGCCCCAGGAAAAGGTGTATGTTCAGGGTGAGCAGTTTCTATATTTAGGTAAGGTCTTTCCTATAGAAGTCCATCACGATCCATCCAACCCGCAGGATCACGTCCTGTTTGATGAAACGACAATCCATGTCTATGTCAAACAGCTGGAGGATGAACGAATCAAACAAGCTTTGAAACGTTTTTATTACCAACAGTGCAAAGCGTTAGTAGAGAAAAGTATTTCTTCACACCAGCATTATTTTAAAACAAAGCCGCATTCCGTCCGAATTACAGACAGCACCAAAACATGGGGAACCTGTAACGCCAAAAGGCAGCTGACCTTCAATTGGAAGCTGGCCATGGCTCCCCGGGAAGTGATCGATTATGTAGTCGTCCATGAAATGTGTCACATGGTGCATCTCAATCATGACCGTTCCTTCTGGAGACTTGTTGGAAAAATCGTGCCTGATTATAAAGAAAAAGAAAACTGGCTGGCTGCATCCAGTTGGAAAATGACGGTGTAGCAGGGTGGGAGAGTAGTGTAATCCGGTTTGACGGAAGCTTTGCTGAGGGAGCGGTTGAGGGTAGGAAAACCACGGGGACAGGTACCCTGGTCTTTTGATAAAAGACCGGAGTACCTGTCCCTCTGGTTTTTGCACATCCCAACACCTCCATTTTTATCATCTCAAGTCATTAAGGGTATAATGTTGGCAAACGACAAGGAAGCAAGAGCGGAGGTGATCCCTTGTCTAAGTCGGTTTGTATTATTGGTGCGGGTGTGGGCGGATTGACGGCGGCTGCCTATTTGGCGAAGGAAGGGTATAAGGTGACGGTCCTTGAGAAGGCCACGACCATTGGAGGTTCAGCGGGGTGGTATGTACGGAAGGGCCGGAAGTTTCCGACAGGCGCAACGATTGCGTTTGGATTGGAGGAAGAGGGCCTGTTGAGAGCCGTGTTGAACGAGCTGGATATCGACCTACCTGCTGAGGAACTGCTTCACCCCATGGATGTCATTTTGCCGGAAGGGAAGGTTTCGATCGTTAAAAGTCCAGCGTTGTGGGCACAGGAACTGAAGGAAGCGTTTCAGCCGAGAAGCGGGGATGTGGTCAGGTTCTGGGAGGCTCTTCAACGGATAAGTGATGATGTCCTGGCTGTGACAGAAAGCAGGGTTTAGTTGCCCGTCAGAAAGCTTAATGACTTGGGAAGCCTGCCGCGTCACGCTGTACGGCATCCAAGATCGATGGCCCGCTTGGCACGATATGCGCTGTATACAGTGGAAGATCTCATGAGAAAGTATCAACTTGACTCGTATGAACCACTTCGTCAGCTGCTGAACGCCCAGCTTCTTGATGCGGTGCAGACGGATGTCAGGGAGGCAGCCTTGCTTCCATCAAGTCTGGCCCTGACGATTTACCGCAGAGGCAGTTTTTTTATAGAAAATGGTATGGGCCAGCTGGGAAAAGCACTGGCACATCGCATTAAAGAGCTCGGCGGCGAGATTGTGAAAGTGTCTCCGGTTGAAAGCCTTGTCTATGATAAGAGCCGGAAACAATGGGATGTGGCCAGTCGCAAATGTACGTCTTCGTTCGATTTTGTGATCAACAATTCAGGCATCTCCTTCGGGGAGGGAACGAGCTACGAGAGCGAGGACGAGTTTTCCTGGGGAGCATTTAGAATCGATGCCATTTTAGCTGAAGAAGGGTTGAGCGGGTCGTTAAAGGAAATGACATTCCCTTTCGCTTATCAAATCGTTCCGAGTCTGGATTCTCCCTCTCTCAGGGCAAACACCCATGGACCTGTCAATGTCACCTTCAATCATACTGTTGACCGGAAAGGTGAACGGGTTGAAGGGGAAGTGATGATGACGGTCTCACTGCATACTGAATTAGAGAGCTGGTCGGGATATACAGAGGGTGAGTACAAGCGAATCAAGGAGCAGGTGACAGAAGAAATTCTCGCTGAGATCGGAAAGGTCATCCCGGTAAAAGAGAACCTGCTGTTTGCAGAAGCGGGCACGCCCCTGACCTATGAGCGCTATATCGGAAAAATGGCCGTCGGGGGCTTTCCGCTGAACGTTCGAAATGCCATCACCAGGCCGAAAAGTGTCCGGTCTTCACTGCCGCAGCTGTACATTGTCGGCGAACAGGTCTTTCCGGGACCGGGGACGTTGTCTTCGGCTCTTAGCGGGTATTATGCGGCTAGGAGTATTATGTGGGATGATAAGTGAGGGTGTCGTATGTTTCGAAGAGCATTACGACATTTTTTTGTTTTTATTGATCACCAGGGTAGAGTGGGGACGGTGGTACCCGTCCTTATGATTTTTTGCAGGATTCTGTTCATTTTTTTGCCTAAATGGACGAAAAAATTAGCAAATTTCTATATGGGGCAGGGGACCTCATGTTGAAAACCGCAGGGGTAAGGGATTTTTAGATGAATGAGGAGCCTTTTTAAAGTTCCGATTTTCGTTTTCGATCCACTTTTCATCTTTTTCAAACCACATTTTGAAAATACGATCCACTTTCCAGATTTACGTTCCAGATTTTCATTTTTCATTCCACTTTCTTTTATTTTCGTGCAACTTGTCGAATAATCTTTATGGTAGTTATGAATTTTCAATGAGAAGTTTATGAAAAGCCGCGGGGACAGGTACCGCAGTTTTTATCTGTAGAAATACCGGCATCCCTGTCCCCATGCTTTCACCGGAGTACCTTACCCTATGGCTTTATGAATTTATATCTGACTATTTTTAATTTTCAATTTACTAATACTTAAACCTGGTTAATCATGCTACTATAAAAGATAGAAAGCCAAAAAAAGGGGATGGTCTTATGAGGGGTACCGAGCTGTTTATTAATGACCACTTGCTTGATCTTATATTTGAGAGTGCTTATTACGGGATTGTCATTGTGGATCGCGATGGGATGATCCAATACATAAGCAATAACTATTGTGCGTTTCTAGGGGTAGACCGGGATACGGTGATTGGCGAGCATGTTACTGATGTGATTGAAAACACCAGGATGCATCTGATACCGCGGACAGGGCAAAAGGATATGGCAGATGTGCAGCTGCTTAGGGGGGAGTTCGTCATCGCCAATCGAATTCCCATCATTGAAAACAATGAAATCCTGGGGGCGATCGGGACCATCCTTTTCAGGGATCTGGATGACTGGAAGAAAATGAACAGTCATATCAAGGATGTCCTTTCAGAACTTAATTATTATCGCAATGAATGGGAAGCTGAAAATGGTCTTAAGTATTCTCTGCATGATCTAATCGGGCATACACCGGAGGTCACGGGGTTAAAAGAACGTGTGAAGCGGGTGGCGAACGGGGATATTTCCGTCCTTCTCAGGGGAGAGAGCGGGACCGGAAAGGAGATTCTGGCCCAGAGTATACATAAACTGAGTGAGCGGAGCGAGAAGCCATTCGTCAAAGTCAATTGCGGTTCGATTCCGGAGCATTTACTCGAATCGGAGCTTTTCGGGTATGAGGAAGGAGCCTTTACGGGGGCGAAAAAAGGGGGGAAGATCGGGAAATTTGAGTTCGCGGCCGGCGGGACGATTTTTCTCGATGAGATCGGGGATATGCCGCAGCATATGCAGGTAAAGCTGCTGCGTGTTCTGCAGGAAAAGGAATACGAGCCGGTGGGGGCACTGCAACCCAAAAAGATCAATATCCGTGTCATTGCCGCAACGAATCGTCCCTTGGAAAAAATGATCGAAGACAAGCTGTTTCGTGAGGATTTATTTTACCGGATCAATGCTGTTCAGCTGTTCATCCCTCCGCTAAGAGCACGGACGGAGGATATCCGTTTGCTTGTTGATCATTTTCTTAAAAAAGTAACGGCCAGGATTGGCAAGCGTGTCACATCTGTCAGCCCAGAAGCCCTATCCCTTATTGAACAATATGACTGGCCGGGGAATATAAGGGAGCTTGAGAATGTCATCGATGCAGGTGTCCATCTATCAGACGGTGAAGTAATGGGGATTGAGGCGCTGCCGGATTACTTAAGAAACAGCCAAACCACCAAGATGGAAAAGCGAAGCCTGAAGAGCATCATAGAGGAAACAGAAAAGAAAGCAATTGAGAGAGCGTTAAAGCAGTGCGGTTACGACAAAAATAAGGCTGCTGAATCGCTTGGAATAGGGAATTCCACGATATACGATAAAATTAAGAAGTATGCTATTACGGAGTGTGTTGAATAAATCCGGGAGCTCGGAATCTTTTCCGAGCTCCCGGATTTTTCTGCTTTTTATCCATATTCAATGTGTTTAAAGGATTTACTTGTCCAAATAAATAAAAAGAAAATTCAGAAAAGTAAAAACATATTCTAGGGATTCGGAAAAAACACCCATTTTAGATGCTCGCAAATTCCAGGGAAATCAAGTGAATCCAGGATTTTTATTTTTGGCACGAATCTTGCAATAGGTATTTGTAAAGGGAAAGAGAAGGGAGGAAAGCATGTAAAAGAGGAAAAAGATCGTACATTCTTACTCGAAATTGTATGCGCTTACATACAAAGGGAGGGAGTCTATTGGATGTCGGATATTTTACAAGAAGAATGGCGAACGATTTGAACCCCCAGAATCCATCTAAAATCGCCATTAGAGAAGAGTCGGGAAATTCGTGGACATACAGGGATCTTCATGAGGTATCGAATGCTTATGCAAATAAGCTTCGCGAAATGGGTGTGAGAAAAGGGGATCGCGTTGGGATTCTGCTCTATAACTGCCTGGAATATTTCGGTCTTTATTTCGCTGCTGCCAAGATCGGGGCGATTGCTGTCCGGCTTAATTTTAGGCTCTCAAGCAGGGAGTTTGAATATCTGCTGAACGACTCTGATACAAAAATACTCTGTTTTCATTCTGATTTGGCCAGTGAGCTGGAGCCGGTACGGAGCGGAGTCTCAGTGCAGCGGTATATTTGCCTTCAAAACGAAGACGGGCACATTCCAAATTGGGCTGAGAGTTGGCGGATTTTAGAAAATGGTCCAACAGACGAACTGAAGTCTGAATCTATAAAACTGAACGAACCGGTCATGCTGATGTATACGTCGGGCACGACCGGCAGGCCCAAGGGTGCCATCTGGACTCACGAAACGACCTTTTGGTTCTCGTCTATGCAGGCATTAAAGTGGAATTTTATCGGAAATGAGATTGGCATGACGACCGGACCCCTTTACCATGTGGGTGCCATGGAGGATATCGCCCTGCCCATCCTGATGATGGGCGGAACGGTAATCATTACAAAAAGCCAAGGATTTGAGATTGGCAGGATCTTGCGAGTGATGGAAAAGGAGCGTGTGAGCGATTGTTTTTTATTCCCCTTCATGATTTATGAAATGCTGAATGATCCGGATATTGGCAGGTATCAATTGAACGACTTGAAGACGATTTACACAGGTGGAGATCCCCTCATGCCCTGGGCGCTTGAAAAATTAAAAGATCATTTTCCGCATATAGGGGTCGTTCAGGTTTACGGGCTGACGGAAGGGACGCCGATTGCTGCCTCATTGAATCCAGAGGATGTATTTTCAAAAGGTCATACGGTTGGGAAACCTCTGCCTCTTACGGAGATTCATATTATTGATGAAGAGGGGAATCCGCTTCCTGCAGGGGAGGTTGGGGAGATTGCCATCAAGAGTCCTGCTGTTTCAGCAGGCTATTGGAGAAAGCCTGATGCCACACGGGAAACATTCGTGAACGGTTATTGCCGGACAGGGGATTTGGGCCGGTTCGATCAGGATGGCTACCTGACAATTGCAGGCAGGAAGAAAGATATGATTCGAAGCGGCGGCGAGAATATTTATGCAGCTGAAATCGAGGATGTACTCTACCGGATTGATGGCATAAGGGAAGTCTCGATTATTGGCGTACCGGATCCTCACTATATCGAAGCGGTTTGCGCCATTGTCGTGAAAAAGGAGGGAGCGCATCTTACAGAACACGAAATTATTGATTACTGTAAAAGCCAGCTTGCCAGCTACAAAAAGCCAAGGAAGGTCATATTCGTTAATGAATTGCCGCGCACACCATCCGGGAAGGTGCAGAAATTTATTTTAAGAAATCAATTCAGCCATAGATAAGGAGGGTACGGATGAAAAAAATCCAAGTTGTTTCATGGTCAAAACAGCAAGGTATCGCCACGGTCACCATTGATAATCCACCTGTGAATGTGCTGAGCGCCGAGGTAATTGAACAATTGTCAGCTGCCGTTGATGAAATTGGAAGCGATTCCAGTGTGAAGGTCGTCATTCTGACTGGGGCCGGTGAAAAGGCATTTGTAGCTGGAGGAGATATAAAGGGTTTTCCTGACTGGACTGGCAAAGGGGTGGAACTGGCCAAGCGAAAGTCACTTTGGCTGCAGGAACCGCTCAATAAGATTGAACGGCTGCCCCAGCCTACGATCGCGGCGATTAATGGCTTTGCATTAGGCGGCGGCTGCGAACTTGCTATAAGCTGTGACATTCGGATTGCTGAAGAACAGGTCAAGATCGGTCTTCCTGAAATAAAGCTGGGGTTATTCCCGGGGGCGGGAGGGACGCAGAGACTGCCGAGGCTTATAGGGAAAGCAAGGGCGAAGGAAATGATTTTTACCGGAGAGCCATTGACCGCTGAAGAAGCGAAACAAATTGGCCTCGTCAATCACGTTGTTGCAAAAGGCGGGTCATTGAATAAAGCAGTTGAGCTTGCCGAAAAAATCAGCCGGTATTCTTCTCCATCCTTATCTTTTGCCAAACTCTCCATTGATAACGGTTTTGAGCAGCATGTGGATGAAGGGCTTGTCACCGAAGCTGAATATTTCGGGCAGGTATTTCAAACGAAGGACGTAAAGGAGGGGGTAGAGGCTTTCATCCAAAAACGGGAGCCGAATTTTCTTGACAGGTAATTATTTTAAAAGGAGGAATTGACTTGTTTGGATTATCACCGCTATTGACATTCATGTTATTTGTATTTTGGCCAGGTGCCATCGTGGCAGCAGGAATTTGGGGAGCATTGGCATTTAAAAATAATGAAGAGGAGGATGTTTCATGATATTAGCCATTGGGATCATTTATTTGCTTGTGATATTGGTTATCGGACTGCTTTCCATGAGGCATCAAAAGGATATGGATACGTTTTATACGGGAGGGAGGAGGTTCGGGCCCTGGCTTGTGGCTCTCGCCGTTTCTTCCACCACCATGTCGGGGTACGGGTTTATCGGGCTGACGGGACTCGTTTATGAACATGGCTATGCCATATTTATGATCGGGATCTTTGCCACGGCAGGAATATTTGTCAGCTTTTTAGTTTTGGCAAAGCCGATGAGGCGGATCACACAAAAATTTGGTGCATTGACGATTCCAGATCTTCTTGAAGTCCGGTACAACAGTAAGGCCATTCGTGCGATCACCGCTCTTGCGATATTAGGCGGTGCGATCGGCTACCAGATGGCTCAATACAAAGCGCTGGGGAACATGCTGCAAACTGTTCTTGGTGTGGACTATAAGCTCGCCCTGTTCATCGGTGTGGCGATCTTGACGGTTTACGTGGTCGGCGGAGGTATGATCAGCGCTGTCTGGACGGATTTCATTCAGATGATCGTCATGGTGGTAGGTGCTCTGATCGTCTTTATCGGCGGCATGAAAATGGTGGGCGGTATGTCCCAGCTTAACTCCGAACTTTCGGGCATAAACCCTGATATGGTGCAGGCATTCCATACAACAGGCCCGATCGGCATTTTCGCATTCATCTCTTATTTCTTCATTTATGTAATCGGACATCAAGGACAACCGCATGTTGTATCGAAGTTTTACATGATCAAGAAACTTTCCATGCTGAAATGGGCGTGTATCATTGCCGCAGCTACATATGGACTCACTGCCCTCTTATGGTTTGTCGGCTTGTACACAAAAGTCATGGTCAATCGCGGGGAAATGGCGGCTCCTGCCTCTCCGGATATGGTGGCACCCATGTTTATCGAAAACTTCTTCCCGCCAGTGATTGCCGGATTGATCTTCGCCGCAGTCATGGCTGCCATCATGTCGACAAGCGAGGCGTTCCTGCTAGTTGCCAGCTCATCCATTGTCAGGGATATCTATCAGCAGATTATTAAAAAAGGAGAAAAGCTTCCGGAAAAGAAAGAATTGTCCCTGTCGAGATGGTTTACATTGGCCATCATCGTTTTGACATTCCTGCTTTCGCTGAATCCGCCGGATCTCGTCGGTTGGCTCGGCAACGCTTCATGGGGCATTTTTGCCGCTTCATTGGTGCCGGTATTAAGCATCGGAATCCTTTGGAAACGAGCAACTCGGACAGCGGCCATCTGGTCCTCGGCCCTTGGATTTGTCTTCAGTATCGGCCTTTATATTTTAAAAGTGAAGGGCGTCTATGTTCCAGCCCTTGACACGGGGGCCATTGCGATGATTATCTCAACCGTGTCCCTGGTCGGAATCTCCCTTATTACCAAACAAGAAGCAAGTCCTATATTCGAAAAAGCCTCAAAAGAAAAATCAGCTGGGGAAGACCCGACCGCAGCGAACTTTTCATAATTGCTGGTGACAGGTGCTTTTGCGCTTTGGGGCGTGGAGGGTGCCTGTCGTCTTTTTTGTGATGAGAAGTGAGCGGGGGACAGGTGCTGTGGCTCATTATTTATGAGATCGGAGTACTCTTTCCAAGAAAATTTGCTGGATTCTATTCATTTTCTAACATAAATGAAAGAAAAGGCAGTAATTCTTTAAATGGGCCACGATACTTCAGATTGTAACCCCCGGTACTAAGGGATTCTTAGATTAACGAGGAGGAGGTTTTATGCATCCATCGGACGTTTTCATTCCACTTTTCATCTTTTTCAAGCCACATTCTGAAAATACGTGCCAATTTCCAGATTTACGTGCCACATTTTCATTTTTCAAGCAACTTGTCGAAGAATCTTTAGATGGTCGTTCGGAAAATGATCGGTTTCCCAGTGGGGGAGTGCGAAGGGACAGGCACCAGCCGTTTTACAAAATAGGCCAGAGTTCCTGTCCCTTTGGTTATTATTCGTTCACTATTTCTTTTGGCACATCCCAAATAATATAATGCTTGGAATATTGTCTTGTCTCAATTGTGATGACTTCATCCTTTTTTTCAAATACCAGTCCTGAACCTATTTGCTCCTTAAATGTCCAGCCTGCGTTCTTCATCCATTCCTTAGCCATGCCTCGCGTGTCTTTATTTCCATTTTCGGATAAGTACCTGATTTCGTCAGTTGCTGTTTGGTGTACTTTTTCATACGCGCTTCCGGACAGTTCATATTTAGCGGCTGAAATCAGGTAAGGTATTGGATTCCCTTCTTGTATTAAGGCACTTCCAAACCACAATGTGATGAAACCGGCAATTAATAAAAGTATGACGGAAACTGTTGCTGCCACCCTTTTTATAGTGAATCCCCCCTTATAGACAGGTTCATTTTATCATGAAATTTCCAATATCGGCTGAGGTATAAAGGATATTCCTTGTATAAGTCGAATTGTGATATATAGGTATATTGTAGTGTGACGGTGTGGTTATTACTTTAATACTGCCCTGGTAAGGATAGGGGCTGTAAGGGGGCAAGGATATGGCTTGGGAAACTCTTCCTGCTTGGTTTTGGGCTGTGTATTATTTCTTCTTTTTAACAGCGCTGGGAACTGCAGCGTGGTGTGTTGTAAAGAAAGTTCATAAGTGGGCGGCTGCTATAGCGTTATTATTTTCGGTCACGATTCCGGCGGTGGGTATGATGAAAGGCATTAAGAGAGCGGAAGGAATGAATGAAGTTGATTATTTTATCAGTCAATTGCAGCAGGGGGCCGGTTGGTCTTTCTATTCTGTGGTCGGGTATTTGTTCTTGGCAGGGTGGATGTTCATCTTTGCGTACAAAGGTATGAAGAGGTTGATACGTGCAGGGGCAGACGGAGGTAAGTATAATTGGGGGGAATGAAATCAAGAGGATTACGATCGTATCAAATTCTTACGTCACGACGGGTATCCTTTTTGGGGATGCTAACAACGTGCTTTTTCAAGAAAATGACTTTCCTTGTATATGCCCTTGACTGATCTCCTGCTTTTTGTTCCCTCTCAATTGAGCCACTGTACCTGTCCCCCCGGCTCTCCACTTGACAAGAAATGAACATTTTATTATCTTAATATAAAGCTTAATATGATTTTCACATTCGTATAACTCCAATAATATGGTTTGGAGGTCTCTACCAGGAACCAAAAAATCCTGATTACGAAGAAGATACTTTTTCTTGTATTTTCTTCGTAATCAGGATTTTTTTTATGAAACATTGAGGAGGTCCATTAATGAATATTGCTAAAATGCCAAAAATTGAACTGCACTGCCATTTGGATGGGAGTGTCCGTCCTGAAACAATCATAGATATTGCCAAAAGGGATGGCATCCGTATCCCATCTGTGGATATAGAAGAGATGAAGGAAGAACTCATTGCTCCGTTAGACTGCAGGTCATTGGATGAATACTTGGAGAAATTTTCGATTCCCAATGCTGTTATGCAGTCAAAGGAAAATTTAAAGAGGATTACCTTCGAGCTATTTGAAGACGCTGTAAACGAACAGGTGAAATATATGGAGGTCCGGTTCGCGCCGTTGCTTCATACACGACAGGGATTGACGGTTGAAGAAATCATTGCAAGTGTGATCGAGGGGTTGCAGGAAGCAGAAGAGCAATTTGATATCAGAGGGAATATCATTTTATCCTGCATGAGGACGATGGCTCCTGAACGTGCTTATGAGGTCGTTGAAAAGGGGAAAGCCTTCATTGGAAAAGGAGTCGTCGCGATTGACTTATGTGCTTCCGAAGAGGAAGGATTCTGCGCGAAATTCATTGAACCCATTTCACTCGCCAGGGAATATGGCTACAAAGTCACGATCCACGCGGGTGAAACGGGAATCGGAAAAAATGTGCTCGAAGCCGTTGAATTGCTTGGGGCTGAAAGAATCGGCCACGGTGTATATATAAAAGACTGTGAAGAAGCCTATCGGGTTGTGAAAGATAAAAGGATCGTGCTGGAGATTTGCCCGACCAGTAATGTGCAGACTAAAGCTGTTACTAGATTCCAGGATCATCCCTTATACGATTTCCACAGGGACGGAATCAGCATCACCATCAATACCGACAACAGAACGGTATCCGATACAACGATGACAAAGGAATTTAATGTTGTCTGGAATCAGTTTGAAATGAGCGATGAGGATTATAGGGAGATCTATATGAACAGCGTGGAAGCATCATTTGCGTCGGATGACATAAAAGAAGAATTGAAGAAGTATTTGTTGGAGTAGAGAGGCAGGGGGACAGGTACCGCGTTTTTTTGATAAAAAAAACCGGAGTACCTGTCCCTTTGGTTTCATCGTACTGCGAAATTCACCTTTAAGTGAAAAATGTATAAAAGTCAAGGTACGAGCTTCTCTTTTAATTAATATAATATTAAATAAGGGGGTGATATTATTGAAAGAATGTAATTCGAGAAAAAGTGAATGTTCAAATACTTGCGGTGCCTATACAATCTCTTCTCCACCTATAAACTTTGGTTTTGTACAACTTCCATGTGAGGGACAGACAATCCAAGTTTATAAGGCAATTACAAAACACCTTCCTACAATTACACTCACTGCTCGGGGTGGGTTTGGAACACCTAATTGTCCCTATCAATTAATTGTGAAGCAAGTAGACAAAGAGCGTAGTTTCGAAATACCGCCAAGAGAAACTTTTAACTTTACATTTGATTGTGTTAAAGAAATAAGCGTTATGTGTGCAAATAACCCCTCAAGTTTTTGTAATGTCTCTTTAGATATGTATATTTCTGGTTGCATTTCTTGTTGTAAAAGGGAAAGTTAGAGAAACTTAAGTATCTCAATTTTAATTAGTCTATTACGTAGTATGTGTCTTTAGTGCATTTGTTCTTACCATTATTTTAACACCTTTTTTTATATGCAGTGCAAAATTGCATATTAAAACATTAAGACAATGCACAATCATTATAGCAACCTGAATAACAAGAGTCTGCTGACTAACAGACTCTTGTTATTCGCTATGCGAATTACGAAGTGTATTTGGATGATAAATCGTCCATTATGTTGGTAAATCAACAAATAACCAAATACCAATTGGTATGCGAAATATGTTGTTAAAAGTGGTGCGAATTACTCTTTTGTACTTCAAAACCGAACCCTTTAACATGATTAGGGGCTTTTTATTTTGGAGATAGTAGTTACCCACCATATACACATCAAAAAAAGCGAGCTCTATGCTTGCTTTTTTGATGTTTCCGATTCTTTTTAGAACGATTCCATCCTGCTGCTATCCACGAACTTACCCAAACATCCCTTTAATCGATTTAATGACCTTCAGTGCTTCTTTATTCTTTTTATCTATTTTGGTTTCGCCTTTGAGATGCGTGACTTTTTTGGGGGTTGGTTTCTTATTTGGGTTCTTGTCCATGTTTTTTCCCTCCTGTCAGGGTTTCATTACTATCCATCTTATTCAGGAGGGGGAAGAAGTATACAGCTAAACAAAAAAGCAGGATGCATGATTGCTTCCTGCGAGTCGTGTTACTTCTATTGATTGTTGATAAATTGCAGCACCTTTTTATTCAACTGCTGGACATTGCGAGACATTTTACTCGTTGATTTCTCAGATAGATGGGTCACTCTGGAAGCGGTGGCTGACACTTGCACCCGCCGGCCGTTTACCGTGATCACTTTGCCTTTTCTTGATTCTTTTTCTTTAAATTTCCCGATCATGTTAAACCCTCCCTTAATGAAGTGGTCTTTCTATCATTATACCACGGTTCGTTTTAAAGCGAATAGAAGAGATAGATTAAATTGGTGATGTGGATCGCATCTACCTCTAACACATCACCCATTTCCTTTTTTAAGACGATAATGAACTGGTCTGTATTCATAAATACCGGTACAAGCATGCTTTCGTCATCAACAAGGGACACGACAGCTGATTGTGCCAGGCTTTCTACATCATCTTCCTCACTGTTTAAGTCAAAATTATTAATGGTTTTGATTTGTTCTACTGTCATCCTGATTCCTTCTGTTAAGCGATAGGCTTCGACAAGCATTTGGATCTCATCATCAGTCAGTCCTCCTATCACGGCCGGATCTACATCATCTGCTGAAAACTCTATATCCCTGACCCGGTGAATCTGCACGTTGAATCCAAACTTCTCAGCGTACATATCCAGATAATTTTTTAACTCTTGTTCCGTGTAACTTCTTGAGGGTGAGAGAAGCTCATTGTTTTTCTGAATCATTTCAGACATCACTTCAACGCGGTAGACCATGGCCTTATGAATCTTGTCATTGGTCTTGATGATATCTTCCACATAATCGGTGTATTGAAACTCGGCACTCCAAATCTTCATAATGCTCGGAGTCAGAAGAATGGCTAAATCCATGAAAATCACAATTGCAGTCAGGGTCAAGATAAACTCCCAATTAGACAATTGGAGTTCATCCATCAACAAACCGAGGGATACCGCTCCTATAAACAATGTATAAAGGGTTTTCCGCAGTGTCCGCAGAGACAAATGATATTTTAATGGTTGAAAAATGAAGAAAACCAAATTCGCCACCGAAAATACCAACAAAACCACGATGAAAATTTTAAACGCCATATCAACCCTCCATTGCTTATTTCGTTTCCTGTCTAACAATCTATTATTCTAATTTTCAGTAAACTGTCTGTCTATTTTATCTTACCGGAAAATAGGTAGTTGATTCCATTTATTTTCCTTAGGTAGAGGGGGGCTTACCCCGTGCTTCTTTATTACAGCTGGGAATGGCCCGTCCCGGATTGCGTGAATGCAGTGGGACGGGTTTTTTATCTTTTTTGAAAAAGATTTGAATCAGGGTGTCCTTTTCAACGCTCATTCACTATATAGAAAGTGAATATGAAAAAGGAGTGATTTGTATGTTGTTAAGTGGATGGATGAAGGTTGAGAAGGAGATTTTGCAGTCGAAGGTGTTCTTTCACCCCGAGGATGTTCGGATTTATTTGTGGATTGCGGGTCATGCAGCAGTGAAAGATGGTGCCGTATTGGGGGACCGGGTTCTGAAGAAGGGGCAGTTTGTGCAGTCGATCAGCAAGATTAGGGAAAACCTTTGGTTCTATAGCGGGAATAAGAGGGATGAATATAGTAATTCGAGGATCCAGCGGTCGATTAAAAGGCTGGAGAAGTTCGGGCTGATTACGACAGAGAAGTTCAAGCATGGTTATGTGTTTACGGTGCGGGATGCAAATGATCCGGCAGGTGATTCAGAAGTTCTGGACGTAACTGGGAACGAAGGGGATGAGGCGGATAATGAGAAGCATGAAAATCGTGCTGATATTTTTTTGACTTCGAGACTTGAATCAGGGTTGGGGGAGCGTTGCGATAGGGTTGAAAACAAAAAGAAGATTGTAAAGAAGGTAGAGAAAGAAAAGAAAAAAACACTCACCACCCTAACGAATACTATGGCAGATAAGTTGACGCTGATCACGGAGCATTTCCTGGTTAGGAGGGGAGGAAGCTTTTCCCTGTCACCAGTCGACCAGATGGCGCTTGAGAAAATCAGCCTGCATGAGATGTCGGTGGACGAACTGAAGGCATTTATGGATGAGCAGTTTGAAAAAATCAAGGTGCATGAGCCGAACGCAACGATTCACAGTCCGAAGTATTTGCTGAAGGCGCTAGAGAGAGTGGAGTCACCGAGGGTAAGGATGGACAAGCTGGATGAGATGCTTGACCGGCTGGAGGAGAGCCTGAAAGACTATGACAACTGATGAGTTCAGGGAGCTTATGAGACAGCTGCATCTGGCTTATCCGACAAAGAAGCTGCCGGATACAACGATGAATATGTGGTTCGGACTGCTTCGGGAATGTGATTATCATCAGGTGAAGAGACGATTGGAAGAGCATATTAGACAAAACAAATATATACCGAGTGTATCGCAGCTTTATGTGATTCCTGAAGCGGAAACGACGGTGCTCGACATGCTGGGGGAATGGGAGAAGGAGGGGGTGGAAAGGATTGAACACGTTGAGCGGTGGGGAGGACCCAAGAAACCTTGGCAGCGATGAAGCGGTCTTACGGCTGCTGCATGAAGCAGAGAGTATGATCCTCGGGGCTGTGCTGTTGGAGCAGGAAATGATCCACCAGCTCACCCTTGAACCGAAGCACTTCACACAGTCGAGGAACCGGATCGTGTTCGGGGCGATGAAGGAGCTGCAGAAGAAGAATGTCGATATCAATCCGGTGACACTTGTGGAAGAGCTGCAGGATCAAACCGAGAATGCAGGCGGCGTCACGTACTTGCTGGAGTTGACGGCTTATTGTCCGACGGTCTTCAATCTCGAACACTATGAAAAAATCGTAAGGAAATACTATGAACTGAGCCTGATAAGGAATTCGGCCAATCATTTTTTGAATGATTACACACCGGAATCCGCACAGGATCTGTACAAGGCACTCATCGAGATGCACGCCGAACGGCCGCAGGATGAGGAGACGAAAGAGAGCATCATCATGGCACTCTATGAATCTCTTTATGAGGAGCGGAGCGGGATGCCGGGGGTGAATACCGGGTTCCCTGCGCTGAACGGACTGACCGGGGGCTGGAAGGAAGGCGAACTCATCATTCTGGCGGCACGGCCGTCGATGGGGAAGACGGCGCTCGCGATCCAGCTCGCATGGGAATGCACGCGTGAAGAGGGGGTGTCGCTCCTCTTTTCCCTCGAGATGAGCTCGAAGCAACTCATGCAGCGGCTGCTCTCCAATCTGTCCGACATCAACATGATGAAATGGCATAACCCGTATAAATACTTATCGAAGGACGAAATGCCGAGGATGCAGGAGGCGTTGAACTCAGTCTATAAAGCGAATCTGCAGCTCTCGGAAAACGGGCTGATCACGCTGATGGAGATCAGGCAGCGGATCCTGAATCTGAAGCGAGAACATCCGACAGAACCGTTCCTCGTCGTGATTGATTACCTGCAGCTGATCAATGTGAAGGAGCGGTTTGACCGGCACGACCTGATGATCGGGCATATCACGAAGCAGCTGAAGAGCATGGCGAAGGAATTCGGGATCCCAATCATCCTGCTGTCCCAGCTGTCGCGGGGCGTGGAATCGAGGGATGATAAGAGACCGAGGCTGTCGGATCTGCGGGATTCCGGTAACATTGAGCAGGATGCAGATATTGTGTTGTTCCTGTATCGGGATGAGTACTACAACAGCGGTACTGAAACGGCGAATGAAGTGGAATTGAAGGTTGCGAAGAATCGGAATGGTCCGGTGGGGACGGTGAAGCTGAGGTTTAAGAAGGAGTGCGGGCGGTTTAGTGGGAATGGGAAGTGAGGGGGACAAGGGGACAGGTACCTTGACCCGGTTGGGGTGGTCAATTTTATAAAAAGAAGAGGGGGATGATGGCGATGTTTATGACAAAGGCTGCGGTTGAGGCGGGGGATTCTTTTTTAGAGGAGGGAAGGAAGGTGTATCGGCTGGTGATCGACTTGATGGGGGCAGCGGATATGAGGGAGGATGGGCTGGGGTTCTTGAGTTATGGGGAGATTTGGCGGGCTTGATGTGAGCGGGGGATGTTTTTGTTAAGGGATGAGGGATTTGCGGTGATGATGGATGTGTTGACTTGGATGGAGGAGGAAGGGCTTTTGAGGAGGGAGAGGGTTACTGGGGGGAGTTGGTTTGGGGTTGGTGGACTTTGATTTGAATGAAACTGTGGGCGGTTCAATTATAGGATCCTTTAATTGAATAACTTATTATTACAATGTAGGCGATATACTGTGCAACATCGATGCATAAATTAGGAGAAAAAGAACAGCAATTTTTTTCCCTGGTATGATTTTTGTATGGATATTTCTGATAATGGGAAGTTTTTCACTTAAACTGATAAGGAGAAAAAATGAAATGGAGGTGGCTTGAATGTTCGATCGAATACTTAGATTTTTTAATATGGTGAGTAAAATAAAAAAATGGTTCAAAAGAAACGGTTTCGTTTTATTTGTAGCTATAATAATTTTAGGGATGCTTATTTTTGCTATTTTAGTTTGATGAGGTTGTTACAACGCAAATCTTTTGTTCAAAGGATTTTTAATGGAATAAAAGATTGTATATAATCACTTTTTTTGAAATAATTGGTATCATTATAATTATTTAATTTAGCAGAGTAGAAACCATCCCAAGTTAACCACTGTGATGGTTTTTTATTTGTTGAGAAAGAGAACAAAGAGCGGCCGTTTGTCTCAAATGAGGAAATCAAAAATACGTTGGAAGAGAACGATAGATAAATAGAACTGTCGTGTGATGGTCAGTCATTCTTCAGCCAACTCAATCGCAGGGGGATTTTATGGGTAAGAGAAAAATAACGATCTTGATCGCTGCAGTGGTGATTGTTGTCGCCGCCTATGCCTGGTATCAATCTACTAAGGTATACGGTAATGATAAGCAATCCATCATCAAGGTGATAAAGTCGGTGGATGGCTATGAGGATAAAGACATTCACGTTGTGCAAATCAACGATTTTGATGATGTCAGAATTGCAGGGTTTCTAGCCAATCATCAGCCGTCCTATATTGAGTTTGCTAAAAACAATAAGGGGAACTATGTGTGGCAACATATTGAATCCAATCAAAACGAGGCACTTGCGATGTTTTTACCTGGCAGGGACATAGAAAAAATCATGTTCGTGGCGAATCATGAAAATGACGTTGCGAAAATGACGGTAGATATTAATGGGGAGACACTGGAGCAAACGTTCCCTCCTGAGCCAAACGTAACCTGGGTTGATTTGCCTGAATCAACTGATGGTGGATATGAGTATCGAAACTACAAATATTATGATGAAAATGGGGATTTGATTGAATGGTGAATCTTTAAGGATGACTGGAGATTGTGGAGGGTCCCTCTCTACCCACCCTGGGGGACGAGATGCATTGGGAAAAGTAGAGTGAGATAGTACCCTATTAATAAGAAGGGAAGATATATGAATATGGACGAGATTTGCAAACATTTAAGACCGATCCTTAATAATGCTTTAGAAAATAACAATTATGTTAAAGAAAAAAGCAAAGGCTGGTCATATGCAGATTTAGTATATGATATGGCAATGCCACTGAACTTTAAAGAAATCAGTAAACTATGCTTAGATAAATGCGTAGTTTTATGGGCTAATAAAGACACTCATTATAGCATTCAGGATGGCTTTTATTGTAATATTTGTAAGCACTCCATTGCTGGACCACCTGCAAAGTAAATACCTGGGTAGAGTGGGGACTGTTCCCACTCTGCTTTTTTATTTTGTCAACAATGAACCGCGCCAACAAATAGCTTCACTGAACGGCGGGGACACCCTCCACGAAAACTAGACTTAGAACCGTCCCCGTCTACTCTGGTCTACTTCCCCTTTTTGGGTTTTCAATAGCTGCTTGAGTCTTTTTTTTCGTAACTCAAGCATCACTTGATAGGAAAAACAGTCCCCGGCACCTACACTTGATTTATACTAATGAAAGAGGTGATGGGTTTGTTTGATATGAAGAAAGTTGGGAAGGTAATAGCTGGGTTAAGGAAGGAAAAGAAGATTACCCAAATGGCGCTTGCGGATCATATGGGGGTCAGTTTTCAGGCGGTGAGTAACTGGGAGCGAGGGGAAACGATGCCGGATATCTCCAAGCTGCCCGATCTTGCCAGGGTATTGGATGTGAGCATTGATGAGATTTTATCTAATGCCAAAGGGACACAGTTGGTTAAGAGTCTGGTTGAAGACGAGGTGAAAATGAAGGTCACATCAGTGGATAAGGACGAACTTTTACAAGCGGCTCCGATTATTACGCAGGATCAAGCAGATATGGTGTATCGGAACCTGGATGGTGAACTGTCATCGAAGGAGCTTTCATTGATTGTCCCATATATTGGCCAAGACTTGATTGATCGTTTAGCAGAGGAGGAGTTTGATAAGAACGGCTTAAAAGGTCTGGCGGCTATCGCTCCTTATATCGGTCAGGAAAAAATCGATTCGCTGGCAGAAAAGGAAGCCGGGCAAAATAATTTTTCGGCTTTGGCTGTCGTTGCACCTTTCATAAGTCAGGAGATCATCGACAAATGTGCTTTGAGGGAACTTGAATCTAAAGGACTTGCAGGTTTAGCTGCATTGGCACCATTTATCAGTCCGGAAGTTGTAGATGAATGTGCCCGGAAGGAATTTGAGCGATCTGGTGGAGAAGGCTTGTCTCCTTTAGTACCCTTCATTAGCCAAGAGGTCATTGATGAGATTGCAGTTGAGGAATTTAAACGGAAAGGGCTGGGAGCTTTATCGGCAATGGCCCATTCGATAAGCGCGGATGTACTAACGGAATGTGCACAGAAAAGCTATGAAGAAAAGGGAATTCAATCGCTTTTACCTGTTGCTCCTTTCATTGATAAAGCCCTATTGAATGAACTCGCTTTGGATGCTTTAAATAAGAAGGGACTCAGTGAGGTCAGTTCTGTCATGCCGTTTATTGATTCGAAACTGTTTCAGGGTTTTTTTAGTAAATAACCATTGATTTTGTTGGGGGGGCTTTCTCGATTTAGTGAGGAGGCTTCTTTTTCGTGAAAAGGTTTTAGGGGGGACAGACCTCCCCCTAAAACATATGGGGAAGCATGGGGACGGTTCTCTTGCTTCGGAAGCAGTAGAACCGTCCTTGTGCTTCTGTACAGATAACCATATTTCTGAATTTTATAAAAAGTGGTTGCATAGAACTAACACATCATGTAATATACTAAGTAAGCGCATACAGAACGGGTTGTTACTGTTAAATCAGGCAAAACCGATTCCTTATTAGAAAAGGGAAGGTTTTGCCTTTTTTGTTATCGGGGGTGAACGAAGTGAAGATTAATAAAATACTGAACAACAATGTGATAGTCTCCTTGAAGGAGAAGCAGGAAGTAATTGTAATGGGGCGGGGGGTCGCCTTTAATAAGCGGGTTGGAGAAGACATCGAGAAAGATATGATAGAAAAGATCTTCACTTTGGAAAACCAGGATGTTACAAAGAAGTTTAAGACCTTGATTGCGGAAATCCCAATGGAGTATATGGAGTTGTCGGAGGAAATCATTCACTTCGCCAAGCAAAAGCTTGGAAAGAAGCTGAATGACAATATCTATATCTCTTTGACAGACCACATCCATTTTGCGATTGAACGTTTTCATAATCATCTTCCAATCAAGAATAGACTGCTTTGGGAAACGAAGAACCTTTATAAAAAGGAATTCGAAATCGGGCTTGAAGCTTTGAATATGATCTGTGAAAGCTTCGGTTGTCTTTTGCCGGAGGATGAAGCGGGATTCATCGCACTGCATCTTGTGAATGCTCAGCTGAATGAAGATATGACAAATACGGTTGACATGACCAAAGTGATTCAAGATATTTTAACCATCGTGAAATACAGCTTTAAAATTGAATTTGATGAAAGTTCACTAAATTATCATCGGTTTATTACTCACTTGAAGTTCTTTGCCCATCGGCTGGTCAAGGGCGAGCATTATAAAGAGAGAAAAGACGATCTCTTGAATGTCATAATCAATAAATATCCTGAAGCCTATCAATGTTCCTTGAAGATCAAAAAATTTGTGGAAAAGCAATATCGATATGAATTAACGGAAGAAGAGATCCTTTATCTGACGATTCATATTGAAAGGGTTGTAAAAAAGTAAATAACTTATTCCATATTAGGATTGTTACTCTGTGAGGCAAAACCTAAATTACGGGAATGACGGGCGTTTTATGTCTGGTCTTCACGTAGTTTAGGTTTTTTCTTTATAAAAAAATGGACTACAACATTATTTGGGGGTGTATGGCATGAGCCATCAACAGCTGGCAAGACAAATTTTAGAACTGGTTGGCGGTAAGGAAAATGTGAATAGCGTTTTTCATTGTATTACAAGACTTCGCTTCAAATTAAAAGACGAATCAAAAGCAAAAACAGATGAACTGAAAAAGTTAGATGGTGTCGTAACTGTCAGGCAAAGCGGCGGACAATATCAAGTTGTTATAGGAAATCATGTGCCCGATGTTTACAAGGAAGTTACAGCAATAGGAGGTTTTTCAACCAAACAAGAGCAAGTTGAAATCGAAGAAGAAGACAAAGGGAATCTATTGTCACGTTTCATTGACTTGATCTCTGGAATCTTTACCCCAATCTTGGGCGTATTAGTAGCAGCAGGTATGATCAAAGGTTTTACTGCTTTATTTGTTGCGCTGGGTTGGGTAATCAATACAGGAGGAACTTATCAAATTTTGAATGCAACTGGTGACGCGCTGTTTTATTTCTTGCCTGTCATTCTTGGTTACACAGCAATGAAGAAATTCGGCGGAACACCGTTCATGGGAATCGTCATTGGTTCTGCGCTGGTTTATCCCGCCTTATCCACAGTAACTGCAGGTGAACCCCTTTATACATTGTTTGCAGGCACTCTTTTTGAATCACCAGTATTTATTGAGTTCTTAGGAATTCCGGTTATCTTGATGACTTATTCATCGAGTGTTATTCCGATTATTTTAGCCTCTTTCTTCGCTGCAAAAGTAGAACGGGGATTTGCTAAAGTTGTACCAAGTGTTGTAAAAGCATTCCTGGTTCCAACATTGACTTTGTTGGTAGTTGTACCATTAACGTTTATCGTTATTGGACCTATTGCTACTTGGGCAGCTAATTTTGTTGGTCAAGGAACCATTTGGGTATATGATTTAAGCCCGATAGTTGCAGGGATTATACTTGGGGCTTTCTGGCAAGTGTTTGTTATTTTCGGTTTGCATTGGGGACTTATTCCGGTTGCCTTTAATAACTTGGCAACACAAGGTTTTGATCCTATTCTAGCCATGATTTTCGCAGCTTCTTTTGCTCAAACAGGGGCAGTACTTGGAGTCTGGTTAAAAACAAGAGATCAAAAATTAAAAACCCTCAGTGCGCCTGCATTTATCTCTGGCATCTTTGGGGTAACAGAACCAGCTATCTATGGTATTACACTCCCGAAGAAAAAGCCATTTATCATCAGTTGTATTGCAGCTGGGATTGGTGGAGGAATGATTGGCTTTTTTGGAACTAAATTACACGTTATGGGTGGATTGGGGGTATTTGGATTCCCAAGTTTCATCCATCCTGTAGAAGGAATGAACACAGCATTCTGGGGATTCGCCGGGGCAGTCCTGGCAGCCACTATTCTAGGTTTCGTTTTAACTTACTTCTTCGGCGGCGTGAACAAAAATGAAACGCCTGTAGAAAAAACAAACAGTACAGTGAAACGGGATGTCACAATTGACAGCCCGTTAAAAGGCCAGATCGTCCCAATAAGTGAAGTTTCTGATCAAGTTTTTGCTTCAGAGGCAATGGGAAAAGGAATTGCTATATTACCAACTGAAGGACGCGTTGTTGCCCCAGTCAGCGGAACGGTTACAACATTATTTAATACAAAGCATGCAATCGGTCTTTCTTCAGATGGAGGAGTGGATATCCTGATTCATGTAGGAATTGATACTGTTCAGCTAGAAGGTAAACACTTCACTTCTCATATCAATCAAGGAGACAAAGTAAAGGCAGGAGATCTGCTTGTAGAATTCGATATTGAGAAAATTAAAGAAGCCGGTTATGAAGTGGTAACACCCGTGATCATTACAAATCACAGCAATTTTGGAGGCGTGGAAGTTACAAAGGTGAAAGCTGTAAATGCTAATGATCCGTTAATTTCTATTAAAGCTCCAGAAGAAATAAACGTAGAAGTTAACGAAAATAACTTGGCAGATGTAAGAGCTTAGTAATTGAATAGATATGGTTTTTGCAATGTGAAAATCATATCTTTTCTTTCTTATGAATAGGGAGGTAATAGGATGGAGAAAGTTAGTGGGTTTTCAAGCGATTTTTTATGGGGCGGTGCAATTGCGGCAAACCAAACGGAAGGGGCTTACCTTAAGGGTGGAAAAGGATTAACCATTGTAGACTTACTTCCGACTGGCAAGAAACGCTGGGACATCATGAATGGAAAGATTGAAAGTCTCGTGCCGGAAGATAATGAATTCTATCCAGGGCATGAGGCTATCGATTTCTATCATCGTTATAAAGAGGATATTGCCATCTTTGCTGAATTGGGTTTCAAAGCGCTTCGGCTTTCTATTTCATGGGCAAGAATTTTTCCAAATGGGGATGATGAAACACCAAATGAGGAAGGTCTGAAGTTTTACGACGATGTATTTGATGAATTATTAAAATATGATATTGAACCGGTTGTCACAATCGCTCACTTTGATGTTCCGGTCAATCTGATAGAAAGGTACGGCAGCTGGAGGAATAGAGAACTGGTTGGTTTCTTCGAGCGTTATGCCAAAACAATTTTTAATCGCTATAAAAATAAGGTGAAATACTGGATGACCTTCAATGAAATCAATATGCTGCTTCATTTGCCTTTCATTGGTGCTGGCCTTGTTTTCAAAGAAGGAGATCATAAAAAACAAATTCAATATCAGGCGGCCCATCATCAGCTGCTTGCAAGTGCATTAGCCGTGAAGGCAGGCCGTGAAATGAATCCTGAATTTCAAATCGGCTGCATGCTGGCTGCCGGGATGACTTACCCATTTACTGCAAATCCTGATGATGTTTGGGATGGAATGGACAAGGATAGAGAATCATTCTTCTTTATTGATGTTCAAGCAAGGGGAGCATATCCGGGTTACGCAAAACGCTACATGTATGAGAATGGCATTGAAATTGACATGCATCCTGAAGATGAAGAAATCTTGAAAAACGGTACCGTCGATTATATCGGCTTCAGTTATTACGCATCCCGGACGACAAGTACTGATCCTGAAGTGCTTAAAGACCAAACATCAGGAAATGTATTCGGTTCAATTGAGAATCCTTATTTGGAAAAATCAGAATGGGGATGGACGATAGACCCGAAAGGTTTCCGTATTACGATGAATCAATTGCATGACCGTTATCATAAGCCGTTGTTCGTTGTTGAAAATGGATTGGGTGCCCAGGATGTGCCTGATGATAATGGCGAAATTCAAGATGATTATCGAATAGACTACCTTCGTAAACATGTGGAACAAATGAAAGAAGCAGTGAAAGATGGTGTTGAGCTCATCGGATACACAAGCTGGGGACCAATCGACATTGTAAGTGCGTCAACAGGTGAGATGAAAAAACGCTACGGCTACATATATGTCGATAAAGATAATGAAGGTAATGGAACGTCAGACAGAAAGAAAAAGAAAAGCTTTTACTGGTATCAAAATGTAATTAAAACAAACGGTGAAGATCTATAAATATAGGAGGTAAAAGTATGAGCAAAACATATCATTTTCCTGAGAACTTTTTATGGGGCGGCGCAACAGCAGCCAATCAATTAGAAGGTGGATACAATGAAGGAGGCAAAGGGCCGAACCTTGCTGACGTTTTACCTGGAGGGAAAGTTCGTCTAAAGCTTTTATCGCAGTCTGGTTTTGATTTTGAATTGGATACAGATAAATATACGTATCCGAACCATGAAGCGATTGATTTTTATCACCGCTATAAGGAAGACATTGCACTGTTTGCTGAAATGGGCTTCAAAGTGTTCCGAATGAGTATTGCGTGGAGCCGTATTTTCCCTAAAGGTGATGAACTTGAGCCAAACGAAGAAGGCTTGGCATTCTATGACCGTGTCTTTGATGAACTTCATAAACACGGAATCGAGCCGTTTGTAACGATCGCCCACTATGAAACTCCGTTGCACTTAATCAAAGAATATGGGGGATGGAAGAACCGTAAATTGGTAGAATTCTTCGAGCGTTATGTAACAGTACTGTTCAACCGTTACAAAGATAAAGTGAAATATTGGCTGACGTTCAATGAAATCAACGGGGCAACACACTTCCCTCTATTCGGGCTTGGATTCTCAGCAACAAGTGACGAAACACGCTTGCAGGAAAGCTTCCAAGGATTGCATCATCAATTTGTGGCAAGTGCTATTGCTGTAAAGCTTGGACACCAAATCATTCCTGGTTCTCAGATCGGCAATATGCTGATTTATGCACCAACGTATTCTTATGATTCCAATCCGGAAAACGTTATGTATGCATTGGAGGATGCAAGAATGTTTAATTTCTTCTGCGGAGATGTTCAAGTTCGCGGAGAATATCCTTCGTTTGCAAATCGATTCTTAAAAGAAAATGATATTGTCATTGAAATGCAAGAAGGTGATTTGGAGACGATCAAAGAAGGAACGGTCGATTTCATTTCTTTCAGTTACTACATGTCAAGAACAGAGAAAAAGGAGAAAACACCGGAGGAGATCGGAGAAGGAAACTTGATCGGCGGTGTGAAAAATCCATTCCTGAAAGCAAGTGACTGGGGTTGGGAAATTGATCCCACTGGACTTAGGATTGCATTGAATGAGCTGTATGACCGTTATCAGAAACCGCTGATGGTTGTTGAAAATGGTTTGGGTGCTTACGATATGGTCGAGGAAGATGGAAGCATCAACGACGATTATCGTATTGAGTATCTGCGTGATCATATTAAAGCAATGGGCGAAGCAATTGAAGATGGTGTGAATCTGATTGGTTATACATCATGGGGATGCATCGACTTGGTGAGTGCATCGTCAGGGGAATATTCCAAGAGATATGGTTTCATTTATGTTGACAAGCATGATGATGGCAGCGGGACATTGGAGAGAAGTAGAAAGAAATCTTTTTACTGGTATAAGGATGTTATTGCTAGTAATGGGGAGGAACTGTAATTTTTATATCAGGTGGAGGGCGATCCTTCCACCTTTTGGGGCTTTCTCGATTTAAGAGGAGGCTGCTTTTTCGTGAAATAGTTTTAGGGGGGCAGACCTCCCCCTAAAACCGATGGATATTCGTAATCTGCGTAATCGGCACGCCGGCCATCGGAAGCAGCAGCTGCAATTCATCCGCGATGACACTGATGTAATCGGCACCCTCGCGGAATCCATACCGTTCTTTTATATTGATGTCGAAGTTGCATTTGACCTGCAGGGCGATATCGCCTTCCCGGTCGAACGGGGGTGAGACGGTTTGGACGTCGAATCTATTGCCATTTTTGCTGAAAGAATTGATGGTTTTGATTGCTTTTGGTTTATAGTTTTTGACGGCTTTGGGTGTATAGGAAAAGGTCACCCACCCGGTTGCATTAATCATGATGAACACCTCGGATTTTAGTGAAAGGTATTCTAAAAGTATAGCAAAAGAGTGGGGAAGTGGATAGGGATGGGATTGGGAAGCACTGGGACGGTTCGAGACCGAGGAAAAAGTCCGTATTCAAATGTGATAAACGTTATGTTTAAGAACCTCCAGGCTTTTCAAAAACTAAAAGACCCCATAAAAAGAGAAAAGTATAGTGAGAACCGGTTCTTTTGCAGGCCGTCCAAAGTTTTTACAATAGGAGCTCTCTAGTAGACTATTAATAAAATTGAAATATACAGCTCTCAAAACTTTTCTAAGTATATGTTTTTCGGTGATTTTATCAAGAAAAAATAGGGGCCTTTTCATCAAAAAGCTTTACTGCACGGCTTGATCCACCGTAAAAAGCAGCAGAAGTATTGCCACCAGCCACCTAAATTCGCCTACAATTAAGATTACAAGCCACTTTCAGAATTTACGTTCCACTTTTGAAAAATACGATCCACTTTCCACGTTTACGTGCAGCATTTAAAAAATACATTCCACTTTTCCAATTTTTCAACCAACTTGTCGAAAAATCTTTGGGTCAACTTGTGAAGGCCCGGAATAGCGAACCATATAAACGTCACATTCATTTTTTTTACAATTATTTGGGTTGTGGGAAACAATACATACATATTAGGGAAAACAAAGATTAAATTTCTATTGAGTATATTACCTTATTTTGAAATAATTGGTATTAAGTTAAAGGGCAGTATAGTTGAATAATCTGAAGCTTTTTCTCCAAGTGTATCGTCTTTAATTATAAAGCATTTTTTTATGAGGGAGTGAATTAAATTGAGACTGTTTGTCGGCGTTTCTTTTATTCTTATAGGTTCTATCCTGATTGGACTAACTATAAACGATATTAGCACTTTAGGGAACATAGTTATGAAGATATTAGGAGTCGGTACTATTTTATTCGGGGTGTTCTACTCCAGAAAGAGGAAAGGGTACTACCCAACCAGTGATTACCACAACTTTCCCTAGAGAAAATAAGTAGTAAGGTTAAAGTTATTAAGCTAACGGGAGCAATACCTGAAGATCAGCTAATTGATCCAGCAATTGTCTTGTTCAACTAAAGGGCAGGTTAATGTAAGAAATTAAATGAAATCTGCTTCTGCTTTTACTCGTCTAGGATATGAGAGGGAGTGTATAAGTGAAAAAAATCACTTCAGCCTTAGTTATGATTTCATCGTTATTGTTAATGGCTGCTTGTACTGAAGATACAAAGGAAAATGAAATCCAAGAATCACAACAAGAAGTAAGTGCAAATGCAAATGAGGTTGTTTATGAATATCCAGACAACGGATGGGACTTGACTCCAACATTTGAACATTCAGTGGTATTTGAAAGTGGAGAAGAAGGTTCATATACGATTGTAGGAGGTAAAGACGGCATAGGTTTTACAGGTCCGTTTCCAATTATGGCTAAAGAAAAACAGAAATATTTTTGGTTTTATCTTGGAGAGGAAAACATCTACGATAAACCAGTAGAGGTAAGAGCCATAAAAAAAGGGACAGAGGAACTTGTTGATGTTCTTTGGAGTCCAAGTACCTTTTACGAGAGTGCTGAGGTAAGTCCTGATAGTGTAAATATGCCATCTACTTTAAAGTTCCCATCCCCAGGGATATGGAAAGTCCTCGTGTATATAGATGGAGAGCTTTATGAAAGTATTGTTATTGAAGCTGTTTAAGAATTGTCAATTGCACCTACTCCCTATCTTCAACTAAAGGGGGGGCATTAACCGAAGATCAGCTAATTGATCCGGTTATTGCCCTTCTTCAATTATTGGAGCAGGTTTGTTCAATAAGAAATCACAAAAGGAGGAGCATTTACTATAATATTAGATTTAACGTATAAGTGTCTAATAAGAAAGTAATGCAAAAAAATGAGATGATGCACATTAGTATTATTACACGTCATACATAAAAATATATGGAGGTATAGTTATGTGGGTAATATTAGGGGTTATTGCTATAGTAGTAACTTTTATAAATCTTTATATGTATAAAGCAGGAAAGGATTATAAGCTTGCTATGGCGATGGGATTATCATTTACAGCATTAACACTTTGTGCAGAATACAGTCTTGTATCGGAGTGGGTAGAAGTGGAAGATTGGGCAGCTTTAATGGATGTAGTACCTGGTATGGAAAGGGCATTATGGTTGTTGACAATTGTTTCAATCTTACTAAATATAGCACCTATACTTTTAGAACGAAAAGGTAAGAAATAAGGACTTATTGTCACATCAATTATATACTAAGCAAATATTGTGTAAGTCTTATGTATAACTAACGGGAGCGTTTCTTTAAAAAGGAATGCTCTTTCCGTATCCAATTAAAAGGAAGTAAATGATATTATTATAGTAAAGATGGTTGCTCTTCTATTATAGGTGGAGAAAGCTTTAATACAATATATACTACAATATTAACTTGGGGCACACCACTGCAATAACACTTATAACGAAATGAAGGTCTTGATATATCCCATCAAGGACATATTATGAAACAGTTCTTTAATAAAGGAGTTGTATAAAATGAATGAATATAAAGGTACAGAAATAAAACGCTCTTCAAAAGCAGAAAACATTCTAGCTCAGATCGATAGTAAAACTAAGCTAGGCGACTTACGAAAAATCGCGAAGGACATTAAAAAAGATCACGAATTAGCTATGGAACTTTGGTCAACCGAAGAGTTTTTGCCCAGACTATTAGCAATCTTAATTATGGACAAAAAACTTCTTTCGCAAGATGTGCTAAATAAGCTTGATAAGGATATGCAGACTCATTCTTTTGATGAGCGAAATAACTTAATGGATTGGTTAATGGCTAATCAGCTCACCAAAGACAAGAAGAACATTGCATTGATGGAGTTATGGGAAAATAGTCCTTCTGCTCTTCAAAGGCGAACTTTCTGGTATTATCAAGGGCGATTGAGATGGACTGGACAAACACCGCCTGATAACACAGCATATTTGCTATCTGCATTAGAAGCTAATATTACGAAGGAAGAACCGGAAGTCCAATGGGCTATGAATTTCACCGCAGGCTGGATAGGCGTTTATGATGAAAAGAATCGTGCACGTTGTATTAAACTTGGTGAAAAAACGGGTCTTTACAAAGGTGAAATGGTATCAAAAGGATGTACTCCCAATTATTTGCCGGAGTTCATTACGATTGAAGTTAACAAACGAATTAATAAGTAGTTACCACTGAAAAATCCATAAGGGTTTCCCGCTGAACAGTACAAATATACTGTTCAGCGGGAAAAACAAAAGGACGATTTCCACATAAATGGTGATCGTCCTTCTTCAACTAATGGGGGTAATAACTGAAGATCTTCTAATTAATCCAGCTACTGCCCTTCTTCAATTATTGGGCAGATTAGTTCTTTTTTACTTTTACACGATAAAATGTGCCTCTTTATCAAAAAGCTTCTCTGCACGGCTGTGTTCATCGTAAAAAGGAGAATAAGTACCGCCCCCATTTAACCCGGTTAATCTCACTAATATATACAATCCACTTTCCACATTTACGATTCACTTTTGAAAAATACAATCCACTTTTCTCATTTACGTGCCACATTATAAAAAATACAATTCACTTTTCTATTTATCAACCAACTTGTCGAAAAATCTTTCGGTCAAACAGTAAAGGCACTAATCCATTCTGGATAATTGCATATATGTAACTAAGAAAAGATAACGATAGTGATGATCGTTTTATCACATTCAATATGATAGGAAGGAGCAAGAAACGTTTAATCGATTGAAATATATACTACATAAAAATATCAAATTGAGGAAACTTATATTGAGTAACTCCTTAGGAGGAAAGTGAAATGTATAACGAGATCGTTTCCTTATTAGAAGGGCAATCGGATGTCATTTTTTTAGAAAAAGAAATAAATAACAATCAGGTCATCTTCATCTTTTTGGAGGGGTTTGTCGGGATATCATACATTGAGGATAAGATCATTCCAAGAGTTGCAAGCTTGAATGAAATGGATCATTCAGATTTAGTAGAAAGCTCAGAGGCCATTGAGTCAATCTTGAGTGGGAATATTGTTGTTATTATTGGTGAAGCAGCGTTTAAGATGAGTGGCGGCGGGTATGAGATACGCTCAATTCAAGAGCCTCAAAATGAGGCATTAGTGCGTGGACCAAGAGACGGTTTCGTTGAATCATTGACAACAAATATATCACTGTTAAGAAGACGGTACTTATCAACGGATTTAAAAATAGAAATCAGTACAAAAGGTGAGCGAACGAAAACAAAACTTGCAATAGCATATATAGATGGAATTGTAGATAAGAAGGTGCTTGAAAAAGTAAAAAAGAGAATTGATTCAATAAAGATAGATGGAGTATTGGATAGCGGCATCGTAGAGCAGTGGATTGAAGATAGCTGGTATACGCCGTTTCCTCAGGTTCAATATACAGAAAGGCCAGATAAAGTTGTTGCTTCTTTGTTGGAGGGACGAATCGCCATTTTGGTTAACGGAACTCCCATTGTTCTTCTTGTTCCAGTAGTATTGTCTATGTTGTTCCAATCCCCAGGTGATTATTATGAGAGATGGATTGTAGGCTCTTCCATTCGCTTTGTAAGGTATTCAGCTGCATTGATTGCACTTATACTTCCATCTTTATATATTGCTTTAATTTCGTTCCATCCGGGACTAATTCCAACGAAATTTGCCATTTCGATTGCTGGGACAAGGGCTACCGTTCCCTTTCCAAGCTTATTAGAAGCTCTCATGATGGAGTTTACATTGGAAATGCTGCGTGAAGCCGGTTTGCAACTTCCAAAAGTTATTGGACAGACAGTAGGAATCGTAGGTGGTTTAGTGATTGGTGAAGCAGCGGTTCAAGCGGGAATAGTAAGCCCAATGATGGTTATTGTTGTTGCATTAACAGCTGTATCATCTTTTCTTATCCCTCATTACAACGTAGCTATTTCATTCAGATTACTCAGATTTCCTTTGATGCTCCTTGCTGGAACGATAGGCTTATTAGGTGTGATACTCGGGCTTCTGGCAATCCTGGCACATTTACTCTCAATAAAATCATTTGGCATCAATTACTTTTCCCCTATTGCGCCATATCGAATAAAGGATTGGAAGGATTTTGTGGTAAGGGGACCTTTGCCGCTTTTACAGAACCGTCCAGAAGTCCTCCACGTTTATAATCAGAAGCGGATGGATTTAAAACAAAGGAAAAAAGGGTGGTAAACAAAGTGATGATCAAAGACAAGATTACACCCGCGCAGCTGGCCGTTACGATAGTGTCTGTCATGGTTGGCGTGGGGATACTCTCGTTTCCCAGGGGTGTGGCAGAAGAAGCTGGGGTAGATGGGTGGATAGGGATTTTAATCTCAGGAATCATTTCACTTTTTTCATCCTTTCTCATTATTTCACTAGGGAAGAAATTTCAGTATAAAAGTTTGGTGGATTATGGCCCGAAATTAGTGGGACGATATCTAAATATCATCATAATGGGTTGTTTCATTCTGTATTTTCTAACATTTCTCTCCATGGTTGTACGTATTTCAGCTGATGCAACAAAAATTTTTTTGTTGGACCAGACACCAATGGAAGTTGTAGTACTAGGCATATTGATCATGAGTACTTATTTGGTTGTTCATGGTATTAATCCTATTGCACGATTTAACGAGTCCTTACAGCCCGGTATTATTTTTATATTGGTTGTAGTCTTATTCCTTACATTAAAAGATGCAGAATTCGGCAGAAATCTACCAGTTTTGGGGGATGGGGTTGTACCGGTAATGAAAAGCGTCCCTAAGATATTTTTTTCTTTCTTAGGATTTGAAATATTATTCTTTCTGCTGCCATTCTTAATGAAAAAAGACAAAGTGAAGAGAATGCTATCAGTGGGAGTCATTAGTGTCACTCTATTTTACACATTTATTATGGTTTTAAGTATTGCTGTGTTTGGTCACAAAGAAGTGGTGATTTTGGAATACCCAACGATTGCCCTGGTAAAGAACATTGAAGTTCCCGGTACATTTATTGAACGATTAGAATCAATCATGATGTTTGTTTGGATCCCGTTTTCAGTTACAACGGTGGTCATTTTTTATTATGGTGCCAGTCTTCTCACATCTGGTTTGTTAAAACTTGAAGAACACCGGACAGTATCTCTGCTGTTTTTTCCAATCGTTTTTCTAATGGCTGTATTACCTGAAAATGTACTTCAAGTGGGTGATATAGCTGAAAAAACCAGCTATGTTGGTATAGGTTTATCAATTGGCCTTCCATTGTTTTTATGGAGTGTCTATGGATTGAAAAAAGGGATGAAACTCTTATGATGGGAAATAAGTTCTTGAAAGTGACGCTTATGATAATCCTTACATCTTTGTTAACAGGCTGCTGGGATTCAGTTGAAATTCAGCAGAGGACCATGATTCTTTCGGTTGCTCTTGATAAGCCTGAATCAAATAATGAAAAAGACCGGTATGATATGACCATCCAAATCGCAGAACCAACTGCTCTTTCTGAAAAACCTATACCAGGAACAGAACCTGTTTGGAATTTATCTACTACTTGTCCATCTCTATTTGAATGTGTAAGGAATAATGCAACCGAGGTAGCCAGGCCAAGCTACTATGGTCATTTGCAAATTATCTTGATTGGAGAAGAGCTAGCGAAGGAAGAAGGGATCGTTGATGCCCTGGACTTATTCTTTAGAGACCATGAAATGAGAAGGAGAACGAAAGTCATTATCGTGAAAGGAAAAGCAAAAGATGCACTAAATATTAGGCATCCTTTAATTCCTATCTCAGGGCAATACATATCAGATCTAACGCAAGAAGCATTGGATAAGACTGCTTTAATCCCGATTACATTCACGGTTGGACAATTTTCAAGTGAGTATCATAGCGGTGCTGATGTATTATTGCCAATCATAAATGTGAGAGGCGAACATGTAGATATGAGCGGTGGAGGAATTATGAAACAAGGAAAGCTAATTGGCTTTCTAACAGGGGAAGAAGTGAAGTTACTCCGTGTAGTAAAAGGAACCTTTACAAAAGGTGCTTACTTATCCTCTTCGGATAAAATGAGTGAAACTGATTCACCATCCACATTTGAGGTAAAAGGAATGCGATCGATCATTCATCCAAGTATAAAAAATGAAAAGCCTACATTTAATTTGGAGGTACTAGTAGAAGGGCATTTAGCCGAGGACGGAATTAATGGAATGGTTAGTGAAGGGAAGATTAAAGAAATTGAAAGTGAGCTGAACAGCAAAATTAAAGATGATACTCTGGAGTTTATAAAAAAAATGCAAGATGAATATCAAGCGGATGTCTTTGGATTTGGTGAAACGTTAAGAAGACATGAGTACAATTATTGGAAAGAAGTGAAGGGCGACTGGGGAGCAGCATTTGCAAAAGCAGAAATAGAAATAGAAGTAAATACTTCTATTAGTCGGTACGGGAGAATCAGGAAATAATAAAGTGTGCAATTAATACAACTACAGATAAAAACAGGCAAATATAGCCACCCCATTTTGCTGTTTGAGCATCCCTGACTAATTTTCTATCTTTATAGGCAATGTAATACCGAAAACGTAAAAAAAGACCTATTACAATTAAAATAAAGACTAAATAGTATGATGAGAATGATTCCGTGTATCCAATTACCGTGGTCATGAATTCCCCGCCTTTTTATATACCTATTCATTTTATTACCTTGTAAACAAGGGTTTATTCATTAATAAGATGGATTCGAAAATTTTACTATATAATAGTTTTTCAAATCATTAAAGAAGGACTATCATTAGATTGGGGCCTACCCCCCGGCACGTTTAAGCTTAACCGTGCCGGGGGTAGGCCTAGATTTATTATGAGTCCAATGTTTTCTCAACATTCATGTGATTGTGCATAACCTTTTTTCGATTATCCTCTTTTGATGCATTTTCTCTTATACATAACCCATAGAGACTACGGAAATAATAAAAAAAATTTATGATGGGGTGAGAGTTTGGTACAACACACACCTAAACTAACTTCTTCTGAAGTCTCGATGTTATGGAGTACCTATATTGGTGACACCATGTCTATTTGTGTTCTGACACATTTTTTACACACCTGTGAGGATCAGGACGTTAAACCTATTATTGAACTTGCACTTGGCTACTCTAATGAACATGTGGCTCAAATATCCGATTTATTTACAAAAGAAGGTATTCCTATCCCTAACGGATTTGGGGAGCAGGATGTTAATCTGCAAGCAAAGAAACTTTTTTCGGATGTAACGTATATGCGTTACTTGGATCATATGGGCAAAACGGGATTGAATTCTTACAGTCTGGCTAAGTCTGTTTCTGCTCGTAAAGATGTCCGTACCTTATTCAAAGAGTATTCAAATCAAACCGAAACGTTGTATGACCGAAATGCTGAACTGATGCAGGAAAAAGGGGTGTTTATACGATCTCCCTATATGGCTTATCCAGAAAAAGTAGAGTATGTTACCGAGCGGAAATTCCTTGGTGGACTGGTGGGACACCGACGTGCACTCCTTGGAGTAGAAATTGCACATTTAGGAATAAATATTGAAGTGGCCAATGTGGCTAAAACAATTCTCTTGGGATTTAGCCAAGTTGCTCAGTCCAAAAAACTTAGTGACTACTTTAAAGATGGATATGAGTTAGGTAAGAAGATGGTTGAAGATTTTATGATAAAACTAAAAGAAGACGATAATTCTTATCCCTCCACATGGGATTCTACAATTACAAATAGCAAAGAGGCACCATTTTCGGATAAATTAATGCTATTCCATACGAATGCACAAAGTGCCATCGGTATTGGAGATTTTGGACTAGCTATTGCGGCATCACTTCGAAAGGATATAACATTAAATTATGAAGGTTATATCCTTAAGCTTGGTGCATATGCTGAGGAAGGTGCTAAACTATTAATTGATCACGGATGGTTTGAAAAGCCTCCTCAATCAATTGATCGAGAGTCACTTAGGAATCAAAATGATTAAAGAATAGAGGCTAGTACAAAACGAAAAATCAAATACCTAAAGACGAATATTTCAGTGATGGCTCTAAATGAAAGAGTTAAACCTAAATGTACATTTGAACATATTAAAAACCCGAATTAATTTGCTGTCTAAATACAAATTAATTCGGGATTATTTAAATTAAAAAACTTTTTGTCCCAGTCTCATTATCTTTGGATAATCACAATCCAGAAACCGCAGGTATGTTCAATGATTGTATTTAGAGTGCCTTGAATACAGCTTGGGTACTTTCTTTGTCATAATGAAGGAATAAAAGCTGGAAGAGACGAATAAGTCATAGTGAACATGGTTTTGTTGTATTCTCAAAAAAAAAGATGGAGTATTTGATTGAGAATATTTTTTCGTTTTTTGTCTTTTAACTTTGAAAGATTACACTAAACAGTGAGGGGATTGGTTGTATGCAAGTTGTAACCCAAATGTTTTTAGAACAACTCGACATGCATTACCATGAGAATGATTGGTTTGCATCCATGGATCAGGCGCTTCATGGAGTTACCGCAGCTGAGGCAGCATGGACAAGTTCGGGGATCAGCAATTCTATTTGGCAGATTGTCAATCACTTGATATTTTGGAATGAAGACGTAATCCATCGAATTAAGGGCACAGAGAATCTACATAAAGCAGAAGACAATGAAGAAACCTTTGGAAATCCGGGGGATCCTGAAGACGAAATAGGGTGGGCCCAGACAGTGAAGAGCCTTAATGAAGTCATGAATAAATTAAAAACAGTCATTGCGGACCTTGACGATGAAAAGTTAAAAACTCCGTATGCAGCTGACAGGTACTCTATTGAGAAGTTACTCAGCCATATCATGATGCATGATACTTATCATGTCGGCCAAATTGTTCTGTTGCGAAAGCTGCAATCCTCTTGGGGTGGGGTTGATTGGTCCTAAATCACCTTTATTCAGCGACCATCCTCGCCAGGCCGTAGAAGCAGTATTGGCGGTGTGAAGCCCTTTTCCTTCTCTATGGTGAAGCCTATAAATATCACCCTTTTTTTAAAAGAATGATCCAATTGAATATAGAAAAGCGTGTTTTGATCGATCTTTTTTCAAAACACGCTTTTTCTATTTGCTCTTTATCAAGGTTTATCAGCTTTATTTCAAGGCTGCAACAGTACTTTACGTTAATCCAATAAACAGATAAATCGCTGTTCCCCAGATAAACAGGGCTGAGCATTTGTTGAATATGTTCATTAAACTTCCAGTATTATCTATCCTTTTCACAACTGAACCCGCTATTGTTAATCCAAAGAACCAAATCCAAGATACTGTAATACACCCGATGGTAAAATAAGCTTGTTCCGTTCCGACATATTTTAATGCACTTGTCCCAATGACACCGACTGTATCTATGATGGCATGTGGATTTAATAAAGAAACTGATAAAGCGAAGATGATTTGTTGACGGATGGGTAATGCTTTGTTCGTTTCAGCCGTGATTGGTTCAGAACGCCAAATTGCATACCCCATGTAAAGTAAAAACAATATCCCGGTTATCATTAGGGTAAGTCGCAGCCATTCAAATTGTAAAACGATAACAGATAGTCCAAAGACAGCTAACAGGATTAAAAATGTATCACATAGTGCAGCCGTAACAGTTGCTGGAAGTGCCCGAAGAAGTTTTGGCTGCGTGGCTCCTTGTGAAAATACAAATACATTCTGTACCCCTAAAGGTAAAATAAGGCCGAACGCTATGATTACTCCATGAAGAATGGCTTCCATGTATTCAACTCCCTTTCAATTACTATCGTACTATGATACAACTAAAAGAAAACACCCAATTGGGTGGTTTTTTATCCACCCAATTTAGGAGGGGAGTTATGAATTGGCAACCAAATCGGCATTCACATTTGACCGTTCAAGACCAAATTGTAGATTGGATAAAATCTCGTATTGAACGAGGTGATTGGACTGTTGGTACAAAGATTCCAACACAGCGCCAACTTGCAACGGAATTTAATGTGAATAGAAGCACTGTGCAACTTGCACTTGATGAATTAAAGGCAGAGGGTTTGCTTGAATCAAAAATGGGATCAGGAGTATTTGTGGCTAATCATTCGTGGAATGTGCTGTTGAACAGTGCTCAACCGAATTGGCAGCGACACATTGAATCAAGTATCCACAAACCGAACTATCATACGATTCAACTCATCAATGAATATGAGCAAACAGATCATATCATACGACTTGGAACAGGTGAATTATCACCAGATTTACTCCCAACGCAACAAATTGAACAGTCGCTAAAAGAGATTTCACTCGAATCAAAGGCGATTGGTTATTCATCACCGCAAGGAAGCGAAAAGCTTAGAAGAGTTTTATGTGAGTATTTAAAAAAACGTGGTATTCAAACAGCACCAGAAAATATTTTAATTGTCTCAGGTGCACTTCAAGCACTTCAATTAATTGCGATTGGGTTATTAGAAGAAGGATCCATTGTCTTCCAAGAGCAACCTTCATATTTAAATTCTGTGCATCCCTTTCAATCCGCCGGAATGCTTATGATTTCAGTTTTACGTGATGCACAATTAACAGACAATCTGCGGACACTCAAAAGAAAAAGGCAATCTATATTTTACTGTGTACCAACATTACACAATCCGACAGGGCATAATTGGTCGATTGAAGAAAAGAAAAGCCTATACAATGCGTGCAAAAAGTTACAAATCCCGATTATTGAAGATGATGTGTATCACGAACTTTTATTTGAATCATCTTCCCCTGCCATAAAGTCATTTGATGCATTAGGGCAAGTGCTTTATATTGGCAGTGTATCCAAAACGCTGAGTCCTGGTTTACGGATTGGTTGGGTTGTTGCGCCTTCACCTGTTATTAGGCGATTAGCGGATATTAAAATGCAAACAGATTATGGTTCAAGTGCCTTCTCTCAAGAAATCGTCGCACACTGGCTCTCATCAGGCTTATATGAAAAGCATCTGAATAAACTTCGTGAACAATTGAAAAGAAGGGCTGGATTTATAGAAGAAATACTAGAACAGCAATTTCAACAAATCGCTACGTGGAAAAAGTCTGAGGGTGGTTTCTATATATGGATCAGGTTTCATGAACCTATTGTAAATAAGGCTTTATTTCTAAATTTACTTAAACAAAATATTTTGATCAACCCAGGTTATATTTATAATTCAAGCGATTTACATCATATTCGTCTTTCTTATGCTTATGCTTCATTGGAAGAATTAAAAGAAGGATTGTCTATTTTACTAGAACTAACCCGGCATTAGTTCGCTGTGATTGCTGCAGAAGATTGCCTACATGCGGACATTCCTACGACTAAGACAGCGGATAAGATCGTTACGGCGAACATGTTCCTTCTCTTCATTGTTAAAGCTGCAATCTTTTGTTAAATATGCAGTACTTGAATTATTTTAACATATCCAGATATATCCTTCTAATGGAACCGAAACGCGGGGAAGGATATTGTGATTTCTTTATATATATGAAAGTATTTAGTCGTTAAAAAGGAACAGGAAGATGCAGTGATGATGGATGTGTTGACTTGGGCGCACAGCTGGACAGGGGCTGCTCTCCTAAGTGTAGATTTAATCAATGCGTGATTAATATGGTACACTTTTATTAAAATCTCTCAACTGTATATAGAAAGAGAAGGAAGCAGCATATAAGAAAGGTTGATACGATGTTCATAGAATTTATTGCGACAACATTAGAAGATGCTATATTAATTGAACAATCTGGGGCCGATCGGATTGAGCTAGTATCCGCAATAACAGAGGGCGGCTTAACACCAAGTCACTCCTTAATCGAAGCCGTAGTTAACCGTGTAAGCATTCCGGTCAATGTGATGGTAAGGCCGCATAGCCAATCATTTTGTTACTCTTATGACGACTTTTTGATCATGAAAAATGATATTAAAATAATCCGTTCATTAGGTGCAAATGGTGTTGTACTAGGAGTGTTGAATGAGAAACATGAAGTTAACCAACACATGCTTGAAGAGTTATTGATGGAATGCAATGGTTTAGAGGTTACATTTCACCGGGCAATTGATTGTACAGTCAATCCTGTTCAAGCGGCTAAAACATTAGCCCAATACAAAGAAATAACAACGATTTTAACTTCTGGAGGAAATGTTGAATTTTCCAGCCGCCTGCAAACCATTCAGCAAATGAAAACAGCATGTGGGCATATTTCTATTTTGGTTGGAAGTGGATTAAATGCAAGCAATATTTGTACTGTTCATTCAACAGTAAATACAGGATATTATCATTTTGGTACAGCTGTGCGAAAAAATCATAGTCTCATCGAAGGAATTCATCTAGAAAAAGCGAAAGAAATGGTTCAACTATTAAAAGGTCAACAAGAATAATGGTAATAATAATACGAAAAGCAGCACAAGAAGAGTAGAAGGGGACGGTTCCCACTCTACTTTTACAAAAAAATGAACCTCATCATCAAAAAACTTCACTGGACTGCCGGTTTCAGCGTATAAAGTAGGATAAGAGCAGTCCCTTAGTTAACCCAATTCCCCCACTAATGAAAATACAATCCACTTTCCGCATTTACGTTCCACTTTTGGAATATACGATCCACTTTCCATATTTACATGCCACTCTTGGAAAATACAATCCACTTTCCCCGTTTATCAACCAACTTGTCGAAAAATCGTTAGCTAAGGGCTCAGGGGGACAATGAGATTAATAAACTCCTGGATAGGGTTCAAACTAAAGTAAACCGATAGGAAATAAAGCTGTCTGTAACAATCGAATGAATTTTTTTAAAATACTAAAAATAGTATTGACGAGGGAATGAATCCACTTTATAATCCAATTCATACTCAAATAGCAAGTAATACCAAATCAAACATTATATCTCTTATCAAGAGCGGCGGAGGGATAGGCCCGATGAAGCCCGGCAACCTACAGGATCAGACTGTAAAGGTGCCAATTCCTACAGATCCCATACGGATCTGGAAGATAAGGGGAGGAGCATGTTCATTTAGCCCTCTTCTTAAAAGAAGAGGGCTTTTCTGTATACTCTTTTCTTTTCCGCTCTTATCCCTCAAGTGGATCTTCAACTGGAATGAATCAATTCTTATGTATAATGTGAAAATTCGACAATAGGAGGCTGAATGATGTCAACGATTAATGTGGCAATTCTGGGGTTTGGAACAGTAGGGCAAGGAGTCTGTGAAGCAATCGATACTCATCAGGACAGATTGAAGGAAGTACTGGGTAGAGAGGTGAAGGTAAGGGCGATCCTAATCAAAGATCCCGTAAAAGAGAGGAACATTGAATCATCCATCAACGTCACAACAGAGTTCCAAGACATCTTGGATATCCCCGACCTGCACGTGATCTTTGAAGCAATCGTGGGGGAAGAGCCGAGCTATACGTATTTAACCGAAGCCATTGAGAAGGGAATTCATATCGTCACGGCCAATAAAGCGATGTTTGCTAAACATGGTCCTGAGCTATTAGAGCAGGCAAAAAGGAACGGGGTATCGGTCGGATTTGAAGCGACGACAGCCGGAGGAATCCCTGTGATCGGCAGTATCAGGCAGCTTCTGAAGGTGAATGAGATCAGACAAATTCAAGGGATTCTGAATGGGACGTCCAATTTCATCTTATCTCAAATGAGAAAAAGTGGTCTTGCCTTTGATACAGCCTTAAAAATTGCTCAGGACAAGGGTTACGCGGAAGCCGATCCTACAAATGACATCGAAGGCCATGATGCGTTCTATAAATTGCTCATTTTAAGTCAAACAGCTTTTGGCAGACAGCCCGATTGGAAGGATATTCGACGTAAGGGGATATCCCACCTGACTGCAGAGTGGCTCCAGGCAGCGGAATCCTTTCGATTACGGTTCAAGCATGCAGGTTCTCTCAGGCGGGATTCAGTAGACCATATCGAAGGTGAAGTAGAGCCAATCCTTGTTCATGACACCCATCCTTTTTACGGTGTGGAGGATGTAGAGAATGCTATATCCCTCAAGGGTAGTCTTGTAGGAAGAATCACCCTGCTTGGCCCAGGCGCTGGGAAATTGCCTACAGGAAGCGCCATGGTAGAGGATTTTCTGTCGTTGATCGAGAGGAAGTACACGGCCTCTGCCGAAAGCATAGCAAGGACCGGGGAGGTTCTTGTTGAGAGCAGACACCAATGGGTTATGAGGATCTGTGATGATGATGATCAAGACTGGATCTCATCTTTCACTTTAAAGGATCGCATTCAGCTTGGCGATTACTTGTACGTATTTATTGAAGGCAGGAAAGAGACACTGGAATCGCTTCTTCGGACGCATGATCAAATTCAAGCTGTGTCTATTCTGGATGAAATTCCATTGGAAAATGAAGTGAAGACTGGGGCGGCAGTTTTTTAGAAGTAATCTTTATTAAATATGGTCTGATAGAAAGTAGGGGTATCATTGAGTATGATTGTTCAAAAGTTTGGTGGAACCTCTGTTGGTTCTACAGATCGAATCAAGCGTATGGTCTTTCATGTCATGAAGGAAAGGGAAAAAGGCCATGATGTTATCGCAGTGGTATCAGCAATGAATAAAACGACGGATACACTCGTAAGATTGGCAGGGGACCTTTCTGTAAAGCCAAGTAAGAGAGAAATGGATATGCTCTTAAGTACCGGTGAGCAAGTGACGATCTCCCTCTTGACAATGGCCCTGCAGCAAAAGGGGCTGGAAGCCGTATCCCTGACAGGCAGACAGGCGGGAATCCAAACGGACGGAGTATATGGGAATGCCAAGATTACCTCGATCGATACGGATCGGATAACATCGGAGTTATCAAAAGGACGAATCGTCGTAGTTGCCGGTTTTCAAGGGATCACGGATAAAGGAGAAGTGACAACATTAGGCAGGGGCGGTTCGGATACGACTGCAGCTGCACTTGCTGCCGCTTTAAAAGCGGATAGGTGTGATATTTATACGGATGTAGATGGGGTGTATACGTCGGATCCGCGAATCGTTCCCCGGGCAGCAAAAATTGACACCCTCTCCTATGATGATATGCTGCGTTTAGCTACAATGGGAGCTGGTGTGCTGCACCCTAGAGCGATTAAACATGCGAAGGAACATCATGTGCCGCTTGTGGTTTGTTCCAGTTTGAATGAGGGGCGGGGAACCGTCATTAGTGAAAGGTCACAGAGAAATGCGCCTATTGTCGGGATCGCCTATCAGAAAGATATTTCTGTTCTGACAATCAGTGTCTGTCAGGGAGGAGAGTCACTGATTCTTTATGACCTCGATTACCATCATGTTGAGACAGAAATCATTAAATACAAGGAAAACCTTATCCTCATAGTTAAAAATCAGGATGTTCAAGAAGTAAAAAGAATCGTAGGACAATATAATCAAGCCTGCTCTTATATAGAAGAGAGAGAAGATCTATCAAAGGTGACCGTGATAGGACGCATCAACTCAACACATGAGGTAAAAGAGAAGGTTAGAAACGTTTTTTATGACTACCATATTGCGAAGGAGTCCATATGGGAATCCTCGGTAGGATTAAGTGTACTGGTTGATAGGTGTGATGTAGAAAAGGCTGCCAGGGTCCTCCATATGCATTTTGGTTTGGATTATGTAGAATCAAGGAGAGCTGTTTTGTAAACGGAACGGGAGGGGAAGCATTCTGTCTCTCACCACATGTCAATTAAAGAAAGTGTATAGGGCAGGGCCCTATACACTTTTTCACATAAGGATTGATTAAAACAGGCGTACCGATTGGAACGAGTTCCGCTAACTAAGCTTCCTTTTTGTTGGAATTTTCTTGTATAGACAGCCCGAAATTGAAATAATTGGTTTTAAGTTAAAGGGCGGGTCGGTTGAAGAAGGAATATGTCTTTATTTCTTGAATTTCTTATTTAACCGAAAAATTAGATAGGGGAGCGGGTTTAGTAGGATGATAAAAGGTTTCGGAGGAATATTTTGGAGGACAAAAAACCTGGAAGCGGTAAAGAAATGGTACAGTGAAGTGTTGAAGATATGGAAGATTGGAATGGGACCATTATTCAACCACAATCAGGGAATGAGACTATTTTTTCCTTCTTTTCTGAAGATGATCCATCATTCCCCACAGAACAGCAAGTGATGCTGCATTTCCAAGTTTATCATATGGACGAGACGATTGAGCATTTTGAGCGGATTGGTGTACCTCTTGTGAAGGAAAAAGAGGTTAGTGAATTTGGGGCGTTTGTACGGATAAAAGATCCTGAAGGCAGATTGATTGAGCTTTGGGAGAAATAATTGGAGGCGATAGCTGAGGACAGGAAATTGGTTTTCAGCTATTTTTTCAATCCTTTGATCGGCTGCGTTTTTTTTGGAAGCAGCAGTCTTGACAGATAAATATATTTAAGGATATTGTAGATATAATAAGTCTATAATGGAGGTGTTAATATGAAATTTTCAAAAGCGACTAATTATGCTTTACACACCATGCTTTCTCTCGTTACTGCTTCTTCGACTGAACCAATAGGTGTTCAGCAACTAGCAGAATCCCAAGGCGTTTCAACAACTTATCTATCGAAAATTTTAACTAAGCTCGTAAAAGCAGGAATGATTGAATCAATTTCTGGAGCTAATGGAGGTTATCGATTATCTCGCCTAAAAGATGATATTTCATTTTTAGATATCATTCACGCTATTGAAGGTACAGCTTCCTTATTTGAATGTGATTTTGTCCATGGGGATGAATGCTTAATTCAAGCTGAAATGAAAGAAGCAGAAGATAAGATGAAACAGTATTTAAAAGAAGTTAACTTAGTGGAAATAGCTCAAAAGCAAATGGGAGTTTAAAGTAAGCCATTTTTTATAGTTTTTTTACTGTAAAGATGGTTATTTTTCGTTTAATCGCAGATATAATAAGTCTATAATATCTATTAAGGCGGTGCTGTTTATGATTTATGAATGTGCAATTATTGGTGGAGGCCCTGCAGGGTTGAATGCAGCCCTTGTACTGGGGAGAGCAAGACGAAGTGTTGCATTGATTGATAATAATCAGCCTAGAAATGCTGTGACACATGCCTCTCACGGTTTTATTACAAGAGACGGTACAACACCGAGCGAATTCCGACGTATTGCTTATAAAGAATTGTTGAATTATCCTTCTGTCAAGCATCTACAAACTGAGATAGTCTCAGTCAACAAAACAGCTTTGGGATTTGAGGTCGTTGATATATCAGGAAATCGTATTCAGACAAAAAAATTAATTATGGCAACAGGGGTAAAAGAAATTTTTCCTCACATCGAGGGCTTTTATTCGTTGTATGGGAAAAGTTTGTTTAATTGTCCTTATTGTGATGGATGGGAACTGCAGGATCAGCCGATTTTCGTTGTTTCAGAAAATCCATCTATCTTCCATATGGCGAAACTTCTTCTCAATTGGAGTAAAGACTTGATTGTTTGTACAAATGGTTTTGCTCTCTTATCGGAAGTGCAAAAAAAGCAACTGCAATCAAAAGGGATTACTGTGATAGAGAAACCCATTTTAGCCTTTATCGGGCAAAACGGTGGATTGGAATGTGTCCGCTTTACTGATGGAACTCAGCTGGCGAGAGCTGGTGGCTTTGTAATGCCGCAATTTGTTCAAAGTGCACGGTTCAGAGAACAGTTGGGGTATGAAATGAGAAAGTCGGGTGGAATCAAAACAGATGAATCAGGCAGAACCTCAATACCTGGTTTATATGCTGCTGGAGATGCCTCTTATGTAAAACCATCTCAAGTGGTTTTTGCAGCAGCTGATGGGAGCCGTATTGCTATGACTGTTAATATGGATTTAATAGAAGAAGAGTTTGAATGATATCAAAACCTTTTATTTTAGCTTTACCTGGGAGTTGGTTGTACAATGTTATTAGGTGCTATTAAAGTGAGGTGTCTTCAATGATTTTAGTGAGTTCTTGTTTAGCAGGCTTAGAGGTAAGATATAACGGTACGCATAGTTTAAATCATAAGATCAGTAAACTAATAGAAGTGAATAAAGCAATACCTGTATGTCCGGAATTGCTTGGTGGTTTTTCAACCCCCAGAGAACCTGCTGAAATAATAGGTGGTAACGGAGAAGATGTATTGGATGGGAAAGCTAAAGTAATCGAGAAATCAGGTAGAGACGTTACGAAACTATATATAAAAGGAGCTTACACTACTTTAAAAAAAGCTACAGATGTTAATGCAACAGTAGTTGTTCTTAAGGAGTATAGTCCATCCTGTGGAAGTTCAATGATTTATAATGGTGAATTTATGGGAGAGAAAGTTGGAGGGAACGGAGTAACAACTGCTCTTTTAAAAAGAAACGGTTTACGAGTAATTTCTGAAGAACAGCTTGCCGATTATTTCGATGAGATAATATAATTTATCTTCAATTAATGGGCGCAATTCTTTAAGAGGGTTTGTGCCTTTTTCAACTATTGATTAAATGAAAGATTTGCACTTAAGATAATACTCAAAAAAGACTGTTGGTGTGTGTAACACCAACAGTCTTTTTGAGCAATTGCTTTTTTTCTACTGCCGTACGATCTGGATGAATTAAGCAAGCGCCTATTTGAAAACCACAACTTTGTAGTTATTTACGGATACAGTAAGAACATATTCTTCGTATTCAGTAAGTTTTTTTCATGCTATTATAATTCAACTTTCTTAAGTATTAGAATTATTATACAAATTTATCATTTCTACGGTACTTTTCCACGAGAAACGCTGCGTAATGATTTGCTTCTTCGACATTGCCTTTTTCCATATGATAATCGAACAACTTTATCGAATAATGTTCAAGTAAGCGAACATGTGCCATTTTCTTATAATAAGGGAATGCTTCATTTTCAAGGTAATGGTAGTAAAGCTCTTTTTCGTTTTGAAGATTATATTTATGTAAATAAAAGAAATGTTTATAGATTGTCTCGGCTATTTCTTCAGAAAGAGAAATACCCTTTTCGGTCAATTGGAGCAATTCTTCGGTTGATTTCAATCCTTGTCTCGTTAATGCATTTATATAGCCTTCCAAAGAGGCTATATGAAGGGCAGTGAGAGGGTCTTCTATGTCCATGGATTGTTTATAGTATTCACAAGCTTTTTCATAATTTTCTTGGCGAACTTTCTGGTATGCGAGATTGTGAATCAGCATCGCTCTTTGATGGTCTAATTCGAAGTTTTCGGTCATCTCGATTAATTTTTGATATTCCGTATCTTGTGGATCGTAGAACTCGTCCTGCTCTACTTGGATCAGCATAAGCATTTCTGCTGAAACCATCCGCGTAAAACTGCGCTTTTCTGTGAAAAAGCGCAAGGCCTTTTCAGCATTATAATAAGCCAGTACTCGCGAATTAAGATTATGATAGGCAAAAGCCAAATGATAATAGTACTCTTGGTTGTTATAATAGGTTAGATCGATTCCTTGAAAATAAGAGATTGCATTATGATATTCCTTATTTAATAATGCATTGATCCCTTTAATATGAAGAAGCATGCTTTTTTCATACGGTGAAAGATCAGACCATTTGTCCATATCAGCAATTAAAGATTTAGCTTGATGTTCCTGCCCTTTAAATAAATAATATCTTGTGAGTACGAGTGTATAGGAACGATAAATTTCCGGCATTTTCAACAGAGCAATAGCTTCTAATTGCTTCTTTATATTCTCAGCCTTTGTGCTTAGCTTTAAAATGATCGATTCATGCCATTTTTTTAAAAGGGAGTCTATTCCAATGTAAGTTTTCATTTCTGTTTCCATATCAATGCCAAGCCGCTGTGACAGCAAATCTATAGTTTCCTTGGAGACTTGTGTTAAACCTCGTTCAATTTTACTTATATGGGTACTCGAACAGATCCCTATTCCTAAATCCTTCTGCATCATGTTCTGAAGTTCACGATAGAATTTAATGATTTTTCCCTCTAGCATGGTGATCTCCTCTCTTCAGCCCGCCAATTGAAATGTGTATGTTCTTATTTTACTAAAAAACCCCCATCTCGTAATAATACTTTTGAGTCTATAATAAAAATTTTGTTTTTTTACTTTTTAAAATTCAAAAGAAAATGCAGGTTAAAAATCATAAGAAATTGTCTATTAATACTAGTTATGGAGCAAGTAAATTCTATTGTTCTTCGAATTGATAACGGAAAAATTGTTGAGAACTATGAGATTTCAAAATAAATGCTGATAATACTGCATGCTGAACAAATCAGTACGAATAGTTAAAGTCGAAGAGACTTAGGTTACCAGAAATTGAATAGCAAGTTACATTCAATCTAATTATTTTTCCCTCCTACACAATGCGCATGGGGGTTTTTTCAGTTAAGTTTGTGCTGAACTTCTCCTTCGTGCAGGTCGTTCCACCTATCTGCTTTCTTTTTCTTTCAATCTATTAGCCTGCTTATTTAAATGACCACTGCTATTTTCCAGTAATAAAAACCTAACAATTCATTAGGAAGAAAGTGTTCGTGTTGGGGTTTTTAATGGAATTTGTTGATAAGAGTAGAAAAAAGGCAAAAAAAGAGTGAAAATAACACGAAAAAAGAGAGGAAAAACCCAACTCGATTATTCGTATTTAGTCCTTAAGTACCAAAAATAACTATAAATATATGCTATTTTACTAGGATAGGTAAATAAGGTGGACCAAAAGCCACAGATGAAAAGCCCGTTAGCTACCCATTGAAAAAGGTATTAAGATTTTAAATGTAATATTCAAAATTTTAAGAAAGGAGCAGTTGATTACTACTAGTCTTAAAAATTATTCAAAATTGGGAAGCAGGGATTTTATGGAAATTAAATCATTAATTAAGAAAGCAGCTGTTATGGCGTTTTCAGCGGGTTTAATAATCTCACCGATTCACTCGGTACAATCCACTGAAGCAGCAGCAAAAGAAAGTAAGGCAGAGGACATTCTGTCATCCTTGACAAAGGAACAGCGAGAAGCATTGCATCAATTGCAAGTGAACAAGCATACAGGCCTGCAAGGATTCAGCGAGGTGGAGTTAGAGTCGAAAGAAGATATTTCCGTCATTGTCGAGTTCAAATCGAATCCTAGTGAAGTAGCTGTATTAGAAGCAGCTGCAGAAGGCAAGAAATTAAAAATTGTAGACGCTGCTGCGAAAGTAGAAAAAGAACATAAAACCTTTAAAGAAGACATCAAAAAACATTTGTCTCAAAAGAACTCCAAATCAAAAAATGTTTCAAATTCCATCACCCAGACTTTCAAAAAAGCTTATAACGGTGTATCGATGACATTGCCAGCCGATCAAGTAAAACTCCTATTGGAATCTGATGTTGTCCAAGCTGTTTACAAAAACCAGACCTTTAGGGTTGATCCTATAAAGCAAGATCTTCCAAAAGACGTTGATAGACAAATCACTACATCTGTTGAGAGTCTTCCTTATTTAAAAATTGACAAGTTACATAAGGAAGGTATTACGGGAGAAGGCGTCAAAGTAGCCGTACTTGATACTGGGATTGACTATAATCACCCTGATTTAAAGGATGCATACAAAGGTGGTTATGATTTTGTAGATAATGATAGTGACCCAATGGAAACAACGTATGCCGATTGGCAGAAATCAGGTCAACCTGAAATAAATCCTTTTACCAACTCAACCTATTATACATCACATGGGACACATGTTTCTGGTACGATCGTAGGTCAAAATAAAAATGACAGTGAAGTGTCTGTAGTGGGTGTAGCACCAGATGCGGATCTTTATGTGTATCGTGTGTTAGGGCCTTACGGAAATGGTACGTTTGAAGGTATTATTGCAGGAATTGAAAAAGCAGTAGAAGACGGTATGGATGTTATAAACCTTTCACTAGGCGCACCGATTAACGATGCGCATAATCCAGCGAGTACCGCGATTAATTATGCTGTGTTGAATGGTGTGACGGCTGTGGTTGCTGCAGGAAATAACGGTCCATATGCCTACACGCTAGGTTCACCTGGTGCAGCTGCACTGGCTCTAACAATAGGAGCAAGTGATGTTCCTGTTGCGCTAACTTCATTTACAGGCAGCATTTCAGGAGACTGGTCCACTCAGCTTATCAGCATGGGAAGAAGCTTTGCGGATGATTTCTCTGCATTAAATGGACAATCACTTGAGCTTGTCGATGTAGGCTTAGGTTCACAAGGAGAATATGCAGGCAAAGACGTTAAAGGGAAAATTGCTTTCGTTCAGCGCGGGAATTTTTCCCTCAATGACAAAGTCAAATTTGCCAAAGAGCAAGGTGCGAAAGCTGTTATTATGTATAACAATGTTGACGGACAGATCGGCATTAATTTAGGGGAATCAACTGTTTATGTTCCAGCTTTCTCTATGACAAAAGCAGCTGGAGAGCAATTAAAAGCGAAAATAGCTGAAGGAAACAAGACCTTTACGTTCTCCAACTTGAAAGATATCGTAACCGAAGGAGATAAATTAGCTGACTTCAGTTCAAGAGGCCCGGTCAATGGTAATTATGATATCAAACCAGAGGTCGTAGCTCCTGGGGTAAGCGTACTTTCTACATTACCTACTTATATAATTAACCCTGAAAATCAAGAAGACTATAAATATGCCTATGGACGCTATTCCGGAACATCAATGGCTACCCCGCACACGGCTGGAATTGCCGCATTATTATTAGAGGCGAATCCGGATCTTGATCCAGATGATATTAAAACAATACTTATGAATACTGCAGAACCGTTAAATGGCGAATATAGTTTGTATGAAATGGGGGCGGGCCGTGTAGACCCTTATCAAGCCATTCATGGTGGAATGAAAATGCAAGTGACAGAGGAAACCCTCATACCAGATGGCGAAGATTTTATGACGGTAAAAAATCCATCTGGTGATATAAGCTTTGGTATTTACAAACGTTCGGAATACGGTAATATTCGTGTGAATAAAAATATAAGCTTCACAAACAACAGTGACATCACCAAAAATTTCACTGTTTCTGTAGAAGAAAATACAATTGAAGCTACGAACAGCCTGAGTAGAAATGGTATTGCCGTTAGCACCAGCAAAAGTATTAAAGTACAAGCCAACAAAGAAGTGAAACGAAATGTATTTTTGGTAGCGCCAAAGACGGCAAAAGCTGGCATATATGAAGGGTATATCGTACTGACGAATGAAGCGGATTCATCCGATCAGTATCGAATTCCATTTAATTTCGCAATTTTGAAGGATACAGGCTTATCTTTAGATCTCCGTGCGCCTTCCTTTTTACCAAGATACTTAATGCAAGATACAAGTAGCCGTCGACCTAACTATAATTACCTTGCTCATGCGGACTTTATGGTACACGAACCCTTGAAAACATTGGATATCACTCTACACGATGGAGAAACCGGAAAAGAGTTAGGTTTTGTCGGAACCTTGCCGGAAGCAGAAAATCTTCTAAAGGATTACGAATATAGTCTATCACTCTTTACTGGGACGTACTATGCATTTACAGGGGACCCTAAACAGCCTATTGCAAAAGAAAAGAGTTATGCAAAACCTGGTCACTATCAGCTGAATATTACGTGTGAAACTCAAGCTGGAAAAGTGATAAGTGAAGTACATGATGTTTTCATTGATGTGGACGATCCTACATTTACAAGTTCATTAGATGGACCGTCTCCGTTCCTTGAATACAAACCAGGTCAACAAACGTATCCATTCAATATTCAAATTACCGATCCTCTCGTGGAAGAAATGCAGAAAGCAGGAATAGAAATCGACCAATCTTCGAATGAGGTGATTCCTAATTGGGACCCTAAGATGATTCCTGATTGGGTTTCTATGGATAAGGACGGAAAATGGGCAAGTGTAGTTGCCATGGATGAAGGCGTTCCAGCACTGAGATATACATTAGATGGATTTGATTTTGCCGGTAATTTAGTACCGAAAAAAGAATACTTCTTTGTCAAAGAAGGGACACCTGTTACTTATGCAAAAAGCGATTTCAAAACAGTAAAAACGGGTGATACGATTAAAGGCCAATTATTTTTGGATAATGTAAGTGATGCAAAAGAAGTGGTTTGGAACTTGAAAGAGCAATCTGGCAACTCAATGGATTTAGTCGATGCCAAACTTGCGAATGGAGTTTCAGACAAAGCAGCCATAACTGTGAATGGAGACGAGGTAAAGGTAGTCTTTAACGATTCCAATTTGACATTTAATCATTCGGCAGTTGTGGATGTTACCTTAAAGATAAGGGATGAAAACTTCACTTTAGGGGCTAGCATCAATCCAACTGCTACTGTAATAAATAGTCAAAATCAAACTAGCAAACTACTTAACGCCGGTTACAATTTTGAGATTCTGCCGCAATTTAATGCCGCTTCTGGTCGAGTATTACCTGATGCATTCCGCACGGCTAAGTATAGTCCTATTCTTGAGAAAAAAGATTGGACAAAGGTTGGGGCATCGCTAAAGTTCAAGGACTCAAGCGGAGTAATTTTTGACGCTACTTCTTTAATTAACGAAAAAGGGGATTACAGAGTAGAAAAGCTTCCATTAAGCAAGGATCCATATAATTTAGAGATTAAAGTACCTGGTCACTTCGAGGTTCACACCAAACAACCGATTGGGTTTGAATTTAAGGGAGAACTTTTTGGTCAACACCTTTATATCGATCCATATTATATTGATCTTAAAGCTGGTGATGTCAACCAAGATAACGTCATTGATGTTTTAGACGCAATCGACATCCAAAACGCTTGGAAGACGAGCAACCGTGCGGCGGATATCAACTTTGACGGCACTGTGGATGCGAAAGACATCGGCTTTGTTCAAGAGAATTACTTATCGCAAAACAAATATGTTGAAAATCCACCAACTGCAAAAGAAACGCATGATGGCAAGACAATAGACAGTATTTTGGAAGAGTTGGGGATTCACTAAATAGAATGCTTTTATTTCATCGGATTGTAAACTAATTAACTCCCCTACTACTGCGTTTGAGAAATGTTTCTTGATTGAAAGTAGTAGGGGGTCAATGACTTTTCAGGGTTATATTATTATTCTGACATCAACATCAACAACGATAAGAATACAAGGCAAAACAAATAATGATGTTAGGAGGAAAATTATGAAAAGAAAAACAACAAAATGGCTTTCAAATATGATTTTACTTATCTTTTTTCTATTTACTGTCTATATCGGTGTTACGGTGTATCAATCTAGTAAAAATCCCGACAGCTTCCCTCGTTTTTTTGGATACACACCATTAACTGTTCTCTCTAATAGTATGCAGCCACATTTTCAATCGGGAGATCTTGTCTTAATTAAAAAAGTAGAATTCGAAGATATAAAAGTGAATGAAGTGATAACTTTTAAAGAATCAGATACAAAATTCATTACACATAGAGTAGTAGCTGTTAAAGAAAATGATGGACAAGATGGTTTGGTGACAAAAGGTGACAACAACAATGTTGAGGATTCTATGATTGTCACGAAGCATCATTTCGTTGGAAAACAAGTAGCTGCAATACCTAAACTTGGATATGTATCAGATTTTGCAAGCGGTCCAATCGGGTTTTTGCTGTTCATCACCATTCCGCTTACAGGTTACATCTGTTTAACGGTTTTTGAACGCATATCTGGCAAAGAAAAAAAGCATAAGAATGAAGAGATAGCATCTAAATAAATTTATCTATATATAACTGGGGGAGAAATTTTATGAAAATGATCAATGCAAAAAAAGCACTATTAGGTACTACGATTGCAGGTACAATTGCAGTTGCGGCAAGCTTTGGAACGTATTCTTGGTTTACTTCTGAAACAACGGCAACAGGTGAAATAACAAACTCAATCGTACAGATTAATAATGGTGGAAATATCAATAAGAAAATTGTAAAAGCTGAAAATTTCGCTCCATCACAACTTGTGTTTGGAGATTGGATGACAATTGATAACACTGGGACTGCCGATACGTTCTTACAAGCAAAATTACACCAATCATTAGATAAAAATATTTCATTAAATGCTTACAAAGTAGGTTATGTTGCATTAAAATACAAAGTGAAACCAACGGAAGAAGTATTAAAAGCATCACAATATAAACTAGAAGAATTATTCGAAGGAACTACGAATGAAATAAGTCCTTCTCTGGCTTCAGTTGAAAATTTAGAAGGAGTAGAAATAGTAACTGGCTACCTGAATGCTCCTGTAGCAGCTAAGTCCTCTGCTTCTGTAGCAGCAACGTCAGCTGCAGCTGTTGGCAAAAAAGAAATTCTTTTGGGTGATGGAGCAGAATCAGGGGAAGTCAATGAATTCTGGAATTTAGAAACAAATGAATACATTGATATTCAGTTTGGCGTTAAGCTTGATGAGTTAGCAACGAATGATTATCAAGGTGTAACATACTCTGCTAATCTATCTGTTAAAGCTAAACAAAAAGACGATGGTGCTTTATACGAGTAATGTAATGATCAAAACAGATGGCCAGTTGGTCGTCTGTTTTTTTTATGCGGCCGGCATGGGCTATAACTTGGTGGTGAAAGTCCAATACAGGCTTGGCAGCAGGAACTGTTAGCCTATGGAAAGGTGTCCCTCGTGAGGTGTAATCTGAAGGAAGCCGGAGGCAAAATCCCGCAGTAGCGAAGCCCATGCAGTTCTTTTGAATCTGCGAAAATTCGCTCAACTTTTTTTCCAAGGAATATGTGGACAGGTGTATAATTAATCCCGAGGTTAACAACAGTATGGCGATACGAGCCTATGAAAAAGTCGGGTTTCAGATTATTAAAATGGTCCCGGATATTCGGGAAGATTCTGGACCTGTTTATTTCATGAGTTTAGATCGTTAAGATTTCCAAGGATGAATATCAAGGTTATCCGATGTAAAAGATTTCATATTAGGGTAAGACCAACATCCGTACGATGAGGCACAGGTGTTGGAAAATGTCTTCCGGCAAATTGGCTGTTCACTCTAAATGCTTAGGCGGAGGAATAACATGCTCATTTCTTTTTACCTCTAAGAAAATAGAATGATGATCTGTTTTTTCTTTAGTGATATCCGGGGGCTGTGGACCCTCTGGGAATTTATGATGAATATAATCTAATATAACTTTAATATCTTCTTTGGTGGCATATTGGGCATAATCTTTTAGTACATACCCTAATTGTCCGCTGGGTTCAATGGTTGCTGTTTTTACATCACTGATTTTAGAGATGCTATCTTGACGTAGCCGCATTTCTAATTGGTCTACGGAGATGCGCAATTTTTTTAGATTCTTGTCTAAGATTTCTCCATCCTCTATAACATCTATTCCTTTTCCGGTTATGAAGGTTTCGAACCTATTCGATTGGATCTGTAAGCGTTCTAATGTTATTAAGACTAATACCAGTAATAATGCGATTAAAAAGGTGATCCAGATGTTTTTATCGGCAACTGGCTGAATGAGTAAATTCCCTAAGGATATCATGAGGACTGTTTGTGCAAATGTCAGCTGAGAAATGGATTTTCTCCCAGCTAATCGCAATATAAGAAACCCAGCAATCACAATAAGTACCACTTTCCAAACCCAATCTAACTCCAAGACAAGTGCCTCCTCATGTATTCTCCTACTAATTAGCGTATCAAATAAATTACAATTTATTCAAATGGATGGAGATGGTGTAAGGACTTCGTTAGGAAGTGAATACTTAATGAGTAAACACCTACACTGAATAGCGATTTAGCTTTGCTTTCCTTCTCCAATGAAGGGACGTCAAGTCAGTTCTTGGTATTAATGAGTTTCACTTTGGGGTTTGAACACTTTAACGTAAAAATTGTGAGTATCCAATTATGTTTTCGTTGACGAACGTACGTTCTGTGATGTAGAGTGTATTTATAGGTAATAATGATGGTGGTTACTGCACTTGGGAATTACTTAAGCATTGAATGAAGAACCAAAACTAAGGAGCTGTTGAATGATGTCAATGAGTTTGAACCCGTATTTGATTTTTGACGGTAACACGAGAGAAGTAGTCCATTTTTATGAGAAAGCTCTAGGCGGTAAAGTGATGGGGATCATGACGTTCGGAGATATGCCGGCTGACCCGAATCATCCGTTGACAGATGATATGAAAGATCGTGTTATGCATGCCCACTTGCAAGTCGGCGAAGCGAATCTCATGTTCAGCGATACATTTCCAGGCATGGATTATCAGCCAGGCAATACGATTCACATTGCCCTCCATCCCAAAGAAGAGGCTGAAGCCAGAGAAATCTTCGCCGCTTTGGAAGACGGCGGACAGGTCATTATGCCCCTTCAGAAGACGGATTGGAGTCCGTTGTACGGGCAGGTAAAAGACAAGTTTGGCGTTACTTTCCAAGTGAATGTCCCGGGAGAGCAACCGCAGTAACAGCCAACAGATTTCACATACAAACAAAGAGGCTGGGACAAAAGTGTTTTAGTCTAAGTAAATCATACGAGGCCAAGCTTCTTCAATAATCAGGCGCGTTTATTCAATAACGCGTCTTTTTTTATGGGACTCATGCAAAATTAGGGCAGGGGAGGGAAAGCATGAGTGAACATAGATAAATAGAGACTCTACCCCATTTTTTAGTCAATCAATTTCATTTTGATCGATGAGATTTTATCAAAAAAAGACCTGCCCCTTTTCCGGGACAGGTCATTTCTTTAACCTACCTTTTGATTCTTTTTATCTTTTTCATTCGTTTTCCAATGATTCATTTGGATGTCATATTCTTTTCCAAGCTGCTTGACCAATCCATAGCACATGACCAGCACGACGAATGTAAGCGGAAGAGCACTTACGATAATGGCTGTCTGCAGCCCAGTCAGGCCGCCGGATGCCATCAGTACAAGTGTGGCTGCGACGAGGATCAATCCCCATACCACTTTCACACTGTTTGGAGGGTTCAATTTCCCGCCTGTTGTGAGCATTCCAAGAACAAAGGTTGCAGAATCGGCTGATGTGACGAAGAAAGTCGTGATAAGTGCGACAGTCAACACCGATAGAATCGCGCCGAACGGCAGATTTTGATAAACAAAGAATAGGGCGGTTTCCAGACCTTGTCCTGAAACATCCAAGCCCTTCACCATCTCGAGGTTGATTCCCGTTCCGCCGAATACTGTGAACCATAAGGCACAGACAACCGATGGCACTAATAGGACCGCAACCGTGAATTCACGGATGGTACGTCCTTTGGACACACGTGCAATAAACATTCCCACAAACGGAGTCCAGGAAATCCACCAAGCCCAATAGAACACAGTCCAGCCTTGGGTCCAAGCTGCTTCATCCGCATTGAAAGGAGACAAACGCAAGCCCATTTGAACGACATTTTGCAAATAGCTGCCCATGGTGGTGGTAAACATATTCATCAAGAATAACGTTGGACCAAGTATGAGCATGGCAATAAACAATATGACAGCTAGAGACATATTGATATTACTTAATAACTTGATTCCTTTCGAAATGCCTGTAGTTGCTGAAACAATGAAAAGTACAGTGATGATCATCATGATGATGAACTGGACGAAAAAGTTGTTCGGAATTCCAATCAAATATTCCAGTCCAGCATTGATCTGTTGAGATCCCAATCCTAATGATGCGGCAACGCCAAATAATGTCGCAAACACGGCGACAACATCAATTGTCTTACCGATTGGGCCTTTCACTTTTTCACCAATTACAGGATGAAGAGTTGCACTCATCAATCCAGGAGCGCCCCTGTTAAACTTCTGATAGGCCAGTGCCAATGCGACGATGGCATAAATCGCCCACGCATGCAGTCCCCAATGAAGCCAGGTATATCGCATTCCCATAATTCCCGATTGTGCCGTCCCGCCTTCTCCTGCAGGTGGCGAGGAAAAATGAGAAATGGGTTCAGAGACACCGTAAAATAACAAACCGATTCCCATTCCGGCCGAAAATAACATCGCGAACCAGGTCGGTCTGCTGAATTCCGGTTTTGAATCTTGTTTCCCTAATTTGATTTTTCCATATTTACTGAAGATCATAAACGCGGCAAATATGAGGAAAAAGGTGGCGACCAGCTGATAAAACCAGCCGAATTTCTCAAGTACGAATCCTTTTGCTACTTCCATTGCAGATCCCAATTGTTCAGGTATCAATACCCCAATCAGGACGAAAACCACTGCAATTCCTACCGAGATCCTAAAAACGGACCTGTCCATGTGCATCAATCCTTTACTACTTTAATAGACTTAATAGATAATCCTTTTTACCCAGTACAACTAACCATTAAACCATAAATTGAATAAATAGAAAAAGAGCTGTCGCTTTCATATTCCGTCAAATTTCGCGGTTTTCAACATAGACATCAACTCACCCTTGTTAGGTATACAATTGCTAGGGGATAGTTATGAATGCTCGCTCATTCTCCACCTTGAGGCTGATTTACTGTCACAAACTAGTATTCTTCAGTAAGCTATTTGGGTTTTTGTGCTAAAATTATATGGGAATCGTGAATACAAATACTTAAACTACTGATGAATCTAAACCGAAATTACTTTCTTTAGGTGAGACAATCCACCACTAAAATAAGACTGGGAGGTTAAAAAATATGAAACCATCTGCGACGCTATACTTTTTCTGCGGGAAAATGGGAGCAGGAAAATCAACTAAATCAATACAATTGGCGATAGATAAACATGCGGTCTTATTGTCTGAGGATGAATGGCTTTCATCTCTTTATCCCAATCAGATCGCATCATTTGAAGATTATCTAACATTTTCAGCTCAGCTGAAGCCGTTGGTGAAAAAGCATGTCCAAAATATATTAAGTGCAGGTACAGATGTAGTGATGGATTTTCCAGCTAACACTAAAAAACTGCGAAAGTGGTTTTTGGATATAGCGTCAGAGGCCAATGCAAACCATCAACTAATTTTTCTAAATCTAAATAACGAGCAATGCTTGCGTCAGATTGCTCAAAGGTGTAATGAACAACCCGAAAGAGCAGCTTTTGACACAGAAGCGGTGTTTATTCATGTTACTAAATTTTTTGAAGCACCAGAAGCATCCGAAGGTTTAAATATAATAGAGTTTAGTGGAAAAGAATAACAAGGAGTTCAACACAGCGTTATCAAACCAGAAGAACAATATTTTGCTGCGGGGAATTTACCCTTTTCAAAAAGCTTTTTCATTCTTCTAAGTATATAAATTATCAACTTCATCTTCTTTTATAGGGGACGATAGCTGAAGATTGGACACGTGATCTTCAGCTTTATCTATATTCCGTTGGGCAGATTTGTTGATGAGTGATGTAACTAAATTTAGCAATCCATTCAATTTTGTTGAAGATTGTAATGAATGGTGTTCATAAAATAAGGAGGCATAAAAGGTGGACGTATTGCCTTGGATTACTGTTGCAATCATTATAATCGGTTTTGTTGTTCTCGTTTCTAAGAAAAAAGATATATTGAAAGTATGCTCGCTTTTATAAAAGCAAATACGGAAAGCAAAGAAAGTTCAGTAAAAACTAAATCCATAGTTTGGTGGATAGTAATTACCGTAGCTTGGGGAATAGTGAGTATCAGTCTTATTGTTTGGTCTTTTTATATCCACTATGGATAGCTTTTAGTTTCAAATGTTCTTAAACTTTAAAGATGAAAATGCTTCTTTTCTAAATGAACGTGTTCTATATAAAATGTTTATTGCACTAAAGCTACCCTTTCGTACAATAAGTGAATCGAACCTGCCACAACAAAGCATAAATTGACAGGATATGATTTTAAAAGGTTGCTAAGATGACTATAAGGAGTTGAAGGCCATGGCATGGGTGGAGTCAATACAAAAGGCAATTGAGTATATGGAACAAAATATATTGGAAGATATGACGATAGACAGTATTTCTAAACAAGCCAATGTGTCACCTTTTCATTTCCAACGGACGTTTTCAGTTTTGACTGAAATTACGGTCGGTGACTATTTAAGAAGGCGGCGATTAACATTGGCCGGAGAAGAATTGCTGACAACAGATGCGAAGATTATTGACCTTGCCTATAAATATGGCTATGACACTCCCGAGGCTTTTTCCAAGGCTTTCCGCAGACAGCACGGGGTTACTCCAAGTGAAGCGCGAAAGAATAAGGGAAAACTGCAATCCTATAACCGCCTGATCATCCAGGTAACATTGAAAGGGGCAGAACCAATGAAGTATAGTGTAGTCGAGAAGAATGCGTTTCAAATCGTTGGGATTAAACGAGAATTTGCTTGTGTGGCAGAGGAAGAAAACGTAGTAGGCATTCCGGAACTTTGGGAAGAGGTCAATCAAAATGGAACAAGCGATACGCTGTTTCAATTGAATGACGGGGTAGTAAAAGGAGTACTAGGTGTTTGTGGAGGAGTCAGTGAAGAGCAAAAAAAGGCGAATGTGTTTGATTATTGGGTGGCCACCTCGTACGCTGGGAAGGTTCCAGAAGGGATGATGAGCTTAGAAATCCCTGCTTCCAAATGGGCGGTCTTTGAAGTGCATGGACCAATGCCTGCTGCGATGCAACAGGCGTGGAAACGAATTTTCTCCGAATGGTTCCCTTCCACTGGGTATGAGCATGCGGGTACACCAGAATTTGAATTATATACGGATGAGGATCCGAATAGTCCGGATTTATACTCGGAGATCTGGATCCCAATTAAATAAGTTCATCATGTGATACGATCTTCGGCAAACGGGCGCTTTTCTGTAATAAGGAAAGCGTCTTTCTTCATGAATGGGCCAGTTAGTTGAATATGGGGATTGCTCAGAATCCTGATGTTTGAAATAATTGGTAATATGTTAAAAAGAAGAAATGGTGAGGGAGAAACTAAAAAATGGATGTGAATGACCTTATGAAGCGAGTAGATGTCACATATGTACTGCTATTTGATGAACTGGGAGAGAAGGTATTATTGGTAAAAAATAAAGGGGAAAACGGTTCTTATTATACACTGCCTGGAGGTGCAGTAGAGCCTGGAGAAACACTTGAAGAAGCTGCCATTAGAGAAGCGAAGGAAGAGACGGGTTTAGATGTTGAAATAAATGATGTTTTTTCTGTAAGTGAGGCTTTTTTTGAGGATAGAGGACACCACGCCATTTTCATTACTTTCAGAGGGAAGATAACCGGTGGAGAGATTACTATTTCAATGCCTGAAGAAATAGAAGAGATTACTTGGATGAATGTTCAAGATGCAGAAGACTACATTCATATAACAAGAGATACAAAAGGACTGATCAAAGGGAATGCGTCAGCACCTTATTTACTTAGGAAAAGAAGTGATATTACTTCTTAAGTAAGAGGGGGACTATTGTTTTTTCTTCTGCTATCGGGCATTTTAGTTGAGTAGCTAAGATCGTCATGTAAGTAAACAGGAAGGTTGAATATTATTGAAAAATTTTATTGTATTTGTGCTTTTCACAATTTTACTTTTGGCAGGATGCGTATCAGGAGATGCACAAAAAGAGGCAGTTAACATTGAAGCCCTGGACGAATATGTAACGGAAGAAGGAATTGAGAGAAGAATTCAATCCTTAGAGAGTCTTAACTCTAAGCAATCATTAGATAAAGAAGACATAAGATCTACTGCGATAGAACAATTAATCGATGAATACATATTAATGTATGAAGCTAAAACCCAAGGCTTTTCTGTATCGGATGAAGAAGTTCAAGAGGTTATAGAATTTAATATACAGACTGCAAATAAAGCACAAGACGAAAACTTCAAAAACATTCTCAACGAAATAGATATGACAATAGAAGAATACTATAAAGAATATGCTTATGAATCTATAAAGGGAAAGTTATTGGAAAATAAACTGTATGACGATATCACATCTAAAGGTGAAGAGTGGAATGAATTTAAGATGAAAATAATAAATGATTTTAAAGAAGAAAATGATACTCAAATAAAAAACTTAATGGAAAAGTAAATTAATGTGAGAAAGTATTTAATTTACAAACGGAGGCAATAGCTGAAGATCGGGCATATGGTTTTCAACCTTTTACCTTATTAAATTATTGGGGCAGGTTAAGGGGCAACAAATGAAGATAAGCTATTTTCTTTGAGCTAGAGTGGTATTAAATTTCAAAAGAAAACTTCTATAAAAGCAGAGCAATTCGCAAATGAATTCGCTCTGCTTTTTTGCGTTTAATTGACGGTAGTGATTTTCATTCTACCTATAAATTTACAATTTCTATGTTAAGATAAACTAGGAATATTTATGGAGGGAGAGATTTCCAATATGGATTTCAGAGGGGTAAGTGTTTACGATCAAGTAGAAACTTTACTAAGAGAAGTAGTGAAAGAGTGTAAACATTTATGCAGTTTAGTCAGTATTCGTCCACTTGCTTCAGGTGTAGAAAACTGTGTATTTATTGGACAAACTCTTGAATGGGGTAAAGTAGTTATAAAAGTACCTTGGTATACAATGAGCAAAAATCAGACAAAGAGGACTTCTTCTAGAGAAGGACTGGAGAAAGAATATAAATTAACGACGTTTTGTTACCGATATCAGCTGCCTGTTCCTAAAATCCACCTTTACCATAAAGGGGAAGAATTAGATTTTATCATTCAAGAGTTTGTAACTAGTGATGCTGATATGGACCCTCCTTTAAATGAGATAGGAAAGCTTGTTAAAGAACTTCATCAAATCGAGGTTCCTTCAAACCTTTTACGTGATGCACACGAGGTTTTAGCAGACCGAATTAACAGAAACATAAAAAATTTTAGTTCTACTTTCAATCAATCAATCGTAATACCAAATAAGCTCGAACTAAAGAAGGTATTACAAACGTACCCTGCAAAGAAAAAGTTATTACATATGGATATAAGACCTGAAAATATTCTATTCAAAAATCGGCAAGTAGTCGGTATCTTTGATTGGACAAACGCTTTGGTCGGTGACCCTGTATTGGAATTGATGAGAATAAATGAATACGGTTTCTTGAGTGACGAATTTATTGGTAGTTATTATGGTTTTGAGAGGGAAATGAACCGAGTACCAGATCTGGTGAGGTGGCTGTATCAATTGGACACCAGCCTTATGCTCACTCTTTTATTTGAAGAGATAAATGAAGAGGAGCAAGGGAGTCGTGCATTGAAGCGCTTCGCTCACCTCCATGAGAAAATTAAGAAGGCTTTATAACAATAATTGAATTTGCTTATTCCTTTAAAGTGGGCGTTTGCTGAAAAAGCAGCCGCCCTTTGTGCAAGTAAAGGGCAGTTTAGCGGATAATCGAAACATAAATAATTGAATTTCCGTCTAACTAATGTAAAGAAAGGGTTTTTGTCAAAGAGGGGGATTTAATTTGAAAAACAAGTTAATGAAATCGCGAACAGACAAGTCTATTAGCGGTGTTTGTGGAGGTATAGCAGAACATTTCGGTATTTCTTCTTTGGGCGTAAGGCTGAAATTTGGACTGAGTTCACCCTTACTCAAACCGTTCAAAAAGAGGCTTCATATTTAATTGAAGCCTCTTTTTGAACCATTTTACAATGAGTGGTAATCGTGATCTACTTTGCAAATTCGAGTTATGTATGCCGAGTACCAATCCTTTTTTCCTTTTGCTTGAGCCTTTTGGTGTGACAAATGATCTTTCCATTGTTTAATAGATTCTAGCGAATCCCAGTACGAAACAGTTATTCCAAATCCATCTTGATCTCTTGAGCTTTCCACTCCTAAGAATCCATTTTGTTTAGAAGCGAGCTCAACCATTAGTTCAGCTGTACGGTTGTAACCTTTAGCATCTTTTTCAGTTCTTCGAGAAGTAAAAATAACAGCATAATAAGGTGGGGAAGGTGTTTGTGCAAAAGACATATGATAACCTCCAACTATTTATATATTTAGAATTTTATCATAAAATATCAAACATTTAACTCAGTTGTTAACACAGTACGATAGAAACCTGAAGGGAAACATTCTGGTGAAAATGATGGTTCTTTGAATTATTGAATGATGATTGAATAAAGTATTTCCACTTATTCAAAACACCTATGTAAAGGTCTACTTCTAAGCTCGAATTTTTATGATCTCGCATTTGGGAAGCAAGAGGGGCCTGCCACCCGACACGGTGAGGCTTTTACCTGTGGGGGGATAGTTTCCTAATTTTAACGGTTTTTTGTTTAATAGACGATTATTCTAGTTTTCTCGTCCACTCACCTTTCTGAATTTTGCATATATTATTTATGAAAAGGAAGGAGGTGATTGGTATGTGCTGCGGAAGAAGATTTGATGATAGAAGAAGAGTTCTAGATGCTGATAGAGTCATTATTCGTGCAGACAGAGTTATAGTTGTCAGTGATGATGATAGAAGAGATCGTCGGAGACGCGATGACAATGTATTAGGGATTTTTGATCGAGATGATAGAAGAAGAAGAAGATGTTCATGGATTTAATCTCCCAGACAAATAATGTACTCTTCAAATAGACTGTTGAGAATTTTTTCTCAACAGTCTATTTTTTATTAATTAATATGCCTGTTTAATAATCGTTTGGAGGGGAGATGATCTGTTATCTAGGGTCATGGAGCAATAACGATCCTTCTTAATGAAAAGTAATATCGCTCACGCTGTTACTTGTTTTTATGTTTAGAAATCATGGGTTCTTTTTTTACTCAAGGGCGTCATAATGGGGAAGTCTGTGTCTATTTGATCAAGCGCCCATAAAAATTGATGCCATTTTTGGATATTTCCTATTACTTTAATTGAAGAAGGGGAAGGACGATTGTTGGTGGTGGCTAACTCATATAAGGTTTCTTTGCTCATGATGACCGTAACTGGATCCTCATTTATTTCATCAGATAAATAACGAAAGATCCCTCGTTTGATTTCCGTCAGGGCTTTTTCTTTCCGATCCGGAATAATGAAGTTCATTTTGAAGTCATACTCCCCAGCGATCAATCCGTTTATTCGGATACTCAACATGTTCAATACTTGTTGGAGTGTCATTATATCCAAAACCTCTGTTGTGATGGTGGACCGCTGTATAGGAATAATTCCGTAACGAAGTTCTTGAGCCCCCATCAAATACTCATTACGCCATGGCCCTGATTCCGCGGTGTAGCCGAGCTGCTCAAGTGCATCCGCACAAAGGTATTTGGCTTTCTTGTTGGATGGATTTGCGAAGATCACGTGTTTGGTGACTTCAGCGACCCATTGGTAATCGCCTTCTCTAAAGCATTCTTTTGCTTTTTTGATGACTTCATCTTCTCCTCCCATATAATCCACATATTTTTTGGATGACTCTTCCGGGAGCAGCTTGTTTAAATCAACAGGGTTTCCGTTATACCATCCCATATATTTTTGGTACACTGCTTTAGCATTATGGTTGACAGTCCCATAAAAAGAACCATTAAACCACTCGTCTTTTAAACTATCAGGAAAGGATACCATTCTTCCAACTTGATCGATCGTGTACCCTTGATTGATGAACCTAAGTGTCTGATCATTGATATATTGGTACATGTCTCGCTGTTTTTCCATATAATCGATGCAGTATTCTCTTCCGTGCCTTGGCCAATTATGCACTTCAAATACAGATGTTAATTGTTCGCCAAATAACTCAATGGCCTGTTGGATGTATTTCGCCCAGGCAACTGGGTCCCTTACTTCAGCTCCGCGTAATGTATAGATATTATGAAGCGAAGCTGTACAGTTCTCTGCAATACAAAGGCTTTTTTCATCAGGGATAAACATATTCATTTCAGCCGGAGCTTCTGTATCCGGGGTGATTTGGAATTGCACTCTTACACCATCAATGACCTTCTCGACATAGGGTTCGTCACTGGAAGGTGAAATTTCTTCAGCAGAATTGACTAAAGTCACAACACCAGTCGATACATACTTTCCAATGCCGCTGTCTACTTGACCTTTTTCATCGCGAGGCAGCACCTCACCATACATGTAAAACCCCCGCCTCGACATTGCAACACCTGCGGTCACATTCTCTTCCAGGGCTGCACTTAAAAAACCGCTTGGTGCATAAATTTTCACATCATCCGTCGTTCCGCTATTAAGGACTCCATCAACACCACCATAATGATCGACATGTGAATGAGAAAAGATGATGGCACTAACCGGGAACTTGCCAAAATAGCTTTCTATTAATTCAAAAGCTGCTTTTGCTGTTTCTCTGCTTGTGAGACAGTCGATCACAATCCAACCTGTCTTTCCACGAATAATACTCAAGTTAGCAAGATCAAATCCTCTGATCTGGTAAATGTTTTCTGTCACTTGAAAAAGACCGGCATTTAAATTTAGTTTTCCCTGGTGCCATAGTTTCGGGTTAATGGATAAAGGGAGTTTGTCATTCAACAGGAATTCATAGCGTTTTAAATCCCAAACAGGAAAAACCGAGTCATCTGTTTTGATAACGGGAAGGGAGACGCTTTTCAGCACATTTCTCGTAGCCCACTCCTGTTCAATCTTCAGTCTTTCCAAGGGCAGGTTCTCTTTTATTAATTCGTTTATTTTTTGTGTTTTCTTCGTAGCTTCCTTGCGAAAAGGGGTGAATTCCGCCTCCATGCTCTTGTTATGGTTTTGCTCCATGTGATGTCACCTCCATTGAATATAGTATTCAGGTGAACTCTCCATCATACATGTGGAAGCGTACCAAAACATGAGTTGGATGCTTCTTAGGGTTCTAACGTTGAAGCCTTGCATGCCTGACTATGCAGATTCTTTAATAAAGTTTAAATAAGTTAAAGGTGTCAGGTCTGTTACATCATAAAACAGTGTGTAACAGACGCTTTTCGTTAACTAATCTTTTGCTTTTCTTGAGTAAGTAAACGAGAATCTGGCCGAAGAAATGAAGTAACGAAATAATACAATCCCGGTAATGCTATTGCCGCACCAACAAACAAATATGTTTGACGTGTGCTGAGATCGAATATCGAAGAAGAGGCAAATAGGATTCCTAAAGGCATTGTCACCCTTATGAAAAGTAATCTTACAGCACTTAGCTGTGTTAGACGCTCTCTAGGAGCCTCTCTCTGAAAAGTAGCGGCATTCTGGGCATTGAATAGAGGAAACAATATACCGCCAAATAATTCACATTTCCATGCCATTGGGATCGATTGTACAAAATACAAGAAGACAAATGAAAGGCCGCCTCCAATTAAGCCGAAGTACATCGTTTTAACGTTTTTGGGTAACCTGGTTAATAAAATCATTCCAAGAGCATATCCAACAGGAAAAGCACCAGAAAATATACCATATTGCCAAGACTCACCATTAAGATCTCCACGTATAAAAGGGACACTTAACACCAATGTTGCTCCGACTGCAAACTGTACAGTAGATGAAAGAATGGTAAGGCGTAGAAGGTGAGGGTATTTAAAGAACGTTTTGTATCCTTCCTGCATCTCTGTCCACCAAATTTTCTTTGTCCATGCTGTTACCTTTTTCGTGCAGGTTACAGGAATTCGTGAGAGTGCAAAATAGCTGGCAAGGAACATGACTGAGGAGAAGCCGTATATAAAATGCATAGGACTAACTACAAGTAATAATGAAGTTGCTCCTGGAGCAAGAAAACTCATGAGCCTAATGGTCCCATCCAGTAAACCATTTGCATCTGCCAACTCTTCTTCATCACATATATCAGGCAATAAAGAAAATGATAGACTGGCGTAGATGGGTTGCATCAATCCCAAAAGACATTGAAGTAGGATTAACCCGAAAATAATCCCAATTGTGGAGCCAATCAAATAACCAGCCAAGGGAAGAAGATAAGCGAATGCACGGATTAATTGTATATTTTTCAGCATCTTTTCTTTCACAACATGGTTAAGAAATGGAGCGCTGATTCCTTGTAAGACCAGAGAAGGAATAAAGTAAATAAGCCAGAGAATTCCCATCCATTCCTTTGAACCTGTTAATTCAAATAACAACAACCCGTTAATAATACCCCCGGCTGCGCCTCCAAATTCCGAAATGACTTCTCCTATCCAAAGGGCTTTGAATGATTTGGAGAATTTATTCATTATTTCATACCTAGAAATTGATTCAGCTTTTCCGAAAAAGAACTAATGTGATGTGTGTTCACTGAATAAATTCCTTTTTCAACGACAACAAATTTTGCAGCTTTTAACAAAGAGAGCTGATGATGAAGTGAAGTCTTGGATGTATTAAACTGAACACTTAATTCTTGAAGTGATAGGGGTCCTTTCATAAGACGATATAGCAATTTCAATCGAATTTCGTCACCTAAGGCTTTGTGGCCACGTATTAATTCTGTAGATGGTGATCCAGGTGGTACAAGGTATTCATCACTTAGAGGGTAAAAAAATAGCTTAGTATCAGGAGTTCGTTTTTCTAATATCCATGGCCGGTAGGCTACATGAGGAATTAGTTTGACCTTCCAGACTGTAGGCTCTGGGAGGTATTTCACCCCGTCTGTAACTCTTTCAATTTCTTCTATCGGTTTTTTCACATCAAGTGAGCTATTATGTTTTTGTTCATACTCTAGAGCTTGGTTCCACTTTTCCCAGCTTTCGTCTTGACTTATCCAGTCGTACCATTCACCAATGATATTAATCAGCAGATTCCTTAGTTGTTGATAGGAACATTGGCCAAGATTACGTATATATCCCTCTAAGAATTCGTGACCTTTAAAATATGTAGAGTACTGCTCGAAAGATTCAAGATGCATGTACTGGTCAGCTAATTCTACTCTAATTGGCTCAAGATCTCTGCTCTTATAAGGCAGCATTGTTTCATAAAAAGTAGAAATCGGAAGCTCTGTTAGTTTGTTCGAAAATTCTTGAACGGTCGTGGCGGATAACTTATTTTGGAGCATAATAAGTCCGTACCAGAAATTCGTTTTTTCGACTTCATCCAAGTCCTTTACCAAGGGTTTTGGCATATAACGAGAGGTTAAAGACCATTTTTTATCCATATCGAATGTGTGCCTAAGTTCCTTGTGGGTATACCCTGAAATGCCAAGGATGACTTCCCAGACAGGTGTCCACACCACTTCCAAGGATATTGATTCAACATCATCTGACTGCAATAAACGTTTCATATTATTGACCCCTTTAAACTTATTAATTTAATTCTAAAATATTCGAATGTTAAATTCAATAAAATTTTAATTCAAATGTTTAAGCATGAATGATAGGTAACTTCAATACAATTAAAGCCTTGGTCAGTGTATTGTATTATATGAAAAAAAATTATAGTGATTTAAAAGAGAAATTGGCTCTTCAATTTCGATACGACATTGAATCGTACATAAATGGTAAAGCTCAACTTGTTAGGGAAATAGAAAAAAAGGCACTCGAATGGTATAAAACAAATTCCAACCAATAAGCAGAGGAGAACTAAAGAGTAAGCGGGGTAGAGTAGGGACGGTTCCCACTCTACTTTTTCTTTTCTGTAATGAAATGAATCATATCATCAATAAGCATATCTTCACTGTAACTATCTTTTATGCAAAGCAACAAGGGGTTCCGTTTTGAGAGGAATCATGAACAATTGCATAAAAAATCGCAGTCATACCCCCATCAGGATGGGAACTGCTTATTTATATTTGTTAAACGACTGCGACTGCCTTCACGACTAGGAACGTATATACAAACAAGTCTCCCGAATAAAACGACGAGCGTAAACTCCCAACTCGCTTCCCTTTCATTACCCATCTGACGAACCCACTTTTTGTGTATACACCATAAATCAACACTCAAATGTTTGTGGCTCGAGCACGTTGTTTCCCATCCAATATTCTCGGTATAATTTTCTTACGATTTACATTTCTTCGTTTAATCACCCAAAACTTGAGGTAACAGTCACTATAAGGAGGTGTTGTAATCATGGAAGCAATCAGTAAGCGTTTTTTCTTGTTTCTTTCCCACAATAAGGCGTTGGATAAGATGGCCAAACGGTGGGGATCAAGATTTGGGGCTAACAAGCTTGTGGGTGGAGAAACCTTTGCACAAGCGATTCCATTGATTACGCAATTGAACGAGGAGGGATTCCAGGTTACGGTCGATCATCTTGGTGAATTCGTTGAAAGCACAGATGTGGTGCGGGAGAATGTCCAACGATGTATTCAGAGTATCAGTGCCATTGCGTATCATGGGCTGGACACTGAAATTTCTGTCAAACTGACTTCCCTCGGATTGGATATCAGTCAAGAGCTTGTCATGGAAAACATGGAGTTGATTCTATCCAAGGCAGAAGAGAGTGGGATCACGGTCACCCTTGATATGGAGGATTCCTCCAGATGCCATGCCATCCTTGATGTTTACAAAAAGCTCCGTCAGAAGTACGACAATGTGGGGACGGTGATTCAATCCTATCTTTATGAATCGGAGAAGGATGTGGATGATCTCAATCAATACGCCCCTTATTTGAGGCTTGTGAAGGGTGCTTATAATGAATCGGGTAAAGTGGCGTTCCAGGAGAAGAAAAAGGTGGATGAGAATCTGAAGCAGCTCATCAAGAAGCAGCTCTTGAACGGCCATTATACAGCGGTCGCAAGCCATGATGAAGCGATTGTCGATTACACGATCGGATTAGTGAAAGAACACAAGATCCCGAATGACCGCTTTGAGTTTCAAATGCTGTATGGCATGCGAAATCAAATGCAGTCCGACTTATTGAAAAAAGGTTATACAGTCCGCATTTACCTGCCATATGGCGAGGACTGGTATGGGTATTTCATGCGACGTCTGGCGGAAAGGCCGGCGAATATCGCATTTGCACTGAAGGGAATCTTCAGTAAATAAACTACTTTTAAAACATCCAGACAGAATGAAATCAGAAAGGAATGTGATGAACATGAGTAACGGAATTTACAACATCCCAACACCTACAAATGAGCCGGGTAATACATATGCCCCAGGTACGAAAGAAAGAGAAACATTAAAAGCTGAATTAGAACGCCAATCAGGTATCGAGGTTGAAATCCCGGTCATCATCAATGGCGAGCACATTAAAACAGATACTGTGAAGCAAGTCGTTATGCCACATGATCACAAACATGTGTTGGCGAACTATTCGCAAGCTGGAGAAAAAGAACTTCGCGATGCGGTGGAAGCGGCAATGGCTGCGAAGGAATTATGGTCCAATATGCCATGGCAGCACAGAGCATCCATCTTCTTGAAAGCGGCTGACTTGATCTCTGGTCCTTACCGCGACGTAATCAATGCGGCTACAATGTTAGGTCAATCCAAAACAGCATTCCAGACGGAAATTGATGCTGCTCAAGAGTTAGCTGATTTCTTACGCTTTGGCGTTGATTATGCAAACCAAATCTATCAAATGCAGCCAGACAGCATGAAAAACATTTGGAATCGCTTGGAATACCGTGCGTTAGATGGTTTCGTACTAGCGATCTCTCCATTTAACTTCACAGCAATCGGTGGAAACTTGCCTTCAGCTCCTGCTATCATGGGGAACGTGGTTGTGTGGAAACCGGCAACAACGGCTTTACTATCAAACTACTACTTTATGCGTATTCTAGAAGAGGCTGGACTGCCTAAGGGCGTTATCAACTTTGTCCCTTCACGTGGCTCACAAGTGTCAGAGGTAGTATTAACAGATTCTCGCATGTCCGGATTCCACTTCACTGGATCAACAAGTACGTTCCAGACGATCTGGAAAACAGTAGGAGAAAACATCACTAACTATCAATCGTACCCTCGTTTAGTTGGGGAAACAGGCGGTAAAGACTTTGTCTTTGCACACGAAACGGCACAAGCAGACAAAGTAGTGGCTGCACTTGTTCGTGGTGCATTTGAATACCAAGGTCAAAAATGTTCAGCTGCTTCACGTGCTTACATCCCAGCAAGCATGTGGGAAGAAGTGAAAAATGGTGTCGTTGAAGAAACGGCTAAGCTTAAAGTCGGTGATGTCAGGGACTTCAGAAACTTCATGGGTGCGGTCATTGACCAAGCTGCCTTTGATTCGATCACAAGCTACATCGACTATGCGGCCGATTCTGAAGAAGCTGAAATCATTGCCGGCGGTACGTATGATGATTCAGTTGGATACTTCGTTCAACCGACTGTCATTGTGACAACGAATCCAAACTTCAAAACGATGACCGAAGAAATTTTTGGACCGGTATTAACGATCTATGTATATGAAAACGATCAATTAGAAGAAACATTGACTTCAGTGGATACAGCGTCCATGTATGCATTAACGGGTGCGATCTTTGCTCAAGATCGTGAAGCGATCATGCACTTGGAACGCCGCCTATCCGGTGCAGCTGGAAACTTCTATATCAACGATAAACCAACCGGTGCGGTGATCAACCAACAACCATTCGGAGGTTCCCGCGGGTCAGGTACAAACGATAAAGCAGGCTCTATTTTCAACATGATTCGTTGGACCAGTCCACGTATTATCAAGGAAAACTTTGCTCCAACAACAGACATTGCCTATCCGTTTATGGATGAGGAATAATATAAATAAGGGTAATTCTACATCCCTATGACCTCATGCTTCACAAACAGGTCAAGCTTCTTTTGGCAAAAGCTCTCCCTATATGGGGGAGCTTTTTATTTTTTATTGGGGGATTTAACGATATAATAGGAATCAAACACTTGTTGAAAGGTAAGATTCTATGGAAGCAATTGATGTAATCCTCCAAACAGAAGACATTCATAAAGCTACGGAATTGATTAGCTCAAAATTAGGCAATCCCGTTATTATTGAAAATAAAAATTTTGAATTGATTTCATATAGTTCCTCTTCAAATAAATTCGACCAGACACAGCAAAAGACGATCCTCACAAAAAAGTGTCCGGTCTTCATCATCGATCGACTGAAAAAAGAGGGGATCGTCCACCAGCTCGAAAAGCATTCTGATCCAATCCGGGTTCAAGCGATGGAAGAGTTGGGATTCCACCAGCGTGTCGTCATTTCAGCAAAGTACCTGGGAAACACGATGGGATATATTTGGGTTCAGGAATCCAGCCGTCTCCTTGAAAATGAAGAGCTCTCTTTCCTTGAAGAAATCTCCCCTCATCTTGGAAACCTGATCAATGATCTATTCGCTAAGGTCAATATCAAAAAGAATAGAAAAGAAGAAGTATTGTGGCATCTTCTGCAGCACGAGTACGGAAGTGAAAGCCAACTACGCCATGATGCATCCCTCGTCAAGCTGACGCTGCCTGAACGGTTTACGGTAGCAGTTTTTTCGATCACATCGTCGCAATATAAGTCTTTGCTCGACCAACTTGAGAAGCTGGTCCAGGAATCCAGCTTCCACACAAATATGTACACGTTACGAACGGAATACCAAGTGATACTCGTTCTCTACGGAAAAGCAGACGCACCGGGTTCTTCGCTGGAATTCGCCAGAAATCTCGTGGAAAAGGTGAAAGAACAAACAGGCGAGGAAGAATTCTATCACTTCCTTATCGGTATCGGTAAGGAATACACCACGTTATACCAAGCGAGGAAGAGTTTCTTGGAAGCATCAGAAGTCATTGAAACGGCTAACTTCATCGGTCCGCGCCCTGAATCGATGCCGCGGGAATTTGCTCAATTGGGCATTTACCGGTACTTGCCGACCTTATATGAGAAAAACACTTCAAAGGACTATTACAGTGATGACTTGTTGATATTGATTAAGAATGATGTGAAGAAACAGACGGATTTGCTAAGGACACTTGAGGTATACCTGGCGAATGATGGGAAAGGGAAACAGACCGCCAATGAACTGTTTATCCATCCGAACACCTTGAATTATCGGATCAAAAAGATACAGGAACTGACTACCATTGATTTCAATGACTTCAATATGAAGGTATACTTGTATACTGAATTATTGTTGTTGAATAATGTTGAAGCCTATTATCAGCGGTATAAGGATGCATTGAAAGGTCTGTAGGGACTAAAATGAGCGTCCGAGAGGTCAGGCCGCATCAAGGAATATATACGATAACCGTTTCATCGTGATTTTGAGGATGAAAACTCACCCTTTTCTTGTTCAATCACAATATTGTGATTAAATGTGAGTATAAAGACTGGTGAATCTAATTTAGGCTAACGATTAAAGAGGTATTTTTGACTTTTAAAAAATTATATTATCAAAAAGCGCCAACTTATTATCAAAAATCAGGATATATTATCAAAATCCAGCGTTTATTATCAAAAATAGAAATATATTATCAAAACCAATAATTTCAATCTTATAATACCTAATAAGGTATATTTCGGTGTTCGCCCCTCATAACGGTGACGCTTTTACGAGTGAGAGCCTACACCCGCCAAACCAGGCGCCAAACCGCCAAACCTACCATTGCTCAAAAGAAAATATTCGTGTAAAATAACAGGAATATACTAAAGAACGAAATTGAGTAAAAAGAGAAATAGAGATCCACCTACAAAGCGAGCGGTATGTTTTTTCACCATAAGTGAAGAAATCAGAGATTCGTTTCGTGGCGAGATCTCTTTTTCATTTAAGGAGGTTGGAGACATGTCACATTACATGAATGGAATAATGGATTTTTTCTGGCAGCATGATATTTATTTCCGGATTGTGGTGAGCGCGGTATTAGGCTTTATTATCGGATGGGACCGTTCCTCAAAGAATAAGCCAGCCGGTTTGAAAACATATACGTACGTGTCGGTGGCATGTACCTTGATCACAATCGTATCGATTGAAGGTGCTGAGATGCTCAGTCAGCCGGATAGTGGAAAGATGATGGATCCATTTCGTCTTGCTGCCCAAATTGTTTCAGGGCTCGGATTCTTAGGTGCGGGTGTGATCCTGAAAGATGGACTGCGGGTGAAAGGCCTCACTTCCGCAGCGATGATCTTCTATGTGGGTGGCATCGGAATTGGAATTGGGGCAGGTTTTTATTCCATCGTCATCTTCGCGACATTGGTGACATCCATCATGACGAAGATCGGGAACATCTTTGAAGAACGGGAAATCAAAGCTGTGCGTCTGCCGAGGGTTCGGAAAAAGAGAGATGAAGAAGATACCAGAAAATGAATGATGGGGTCAAATCCTGGTGGGTGAAATGTATCCCCGCGGGGACTTGACCCCTATTTAAATAAAAGTGCTGCGAGCGGTTATAACGTAAATCATCTCGGGACTTGTACCAACTAATGAACAAAGTAGAGTGGGGTGTGTTCCCACTCTACTTTTCTTTATTAAAAGGCTCTCTTCGTAAAGTTAGTTGCTAATGAATTTGATGAGGCATCATATACTTGTTAGGGTGTTATATATACAAAGGTGATTTTTAAGTTAAGAAGTCGTTGGGCTAAAAGGCGCTTTTCTGAAATAAGGAAAGCGTCTTTCTTCATGAAAGGCTATTTAATAGAATAAGAGGATTGCTCAGAATCAAAATATTTGAAATAATTGGTATTATGATAGTTGAAGAATAAATTTAAAAAATGGATGTGAATGACCTTATGAAGCGAGTAGATGTCACATATGCGCTGCTGTTTGATGAACAAGGCGAGAATGTACTAATGGTAAAAAATAAAGGGAAAAACGGTTCTTATTATACACTTCCCGGAGGTGCAGTGGAGCCTGGAGAAACGCTTGAAGAAGCTGCTATCAGAGAAGCAAAGGAAGAGACGGGTTTTGATGTTGAAATCAGTGATATCTTTTCTGTAAGTGAGGCTTTCTTTGAGGATAGAGGGCACCACGCCGTTTTCTTTACGTTTAGAGGGAAGATAACCGGTGGAGAGATTACTATTTCCATGCCTGAGGAAATAGAAGAGGTTACTTGGATGAATGTTGAACATGCAGAAGACTATATTCATATAACAGGTGATACAAAAGGATTGATCAAGCGTAACGTGACTGCGCCGTATTTACTTAGAAAAAGAAGTGAAAAGGATTAGCCATATGACGATAAAAGATCGATATTTTTTAGAGTTGGCTCTCGAAGAAGCAGAAAAAGCATTGAATGAAAATACATATCCGGTTGGGGCTGTCATAGTGGATGAACATCATAACATCATTGCAAAAGGGCGGAATAGAGTACACCCCCAACAAGATGCGACTGCTCACGCTGAAATTGACGCTATCCGGAATGCTGGAGAATCAATATTTAAAGCTAAAATTAACCGTGAAAAGTTTACTATATACACTTCATTGGAGCCTTGTCCAATGTGCACTGATGGAATCCTTTTTGCCAATATTAAAAAAGTAGTCTGGTTACTAAATGACGACTTAGGTTTTGGCGGTTATAAAAAAATTAAAGATACAAAAATATTTGATAAGAAATTCTATGGAATTGAAGCTATTGAAGAACCTTATGAAGACTTGAAAAAGAAACAAATGGAACTAATGAGTAAATGGTCAACAAATCCTAATCATGTTATTAACTTAAGGAAAGCTATTCTTCCAGAATAAGGCGCGACCATTTAATTTCGCTCCTTTTTGCAGGATAGTTAAAAAGAAAAATAATAGTAAAAGTGAGGATTCCTGTGAAGCAATTAACATTCCATGATTTACAGAGCTACCTAGCACTAAAATATAAAGAAGGACGCACTTCATCTGCTTTGTTTATGAAACTAGTAGAAGAAATTGGAGAGGTGGCAGAGGTACTAAACCAGTTAGAAGGTCGAAAAGCAAATTCAGGGAATGCTTCTTTAGAAAAAGAGTTAGTGGATGTTATCCACTATGCTGTGGCCATTGCGAGCATTAATGATATTGATTTATCAAGGGCCATTATCGAAAAGGATAAACTAGCTGCAATTAAATATAATCAATCTCCAAATTTAGAAGGATTTTTAGTAATGCAACACAAAGACTAGGAGTTTCATAAATGAATATATTCGATAAAACATATCCAACAATAAAAAATCTAATCTCACTACCAACCATATCAAGCCTCCACATAAGTGACGACGGCAAAAACGTAGCCTTCGTCAAACATACAGCCGATTGGAAAGACAATACATATAAGAATCACATTTGGATCCATAAAAAAGATAAGGGGGAATGTTACCTATTAACAGAGGGTACCTCCCCATCATGGTCACCGGACTCTAGGAATCTTGCGTATCTTAGTTGGGTTGGCGGAGCAAATCAAATCTTTGTGGAGTCGCTAGATAGTCATGATAGGGTTCAAGTGACAGATGAGAAAGAAGGAGTAAGTAGTTTCAAATGGGATCCTGCCGGCAAGGGTTTTTATTATATTGCGCCGTCAGAAGAATCAGATGAAATCAAGAAACGCAGGGAGATCAATGGAGATTTCCATCATGTCGGCAAGGAATATCGGAATCATTGTTTATATTACATTGATTGTAGTAAAAATAGCGAGGCGCATCCACTTACTGACGGCAATGAATTTCATATTCTTGAATTTAATATTTCTAATGTCGGGAAAAAGGTTGTATTGATGGCTTCACCAAGTCCAGATATGGGAGATTTCTTTAATCGCGATCTATACATACTGGATATTGAATTTGGCGAGCTGAAAAAGATGAATATCGATAAGCTGCTGGGAGGGAGCGTGTGCATTTCTCCCGACTGCAGCAAACTATGTTACACAGCAAGCATCAGGGAGAAGGAGCACTATAAAAACCAGATACAGGACAGTACGCTGGATATAGTCGATCTTCATACTGGAGAGAGGATTCAACCTTTAACAGATGTTGATAGTACTGTTGTTCCATTACGGTGGACTGACAAAGGAATTTTAATAAGATGGCAGGATAAAACGGATTATTGTATCGGGTTGTTATCTGAGGATGGCACGGTGGAAATGGTCAGCAAGGATGGCTTTATTTTGGATGCATCCATAACTGGGGATGGAATTCATCTATCCTATATCAAGGCCCTAAGGAATGAAACCTTTGAAGTCTATTTGGACGGTAAAAAGATAACGGATGAAAGTTGCTTTTTCAAAGGGAAGCTTAAAAGTAACAGGGAAGTCATCTCATGGAAAAGTCATGATGGTCTTGAAATAGAAGGAGTTTTATCAACCCCGGCAGATTTTGACGAGAATAAAACATATCCATTATTAGTGATCATCCATGGTGGTCCTGCTTGGGCTTCTTTCCCGATCCATTCAGGCTGTTTCAATGATAAATATCCGATTGAAAAGTTTATGGAAAAAGGCTTTATCGTGTTAGAACCAAACTACAGGGGCAGCTCGGGTTACGGCAATGAATTTTTAAAAGCGAACTATCGAAACCTGGGAATCGGTGACTACCAGGATGTGATATCCGGAGTGGATGCACTCGTTGACAAGGGGATTATAGATAAGGATCGAGTAGGGGTGATGGGATGGAGCCAAGGGGGATTTATCTCAGCCTTCTGTTCCACCTATAGTGATCGATTCAAGGCTGTATCAGTCGGCGGCGGGATTACGAATTGGCGTCACCATTATGTCAATACAGATATCCCTTGGTTTATCAGGATGCATTTAGGAAATGATCCATGGAATGATCCAGAGGTCTACAGTAAAACATCACCCATGACCTATATCAAATCAGCGTGTACGCCCACTTTGATCCAGCATGGCGAAGAAGATGCAAGGGTCCCGATTACAAATGCATATGAGCTGTATCAAGGATTAAGGGATATGGGGGTGGAGACAGAATTAGTCGTTTTTAAAGAAATGGCTTATAGTTCTGACCAGCCGGGGATGAATGTGGCTGTTATGGAGCAGAATTTGATGTGGTTTTCTCATTATGTTCTTGGGGAGAGTATGGAGGGTTTTAGGGGGTTGTGATTGGTGAGTAGAGTGGGGATGGTTCACACTCTACTTTTCTATTTTTTAAAGAATTGAATCATATCATCGAAACTTAACTGCACGGCTCGGTGTACCTTAGAAAGTAGGGTAAGAACATTGGATTTTTGTGGCAAAAGAGATAGGTTTTTTATTTTTTAAAAGGAAAAATCCATTTTAAATAGAATGTAATCACATTAAGAGGAGAGTGATTTCATTGGAGAGGAAATCTTTAGAAGTATCACCATTACCAGGGTATGAAGAAGAAATAGGTCGATGGCTATGGTGTTTAGAGGATGTTCGCCGAACTCTTATAAAAGAACTAACAGGAATCAGCCAACGTACTCTCGACACAAAAATCAATGAAAGACAAACGATTGGCTCATTGTTATATCACATTGCAATGGTAGAGGCAGATTGGTTATATGTAGAAGTCCTTGGAACTGAATGGGATCCAGAAATAAGATCGTTGTTTCCATATAACATTAGTTCTGAAGATGGCTCTTTAACCCATATAGAAGGACAAAGTTTAGAAAAGCATTTTCACCGTCTTAAAATGGTGCGTGAGGTATTTCTTTCGCACTTTCGTTCAATGGACTTAACGGATTGGCGTGAAATGCGGGCGCTTGAAAAATATGATGTTACACCTCAGTGGGTTGTTTATCACTTAATTGAACATGAATCACATCATAGGGGACAGATTTTCCAATTGCTTAGAGAATTACGAGATGTTTAAGGATATAAGTGAACCACATACAAAAGGGGATGGAATCTATGCTATGTAAACCAGAGGCAAACGAGTATGCTCCATATTATAAGGAATATGTGAACAATGTATCAGAAGGTGATCTGCTCCAGATTCTTGACGTACAACTAAAGAAAACCATGGATTTGTTAAAAGATCTAAGCGAGGAAAAGGCCTTGTTTCAGTATGCTCCGGAAAAATGGACAATCAAGGAAGTCATGGGCCACATAACCGATACGGAGCGCATTATGTGCTACCGCCTTCTCTGTATTGGCAGGGGAGAACAGGAGATGCTGCCAGGATATCATGATGATGAGTATGTGAGAAGGGGCAATTTTAATCGATTTTCCTTATCGGAGCTTTTACATCATCAATCTCTTGTCCGCAAAAACACGATTCTACTTCTAAGCAGCATGGATGAAGAAGCCCTGCTCCGACGAGGAAAAGCAAATGGATCCGAAACGACGGCCCGGGCTATTGCATACATTATTGCCGGGCATGAGATTCACCATCGAAGGTTGATAAGGGATCGATATCTGAAATCGGGTAAATCTGAATAATATCCCAAAGATAAAAGGAAAGCTGGAGTAATCAATAAATTGATTTATTACTGGTGGAGTGGGGAGTGGGAAGGGGGGACAGGTTTCTTGGAACTCTAATTATTACGTAATATCCAAGCGCCCAGTTTAGAATGATTATCAAAGGATCATATATTTTGAAAGTGGATCGTATTTTTCTGAAATGGATCATAAATGCAGATAACGGCGCGTATTTTTTGTCGAATGGATCATAAATTCCGAAAATGGATCATAAACCATTATCAAACGTATTTCCCCCATAAAAAGGCTGGGCCTTTAAACGAAAAACGAAACTTTTGAAAAGAAAATAATCAAATATCTATCAGCAGCCAAGATAAAACCATTAAAAAGGGCAGATTCCAGCTCGAGGAATCTGCCCTTCTATATGTGATCTTCCATTTTCAATATTCCCTGGGAAAGCGGGAACCGCCCCTATTATTAGAGTGAAAACAGATAACTCGGTCTGTTTTTAACGATCAGGTCTGCTTTTCAGTAATGTACGTTTTTACGCTTGGTGGTTCATATGTCTTGAATTTATCAAGTATCCCTTTCGGATCACTATCAACCAATGCCATATCACGGTACTTTTCATGTAGAAATTGTTCTTCTGACATATGATTAAATAAAGCAATAAGTGGATCATAATAATGATTAATATTTAAGAGACCACAAGGTTTATGATGAAGACCTAATTGAGCCCACGTGAAAATCTCAAAGAACTCTTCTAAAGTCCCTGGACCGCCAGGCAAAGCGATAAATCCATCTGCCAAGTCTGCTATTTTTGCTTTCCTCTCATGCATCGAATCTACAATGATCAACTCTGACAAGTTTTTATGGGATATCTCTCTATTTTCAAGGAAACTTGGCATAACACCAATTACATGTCCCCCTTCTTCTAAAACTGAATCTGCAACAGCCCCCATAACTCCAACACTTGCTCCGCCATAAACAAGAGCAATATTTCGTTTAGCCAGTTCTTTACCAAGCTTTTTGGCACCTTCGATATAGACATCAGATGCTCCATTACTCGATCCACAAAATACGGCTACCTTTTTCAATCGATCCCCTCCTTAATCATCACTATTATAGTTTATATTAAACTTTCATTTAATAAAATGGGTCAGATCGTTGAATAAACAATGACGATTTGTATCCCAAAATTGACCTGCTGATCGTCCGCATTCTGGCATGACAAAGAAGGACGCCTTCTTAAACATGTCTTATATATAGAAGTTAAAGAACCTTGCCTCAACAAAATAATTAAGGCAAGGTTCCTTCTGGAATCTCTTAGCTTTACTTTTTATCAGGTTTTTTTAATAATATAAAACATTTACTTTATGACACTTGATACATTTTTCATGATGTTGATTTCCTTTAAAATGATGATCACAATTTTGCTGGATCTCTTTTAAATTTTTCTCCAAAAGAGCAAGGTGAGTTTTTAGTTGATTTATTTCCTCTTCTATTTTTTTGACATTCACCCTGATAACCCCCTAAGAAAGTTACTGATATATGTTACCGCCAGACCGTTTAAACTGTTCAGCCTTTTCCTTCATACCTGCTTCAATCGCTTCCTTTGTATCAAGTTTGTTTTCTTTTGCATAATTACGAATATCTTGAGAGATTCGCATACTGCAAAATTTAGGTCCGCACATAGAACAGAAATGCGCTGTTTTTGCCCCTTCGGCAGGTAAAGTTTCATCATGATATTCGATTGCACGTTCAGGGTCTAAAGATAAATTAAACTGATCCCTCCAACGGAATTCAAAGCGGGCTTTTGATAAGGCATCATCTCTCTTGTGGGCCCCGGGATGTCCTTTTGCCAAATCAGCAGCATGAGCTGCAATTTTATACGTGACAACCCCTACACGAACATCATCTCTATTCGGTAAACCTAAATGCTCTTTCGGCGTTACATAACACAGCATCGCTGTCCCATACCAACCAATCATTGCAGCTCCAATAGCAGAGGTAATGTGATCATAACCTGGCGCAATATCAGTCGTAAGAGGTCCAAGTGTATAGAATGGCGCTTCCTGACATACTTCCAATTGTTTATCCATATTTTCTTTAATCAGGTGCATCGGCACATGTCCAGGTCCTTCAATCATGACCTGTACATCATGCCCCCAAGCGATTTTTGTTAGCTCCCCGAGAGTCTCTAATTCTGCAAACTGTGCTTCATCGTTTGCATCTGCAATAGATCCGGGACGTAAACCATCGCCTAGTGAAAATGCAATATCATACGATTTCATGATTTCGCAGATTTCTTCAAAGTGAGTATATAAGAAACTTTCTTTATGGTGGTGCAGACACCACTGTGCCATGATGGACCCTCCGCGGGATACAATACCTGTCAAACGTTTAGCTGTTAACGGGACATATCGCAAAAGAACACCGGCATGAATGGTGAAGTAATCAACACCTTGCTCTGCCTGTTCAATTAAGGTATCACGATAAACCTCCCAGGTAAGATCTTCAGCAACACCATTTACTTTTTCAAGTGCTTGATAGATTGGGACAGTACCGACAGGAACCGCAGAGTTACGAATAATCCATTCGCGTGTTGTATGAATATTTTTCCCTGTCGATAAATCCATAATATTATCAGCACCCCAGCGCGTGGCCCAAGTCATTTTTTCAACTTCTTCTTGGATAGAAGATGAAACAGCAGAGTTTCCGATATTCGCGTTAATTTTCACATGAAAGTTACGGCCTATGATCATGGGCTCTGATTCTGGATGATTGATATTTGAAGGAATAATCGCACGACCTTTTGCAATTTCATCCCGAACAAATTCAGGTTTCATATTTTCTCGAATAGCGATAAATTCCATTTCAGGTGTGATAATTCCTTTTCTTGCATAATGAAGTTGTGTAACATTTTTCCCTTCTTTGGCCCGTAACGGTTTCCGTTTTAAACCAGGAAACACGTTATGATTCGTACGAGGATCGTTTTCATCTTTATAACCATTATCCTCAGGCCTGATTTCACGGCCATCATATTCCTCAACATCGCCGCGTTCCTGAATCCATGAACTGCGAAGGGCAGGAAGACCTTTTGTAATATCGACATCATAATCAGGGTCTGTATAAGGTCCGCTGGTGTCATACACGCGTACTGGAGGATTTTCCTCTTCTCCGAACGTACCGGTCGTCGGACTTAACTCGATTTCACGCATTGGAACTTTCATGTCAGGTCTAGAGCCTGTTACATATACTTTTTTGCTGCCTGAAAAATTAGACATGATGGAAATGTTTTGTTCGTTTAGTGAAGATGTTGACATGGACATAATCTCTCCTTTTATGAATGTAAGGACAAGATATAGAACACAACAAGTGGAGAGCTTATGAAGTACATAAAAAAGCCGGTGTCCAATAAATGGTTGGACCCGGCTAATATGTATACAGAAGTAGTATGACTATAATGACGCTTCTAACTTCCCCACGCTGGTATGAACCAGATCAGGTCCCAAGAGTCAAGAAACTTCAACGCGTTTCTCTCTCAGCCCAACTCATTGGACTCCCCTAGTTATTTCTATTCAATTTGATTTTAGTATACAAGAGACTTCATTATTTTAAAAGGAAAATTTGGAAAATGAGGCTAAGGGATGAGATTGGAAAAGAGGAAGAGCTTTGTAATAGGAGATATTTATTTTATTTTTGATAAGAGGAGGGTGAGTGGGTAGGGAGAATTGTATAGAGGCTGGGGCAAAAGTTAGCCGAAGGAACATTCGAACAATCATTCGAAATTCTTTAATTAGAATCGAAATTAGTTCTGATTTAAATTGAGTGATTTAGTTTTGTCCCAGCCTCTTATTAAGGGGAATTAATTGATCAATCATTGTTCAAATAAGCTTGTTATGGAAACACTTTGTTTATCATTTGGTTTTGCAAGGGAATGGATTGTAGCTGTTCCATTTTGTTCATCCACGTGTTCAATGTAAATTCCTTCTCCATTATAGGTTACATTAGCCATAATCAGCGAAGAAGCAATTTCTTGTGCTCGTTGTGCATTCATTGTAGCCACCTCCTTTTTGACTTTAATAGTTATACTATTTGTTCCAACTACCTTAGATATACTAGCTGTAATTGAAACATCTTCCATGTTCAATAAGTTTTTGAGTTTGCTTAAAAGGCAGCAGCTCATTGCCATATCAAGAAAAGATCAATTGATCAGAAGAACCACTGAATGATTATGGTCATAATCCTAAAGCAGGGTTACGCCTCTTTTTGTGGAATAGATAGTTAAAAGCGGCATTGTAAATGTTGAAAATAATGTCTATGCAACATAAAAAGGAATAGTTGAGCAATAAAAGCCCGGTTATTTTAATAAAATCACTATAATCGTAATAATGATAATACTAACGAAATTAGGAGAAAACTATGTCAGAAATATGGATTGTAGAAGAAAGAGTATCAAAAAAGTTTTTAGATGAATCAGGGCATCATGTAAGGCTCGATGGGGAAGTGGAAACTGCCTATTTTGTTGGTGCTCATGGAGAAGATTATATAGAGGATAATAAAAACTTTTTATTGGAGTTTTTAAGTCAACAGGATATGTATCCCCTATTTGTTACCTTTATTGTCTACGATGAACAAGAAGAGGATTACATTGCTTTTTTGAATCAGAATAACATTGAATTTACGTTGAAATCACTTGATGAAAAAAGAAATTATTATGATTTCCTTGGTAAGCACACTTATCACCCACCTTGTTTTACTGCAACGGTAAAGGACTCGGATACCTTAGCCCTTTTACTCAATGAAACCTATTGGCTGCCTTCTCAAAATGAGTTTTATTCGATTTCTTTTTCCGACAATTTAACGTTTGTATTGGGGGAAGTAAATGAATGGGGAAGAAAAAGAAAACGGTCAATTCCAACCTTTAAAATAGAGGAAGAAACGACCTTTATAACGATTTTTCACGATGGAGCAGGGGTTTATTTATATTCAAACGAAGAGAAATATTCTTCCCTCGATAAATTTGTTTCGAACTTACCTAAAGGAACAGTTATAACGCAAATAAACGATGAAATGGTGATTGATGAAGACACCAACGAGTAGATTTAGTGGCTATTATTAATGATGAAAGTGAAAAAGGTATTAAGGTAAGAAGAATGAAGGGAGATGTAAACTTATTTAACGACTCATTTATTCAGTCGCAAAAACCAAAGGTCTAATAGGGGGAATCGTGATGGATAAGAAATACCCAATCGGCTCTTTCCAACTCGATGATGAAATTACCAGCAGTGTTACGAGTGTTTGGATCCATGAGATTGAAGAGTTACCAGGATTATTACGAAACGCTGTTCATGACTTAGCTGAGGAACAGCTTGATACATCTTATCGTTCTGGTGGGTGGACTGTTCGACAAGTAATCCATCACCTTGCAGATAGTCATATGAATGCCTACGTGCGTTTTAAAAGGGTTCTTACGGAAGAAAGTCCTGTCATTAAGCCATATGACGAAGTGAAATGGGCAGAACTGCCTGATTATAAAATGCCAATTGATCCCTCACTTTCACTTCTCGAGACACTGCACAAACGCTGGACTACGCTTTTACGTAGTCTAACACCTGCTGAAATGGAAAAGACTTTCATTCATCCAGATACAGGTAAAGTCTCAGTAGGGAAAAATATAGGAATCTATGCTTGGCATGGTAAACACCATCTCGCACATATTACTACTCTGCGTGATCGTAAGGGCTGGTGAACCGAGGGGACAGGTACCATGGCTCGATTTTAAGATGAGCCACTGTACCTGTCCCGGTGGTTCTTCATTGACGAGTAGGCTGGTGGAAGAAAGCTTATTGAGTTCACTTTTTGACAAGCTGGTTTCATAGAATTCATCCTTTACCTAGACTTGGAATGGAAATTATATTGTATGCCTATGAAAAATAACCAAATGTAAAGGGTGCTAATAAGGGATATGGAAAGCAGCCGAATTGGGATGGCGGGACAGATTCCCTGGATCTCAAATTATTAAGCTCCCAGTTTAGAATGATTATCATAAGATCATATATTTTGAAAATGGAACGTATTTTTCTGAAATGGATCATAAATCTCGAAAACGGATCGTATTTCTCTGAAATGGATCATAAATTCCGAAAATGGATCATAACCCGTTACCAAGCGCAGTTCCACCATAAAAAGCTAGTCTTTTCAAGCGAAAAACGAGACCTGGGACAAGAAAACAATCAAATATTTATCAGCAGCCAAGATAAAAGCATTAAAAAGGCAGGTTCTAACTCGAGGAATCTGCCCTTCTATATATTTTCTTCCATTAATTTGCTATATCAAAATTCCCTGGTAGAGCGGGAAGCATACCTGTAATCAACCCTTCAAGCTTCATTCAGGGATTCATGATTCAAACGTTTTCCTTCACTTCCCACATTCTGTACCAAATCAATCATTAAAGATGAAACAATGACTGTTAAGAATGAATAAACAATACGATGAAGTGGAATATAGGATAGTGATAATAACAATACGATAATATCCATTGCTAGATATGCTGCCGAAATCCTGCAGCGTATAAGTTTGGAAATTGTGAGTGCCAATGCGTCATCACCGCCACTTGATCCTCCTTGCCTGACGACCATTCCAACTCCCAGCCCAATAAACATACCACCCAAAACGGATGCAATAAATGGAGTAGAAGAGAGATCAGGGAGCAGAGGCGGGAACAGTTCCCATATTCTCATAAATCCAGCTAAAGATATAGAAGCTACTACTGACATCTTTATAAAGTCCTTACCCATATACTTATAGGCCAGGAAATAAGCAGTCAGATCAAGCAATAGAGAAAGAGAAGACGTTGAGATGCCCGACCAATAATTGAGCAGCAGTGATAATCCCAGGTTCCCGCCTTCAGTTATGTTGGTTTGTTGATGAATGTTATACAATCCAAAAGAGATGAAGGCAGTCCCAAGTAAAATCATAGCTAATTTCCTTGGAGTAAATAACCTTCTATTTGCATTGATTAAATTGGTAAAAAACATAAAAAATCAGACCTTTCATTTTGAGACCAAGTTATCGCCTGTCATTTATGCTAAACCCTGGTACAATACTAAGGTCAAATCTTTTTTAGTCTGAAAATAGGAGTATTTATGAAAAATTATTATAAAATCAATGAAATATCTAAACTTTACGGTATCGGTGTCGATTCCCTGCGATATTACGAAAAAATAGGTGTATTAGTTCCGCGGCGGGATACGAACGGATATAGACTATATGGTCTTCATGATATATACAAACTAAATATAATCAGAGATTTACGCCAATTAGATTTCTCCATGAAACAAATTAAGGAATATTTGGATCATCAGAGCATTGAGAATACGCTTGGTTTATTACATAAAGAGCAGGAGCTTATAGAAATACAACTCGCTAAACTTCAAAACACTCAAAGAAAAATTCAAGATAGAATACAGATCCTATCATCTGCTTCACAAATAAAGACAGATGTATTCACATTGAAATCCCTTCCGGCCCGACCTTGTTTGCAGCTGAATACACGTATTACCAGAGATGAAGAAATGGATTTTGCTATCAAAAAATTGCATCAAAAACATGAGAGTAAAATTCAGGATTTTGGAAATCAGCTTTATGGCGCATCTGTGTCTATTGAAGATCTTCATAAAGGTGTGAGGGATGTATTTAATTCCGTCTTTTTTATTTTGGATCATGAGGAAATTGAGTATGACTTCATCCTTCCAGAAGGAACTTACATTTCTCTCTACTACCGGGGTGATTACCGCCAAAGCTATGATAGAACCCTTGATTTGATTACCTATGCTAAAGAGAAAGGCCACCAATTATTAGGTGACCCTTTCGAGATATATGAAATTGATAATCGGGATACGATGCGCAGTCAAGAATTCCTGACTGAAATTCAAGTTAGAATTAAATAAATCGTTTAAAACACGTTCCTTCTTAACAGCTTTTTAAGAATGTTGAAATATCAGACGTTTGCCTGGATCAAAATACTTGGGAATTATGGTCCGGCAAATGAAGAATACAATTTTTGAAGAGTTTCTATACTATATTTATTGAAGATATTTATAAAATGATCATCAAATAGAAATGACAATTAAGCTTAAGATACAAGTTTTAATCCGATTGCGGATCCTAAAACCATAGCAATGAAGACAAGCCTTCTCCAATCTTTTGGTTCTCCATAAAGAAGCATACCTACTATTGCGCCGCCAGAAGCGCCAATTCCTGTCCATATTGCATAAGCTGTCCCCATAGGCAAAGATTTCATGGCATAGGCAAGGAATAGAAAGCTTGCTCCAAATCCAACGATCAAGTAAATCATTGATTGCACGTTTCGGTCCTTATGAAGTTTATTGATCATTGTCACTCCAAACATTTCAAATAACCCAGCTAAAATTAAGGAAATCCACGCCATTATGATCCTTCTCCTTCCTGGACAGAATCCTTCGTAACTAATTTCAACCCGATTACACCTGCTAACAAAAGTAAAATGAGAAGTATTTTGCTTATTTTAAATGGCTCTCCAAATAATAAGATTTCAGAAAAGACAGTGCCGGCTGTTCCCAATCCAACAAATACTGCGTACACAGTACCTACGGGTAGTTCTTTTCCAGCCATAATCATTAAATAAAAACTGATGATGATCGCGATTACTGTTCCAGTCCATGTCCATACGTCATCTGCGTGTTTTAATCCTATAACCCAAAATACTTCAAATAGAGCTGCAATAAATACTTTCATCCAGTTTGTATTCATTCGAATACACCTCCAATCTTATTCTAACCAAAAAACAAAAAAAGCCCGGGAGATAACTGTTGAACAGTTCCTCCCGGGCTTTTATCCCTCCGTGACACAGCAAAGCTGTGAGTTTTCTCTCGGACCAGACCAACACGTAAGTTGCGGAACCCTAGAAAACATTTACCTTATACGATTAATACAAATTATACACACTTTCATGATCTGTTCAAGGATAAATTTATTTCTCATTTTTAAGTAGTTGGTGTGATTTCATTATATCGTTGTATCATCTGCAGGAGGAATTTTTTTATTCCATTAATGGGCCATTTTCTGGAATAAAGCAGGTAATTAATTGGTTCATCTTTAAATTTTCAGAGAAGGGGAATTTAATAACAAGTATAAGTACATTGATCCCTTGGAGGATTAACCTACTTTTTTGTTGAATTACATTAAACAGAAAATTAAATGAATCTAAACTGGGGTTAATGATAAAAAAGGAGTGAACGTTTTTTAAATATATATGTTTCATTAGATCTTAATGTAAAGTTTTAGAGAGGGGAAATGATATGGATCCTATTTTAATCGATGTTCCGTTACAAATAGAAACAGATCGACTAATTCTTCGAGCACCACAACAAGCTGGTGAAGGGGATGTAGTACACCAAGCTATTAAGGATTCAATTAATGAGCTAAAGCAATGGTTGCTTTTATTCCAGGAAATTCCTACTGTTGAAGAAACAGAAATTCTCCTGAGAAACGCCCATATAGATTTTTTGAAAAGAGAAAGCTTTCGTTATCTTATCTTTCATAAGGATACGAATGATTTTATTGGGACTGCCAGCCTTCACAGAATTAATTGGAAGATTCCCAAATGTGAAATTGGATACTGGATTAATTCGCAATTCAGTGGCAATGGATATATGACAGAAGCAGTAAGTGAGTTAACTAACTTTGGCTTACAGCAACTCAATTTTAGAAGGATTGAAATAAGATGTGAATCAACAAACAATAAAAGTCGTTCGATCCCAGAAAAACTAGGTTTTGAATTAGAAGGAATCTTAAGAAATGATGATTTATCCGCAGATGGCAGCAAGCTAACTGACACTTGTATTTATTCAATAATAAAGCAAACGTTGTGAAAGAGGATTTCAATTAAAACAAATCAATAAGGATTATAGGGGGGTTTAACGGAGTAAATAGATTCGGCAGATCTTCAACAATCGAGGGCTTTAACGGAACAATCAATTGAACGTCCAAATCGGACTTTCAATAAAAGATTTTAAGAGGAGAGAACCCTTCGATCTTATCTTTTATCTAGCTGATACTTTTTCAAAGCTTCCAACAGTTTCATTTGAAAGACTAAACGACTAAGATAAAAATGCATTTTATTTGTATAATTTGAACTGATTAATATATCCACTTGAAAATAACAGAAACATTGGAGGTATAAGATATGAAAATTAATAGAATGGATCATGTGAGTATAAACGTACATGATCTTGAGGAGGCTAAAGCGTTTTTTCTTGATTTAGGACTTGAAGTGCAAGCGGAATGGGAATTGGAAGGAGAACAGTTGGACAGAATAGTTGGGCTTAATGGTGTTAAAACGGCATGTGTAGGATTGGGGATGCCAGATGGTCAGGCCTGGATAGAACTAGTCAAATTTTATACACCGTCAGATGAAAAAGATAGTCAGCAACCACTTGCAAATACGCTGGGTATCCGACATATTTGCTTTGCTGTTGAAGATATTGAAGCTATTGTTGCAAAATTTAAAGAGAATGGCACGGATATCTTTAGTGAGATACAGCAATATGAAGAAAGTTATAAGTTATGCTACGTCCGTGGTCCGGAGGGAATTATTTTAGAGTTGGCGGAGAAAATTAGATAAATTTTGAATGCGGACTTTAAATGATTTAGATCTCTAAATGACTTATCAATTCATAATCTGTTCTTGAGGAGATGAGCCTCTTGTAAGGAATTGTGTGATAAAATTGTAAATAATGGATATTCCATTAAAGGGAAGGTTAGTAAAAAAAGATAATTACATATTAATAACGAATTGCAGATGAACAGAGTAAAGAAGGATAGTGATAAAAATGAAATTCAGACCGTGTATAGACATTCAATAGTGACAAATTATATTTGTAAGGTGATAAGTCGATGATAGGAATAAGTATAGCAACGAAGTGGGAATATGAAGCGACATTGGAATATTTCGGCATAAAAGATAATGAACGTATCCGTTATCCTTATGGCGAGTATTTCATAAGAACTATTAATGATACCGAACTTGTTTTTTATAGTACCGGTGTTAGAAAAGTAAATGGTGTTGGTGGTAATCAGTATATGATTTCTAAATTTAATTTAACTAAAGTAATCGTTGCTGGAACCTGTGCAGGAATAGATGATAAGTTCAGTAATTTGGATATTTTTGTACCCGATGAAGCCGTTCAATATGATTGCACAGTAAAAGAAATCGAGCCTCTTATTAAACAATCCTTCATAGTCGATATTGATCTATCAAAATATGGAAATGATTTTTATACTGGAACAATTGGCACCGCTGATAAAGCAGTAGTTATGTGGAAGGACTATTTAGAACTTAAAGAAAACCAAATAACAATAGCCGATACAGAAGCGGGTGCAATTGCTTATATCTGTAAGAAGAATGATGTTGAATGTATTATCATTAAAGGAATATCTGATTTTCCAACAGATGAAAGAAACTCTGATAAATTCGAATCAAACATTGAACAAATTAATGTTTATTTAGAAAACACACCCAAAGTGATGAACAAAATATTTGGCGAATATTTAAAGAGATTTATATAAATAAATTTAAAGTTAGACCATTTGAGATATTGATGTTTGTGAAAGAGGAACAGATATAAACCCCTTTTTCTTGTATCTCCGCCTTACTATCTCTATGTTTAATGAATACTCTTTGATCATTCATGGGAATTCAAATGAACAAAGCTCCCAGTTTAGAATGATTATCATAGGATCATATATTTTGAAAATGGATCGTATTTTTCTGAAATGGAACATAAATGCAGATAACGGCGCGTATTTTTTGTCGAATGGATCATAAATTCCGAAAATGGATCATAACCCGTTAGCAAACGCATTTTCACCACAAAAAGGTTAGGGTTTTCAGACGTAATACGAGACGTAAGCCTGGAATACAATCAAATGTTTATCAGCAGCCAAGATTAAACCATTAAAAAGTGCAGGTTCCAGCACATGGGATTTGCCCTTCTATATGTCTTCTTCTATTAATCAGCTTCGTACCGGGCTCAAATGATGGATACGCTGACGGCGTAGGAGGGAGATGGTGACCTGAAACAGTTGGTTTGGGTACGAAAGTGATTGAAATTATGTTCAATTAGTGGCCATTTTACTTGAACAAGAACATTGCCCAAAATCATAATATTTGAAATAATTGTTATTAAAAATAGGAGGCCCAAATGAATACTAATTTCATTAAATTAACTGAACCTACCTTACCACTTGTAGACGTGTTTAATCGGTGGGAAAATGATCCCTCTTTGATACCGATGACTCGCCCTAACCAAAACAAGTCAGAATTGGAACAGCAGAGGATCCTTACTCTTGAAAGCTTAACAGAACGCCTGGAAAATCTACAAATCTACTTGATTTATCTGGACGATCAGTTGATCGGTGAAATGAACTATATGGTCGATCCGAACCATCTTTACAAAAAAGAGTATGGAACAGCCTGGATAGGGATTACGATTGGAGAGCACGAAGGCAGGGGGAAAGGGATTGGTTATGCGGCGATACAATATTTAGAGGAACAGATTAAGAAGCAAGGTCTTAAACGTATTGAACTGGGTGTTTTTGAATTTAACATGCAGGCACATAAGCTGTATCAGAAGCTGGGCTATGAGGAAATTGGCATTATCGAAGATTTCACTTATTGGCAAGATAAAATGTGGTCTGATATCCGCATGGAGAAGTATATAGGAGACAATTCCAATAAAACTCACCAGAATCAATGAAGTCATGGACCTCGCAATATCAATGCTGGAAATACTTTTGAGTACAATATCGGGCGCATTTCTGGAGCAAGAATGTGCTCTTACTTTATGTAAAGGACAAGATTGTTGTACAAATTTTTTTGAAAAAAATAATGTACGGAATCAAGAAACCAATGTTTGTTGATATGAAGAAAATGGGAATGTGAGGTGCACAATGGATAAGGTAGAGCTGAGAAAGATCGATTCGGATAACTGGCGGGAAGCTTTGGGACTTTCAGTATATGTTGAACAGCAAAAATTTATTGCAGCAGTTACACCGCCTGTTGCAATTGCTCTCGCTAAAGCTTATATCAAACCAGATGGTAAAACAGTCGAACCATATGGAATTTACGATCGAGACAAAATGATTGGCTTCTTCAATCTGCATTATACACCTGATAGTAAAGAAGACTATTGGCTTTTTCATTTTTTTATCGATAAGAGCTTTCAAAGAATCGGATATGGTTCTGAATCGATAAAAGAGTTAATGAAACACCTTAAACATACTCATCCTTCTTGCAATCGACTCCGTTTAACCGTGCATCCGAAAAACGATGCTGGCAAGTTGTTTTATTTAAAACTTGGATTTATTGATGAGCATACTCTAACATATGGAGAGCCAACTTATTCGATAAACATTTAAATAATGGATAATAATTATGACCAACATTAATATTCCTGATGATCATAAAACAATGGTAATTATTTCATAATAATGGTATTCTAAGTGTACAGGAGAAATACGGAAGGTGGAATTGGTTTTGCCAACTTACTTGTAATGGTTAAGCAACTTAATAGTACATTTCTTTTTTTGAACATCATTGTTCAACGACGGGAGAGGTGTGCCTATTTTTAACCATTACAGGGAACGCAGGATCATCAGTTGTTTAAATTCCGGCGGGATACCTATTTGGTATTCCGTTTTTTATTATGGGAAATCTTTCTCCACTCAACCGTTTTTTGCGTTCCTCTGAATAAATAGGAGGAACTGGTGTATGAGTTTAAATCATTTATTCACGTATGAGATCATTGCTCAGGAAACACCTTATATAAAACGAAATTGCAGTAAATGCAAAACGAACACAGAATTTTATTGCAGTGAGAAATTCAGGGTAAATGCGAATCAGAAAATAGTTGATATTTGGCTTATTTATAACTGTATCCATTGTGAGGGAACTTGGAATTACCCCATTATATCGAGAGTAAGTATTAATAAAATTGACTCTAAGCTCATTCAAAAATTTATGAATAATGATAAAGAGACAATCTGGTACTATGCTTTTCAAATCAACAAATTAAGAAAACTGTGTAATGATGTAAATACAAATATACGATATGAGGTAAGAAAAGAAAAGCTCGATTCATTACCTGACGAGGTTACAATTAGACTTTGCTGTAAATATGATTTTGGTCTTAGAATAGATAAGCTGCTAGCAGAAATCCTTGGCATTTCAAGGTCAAAAGTAAATAAATTGTATCAGGATGGAACTATCTTTCTAAATCCAAACATCAAGATAAAGAGCAAAGTTATCGATCATTTACACATTACAGTCAAAGGTGATTGGTACAACGTTGATGCATTGGCATAGTAGACCATTATGATTGTTAAGGCTATTCTGAAAAGGGGGGTAGCCCCTTTTTTTTGGAACAATCGGGAGCAAGAGTGAAGAAGGCGATCATCAGACATGATCGTCTTTTTTCAATGGGTGTATATGTTTTCGTGGTCATTAAAGCAACATTGCCCCTCTTCCTCCTTTTAATACACCCTTAATTGTTAACTTATTTAAATTAAAGGTTAACAATTCTATGGATTAATTGTAAACTAATATTTTTATTTGGTTTACAAGGGATGGAGCAGACACACTTTATGAATGAAAGAACATTGTTCCAGTTATAACGAAGTTTAGGGGAGAGATGTATGGATCAGAGTAAAATATATAGTGTAAGGATGCGGGCTTCAGAAAAGGAATCACATGAAAATGGAGGGAAGCATATCTCCGGTGGTGAACTACTCTCTTCCTATAATGATTTACAGATGTCAGTGAACACATTACTGGAAAAAGCATTAAATCACCCAAGAGGAAAACCGGATTTTTTTCAAATTCAATGTGAAATAGTCAATCAATCTATTAAACAAGTGAATCCTCTGACAGTCCAGACTAATGAAGTAACGACAGTGAAAGAAGGACAAGAGCTGGCGAGAACTCTTCTTAAGAAAACGGGTGTCTCTGAAGGCATTATTGAAAAAGCCTATAAGCAAATCCCTGAATATGCAGTCAGAGGAGCGATCCTGATTGATGTTCAAACGGGGGAGCGGATAGATGGGAGAACAGATAAAGGTGTTCGTGTCTCCAGAATGGATTGGCAAACGGGAAATTTTGAAAAGTGGGCTGAATCAAAAGCTGTCCCTGCTAACCCGAGGTTAAAGGAAGCGCTGGTACTTGCTACGAAAGTGTGTAATCACGAATCAACCATTGCAGAATTATGCTGGTCAGATGATCCGAATTACGTTACTGGATATGTCGCTGGTAAACACATAGGTTATCAACGGATAACGCAGCTTAAACACTATGGTGATGAGAGAGGATGCCGTATCTTTTTTGTGGATGCGTTATCTACTATCGATACATATATGACTTATTTAGAAGAGCAGCCAATCATCGTTCAATGGGAGGAAGATCATGAGACAAGAACTGATTGAAAATAACAAAAAATATTTAGGATTCACAGAAATGAAGGATGATGATGAAAATCCTTTCATCATAGAAAGTGGTGAAGGTATAAAAGTAAAGGATATGAATGGTAATGAGCATTGAACAATGGTTAAGCCAAAGGATCGAAAAGACCAAACAGGCTGGCTTATATCGAGAGTTAAGGACCATGAGCACTGCACCTCAGCCAAACATGGTAGTGAATGGTGCACAACAGATTGTTTTTTCATCAAATAACTATTTAGGCTTAGCGAATGATCCAATGCTGATTGAACAGGCATTAAACACGTTACAGGAATTTGGAGTTGGAAGCAGCGGATCCAGGTTAACAACTGGAAATACGGAATGGCATGAAAAGCTGGAGCAAAGGATTGCCAATTTTAAAAGAATGGAGGCTGCTCTTTTATTCTCAAGCGGGTATTTAGCCAACATTGGTGTTCTTTCATCCTTGCCGGAAAAAGGGCATGTGTTGTTAAGCGATCAACTTAATCATGCAAGTATCATCGATGGCTGCCGACTGTCAAAAGCTGAAACTGTCATTTACAAGCATTCTGACATGAGTGATCTTGAGGGAAAATTAAAGGAAACACAATCGTATACTCGTAGATTTATTGTCACAGATGGTGTCTTTAGTATGGACGGAACGATTGCCCCATTAGATGAAATCATGAAACTATCTAAACGATATGATGCTTATGTGATTGTAGATGATGCACATGCTACAGGTGTTTTAGGAGAAGGAGGAAGAGGAACAAGTGAACGTTTTGGAGTTTCTCCGGATGTAGTCATTGGAACGTTAAGTAAATCAATAGGAGTTGAAGGCGGTTTTGTAACGGGGTCCAGAATGTTGATTGATTTTTTGATCAATCATAGTAGAACGTTTATTTTTCAAACTTCTCTCCCTCCGGTAAGTTGTGCAGCAGCCTGTACCGCATTGGATATCATTGAAAGTAGCCTGGAGTTAGGGGAACGTTTACGCAGACAGATAAAAATAATAAAAAGCTCATTGGAAGCAATGGGGTTCACCGTATATGGACAGGATACACCTATCATCCCTGTGATAATTGGTGACGCAGCAAAGTCTGTTAGATTTTCAAAAATGCTCCAAGAATATGGTATCTATGCGCCTGCGATTCGGCCACCAACTGTTCCTGAAGGAGAAAGTCGTATACGGCTCACTGTTACTGCTGCTCATAATGATTCACAAATTGAGCATATGCTTGCATCTTTTAAAGAGATTGGTAGAGAGTTGAAGATTATTTAATGAAGGTTTTTTTCACCGGAACAGACACAGATGCAGGTAAAAACAGTGAATTGCCGCTGTACTTAATACCAAGTAGGTTTAGGAGGGAGGACAAGATGAATCAAAGTACAGATAGATTTACATATAACATTACGAAAAGCCCGTATTCTTTTTATGAGGAAATTCGTTCCATTCATCCGGTGTATAAAGGGAGTTTTTATAAATATCCTGGATGGTACGTAACGGGATATCAAGAAGCATTAACCATCCTTAAGGATAACCGTTTTCAAACTCGAATCCCACTTCCCGAGACAACGAAAAAGTATGAAGCCATAAAAGATATCCAAAGCCAAATGATGCTTTTTAGAAATCCACCTGATCACGGAAGACTACGTAAGCTTATCAGCCATACATTTACTCCTGCCAGAATTGAAGAGTGTCGTCCATTTATAGAAAAAATAGCAATGAATTTATGGAATAACCTAAAGGATAAGAAGAAAATAGAAGTGGTTTCCGATTTTGCATTTCCTTTTGCCAGTCTTGTGATTGCAAAAATAATAGGGATACCGGATAATGATAAAAATATTTTTCGTAAATGGGCATTGAATTTGATTCAATCAATCGACTTTACACGTTCAAGACGATCCATTGTTGAAGGAAACAATACAACATTGGAGATGCTGTCCTTTTTTAAAGATCTGATTGAAAAAAGGAGGGAATCTCCTCAAGATGATCTAATCAGCGAATTATTGCAGCAAGAAAATGATAGGAAACTAACGGAAGAAGAACTATTAGCAGCTTCTGTGTTACTTGTGATTGCTGGACATGAAACAACCGTCAATTTAATCAGTAATTCATTCTATTGTCTATTAAAAAATCCAAAAGAATACCATATGTTGATTGAAAATCCTTCTCTTATTGAATCAGCAATAGAGGAATGCTTACGATATGAAAGCCCTACTCAAATGATAGCCAGGATCGCATCGGAGGATGTTGAACTTAACGACGTTCAGATTAGAAAAGGTGATCATGTGTACGTCCTTATTGGAGCAGCTAATCGGGATTCTAAACAATTCTCAAACGCGGATGTCTTTGATATTACAAGAAACCCAAACCCTCACCTTGCATTTGGATCAGGCATTCATTTCTGTTTAGGTTCTGCTTTAACGAGGATAGAATCTCAAATTGCGATACAGACGCTTTTACAAAACGATACTAATATCCATCTGGAAACCGAAGAGGTCGAATGGAGAAATCTGGTGGGCTTTAGAGCTATGAAAGAAATGCACGTGCGTTTTTAGCGAAGCGCGGGGACGGTTCTTGTGCGGGATGCAAGAGATACGTCACTGCGCTTCTCTGAAGCAGAATTTGATGTGGTTTTCGAGTTTGGAAGGTGTTAGGGTTTTGTAATTGAAAAGTAGAGTGGGGACGGTTCTCACTCTATTCCTTCATTATAGAGCTGTCTACAACACGCCGTACATGGATTTTGTTCAAACGCAGCTTTTTAAAAAAGCTTCATTAGCTGTACATATATTCTAATATAGGAGGCTTATCCAGAACCGGATAAGCCCATTTTTCTTTGAAATATTTGATATTGTTTATGTCGTGGAATTTTGAAATAATTGGTATTGAGGTATTGTTTCTTGGGGACTCGTGAAATATGAATGTATACCAATTAATAAAGATAGTTAAAAAAGCGCATCCTGATAGCCTGTTAAATCAAGTAAAGAAGGATAATGAAATGATTATCATTGGTGACAATCATTTATAATTCACTACAAATTCACAAGTAATTATGTGGAGAGGTAAACTCATGAAAAAACATTTTTGTAAAGATATGGACTATCATGCAAATTTCAAGTGTGATATTCATAAATAAAGACCCCTTTGATTGCCCTGATAATATCATCAATTTTGATGATCGTGATAATGAATACGGGTTGATCATTCATGATGGAGGGTCTTCAAGTATAAGGGTTGATTACTGCCCGTGGTGTGGTTCTAAATTATAATTTCTTATGGAAGCATGGGGACAGTTCTCTTGCTTCGGAAGCACAAGGCAGTCCCCGTGCTTCATGCAGCCGCCCTTTGTTCAAGTGAAGGGCAGTTTTACAACAAACATCAGGAGGGAAATATAGTGGAGATACATATGAGAGAAGCAGCCAAGAAAGATTATGATGCCATTCATCACATACAAAAACAAGTCCACGAGATTCATACAAAGGAAAGACCGGACCATTATAAGATGGCTGATGTCACGTTAGACAAGGAGTATTTCAATAACTTGATAGAGGGAGAAAACACAAAGGTATTCTTATTGGAAGAAGACCAGCCAATCGCTTATACCATCATTACGATAAAAAATACAGAAGAAAGACCAATTCTAATCCCTAAGAAAGTTGTCTATATGGACGATTTTGGTGTCGATCGTACGTACAGAGGAAAAGGAATGGGGAAACGATTCTTTGCGAAAATAGTGGAGTACGCAAAGAGTATAGAAGCAGACTCATTGGAATTAGGCGTGTGGGAGTTTAACGAGAATGCGATAAAGTTTTATGAGTCTATGAATTTACGAACAAAAATGAGGCGGATGGAGATAGATTTATAATGTTTTTAGTTAAGGATGGATGAATTTCCATCCTTTTTGATTTCGAGAAGTACATTTCTTGCACTATTTTTTCTGAAAATGGGTCTGGCCCTGATGGACGTCGCCGATGTGATTAACAAACAGGTTAATTTTCAGCCATATTTCATCCGCTATAAAAAATACATGCCACTTTTCAAATATCCGTTCCACTTTTGGAAAATACGATCCACTTTCCACATTTACATGCAACATTTTAAAAATACGTGCCACTTTCCCCGTTTATCAACCAACTTGTCGAAAAATCTTTGGGTCATGGATACTCAGTTCCAATGAATTGCGGGGGCCTCACCACCGACGGGTACGGTGAAGCTTTAGCTTACCAAAGGGCAGGCCACAAATCCGATGGCTCAGGGGGACAGGTCCCTTGACCCGGCTATTTTCTTCAATAATAAAAATCATTCGGAAGCCCCGAATGATTTTTTATTATTATGCATGCATGGCCCTAACTTCAAGGTCGCTCCAACACGGCAGAAAGCATCCGGTGAATGACCTCATGATCTCGTGAATCATGAAGGTGATATTTCTCACCCGGTAGCGTATACCATTCATCAGCTCCTACAGGTAGAGTGGGGGCGGTTCCCTCTCTACCTATTCCTTTTACAGCAAAGATCCATCCCACGGAATGTACCCTGAAAAGTAGAGTGAGAATCGTCCCAAGTTCCCCCTAAACCGGCACTGCTTCTTTTCATGAAGTCTTTACAGGCTCATTTGATATCATATGTGAAGGAATTTCCTTGAAGATGCGAGACTTTGACTTGAATAACGAAAACAACACGCATCCCGCCAAGACAATCATACTGCCAGCAGCTTGCAGCCCATTCATCTTTTCTCCCAAAAAGGCAAACGCCAATAAGGCTGTGAATACGGGATTAAAATTCAAGAACAATCCCGACGTACTTGGCCCTAATTTATTTACCCCGACATTCCAGAGTACCATGCAGACAACAGTGGAAATCACACCGGTATATATGATCGACAGCATGAAAGAAGCATCCACATTGGTTACCCGGAAATCTTGAAGGTTAAAGGGAAGAAGGATGAGAAGACCGAATATACCCGAGTATAAAATGGACATCATGGGGGTGACGGTCTTCATCGCCCATTTGCTGCAAACGGAATAGAATCCCCACATCACAACCGCGGCCAGCATATACAGATCCCCTTCATTAAATTGCAGGGAAAAGATCATTTCCGTGTTCCCTTTGGAAAGGACAAGTAACACGCCAAAGAGCGATAAGAACATAGATAGCAGTTGAAATGCGTTCATTTTTTCCTTTAAAAATATAAATGAAATTCCGGCGATTGAAAACATATTTAACGTGGAAATCAAGCCCACATTGGTAGCTGAGGTTTTTTCCAAGGCCATGAATTGCAGTGCCTGAAAGAGGGCCACCCCTGTCAGACCCATTAAACATAAGGGAAGGACCGATTGGATCGGTGGAACGAGCTTTTTTTCTTTCCACCAGACAATCGGGAACAGGCATACGATGGCGATGGCCCATCTTACTATCGTCAATGTTCCCGGGGATGCATGTTCCACAAGCGTTTTCCCCACAATGAAGTTGCCTCCCCAGAGAAGACTGGTCAGTAACAATAGATAATAATACTTCACGTCATTTAGCCCCTTTTCGAAGAGCCATTGTGCACAATGACATTTACTATAAGAATAATTTTAACATTTTCCTGATATTACAAAAGAACTTATTGTATAATGAGAATTAATCGAAATAATTGAAAGTATAATAGGTTTTTAGATTATAAAAATTAATATCTACATCGTTTTATCGGTGGTTTTTGGAACAATTGAAAAGGGTGGATGAATCATGGAATCAATTGTCAGCAGGGTATTGGACCAGATGGATCTTCAGCTATTGGATTTGCTTCAAAAGGATGGGCAGCTGAGCAATCTTGAATTATCAAAAAGGGTAAACTTATCGGCACCAGCCGTACACGCAAGAATCAAGAGGCTCGAGACGGAAGGATATATCAAAAAACAGGTAGCCATTCTAAACCATGAAAAATTGGGATTTGACTTACTATGCTTTGTGTTTATGAGCACGAATGAACATAGGACAGAAAAGTTGGAAGCAGTGGAGGAGACATTGGAAACAATGGAAGAAGTCTTGGAATGTCACTGTTTGACCGGGGAATATGATTATCTCCTGAAAGTCGCCTGCAAGGATCGTAAGGGGCTGGAGCTTTTTATTCGAAGGCTGAATGAAATGGGGATCACCAAGATTCAAACGAGTCTGGCGTTGAGGGAAATTAAGGATTCTACGGTGTTGCCGATCCAGGGGAGTTGAGATGAGGGTAGAGTGGGGAACGTTCCCTCTCTACCTTTTTCCTTTGGACCATCACCACGAATTTATCCCGAAAAGTAGTGTGAAAACCGTCCCAGGTTTGCCAGTGTTGTCGGGCCTGTCCCCGGGTGCTTCTTGTTGGCCAGGTAGACGAAAAGCGGTTAAATGTGTCATCTCTTTGTTGGGGGTTGGTTAGAAGTAGTACCATGCTCTCAGCGGCAACCTGAATGGAATCCCTTCTTGAACTTATATGAATTCTAGTAAGCTATATAACAAATCGAATCAGTCATTCATATTCAAAGAGCTACCTTTTTACAATGGTAGCTCTTTTGTGATTTTATAGAAAAAAATACCTATATCCAAATTCACCCTCCGAGATTATACTATTCTAGATATTAAATACATAAACCTCTGGAGGATAAGTGATGAAGCGTTTACTTTCGCTAGTTTTGGTATTGGTTTTGGGATTTGGTGTTTTACCGGGAATGACGTACGCCATTGAGCCTAATGAACCAGATTTTGAAGAGTTTTTGAAGAATATTGGGTGGGAGAAGCAGGATTATATCGATTATCTTGAAAGTAAAGAATGGTATTTGGAAGATTATGAGTCTGTGGAAGATCTCGGTACACCACTTTCAGAGGAATCTATTCAACTAGTACTACAAGAATTTGACCTGAGTCGTGAAGAGTTGAATGAACTTCTAGTTGAATATGGTGATATAGAAGAGGGACAAGATGTGTTGGAAGGCACATGGATCATCTTTTCCGAAGAACTTCATGAGTATGTGGATTTTTATTTGAACGGATGGGAAGGTACTCCGATTGATGAAGAAAACCTTATGCAGCTATTAAGTGATTATGGCTTTGACTCAAAGGAAGCACTGGAGCAATTTTTAAAAGAGAATGACGATGCCATTGAAAACTATGAGTATATTGAAGATCTTGAGCTCGCTGTTGATATCTATGTGAACGGTGGTGCAAATTTAGACGAAGTATATGGTCTCTTCACAGAAATCGGTCTGACGGATGAGGAGCTTGAAAAGTTGTTTGCTCATTTTGAAACTCTTGCGTTTGAAGATCCTGCTTTCCTGGATCAATTAATCGAGCTAAGCGAAAGAATGATGGCGTTTGAAGAATTTGAAACCGCTGAAGAACTTACAGCTGAGCAAATTGCAGAGCTTCTCGATATCTTTCATGACATGCTCCAACTTTTTGAGTTGGAAACGTCGTATTACCTCGTGAAAGATGATGAAAAACAAGTCGTATCATTTGAAACTCTGATGACGATGGACACGACAAATGGGTATGATCTATTAATGGAATTATACAACAAGCAAGGGGCGTTTCTTGCTGATCTATTGCTGACGGCAGACATGTTTGGCTCTGAGCTTATTCAGGAGACAGGGAAGGACATGAAGCAAGCAAAGGAAATTGTGACGGCTGAAGCACCAAATGGATCGAAACCACTTGTCAAAACAGTCAAAGGCGGCAAGCTTCCGAAAACAGCTTCTGATTATGTTGGCAATACTTTCGTTGGCCTGGCATTTGTATTAGTTGGTGCTTTCTTATTCAGACGCTATAGAGTCAAAGGGATTTAACCTCAAGTGAGAAAGGTCAAACGCAGCAAGCGTCTCGTACCCCTTTTATTGTCTGTGAGTCTCATTGTATTTGGAGCATGGTTTGCCGGGACGAATGCCTATACCTTTTTAAAAGGGTATCTGCTATTTAAAACAGGACAAGTAAATGCTGAAGATTATACAACGAAGCCTGATTTGAAAGAGAAGGAACAGAGCAAGGAACAAGAGAAGGTCCCCCTTTATGCAGAACGTCCTGAAAAGGGAGAAAATATTGGTGAGCTTATCATCCCGAAGCTTGCGGCAAAGCTGCCGATTTTTCACGGAACACATGAAGATGAACTGGATAAAGGAGTGGGACATTTCGCCGGCAGTGTCCTGCCTGGTGAGGAAGATAATACAGTCCTGTCAGGTCATCGTGACACTGTCTTTCGTCAGATGGGTGAGGTGGGGATAGGCGACCTGCTTGTTGTGCAAACATCTGCGGGGGAATTTACGTACAAAGTCAAAAAAGTACGCATCGTTGACAAGAATGACAGGACGGTCATTGTACCAAAACCAAAGGCGACCCTGACTGTTTCCACCTGCTACCCGTTCAATTTTATCGGGGCATCACCAGAGCGTTATATCCTTGTAGCGGATTTGATTTCGTCAAAAAAAGAGTGAAGTGCTTCCCGAATAATGGATTCTCTGGAAAAGGGCCATTATTCGGTTTTTTGTGGATTAGGCATTCTTTATCTGGGGAAGGATCTTTCTTTGTTTTATGTAGAGTGGGGACGGTTACCTCCTCTACTTTTCTTATTAAAAAGCATTAGAGACGGTTCTCTTGCTTTGGAAAAACAAGGGTCATCCTTCGATGTTGTGAATTGGTTATTTTTGTAAAAGTCAGCATATAATGAAATTATTCAGCATAAATCTCTAAAAGTCAGCATAAACTCATTTTTTTCAGCATAAATCTTGAAAAGTCAGCATAAATCGTAATGGAACCCGGGTATAAGGGAAATGTGAGCCGCATATTTAAGCCACTTGTCGAAAAATTTTTATAGAGTTGCCGATATGGGATGCAGAAAGGGAGCCTGATCAAACATCTTAATAAGTTGGATAAGACCGGGTAAGCAAGAGATACGCCTTTTTGCATCCTTTATCTGGAGGGACGGGCCTTTGTCTCAAAAAGGTCCGTCCCTCTCCCATGATAAGCCGTCGGGTCTGCCGTTGTGGATGATGCTGAAGAGGAGAAAGTGGAAGTTTCAGCGGTATAAAACGTAAAGGAATTGGGACGGACCTTACTTGCTTTAAAAAGGGGCCGTCCCTTGTTTTTTTACTAATGCTCCTGAATTGTTGGGGTCAGTCCCCTGGGGTGGTGAGCTTTAGCGAATCTTAGTCACTTCCCAAATAACGGATCATCTACTATTAAATGTTATCTGTATTAATCCTTGGGGTTTCCTGTTCAAGAGCTGCTGCCGCCAGGGCATTATCATTATGCCGATCGTTTTTAGTTCCATTCTCTAATGTACTGTATTCTTCGTTGTCTTTGGTAGTTTTCTTTTTGTCAGCCATCCTATCACCCCCTACCGATAATATGCTCAATTTTCACCTTGGAAATTTATATTTCTAGTGTCATTCAAAATAGGCTGGTTTCTTTATCAGGGAATGTATTATGTGAAATTGGAGACTCTTCTTAGTAACAAGAAATGAGGAGGGTTATTATGGAGTTACATGGAAGTGAATGGAAAGACATGGCGCAGCATACCATGCATACGCTAAAAGACAATATGAAGGAGAAGTTCTATTCTATCGCTGATATTCCAAATGCTACAGTTCCGGAATTGGCTGAGTTCATCAAGCAGCACCCTGACACACAGGTGATCAGGAAGAATCTACTCGGCAACAGCTACACTTTTTACAGACTGAACATGAACCATTATCAGTTCTATCTGGAAACCAATTCTGACCGGGTTTTACAACTGGATGGCTATTCAAATGGGAAAAAAGTCGTATCCCATCGATCCTATAGGGATTTTGATGATTTACATTCACCGATTAAGTTGAAGCGAGAATGAAGGGGACTTTAGCAGGCAGCTGTAATATGTTATCGGTAAGGATGGATGAATATCCATCCTTTTTTGATTTGCTGAGGTGTTTTCTTACATTATCTCTTCTGAAAATGGGTCTGAGGCGGGGGGGATGCCGCCAATGTGATAACCAAACGGCTCAGTTTCTCTATATTCCTTCCTTTAATGAAAATACGTGCCACTTTCCGAGTTTGCGTGCAACTTTCGGAAAATACGTGCCACTTTAGACGTTTACGTGCCACATTTCAAAAATACAATCCACTTTCCGTTTATCACCCAATTTGTCGAAAAATCTTTGGATCAGTCGGAGAGTTGGAATGAATGGCTGGGGGTGGGCCTGATCCCCGGTACGGTGAAGCTATAGCGTACAGGGGTCAGGCACGAAACCCTGGTGGGCAGGCCCCAAAACGGAAATCATCGAGGCATAATCCCAAAGCAGGGATATGCGTCTTTTTATGGAATAGATAGAAAAGGCATAATGAACTTTAAAAATTCATAGTGAGATAAATACATTGAAAACAAGATTCAGCACTTCTATTGTAAGGGTACCAATATTGGGAATGGAAAAGAAATAAAGAAAAGACCGATGAACTCTTGATCCCTTCCACTGCTGGAGCAATAAAATCCGAGTATAGAAGTGTCCCATTCATGGCTAAAATGTTAAAAAAAGTGAGGTTACCCTTATGTTCACTCTCATCATTGCAAAATGTCTGCGCCTCCTTCCAAATCAAGCAAAAAAAACACCTATGATTCCCCGACAAGATGTAAAAATGAAAAAAGATGTGGTCGTTGAAACATCTGTTCATCCTACTAACATTTCCATATATTATCCTTTAGAAGCACAACAGAAAAAGTTCCCTGTCTATATCAATTTCCACGGAGGAGCGTTCATCATGAATGAAAAGGAGATGGATGATCCCTATTGCCGCTACCTGGCCAATAAGGCAGGATGTGTGGTCGTGAATGTCGATTATGTGAAAGCACCAGAGTACCCTTTTCCGAAACCGATTGAACAGTGCTTTGAAATTATTCAATGGATGAAGAGAAGAGCCGATGAGTTGAATATCGATGCTGAAAAAATCATGGTTGGCGGACAAAGCTCAGGTGGGAATCTCGCAGCAGCGCTCTGTCTCTACCTTGAAGAGAAAGGGGAGGACCAGCCCCTGCTCCAAGTGCTGTCCTGCCCGATGCTGGATTTTGTCACCCCGCATGGGGCCAAACCGGAACCGGATAAGTGGCGTGCCCGCTATCCTCAAGTCGCACATTTTTTAAACATGTGTTACGTACCTGACAAAGAACAAGCGGGTCATCCTCACGCTTCGCCTGTTCGTGCTGAGGTGAGTGACCGCTTGGCTTCTGCCCTTATCCTCATAGCGGAGTACGACGCATTCAGGCCAGAAGCCGAATGTTATGCCGAGAAACTAAAAGCAGCAGGGGTAAGCGTTCAAGCTGAGCAATTCAGAGACTGTTCTCACGCGTTTACCCATCTCGGTCCAAAAGAAAGTGCGGAAGAGGCTTGGAGATTGATCGCAAGGAAGATCAAAGAAGTAGCCAGATCCAATGGAAATTGAAACACCTCCTTTATTAATAGCACATCCAAAGTTTTTTTAGTGGGGAACGAGGGTATAAAATAAGTTCTAAGGTTACAGACTTGGAAGCAGTAGAAAAAAGCCAATCGACGGTTTAACGATATTTCAATGATCTGGACATGGATCAGAAGGAGATGGATATGGACAAAGAGCAACGGCAAGCGGATTTTGATTATTGTGAAAAGATCATAAAAAAACATTCCAAAAGCTTTTACTATGCCTTTTCACAACTGCCAAGTGAAAAGGCACATGCCGTTTATGCCATCTACGCTTTTTGCAGGACCGCTGATGAGTGTGCAGACGGAAACCATTCATCCAAGAAAAAGGTTCAGATGCTGAGACAATTGAAGAAAGAGCTTGATTTGTTCAACGATCATGAGGAATTGGATAAACCACTTTGGCGCGCACTCAGACATGTATTTAATACGTATGATATGGACATCGGCCCGTTTTATGACCAACTGACGGGGCAGTCCATGGATTTAACATTTACAACCCCGAAAACAATGAAGGAACTGGAACGATACAGTTACTATGTTGCAGGGTCTGTCGGATTAATGCTTCTGCCTGTCATTGCTTCGGAATCTTCTGCTGATTTGCAATCATCAGCGGTCAGTCTGGGCGTTGCCATGCAAATCACGAATATTCTGCGTGACATCGGCGAAGATTACCATGAGAAAAACCGCATCTACCTTCCAAACGCTGAATTACGCCATTTTCACTATTCAGAGAAAGATTTACATAACGGTACGATCAATGAACATTTCATCAACCTATGGGAAAAACTTGCTGCACGTGCTGAATTATTATATAGCAAGTTCTTGTTAAACATAGAGCTGTTCGATCCCGATAGCCGCGTGCCCGTCTATCTGTCAGCTCACGTATATAAAGGCATACTTGACGCTGTCAGAAACAATGGATACCAATGTCTAACGAAACGGAACTATGTGACAAAAGAAAAAATGACCCAAATCAACGTTGCAGTCAAAAGCGCCTTTGATTTGCGGGAAGGAGATGCATTAACAGTTGAAAAATAAATCCGTACTCGTCATCGGAGGAGGACTCGGTGGACTGTCGGCTGCGATTTCACTTGCGCAGGCCGGATACGATGTCTCCTTATATGAAAAAAACAACCACATCGGCGGAAAGCTGAATCGGCTGGATCAAGATGGTTTTGGATTCGATCTCGGCCCGTCCATATTGACGATGCCGCAGATCTTTGAAAAATTGTTTGCCGCCAGCGGGAAATCGATGAAGGACTACGTTCAGATTGAGAAGCTGGATCATCAGTGGCGCTCCTTTTTCCCAGATGGAAATGTCATAGACTTATATGAAGATTTGAACGACATGCTGGAGAAGAACCCATCCCTGACTGAAAAGGATATCCGTGAATATAAGAATCTGCTGGACTATTCGAAAACGCTTTATGATATGACGGATAAAACTTATTTTCAGCATGGTGTTGACCGCACGAGGGAAATCATGAAGCATACGGGTCTGTTCAGTGCGATTAAGAACTTTGATCTGTTTTCGACGGTTCACGGCGCCATTGATAAACGGATCAGCAATGAGCAGTTCCGCGATAAACTTTCCTATTTTATCAAGTACGTCGGTTCGTCCCCTTACGATGCACCAGCCGTGCTGAATATGATGATCTACATGCAGCATGATCAGGGCGTATGGTATGTACCCGGCGGTTTGAACAAACTGGCAAACGGCCTCGTGAAGCTGGCTGAAGAAGTGGGCGTCACCTTCCATTTGGGAAGGCAGATCGTAAAGCTTGAAAAAAAGGATGGGGAAATTACCGGTGCCGTATTGGAAGACGGGACAACACTTACGGCAGATTATTTTGTTTCCAATATGGAAGTCATCCCGGTTTACGAACGATTGCTGGAGGAAGACAGCCAATATATTAATAAATTGAAAAAGAAATTCGAACCGGCCAGTTCCGGACTCGTGATGCATTTGGGTGTGAAAAAGAGCTATCCGCAGCTGCGCCATCATAATTTCTTTTTCGCAGAAAATATGAAGCAGCAGATGCAATCGATCTTCCACCGCCGTGAACTGCCGGACGACCCGGTCATTTATCTCGTGAACGTCAATAAGACTGATCCGACACAAGCCCCTCCAGGACATGAAAATATTAAAGTGCTGCCTCATATTCCATTTATCCGGGATGAAAAACCGTTTACGCAGCAGGACTATGAACAGTTCGCTGAACGGGTCCTGATCAAATTGGAAAAAATGGGACTCGAGGACTTACGCGAAAATATCGTCACAAAGGATATGTGGACTCCGGAAGATATCAGACGGACGTACGGCTCCGACCGCGGTGCGATCTATGGGACCGTGTCAGACAAAAAGAAGAATAAAGGATTCAAGCATCCGAAACATAGTGAACGCTATGACAATCTTTATTTTGTCGGCGGGACGGTGAACCCGGGCGGAGGAATGCCGATGGTCACGTTGAGCGGCCAGCTTGTAGGGAAGAAAATTGTGGAGAGGGATGCATCCCATGCCTGAGGAGGCTTTTCTGAAAGCATTACCTGAAAGACAGAGAGAGGATCTGTTTTCAACAGGCAGCCCCTCTCTTGAAACACGTAAAAAACAGCTTTTGAAGCTGAAGACCATTTTATTGAAGCATGAAGAGGCATTTTTGAAGGCTCTTCATTCCGATTTGGGAAAACCGCCATTCGAAGCCTTTTCATCTGAAATTGCTGTGTTGTTGAATGAAATCGATCATGTATGCAGGCATTTGGGAAAATGGATGCGGCAGGTTCGGTCACGGCATTTTAAAATGGGGTATGTGGAAACGATCAACAGAAAGAGGCATCCACAGGGTAGTGTACTCATCATCGGTTCGTGGAATTATCCGCTTCAGCTTTCCTTGATGCCGGCGATCGGGGCCATCGCCGCCGGAAACCGCTGTGTAATCAAACCATCCGAGCATGCACCGGCTACGGCTGAACTGCTGAAAGAGGTCATGGATGGAGCCTTTCCTCCCGAACAACTAATCGTTGTGACAGGAGATGCTGGTACCGCGAGCCTGTTGACTTCATCCCCATTTGACCTGATTTTCTTTACAGGCAGTACGCAGACAGGAAAACTCGTGGCCGAGCAGGCGGCGGGGCAGCTCACCCCGGTGATACTGGAACTCGGCGGGAAAAACCCGTGCATCCTCGATGAAACAGGCTATTCGAAAGCGGCCATCAGGGACATCGTCTGGGGGAAATTCCTTAATGCGGGACAAACCTGCATTGCACCGGACACGCTGTTTGTCCATCAGTCCATTTATGAGAAAACGTTGAATGAAATTTCCGCTTCGATCTCAGCTTTCTACGGAGACCGACCCCAGGAAAGCGATGATTATGGCCGGATTTGTACGGATGCACATTTTCAGAAGGTGGTTGAGATTATCGGCCAGGGTGCCGTCCGGCATGGGGGTACCCATGACCGAGACGATCGGTTCATCGCCCCGACCGTCGTGACGGATTTGGAACCGGGAAGTTCGATCTTAGAAGAAGAGATCTTCGGCCCGGTCCTTCCTGTCATTCCGTATACGGATTTGAACACGTTATTGTCCAGTGGAATGATTCAACGGGATGCACTTACGGGATATATGTTCAGCAAAGATAAGAATGGGGTCGGGCTGTTCAAGGAACACATGCGGACACCGACCATCAGCGTCAACCAAGCGATCCATCACGCCGCGAGTCCCCATGTCACTTTCGGTGGAGTCGGGAGAAGTGGATACGGTGCTTATCACGGCAAAGCTGGTTTTCTCGCCTTCAGTTATGAAAAAACAGATTACAAAGCGGATTATTTTATGCGAGTTTCAGGGAAATTCCCGCCGTATTCCGATCGAAATATGAAAGCTTTGAAGAAGTTGAGAAAGTGGCTGCTGTAATAGGAAAAGATTAGACACAATGGTACGTGTAAAGGTTGAAGTAAGGGTTTTTAAGGGGAACTATCGAAATGAGGGGATTTACATGAGTAAAAAAGTTATTGTCGTGGGTGCAGGTGTTGCAGGACTTGCCAGTGCCATCAGGCTGCAGCATGCGGGGTACCAAGTAGAGATCTATGAAAAAGGATCAACGCCCGGAGGCAAAATGAATCGTATTGAACTTGACGGCTACACATTTGATTTAGGGCCGAGTATTGTCATGATGCCGGAACTGTATCGGGAAATTTTCGAATTATGCGGCCGCGACCCGGATGAATACATTCCAATGGAAAAATTGGACCCGATTTATCGGGCTTATTTCAGTGATATTCCCGACAAGCCTTTCGATATCTCCTCGGACCTTACACATTTGACGAAGACGATTGAATCGATCAGCGAAGAGGACACGGAAGGTTTTTTTCAATATATGCATGAAATTTACAAGCGCTTTGTCATTGCAAAACATCACATCCTTCAACGGCCATTCCGCAAAAGGTCTGATTTTTATAACCTTCCTATGTTGAAAAAAGCGTTGAAACTGAAACCATACGACACGGCCGATACGTTTATCGGAAAATACATCAAGAATGAGCGGCTGAAGCAGCTGATCAGTTTTCAAACGTTGTACATAGGCATTTCCCCTCTTAAAAGTCCATCTTTTTACACCATGATCCCGATGATTCAATTTTTATATGGAGTATGGTTCATTAAAGGCGGAATGTTTACGATGGCACTTTCAATGGAGAGGCTCTTCAAGGAACTTGGAGGAACCATTCACTATGGCAAAGATGTGGAGGAAATCAGCATTCAACATCGCAAGGCGGACGGGATTATCGTGGACGGCCAAAGAATCCCTGCGGATTACGTCGTCTGTAATGCGGACTTCCCGTATGCGATGAAACACTTAGTCAAAGACAAGGTCGCCAAAGGGAAATACACCGATAAAAAGATCGACAGCATGAAATACTCCTGTTCATGTTTTCTAATGTATCTCGGCATGGACCGGAAATATGAAGAAATCGACCATGTACATAACTTTATTTTCAATGAAAAGCTAGATGAGAATCTGGAAGATATTTTTGACGGCAAGAAACTGACGAATGGCTCCTTTTATGTGTACATCGCTTCGAAAATGGATCCTTCCCTTGCACCCGAGGGGAAAGATGGATTGTATATCCTGATGCCCGTCTCGAATATAGCAACAGCAAAGTATGAATGGGACGAGGAAACCATTTCTTATTATCGCAGCTACATTCTGAGTGAATTAAAAAAGATCCGTGGTTTTGAAAACGTTGAAAATGAGATTGTCACAGAAACGTATACCACACCACGGGACTTTGAATCGAAATTCAATGCCTATAACGGCGCCACGTTTGGGTTGCAGCCAACCCTGGACCAAAGCAACCACTATCGTCCGCAAAGCAAGGCAACGCATTGTGAAAACTTATATTTCACCGGAAGTAGCACACATCCTGGAGCCGGCGTCCCAATAGTGCTGTTATCGGCCAGGATCACCGCACAGGAACTGATACAGGATGATACGGGTGAGTTGTATGATTATTCGGTAAGGTAAAGGCTGGTTATGGTTGTTTGTTGATACGTAGCTGAAGGATGGTCAAGTTGTGTGTTGGCACGTAAATGAAGGCTGATCGGGAAGTTGTATATTCACACGTAAAGGAAGGAGGCAGATTTTATGGCAGCTTCAGAAGTGATTAATCTTGCTATTGGAATTCTGGCAGTTGTGATTGGCATCCTCATGTTCTGGTCTTTGCCAGTTCCTGGTTTCAACTCAAGAAATGCGGTCGGTCTGCCGTTTCTGTCCATCATTATCCCTGCCAGGAATGAAGAGGGCAGGATCGCACCTTTATTGCAATCATTGCAGAATCAGGGGTTTAAACAATTTGAAATACTGGTTGTGGATGACGATTCAACGGACAATACTGTGGCTGTCGCGGAAAGCTACGATGCAACGGTCCTGAAAAATAGTGGGGCAGGAAAGTCATCTGCCTGCTGGCTCGGTGCCGAGCATGCAAAAGGGAGCTGGTTACTTTTTCTGGATGCAGATACACGGTTCACGAGTGTGGATGGAATAAGGAATCTGCTGCATTTCTACCAGGGAAAAGGCGCAAGGGGCATCGTGGCATTACAGCCATTTCATACAGTTGAGCGCTTGTACGAACACCTCTCCGTTGTCTTTAACATCATTGTCGTTGTCGGAATGAATCTATTCACGATCTGGGGATCGCGGTTTAAAACCGCCGGCTCGTTCGGCCCCTGCATTCTATGCAATCGGGACGATTATTTTTTGTCTGGGGGACACCTGGGGATCGAGGGGGCCATCATGGATGATCTCGCACTGGGAGAGGCATTCCTTGACAAAGATCTCCCGGTCCGCTGCCTCGGCGGCAAAGGG